>NZ_BCSO01000029.1 GCF_001570905.1 [Zimmermannella] alba NBRC 15616 | reverse complement strand
GCCAACCTTCGAACCATCACCCTGCGTGTACGCGCCGTTCTTCACAACGCGAAGGCCAGGCTGCTGCTCGTAGCTCACGACATCCGGGTCCTTGTCCGTGACGGTCGTGCCGTTCGTGCCAGTGCCCGTGACGGTTGCGATGTTGGCGATGGCACCAGCGTCGAGGTCGGCCTGCGTGAGCGTGTAGTCAGCCGAGACCGTCTTCACCTCACCCACGGCGAGAGCCCCGACCGTGATGGCGGCCGGAGCCGTCATCGGGTCAGTCACCTCGACGCCCGTGAGCGGGACGTTGCCCGTGTTCGAGACCTGGAAGTCGAAGGTCACGACGTCACCAGCGGACACGCGGCCATCACCATTCGTGTCAGCCGGAGCAGCGTGCGACTTGTCGATCTGGATCGCCGGCAGCTGCTTGACCGGAACAGTCGCAGTTGCCGTCGGCGTATTCGAAGCATCCGGCGTCGTCGGAACCGGCACCGGGTTACCCGGAGTCGGCTGCGCAGGCTCAGACTGA
>NZ_BCSO01000028.1 GCF_001570905.1 [Zimmermannella] alba NBRC 15616 | reverse complement strand
TCATCGCCTCGCTGATGAACTCCGGCCCGTTGTCCGACCTGAGCACCGCCGGGGCGCCCCGGGCGGCGACGAGGTCCTCGAGGTGGGCGGTGAGTCGGTCGGCGGTAATCGAGCGCTCCACGAGGCCGCCGATGCACTCCCGGGTGTGTTCGTCGACGATCGAGCAGATCTTGATCAATCGTCCGTGCTCGTCGGCGTCGAACTGGAAGTCCACCGCCCACACCACGTTCGGCGCGTCCGCCGTCGGCGCGTCGACGGTCGAGGACCCGACGCGCTTGCGTCGACGCCGCTGCGGGACCCGGAGCCCTTCGTCACGCCACAGGCGTTGGATCTTCTTGTGGTTCACCACCCACCCCTCGGCGCGGGCGTCGTGATACGCCCGCCGATACCCGTAGCGGGGATGGTCCTTCGCCCAGGCGCGCAGCCACTCCCTGAGCGCCCGATCCGGGTCCGTGACCGTGTCGCCCTTGAGCGGTCGCCGGTACGCGGAGCGGCTCAGCCCGACCAGACGGCACGCCATCCGTTCGCTCACCCGCAACTTGCGCTTGAGGTGATCGACGGCGGCGCGGCGCCTGTCCGGGCTTAGAAGTTTCCCTCAGCCAGCTCCTTGAGCGCGGCCTTCTCCAGCTCCGCTTCCGCGAGCAGACGCTTCAGGGTCGCGTTCTGCTTCTCCAACTCCTTCAGACGCTTTGCGTCGTCGGCCTTGAGGCCGCCGTACTGGTTCCGCCACCGGTAGTACGTCTGCTCGGACACCCCCAGCTCCCGGCACACCGCCGCGACGTCCTGACCATCGGTGAGCATCCTGTCGGCCTGCCCGAGCTTACGGACGACCTGCTCCGGGGTGTGACGCTTCCTGCTGTTCGTCATGATCTGACCAGTCTCCCTGCCCGCGACCGCGGGCAACAGGACGACTCTCATAACGACTGGACCTACGAAACGGGGTCAGCCC
>NZ_BCSO01000027.1 GCF_001570905.1 [Zimmermannella] alba NBRC 15616 | reverse complement strand
TGTCGTTGTTTCCGCAGCAGCATTCGTACCGTCTGATTCAAGCGCTGGCCGGGTGCCCGCACCGCACGGTCGCGCGCTTGATAGGTACTGGAGCGCGAGCATCTCACCGCTATTGGCCAGGTCCATGCCTTGACGAGGGAAGACTTCGACGGGCTGCTCGTGGACAAAAGCATAGGTGTTTCCGACCAGTTCGCGTCCATCGACTTCGAATCGATCACCTAGGCACGCGCGAGCGGAAAGAAGCAATTGTTGGGGTTGCTGTGAGTCAACTACGTCGCACACGGTACAGTGCTACCAGATCCACCCGTGCGTGCTACCAGAAGCACCCGCGCGTACTACCGCTTCAACCCACGCCCGCTACCAGATACGTCCGCTCAACACCCCTCGAATCCCGCGAAAATTAAACAAGACGTGGAACCCAATAACACAACAAGAACGAGGGCCTAGGACCGCTCTAAGGTTGAATCTACACTCTCGGAGGTGGTGACAACGTGCGCGCTCACACATCCAGCACGCAGTCCGTTGGGCGGCCAATCCGATACCTTTTGACGGAGCCTCTAAACAATTTGACGACGACCGATACTTTTTGACGGCAGGCTGTACCTTTTGACGCCCACACGGTAGTGACACCCTGAACCACTTCCCGGGGCTCAGATTCACGCCCGAAGCGCGCCAATGCACCACCCAACGCACCCATCCGACAAGCGCCCACTCTCCAGAAACCACCTCTGACAAGCCAAAACACCGCCCTTCCAGGCAAAAACAAAAGGACGCTCCCTTTGCATCAAAATGAGCGTCCTAGTGGTGGAGGGGGAGCATCAGTGCTGCCCGTTGCGTGATTATGCTGCTAACTCCCAATTGCACACACCGTTATCTCGTATCAATAGCGACAACCAACGTTTCGAGACGATCGCCTCGAACGGTTCGTCGTCCCAGTGCTGCGGATCGGTGAGAGTATCGCCGTGCGCAAGGTGGAAGTTCTCGTAGTTGATGTCGTGCAAGAACATATTGATGCGCGCCAGGTTGTACGTGGTCAGGTTGATTTCCTGCCCATAGAAC
>NZ_BCSO01000026.1 GCF_001570905.1 [Zimmermannella] alba NBRC 15616 | reverse complement strand
GGATGCGGCGGCGGGGCGCGGCGGGCGGGGTGCGCGCGCCTGGTCGGAGTCAGCTGCGGCAGCAGCCGCACCGAGCGCGGTAGCTCCCGCGGTCGCGCCAGCAGCGGCCTGCGCCGGGCGAGCCCACGGCGTCTCGGACTCTGCGCGGTCGTCCGAGTGCGGACGCTCAGGAGCCGGGCCGCCCGCGTTCTGCAGCGCGTCGCGCGGGATCATCCCGGTCTGTTCAAAGTCAAAGCCGAGGATCGGTGCGTCCTCGTCCTCGCTGTCCATGAGGTCGTCGAAGCTCGAGCGGCGAGGGCCGGTCACGCTGCCTGCGGGGGCAGCGGCCATCGGCGGCAGGAGCGGTTCGGCCGAGTGCTGGGTGGCCGGGGCCGCGTCCTCGTGGAGGGTGCCAGCGGGCTCGGATGCGGCGGCTGCAGCGGGGGCTGCTGCCTGCGTCTCGGGCGTTGCGCCGCCCCTGGCCCACTCGGCGAGGGCCTGCTTGTCCTCGGTGACGGCGCCGGTTCCGGGAGCGGTGCGCGCCGACACGGGCTTTGCGGGCTGCGGCTCGGCGTGGTCCTGCAGCCAGCTCGGGAGCCACTCCTCGTCATCCTCGTCGTCATCGAAGGATGCTGCGGCGGCCACGCCTGCCACGGCACCAGCACCGGCGAGGGCAGCGCCCGCGGCGAGCTGCGGCTGGCCTGCATCGTCGGTGTCCTCGACGCGCGGTGCTGCGGCGGCTTCGTCCGAGACGGTCGGCAGCACCGACGTCGGCGGCACTGCTGCGTCCTCAACGAGCTCAGCAGCCTCCTCAGCAGCGGGTTCGGCGACGGGTGCCTGGGCCTCTTCGGCCTCCGGTGCGTCGTCTTCGACAGCGTCCGCGGGCTCGTCCTGTTTGAGGCGCGGGGCGACACCGGTCGCATCCGGGCCGGGCTCGTCGAAGAGGTCGTTGAACCACATCGGCACGCGGGCGCTCGGTGCGATCTGGGCGGCGTCCTCGCTCACCTCGGGCTCGTCAGCCGCGTCAGCTTCGTCAGCTTCGGCGTCGTCCTGAGCGGCTTGGTCGCGCGGAGCATCCGTGACAACTTCGGCGGCCTTCGTCTCCGGAAGCTGCTTGTCAGCGTCATCCGTCTCGAAGGCGTCGTCGTCCTCATCGAGGAGGTCGCCGAGCATGATCGGCTCGCTCGCGTAGACCTTCGGCTCGCCCTTCGGCGCGGCAGGTGCCTGCTGGGCGGCTGCCTGAGCGCCGGGGGCCTGGTCCTCAGCGGCAGGCTTCGCCTCGTCGCGAGCAGCGGCACCTGCTGCCCCTCCGGCCGCACCGGCTGCGGCTGCGGCGGCAACCCACGAGGGGCGCTTCGATTCCCGGTCGCCCATGCGCGGCGGGATGGCA
>NZ_BCSO01000025.1 GCF_001570905.1 [Zimmermannella] alba NBRC 15616 | reverse complement strand
CAGCTCGTTTCCACCAATGTCGACCTTCGAGATCTTCACGTTCTGCGGAGCGTCCTGGTCGGTGACGGTGAGCGTGCCAGCGTTCGCCGAGACCGTGTTGCCGTTGGCACCGGTGACAGTGACGTTGCCTGCAGCATCCACCGAGAAGGTGATGTCAGTCACGGCAAGGTAGCCAGCCGGAGCAGCCGTCTCGCGGAAGGTGTAGTCACCCGCAGTGAGCATGAGCTGGTGCGGAGCAACACCCGAGGTCCACGAGGAGACGAGCTGGCCGTCCTTGTAGATCTCGATGGATGCGCCCGGAAGCTCCTCGCCACCGAGGTTGACCTTCGAGATCGCGATCGGGAACTCGTTCGGCTTCTCAGCCTGGTCGGTCACCTTGAGGGTTTCACCGTTCGCGGTCACCGTGTTCCCGGCAGCATCCTTCACCGTGACGACACCGTTGATGTCGATGTTGAAGGTGATGTCGGTGACGGCAACGTAGCGAGCCGGAGCGGCAACCTCATGGAAGGTGTAGTCGCCCGGGACGAGCGAGATCTGCTTCGGCGTAGTGGCCGAGGTCCACGACTCAACGACGGTGCCGTTGATGTCCTTGATCTCGATCGATGCGCCCGGAAGCTCGGTACCGTTCAGGTCGACCTTCGACACGTTGATCGTGTGCGGGGCGAACTGGTCGGTGACAACGAGTGCACCGTTGGCGTTCACCGTGACGCTGTTGCCGTTGGCGTTCGTCACGACCACCTTGCCCGCGTGGTCCACCGTGAAGGTGATGTCCGTGACAGTGGCGAAGCCGGCCGGAGCCGAGACCTCGTGGAAGGTGTACGTGCCCGGCGTGACCGAGATCATGCGCGGGGCCGTGCCCGAAGTCCAGGTGTGGACCGTCGCGCCAGCCTCGTCCTTGATCTCGATGGTGGCGCCAGAAAGCGCCTTACCGCCGATGTCAACCTTCGAGATGTTCACGTTCTGCGGAGCATCCTGGTCGGTGACGACGAGGGCACCGTTGGCATCCACCGTGACAGTGTTGCCGTTCGCATTGTCAACGGTCACCTGGCCGTTGGCGTCAACCGTGAAGGTGATGTCGGTCACGGCGAGGTAGCCGTCCGGGGCCACAGCCTCGTGGAAGGTGTAGGTACCCGGGAGGAGGGTGACCTCCTGCGGGGTGGTCGTCGAGGTCCAGGACTCAACGGCGGTACCGCTCGCGTCGCGAATCTCAATCGAGGCACCCGGGAGTTCCGTGCCACCGAGGTCAACCTTCGAGACCGTCACCGGAACCTCCGAGGGAGGCGTCGGCTGGTCGGTGACGACGAGGGCACCGTTGGCATCCACCGTGACGGTGTTGCCGTTGGCGTTCGTCACGACCACCTTGCCTGCGTGGTCGACGGTGAAGGTGATGTCGGTCACAGCTTCAAAACCTGCCGGAGCGGCCGACTCGTGAAAGGTGTAGGTGCCAGGCTTGAGCTGGAACTGGTGCGGCGTCGTGGTCGACGTCCACGACTCGACGGCGGTGCCGTTCGCGTCGAGGATGTCGATCGATGCGCCCGCAAGCTCGTTGCTGCCCAGGTCGACCTTCGAGACGGTCACGTTCTGCGGAGCGTCCTGGTCGGTGACGACGAGGGCACCGTTGGCATCCACCGTGACGGTGTTGCCGTTCGCATTGTCAACGGTCACCTGGCCGTTGGCGTCAACCGTGAAG
>NZ_BCSO01000024.1 GCF_001570905.1 [Zimmermannella] alba NBRC 15616 | reverse complement strand
AAAGCCCTTGCGGAGGGCGGAACCTCCTTCGACGCGCAATACGTCAACGTGAACGGTCAGGCTGGCTACTTCGCCCACAGCCTCCACGCCTACGGCCGCCGCGGAAAGCCGTGTGACCGCTGCGGCAGAGCCCTCATCCGAGAGCAGTTCCAAAACCGCAACTCACACTTCTGTCCGAAGTGCCAGCGGTTGCGGTGAGTGTCACCGTCCGGTCTGGGACGCGCGCAGATGGACGCGCTCGCCGTGCTTGCTGAACATCGTGATGAGCTCGACGGCACGCTTGCCGTGGGCGCCGAACCAGTGGGGAATTTGGGTGTCGAACTCGGCCGCTTCGCCCGCCGAGAGCACGAGATCCTGCTCTCCGAGAAGGATCCGTAGCTGGCCACTCAGCACATAGAGCCATTCGTACCCCTCGTGGCTGCGCAAGATCGGCGTCTCCGCACTGCTCGGAATCGTCAGCTTGTACGCCTGCGGGTCGTGCGGTTCCCGGGACAGGCGAACAAAGGTGCGGCCCGCGACGAGCTGTGGCTTGACGATGATGCGCGGGTCGGTCACCCGGGGCGGAGCAATGAGCTCGTCAAGCGAGATCGACAGCGCCGCCGCGATCGGCAATAACAGCTCTAGGCTGGCTTTGCGTTGGCCGCTCTCCAAGCGCGACAGGGTACTGCTGGAGATGCCCGTGAGTCGCGAGAGCTCTGCGAGCGACATGTCCTTGCGCTCGCGCCGCCGCCGAAGACGTCCGGGGATCTCGTCGAGGGTGGCGGCGATCGACGGGAGGGAGTCCATGCCTCCGACGCTAGAGGGGCCATCCCTGTTTCGGCAAGGAATCTTGCTGAAACGGGTGCGGCCGCTGATGCTCAGTCTGCAACGTCGAGGAGGAAGACATGAACAGTAACGAACTCGCCCAGGCTGCCCTCATCGGAGTGGGAGCGACGGTCGTGATGGATCTTGGAGCTGAGGTGATTCGCCGGAGCACGGGTGTGCCGCCACTGAATTACGATCTCGTTGCGCGCTGGATCGGGCACATGGGTCGAGGGCGTATCGTCCACGACTCGATCACGGCGGCAGAGCCGGTGAAGCACGAGCACGAACTCGGCCTGCTTGCCCACTACGCCAT
The DNA here is from genome assembly GCF_001570905.1 of [Zimmermannella] alba NBRC 15616. Classification (GTDB taxonomy): domain Bacteria; phylum Actinomycetota; class Actinomycetes; order Actinomycetales; family Microbacteriaceae; genus Pseudoclavibacter; species Pseudoclavibacter albus. Next base: position 793 of record NZ_BCSO01000024.1, on the reverse strand, counting down.
CGGCTCGGGGTTCGTCGTCGCGTTGGCTGCCTTGGATCGTGACTGGATGGACGAGCCGAAGTTCCTGCCCGCTATGGGTATGGGGCTCGTGACGTGTGCCGCACCCTGGTTCCTCATGCAGCCTGCCTGGGGGCTCGGCGTCGCAGCATCGAACACCCCCGAACCGGCTACCGCGCGGCTTCGAACAGTCCGTGCCCACGCGATCTACGGTCTCGGAATCTATCTCGCAGGCAAAGCAAGGCGGTGGCTGGGGTAGCGCCGGAGCTGTGACTTACGGCGAGGGCCACGCGCACAGCTGCGTACCTCTCCGATGGGCACGAGGAAGCGCGGGATCTCGTGCTGTGTTTGGTGACGCCGAAGTTTGAAGAGGTGTCGCGCCTTGGCGCGGCGCTTGATCCGAAAACGGCGCTGCCGGAACTTGCGGCGGCTCGCGGTGGCGCGGCTGACTTTGTGGCGCAGCTTGAGGGCGCTGCCCTTGCAGAGCCCCGGCGGCGCGGGAAGCTTTTGTGGGTGCCGTTTGCGGAGGGCGCGTCCTCAGCGGGCTCGCCGGCTGTTGCGTCTCGGTCGGCGCCTCGGGCGCTCATGACGCACCTCGGCATGAGTGGCCAAATGCTCCTGCCTGGGCCCGGCGCGGTGGATGACCGACACTTGCGCATCCGCATCGGCGTGGAAGGGCCAGCCGGACGCTTCGATATTGCCTTCGTGGATCAGCGAACTCTTGGCTCGCTCGCGGTGGATCCGCTTGTTGCGACCCCCGATGTCGCTGATGAGCTCGTGCCCTCGCAAGCACTTC
>NZ_BCSO01000023.1 GCF_001570905.1 [Zimmermannella] alba NBRC 15616 | reverse complement strand
AGTTGCTCTCGGTAGCAGGCCTGCGGGTTGAAAACGAGGAGCATCCGATCCTTGAGAACTCAACAGCGTGCACAATGTCAAATGCCAAAATTTACCTCGTTGTGTGTTGACCTTTTGGTTGCATACACGATTCCTTTTGGATTAGACAGATTGTCAGACAGTCTGATTTAGTCAGATCAAGCTCGCTCGCTTCGCCTTATTCCGGCGGGGTTGGGCATTTATATTTGGCGCAGCTTTTGTTGTGTCGTTTATACCTTTACGGAGAGTTTGATCCTGGCTCAGGACGAACGCTGGCGGCGTGCTTAACACATGCAAGTCGAACGATGAAGCCGGAGCTTGCTCTGGTGGATTAGTGGCGAACGGGTGAGTAACACGTGAGCAACGTGCCCAAGACTCTGGAATAACTTCGGGAAACCGGAGCTAATACTGGATACGAGACGTAAAGGCATCTTTAGCGTCTGGAAAGAATTTCGGTCTTGGATCGGCTCACGGCCTATCAGCTTGTTGGTGAGGTAATGGCTCACCAAGGCGACGACGGGTAGCCGGCCTGAGAGGGTGACCGGCCACACTGGGACTGAGACACGGCCCAGACTCCTACGGGAGGCAGCAGTGGGGAATATTGCACAATGGGCGCAAGCCTGATGCAGCAACGCCGCGTGAGGGATGACGGCCTTCGGGTTGTAAACCTCTTTTAGTAGGGAAGAAGCGAGAGTGACGGTACCTGCAGAAAAAGCACCGGCTAACTACGTGCCAGCAGCCGCGGTAATACGTAGGGTGCAAGCGTTGTCCGGAATTATTGGGCGTAAAGAGCTCGTAGGCGGTTTGTCGCGTCTGCTGTGAAAACCCGAGGCTCAACCTCGGGCCTGCAGTGGGTACGGGCAGACTAGAGTGCAGTAGGGGAGATTGGAATTCCTGGTGTAGCGGTGGAATGCGCAGATATCAGGAGGAACACCAATGGCGAAGGCAGATCTCTGGGCTGTAACTGACGCTGAGGAGCGAAAGCATGGGGAGCGAACAGGATTAGATACCCTGGTAGTCCATGCCGTAAACGTTGGGCGCTAGATGTGGGGACCTTTCCACGGTTTCCGTGTCGTAGCTAACGCATTAAGCGCCCCGCCTGGGGAGTACGGCCGCAAGGCTAAAACTCAAAGGAATTGACGGGGGCCCGCACAAGCGGCGGAGCATGCGGATTAATTCGATGCAACGCGAAGAACCTTACCAAGGCTTGACATATACCGGAAACGGCCAGAGATGGTCGCCCCGCAAGGTCGGTATACAGGTGGTGCATGGTTGTCGTCAGCTCGTGTCGTGAGATGTTGGGTTAAGTCCCGCAACGAGCGCAACCCTCGTCCTATGTTGCCAGCACGTTATGGTGGGAACTCATGGGAGACTGCCGGGGTCAACTCGGAGGAAGGTGGGGATGACGTCAAATCATCATGCCCCTTATGTCTTGGGCTTCACGCATGCTACAATGGCAGGTACAGAGGGCTGCGATACCGCAAGGTGGAGCGAATCCCAAAAAGCCTGTCTCAGTTCGGATTGGGGTCTGCAACTCGACCCCATGAAGTCGGAGTCGCTAGTAATCGCAGATCAGCAACGCTGCGGTGAATACGTTCCCGGGCCTTGTACACACCGCCCGTCAAGTCATGAAAGTCGGTAACACCCGAAGCCGGTGGCCTAACCTTTTGGAGGGAGCCGTCGAAGGTGGGATCGGTGATTAGGACTAAGTCGTAACAAGGTAGCCGTACCGGAAGGTGCGGCTGGATCACCTCCTTTCTAAGGAGCTTCTGACACGGTTTTCGTGTCCAGAGCCATTTCGGCAGCGAATGTCTGTCGGTGGTTTGCTCATGGGTGGAACATTTGACATGTGCCTCATGCGGATCTTGCAGGGTTGAGTACGCCTTCGGGTTGGAACGGTTTTGCTGGTGAGGTTTGGGGTTGTGCACGCTGTTGGGTCCTGAGGGGCCGGGCGCTGGCGGTTGCTGGTTGGCTGGTTTCTCGGGCCTGAGGCTGTCAGACTTTCGGGTTTGGTGGTTCAGGTACCGCCCGTACGTTGAGAACTACACAGTGGACGCGAGCATCTTAGACGCCAGGACTTCTGGTTCTGGTGTCACCAATTTATGGTCGAGAGATAGTTTTTTAATTATTTTCTTGAATTACTCATGGTGATCAAGTTTCTAAGTGCAAACGGTGGATGCCTTGGCATCTGGAGCCGAAGAAGGACGTAGGAATCTGCGATAAGCCTCGGGGAGTTGATAACCGAACCCTGATCCGAGGATTTCCGAATGGGGAAACCCCGCCGGGCTTGACCCGGTGACTCCCGCCTGAATATATAGGGCGGGTAGAGGGAACGTGGGGAAGTGAAACATCTCAGTACCCACAGGAAGAGAAAACAATAGTGACTCCGTTAGTAGTGGCGAGCGAACGCGGATGAGGCTAAACCGATCATGTGTGATACCCGGTAGGGGTTGCATGGTCGGGGTTGTGGGACTTTCTGGCTGCGCTACCGAGCAGCGAGCGTTACAGCGAATCATAGGCGAACGGTCTTGAAAGGCCGACCATAGTGGGTGTTAGTCCCGTAGTTGAAATGGTTCAATGGCGTAGAGAGTATCCCAAGTAGCACGGGGCCCGTGAAATCCCGTGTGAATCTGTCAGGACCACCTGATAAGCCTAAGTACTACCAGATGACCGATAGCGGACAAGTACCGTGAGGGAAAGGTGAAAAGTACCCCGGGAGGGGAGTGAAATAGTACCTGAAACCGTTTGCATACAATCCGTCGGAGCGCCCTTGTTGGTGTGACGGCGTGCCTTTTGAAGAATGAGCCTGCGAGTTATCGATATGTGGCGAGGTTAACCCGGGTGGGGAAGCCGTAGCGAAAGCGAGTCTGAATAGGGCGTTGAGTCGCATGTCATAGACCCGAAGCGAAGTGATCTATCCATGGCCAGGTTGAAGCGAAGGTAAGACTTCGTGGAGGACCGAACCCACCTAGGTTGAAAACTGGGGGGATGAGCTGTGGATAGGGGTGAAAGGCCAATCAAACTTCGTGATAGCTGGTTCTCTCCGAAATGCATTTAGGTGCAGCGTTGCGTGTTTCTTACCGGAGGTAGAGCTACTGGATGGCCGATGGGCCTCAACAGGTTACTGACGTCAGCCAAACTCCGAATGCCGGTAAGTGAGAGCGCAGCAGTGAGACTGTGGGGGATAAGCTTCATAGTCGAGAGGGAAACAACCCAGACCACCATCTAAGGTCCCTAAGCGTGTGCTAAGTGGAAAAGGATGTGGAGTTGCATAGACAACCAGGAGGTTGGCTTAGAAGCAGCCACCCTTGAAAGAGTGCGTAATAGCTCACTGGTCAAGTGATTCCGCGCCGACAATGTAACGGGGCTCAAGCACACCACCGAAGTTGTGGCATTCAAATATTCGATAGGCCTTCGTGGTCCAGTCGTTTGGATGGGTAGGAGAGCGTCGTGTGGCGAGTGAAGCGGCGGTGGAAACCAGCCGTGGACGCTACACGAGTGAGAATGCAGGCATGAGTAGCGAATGACGGGTGAGAAACCCGTCCTCCGAAAGACCAAGGGTTCCAGGGTCAAGCTAATCTTCCCTGGGTAAGTCGGGACCTAAGGCGAGGCCGACAGGCGTAGTCGATGGACAACGGGTTGATATTCCCGTACCGACGAAGAACCGTCCCAACTAATCCAGTAATGCTAAGAGTCCGAATCCGGGTTCGCACCTTCGGGTGTGTTTCCGGCCTAGCACTCGAACCTACGCTGGTGCGGTTAGCGTAGTAACAGGTGTGACGCAGAAAGGTAGCCGAACCGGGTGAATGGTTGTATCCGGGCAAGGATGTAGGGTTGGAGATAGGTAAATCCGTCTCCTGTATGCCTGAGATCTGAAGCGGAAGTCGTAAGACGAAGTCGGTGATCCTCAGCTGCCTAGAAAAGCATCGACGCGAGGTTTTAGTCGCCCGTACCCCAAACCGACACAGGTGGTCAGGTAGAGAATACCAAGGAGATCGAGAGAATCGTGGTTAAGGAACTCGGCAAAATGCCCCCGTAACTTCGGGAGAAGGGGGGCCTGAGGCGTAGTAGGACTTGCTCCGAAAGCGTTTGATGGCCGCAGAGACCAGTGGGAAGCGACTGTTTATCAAAAACACAGGTCCGTGCGAAGTCGCAAGACGATGTATACGGACTGACGCCTGCCCGGTGCTGGAAGGTTAAGAGGAAGGGTTAGCTTCGGCGAAGCTCTGAATTTAAGCCCCAGTAAACGGCGGTGGTAACTATAACCATCCTAAGGTAGCGAAATTCCTTGTCGGGTAAGTTCCGACCTGCACGAATGGCGTAACGACTTCCCAGCTGTCTCAACCGCGAACTCGGCGAAATTGCATTACGAGTAAAGATGCTCGTTACGCGCAGCAGGACGAAAAGACCCCGTGACCTTTACTATAGCTTGGTATTGGTGTTCGGTGTGGCTTGTGTAGGATAGGTGGGAGACTTTGAAGCGGACACGCCAGTGTTTGTGGAGTCGTTGTTGAAATACCACTCTGGTCACTCTGGATATCTAACTTCGAACCGTGATCCGGTTCAGGGACAGTGCCTGGTGGGTAGTTTAACTGGGGCGGTTGCCTCCCAAAATGTAACGGAGGCGCCCAAAGGTTCCCTCAACCTGGTTGGTAATCAGGTGTCGAGTGTAAGTGCACAAGGGAGCTTGACTGTGAGACTGACAAGTCGAGCAGGGACGAAAGTCGGGACTAGTGATCCGGCAGTGGCTTGTGGAAGCGCTGTCGCTCAACGGATAAAAGGTACCTCGGGGATAACAGGCTGATCTTGCCCAAGAGTCCATATCGACGGCATGGTTTGGCACCTCGATGTCGGCTCGTCGCATCCTGGGGCTGGAGTAGGTCCCAAGGGTTGGGCTGTTCGCCCATTAAAGCGGTACGCGAGCTGGGTTCAGAACGTCGTGAGACAGTTCGGTCTCTATCCGCTGCGCGCGTAGGAAATTTGAGAAGATCTTTCTTTAGTACGAGAGGACCGAGAAGGACGAACCTCTGGTGTGTCAGTTGTTCTGCCAAGAGCACCGCTGATTAGCTACGTTCGGAACGGATAACCGCTGAAAGCATCTAAGCGGGAAGCCGGCTTCAAGATGAGATTTCCATCCCTTTTGGGGAGAGGCTCCCAGTAGACGACTGGGTTGATAGGCCGGATGTGGAAGTGCAGTAATGTATGGAGCTGACCGGTACTAATAAGCCGATTACTTGATAACTTTTGTATGAGTGTTGTTCGCGTCCACTTTGTGGTTCTCGATGTATGGTCGGGATCCACGCACGAATTGGTTTCGTGTGTTGTTGATTCACTATGTCGATAGTGTTTCGGCGGCGATAGCGAGAGGGAAACGCCCGGTCACATTCCGAACCCGGAAGCTAAGGCTCTCAGCGCCGATGGTACTGCAGGGGGGACCCTGTGGGAGAGTAGGTCACCGCCGGACTTCTTTTGAGTGCGGAAGGTCCACCCAGTGTTGGGTGGGCCTTTCGTGTTTTCCGGGGCGTTGTGCGTGCGTGCGTGCGTGATCGTAGTGCGGCCTGGTTGTGTGTTGTGGTGTTGGGGTTGTCCTTTGGGCGGCCCCC
>NZ_BCSO01000022.1 GCF_001570905.1 [Zimmermannella] alba NBRC 15616 | reverse complement strand
GGCGGGCTCGGCTGGTGCAGTGTTTCGTGCCGACACGGGGTCGTGCCCAGCCTCACGTGCGATGCGTTCGTCGGCGGGTGTCGGGACGGCAGGGTCGAAGGGCTGCGGAGTGTTCTCTTCCGCCCGAGCGAGGGCTTCACGTGCCGCGATAATCTCGGGCGCGTTGTCGTCCGAGGGGACGCCTTCGAGCGGGTCTCGCTCGGCAGGTGCCGCGGGTGCGCTCGGCGTCGATGCGGGCGCGGAGGCGGGCGCGGCCTGGGTAGCGGGGGCGGACGCCTGCGCTGCGGGCTGAGCAAGCTCGTCCCAGGCGGATCCGGGGCCGTCGTTCGAGGCTTCGCCCGGAATCTGCTTCACGTTCCAGCTCGGGAGCGGGCCACGCTTCGTCTGCTGCTGCGCGGGCGATGCATCGCGTGACGGCGCCGCGGCACCGCGGCCGGAGTCACCAGCCGAGCGCGGAGCCTGTCGACGCTCGAGCACCTGCGGCCGGAACTTGATCGGGATGGAGAGCAGCTCGCGAACGGCGGCACGGATCGGCTCCGCCGCGTGCTCCTTGAAGTCGCTCAAGACGGTTTCGTTCTTCACCTGGAAACCGAAGACACCATCGCGGAACTCGAGCGGGACGACGTTCATCGCCACGCTCCAGGCTTGAATGCCACCCTGCTGCTTCACGTGCACGAGGATGTCCGGCCAGGCGTGCTGGAACTGCTCCTGCGACACCTCGGCCAGCGCCTGCTCTGGGGATGCGGGCGCGGTGGCAGTGCCAGGAGCCGCCGGAGCCTGGGGCTGCGGCTGCTCGGCAGCGCGTGCGGGAGCGGCCGCGGGTGCCGAGTGAGCGGGCGCGGCCTGCGCCTGAGCGGTGTCTTCGCGCGCCTCAGGCTCGGCAGCCGGAGTCGGCGTGGCTGGAACGCTGGCTGCCGGAGTTGCCGGTGCGCGATCAGCTGCCAGGGCACTCGGCGCAGCCGGGACACTCGTGACCGGACCGCTCGGCGCAGCCGGAGCGCTCGCCGGAGCGGATGTGGGCACCGGGGCGGGAACATCTCCCGCTCCCCCAACGGCACCCGCGAAGTTCGCCCGAAGCGCGACGAGCACACGCGCGACCATGAGTTCGAGGTGGAGGCGCGGCGACGTGACGCCGGTCATCTCGGTGAGCGTGCCGTCGATGAGCTCGGCCATGCGCGCGAGCGTGGCCGGCTGGAAACGCTGGGCTTCGGAGCGGAGTCGGTCGAGTTCATCGGCCGAGGTACCGCGCAGCACCGCACCAGCACCGTCGCCCGTGGCGACCACGACGATGAGGTCGCGCGTGCGCTCGAGGAGGTCTTCAACGAAGCGGCGCGGGTCCTGGCCAGTTTGAATAATGCGGTCAATCGCGTGAAAGGCCGCAGCGGCGTCTTGGTTGGCGAAGGCCTCGATCGTCGCTTCCAGTAGTTCGCTCGAGGTGAAGCCGAGCAGTGCCGCTGCACGCTCGTAGCCGAGCACATTGCCCTCAGAACCGCCGATGATCTGGTCGAGCAGCGAGAGCGTGTCTCGGGCCGAACCGCCACCAGCACGCACGACGAGCGGCAGCACGCCAGCTTCAGCGCTCACACCTTCTTCGGCGCAGAGCTTCTCGACGTATTCGAGCATGAGCGCCGGCGGGATGAGCCGGAACGGGAAGTGGTGCGTGCGCGAGCGAATCGTGCCGATAACCTTCTCGGGCTCGGTCGTCGCGAACACGAAGCGCACGTGCTCCGGCGGCTCTTCGACCACCTTGAGCAGCGCGTTGAAGCCCGCCGGCGTGACCATGTGGGCCTCGTCGATGATGAAGATCTTGTAGCGGTCGCGGCTCGGGGCCAGGACGGCGCGATCGCGCAGGTCGCGCGCGTCATCGACACCACCGTGGCTAGCCGCGTCGATTTCGATGACATCGAGCGAGCCGTCGCCGTCGCGCGCGAGTTCGATGCAGGAGTCGCAGCGACCGCAGGGGGTGTCGGTCGGGCCCTCGGCACAGTTGAGGCAGCGGGCGAGGATGCGCGCCGAACTCGTCTTGCCGCATCCACGCGGGCCGGAGAAGAGATAGGCGTGATTCACGCGCCCCGTGCGCAGTGCCGTCATGAGCGGATCGGTCACCTGAGACTGCCCGATCATGTCTGCAAACGTGTCGGGCCGGTAGCGGCGATACAGGGCGGTGGCCATGCCGACCATGGTAGACGTGACCACCGACATTCGATGTTGAGGATGGATGCGGGTGGGCGCTGCTCTCGATACACCGCCTTCGGCGGCACTCGAGCAGCTTGGATGGAGGGCCTTCGGGGCACTTGAGCAGCTCAAGCGGCCACCCGAGCGGCCAAACTACCTATGCGTCGGCGGGGATGCCCGTGGCCTGCAGCGTCTGGCGTGCAATCTCGAGCTCTTCGTTCGTCGGCACCACGAGGATGTCGATCGCCGAATCCGCCGCAGAGATCCGCGTCGGCTCTTTAACCCGCTGATCGTTGAGTTCCGGGTCGAGCTTCATGCCGAGGAACTCAAGGCCCCGCATCGCGCGAGCGCGGGCATCCGGCGAGTTCTCGCCGACACCTGCCGTCCACACGACCGCATCCGCCCCGCCGAGCTGCGCGTGATACGCCCCGATGTAGTGGCGAATCCGGTGCGCGTAAATCTCAAGCGCCGTGAGCGCGAGCGCGTCACCCTTGCGGGCGCGCGCCTCGACATCACGCATGTCGTTCGAACCAGTGAGGCCAGCAAGCCCGGACTTCTTGTTGAGAAGTTCGTCGAGGTCGTCCACGGAGTACCCGGCTTGACGGTGCAGGTGGAAGAGCACAGCCGGATCGATGTCACCGGTTCGCGTGCCCATAACGAGACCTTCGAGCGGCGTGAGACCCATGCTCGTCTCGATCGACACCCCGCCGCGCACAGCGCAGGCGCTCGCGCCGTTGCCGATGTGGAGGACGATGATCTTGAGGTCCTCCAGCGGCTTCCCGAGGAAGCGCGCCGCCTCGGCCGACACGAACTTGTGGCTCGAACCGTGGGCACCGTAGCGGCGGATGCGATACCGCTCAGCCGTGGGGCGATCGAGTGCGTACAGCGACGCAGCGTCGCTCATCGAGGTGTGAAACGAGGTGTCGAAGACGGTCACGTGCGGAAGGTCCGGGAAGGCCCGGCGCGCCCCGCGAATGCCCTCAAGGTTCGCCCCGTTGTGAAGCGGGGCAAGCGGAATGAGGTCTTCGATGTCGCGTTCGACGCTGTCGTCCACCACGGTCGGGGCGAGGAAGCGGCGCGCACCCTGCACGACACGGTGGCCGACGGCAACCGGCGGGTAGTCGTCGAGGCTCGGCCCGTGTTCGTTGAAGCCGCGAATCATGGCTTCGAAGGCGGCCTCGTGGTCGACGATGCGACGCGCGAGCTCGTGACGTCCATTCGGCCCATCGTGGCGGACAAGCCCGCGGTATTCGCCAATGCGCTCGATGAGACCGGAGGCGAGCACCGTTTCATCGCGCATGTCGATGAGGCGGTACTTCATCGACGAGGAGCCGGAGTTGACGACGAGGACGATGCTCATGCGGTTTCCTTCGTAGCTGCTGCGCTGGCGTCGGCTGCTGTGTCGCGATTCGCGCTGCGCGCCTGCGCCTGGATAGCGGTGATCGCGACCGTGTTCACGATGTCGGAGACGAGTGCTCCGCGCGACAGGTCGTTGATCGGCGCGTTAATGCCCTGGAGCACAGGGCCGATCGCGAGAGCGCCCGCCGAGCGCTGCACCGCCTTGTAGGTGTTGTTGCCGGTGTTGAGGTCGGGGAAGATGAACACCGTTGCGCGGCCTGCGACTTCGGACCCGGGCATCTTCTTTGTGCCGACCGAAAGGTCGCTCGCAGCGTCGTACTGGATGGGGCCATCCACGAGGAGCTCCGGCGCACGCTCGTGAACGAGTCGAGTCGCCTCGCGCACCTTGTCGACGTCAGCGCCCGATCCCGACTCACCGGTGGAGTACGAAAGCATGGCTACGCGCGGCTCGATGCCGAAGGAGGCTGCTGTTTCTGCCGAGGAGATGGCGATGTCCGCGAGCTGTTCGGCACTCGGGTCGGGGTTGACGGCACAGTCACCGTAGACGAGGACGCGGTCAGCGAGCGCCATGAGGAACACACTCGACACGATTGACACGCCAGGCTTCGTCTTCACAATTTCGAAGCCAGGCTTGATGGTGTGGGCGGTCGTGTGGACGGCGCCGGAGACCATGCCATCCGCGAGGCCCTGCTGCACCATGAGCGTGCCAAAGTACGAGACATCCCGTACCTTCTCGCGTGCATGCTCGAGCGTGACACCCTTGTGAGCTCGCAGTCGCGCGTACTCGGCAGCGAAGCGTTCAAGGAGTTCTGGGTCTTCGGGGCTCACGACGTGCGCCTCGGCAATGTCGACACCGAGTTCGGCTGCGCGGGCGCGGATGGCACGCTCGTCGCCGAGGATCGTGAGCTCGGCAACGCCTCGGGCGAGGAGCGTCGAGGCCGCCTGCAGGACACGGTCGTCGTTGCCCTCCGGGAGGACGATGTGCTGACGGTCGGCGCGGGCGCGGTCAAGGAGCGTGTACTCGAACATGAGCGGCGTGATCGCACCAGCAGGAGCCTGGCCAGTGAGCGCGGTGATGTCGTCCGCGGGGATGCGAGCTTCGACGCTGCGAAGGGCGAGGTCGATCTTGCGCTGCGAGGCGAGCACATTGCCGCGGGTGGTGACGATGCGGCGCGCGGTCTCGTAGCTGTTGAGCTCAGTGCGGATGATCGGGATGCTCGCGCCGATGCCCTCGAGCATGCGCGTGATGACGGGCGAGAACTCGAAGGGCCCGTTCACGACGATGCACGCGAGCGAGGGGAAGGTGTCAGCCTGGTGCGCCATGAGGACGCCGAGGAGCGTCTCGGTGCGGTCGGCGGCAACGACGACTGCACCGCCTTCGTGGAGACGGTCGAGGACGTGCTCCATGCTCATACCTGAGAGGGTGACGGCGAGCACTTCGCGCGAGAGCACGGCCTCATCGCCCGAGTAGAGCTCGCCGTCGACGGCGTCGATGATTTGCGCGACGCTCGGGGCGACGAGGATCGGCTCTTCGGGGATGGCCCACACCGGCACCTCATGACCCGCTGTGCTGAGCTCAGCCGTGAGCGCTTCGGTGATGGCCTCCAGGGCATCGGGCTCAGCCCGGTTCACCGCGAGCGCCGCAAGTTCGGCGTGCGCGTACTCGAGTTCGGGGAGCGTGCTCTCGAGCGCGTTGACCAGCTCAGCCTGCGTGCGGTGGCGCTCGTCGGCAGTGTCTCGCCCCGAGAGGGCAAGGATCATCTTTGCGCCGAGGTTCGCGGCGATACGTGCGTTCACGCCGAGCTCTGCCGGGTTACCGACATCCGTGAAGTCGCTGCCGACGATGAGCACGAAGTCAGCACTGCGCTCGACTTGCTTGAAGCGTTGCACGATGGCGGCGAGGGCACGCTCGGCGTCATCGTGGAGTTCGTCGTAGCTCACGCCCGCGCATGCAGCGGCGGTGAGGCCCAGGCTCGGGTCCATGCGCGGCACGAGCACACTGAGGACGCTGTCGGTAGTGGGGTCGCCAGCGACGACGGGGCGGAACACGACGACCCGTCCGCCCGATCGAGTGAGCAGGTCGAAGAGTCCGAGCGCGAGCGCGGACTTCCCGGTGAACGGTTCGGCGGACGAGAGATACATGCTGGCAGCCACGGCGTCATCGTATCCGCGACGTCCGACATGCAGATGTCCTCTGCGCCGACCCAGCACCCGATGCGGCACGAAATGGCTGCCCGCCCGAGGATCCGCTAGGCTGAATGGCGGCTCCTCACGTGGCGCCATCCAGGCCAACTCCCCCAGGGCGGAAACGCAGCAAGGGTAACCAGGCTCTGGCGGGTGCGTGAGGGGTCTTTTTGTGCCCGAACAGCGGCGCGAGGTGGGGTATGCCGTGCGGCTGACCTTCGCGTGCCGACCGCTAGCGTCGCGCGCCGAGGAAGACGAGCGTCTCCGTGAGATCGAGGACTTCAAAGGCGGGCAGTGAGACTTCGATGTCTGCCCGGAGGACGGGAAGCTCGTCTGCCGGGACGTAGTTCGGCAGGTCAACGAGGAAGCACTGACGGTGGTAGCCCTCGGCCTCGTGCACGGAAACACGCGTCGTCGGCACGGAGTGGCTCTCGGCCACGCAGCGTCGGATCTCCTGCGCTGCCGGCGACATCTCAAGGTGATCAGCGTTCTGAATCGTCATGTCGAGCGTCATGGTGGTTGACCTCATTTGCCTGCGGCAGCCCCCTCTGCCGTCGTTGATTGCCCCTTGCTCACAGGCTATGAAGCACTGGCCATACACACGGGCCGTTCAGCAAACTCCGAACAACCCCGGACAGCTCACAGGTTGCTGATCAGGGATTATTTGACGCCGCACGACTGTTCCGAACATGCATTGACGGTTTTGGGCCTTTGGGACGAGCCTCGGAAGCGTCCTCTCACTCCGTGCGGTGAGGGCGCGCGCATGCCGCAACAAGAGCTGCGCGGCTACAGCTCGGCACGCTGCAGTGGCTCGCTCGCCGTGAGGTGCCGCGTCGGCCGGAACACGTAACTGAGCGCTTCGACGATCGGGATAGCGAGGAAGCCGGCGATGAGCTTGTCTCCAATCTCGGTGAGAAACGACCCCAACCAGAACGCAACATGGAAGTCGAGGTTGAAGTCGAAGAAGGCAGCCGCGATTTGGTCAGCCGAATGGGGACTCGGCCCTCCGTAGATGAGCAGTGAGATAGGCCCACCGACGGCACTGCAGGTCACCGCGACCGCGAGATTGACGAGGAGGTAGCGCCCCGTGGTCGGCGCGAGCCGGATCATGCGCCATCCGCACCCCCAGACGATGCCGCCAGCCGCGTTGACAATCGCGAAGGGAGCTGCGTATTCGAGCCCCATGGCATGGCTGGCGAGTGCCGAGGCGAATCCAACCGCCGCGCCTCGCCACGGACCAAGCATGAGCGCAGCAACAGCCGTCCCGACCATGTCCGCGTACACGGGCAGGTGAACCTCGTAGGCGAACCAGTGGCCGAACATATTGATAGCGAGGCAGAGAACTGCGAGCGCGAGTCGCATCCAGGGGCGCGCGGCCAAGTACGCTTGCCACCCGCGGACATCACCATGACGCTGTGCATGCGGTTCAGCCTGATTCGCGGCTCCCTCGTCGACGACGTCGGCCACAGCGGTATCGCTGACTCCAGCGTCAGGGCCCGTCTTGAGCAGAGACAGCGCGAGGTCGGGGTTGCCGAGCCCTTCCCCCGCGATCGCGGATGTCCTGTCGTCCATTCGCTGACTGCTGGCATCTCCGATGGCGTGCCCACCACTGGACAATGCACGGCCGGGGCCGAGCGCCTCCGCTCGTTCTGCCGCGCGGACGCACCGATCAGCCCACAACGCAACGTGCTCATCGTCTTCGCCGAGCGCGCGAACAATCTCTTGGAGGAGTGCTTCGTTCATGCGTCGACGACCCGGCCGGAAGACGTCGTACACGGTGGACCGCGCCGGGTAGGGATGCGGGGCATCGGGATTCTCGCGAAGTCGCTGTTCGCCAACGCGACGGACAATCTCGCCGTACGAGACGTGACCCGCGCGAGCGCGCAGCGCTTGGAGATCGTGCGCGATCAGGTCGAAAGAGTCCTCACCCGGAAGCCCCTCAGCACATGCCGATGAACGCGCTGTCATGCGCGGGTCACGGCTGGCATCTTGCTCGGGGGTCACGGGCAGCTCTCCGATGCATCGAAATTGAACAGTGCGCTGAGCATACGGGGTACCACCGACATTCCGGCGGTCATCCCCGACTTTTAGATGCAATCCAGGAAATGTGTCCGCCGGAAGTGCGAGCTCACGTGGTGCCAGCACAGCATTGCGACGCGCAGGGCCGACTACTCTTCGCATCCCGCACGAACGTTGCGCCACCACGCAACCATCCACAAAACGAAGAGGGCCCTTTCGGGGCCCTCGACCGCGGAGGATAGGGGATTCGACCCCCCGGAAAGCACCGC
>NZ_BCSO01000021.1 GCF_001570905.1 [Zimmermannella] alba NBRC 15616 | reverse complement strand
GGGCCGGAGCGATCATGTGATCGTTCCGGCCCGCCGCGTTCGTGATGGACTTAGTGCTCGTCGTAGTGGTCGCCGTGCTCGGCGTGACGGTGACCGTCGTGCAGGTAGTCGACGTGGTCGCCGTGCTGGATCGCCTCGTGACCGCAGTTCTCGCCGTGCTTGTGCTCGGCCACCGTGTGCTCGGCCGGGGCGTCGTGCTCGTCGTAGTGGTCACCGTGCTCAGCGTGACGGTGGCCATCGTGCAGGTAGTCGACGTGGTCGCCGTGCTGGACAGCCTCGTGACCGCAGTTCTCGCCGTGCTTGTGCTCGGCCACCGTGTGCTCGGCGTGTTCGTGGTTCATCATGGTGATACTCCTTCATCGGGACATGCTTCACCGGCGTGCGTGAGCGCGTCGGCGACGACGTGAGCGACGTGCTGGTCTTGCAAGCGGTAGACCCGCTCTCGCCCTTGGGCCTCAACCGAAACGAGCCCCACCTCTCGCAGCGTTCGAAGATGCTGCGAGACGAGGGGTTGGTTCATTCCGGACAGCTCGACGAGCTTCGACACGGAGAGTGCTTCTGCGGCAAGCAACACGAGCAACTCAAGTCGTGACTCAGAGCCGAGCGTCCGAAAAAGTTCGGCCGCTCGAGCGAGTTCTTGTCGATCGGTCATGACCCCATCCTGACCCACACATGCACAAATTGCAATATGTTTATGTAACTCTCTCACGTCAATGCCTGCTGATGAGGCCGGCCGCGGCGTTCGAAGTCGAGCGCACCGTCAAGCTACAGCACTGGTTCAATACGGTGAGCCGGGCGTTCGAGGTCATGCCCTTCTTGTTTGTGGTGGGTGGTTTCGCCAGCCTTGCGACGTGCCGTTCTTCGCGAACTGGCACGAACGACGTCGCGCCTTCACGATCAGCTTCCTCATGACCCGCGCACTCGTGGTGGACGTCATCCGCGCCGTGACGACGGGCAACGACGTTTACGGCCTGCTCAATGCCTTCCTCGTCGGGCCTGCGATTGAGCAGATCGGCTTCACCGGCTCCACCACCGCGATCACGCTGCTTCGCCCTCGCCGCGAGCTGACCTCTGCGCCCACCGCCCAGACAGAACATTCCGGCCACCCATCGCCGGACGAACGGGGACTCTAGGCGCAGACTTCGACTAGCCCTGCAGGCTGTGCAACAGCATGTGGTGAGGCACTGCCTGTTCGATGAGCGCGTTCGGGGCCCAGGGCTCGCCGCCGAGGGCCGGGACCGGGGCAAAGGTGTACAGCGTCTCGTGGGTGAGCTGTCCAAGCAGCATCTCGCATTGCTCGAACAAGGGCACGCCGTTCGGGTCAAAGGCCGGGAATGAGGTGTCATCGAAGCCGCTGAGCAGCATGATCGCTGCCTCGTCAGCAGCATCCGGGACGTCCTCGTACTGCTCGCTCATGTTCATCAGACGGAAGCTGGCGGTTTGCGGCCCAACCCACAGGAGCACGCCCGGAGTTGAACCTAGAAGGATGAGGTCGCCAAAGACGGAGCGGAACACAGGCGTCCATCGCTGTTCGGGAAGGCCAATATCGAGCCCGTCCGTCCAGAGCTCGGCGATCTCACGCCATTCGAGCGGGTCGCAGATCCAAAAGCGCCCCTCAGCAACACCCGCGAAGCCGAAGCGTTCCCACATGAGACGAAGTGGTTTCGGTGCGGCGGCGAGCTCCTCGCGGTGCGCTTCGCCGGGCATCGGGCCCGGGATGATCTCGCCAAGTTCGCCCCACTCTCGCTCGAGTTCAGCGATGAAGGCTTCTGGGGTCAGTGTGGCGTCACTGTCGCTCATGCGTGCTCCTCAGGCGATGTGCCGTGTGATGCGCTGGCAGATGGCGTGGGCACCAGTTTGAGGCCCACCACTGACAAGACGATGAGTGTGATGAAGACCACGCGCAGCGGCGTCACCGGTTCGGTCCCTCTCAACATTGCGTAGGAGACGGTGAGCGCCGCACCGATGCCTGTCCAGACGGCGTAGGCCGTGCCGATCGGGATGTGCTTGACAGCCCAGGCAAGGCCGAGACTCGAGCCGATAAGCGCGACCACGAACACGATGCTCGGAAGAGGGACGGTGAGCCCCGCCGATGCGCCAAGCGCTGTGGCCCAGACCGCCTCAAGCACAGCACTCGCGAGCAGCACGAGCCACGGCATCTAACTCACCACCTTGAGCCCGACGACTGAGGCAATAAGAACAACGAGTAGCACCGTGCGGGCCAGGCTCGCGCGCTCCTGCTTCGTCACGATTGACCAGATCATCGTCAGTGCGGCTCCGATACCAACCCACACGGCGTATGCGGTACCTGTCGGGATGGTCTGCATTGCGAAGGCGAGGCCGGCAAGACTGAGCACGGTCGCGACGATGTAGAGCATCGCGGGTTTCCAATACCGAAAGCCGTTCGAAGCGTCGAGCGCAGCCGCCCACACAGCCTCCATTCCGGCGGCAAGGACGAGCACAATCCAATCCATGCGGGATACTTTCCTGGCCGTCTTGTCGCGCTACGGGTACGGCTCCCTCGTCCGCGGCGCTGGTGGCGCCCAGTTGGAACTGTACCCGCCTGCGCCGAGATCGCACGAAGCTACAGTTCGATGCCCGCTTCGAGCAGTGCCGCGCGGAATGCCTTCCACGACATGAGCACACACTTCACTCGGGCCGGGAACTTCGCTGCGCCCGCGAGTGCGACTGCGTCACCGATCTTGTCGGGGTCGCCCGTTTCACTCCCCCGCGAGGTCATGACATGTTCCATGTGTTCGACGATGCCGCGGGCTTCGGCAAGGGTCATGCCGATGAGGTTGTCGGCGAGCATGGATGCGGAGGCTCGACTCATCGCGCATCCTTCCGCCTCATAGGAGATGTCTTCGATGATCTGCTCGCCGTCGCGTTCCCCGAGGTGGACGCGGAGAGTGATCGCATCCCCGCACACGGGGTTTACGTGGTCGACCTGCGCTGCGAAGGGCTCACGGAGCCCGGCATGGTGTGGGTGCTTGTCGTGGAGGAAGATCTGCTCGGTGTAGAGCGCGTTGAGGTTATTCATCACGCGAACCGCCCGAAGAAGTCGATGGCTTCGCCGACACCGTCAAGGAAGGCGTCGACGTCTGCCGCGGTGGAGTAGACGCTAAAGCTCGCGCGGGTCGTTCCGCGGATGCCATAGCGGGCGTGGAGCGGTGCCGCACAGTGGTGGCCGACCCGGACGGCAATGCCGAGTGTGTCGAGCACCTGCCCGATGTCATGCGTGTGGATGCCATCGACGACGAACGACACGGCGCCTGCGCGTTCAGGGCTTGCGGCGGGCCCGATGATGCGGACCTTGTCGAAGCGGGCAAGCCCGTCGAGGGCGCGGAGCGTGAGGGCACGTTCGTGGGCTTCGACGGCGGGCATCCCAAGCTCGTCGAGCACGTCGCAGGCGGCGGCGAGGCCGATGGCCTGCGAGATGGGCGGCGTGCCGGCTTCGAAGCGGGCTGGCGGTGCAGCCCAGGTGGCGCCTTCCATCGTGACGGTGCCGATCATGGATCCACCGGTGAGGAATGGCGGGAGCTGCTCGAGCAGCTCGTGGCGGCCCCAGAACACGCCGATGCCGGTGGGGCCGAGCATCTTGTGGCCGGAGAAGGCGGCGAAGTCCACGCCAAGCTCGGTGAAGTTGATGGACTGGTGCGGGACGCTCTGGCAGGCGTCGAGCACGGTGAGTGCGCCAGCTTTGCGTACTGCTTCCACGAGCTGCTCGACAGGATTGACGGTGCCGAGCACATTCGACTGGTGTGTGAAGGCAAGCACCTTGGTGCGCGGGGTAAGAATGTCGTCGAGCGTGCTGAGGTCGAGTGTGAAGTCGTCGCGCAGCGGAATCCACTTGAGTGTTGCCCCGGTGCGGCGGGCAAGTTCCTGCCACGGGATGAGGTTCGCGTGGTGCTCCATCTCGGTGACGACGATTTTGTCGCCAGCGTGGATGCGGAGGCGCTCGGGGGTATCTGCGTCGCCGTTGCCAAGTGAGTAGGCGATGAGGTTGAGTGCCTCGGTCGCGTTCTTCGTGAACGCAATCTCTTCGGGACGGGATGCCCCAACAAAGCGTCCGATGCGCGCGCGAGCCGCCTCATAAGCGTCCGTCGCTTCCTCGGCGAGGGTGTGTGCGCCGCGCTTCACCGCAGCATTGTGCTGCTCGAGGAAACGGCGTTCGGCGTCGAGCACGGCGCGGGGCCGCTGGCTCGTTGCGCCGGAGTCGAGGTACACGAGTGGCCGGTCGTCGTCACCGATCGTGCGCGCCAAGAGCGGGAAGACACTCCCCCGCTCGGAAACCAACTCGGCGTGCTCGCTGCTGCTCATGCAACCTCCTGCCTCCAGTTTCCTCCTTGCACCGCCATGCAGCAACGCGAGTGAAGGATCATGACAACGCAGGCACCCCACATCGCTTGGACAACGGCCCGGCCGTCACAGGCATCGTGGCGCATTCAGCTCGAGGACCACACTGACCAGGGAATTCCAGACTCAGGCATGACGCGGGCTTCATGCCGCAGGTCAATGCATACTGATCGATACACAACCTAGCCTGATGCACATGCGACGACTCCTCTGTGCTCTCGCCGCGTGCGCGGCAACCGTGTCCCTGAGCGGCTGCACCATGGTGAATCACCTGTTGCATCCGCCTATCACCGACACCGATGACACTCCCGCGACCGAAAACACGAGCACGGTCGTCGGCGGCGCGAGCCGTTCGATCCCGCAGGCGTGGCTCGACGCGACCGCCGAGGGATGGCCCTCCTCTGAGGCATACTCGAAGCCCTACGATCCGATCACGAGCTATAGCGACGCCAATGGGACCTGCCTGCTGGACGGCGATCTGCCCACACCCTTCGGCACAACGCCAAGGTCGTTCGGCACAGGATGGGGCAGTTTGGACACGGACAAGGAAGGCTACCGGTACAGCTGCGAGTACTACACGCCCGGCAGATACGCGACGTCCCTCGTGCTCATGGCCGGGAATGCCGACGCCGTCGACGAGGCGATCACCACCGTCAAGAACACGACATCGGACTCGGTGCAGGACAACTCCGTCGAAACCGTTGAGATTGGTGACGTGAGTTACCTCGTCCTGACGACCTGGTTCCCCACCAACCCGCAGGGCAAGTATCTCGTGCTCTTCCACGACGAGGCAGCGGATGCCATCGTCGCCTACGACCTCAACTCGCTCGAGAAAGCCGATTTCGAGGAGCTCGGCGCTGAAGGCGCTGCCCAACTCCTCGACGATTTCCTCGCGAGCGCGCAGTAGCTGCGGAGACGATCGTATTCCCCGCACTGCAGGTGGCGGGGATAGAGATCAGTCACATGCAGTGAGATGCCCGAAGTGAAACCGTGGCACGCCCCGGTAGCCTGACGGCATGCGTGAACGTTCCTTCAAGCAGGTAGATGTCTTCTCCGCGCATCCGACGCTCGGTAACCCTGTGGCCGTCGTCTTGGAGGCTGAGGGACTGAGCGACGCAGACATGGCCGCATTCGCCCGCTGGACCAACCTCTCGGAGACGACGTTCGTACTTCCGCCGACATGCCCACAGGCGGACTACCGTTTGCGGATTTTCACCCCCAGCGGTGAACTACCGTTCGCCGGCCACCCGACGCTCGGGTCATGCCACGCATGGTGCGAGGCTGGCGGGTCACCGCGAACGAGCGCAAGGATCGTGCAGGAATGTGAAATCGGACTCGTCACGATTCGTGAGCAAGATGGCGGACTCGCTTTCGCCGCACCGGAACTACGCCGTTCGGGGCCTCTCACGGAAGCCGACCGTTTGCAGATCATGACATCCCTCGGCATTCCCGATGAGCTCATTGTTGATATGCAGTGGGTCGACAGCGGACCTGGCTGGATTGGCGTGCAGCTCACTCACGCCGATCATGTGCTTGGGCTCGCACCAGACTTCCGGGCTATGGCGGGATACAAGGTTGGTGTCATCGGTCTCCGCGACAATTCCGACACGGCCGCTGAAGTTCGAGCCTTCGCTCCTTCCCTCGGCACGGGCGAAGATCCCGTCACTGGCAGTCTGAATGCTGGACTCGCTCAGTGGCTCGTCGGCAACGGAACCCTACCGAGCCGGTACGTCGCGGCGCAGGGCACTTGTCTTGGACGCGCTGGACGAATCTGTGTTGAGCAAGTCGGTGAGACGATCTGGGTTGGTGGCGACACCGTGACGACAATCGACGGCGTTGTGTCCCTGTAGCCAGACAACCCTATGTCCACATGTCAAGGCCCCAAAGCCGTGATAGGCACGACGCAAACACCGTCAGGGCGCTTGTAGACGTACCGCCCGCCCGTCAGCACAATGAGCGCAACGGGTTGGCCATGGCGGGCCTGATCGATCTTGGCGGACATGCGCAAGAGAGACTCAGCCGCCGCATCGACCGCCGACTCGCCGAGCTTTACCTCGATGCCAGCCCATCTGCCGTCAGGCAGTTCGAATACCGCGTCGACTTCTAGGCCCGTTTGGGAGTCACGCCACGATGAGAGCGTCGCCCCTAACGGCTGCCCGTAGACGCGAAGATCGCGCATCACGAGTGACTCGAAATGGAGTCCAGCTGCGTTCAGGTCCCGCCGGAGATCATCTGTGCCGATGCCCAGCGCTGCCGTACCCAGGGAAGGATCAACGAAGTGGTGAATGGGCGCTGCGCGAAGGCGAGTGCGAGAGCGCATGTGAGGTCGCCAGGCTTCAATCGGCTCAATGAGCATGAGCCTGGTGAGCGCATCGAGGTAGTTCGTCAAAGTTTCGGAAGCGATGCGTCCACGACTGCCGCCGACGTCGTCAGCAAGCGACGAGAGGTTCAGTGGCGTTGCGGTCGCGCGTCCGAGTGCAGCGAGCAGCCGCTCAATGTTTGCGGGATTTCGCCGGGGTCCCAGCCCAGGAACATCGACCTCGGCCACTGTGCGCAGGTAGTCACGCAGCCACAGAGAGGCCTCGCGTCCGTGGGCATCAAGCAGGTCAGGCCAACCGCCGATAACAATCTGCTCCAGGAGATCCGCGAGTTCCAGCCCTGAAGCCGACCCGATCGGGGCGTCGCCGTCGAGCAGTCGCCGCAGACTCACCTCACCGGTGGAGTGCCCGGTCTCAAAGAGGCTCATTGGACGCATCTGTAGCCTAGCAATCCGCCCTGCACCGGAGTGCAGCTGTGCATCATCACGGGGCTGGGATGAGCCAGTCAGGACGTAGAGGCCCTTGCCATCGTGATCGTCGACTGCTCGGCGGACGAGGTTCCACAGTTGTGGAGTCTCCTGCCATTCATCAAACACGATGGGAGTCGGATTCATAAACAATTGCTCCGGCGCAATCTCTAGCGCGGCTCGCGCGGCCTGATCGACGTCCATGCGAAGTATTGTCCGCCCAAACTGCTCAGCAGTGCGCGTCTTCCCGACGGCTTTGGGCCCGTCAACGAGCACCGCCCCCATCGCCGTCATTCGCTGCCTCAGCTCGACATCCACCACGCGAGATCTATAATCCGTCACACCCCAACTCTACAATCCGTCATCCTTGAGTTCGGATAATTGTCAGGTGTGACACAGCAGCTCGACGACACGGAGCCCCTTGCATTCCCGACCCACCAAAGCCGGTTCCCGTCAAGGATCATTCCGAAGAGACGAAGGCCTACACCGAGTCTTTCGTTTGTGGGGCTAACGGGAGGATTGTGGAACATGGCCCCGCCTGTGGTTCAGATGTCGCTTACGCGCCAGTCCATTTGCACCAGACGGCACAGAGCGCAGCCCGGAGCCCTCAACACCCCGCGCCGCGGGCAGCCGCAAGGCGCCCAGCGAGCGGAGTCCACCTCCGCCGCCAACCAGTTGCACCGATTCGGGGACGTCGATCGATCTGGGGAGGGGCAACTGGTGATTGGAGGCCGCATGGCCAGTGGCGGATGTAGTGACACAGAGCGCCATCGAGTTCACCGTGACGCTCGATCTCGGCGGTGTAACTGCGGGAGTTGGCCCTGGCATAGGTCGGCATACGACGTCACCTCGAACTTGCAGTCGATCTGCGGCCAGCAGGGCCTTGTCTGCTCATGCTTGATCCGGAGCTCCATTCAGCAGGTGTCGACCCGCGCGCGGGCGCGGTCGATCTTCTGCGTCGCGCCCTCGGGCTGGACGCCGAGCGGGGCCGGGTCGCCGACCCGGTAGCGGTCACAGTAGGCGGCCACAACCAGGGCGCGGAGTCGCCACTGCTGCCACTCCCACCCAGTCGCGGGTATCGGACCGAGCGCCATAGCCCATGGTTCTTACGTGTGGAGGGCGGTGTCGAGGACCGCTTCTGCCCGGGTTTCGACGAGGTGGCGGCGTTCGGTCAGAGCCCGTTGCATGTCGGAGGTCATGGTGCCGGTGGCTTCGGGAATGAGCCCTGCGATGAGACGCGGCGCTTGTCGTGTGCGGCCGGAGCCGGCGGGTCGGGTGGTTGCGTTGGCGAGGCGGTGGTGGATGACGGAAGCGATGTCGTCGGCGTCGGCGAACCCACGAGCCCGAATGAGGCGTGGCAGGAGGGTATCGACGTGGTGGTGGTTGGTTCGGCCCGGCGCAGTTCCGCAGTGAGGGCACCGAAGGCGTCGGAGTCGATGACGGCTTGCGCTTGCTTGTCGGTGAGCCCGGAGCGGCAGACCAGGGTGGTCCAGCGGTCGTGTTGGGCTGCGGCGGCGATGGTTTCGTATTCGGCGGCGAGTTGGGCGATCGAGCCCCACTGGTCTTGCTCGGCGGTGATGGTCTCGTGCGCCGACAGCTCAGCACCGCTGTGTTGGAGCACGCCA
>NZ_BCSO01000020.1 GCF_001570905.1 [Zimmermannella] alba NBRC 15616 | reverse complement strand
ACCAACCTTCGAACCATCACCCTGCGTGTACGCGCCGGACTTCACAACGCGAAGGCCCGGGAGCTGGTCGTAGCTCACGACATCCGGATCCTTGTCCGTCACCGTGCCGCCCTTGGGGTCAGCACCGGTCACGGTCGCAACGTTCTGAATCGCACCAGCATCAAGGTCACCCTGCGTGAGCGTGTATTCAGCCGAAACCGTCTTCACCTCACCCGGAGCAAGATCACCAACGGTGATCGAGGAAGGTGCGGTCAACGGGTCGGACACCGTCACGCCAGTCAGCGGGACGTTGCCAGTGTTCGAGACCTGGAAATCAAAGGTCACGACATCACCAGCGGAGACCTTGCCATCACCGTTCGTGTCGGCAGGAGCCGCGTGCGACTTCTGGACGTCGATCGCCGGCGTCTGCTTTGTCGGCGTGGTGGCCGTGGCGCTCGAGGTCGGCGGCACGAGCGGGACACCCGGTGTTGCCGTCGGAATGTCCGTCTGGCCCGGTGTCGGGCTCGGGTACACGCTCGGGGTCGGGGTGTCACCCGTTACGGTGGCCTCGTTGATGACCATGCCCTTGTCGAGGTCAGCCTGCGTAATCGTGTACGTCGCGAAGACCGTCTTGGCTTCGCCCGGCTTCAACACGCCAACCGACATCGTGTTCGACGAGAGGCCCGGCATCGGGTCGGTTACCGTGACGTTCGTCATTGTCACCGTGCCTGTGTTCTCCACGTTGAAGAAGTAGGTGATGACGTCGCCAACCTTCGAGCCGTCGCCCTCCGTGTAACGGCCGCTCTTGTAGACCTTGAGGCCCGGCTGCTGCTCGTAGTTCACGACGTCCGGATCCTTATCCGTCACCGTGCCGCCATCAGGCGTCGCACCCGTCACGGTCGCGAGGTTCGCAATCGCACCCGCGTCGATGTCCGCCTGCGAAAGCGTGTGCGTGGCGCGCACCGTCTCGGCCTCGCCCGGCTTGAGCGTGCCAACAAGCATCGAGGTCGGATCGGTAGTCGGGTCAGTCACCTCAATGTCGGTGAGGGTCACGTTGCCCGAGTTCGTCACGAGGAACGAGAAGTCGACGATGTCGCCAGCGGAGACGCGACCGTCACCGTCCATGTCACGCGGGGTCGCATGCGACTTGTCGATCGTGACCGCCGGAGCCTGCTCGAACGGGATGGTGTTCGTCGCGGTCGGCGTGTTCGTCGGGTTCTGGGTCGTCGGGATCGGCACCGGAGTGTTCGGTGTCGTCTGGCCCGGGGGCGGGGTCGGCGTCGGGCCGGTACCCGTGGCGGTTGCCACGTTCACCTTGAGGCCTGCGTCGATGTCTTCCTGGGTCAGTGTGTACGTCGCGGTGGCCGAGCCTTCAGCGCCCGGAGCGAGGGTGCCGATCGGCATCGAGTTTGTCGAGAGGCCCGGCATCGGGTCGTTGATCACGACGTTGTCGATCGTCACGTTACCCGTGTTGGTAACAGTGAAGGTGTACGTGATGACATCACCCGCTGAAGCACCAGGTGCTCCGTTGTCGGTGGTCACCGCACCGTCCTTTTGCACGATCAGGCTTGGCTGCTGTTCGTAGCTCACCAGTGCCGGGTCCGTGGCACTGACGCGAGGAGCGCCCTCGGGCGCACCAACAACGGCGGCGTCGGCGGTCGCCGTGTTTGCCACCGAGCCAGCGTCGACATCCGCCTGTGTCAGCGTGTACTGAGCGGTGACCGTCTTCGTTTCTGCAACAGCGAGGTCGCCGATGTCTACTGTCCACGGCTGAACGCCCGGTGTTGCCGGGTCACCGTCGATGAGCGGGTCAGTCACCTTCGCGTCAGTGAGCGGAAGCTTGCCCGTGTTCGTGACGGTGAAGACGTAGTCGATCACATCTCCGGCGCTTGCGCGTCCATCGGCGCCCGCGTTGAGGGTGCCGGCCTTGTCAATAGTGATGGCAGGTGCCAGCTCCACGTGCTCGCTGTCGAAGCCGAGCGGGCGATCCACTCCCGGAGTCACCGGGAGGCCGGATGCGATCGCGCTGTTGTCGATGTAACCACGCGTGATGTCAAGTGCCGTGATCTTGTAGTCACGGGTGATCTCGACCTGAGCTCCGGGCGCAAGTTCACCTGGCACCGGCTGGGTGGAAAGGTCGAGCGGAATGAGGTTTTCGTCAATCAGCGGGTCACTGATGTAAACGCCCGTGAGTGTCGTATTGCCCGTGTTGGTCACCAGGAACGAGTAGCTCACGGTGTCGCCCGGTTGGGAGCCGTTACCGACGCTCAGGGCACCTTCCTTGTCGACAGAAATATCTGCCGTCACGGTGTACTCAGAGTGCCAAGTGTCGCTGTCAGAAACTTCCGTTCCCCGTGGGGAGGTACCGCGCACATTCACCTGGTTGTCGAGGTAGCCGCGGTCGATGTCTGCCTGCGTGAGCGTGTAGACGGCGGAGAGCTCGACATACTCACCCGGTTGGATCAAGTTCTCGGCTGCCGGGTCGAACGCCGTATTCGGTGCGTGGCCCGGCCAGTCCGTGTACTGCAGATTCTCGATCTCGATGTGGTCGTTCACGTCGATCACATTCAGCGGGACGTTGCCGGTGTTGTCGATCACGAAGGTGTAGCTAATCGTGTCGCCAGCTTCGGCACGGAAGTCACCGTCGAGGTCGCTCGGCGGCGTACCGATCTTCGTCACTTCGAGCTCCGGGCTTTCCGGAATTTCGAGGGTCGCGTCATCGCTCGCATTTGGCGTCGCGCCGCTCGGTGAAGTGCCCTGAACGGTCGCCTGGTTCGTCAGGGTTCCGTCGGTGACCACCGACTGGGGAATTGCGTAGCTCGCCGTCGCAGTCGCCTGCTGCCCTGCAAGGAGGACGCCGGGCTGTGCAGCATCTGGCCATGTGATGTTCACACTTGCCGGGTCGAGCAGCGGGTCGTTCAGCGTCACGTTTGTGAGTGGGACATTGCCTGTATTCGTGATGACGAAGGAGTAGTTCGCGGTGTGGATGCGATTGTCCGTGTCGGGGTCGCGCGTTTCCACGTAGGAAGCAGTCTTCTCGAGCGCGATCGTGGCACGCTCCGGAACATCCAGTGTGTGCGTGTCCGTAGCCTCTGGAGGAGTACCCGTTGGCGGCACGCCGGTAGCGGTTGCTGTGTTGACGATTTCACCGCGGTCGAGGTCCGCCTGCGTCACCTTGTAGCTTGCGGTGCCTCGCGCTGATTCTCCAGGCGCCAGCTGGTTGGGGGCACCCGGCCAGGTGAAGGTGACCGTCGAGAGTCCGTCGAGCGTATCGTCCAGTGCGACGTTCGTGAGGGTCACTGCGCCCGTGTTCGTGATGACGAAGCTGTAGCTCACTGTATCGCCCACGTGGCTTCCCGCGAGCGGGTCTTCCGCGGCGCCGTCGAAGGCACCGTCCTTTTCAAGCGTGAGGGCGGGTGCTGCTTCGTAGCGGACCGTTTCGGGGTCCTCGTCCGTCACGCTCACGTTTTGTGGTGAGACGCCTGAGGTGGTTGCCGTGTTCATGACGGCGCCTGCGTCGATGTCGGACTGGGTGAGCGTGTAATCGGCGATGAAGCTCACGCTCTGGCCTACCTCGAGCGTTCCCTCTGCACCGGGCCACGACGCGTTCGGGTCCACCGTGATGTTGCTGAGGCCGGGCAGAGCATCCTGTACGCCGACCTGTGTCAGCGGCACGTTGCCCGTGTTCTCAACAGTAAAGCGGTACTTGACGACATCGCCAGCGTTCGGGGTGGTGTCTGCACCGGCATCGAGCACACCAAGCTTGTCGAGTGTGATGGCCGGGGCCTGCGTCACAGGGACATCGACCTCGGTCGTCGCTGGCGGTACCTCACCTGAAGGAGGAGTGGCCGTTGCTGTGACCGCGTTGTGCACCTTGCCAGCTGTGATGTCTTGCTGTGTGAGCTGGTATGTGGCGGTTGCCGTCGCCGTCTGCCCGGGGCGCAGCGTTTGAGGTTCGGCTGGGTCCGGCCATGTGATCACAGGCGTGGAGAGGCCGGGAAGCTGGTCATCGAGAGCCACATTTGTGAGGCTCGTCTGGCCAGTATTGGTCACCTCAAACGAGAAGGTCACGGTATCGCCGACCTGGTGCCCATCAGCACCCGGGTCGACTGCCGTACCTGTCTTCTTGACGGCCAAACCAGGCTTTGCGTCGATTGGCGCGTCAGCATCGTCAGAGTCCGACACCTGCTGGTCGCTCTCCGTGGGCGCCGTCACGCTGTACACATTGTGCACAGTGCCAGCGTCGATCTGCGCCTGCGTGAGGAAGGACTGTCCGGTCGCGCGGGCCGTCTCACCGGGCTTCAGTACACCGGGTGTTGCCGGATTGGGCCACTGCACCTGGGATTTCACGAAGTCAGGTAGCGAGTCAGTACCGTTCACACCGAAGAGCGTCGTGTTGCCGCTATTCGTCTTCGACACCGCCCAGTTCACGGTGTCACCGACGCTCGGCACACCATCAGCACCGAGGTCAATGTTGGTGAAGTCCTTCGTGACCGTGAGTGCCGGTTCAGGGGTGGTCTGCAGCGTTTCTGACGCGGGGGCGGTGGTTTCGTCACCGCTCGGCGTGACACCGCGCGCAATTGCGAGGTTGTTCACGACGCCACGGTCGATGTCTTCCTGCGTCAGTTGATACGGGACGAGGACAGTCACGAACTCTCCCGGGGCAAGAGTGCCCGGAGTATCGGGGTTCGCCCACATGGCATCTGTCAGATCAACGGCGCCACCGAGCATCGGGTCAGTGATGGTGACGTCGTTGAGCACGAGGTTACCGTTGTTGACCGCCATGAGCGTATAGGTGATGACGTCTCCGGGCGTCGAGCCGCCTGTCTCGCTGTCATACGCGCCCTTCTTCACGAGACCAATCGAACCGAAGGCTGCATACTCGATGTGGACCGAGTCTTCGCGCGTGAGCGGCTGGTTGTTCGGATCAAGCGCCGTCGCGGTCGCCGTGTTGTCGAGAAACTCTCGGTCAACATCCGCCTGCGTCAGGACGTAGTCCCGCTGGAATGTGATGGCACCACCAGGAGGCAGCACACCGGGCTGTGCGGGGTCCGGCCATTCAACGTCGGCAGGAATCGGGACGTTTCCGCCGAGCAGGGGGTCGGTCACCGTCGGGTTGTGGAGTGTGACATTGCCACTGTTGCGCACCAAGAAGGTGTAGCGGGCAGTGTCACCCGCAATGACAACACCGTCTGCGACTTCGCCCTCCGGCGGATAGAGCTGCGCGCTCTTGTCAAAGCTGAGGTCAGCAATGGCCTTCACCGGCATCGTCACAGAGTCCTCTGCAACCGGCGGGGTCAAGCCAGCTGGCGGGGTACCCGTGGCCGTGGCATTGTTCACGATGCTTCCAGCATTGATGTCGACCTGGGTCACGGTGTACGTCGCCACACCCGTCGCCGTTTCACCCGGTGCCAGCACGCCCGGCACTCCCGGCCAAGTGGTGGTGATTTGCGAGAGGTCCTTCTTCACGTCAGTGATCTGGACCGAAGTCAGCGTCGTTGACCCAGTGTTGGTCACCGTGAAGGTGTACTCGATGCGGTCACCGATCTTCGAGCCGTCGCCCTCAACGTATGTTGCGGTCTTGTCGAGGGTGATGTTCGCACTTCCCTGGAAGGTCGTGGTATTCGGGTCAACGTCGCTGACCTTCGTGCCACGCGGGCTCGTCCCATCAGCGATCGCGGTGTTCGAAACCGCGCCAGCGTCGATATCTGCCTGCGTGAGGATGTAGCTCGCTGTGGCACGAACGGTCTCACCGGGCTCGAGCGTCTTCGTAAATCCTTGCGGGAAAGTCACGTTCGAGAGGTTCGGAAGCTGGTCACTGAGGGTTACGCCGCTGAGGGGCACATTGCCGGTGTTGGTGAGATCGAAGGTGTACTCGATCGAGTCCCCGGCATTGACGACACCATCGGCACCCGGCACAACTGTGCCGTTCTTCTCGACGTCGATTGCAGGGTGTTCCACCGTGGGAAGTTCGAAGACGGTGTTCGCGGTGGGCGGCGTCAGCCCCTGCGGCGGCGTGCCTGTCGCGGTTGCAGGGTTGACCACCTTGCCAGCGTTGAGATCAGCCTGCGTGATCGGATACGTCACCGTCGCCGTCACTGTCTGTCCCGGCTGGAGAACACCGTCGGCACCGGGCCAGCTGTAGCTGACAGCAGAGGTGCCCGGAAGCTGATCAGTGATCGTGACTCCCGTCAGTGTGACAGGGCCAGTGTTTGTCGCGTTCAGCGTGAAGGTTGCGACATCGCCAACCGTGCCTCCCTGGCCAGGGAGGAAGCTACCGGTCTTCGTGAGCGAAATGCCGGTATCCCGCGTGTAGCTGACCGTGTTCGGGTCCTTGGCCGTGACCGAGGCGCCGTCCTTCGACGTGCCGGTCGCTGTGGCGGTATTCATCACAGAACCCGCATCCACGTCTGCCTGCGTCAGCGTGTAGCGTGCGGTTGCCGTCACGGAAGCACCCGGGGCGAGGCTACCCGGAGCCGCCGGGTCTGGCCAGGCACCAAAGCTGATGTTGCTGAGCCCTGGAAGCGGGTCGTGCACACGCACGTTGTCGAGCGTCGTTGTACCCGTATTCGTTACGACAAAGCTGTACGTGACGGTGTCACCGGCGCTCGCAACACCATCAGCCCCAACATTGAGATTGCCCTGCTTGTCAAGGGCAATTGTCCGCACGGGATCAGCCGTGATCGTTGCCGAGGCCGTCTTGGTTTGCGTACCTGAGACTTCCGAGTTAGCTGAGCCGGTCACCGTGTTCGTGATTTCGGCGCGGCCGGTTGCCTGGTTCGGCTGCTTGTCAAGGTCGGCCTGCGTGATCGTGTAGGTAGCGGTGGCCGTCACCTTTTGACCTGGCAAGAGCTCATTTGGCTGCACGGCGCCGGACCAGTCATAGCTGAGTTCTGACAGCCCCGGCATCGGGTCCTTGAGCGAGACGGTGTCAAGCGTCACATTGCCCGTGTTCTCAAGGGTAAAGGTGTAGGTGATGACCTCGCCGACCTTGCTGTACTTGGGCTGGCTGGCGACCTTTGTCACCTTGAAGTCGGAGGTGCGTGCCGTCGTGACGGTGGCGCTGGCAGTGTCTGTCTGCTCGACACCGAGCGGGTCAGTAGCGGTGACGGTAGCCGTGTTCTTGACCTCACCGTAATTGTACTGTTCCTGCGACATGGCGAGGGTTGCCTTCACCGTCACGGTCTGGCCAGCGTTCAAGACTCCGGGTTTCGCCGGGTCGGGCCACGCGTAGGTGAATCCGCTCAGGCCTTCCAGCTGATCCTTCAGCGTCACGTTCTGAAGCATGGTGTTGCCGGTGTTCTTGATCGTGAAGGTGTACGTGAGCGGCTGCGCCTCGGCGAGCGACTTCACACTGGTGGGCGTCACAGCCTTCTGCAGGTCGATACCAGAGACCTGTTCGACCGGAATTGAGTTGGTGTCACTCGAGTACACGGGCGAGTTGTCGTACGCGTTCACACCGTTTGCGGTGGCCTGATTCTCGACGACACCGGCATTGATGTCCGCCTGGGTGAGCGAGTAGCTCGCCGTACAGTTCACCTTGCCGCCGACGGGGATGCTCCCCTGGGCACCCGGCCACTGGCAGGTCACGGCGCTCAACCCCTTGAGCGGGTCGGTCACGGTGACGTTGTTCAACGGGGTGTTACCGATATTCGACACCGCGAAGTTGTAGGTGATCTTGTCGCCTGGCACGTGACCCGCGCCCTGGGGAAGCGTGCCGGCGAACTTACCGGTCTTGTCGAGTGTGAGACCCGGACTCCAAATCGCGCGTTCGCTCCAGGTGTCCGTGGCGGTAGCCGTCTGCGTGCCGTTGGCACCGGTCGCGGTCGCCTTGTTGTCAATCTTGCCCTTGGCGATGTCTGCCTGGGTGATGGCGTAACTACCCGTACAGCTCACCTGCTGCCCGGGAGCAAGCGTGCCCACGGTACCGGGCCATCCCGTGCAGGTGATCGTCGGAACGAGGGGGTCGTTCACCTTGACGTTGGTGAGTGTTGTCGCACCCGTGTTCGTGACGAGGAACTTGTAGTTGATGCGGTCGCCAGCAACGGTCGAACCATTGGTGGCGAAGGCGCCAGTCTTGTTGAGGCTGATCGCAAGGTTCTGCGCGACGGGGAGCGTGTTGTCGTCTACAGCCGACACGGCCTTGCCACGAACGCCGGTCGCGTTCGCTGTGGCCACGTTCGAGATATAGCCGCGGTCGAGGTCTGCCTGAGTGAGTTTGTACGTTGCGGTGTACTTCACCGTTTGGTTTGGGAGGAGTGTCCCCGGCTTTGCCGGGTCTGGCCAGGCGCCCGCCACTGGGGTGGACAGGCCTGGCAGCGGGTCCGAGAGCTTGACATCGTTGAGCGTGACACCACCGTTGTTCGTAACGTAGAAGGTGTAGTTCACGGTGTCGCCAACGCGTTGGTTCGAGCCAATCGCGTGGCTGCCTTGCTTGTCGAGCGCAATGTCAGTCGTATCAGGCACCTGACGTTCGGCTGTGGATGTATCAGTGGCTCGCGAGCCACCGTCCGAGTCGGCCGCGCTCACGGTAGCGGTGTTTCGCACGTAACCGCGATCAACATCAGCCTGCGTCTTCGTGTAAGTGGCTGTATAGGTCACGCTCTGCCCCGGGGCAAGGACGCCCGGCTTTGACGGGTCGGGCCACGAACCCGCCGTCATCGCCGAGAGGCCCGGGAGCGGGTCGGAGAGGCGGACATCGGCCAGCTTGGACTGGCCGGTGTTCGTGACCTTGAAGGTGTACTTCAGCACATCGCCGGCAAATCCAGGAACGCCTGACTTCAAGGCAACAGACTTGTCGAGTCGGACGGCGCTGGTCTGGACATCAGAGGTGTCCGTCGTGACCAAGTTGTCGGTGAATCCTCGCGTATTACCCTTCGCAGTCGCGACATTGGTATACGGCGTACCTGTATAGGCGGGCCCCGCGCAGGTGTAGCTCGTACTCGCTCCGGGAGCCAGCGTGCCAATCGTGCGTGCACAGCTCGGCGCGAGCGGATCGGTCACCACAATGTTGTCAAGGGTGGTCGAACCCGGGTTTGTCACCGTGATCTTGAACTGCGGCACTTCGCCGACAACCACGTATCCCGTCTCTTGACCATTGGCCATGGTCTTTTCAATCGCAATCTGCGACACCGGCGTCGCAAGGATGGCGTTCTGCACCAAATAGTTGTCACCGGTCGTACCGAAGTAGATGTCTGCGTGCGTGAGGCCCGCGGCGAGTGGCAAGTCCTTCGTACTGACGTCAACACTCGCGTTGTACGTCCTCGCGGCAGCCACTCCGGTCATGTTGATGGCACCATCCGCTCTAGACACACCGATATTGCCGTAGGCACCATCGATGTTCGGGAGTTCCGTCCACGTCCCCCCACGGTTCACGGAGTAGCGCCCCGTGTCGCCCTTGATGTTGAGGTCGCCCTCGTACATCGTCATACCAATTCTGGAACCAAGGCCAAGCACCGGGGGGAAGTCGAAGGGGACGCTGAGACCGCCACCCGAGATGATGCGCTTGTGACCGTCGTAAATGGTCACCATGCGTGCCTGCGAATCGACTGCGTTGGCCGGATCAAACTTGCCGTAGTCGTACACGAGGGCAATCGACCAGCCCGCGTAACAGTTGAAGCCGTTCGCTGCCCAAATGTCACCAACCGAAATTGTCTGGCTGCCGCTCGGCATGTTCGCAAAGTACTGCGAGACGTCTGCCTGAGCTGAGTAGTACTGGGCATCATTCGCGCCAAGCTGCGTGAGTTCTTCCCACGCAACAAAGCTGGGTGAAACCGTGACATCGCCAGCGTTACCAGGAACACGGAGCTGAACCGCCTGCGTACGATACCCGGTCGTGTTTGTTGGAAGCTTCGCTGTGGGGTAGCGGCCGAAGCTGTCGGTTACACCCATGCCACACATCGGCGACGAGACACCCTGCACGACGCCCGTAGTGCCTGACCAGTACAGCATCGCCTTCACGACCTTGGCCCCGGTCGGGATCGTGACAGTTGCAGAGCTCGAGTTGGGCCCCGCCATGCCCGAAACCACATCCGCATTCGTCATAAATGCGGTGTCGTTGTTGTTGTAGGTGCCACTTCCTCCCGTGTGCAGCTGCGTGCAGTTGCCGTTGTAGTACGAGCTACCAACCCAGTAGTAGGCGGTGTTCGTCATCGCCTGGTCACAGCGCACGACGCCGTTACCGGCCATGGTGAAGTTGCCGTTCACTGTGACTGTGGAGTCAACACCCCACGTGCCGTTATTGAGCGCCCTCGTCGGCTCGGCCGGAGTGAAGAACGTGAGGCCGCCACCCAGGAGGACAGCACTCAGCAACGCGACCACGGCGAAACGAGCCCAGTCGCGGAAGTTGCGTACGGACTTCACCGTTCGAGGTGCGAGGTCGGTCTGCGTCCAATCAGGCAATCCAGCAGGCATCATGCTCCTTATAGCCGCAGTCACCCATCGGCTACGGGGCACACCGACAGACTGCGGGCCGACATATAAGACAGTACATGCCAGTGATCACTCAGACAACAGTAAGGCGAATGTCATGTTCGGCCTTCGACCAGC
>NZ_BCSO01000019.1 GCF_001570905.1 [Zimmermannella] alba NBRC 15616 | reverse complement strand
CCATCGCCTCGCTGCGCCGACAGTGATGCTTCCGCCGCCGAGCGCGATGACCGCTGACCCCATCCACCTGCCGGGTGGGGTGCCTTCCTCCGTGTAGTACCTCGTCAGCGGGGTCGAGAGAGCACGCTCGCCGTCACCCGAGGCGACGGTGCGCAGGAGGTACTTGTAGCCGTCACCGGCGGACATCACCCGCATCGAAACCGTCACCAGCCGCCGCCTCTCCTCACCCCGAAGGTGAGCCCCGCAGTCCGCGGCGCGGCGACTTCGGGGGCCACTTTCGGATGGTGGCGCTCCTCGCTTGCAAGACGCGTGACAACTCGTGCGAGCGAACCGCGAAGGACTGAGTGGCGAAGGACTGAGTGGCGAACGTCGATGGCGGATATCTGCGTGAGGCTCAGTGACGGAATAGGCGCTGAGCCGTGTGCGGCCGGTGCACCTGGCTGGTGACCATCCCGGGGCAGCAGCACGACTCCGGGATCACTGTTCTAGGAGGCTCACCCGTGGCAGACCTGCCCCTCGTCAGCCCGGCCACGCCACTGCGTGTCGGGTCACTGTTCTCCGGCTATGGCGGGCTCGATCTCGCCGTCGAAGAAGTCTTCAACGCCCGCACGATATGGTTCTCCGAGATCAACGAATCCGTCGCGCGTGTCTTCTCCCATCACTGGCCCGATGCGCCGAACCTCGGCGACATCACCACTATCGACTGGGACACCGTCCCACCGGTGGACATCCTCTGCGGCGGGTTCCCTTGCCAAGATGTGTCGACTGTCGGGAAGATGGCCGGCCTGGCACCGGGCACCCGCTCCGGCCTCTGGGGACACATGGCGGCAGCGATCGACGCGCTGCAACCCGAATGGGTCGTAATCGAGAACGTCCGTGGGTTGCTCTCCGCGCCCGCGATCCGCGCAAACCTCGAAGGGGACGATAATGAGCAACGCAACTTCAGAGATGCAACCCCCGACAGTGCAACCCCTCGCGGTGTGGAACCCGACCCGTGGCATCTGGGAGAAGCCGCAACTCGACCTCTTCGGGCAGCAGGAGCAGTTCTGGGAGACCTGGCCGACCTCAGGTATGACGCGCGATGGCTCGGTTTACCCGCTTCCGACATCGGGGCACCCCACCCCAGGTACCGTGTGTTCATCCTCGCCCACCGCACTCTTCCGGACACCACTCGCGTCGGACGCCTCACGCGGCGGGGAGAGTCTGCAACAGGTGAAGGAACGCCGGGGCACGATCGCGCTGAGTCATCAGATCATAGACCTCGCCCTCCACGGACCGAACGGGTACCGTACCGAGGAACCCGAGAGCCTGTGGTCGTTGATCGGGCAACTCTTCGACGCTGGGGACGATACGCCGAAGCCGTGACTCGATGGGAGCAGATCGCTGGCCGTGTTGCGCCCTCGCCTGCGCATTTGAGCGACGACACCGGCCCCCGTCCCGCACCCGCGTTTGTGGAATGGCTCATGGGTCTTCCATCGGGATGGGTAACTGATGCCCAGCATGGACTTACCGCAAATCATCAGCTCGCCGCACTTGGAAATGGCGTGTTGCCGAGGCAAGCGAGCGCTGCGATTACGGCGCTAATCGTGAGCTTGGTGCACGAAAGCACATAGTCGAAAACATCTGCGCCGTAGTTCAAAGTTCGGCAGTACCATGAGTAAATGTCCGTCTCAGCGCTTTCCGCCAGCACACAGAACTATCTGAAGGCCATATGGGGCCTCACGGAGTGGTCGTCCGCGCAGGTGACGCCGACGCTGATCGCGGAGCGGACGGGATTAAAGCTCTCCTCCGTCTCTGATGCCGTCCGCAAGCTCGCGTCGCAGGGGCTCGTAGACCACGCGCCTTACGGGGCGGTGGAGTTGACGGAGACCGGACGTTCGTATGCGTTGGTGATGGTCAGGCGGCATCGCCTCATCGAGGCGTTCCTTGTGAGTGTCCTGGGCTACTCCTGGGATCAAGTGCACGATGAGGCAGAGCACCTTGAGCATGCGGTGTCAGATTTCATGATCGACCGGATCGATGAGTTTCTGGAGTTCCCCACCCGCGACCCGCATGGCGACCCCATCCCGTCAGCAGACGGCACCGTACATATCCCAGATGCAACGCAACTGACTACGGTAGGAGCGGGGCACCGTGTTCTGGTCGAACGCATCTCGGACTCGGACCCCGCGCTCCTACAGTTCTTTCAGGAGCACGGATTTGTGGTCGGAGCGACACTCGATATCGGCGAAGGGGCGGCCTTTTCGGATTCGCTTGATGTGCGGGTGGCGGAGGCAGCGTCCTCAGTGGCGTTGGGACGTTCGGCTACGGATGCGCTCTACGTGTCCATCGCAGACGGTTGAGCCAGCAGTTGCTCCGCTTCTTCGGGGAGTGACCCGCGAAGCGCCCCTATTCCGGCCGGGAGTAGCGTTCCGTGCCATTGTGCCGTGCGGACGTCAGCGACGTGCGAACCCGTTGCACTTGCGCGGATCTGCATCCGAGTGCCCGGGCGGAGGTTCCGCTCGTCGAGGAAGGTCAGTATTTCCACAGGCGCGTCGGCGACTCGCGTGATCACGACCGGAGTCCGGTGCGAGTGAACCAGCTGTCCCAGCGGTGAGTCGGTGAGGGGTTCGATGTCGCCGCCTGGTGTAGGGATGGGTTGCCCGTAGGGGTCGTGGGTGGGCTCGTCGAGGGAGGCTTCGATCCGCTGGGGAAACCTAGGTGAACTGCTGCCTTCCAGTGCTTCTGCGTTTGTGGCGAGTTCGCTCCAAGGGAGGTTGAGGATGTCGTGAAGGAAGCAGCGAAGTATTCGATTGGCCCGCACGACCTGTATCGCTTCTAACCGCCCCTCCGGCGTAAGCGAAACACTCTTGTACCGTTCGTGTTCGATCAGGCCATCGCCGACGAGACGTTTGACCTGTTCGGAAACGCTTCCCGGAACATGTTGCAGTGCGCGGGCGAGGCCGGTGATCGTGACCGGCACATGATCGGATTCGGTCAGGGACCAGATCGCACGAAGATACCGCGCTCTGGTCCCTGACCGGTCGCTTTTGCCACGCATACGGGGCCCTCACTGAGCAGCGGCGAGCGCTCGGCGACGACGTGAGCTCAGGACTCGGGTTCCGATGAGGCCGTGCCGGGGGCTGAAGAGGTAGACCAGTGCGAACACGGCCCCCTGGGCGAGGACGACCATGCCTCCGGAGGCGGTGTCGAGGTAGTAGCTCAGGTAGAGGCCAATCACGGCGCAAGCGGCGGAGATGGCGGGGGCGATGATGAACATGCGTCCAAACCGGTCGGTGAGGAGGTAGGCGGTGCTCCTGGGATGATGAGCATCGCGACGACGAGGACCACGCCGACGGCTTGCAAAGCAACGACCGCGGTCAGTGCGAGGAGGCCGAGGAGGGCGGCACCGAGGAGCTTCGGGTTGAGCCCGATGGCGTGGGCGTGTGTGGGGTCGAAGGCGTAGAGGGTGAAGTCGCGGCGTTTGCTGATGAGAATGATGAAGGTGATCGCACCGAGGATGATGATCTGGATGAGGTCCGACCAGGAAACGCCGAGCAGGTTACCGAAGATGATGTGATTCAGGTCGGTCTGCGACGGCGTGACGGAGATCAGCACGAGCCCGAGCGCGAAGAGGGTGGTGAACACGATCCCAATTGCGGCGTCCTCCTTCACTCTGCTGGTGTCTCTCACCGCTCCGATCAGGGCGACGGCGAGGAAGCCGAAGATCACGGCGCCGAGCGCAAAGGGCGCACCGGCGATGTAGGCCAGGACGACACCAGGGAGGACGGCGTGGGAGACAGCGTCACCCATGAGCGACCAACCGATCAGGACGAGCCAGCAGGAGAGCACCGCGCACACGATCGAGGCGATCAGGGTGGTGGCGAGGGCTCTGACCATGAAGTCGTAGCTGAGGGGTTCGAGGAAGAATTCGATCAGGTTCATCAGTTGTCGCCTCGGTTCATGACGTCCAGGCCGAAGGCCAGGGCAAGGTTGTCGGGCTGGAGCACCAGGCCGGGTTCGCCGTGCATGAGCACGCGCCGCATGAGTAGAATGGCCTCGTCGGCCAGGTCGGGTAATGCGTGGAGGTTGTGGGTTGAGACGAGGATCGTTGCTCCGTCGCCGGCGAGTTCGCGCAGCAGACGGGTGATGGTCGCTTCGGAGCGCTTGTCGACGCCAGCGAATGGCTCGTCCAGCAGCAGGATCGTCGCGCCTTGCGCGATGCCGCGTGCCACGAAGGCGCGCTTCTTTTGGCCGCCTGAGAGTTGCCCGATCTGTCTATTTGCATATTCAGTGAGTTCCACCCGTTCCAACGCGTGATCAACGGCGTCATGGTCGGCTTTCCTCGCGTGGCGGGTGAAGCCCATGTGGCCGTAGCGTCCGGTCATGACGACGTCGCGCACCGTTACCGGGAAGGCCCAGTCCACGTCCTCACTCTGCGGCACGTAGCCCACGACGCCCGATTTGCGTGCTTTCGCGGGATTCTCACCCTCAACGCGCACAGTTCCGGAGTCGGGACGCAGGAGCCCCATGATGGTCTTGAACAGAGTGGATTTTCCAGATCCGTTCATCCCGATGAGTCCACATACGCGCCCGGCTTGGATGTCGAGGCTGGCGTGATCGAGGGCGAGGACCTCACCGTAGTGCACTGTGACGTCGTGCACTGAGATCGCTGCGGTCATGACTGCTGTCCGGTCAGGGCGTCGATGATGACGGTCGCGTCATGGCGAATGAGGTCGAGGTAGGTCGGCACCGGGCCGTCGGCTTCAGAGAGAGAGTCCACGTAGAGTGTGCCGCCGAAGACTGCATCGGTGGCCTCGACGACCTGCTGCATGGGTGCATCTGAAACGGTGGACTCGCAGAACACAGCGGGTACGTCGTTGGCGCGCACGAACTCGATCGCCGAAGTGATCTGCTGCGGCGTGGCCTGTTGCTCAGCGTTCACGGCCCAGATGTACTTCTCGGTCAGCCCGGCATCACGAGCGAGGTACGAGAACGCGCCCTCGCAGGTCACCAAAGCCCGCTGATTGGCAGGCAAAACTGATAGTTCCTCGACAAGTTCGTCTTGCACGCTCTGAAGCTCAGCCTTGTACGCCTCTCCGTTGGCCTCAAATGCGCTCGCGTTCTCTGGGTCGAGCTCGCTGAACGCCTCGAGCATGTTGTCGACGTAGATCTGCACGTTCACTGGGCTCATCCACGCGTGCGGGTTCGGCAACCCGGCATAGGCGTCCTCACTGATATCTATCGTCTCGACTCCTTCGCTGACGACGACGTGAGGCACGTCCAGTCCCTCAACGAACTGCCCGAACCATGCTTCGAGGTTCATCCCGTTGTCAAGAATGAGGTCGGCTTCGGAGGCCTTTCGAATGTCCCCGGCGTGGGCTCGTAACCGTGGATCTCCGCGCCAACCTTCGTGATCGACTCCACGCGCAAGTGGTCGCCGGCCACGTTCTCAGCAATGTCCGCGAGGACGGTGAAGGTGGTCAGTACCACCGGGCGTTCGTCGGCTGCGGCGTCGGTACCGCTGCCGGCACTGCTGCAGGCGGCGAGGCTGATCGTGAGTGCCGATGCTGCCAACAAAGCGAGCGAGCGTCGGATGGATCCTGGGGATCGGGGTGTGCTGCGTTCATGCTCTATAAGTCCTTCATGTCAGGGTGTTCAATGGTCGCGTCTGCGGTACTGCCCACATCATTGGGCAATATCCGACGCTGGGTCGGAGGCGAGTGGTTGGAGAGTTTCAGCGACACGATGATGTGCATCCCAGATGGCTTGTGGGAGGTCTCGCAGGTTCGAGAGGTGCCCATGTCGGTGCTGCATTTCCTCGGCCCAGCGCTTCGTGTCGATTCGCAGCAGCCGGTCAAGATCCTCTGCGGGAACATCGAGGCCGGTGAGGTCGAGTTCTTCCGCTGTGGGGAGGACGCCTACTGGCGTGGGCTGCCCGTGGGCGTCCCCTGCGCGGTAGCGGAAGAGCCAGTTCAGCGCGCGGAGGTTCTCGCGGTAGCCAGGCCAGAGGTAGTGGCCGTCTTCGGGGTCGCGCTGGAACCAGTTGACGTGCGCGAATACCGGCAGCTCCCGCGCCTGGCTGAGGAGGCTCAGCCAGTGCTTCGCGTAGCGGCCTTCTGAGTAGGAGAAGAAGGGTCGCATCGACATAGGGTCGTATCTGAGTTGCCCGTCGACGCCCTCCGCGGCGAAGGTCGCCTCCGCGCCCAGGGTGAGGCCGTCGTAGACGCCGACCGCGAGGTCGTCGATGGCGCGGATCAGGGGTTCGCGGTCGCGGGTGCGACCACCGAAGATGATCGCATCGATCACAACACCTGCAGGGTCTGCGGCATCGGCGGCGAGGTTCGGGATGCGTTCGAGGGGAATCGTGAAACGGCTGTTCGGGTGCGCCCACGGAGCATCCTGCTGGTCAGATCTGCGGTCGGCGATAGGGGCTCCTGTCCAGTCGAGCCAGCCCTCCAGTTCCGCAGGAGGCTGGGGGGTGAGACCCTCCCACCACACGTCGCCAGTGAGACGGTTGTAGGCGGTATTGGTGAAGATCGTGCCGGAGCCCTCCGCGATCGCAGCCATCGCCGTCGGGTTCGTACGCTCGTTCGTGTCTTTCGCCACCCCGAACGCGCCGTTCTCGGGGTTGATCGCCCGCAAGCGGCCCTCGTCGTCGATCCACAACCAGGCAATATCGTCGCCGTAGAAGTCAACCCGGTACCGATCCCCGAGCGTGTCCGGCGGCAATGTCATCGCGAGGTTGGTCTTACCCGACGCGCTCGGAAACCCGCCGCAGACGTGAGAGGTGGCACCGGTTTCGAGGTCGCGGATGCCTAACAGGAGGAACTGTTCGGCGAGGAACTTGCCCGAGAGGTAGCCGTCGTAGGAGGCCTGGCGGAGGCCGTGAGCGATTTTCCCGAGAAGTGCGTTGCCGCCGTATGCGGAGCCGTAATGGAGGATCGTGCGCTCGTCGGCGATGGTCGCGAACAGGCGCGCATCCTCCGGGGTGCCGTGCATGAGCGTGTCGGGATCGCCGGTGACCTGCACGCCGCGGACGAAGAAGTTCGGGTCGGTGAGCCCGTCGAAGTGTTCGAGGCCGACGCGGGTCATGCGGATCATCTGCAGCACCACGGTGCGATCATCAGTCAGCTCCACCCCGGCCGCGTAGGCCGCGAGCGGCGTGCCGGGCGGCGCCATCAGATAGGGAACGACGTACATCGTCTTCCCACGAGAGGCCCCGCGCATCCGCTCGACAATGAGCGGCTTCACCTCGCTCACTGGCTGCCAGTTGTTGTAGCGGCCGCGATCGGCAGGATTCGAGGTTGCGACGACAGTGCGCTCTTCAGAGCGGGCGGTGTCCTTCGGGTTGGATCTGGCATAGTACCGGCCCACACCAGCGGGCAGCAGTTCACCTGCGGCGAGGGCTTCGCCGATGAGCCGCGCGTCATCGGCAGCCGAGACGAGCTCGATCCGCTCGGGATCGGTGACCTCGGCCCACTCCTCCACGAATGCACGGATGCTCTCATTGTCAATCTCGGCAGGTATCGGGATTCGGCTCTCATCAGCCATGTGACACTCCTTCTTCTCTCTTTTCGCGTCTGAGCGCGTCCGACGACCGTCCTGCCCACAGTCACAGATCATCTGCGCACTTCACTCTAATATTCGGCGTGCCGTAGTTTCAAATGTTGGCCTGTCGTAGATCGGGGAACTACAGTGATGTTATTACTAGATACGCCGCTCCAAACTCTGGTGAGGCACAACATGTAGTGGTTGCTGGCGGGGCGCGTCGCAACCGAAGAGCGAGGAGGATCACCATGCCAGCCCTATCCGAGTCCCGGCGCGAAGCGCCCTCTGTGCACGAACTTGCCGCCGCCCGGTCGCCTGATCTGGTGTTCTTTTCGAGTGTTTCGGAGAACACTCGTCGCTTCGTCGACCGGCTCGACCGGCCCGCGGTTCGTGTTCCGCTGCGGCCACGGGTGGAGGGGATGATCCGGGTTACACGGCCGTTTGTGCTCGTTGTCCCCACGTACGGCGGAGGGGAACGAGCTGGGGCGGTACCGAAGCAGGTAATCCAGTTTCTGAACGACCCCGCTAACCGGGCACTCATACGTGGCGTCATCACAGCGGGGAACACGAACTTCGGCGAGCACTACTGCCTCGCCGGTCCCGTCATCTCCGCGAAATGCCAGGTCCCGGAGCTGTACCGCTTCGAGCTGCTCGGCACGCAGCGCGACATCGAACACGTGAAGAACGGCCTGACCCGCTTCTGGGAGCAGGCCTCCAAAAACCCGACATCCATTGAGAGGAAGACCGCATGACCATCACCTCCCCAGAAGCTCCGGCCCGCACCGGAATTGGCGCACGGAAGGACTACCACGCACTCAACGCGCAACTGAACCTGTTCGCCCCGGACGGGTCGATCCAGTTCCACAAGGACCGGGAAGCTGCCGAGGCGTACCTGCTCCAGCACGTCATCCCGAACATGAGAACCTTCCCGAGCGTGGCCGAACGCCTGGAGTGGCTGGTCACGAACGACTACTACGAGCAGGCGTTCCTCGACGCCTACACCCCGGAGTTCCTCACGGACCTGCATGAGCGCGCCCGCGGGGCGGGGCACCGTTTCCACACGTTCCTCGGCGCGTTCAAGTTCTTCACGTCCTACGCCCTGAAAACGTTCGACGGAACCACCTACCTGGAAGGCTTCGAAGAGCGCGTCGTCGCCACCGCGCTCTTCCTCGGTCAGGGCGATGAAGCCCTCGCGACTCGGCTGGTGGACGAGATGCTCTCCGGCCGGTTCCAACCCGCGACCCCGACGTTCCTGAACGCGGGCAAAGCGCAGCGCGGGGAGCTCGTCTCCTGCTTCCTGCTCCGCCTTGAGGACAACCTCGAGTCCATCGGCAGGAGCGTCAACTCCGCCCTGCAGCTCTCCAAGCGCGGAGGCGGAGTCGCGCTGCTGCTGACGAACCTGCGCGAGACAGGAGCGCCGATCAAGCAGATCGAGAACCAGGCCTCCGGCGTTGTCCCGGTGATGAAGATCCTCGAAGACAGCTTCAGCTACGCCAACCA
The DNA here is from genome assembly GCF_001570905.1 of [Zimmermannella] alba NBRC 15616. GTDB lineage: Bacteria > Actinomycetota > Actinomycetes > Actinomycetales > Microbacteriaceae > Pseudoclavibacter > Pseudoclavibacter albus. The sequence continues at coordinate 3,519 of NZ_BCSO01000019.1, read as the reverse complement.
GCTCGGCGCCCGGCAGGGCGCGGGAGCGGTGTATCTGCATGCGCACCACCCCGACATCCTGCGGTTCCTCGACACGAAGCGGGAGAACGCGGACGAGAAGATCCGCATCAAGACGCTCTCCCTCGGCGTTGTGATCCCCGACGTCACCTTCCAGCTCGCGAAGGAGAACCGGGAAATGCACCTGTTCAGCCCTTACGACGTTGAGCGCGAGTACGGGAAGCCGCTGTCGGATCTGTCCGTGAACGACCACTACGACGACCTGGTTTCGAACCCACGGGTGCGGAAAACCACGATCAGCGCCCGAGAGTTCTTCAAGACCCTCGCCGAGCTGCAGTTCGAATCCGGATACCCCTACGTGCTGTTCGAGGACACCGTCAACCGCGCGAACCCTCTGCAGGGATGGATCAACATGTCCAACCTCTGCAGTGAGATCCTCCAAGTGAACACCCCGTCCTGTTACGACGCCGCGATCGGGTACGAGCAGGTCGGCCGAGACATCTCCTGCAACCTCGGATCTCTCAACATCGCCCAGGCCTTCGCTTCACCAGACTTCGGCGCAACGGTCGAAACCGCAGTGCGGGCACTCACGAGCGTGTCCGACCAGACCAACATCGACGCGGTCCCATCGATCGCCGCCGGAAACGACGCATCGCACGCGATCGGGCTCGGGCAGATGAACCTCCACGGATTCCTCGCCTCGCAACGCATCCGCTACGGCAGTGAGGAAGGTATCGACTTCACCGACATCTACTTCCTCACTGTCACCTACCACGCCCTGCGTGCCTCGAACAGGCTCGCCATAGAACGAGGAACGACGTTCGCCGGATTCGAGACCTCCGCCTACGCCGATGGCTCGTACTTCGACAAGTACACCGAGCGTGACTGGCAGCCGGCCACCGACCGCGTTCGCGTCCTTTTCGCAAAGGCAGGTGTCGCGATCCCCACCCGTGGCGACTGGGCGCAGCTGCGGGAATCCGTGCGGCAGCACGGCATCTACAACGCGTACCTGCAGGCCATCCCGCCGACCGGATCGATCTCGTACGTAAACAATGCGACCGCGTCGATCCATCCGATCGCAGCGAAGATCGAGATCCGCAAAGAAGGCAAGCTCGGCCGCATCTACTACCCGGCCCCGCACATGACCGACGACAACCTTGAGTTCTTCGAGGACGCGTACGAGATCGGCTACGAGAAGATCATCGACACCTACGCCGCCGCCACCCAGCATGTCGACCAAGGCCTGTCCCTGACACTGTTCTTCCGCGACACGGCGACCACGCGCGACATCAACAGAGCCCAGATCCATGCCTGGCGTGCCGGGATCAAGACCCTTTATTACATCCGCCTGCGCCAGCCCGCGCTCGAAGGCACCGAGATTGAAGGCTGCGTCTCTTGCGCGCTGTAACCCCAGAATCTGATCTTCCCGAAGGAGCACCCATGACCCTCACCGATATCACCCGCCCGATCACCGAGATCTCCGTCACCCCGCCCGGCTATCGGCACGACCCGGCAGCCCGCCTACGGCCCATCAACTGGAACCGCGTCGGCGACGACAAAGACCTCGAAGTTTGGAACCGCCTCACTGCGAACTTCTGGCTGCCGGAGAAGGTGCCGCTCTCCAACGATCTCGCCGCCTGGCAGAAACTCACCCAGGAGGAACGCACGCTGACCATGCGCGTGTTCACCGGGCTCACCATGCTTGACACCGTGCAGGCCACCGTTGGGGAGATCTGCCAGATCCAGGATGCCCGCACCGAACATGAGGAGGCCGTGTACACAAATATCGCGTTCATGCAGTCCGTGCACGCCCGCTCCTACTCGTCTGTGTTTTCCACGCTCACCTCGACCCCCGAAATCGACGACGCCTACCGGTGGGCCGTCGCGAACGACCTTCTTCAGGAGCGGTGTAAGAGGGTGCTCGCGCACTACTACGGGGATGATCCGCTCAAGCGGAAGGTCTCCTCGACGCTGCTGTCCTCGCTGCTGCTGTACGCGGGGTTCTACCTGCCGCTGCACTTCTCCGTGCACGCCACGCTCACTAACACCGCCGACATGATCCGGCTCATCCTCCGCGACAAGGCCGTGCACGGCTACTACTCCGGCTACAAATACCAGCGCGGCCTCGAAACCCACACCCTCGCCGAACAAGAGCACATGCGCGAGTTCACCTATGCGCTCCTCGAAGAGCTCTACGAACTCGAACTGGCCTACTCCGGTGAGCTCTACGAGCCGCTCGGACTCATGGACGACGTCGCCGTGTTCGTCCGCTACAACGCGAACAAAGCACTCATGAACCTCGGCTACCCTGCCCGCTTCACGCCAGAAGAGACCGAAGTCAACCCGGAGATCCTCGCGGCTCTCGCACCCGGCGCGGACGAGAACCATGACTTCTTCTCTGGTTCTGGGTCCAGCTACATCATCGGCAAAGCAGTAGATACCAGTGACGATGACTGGGACTTCTGAGCCTTTGCCCCGTCCCGACGAAGGGGCATGGCTCGAAACTATCGCCTTGTTTCAGGCTGTACGAGAAGGCAACCAGCCCGCTGCGCTGCGGTTACTCGGGACCAGTTCGAACCGAGATGCCGTTATCGGTGGGCTCCTTTCGATGCTTGGCATGTTTCTCCGCGCGGAGAGTCCACACAAGCTTGATCAGTTCATCGCCGCGTCGCACCGTGCCGGCCCACCGCCAGCGTTTGGGGCCCGACCTTTTCTCCCGCCCATCGAGCACTGATATCACTTCGAAGAAAGAGAACACCGCCAATGACAAAGAACATCAACGTAATCATCGGGAGCCTACGCCGGGGCTCTTACGCGCGCAAGATCGCCCACAACGCCATCGACTACTTCCCCGAAGGTTACAAAGCAAGCATCCTTGAGATCCGTGACCTCCCTCTGTACGACTTCGATTACGACGACCCCGAAGTTGCCGACGTGCGAGTCCCAGAGGAGTACACGGCATTTCGAGAGGCAATCAAGGCTTCCGATGGCATCCTGTTCGTCACGCCAGAGAACAATCGCACCATTCCCGCATGCCTCAAGAACGCCATCGACATCGGTTCCAAACCCAATGGAGATGTCGCATGGAAGAACCTACCAGCCGGCATCATTAGCCACTCGGTGGGCCGCATGGGCGGCTACAGCTCACAGAAGAACCTTCGCCTCGCCTTGTCATACTTCGACATGCCGACGCCGGGCCAACCAGAGGTGTTTCTCGCGCAATCACCCACCCTTTTCGATGAAGAGGATCGGCTCAATGAAGGCACTGCGCAGTTCCTCCAAGACTACGTAGATCGCTTCGTCGGCATCATCGACAGACAGCTCGAAGCAAGCGGCAACGGGTGATTATCGAATCCCGATGCAGGGCATCGATCATGGCTCGAATGGGGCCGTCCCTAAGCCGATGCCTTGGGCGCTGATGAATGCAAGCAGCCACAGGTTCCGCGGAATCGCGAGGGAATCCGCGGAACTTCACCCCCATCCTTGTCCGCACGCGTAGCGATCACACACCAATTCCGCCTG
>NZ_BCSO01000018.1 GCF_001570905.1 [Zimmermannella] alba NBRC 15616 | reverse complement strand
ACAGCAGTTTTCACTTTGGTGGCGGGGAACATGAACCGGCCGACTCGGTTTGACATTGGAGCTGACGCTCTCTAGTGAATGCCGTGCACCGGCGCGTGCACGCGTACCCATTCATGCATCACAATCGCCGCCGCTGCTGCCGCGTTCATCGAACGCGTGGAGCCAGCCTGACGGATCTCCACCACCCGCTCCGCAGCAGCAATCGCCTGCGGCGAGCAGCCCGGGCCCTCTTGCCCAAAAAGCAAGACACAGCGGGCTGGCAACGGAGCCGCATCTACCGGCTCAGATCCGGGCACATTATCGACCGCCACAATCGACAGGCCCTCCGACGAGGCCCACTCTTGGAAAGCCTCGATCGTGTCGTGGTGATGAACGTGGAGGTAACGGTCCGTCACCATGGCACCCCGACGGTTCCACCGGCGACGCCCAATAATGTGCACCGCTGCGGCGTTAAACGCGTTTGCGGTTCTCACAATCGAGCCGATGTTGAGGTCATGTTGCCAGTTTTCAATCGCCACGTGAAAGGGGCGGCGCGAGCGATCAAGCTCTTGGACAATCGACTCAACGCGCCAGTAGCGGAAGCGATCAATGACGTTCCGACGGTCTCCGTGCTCGAGCAGTTCAGGATCAAGCCGCGGGTCGTCTGGCCATGCGTCCGACCCGCCTGGGTAGGGGCCAACGCCGTGGGTTGGCCCGTCACCGCGATTCGTCTCTTCGCTACTCACCTTCTGAGGGTATCGGCGAGATCGTCACACCTGAGCCCCGTTGGACACCGCGCCTCATTGCACAGGCAAGTATTCGTTCGTGAACGTGTCCTCAGCCCGCGGCGTCTCGCCACTCAGCAGCTTGTGCTCTGCCATGAACTCGACCATCCGTTGCCACGTCTCCTCGTCATTCGCAAAGCGCACGTCTCCAGACTTCGCTTCGAGAAACGGGATCGTCGCGTCAAGGGTCGCCCGGGCAGCATCACGCTGCTCACTCGACGTGAGCGTCGGGATGAACTCCTCGGCCGCCGTCATCGCCTCTTCCGGATTGGCGATGAGTTCGCCTGTCGCCTTCGCCAAGGCGATAAGAACCTTTGATGCGCTCGCCGAGTGAGCTGCTAGCGAGGTACTCGATGCCGCAAGCGCTGGGCCTACAAGCGACTCGTCGTCGCCCGTGAACGCTGGAATCACGCGTACTGGGAATCCCGCGCGCTCAAGCTGAACTGCGTCGTTATTCGCATAGCCCATGACCGCATCAACCTTGCCGCTCGTGAGCGCCGCCTGCTGTGTGTAGCCGATGTGCTCCAAGCTGAGGTCATGCTCGCCAAGCTTGGCTTCGGAGAGCAAGGCAAGCAGTGCAGCGTAGGTCTGCCCGTAGGGGCCGGGCACGCCAACCTTGTGCCCCTTCAGGTCCTCGCCCGACTGGATCGACGAATCCTTCGGAACGATGAGCGCCGCGGGGTAGCTCGAGTAGAGCGTTGCAATACTCACGACGTCCGTCCCCGCAGAGCGAGCCTGCACAATTTCGTCACCACCCGCGAACACAAAGTCCTCCGTGCCGTTCGCGAGCGCACCGAAGAGCTCCTCGCTCTCGCCGTGATGGCGCAGCTCAACGTGAACGCCCTGCTCCTCGAAGTACCCCTTTTGCTCTGCGAGATAGAAGGGCGCGAACTGAATGTTCGGCGTGTAGGTGAGGCCGATCGTGACCGTGTCTTCGGAAGGCGTGCTGGGTTCGGCTGCACAACCCGAAAGGCCCACGACGGCAAGGCCGAGCACGAGCGCGGCAGTTGTGGCGCGACGGAACGAGAAACGCATGGTGGATCCTTCCGATCAGTGGGATGTCGTGGTGAGCGAGCGGTCGATGCTGCCTCGGCCGAATGACGTCGACGGGGCGTGCTGCCGTGCGCTCGTTTCGCCGGGAGCAAGGCGTACAAGCAGACCGAGCGTACCAAAGAGCAGCACCGCGAGCGCAATGAGCAGCAGCAGTGTCGCGAAGAGTCCTTCCGTGTCATTCGCGTCGCGGTGGAGAGTCAGGAGCATCCCAAGACCCTTGCTACCCATCGTGAATTCGCCGACGACGGCGCCGGTCACCGAGAGGGCGGCACCGGCACGGATCCCCGCGACGATGCTCGGGAAGGCGAGCGGTAGTTCGATGTGGCGAAGGCGCGCCCACCAGCCGGCGCCGTCCAGGGTTGCCGCCTCGAGCATGTCACGGTCAAGCGAGTGGATGCCGATCGTCGTTGTCACGAGCATCGGGAAGAACGCCGTCACCGCACAGAGCACAACGATCGGCGGGAGGCCGTAGCCGATCCAGAGCGCGAGGAGCGGGGCAATCGCGATCGCCGGGACCGCCTGCGATGCGGCAATGAACGGGCTCGCGGCGAGATCGATGAGACGCACGCGGGCGACGAGATAGCCGAGCGGCAGCGCTATGAGCGCCGAGACGAAGGTGCCGAGGAGCGCCTCTACGAAGGTCGTGCCGGCGTAGCGGAAGATGCGGCCATAGCCAAGTTCCTCCGCAAGGCGGGTGAGGACATCCACCGGACCCGGCAGAAAGGTGCGCGAGGTGGTGAAAGAGAGGAGCTGCCAGAGGCCGAGGAGCACGAGCGCAAGGACGGTCGGGGCTGCCCAGCGCGCGTTCGAGCCAGCGCGGGCACTTGCGCGGCGCCGTACCGTCGGCTGCTGCATCCGGATCTCCTTCGTTGGGGCTCCGGGATGCTTCGGGAGGCTTCGGGGCGCGTCATCCACCCCGGTAGTGCACATCGCCGCACGCAAACACGTTCGGCTCTGCTGGCGCCGTGCGGTCGCTCAGCTGTGGCGTCGTCAAACACCGCCCCTTGCGAGCCTCGCGTCGCCCAACACCATCGGTTGGATGCCACGAGCAGGATGCAGCGGGTGCTGCATCCACGTGCGCCTCCCATCCGGACTTTCACCGTCGGTTCCGGAATTCCACCGGATCGGGCCGCCCTCGAAAGGGTGGCTTCGCGGACTTTGACCGCCGGCTCAGATTTTCACTGACCCCGGAGCACGTGCTCTGCGATGAGGATAGCAGTGCGCCGCTTAGCGGACGAAGCGTCGCTCGACGTAGGCCTTCGCGTTCTTGAGCTCGTTCTGGATGGCCTTCGAAGCGACCGGTCGGGCAAGGCCCAGCTTCTCGGCCATCCCACCTGCGTCGAACTCCACGTCGATCGTGACGCGCGTATCTTCCGGGCCGAGCGCCTGGGTACGCGCCTGCACGTCGAACGCCTGGCCGGGGGTTGCACTTGTCCAGACGACACCCTCGGGGCCCGCACTCACGAGGCGCACGTCAAGCTGCTTGCGCTTGCCCATGAACGCGACCGTCCAGCGCGCGACGTCGGCGCTGATCGGCTCGACCTCCTCGATGAAGGAGAGCATGCGCGGGAGGGTGTGCAGATCGGTGAAGAGGGGCAGGATGTGCTGCTCGGCAACGATGACGTCGATGGACTCGCTCACGTGGGTCATGCCGCGAGGCTACCGCTCCAGCTTCCGCCATCGCTGCGAGCGACAAAGCAGGCGTAGTGCTGCAAGCCAGCGTCCCACTCGGCTTGGCTTGCTGCGTAGCGGACGTCGATGACGAGCTTGTCGACCTGTTTTGCCTTCTTTTCGTCGAGGACGGAGGTGTCTTGGCAGCTGAGCTGGGCGCGGGCGCGCAGCTGCTCCTCGCCCGGGTAGGGGCCGCCCTTGTACGGGTGGGCCGGCACCTCGGCGAGGAACTCGGCGGCGTGCTCGCCCGTGCACTCGGTGGTCTGCCACTCGGCGGCCCAGGCGTTCGTGAAGGTGCTGAAGCACTGGCCGGGTTCGAGCGCCGCATAGGGGACGCCGGTCGGGGTCGGGTGGGAAAGGTTCGAAGCGGCAAGCTCTTCGGGGCTCGGGGCGCGCTTCGCGAAGGGGTTCACGATGGCGCCGACGATGAAGGCAAAGATGGCGAGGACGGCACCGGCGAGAAGGACGCGGTTGCGGAAGCGGCGTCGGGCACGCCGGGTGGCCCGGGCTTCGCGGTCAAGCTGCTCGTCCTTGGTTTCCGAGAGGACGTCACGACTCGAGGACTTCGCGGCTTTTTCTTCTTCGAGGCGGAGCTGGCGCTGGTCTTCGCGTTTGAGGAGCTCGCGGTCTCGTTGCGGGATGAAGCGGGGCGGGACGACGGGGGTTCCTGCGGCCGGTTCGGCGTCGCTCGTTGCCTGGGGTTCAGGGGTGTGGGTGGGCTGTGCAGGTGCGACGGCAGGGTCGGCCGATGGTGTGGCATCGGATCCTACCCGGACGGTGTGACTCAGGCGCTTCGGGATGCGCGGGGCAACGACGCGGGGAGGCTGCGCCTGCTCTGGGGTGCTCGTGTTCCCGGCACTCGTGCTCGGTGGCGTGGCCGCGGACGCGCTCGGCTGGCGCGTCTCGGCGTCGCCCGTCCTCGTGACGCCGCGTCGCGCAAGCGCACGGAGCGACTTCACTTCACTCGCGGTCGTTGTCTCGTCGGCGAGCGCAGGGTCAGCCTCGCTCTTGAAGGCGCGTGAGCTTACCGGTGCTGTCGCATCAACGTGTGACGTTGCAGGCGCCTGGGCCGGCTGCTGGGCTGGCTCCACATCCGAGTACTGGCCGCGCAGGCGACGCGGCAGGAACGAACCCCCACGAGATCCGCCCTCGCGCGACGTCACGCCATCCTCCCCCGGCATGTGCGACTCGAATGCCGGTGCGCCTAGGCGAGGCCGAGGTCTTCGAGACCGATCGCGTAGCGGTACGGGTAGCCAGCTGCCTCAATGCGCGGGCCAGCCTCCGTTGCGCGGTCGACGATCGTGCACACGGCGACGACGTTCGCGCCAGCCTTCTCGAGTGCCTCGATCGCCTTGAGCGGCGAGCCACCGGTCGTCGATGTGTCTTCGAGGACGACGACGCGCTTGCCCTCGACTTCGGCACCTTCAATCTGGCGGCCGCGGCCGTGATCCTTCGGCTCCTTGCGCACGACGAAAGCGTTCATCGTGCGACCTTCGGCGACGCCCTGGTGAAGGACGGCGTTGGCGAGCGGGTCAGCACCCATGGTGAGGCCACCCACGGCATCCACGGGGCCGAACTCGTCGATGAGCTTGAGCAGGATGCGGCCGATGAGCGGGGCCGCGCGATGGTCGAGCGAGAGCTTGCGAAGGTCGATGTAGTAGCTGGCCTTCTTGCCGCTCGTGAGCGTGAAGTCACCGTGGAAGACGGCTTCGTCGCGGATGAGTTCAATGAGTTGCGCGCGGTCATCAGTCACCCCACCAGCGTACCCGCCACCCGCGGCCCGTCCCGCCCCAGTTTCCTCCTCCGGAAATCTGGCATTTCAGGGGCCCTCATGCCACATATGGCCACGAATGGCTCCGAGATGCCAAATTTCCGGAGGCCGGGCACGGCAATCCCTGCTGACGCCAGCGCGCATTCCGACGACTCCAGTAGTGATCTCGAGACCTGACAACCGCAAGGATCCGTCTCTCAAGATCCCCTATCGAGTACATGACTTCGGCATACGTCGTTCGGAGCGTCAGGAAGCCCAGGGCGGCTGCGTTCGCGTCACGAAGCCGATCCTTCGCAAAGCCGGATGCAGTGTCATGGAATTCGCGCCCGTCGACCTCCAGGATCAAGCGATCGCCGATCAGGAAGTCGACGACGCCCACCTCCGGGATAAGCACCTGCGTTCGAAACCGGATCCGGAGTCGGCGCAGCATGATGCGGACAAGCGACTCAAGCCCCGAACCAGCACTCGGGTCGAGGAGCTGCACGACCTTGCTCACCCCTTGAATCTGCCCCGCCAGGTACTCCAGCGACTCATGAGTGAACAGCCCCAAGCGCAGGGCCGAGTCCAATACCGCGACGGCGTCGGCTCGTTCGAGGCACCGCGCCACAGCGGCCGCGGCCGCAAGCGGCGTGTCCACGCCCGTCAGCGATTGCCGCACCAGGCGGCGGGGAAGAAGGTGATTCACCGTTCGCTCATCGAGACATTGATGACGACGGTCCACCCGCACGTGCAGGCCGTGATCACGCGGCGCCCAGCTCCCCCAGAGCTGGAAGGCACTCACGCAACTCAGGACTCCGCCCTGACGAACCGCGACCACTACGTTCACGTTGGCGTGCGGCACGGCGAGCCAACCATGTCGAACTCGCACCAGCGCGCCATCCCGAAGGTGCCGTCGTTGAGCGGTGTTGTCGACGCCGTGCTCGATGAACCAGGCAGCACGCGCAACTCCCCCATGTTCTGAGTGCAACCAATCCAATGCGTCCACCCGTCCATCACACCAAGCAGATGACGACAAAAACCGGTTATCCACAGGTCTGACCTCGAGCGTCCCCGGGACGCGAGGAGGTCAGCTCCGGATTTTTGGCATTTGGGCAGGGTTCGCACCACATATGGCCACGAATGGCTCTGTGATGCCAAATTTCCGGAGGCGGGGCACGGACCGGAGCGCAGGCGTCGGGCGGGTAGCGTGGGGGCATGCGTGTTGCGACGTGGAATGTGAACTCGGTGCGGGCCCGGTCGGCTCGAATTGTGGACTGGCTGGTGCGGGAGGACGTCGATGTCCTTGGGATGCAGGAGATCAAGTGCAAGCCGGAGCAGTTCCCGCGCGAGGTGTTTGAAGAGGCGGGCTACGAGCTCGAGATCCACGGGCTCAACCAGTGGAACGGCGTCGCCTTCGCGAGCCGGCTTCCGATGAGCGAGGTGACGGTCGGGTTCGACGAGATGCCGGGCTTCGGCGAGGAGCTCGAGGACGGGACACTCCCCCTCGAGGCCCGCGCGCTCGGCGTCACCGTCGAAGACATCCGCCTCTGGTCGCTCTACGTCCCGAACGGCCGCGAGCTCACGCATCCGCATTACACGTACAAGCTCGCGTGGCTCGAGCGACTCCGCGCCGCAACCGCAGCCTGGCGCGCTTCGAATCCGGGCGCCCCGCTCGCACTCATGGGTGACTTCAACATTGCCCCCCTCGACATCGACGTCTGGGACATGGCGGTCTTCGACGGCGCAACGCACGTGTCGGCGCCGGAGCGAGCCGCCTTCCAGGCGTTCCTCGATGACGGTCTCGTCGACATCACCCGCGACCGCGGCATCGAGGGCTACACCTACTGGGACTACCAGCAGCTGCGGTTCCCGAAGAACGAGGGGATGCGGATCGACTTCATCCTGGGCACCCCAGAATTCGACGAGCTCGTCGTGGATGCATCCATCCACCGCGACGAACGCAAGGGTGAGGCGCCGAGCGATCACGTCCCCGTCATGGTCGAGCTCGATGTGGCGACGAGCCTTGACGATGACGTGCCGATGATTTTCTAGGGCTGCAGCCAGCGTTCGGATGCCCCGCAGAGCTCGTGTCGCTCCGACCAAAGAACTGCACTCTCAGCTGATCGGGGCTTCTTCGCTGCCGTGTCCTGGCGTCCAGATTCTGAGCACTCGGGTGGGTTAGCGTGCATCCACTGGACCACGGAGGTTTCCCATGTCTCATCCTGCCGCACCACGCCGCAATGCTGTCTTGCCGTCGGTGAACAGCACGATCGCGAACCGGTGGAGCCCGCGCGGATTCGATGCGCGTCACGAGCTCACGGATGAGATGGTGGACACCCTGTTGGATGCTGCCCGCTGGGCACCGTCGGCGTCGAACACGCAGCCGTGGAGCTTCCTCGTCGCACACCGCGGCACGCCCGAGCACGCGCAGATCGTGGAGACGCTCATGGGTTTCAACCAGACGTGGGTGCCGAGCGCTTCCGCCCTGTTCGTCGGCATCGTCGAGGAGGAGCGCGAGGGTATTCCGCTTCCGTGGGCGAAGCACGACCTTGGCCAGGCGACGGCGTTCCTGCTGCTGCAGGCCACGACGATGGGGCTGCACACGCACCAGATGGGCGGCTTTGGGGCGGACAAACTCGCAGAGGCGTTCCAGATTGACGCCCCATTCTCTCCGCAGATCATCATTGCGGTGGGACGCCACGACTCGAGCGACGCGGTGCCTGCTGAGGTTCGTTTGAAGGATCAGGCGCCTCGCGAACGCAAGCCGCTCGCAGACATGCACTTCCGGTCGGAGGCGTAGGCCGCCTCACTTCACGTGGGCGAACAGCCCCGGCCCGGGCGATCCGCTGATCGCCCGGGCCGACTTGTTGGCGTCGGAGGCCGCCTCTACTGGGCCGGCTCAGCCTCCGCCCGTGAGGCGGAGACGAGCTCGAGCCCATCGCCGTCTGCACGCACCTGAACGACCACGGCATCCCCGTCGTGGATGGCTCCCGACAGGAGCCCCTTCGCGAGGCGGTCGTCGATTTCCTTCTGCATGAGTCGACGCAGCGGCCGCGCACCGTAGATCGGGTCGTAGCCACGTTCGGCAAGCCAGGCGCTGGCATCCTCGGTGACACGAAGTTCGAGACGTCGCGATGCGAGGCGCTGCTGCAGTCGGTCGAGCTGCAGGGCAACGATCCGCGCGAGCTCGTCCTGCGAGAGGGCCGAAAACACGACGATGTCGTCGAGACGGTTCACGAACTCGGGCTTGAACGCCTGCCGCACGGTGGCGAGCACCTGCGACTCCTTCTGGCTCCATGTCGTGAGCGGGTCGATGAGGAACTGCGAACCCAGGTTCGAGGTGAGGATGAGGATGGTGTTCCGGAAGTCGACCGTTCGCCCCTGGCCGTCGGTGAGACGACCGTCATCGAGCACCTGCAGCAGCACGTCGAATACCTCGGGGTGTGCCTTCTCGACCTCATCGAGGAGCACCACTGAGTACGGCCGGCGGCGGACCGCTTCCGTAAGCTGACCACCCTGCTCGTAGCCAATGTATCCCGGAGGGGCACCGACCAGTCGCGCAACCGAGTGCTTCTCGCCGTACTCGGACATATCGATGCGGATCATCGCGCGTTCGTCGTCGAAGAGCAGCTCGGCGAGAGCCTTCGCGAGTTCGGTCTTGCCGACGCCCGTCGGACCAAGGAAGAGGAAGGATCCCGTCGGCTTGGACGGGTCGGACACGCCCGCGCGCGAACGGCGGATGGCATCCGCCACGGCTGCCGCGGCGCGCTCCTGACCAATGAGTCGCTTGCCGAGCTCAGCCTCGAGCGAGAGGAGCTTGTCCATCTCACCCTGCATGAGCCTGCCAACCGGGATGCCCGTCCAGGCTGCGACAACACCGGCAATGTCTTCGCTCGTGACGTGGTCGTTCACGAGTCGAGCACCGCCGTCTTCGGCGCGCTCAGCCTCGAGGAGCTGCTTCTGCAGAGCAGGCAGCTCACCGTAGAGCAGGCGGCTCGCAAGCTCGAGCTTGCCCTCGCGCTGCGCCTTGTCGGCGCGAACGCGAACGTTGTCGAGCTTCGTCTTGAGCTCACCGATGCGGTTGAGGCCCGTGCGCTCCTGCTCCCAGCGCTGCTGGAGCGCCTTGAGGTCCTTCTCGAGCGAGGCGAGCTCCGCACGCAGCGAGGCAAGCCGCTCGACCGAGGCAGGATCGTGCTCCTTCTTCAGCGCGAGCTCTTCGATGCGCATACGATCGACCTGACGCTGCAGCGCATCAAGCTCAACCGGCGAGGAGTCAATCTCCATGCGAAGGCGCGAGGCCGCTTCGTCGATGAGGTCGATCGCCTTGTCAGGGAGCTTGCGCGCCGGAATGTAGCGGTGCGAAAGCGTCGCCGCCGCGACGAGTGCCGAGTCGGCAATCGCAACCTTGTGGTGTGCCTCGTAGCGCTCCTTGAGACCGCGCAGGATGGCGATGGTGTCTTCAACGCTCGGCTCGTCGACGAGCACCTGCTGGAATCGACGCTCGAGCGCAGCATCCGCCTCGATGAACTGACGGTATTCGTCGAGCGTGGTCGCGCCAATGAGGCGGAGCTCACCGCGCGCGAGCATGGGCTTGAGCATATTGGCGGCCGAGATGGACGACTCACCGCCACCCGCACCCATGAGCGTGTGCAGCTCGTCGATGAAGGTGATGACCTTGCCATCGGACTCAGTGATCTCCTTGAGGACAGCCTTGAGCCGTTCCTCAAACTCACCGCGGTACTTCGCGCCCGCGATGAGGCTGGCAAGGTCGAGCGCGACGAGCTCCTTGCCCTTGAGTGAGTCGGCAACGTCGCCCGCGACGATGCGCTGCGCAAGCCCCTCAATGACACTCGTCTTGCCAACGCCGGGCTCACCAATGAGCACCGGGTTGTTCTTCGTGCGTCGCGTGAGCACCTGACTCACGCGACGGATCTCGGCGTCTCGACCGATAACCGGGTCGAGCTTGCCGGAACGCGCAATATCGGTGAGGTTCACACCGTATTGCTCGAGGGCACTCTTCGCGTCCTCGTTGGGGGTGGGTGCCCCCTGCATGTTCGCCATGTGGCGCCTCCTGATGGATGATGTCGGATTCACCCAGCGGAACGTGACCTGAGTGACCCCGCAGCACATTCCCTGAGTCGTGATGACTCAAGTTTAGGAAGAGTCATCCCAGAATGCGAGCCATCTGCTGCACCTCACGGCGAACCTCAAGCTTCTTCATCCCCACCGAAAACCCACATCACAGGCCCCACATCGCTCGCACCAACAAGCCTTCCGGGGACCACCGACATTCGATCTCCGAGCACACACGAAGCACACCCATCACCCCACCATCAGCACGTTCTAGGCTCGTGACGTGCATCACCCGCTCGGACTCCTCCTCACGAATGCGCCCGAAGACCGGGCCGCGCTCGAGCGTGCACTCGTCGACACCCCACCGAGCACCGACGAGGTCCGCGCCTGGTGGTCGGCGCTCACCACCGAGCAGCGCCGAGAACTCGAGACCCTCGCCCCGCTCGCGATCGGTAACCTCAACGGCGTCCCGTGGCCCGCCCGCATTCGCGCGAACCACCGCACCCTCGCCGAACTCCTCGGCGATGACAGCCACGAGGACCTCGGCGAGCGCCTCCGCAGCATGCTCCACGCGAATGGCCTGAGCTTCATTCCGGACCACATCGACCACCTCCGCGAGCGCCTCCAAGCTCTGCATTCGGGCCCCGGATTCTTCACCCGAGACGCCCTCCCGCGCTTTCTCATCGGCTTTGACCCGGAGCGCTCGAGCGTCATCGAATACCTCGGCCACCGCATCCGCGACACCGACGACGCCTACCTCTCCCCCTTCGCCGACGAGACGAGGTTCGTGGGCCTCTTCGTGCCCGGCAACGACTCCGACCCGCTCGAGTTTGAAGGCAAGGCGCACACGATGTCAGAGGCGGTCTACCTCGCGAACGGCATCGCGGGCGACAACGCCGCGGGCATGATCGTCTGGCAGGGAGGCGTCTTCCCGCACGGCCCGCAGGTCCTCTTCGCGGAGCGCGCACGGAAGCTCTCAGCTCCCCTCGCCCGCTTCGGCAACAGCATCCCGCGCAGCCCCGACACCGCCATCGTTGCCTATGGATTCAGTTTCGGCGGCGCCGTACTCGGCCTTGCCCTTCGCCGTGGGCTCGAGGTCGACCGGGTCGTGCACATCGCGAGCGCGGGCCTCGGGCACGGCATCGCGGGGCTCGATGACCTCCCCGCACGGGCTCGCGTCCCGCACTTCGCGATGCTCGCGCCCGGGGATGCCACGGTGGGGCCCGTGCAGGGACTCAACGCCCGGCTGCCCCTCCTCGGCAGGCTCGGACACGGCGCATCACCCGTGCACGCAAAGGGCGTCGTTCGAGTTGAGACGGGGTGGCTCGACGCGAACAACCCCGGTCAGCTCCTCCTCGGCCACATGAGCCTTCTCGAGAAGTGGGGCACGACCGCGAAGCACACCATGGCTGCACTCCTCGCGGGCGGCTCGGTGGAACTCACGGCCCCGCGCCGAGGCTGGTGGCGACTCGCGGAACGACTCGCGCTGCCCGTCTCCCCCATCACCGCCCGCGGTTACGTACCGCAGCGGATAGAGGTCCCGGCAGCACGGGCACGCACCCGCGCCGCCAATTCCGGCCAGTAGGCGATCGCCGCCTACTTGTTGCTTGCAGCCGACTCGCGCTCGCCAAGCAGCCGCTCAATCGCGCCCATCGGGATGCCGAGCCAGTCGGGGCGGTGGAGAGCCTCGTAGCGGGCCTCGTAGAGCGCCTTGTCGATTTCGTACGCAGCACACACGCGCTCATCGAGGAGGGCCCGGAGCTCTTTGCCCTCGATGCCCTGCTCAACGAGCCCCTCGCCGTATCCCTCAATAAAGGCCTTGCGCGCGGCGATCGCCCAGTCGTGGGCCTGCTCGCTGCCAGCGGTCATCGTGAGTGAGCCGGAAACGTAGTCGAAGGAGCGCAGCATCCCGGCCACGTCGCGCACCGCGCAGTCGGGGGCGTTGCGCACCTCGAGTGGCGAAAGTGGTTCACCCTCGAAGTCGAGCAGCACCCAATTGCGGCCCGGCACCGCGAGCACCTGGCCAAGGTGGTAATCGCCGTGGATGCGCTGCGAGATCGGCCACTCGGCGTCACGTGCCGCTGCAAAGCAGGCGAGGGCCCGTTCGCGGAACTCCGCGAGCGCGGGTACCTCGGCGATGGCCGCGTCCAGTCGCGTGCGCATCGCGGCGAGGGCCGCCTCAACGCGCTCG
Source organism: [Zimmermannella] alba NBRC 15616 (assembly GCF_001570905.1). GTDB lineage: Bacteria > Actinomycetota > Actinomycetes > Actinomycetales > Microbacteriaceae > Pseudoclavibacter > Pseudoclavibacter albus. The sequence goes on along the minus strand of NZ_BCSO01000018.1, from coordinate 9,953 downwards.
GGCGTTGTCGGGACGGTTGGCATGACCTTGCGGAGAACGGCGTGTACCTCGGCAGTCGCCTGCCCGAGCGTGCGGGCAGGGGTGAGGAAGTCGTCACCGGAGGCTCCTGCCCGAAGCGCCGCCCGCCAGGCGTCCTCGACGCCGGGGAGGAACTCTTGCACGAAGACGAGGTTGCCGCGCGCGGGGCGGTCGCTCACGCGCGGATCGAGCCACATGCCGGAGACGTTGCCGACGACCGCGGGCACGCGGCGGGATCCGGCGCTGGCGAGAGCGGTCTGCAGCGTGACGTCCGGGTTGTCGCCGTCGGCGAGGATGCGGAACACCTTCATGATGATCGGGGTTGCGGCCTCGTCGTCGCGGCGCATTTCGCAAATGATCGAGGTGTTGGACTGTTCTCCGTCGAGGACGCGGCTCGAGGCGAAGTTGCCGAGCTGGATGCCGGGCATGGGGAGCCCGAAGGCACGCGTCACGTCATCGCCAGTCTCGCCCCCGGCCTGCCCTTCGCTGGCGACGAGGGCAAGCAGGGCCGCCGCGAAGGCGGGGTCGTGCGGACCGTCGATGACGGTGCGGCTTGCCCCGTCGTGCTGGATCGAGCCGAGGTAGCCGCGCGCGGAGGCGTCGCTATCGGCTTCGCGGAGCACGAGGGGCACCTGGTAGATCGTGGCGGCTGGCACACTGCCACTCTCGGGCAGCGTCTGCTCGTCGACAATGAGCGCGACGATGATGCGGTAGACATCCTCGTCGTCGCCTATGTGCTCGAGGACATAGGACCCGAGGTGGCGGAGTTCGGACGCGCCTGAGCCTCGAAACCAGCGCTGCTCGGGCATCCAGTCGCGAAGAAGGTCGATGAGGGTTCGCATCGGGGTCGCCTCTCTGGGTTGGCTCGTGCGCGCTTTGTATGGGTCACGCGGCAGGGTCGTAGTTCAGGTTAGCGAGGGTGCCTTGGTGGAGACGGTGGATGTTGCCCCGCCGTGCTCGGTTCCTGCCTCACGCCCGCGTCAGGCCCGCTCGGCGCGAATGCTGAGCGTCACGATGAACTTTGCGTCGCGGTGAAGTTGGCGCGTGGGGCCGACCACACGCTGCAGTGTCTGCCGATGCCCGAGGTGGGCGTTAAAGACCGTGAGCATGAGGCCGCCGGGACGGAGGGCTTGTGCGGCTCCGCGGAACATGGGCGCGGCGAGGTCTTCGACCACGGCGAGGCCGTCGTGGAAGGGCGGGTTGCACAGGACGAGATCGATGCTCGCTGGCGGTACCTTGGCTGCCGCGAGGTCTCGCTCGACATGGATGCGGTCGTCGAGGCCGTTCGCGCGAGCGGTCGCTGTGGCACTCGTCACTGCGGCGAGGGAGCGGTCGCTCGCGGTGACACGTGCCGTCGGCCAACGTCGGGCGGCGACGGCGGCGAGGATGCCGGTGCCGCAGCCGAGGTCGAGGATGTTGAGCTCGTCCTGGCCGTCGAGGTGGCCCATCTCGGTGACAAGCTGCGGCTGCTGCAGCACGCCGAGGAGCGCGCGGGTGCCGAGGTCGAGCTTGGCTCCGGCGAAGGCTCCGGGGGTTGCGCAGACGATGAGCGGGCCGCCGAGTTCTCGGTCGTTAAGGATGGTGTCGCTCTGGAGATCTGACTCAGGTGTCACCTCACCTCGCGGCTGGGAGGCGACGAGGGCGCGCGCTTTTCGGGCCCCTCGTGTGGCCCGAACGGTAGTGAATCCTTCCGCGAGGATGTCGTTCATGCCGCGGTGGAGGTACTTTTCGCGGCCGCCGAGGATGAGGATCGCGTCGGGTGCCGCGTGGCGCCCCGCGAGGAGACTCAATGCCCGGAGTTCCGCATTCGTTTTCGGGAGTTGCCCGAGGATGAGTTGGGCGTCGGCGAGGAGTTCTTGCTCGAGTCCGTGCCAGTGTGGTGCGTTCTCGTGGTGTGCGGTGTCGGCGCGCAACTGCGCTTCGGCGTCGAGGGCGTCGTTGCGAGCGGCGATGCGGAGGCGGCGAGCAGTCGTCGCGTCGTGTGTTTCGGTGCCGAGTGTTTCGAACAGGCCGTGCCAGATTGCCCCGTCGTCGTCGATGAGTGCGATTCGGGTGAGTTCGCGCGGGGCGTGTTCGGGCGTCGCGCCGCGCAGCAGCTCGCGAGCCTCACTGAGGACGCGTTCGAGTGCGGGGTCGATGCGCTCGTCGCTCGGCTCGTTGCTCATGGTGTTCACGTTATCGCGCGGGCTGTCCTCGCCCGCAGTGGGGTGGCGTGCCTGGGCGCAGTTGCCGCTGCCTGTCAACCCACGATTCGATCAGCTCCGTGCCCGGATCGCGGAGTGCCTAGTTCTTGCTGTCTGGGTCGCTCATTCGCTGCGGGGCCCGGTACTCCTCAACGTTCTTCGCTTTGATGACCTGGCTCGGCCAGAAGTCCGAACCAAGCTCGTAGGGCTTGGTTGCCTCGTAGCGGAGCTGCGGACGCGGCGGTGTTGCCGGCTGCTGCGAGGAGTTCGCGCCGGGGACGGTGCCGCCGAGGCGCTGCTGCGGCGGTGCGGGAGGCGTGCCCATGGATGGCGCCGACGGCCGGGATGCGGACAAGCCCGCGGGCTGTCGATACTGCGGAACCGGATGCTGCCCGTAGCTGGGCACGGCGCCCTGAGGGGCCGGCAGGGATGTGGACAGCGAGGCCTGTGCGGGGTATCCGCTCGTGGCTGGCGAGCGGTATCCCAGGTTCATGTCTGGAGCAGGACGCGGCCCGCCAGGCTGCGACGCACCGGCTTGCGGTGTCCCGGCCTGCGGAGCGCCGTGTCGCGACGCCCCCGCCGCGGCAGAGGTTGCATCGTTCGGGAGCGGCGCCTGCGCACCCCAGCGATCGGGCGAGGGAACCGCTGGGGAACCACCAGCTGCAGCAGGTGTCGAGGCCGGCGCACCATACGTCGGCGTCCCATAGCTGCTCACGCCGTATGCCGCAGCCCGGGGCGCGTTCATGCCGTACGGCGAGATCGTGGCGGCGCGACTGTACGGATTCGCACCGTAGGGCGCAGGCGTTCCGGGAAGCTGCGATGCAGAGCCGGCCGGGCCATACCCCGCAGGGCCGTATCCAGCCGAGCCATAGCCAACGGGGCCGTACCCCGCCGGCCCGTAGCCGCCCGAGCCATACGGCACCGCGCCCCACGCGGCGCGTGCATAGGCGGGCTGCCGACGCTTGCGCGCGATCGTCGCGATGATGAGGATCGCGAGGAGGACGACCGCTGCAACAAGGAGCACTTCACCGAGCGCTCGAACGGCAAGGTCGCCGCTCGATGGTGCTACTTCGGGCGCCGGATGCTGCTCGTCAACGGTCGGAAGCGCACCGACCTCCTCGGCCATCCGGTTTGGCTTGTCCACGGGGGTGGAGCTGCCGAGCTCGTGATCGACGGTCTCGATGCCCGGGTCGGTCGAGCCACGACCACCGGAACCGAAGATATCTGCCGGCGTGGGGACAAGGTCGGTCTTGCCGTCGTCGCTGTCACGAATGAGCGGGTTCTCGTCGGGGAAACCGGTGGGGTTGATCGCGACGAGATTCTGCGGCGACAGCAGACCGAAGCCTTCTTCGTTCGTGCGTTCAAGTGGCTTCCACCCCTCGTTGGAGGTGGTGCGGATCGCGGACTGCAAGAGCTGGTTCGGGGTCGCGTCGGGCCACGCCGATGAAGCGAGCGCGAAGACGCCGCTCGTCCACGCTGTGGCGGGCGAGGTGCCGAGCGACAGCCCGTAGCTCTGCCAGGCATCGTGCCCGGTAGCGGCAGCCGCACGAATGTCGACGCCGGGGGCAACGAAGTCGAGACGGGGCGAGGTCACGGTCATCCCATCGTCCTTGCCATCAGGGTCGACGTTCTCGATCGAGACGACGCCGTTTGCGCCAGAGATCGGGTCGGATTCGTCGCCGTCTTCGTTCTGTACTGCGACGTCGATAATGGCGCCCTTGGCGAGCGCCAGCGAGAAGGCCTTCTCGATGTCACGGATGCTGCCCCATCCGATCGAGAAACTGAGGATCGTGGCCCCCTGTGCGAGGGCATCCTCAACAGCCTCAGTCAGTGAGGGGCGGCAATTTTTTGGGGTCTCGATCACGGCATAGTGGAGGAGTCGTGCGTCTGGCACCAGACCTTTCACGCCGCGCTCCGACAGGCCGCTGCCGACGCCTTCGCCGTTGCCGACGATGAGGCTCGCCATGCCGGTGCCGTGCTCGGCCTTCTCGCCGTCCTCGACACCGTCATAGCCCGCGCAAATCTCTCCGGTGCGCGGCTCGATATGTTGGCCGACAAGGTCAGGAGCCTTGGTGTTGATCGGCGAATCGAAGAGCGCAACGGTGACGCCTTGACCGCGGTACCCCGCCTCGTGGAGCGCCTCGATGCCGAAGTCGTCGTAGTACCAGAGGCCGTCTTGAGTGTCGGCGTGCGCGGGTTCTGCGGCCAACGGGAACCAGAGCGCAGCGATGCCGATGAGCGCAGCACACACGAGCTGCGCGAGTACGGCACGCACCAGGCTGTGCTGTGATGCCTCACATCGGCTCATGGTGTACTCCTGTTCCCTCGTGCGTGGCAAGATGCCCGCACTGGTTCGATCAGCGCCGCAGCTGAGATGTTCCCAATCCGCCAAGAATCCATCTGCCACGATGCCGTGGCGCGGCTACTGCGGTCGAATCTGCAGCTCGTCGATGTTGCCACCACGCGGGGTCTCCACCGCGAGCCGCACCGCCTGCGCCACAGCCGCGGGCGTGAGGTAGTCATCCTCCCGGTATTCGCCACCCTCCATGGCACGAAGCTCCTGCTGCATGTCTGTCGCCACACGACCGGGGTGGATGGAGGTGACTCGCACGCCGTGTGCGCGCTCTTCATCCCGAAGCGCGTCACTCCAGGCCCGAAGCGCGAACTTCGAGGCCGAGTAGACGGAGCTCTTCGGATGCGAGGTGAAGCCCGAGCCGGAGTTGATCGTGATGACACTGCCGGACCGCGCGCGGAGCCCGGGCAGCGTGATGCGCGTGAGTTCGTGTACCGCAGCAACGTTGACAGTGAATACCTGGAGGAGATCGTCCACATTGACCTCAGCAATTGGCTCATGCGGGCCAATGAGGCCGGCCGAGTGGACGAGGACATCGAGCTCGGGCAGCATCGCGGCACGATCGGCAATCGACGACAGCTCAGCAAGATCAGCCACAAATCCGCTCGCGTCACCAAGCTCGGCCACAACGGCATCCACCGCCGCCCGACTGCGGCCCCCAATGATGACGTGATGCGTACGGGCAAGTTCGCTCGCAATGGCGCGGCCAATACCTCGCGTTGCGCCGGTAATCAACGCGACGGGGCGGGATGCTGCAGTCATCGAGTGTCCTTTCACGCGGGCCACGGTGCGGCCTCATCAACATGCGTGCCCAGCATGTCAGCTACCACCGACATTCGATTGTGGATGCCCTGACCGCCAGCACGACAACGGGGCTCCGGCATCAGCCGAAGCCCCGTGTTCACCCATGTGTTAGTCGTCGACGCGACCCGGGCGCCACACGACGAGGTCGGTGCGGCGGCGAGCACGCATACCCTGCGCGAGGGTGATGACATCCCCCGCCTCGCCAGCCGCAAACACGCGCTGGCCGGGACGCTTCAAGCGCTCATCCGCAAGCTCTGACTCGAGCGCACGCACGCGCTTCTCGAGGGTGCGCACCTGCTCACGGAGCGCAAGCACGCGCGTAATGCCCTCGAGATTCAAGCCATCGGCGGCGAGGTGAGAGATCTCGCGCAGCTCAGACACGTTCCGCAGCGAGTAGCGACGGACGTTGCCGCGCGTGCGCTGGGGCACCACGAGCCCGAGCCGGTCGTACTGCCGAAGCGTCTGCGGGTGCATCCCCGCAAGCTCGGCGGCAGCGGCAATCGAGAACACGGGCGCGTTCTCGTCAAGCTCTTGGTAATCGACACGCATCGCTAGACCTTGGCCTTCCGGAGGAGATCCTCTCGCGGCGATTCTGCCGGGCTTGCCTCAATGAAAGCATCGAGCGCCTTCTCCTGCGCACTCGTGAGGTGCGAGGGGACAGCCACAACGAGCTTCACGAGGAGGTCACCCTTCGCCGACTTCGTGGCGATACCGCGACCGCGAACACGCAGCGTCTTGCCACTCGACGAGCCCGCTGGCACCTTGACGCGCACCGTGTCGCCATCGAGCGTCGGCACCTCGACCGTGGCACCACGGACGGCCTCGGCAAACGTGACCGGAAGCTCAACAACGAGGTTCTTGCCCTCCTTCGAGAACACCTCGTGCGGACGCACGCTCACCTTGAGGAGGAGGTCGCCCGCCTCGCCACCGTTCGGGCTCGGGGCGCCCTTGCCGCGCAGGCGGATCGTCTGCCCGTCATCCACACCGGCCGGGATGCGGACGGAAACCTTGCGACCGTCGGCCTCAAAGGTCTTCGTCTCGCCAAGCGCTGCCGCACGGAAGTCGATCGTGACGGAGGCGCGCTGATCGCGACCCTTCTGCGGGCCAGCCTGGAAGCCGGTGCCGAAGCCGCCGCGTCCGCCCATGCCGCCCGCCTGGCCACCAAACATTTGGCCGAGGAGGTCTTCAAAGTCGGCGTTCGTGTACTGCTGGCCGCCGCGGCGACCGCCAAAGCCGCCGAAGCTGCCGCCAAAGATGTCTTCAAAGCCGCCAGCACCGGGGCTGAAGCGGGCACCACCCGCACCCATGGCGCGGATCTGGTCGTACTCGGCGCGCTGCTTCTCGTCGGAGAGCACCGAGTACGCCTCGGAAATCTGCTTGAAGCGCTCTTCCTTCGCGGTGTCACCGGGATGCGTGTCCGGGTGGTTGTCGCGCGCAAGCTTGCGGTAGCGCTTCTTGAGGTCGGCGGCCGAGATGTCCTTCTCGACGCCAAGGATCTTGTAGAAGTCCTTTTCAAGCCAGTCTTGGCTTGCCATGTGAGTCCTTTCACTACGTATGAGGGGCGGGGCACGACGCCCAGCCCCTCATACGCCCGTACCGTGATGCGGCAGGGAGTTGGCTAGGCGCTCGGCGTGAACACGGCCACCTTGGCGACGCGCACGATGCGCTCGCCGTAGCGGTAGCCGCGCTGGACGACGTCAGCGACGGTTTCGGTCGTCACCTCGGGGTTCGGGATCTGCGCGATGGCCTCGTGCTGGTTGTGGTCGAAGACCTCACCCTGCTCGCCGTAGGCGATGAGCCCCGAACGCTCGACGATGCCGCGGAACTTCGCCGCGATGACTGCGAGCGGGGTGCCCTCGACGAGGTCGCCAGCCTGGCCTGCGCGGTCGAAGTCGTCGAGGATCGGCAGGAACAGCGCGAGCGCGTCGGCTGTGTTGCGGTCCTTCGCTTCTTCGCGCTCCCGGTCGGTGCGGCGACGGTAGTTGGCGTACTCGGCCTGCACGCGGCGGAGGTCGTCGAGGCGTTCCTCGGCGAGCTTCGCCTCGGGCGAGAGTTCGGCGGTGCCGCTCGTGGTGGCGTCTGCGGCGCCCTCCACGGGTGCCTCGTCAACGCCTTCACCAGAGAGCAGCTTCTCGAGGTCGTCGTCCGAAATGCTCGGCTCGGCGCTCGTTTCGACTGTTTCCGACTGCGATGCGTTCGCGTCTGCGGCAGCATCGCCCGCCGGGGTGGCTGCAGCGGAGTCGTCCTCCGCCGCAGCCTCCCTAGCGTTGACGCCGCGAACCTGACCGGTCACGGGGTCGATGCGCCGCTTGTCGAAGACCTGCGGCTGGTCGTGCTCGTCGTGCTCGTTCTGGTTCTCGTGTGCGTCAGTCATGGCTACTTGCCGTTCTCCTCGTCGTCAACAACTTCGGCGTCGACGATGTCGTCATCGTTCGAGCCTGCGGCGTCAGCGTCGGCCGTGGGAGCCTCGGCGCCAGCCTGCTCTGCCTGAGCTGCTGCGTAGATGGCCTGTCCGAGCTTCTGCTGCGACTCGGCGAGCTTGTCGGATGCCGACTTGATCGCGTCATCGTCGTCGCCAGCGAGGGCTGCCTTGAGGGCGTCGACGTCCGCCTGGACCTCCGACTTGACGTCGGCCGGGAGCTTGTCGTCGTTCTCGTTGATGGTCTTCTCGACCGAGTAGGCCATCGTCTCGGCGACGTTGCGCTGCTCAGCAGCTTCGCGACGCTTCTGGTCTTCAGCAGCGTGCTCTTCTGCCTCGCGAACCATGCGCTCGATGTCTTCCTTCGGGAGACTCGAGCCGCCCGTGATCTTCATCGACTGCTCCTTGCCGGTGCCCTTGTCCTTTGCGGAGACGTGGACGATGCCGTTGGCGTCGATGTCGAACGTAACCTCGATCTGCGGCACACCGCGCGGAGCCGGTGCGATACCGGTGAGCTCGAAGGTGCCGAGGTTCTTGTTGTCGCGCGTGAACTCACGCTCACCCTGGAAGATCTGGATCTGGACCGAGGGCTGGTTGTCGTCAGCCGTGGTGAAGGTCTCCGAACGCTTCGTCGGGATCGCGGTGTTGCGCTCAATGAGCTTCGTCATGATGCCGCCCTTGGTCTCGATACCGAGCGAGAGCGGGGTGACGTCAATGAGGAGGACGTCCTTGCGGTCACCCTTGATGACACCAGCCTGGAGGGCTGCACCGACGGCGACGACCTCGTCCGGGTTGACGCCCTTGTTGGGCTCCTTGCCGCCGGTGAGCTGCTTCACGAGTTCGGTGACGGCCGGCATACGGGTCGAGCCACCGACGAGGACGACGTGGGCGATGTCGTTCACCGAGACGCCCGCCTCGCGGATGACGTCCTCGAAGGGCTTGCGGGTGCGCTCGAGGAGGTCCTTCGTGAGCCCTTCGAACTTGGCGCGCGAGAGGCTCGTGTCGAGGTTGGCCGGGCCCTCCGGGGTGACCGAGAGGTACGGGAGCTGGATGCTCGCGTTCATCGAGCTCGAAAGCTCCTTCTTGGCCTGCTCGGCAGCTTCCTTGAGGCGCGTGAGGGCGATCTTGTCGCCCGAGACGTCGACGCCAGTCTGCGACTTCATCTCTTCGACGAGGAACTTCACGATGCGCTCGTCCCAGTCGTCACCACCGAGGCGGTTGTCACCGGCGGTTGCGCGAACCTGAATGGTCGAGAAGTCGTCATCCTTGCCCACCTCGAGGAGGGAGACGTCGAAGGTACCGCCACCGAGGTCGAAGACGAGGATGAGCTCGTCTTCCTGGCCCTTGTCGAGGCCGTAGGCGAGTGCTGCAGCCGTCGGCTCGTTGATGATGCGGAGAACGTTGAGGCCAGCGATCTCGCCGGCTTCCTTCGTGGCCTGACGCTCAGCGTCGTTGAAGTAGGCGGGGACGGTGATGACCGCGTCGGTGACCTTGTCGCCGAGGTACTGCTCGGCGTCGCGCTTGAGCTTGCCGAGGGTACGGGCCGAAATCTCCTGCGGGGTGTAGCGCTTGCCGTCGATCTCGTCGGTCTTCCAGTCGGTGCCCATGTGGCGCTTGACCGAAGCGATGGTGCGGTCGACGTTCGTGACGGCCTGACGCTTGGCGCTCTCACCGACGAGGATTTCGCCATCCTTTGCGAAGGCGACGATCGAGGGGGTGGTGCGCATGCCCTCCGCGTTGGCGATGACCTTCGGCTCGCCACCCTCGAGGACTGCGACCACGGAGTTCGTCGTACCGAGGTCGATACCAACTGCACGTGACATGTGTTGTGCTCCTTGTTGCTTGGGGGTTGTGACTCCGGCCGAGCCTGCGGAATGCGGATCCTGAGCCGGGATGACTCAAGTATGCGAGTTGAGTCATCCCGACGCAAGTTCCATTCGCTGAGAGTTGAGTGTGAGCGACTCAAGTTCAACCCCACCCCGACTCCGCCCCCACTTCCTCCCCCTCCTTGCTTCCTCCCCACCCCGACTTGCCCCCTCCCCACCTTTTCTGCGCCAAATGTGCGGTGCGGTGCCACATTTGGCACCGCACCGCACATTTGGCGCAGATTTCTCGCGCGTGCGGGCTGACGGAGCGGGGAGGACGCAGCGGGACGGGGGCGCGGGGGACGGGGGCG
>NZ_BCSO01000017.1 GCF_001570905.1 [Zimmermannella] alba NBRC 15616 | reverse complement strand
GGGCGGGCGCTGCTGCGGCGGCAGCGGACGCGGCTGGTGCTGTGCCGGACGAAGCTCGCCACGGTTCTGCGCGCCCGGACGAAGCGGACCCTGCACGTCACCGCCCGGAGCACCGAAGGCCGGCATCGGCGCGTTCGTCGGGCGCTGCTTGCCGAGGTTCACCGCCGGGCGCACGCGGAGCGCGCCCTCAGCAACAACAAGCTTCGGGTCGTCGAAGGTGGCGGGGATGAGACCCGTCACTCGGTGCAGCATGCGTGCAATCGCCGGCGTACGGCTCGAACCACCGGTGAGGTAGATCGCCTCAGGCTTTGCGCCGCTCACCTTGTCGAGTACGTCACGGACGAGCTTGCCGCCGCGCTCGACGTCCGAGGAGATGAGCTGCTCATACTCGTCACGCGTGATCGTGACGACGTGCTCCATCTCGCCCACGGACATCGGGATGTCGGCATCAGCGTGCGTCGAGAGCTCAACCTTGGCCGCATTGACGGCACGGTTGAGCGCGAGCTTCGCGCGCAGCTCCTTCGGGTTCTGCGGGTTTTCGATGCGGTTCACAAGATCGTCGTGACCAGCATCCCGAGCTGTCTGGAGCGCCCACTCAAGCAGGCGGTTGTCGAAGCTACGACCGCCGAGCAGCGGGTCGCCGCCGTACGCGAGGACGCGGTAGCCACCGTTCTGGCTCGGCGCGTGCTCGAGGACCGCGATGTCGAGCGTGCCGCCACCAAAGTCGAAGACGGCGACGCGGGCGCCCGGCTTGATGGCGCGGGAGGTTGCGTAGTGGGTCGCGGCGGCGATCGGCTCGGGAACGAGTCGGATCGAGGCCGGGTTGAAGCCTGCATTCGTCGCAGCGGTCTTCAGAACATCCAGCTGCGAGGGCGCCCAACCAACGGGGTGCGTGAGCCAGAGTTCCTGCGGTTCGCGCCCGTTGTGACGGGCGAGGGCGGTCTTTCGCACCGTCTCGTAGACGGCCTGAACGAGCTCGACGGGCTTCACGAAGCCACCGCCGAGGATGACGTCCTGCTGGCCGATGAGCGTCTTCGGTGCTGCTTCAAAGCCGTCCGGGTGCACGAGCTGTGCGTTCACGGCCGACTGGCCAACGCGCGTGCCGGTCGGCGTGAGCGCAACGGCGGACGGCATCGAGGAACCCTGGTCTTGCAAACCAATCGCGCGGATGCGACCTTCCTCGTCGATCTCGGCCGCCGTGGTGTTCGACGTACCGAAGTCGCAGGACAGTACCCAGTTCACGCTGCCTCCGATTGTGGTTGCCATTCGATGCCTCACGGCTCGTGTCTCAGGGTAACGGGGAAAGGTTGCGGCACGTGGGTGTGACGACGGATGTCAGCCCGTGGAAGGGCACCGCATCCACCCGGAGTGTCTACCTACCCCCGCACCGCGGAACGTGTTCCCAGCTCACGGTCGGCATCTGCGAGCAGACGCTTGAGCTCCGTGATTTGCGGTTCCAGTTGGCGAAGCCGCGCCTGACGTTCCTCGAGCGTCGCACTCCGGGCCTTCTGGATGCGGACGACCTCTTCCTTCGCCTTGTTCACGGACTTCTTGAGGTCGCGGTCGAACTGCTTCTTCGCCTCGGTCTGGATGAGCGTGATCGACTGGCGGGTGAAGCGTTCGAGCAGCTCGCGCATCTCGGTCGTGCGGTCTTGGATGACCTGCAGCACAGCCTGCTTGTTCTGCTTGCGTTTGCCGGTCCACAGGGTCGTACCACCCATGACGACGGCGACACCGAGGGCGGCTGGCATGGCCACCGCAGCACCGGCACCGACAAGGGCAAGCCGGGCGATACCGGAGCCCATCATGGCCGAACCGAGCAGCATGCGAGCATCCATCTTCTGCCCGCGACGCTCGAACTGTTCATGACGTTGCCCACGCCAGGCGTCCTTGCGCACGCCGAAGGTGTGCAGGAGTTCCGGTGTCGGCGCCATGCCAGCTTCGGCGTACAGCCACTTCACGAGGCCCGCGCAGCGGAAGATCGTCTCGCGAATGTGCTCGGTCATCTCCACTTCGAGTGCGGCGTCGAGCTCGTTCTGCATGACGAGCGCTTTCTCCTTGGTGAGGCCGTTCCAGGATGCCTCGACTTTGTCCTTCCACACGTTTTGGAAGTGGCGGGTGCGGGCGCTGATCTTCATCTGCAGATCGCCGCGGAGGTCTTCGATCGCGGCGGGCCAGTCGTACTTCGAGTCGTCGAAGGTGAGCATGAGCTCTTCGCGCTTCTCCTTCGCGCGAATGAGCTCGGCGTCTTCGGCCGCATCCGGGTTCTTCGCTGCTTCGGCCGCATCGATGAGGGCAGCGCGCTCGACGAGGCGCGTCTCAAGGTGCGGCTTGAGGGCCGACTGCGCCTGGCGCAGCGCATTCTGCGCGGGGATCTCATCAGCCTGTTTGAGGGCGCGGTTCACGACCTGGATGAAGTCGTTGATGAGGCTGTATTCGAGCAGCTTCTGCCGCTTTGCCGGGTCGGGTTCGGCGGCGGCCTGCTCGGCCCAACGTGCGGACATTCCGAGGATCGGGATGTTGCCGAGGCCAGGCCCTGCTTGAGCAAGAATGGCGCGGTCTTCCTCAACGATCGAGCGCCAGTTGTTGCGGTGCGCGTCGATCTTGTTCACGACGACGATGACCTGCGCGACCTTGTCCGCGCAGTGCTTCAAGAACTCGAGCGCGTGGCTCGAGATGCGCCCACCGGCATCCGTCACGAGCACGAGCACGCTCGCGCGCTCGGCGCGGTCGAAGGCTCGACGGGCGTAGGCCTCGCTGAGGCCGCCGGTGCCTGGTGTGTCGACGATGACGCACTTCGGCAGGAGCCAGGAGTCGACGTGGACGACGGCCTGCTTTGGGGCTTCTTCCGATTCGCGGAGCTTCTCGCCGCCCACACGCGTCCAGCTCGCAAGCTCCGGCAGCGGCACATCGCGGAAGCGTGGCTCATACTCAAATTCGAGGACGGCACTGCCCGCGGGATGCTCCGGAGATGTGGGCGTGTAGTTCACGACGAGCGCGGTCGTCTCCGCGGCATCCACCGGGGCAAGGCCCGGCTGGCCGAGGAGCGCGTTCACGAGCGTCGACTTGCCTCGCGAGATCTCCCCCACCATGACGATCGAGGGGTGGCCCGTGCGGGCCTCTTTCATGCGCTCGAGGATGCGGTCGAACTCTTCGTCTTCGCCGAGCTTCTGCCCGACGGCGCGCATCTTGCGGAAGACGGCGGCTCCCGTGTTGACCTGCTGCCCCTGGTTCATCGAGCACCTCCATCACTGTGAAGTTCGTGGTCGTTTACGATGTGCGCACCGCGGGCCGGCCCGGATGCGACGAGGGCGGCACGGCCCTCGGCCCGGAGCGTCTTCGCGACCTCCTCGGCGGCTTCGCGGGAGCCTGTAAGGAGTGCGATCGTCGGGCCTGAACCCGAGACGACGCCACCGATGGCACCCGCGAAGGCACCCGCACGAATGGTGTCGGCGAGATCTGGGCGAAGCACGAGCGCTGCTGCCTCGAGGTCGTTCGTGAGCTCGGCCGCGAGGGCGCCAGCATCGCCCTCGGCGAGCGCCGCGAGAAGTCCATCGGCAACGGCGAGCGGCAGTTCAGGGTCCGGCAGGGCGCCTTCCTGACGCAGGAGATCGAGCGCCCGGTAGCACTTCGGGGTCGAGATCCCGTCCTCGCTCGGCACGAGCACGAGGTGGAAGGAGCCGCTGGCAGGTACCGCCTCGAGACGGTCGCCGCGGTCGCGGCCGAGCGCTGCGCCACCGGTCAGGGCGAAGGGGACATCGGCGCCGAGCTCTGCGGCAAGTGCGAGGAGTTCGTCCCACGGGGTGTCGAGGCCCCAGAGGGCATCGCACGCGAGGAGGGCTGCGGCAGCATCCGCCGAACCGCCGCCCATGCCACCCGCAACAGGGATGCGCTTCGTGATGGTGAGACGGACCCCCTCGGTGGTGCCGCTGCGGTCACGGAGCAGCGTCGCGGCACGGTGCGCGAGGTTCGACTCGTCGAGCGGGACGTCATCCCGCACCTCACCAGTAAGGTGCACGCTCACGCCCTCCGCACGCTCGGCGAGGACGTCGTCAACAAGATCAAGTGCGAGGAAGACGGTGGCGAGTTCGTGGTAGCCATCCGCGCCGAGCGGGCCCACGTGCAGCGCGAGATTCACCTTGCCGGGTGCCCGCACGAGCACTCGGTCTGGCACCCCGCCAGGGAGCACGGATTCGGCTGCTTCGGGGGTGCGTGGCTCAGTCATGCGCTCAGGCTAACCGACACCGGCGACATGCGCCTCGGCAGCTCGTCGGAGGTGGTGCTGCGCCTAGGGAAGGATCTTCGCGAGGCGCACGAAATCGTCGATCGTGAGCGCTTCACCGCGAGCGGTTGGCACGATGTCGGCGGCCTCGAGCACCTCGCTCACGGCCTGCGCGCCGCCCGGGATGACGCTCGCGAGCGCCTGGCGGAGCATTTTGCGCCGCTGCCCGAAAGCGGCATCCACGAGCGCGAACACGCGGGCGCGAAGCGCTTCGTCACCGCGCGATTCGCCGCGCTCGTAGGCGACGAGAATCGAGTCGACATTCGGCTCCGGCCAAAACACGCGGCGGCTCACAAGCCCCGCTGTGCGCCACGAGCCGTACCAGGCGGCTTTGACGCTCGGTGCACCGTACACCTTCGAGCCGGGGCCAGCAGCGAGACGTTCAGCGACCTCGGCTTGCACCATGACGACACCGCGTTCGAGGCTCGGCACGCACGCAAGCAGGTGGATGAGCACCGGCACCGACACGTTGTAGGGCAGGTTCGCGACGATCGCGACGGGCTCCCCCGCGACGCCGTCCACCTGGAGTGCATCCGAGAGGACGACGGTGAGCTCAGCACCCGGCGCGTGTTTGGCGACCGTTTCGGGAAGCTTGGCGGCAAGGCGTGGGTCGATCTCAATGGCCGTCATCCGTGCGCCACGTTCGAGGATCGCGAGCGTCAGGGAGCCGAGACCGGGCCCGACCTCAAGGATGTGCTCCCCCTCAGCAACACGGCCAACTTCGGCAATTCGGCGGACCGTGTTCGCGTCGTGCACGAAGTTCTGGCCGAGCTTCTTCGTGGGCGTGACGTCGAGTTCGACCGCGAGCTCGCGGATCTCGGCCGCGCCCAGCAGCGTCGCGCCGGTCACGGACGCTCCAGCTGTTCACGCGGCGGCTGGATGGGGTCGTCCCAGCTGCCGTAGGCACGCTCGGTGTTCTGCGCAATGATCGCGGTGAGCATGGCGAGGTCCTTGCCGAGGCGATCCGCGATGAAGCGAATCGTGTGCGGCACGAGGTACGGGGCATTCGGGCGCCCGCGGAACGGCGTTGGCGTGAGGAACGGCGCATCCGATTCCACGAGGATGCGCTCGAGCGGCACAACTTCGAGGGCCCGGTGGAGGTTCTTCGCGTTCTTGAAGGTGACGGTGCCAGCGAAGGAGCAGTACCAGCCCTCCTCGGCGCAAATCTTCGCCATGTCTTCGTCACCGGAGAAGCAGTGGAAGACGGTCGTCTCGGGGGCGCCGACCCGCTTGAGGATGGAGATGCAGTCGTCGTGTGCGTCGCGATCGTGAATCTGCATGGCGAGGCCGTGCTTCTTCGCGAGCCCAATGTGTGCTTCGAAGGATTCGTGCTGGGCGCGGATCGCGTCCTCGCCCTCGGTGCGGAAGTAGTCGAGGCCGGTTTCGCCGATCACGCGCACGCGCGGCTGGGCCGCGAGCTCATCGATCGCGGCGATGGCTGCGTCGAGTTCACCTGCCGCCTTGTAGCGGGGTGCCTCATTCGGGTGGATCGCCACGGCGGCAAGCAGGCGCGGCTCACCAGCTGCGGCCTCAGCCGCCCAGCGGCTCGACTCGACATCCCCACCAACCGTGATCGAGCCACGGATACCGACGGCGCTTGCCCGGTCGAGCTGCTCTTGCAGCTCAAGCTGACCGGTCTCTTCGTCGCCGTCCTCAATCTCGAGGTGCGTGTGGTTGTCGTAGCACGGCACAGGGAGGGGTTCGGGCAGCGGCGGGTACTCGAGGACACGCGTGTGACCCGACTCCTGCACGGTGTCGCGGCGGTTCGGGTGTTGGCTGGGAGTGAGCGATTCGCTCGCGGCCATTACGCTCCCTTCGGCGTCGGCGTCTCGGGGACTTCCTGCTCGATGCGAGGGAAGAGTGCGGCGAGCTTTTCGACGCGGCCAGCGCCCTTCCAGTTCACAGCGTCAGCAATGCGCTGCTCGGCGAGGCTGCCTTCGCCGCCGAGTGCCTGCCAGAGCTTCTCGCACGCAATCGGGGTGATCGGGTTGAGAAGGATGGCAAGCGCGCCAAGACCCTGGATGGCCGTCGCGAGAACCGTCGCGAGGCGCGGCTTGGTCTCTTCGTTCTTGGCGAGCACCCACGGCTCCTGCTCAGTGATGTAGCCGTTGAGCTCATCCACGAGCTTCCAGATCTCGGCGATGGCGTCGTCGATGGCGATGCGCTCGATCGCAGCGTCCGCCTTCGTAGCCGCGGTGTTCATGCGGTCGATGATGGCCTGGTCGGCAGCGGTGAGTTCACCGAGCTCAGGCACGGCGCCGTCGAAGTACTTGATGACCATGGCGATCACGCGCGAGGCGAGGTTGCCGAATCCGTTCGCGAGTTCGGCCTGGTAGCGGGCGGAGAGGTCTTCCCACGAGAAAGAGCCGTCCTGGCCGAAGTGGATGGCGCGCATGAAGTAGTAGCGGAAGGCATCCGAACCGAACACATCCGTGATCTGGGTCGGCTCAATACCGGTGAGCTTCGACTTCGACATCTTTTCGCCACCGACGAGGAGCCAGCCGTGGCCGAAGATGCCGGCGGGTGCGGGGATACCAGCAGCCATGAGCATCGCCGGCCAGATGACCGCGTGGAAGCGGAGGATGTCCTTGCCGACGATGTGGAGCGCAGGCCAGGTGGCGTTGAACTTCTCGTCGTCCTCGCCGTAGCCGATCGCGGAGATGTAGTTGAGGAGTGCGTCGAACCAGACGTAGACGACGTGCGATTCATCCCAGGGCACCTTGACACCCCAGTCGAAGGTGGTGCGCGAGATGGAGAGGTCCTTGAGGCCTGAACGCACGAAGGACATGACCTCGTTGCGAGCAGCGGCCGGCTGGATGAACTCAGGGCGCGATTCGTAGAGCTCGAGGAGGCGGTCCTGGAACTCCGACAGGCGGAAGAAGTAGTTCGTCTCCTGCAGCAGCTCGAGCGGCTTCGAGTGGATGGCGCAGACCTTCTCGCCCTCGAAAGCCCCCGTGCCCTTGACGATTTCGGACTCGGGCTTGAACTCTTCACAGCCAACGCAGTAGAGCGCCTCGAACTCGGAGGAGTAGATGTAGCCAGCCTCGTTGAGGTCGTTGAGGAAGCGAGACACGCAACGCTCGTGACGCTCTTCCGTGGTGCGGATGAAGTCGTCGTTTGCCAGGTTGAGGGTCTCGAGCAGCGGCTCCCATGCCTCCCTCACGAGGCGGTCGGTCCACTCCTTCGGCGTCACGCCATTTGCCGTGGCGGAGCGAAGGATCTTCTGGCCGTGCTCGTCCGTACCCGTGAGCGACCAGGTGCGGTCGCCGCGCTGACGGTGCCAGCGAGCAAGGACATCCGCGGCCACCTCGGTGTAGGCGTGACCGATGTGCGGGACGTCATTGA
Organism: [Zimmermannella] alba NBRC 15616; assembly: GCF_001570905.1. Classification (GTDB taxonomy): domain Bacteria; phylum Actinomycetota; class Actinomycetes; order Actinomycetales; family Microbacteriaceae; genus Pseudoclavibacter; species Pseudoclavibacter albus. The sequence continues at coordinate 24,914 of NZ_BCSO01000017.1, read as the reverse complement.
CGTAGAAGATGGGGGTCGTGACGTAAAACGAGGAACCGTCTGGCATGGCAACCATCCTAGGCGGCACCTCGGACATCCCGGCCCTTGATGACGAACGCGCTAGCGATCGCGGTTCCGGAGGGCTGCTTCGTACAGCTCACGCTTGGAGAGACCGGTCACCTCGGCGACTTCAGCAGCCGCATCCTTGAGGCGCGTGCCGCTCTCGACGAGCTCTTCGACGCGGGCGAGCGCAGCTTCTGGCGACATCGCTTCTGCACCCCGACCTTCGACGACGATGACGATCTCACCGCGCACGCCAGCACGTGCCCATTCGAGAAGGGATGCGGGGGTTCCGCGTCGGATCTCTTCGTGCAGCTTCGTGAGCTCGCGGCAGACGGCGATGCGGCGCGTGTCACCCCAGAGCGCCGCCATCTGCTCAATCGTGTCAGCAAGACGGTGCGGCGACTCGTACATGATCGCGGTGCGCTCTTCGGCACCCAGGCGGTCGAGGAAGCGCTGCCGCTCCCCTGCCTTGCGCGGCACGAACCCGTCAAAACAGAAGCGGTCGGTGGGAAGACCCGAGAGCGCGAGTGCGGTAATTACGGCGGTCGGCCCCGGCACCGAGGTGACCGTCACATCGCGCTCGGCGGCTTTCGCCACGATCGGGTATCCGGGGTCCGAGATTCCCGGCATCCCGGCATCCGTCACGACGACGATGTCCAGCTCGCGGGCACGCTCGACGAGCTCCTCCGCGAGCGCATCCTCATTGTGTTCGTGAAGGGCAATGAGCTTCGGCCGCTCCTGAACGCCAAGAAGCTTGAGCAGGTGGGCGGTCGTTCGCGTGTCTTCGCAGGCGACAAGGTCTGCACCCCGAAGCGTGTCGATCAGTCGCGACGAGGCGTCGCCGAGATTGCCGATCGGGGTACCCGCGAGGATGATCATGTGCCGATGATCCCACGATTCAGCCGTGGAACGCCGGGTCTGGATGCCTCGGCCGCCTAGCATGGCGTGCGTGACCGAGACGAATCCGACGCTTGATCCCGACGCCCTCGAGCCTGAGTTCCGCGATGCGCACGAGGAGCGCTCCGCCGAGACCCCGCTCGAGCCGGAGCCCGAGACCGCTGCCGACGACACCACCGCCGCCGAGCCTCGCCCCGCAGAGGAGCGCGAGACGACGCTCCTCACGGCACGTCTCAACGACACCGTCCGCGCCACCGGCAGCTGGTTCGACGAGAAGTGGGCAGCCTTCACGGCAACGCCCGCGGCCGCGCGCTGGGTCGAATGGGTCCTCTTCGGTCTCGTCATGCTCGTCGCCGTGCTGACACGATTTCTCGCCATCGACCACCCAATGAAGCTCGTCTTCGACGAGACCTTCTACGTGAAGGACTCCTGGTCGCTCGTGCACCTCGGCTATGAGGGCAGCTGGCCGGAAGGCGCAAACGACGCCTGGGCGAAGGGCGACCCGAACACGTACTCGAGCGAAGCCTCCTACGTCGTCCACCCCCCGCTCGGCAAGCTCCTCATCGGCCTCGGCATGCTCATCGTTGGCGCCGACAACGCCTTCGGCTGGCGCATCACGGTCGCACTCGCGGGCCTCGCGACGGTCGCGCTCGTGTGGTTCATCGCCAAGCGGATGTTCCGCTCGGTACCGTGGGCGGCCTTCGCTGCGTTCCTCATCGCGATCGACGGTCACGCGATCGTGCTCAGCCGCATCACGATCCTCGACGGCATCCTCGTCATGTTCGTGCTGCTCGGGTTCCTGTTCATGCTCTATGACCGCGACGACCAGCGGGCAAAGATTGCGGCGGGGGTTAGGACATGGTGGCTCGCACAGGATGCGCCGCTCAACGGTGAGCCGACGCCAGCCCCTGTGTCCTCCACAATGGAGGCCCCTGCCGAAGCACGGCGCGGCCCAAACTGGGGCCCGCGCCTGTGGAACCGCCCCTGGCTCATGGCCGCAGCGGCCGCGTTCGCGTGCGCCAGCGCCGTGAAGTGGTCAGGCCTCTACTTCCTTGCTGCCTTCTGCGTCTACTCGCTCGTGATTGACCTGCTCGAGCGCCGCCGCCAGGGCGTCACCCTCTGGGCGAGCGCCGGCATCCTCATGCAGGGCCCCATCTCGTTCATCCTCACGATCCCGCTCGCCGCAGCCATCTACCTGGCCACCTGGATTCCGTGGCTCACCACGACCGGCGGCTACTACCGCACCTGGGCCGAGCAGCCCGGCAAGGCATGGGAGGGCTTGCTCTCGTGGGTGCCGCTCCCCCTGCAAAGCCTCTGGCACTACCAGGTGGAGGCCTACAAGTTCCACACCACGCTCGACGCGACGCACCCGTACCAGTCCTCGCCGCTCGGCTGGCCGTTCCTTGCCCGCCCGACCGCGTTCTCGTACGACTACTTCAAGGCCGGTGACGGCTCGGGCTGCACGGAAGAGCTCTGCGTCGAGGCCATCAACTCGATCTCAAACCCGCTCATCTGGTGGATCGGGACGGCCGCGATTCTTGTGCTGCTCGTGCTGCAGTTCCGCCGCCCGAGCTGGCGCGCCGGCATGATCCTCGTCGGCTACGGCGCGGGCTACCTACCCTGGCTTGCCGTGCTCGAACGCCAGGCGGTGTTCCACTTCTACGCGATCGTCATGCTCGGGTTCATGGTGCTCGCGATCGTCGAAGTCGTGCGAACGATTGTGGGCACGAAGGACGATCCGCGTTCGCTCCGCACCGCGAGCCTCGCCGTCCTGTTCATCGGTATCGGCGTCGTCACGCTCGTCTCGGCGCTCTTCTACCCGATCTGGACCGGCATCCAGATCCCGGACAGCTACTGGCGTCTCACGCAGTGGCTTCCTACCTGGAAATAGCCACCAGCCGTCGCCGTTGACCTCGGCGCCTCGAGAAAACACGAGCATCTCTGATCTTGAGAGCAGAACGCCGTGGTGGCTGTCAGCACGTGTCACGGGGTGTGCCCCATGCCTCAACAGCATGGGGCACACCCCGTTTTACACCTGCGGCGCTATCGCCTCTGCGACTATTCTGCGTCGTTTCGCAGCTGTCGGCGGCGCAGGAGCATCAAACCGAACACCACGGCGATGGCCGACACGATGGAGACAATGAGCCCGAAGGTACCGAGTGCTTGACCGGTTCCGGCAAGGTCACCGTCCGCTGCCTCAACTACTTCATCGGCCGGAGCTGCACTCGAGTCAGTGCCCGGCGTTGCCGAAGGCATCGGCGAGGTGGGTTCGACCGGAACTGGCGATGCGGTGTCAGTTGGGCTCGGGGGCGCGACAACCGGGGCACGCGCGGTGAGCCACTGCTCCTGGTCAATCGGGTGGTCAACGATGCGGGTTTCACCGATGCAGCCGATGAAGCCTGACTGGCGTGCGCCCGCGTAGGAGCCTGCACCCATCACCCACGGGAGTTCGTTGATCGCGGCGAGGCCAATCGTGTCGGTCGAGTTGCGGAGCACCGGCACACCGTCGACATACATGACGGTTTCCTTCGTTGCCGGGTCGTTCACGACCGCGAGGTGCATCCACTGGTCCGTGTTCACGATCTCGCCAGACCACGCAGAGGGGTCGCGCGGCGGGTTCTGTGTGTCAGCGAAGGAGTACTGCACTTCCTTGAGCGTCGAGAAGGCGAAGGCCATCGGCGGTTCGTCGGCGTCGCCGCCCATGTACCCGGGGAGTTCACCACGCTTGCCGTCGCGGCTCAGCCATGCCATCCACGCGTTGTTCTCGACGGTGAACTCGGGGCTGATCTTCACGAAGGTTTCGAGCGTGTAGCCGTTCGGGAACGTGTCATCGTTGATGGGTGCGCCAGCGGCGGTCTCGAAGTAGCTCGCCGTGTTGATGTTCTTGTTGGCGTCGTCGAAGCACACGCCGCCGAAGTTGGCCGAAAGCGGGTGGTGACTCGTGGTCCACGTGACGTCATCCTCGGCAGCGCCGACGATGCCGTCCTCGTTGATCGGCTGACGGGTGAAGGTGTTGCCACCCGCGATGTCCTCGACGGTGGCACCCACCGGGGCGACGGTGCCGTCAGCCTGGTCGGTCGGCATGATCCAGTGGGCGACCGTGCCGTCAACCTTGACGTAGTCCTCGGGGCCGGTCGCAGACGTGTGTTCACGCGGTGCCGGGGCCTGGTAGTTCTGCGCAATGTAGTCGCGGAGCTGGCCGGTTGCGCAGGCATCTTGGGCAGCACCCGTCACAAGGTTCGGGAAGCGGCTCTTGAAGTCGAAGGGAATCGAGAACGACTGGCCCGCGCCGTCAAGGACGGCCTGGTCTTCCGGCACGAGCACCTCGGCCGGCTTCTCCATCACCCACGGTGAGAACGAGGTCTGCGAGATGACGCCGTTCGTGAGGTCGAACTCGACGAGACCCATGTACCCGTTACCACCGGCGTACGCCATCTGGTAGTCCATGAGGACCTGGTGCACGGGGTTGCCGGCGTTGTTCGTGCGGGTCCACTCCGTCGCACCGTGGTGGTGGCCGTTGAAGGTGAGGAAGACCTGATCGTACGGGGCGATGAGCTGGTTCCAGACGCGCTCACCAAAGTCGGTTGGGATCGGCGTGATCGCGTCATCGGCGACGTTGATGAGCTGGTGGGAGTTGAGGATGGTGGGGACACCCGGGTAACGCTTGAGGATGCCCTCAGCCCAGTCGAGCCCAGCCTGGTTGGCGTCCCACGAGAGACTGAGAATGAGGAAGTCCTGACCGTCGACGTTGAGCAGGTGTGCCTCGTGGCCGCCGGTCTGCGGGTCGCGCTCAAGGAAGGTCGAGTTCTGCTCCGCGCGGTTCTTACTGAAGTACGACGTGTAGGTGTCGTAGGGGGTGGAGGAACCGTCAACGTCGTGGTTACCAGCGAGGATTGAGTACGGTTGCCCCGCATCCTCCAGTTTCTCCATGGCGTCGCTCGCAACCTGCCACTGCTCGGGGTGGTTGACCTGGTCGACAACGTCACCGAGGTGCATCGTGAAGCGGGTGTCGTAGGTGGCGGCATTGTCGACGATCCACTGCGTCTGCGCGGCAAACGGCTGCGATCCGTAGCGGTTCGTGTACTGGTCACCAGTTTCAGGTGCTGCGTAACGCGAGTAGAACTGCGTGTCCGGCAGCACGGCCATCGAGAATCGCGAGGCGGGGGCGTCGCAGCTCGGGACGGGTGCGATTTCAGCGGCCTGGACGGCTTCGGTCTCAACGCTGGGTGGGGCGGCGATTCCGACGACTGTCGCAAGTGTTGCAAGTCCCGCCAGCATGAGCTTGCGGGCGTGGGTGGCGAATGGCACAGAAACTCCTCGGAGTTGTGGGGATGAGAGTGGGGACGCTCATACGAGCTCTCCCAGCCAACTCCGAGGGCATTGATCAGACGCGACGAGGACATGAATACCGTGCAAACCCTGAATGCACGAAATTCGTCGCCTCCGACGCGCGTTCTCGCACAAGCGGTGTGCCGGCCTTCCGCGTTACCGACAACACGGGCGTGGCCACCGGAGAGCCGGTGCCCCACGCCCGTTTCCGCTGCAACGCTCGCTCGCCTGCGTGAACCGTCACAGAGAGAGGGCGCAACTAGTTAAGGTCGCGCGGGTGCGTGAAGAGGCGGCCCTCTTCACCCTTGTCGAGCGCGGTGATGGCGTCCATCTCCTCGTTCGTGAGCTCGAAGCCGAAGAGCTCGAAGTTCTCCTGGAGACGCTCCTTGTGCGTCGATTTCGGGAAGATGACCGTGCCGCGCTGGATGTGCCAGCGGAGGATCGTCTGTGCCGGCGTCTTGCCGTGCGCGTTGGCCGCATCCACGATGGCACGTTCAGCAAGGAGAGCCTCGTTCGCCTGACCGATCGGCGCCCACGCCTCGGTGCGAATCTCGTTGCGCTCAAGGAGGCGACGCAGCTCCGGCTGCTGTAGGTACGGGTGCTGCTCGATCTGGTCGACGACCGGGGCCTCGTCGGTTGCGCCCAGCAGCGGCTCGAGGTGCTCGGGCAGGAAGTTGCAGACACCGATCGAGGTGGCAAGACCAGCCTCACGCAGCTCGATCATTTCTTCCCACGTCGGGATGGCGAGGCCCTGCTCGGGTGCCGGCCAGTGGATGAGGTAGAGGTCAACGTGGTCGAGGCCGAGACGTTCAAGGCTCTTCTCGAGGGCCGGGCGCGTCGTTGCGGCACCGTGGTCGTCGTTCCAGAGCTTCGTCGTCACAAACAGCTCGTCGCGGGCGATACCGGAGTGCTTGATGGCTTTACCAACGCCCTCCTCATTGCCGTAGATGCGGGCGGTGTCGATGTGGCGATAGCCGATTTCCAGGGCATCCGTCACCACGCGTTCGGTCTCTTCCGGAGCGACCTTGAACACGCCAACGCCCAGCTGGGGGATGGTGTTGCCGTCATGCAGCATCATGTCGGGGATCTTCGTCATACGCCCGTTCTACCAGGCCCCGCCGGTGAGACTCCTAGGATGGAGGCTCCATGACGAAGTTCCCCGCGCCGCAATCGGACGAGGCCACCGCGCCACGCCCGATCATCAGCTATCCGCCGGAGCTTCCTGTCTCGCAGCTGCGCGAGGAAATCGCGGACGCAATCCGCGAGCATCAGGTCGTCATCGTCGCGGGTGAAACCGGTTCGGGAAAGACGACGCAGCTGCCGAAGATTTGTCTTGAGCTTGGCCGCACGATGATCGGCCACACGCAGCCGCGCCGTATTGCGGCCCGCACGATCGCGGAGCGCATCGCGGAGGAGCTCGGCTCGGAGCTTGGTGGTCTCGTCGGCTATCAGGTGCGCTTCACCGACCAGGTGAGCGCCGAAACCCGCATCAAGCTCATGACCGATGGCATCCTCCTCAACGAGATCCATCGCGACCGGCTCCTCAAGGCCTACGACACGATCATCATCGACGAGGCGCACGAGCGAAGCCTCAACATCGACTTCCTCCTCGGGTACCTCAAGCGCATCCTCCCGAAGCGCCCCGATCTCAAGGTCATCATCACCTCGGCGACGATTGACCCGGAATCCTTCGTGAAGCATTTCGCGCTCCCCCGCACCCCGGGCGGCGAACTCGAACCCGCGCCGATTATTGAGGTGTCGGGCCGCACCTTCCCCGTTGAAATCCGCTACCGACCGCTCGTTGCCGACGAGGTCGACGGTGGGGACGACATTGACGACGATGCCCCAAAGCGCACACCCGAGCGCGATCTCTTCGAAGGCATCACGGATGCGCTTGACGAGCTTGCCCGCGAGGAGCCGGGCGATGTGCTCGTATTCTTGCCCGGTGAGCAGGAGATTCGGGATGCCGAGGATGCCATCCGCGGGCACCTTGCCCGTCAGCGCGGGGGCGAACTGACCGAAGTGCTCCCCCTCTTCGGCCGCCTCTCGGCAGCAGACCAGCATCGCGTGTTCGAACGGTCCCGGACGCCCGGCATCCGCCGCCGCGTCGTGCTCGCCACGAACGTGGCCGAGACAAGTCTTACGGTCCCCGGTATCGCGTATGTGATCGACGCGGGCACGGCCCGCATCTCGCGGTACTCGACGAAGGCGAAGGTGCAGCGCCTGCCGATCGAGGCGGTCTCGCAGGCCTCCGCAAATCAGCGCTCGGGCCGTTCCGGTCGTACGCGGCCCGGTATCGCGATCCGTCTCTACTCGGAGCGCGATTTCGAGTCGCGGTCGGAGTTCACCGACCCCGAGATTCTTCGCACGAACCTTGCGAGCGTTATCCTGCAAGCCCTCGAGCTTGGACTTGGTGGGCTCGAGTCGTTCCCGTTCTTGCAGCCGCCCGACCCGCGCGGCGTCAAGGACGGCCTCGATCTCCTCAAGGAGCTCGGCGCCCTCGCGCACGCCGCGCAGGGCCCGCGCAGGAAGGGCGGACGCCGCGGCGAGCAACAGGAGCCCGGCCAGCAGCTCAGCCTCACGCGCGTCGGTCGCGACCTTGCCCGACTCCCCATTGACCCGCGCTACGGGCGCATGGTCATCGAGTCGAAGCGACACGACGTCGCCCGCGATGTGCTCATCATCGTTGCTGGGCTTACGGTGCAGGACATCCGCGAGCGCCCGCTCGCCGAGCGGCAGAAGGCGGATGGTCTCCACGCCCGCTTCACTGACCCGACGAGCGACTTCCTCACGCTCATCAATCTGTGGAACTACCTCGAGGCGAAGTCGAAGGAGCTCTCCTCGAGCGCGTTTCGGCGCCTGTGCCGCGATGAGTTCTTGAACTTCTTGCGGTTCCGCGAATGGCAGGACGTGTTCCGTCAGCTGCGACAGCTTGCGAAGCCGCTCGGACTCAAGGTCGAACGACCTGCTGGAGACGATGAGCCGGGGGCTCGCGCGGATGCCATCCACCGTTCGCTCCTTGCCGGGCTCCTCTCGCACATTGGGCTGCGGGATGCCGTCCGCCGTGACTATCAGGGTGCCCGCAATACGCGCTTCCTCGTGTTCCCCGGCTCGGGCCTCGCGAAGTCGAACGCGGATGCCGTCATGGCCGCGGAGCTCGTCGAAACGAGCCGTCTCTTTGCCCGCACCGTCGCCGTCATCGACCCCGCGTGGGCGGAAGAGCTCGCGGGTCCGCTCGCAAAGCGCCGCCACTCAGATCCGCACTGGGAACTCAAGATGGGGCAGGCGGTCGCCCTCGAACAGGTGACGCTCTACGGTGTCCCGATCGTCCGGGATCGCCGCGTGCAGCTTGCTCGCTACGACCAGTCGTGGGCTCGGGATCTCTTCATCCGGCATGCCCTCGTCGGCGGCGAGTGGACGGCCCGTCACCAGTTCGATCGCGCGAACACGCAGCTGCGGAAGGAGCTTGCCCGACTCGAGGAGCGCACGCGTCGACGCGACGTCATCGGCGACGATGAAGACCAGGTGTTCGCGTTCTACGACGAGCGCCTCCCAGCGCACATCGTCTCGCAGGCGAGCTTTGACAAATGGTGGCGTGAGGCGAAGCAGCACACGTCGGAGCTCCTCACGATGCGCAAGAGCGACCTCGTCGAGGACGACGACGCAGTTGCAGAAGACGCCGATCAGTACCCGCTCGAGTGGCGGCAGGGCGACCAGCGTCTGAAGCTGCGCTACCGCTTCGACCCGGGCGCGGACGATGACGGCGTGACCGTGCAGGTGCCGCTGCCGCTCCTTGCCCGACTCGACCCCGTCGGTTTTGACTGGCAGGTGCCGGGGCTTCGCGCGGAACTTGTGACGGCGCTCTTGAAGTCGCTCCCGAAGGCGATCCGCCGGAACTTCGTGCCGGCGGCGGACTGGGCGCGAAAGGTGCTTGAGACACCCGTGGACTTGGGAGGCGGACGCGGCACGGTCGCGCTCGGCGAAGTGCACGCCCACCGCAGCGCGGATCTTCCCGGCGCGTTTGATGACACACTCCGGTACGTGCTCGAGCGTGCGGGCGGCATCCGCTTTGACACGAGCGAGTTCGACTGGGCGAAGGTCCCCGCCCACCTTCGGGTTCGCTTCCGCGTACTCGATGACTCGGGCCGTGAACTCGGCGCCGGTAAGGAACTGCCGGAACTGCAGCAGCGGCTCAAGAAGGCGGCCGAGGCCTCGCTTGTTCGTGCGACGAATGCCCGGGCGAAGGGCGCGAAGCCCGGCCCCGCGGCGGTCCACGCGGGCGGTCCTCAGGATGCCGCGATCACCGCCCCCGCAGAGCTCGAGCAGCACGGCCTCACAGCCTGGCCGCTCGACGAGATCCCGCACGTCGTGGATCTCAAGCGTAAGGGCGGCGTCATCCGCGCTTATCCGACGCTGAAACTGGCGAAGGGCGGCAAGGTCGATCTCACGGTCGTCACAACCGCGGAGGACCAGGCCCGCGAACACCCGAAGGCGGTGCGGCGCCTCCTCGCAGCGTCCATCCCGACCCCGGTCAGCTACGTCCAGTCGCATCTCACTGCGCCAGAAAAGCTGCTCCTCGCAGCAAGCCCCTACTCGAGCGTGCAAGCGCTCCTCGATGACCTCGTGCTCGCGATCGCCGAGGACACGCTCGCGCGGGAGGCCACGGGTCTTGTACTCACGCGTACTGAGTTCGAGCGGATCCAGGATGCTTTGAACGCGCGCGTCGTCGACGAGCTCTTCACGCAGGCGCAGCTGCTCGCTACGACAATGAAGGCCTGGCGCGAGGCGGAGGCTGCGCTCAAGGGGGCGAATCACATCTCGGTGCTTCCCTCCCTCACCGATGCGCGCTCGCAGATTGAGCAGCTCATCCGGCCCGGATTCGTGCGGGATGCGGGGCTTGAGCGCCTGCGCCACTACCCGCGCTACCTCCGCGCCCTCACGGCCCGGCTCGAGAAGCTGCGCTCGGACGCGGGGCCGGAACGAGCGGGGCTCCAGCAGATCCAGCAGGCGATCGGCCTGTACGAGGCCGCGGGCGGGACGCTCCCTCTGGAGCCCGAGGCACCGGCAAGCATCCGCCATGCCCGGTGGCTCCTCGAAGAGTTTCGTGTCTCGCTCTTTGCGCAGAACCTCGGCACAGCCGAGACAGTGTCACTCAAGCGCATCCGCCAGGCGCTCGCGGAGTAGATCGCCCCGCGTACGCAGCCTCGGCTCAGGCATCCGAGATGCACAACTTCATGCGCCGTAATAAATCTTGGCTTCGGTTGGTTGCGGGCGTAACGTTCTTGCGTGACTTCTTCAGCCCCTGCGTCCACGACCGCTCCGGAGCCCGCTATGCGCGGCTCCCGCCGCGGCTTCAACGTCCCCTTCAGCGTCCAGATCATCCTCGGTCTCGTCGTCGGTATCGCGCTCGGTTTTGTGGCGCTCGCCATCGGCCCCGTGCCGGGGGCTGACGCCGACCACAGCGACAACTGGCTCACCATCACCCTGCAGACCGTCGGCTCGGCCTTCGTGACGCTCCTCAAGGCGCTCGTGCCGCCGATCATCTTCCTCGCGGTCGTCTCCTCGATCGCGCAGCTGCGCGGTGTAACGAACGCGGCCTCGCTCGCCTGGCGCACGCTCCTGTGGTTCGCGATCACTTCGCTCATTGCCGTGGTCATCGGCATCGGCGTCGGTCTCCTCCTGCAGCCTGGTGCCGGCACTGGCGTTGCCGTCGGCGAAGCGAAGGCACCGACCACGAGCGGCGGCTGGTTCGACTTCTTGAAGGGCCTCATCCCGGCGAACTTCCTCGGCCTCACCGTCTCGATGCGCGGCGAGAAGCCTGCCCTGAGCTTCGACGCACTCCAAGTGCTCGTCATCTCGATCGCCGTCGGTATTGCCGCGCTCAAGGTCGGCGAGAAGGCGAAGCCTTTCCTCACGCTCACGGACTCGCTCCTTGAGGTCGTACAGAAGGTGCTCTGGTGGGTCATCCGCCTCGCCCCGATCGGTACCGCGGGCCTCATCGGCTACGCAGTCGCAAGCTACGGCTGGAATGCGCTCGGGAGCCTGGGCACCTTCGTCATCGCGCTGCTCATCGGCATCTTCATCGTCGGTTTCGTCGTCTATCCGGTGCTCGTGAAGGTGCACGGGCTCTCGGTGCGCCGCTACCTGACGGGTGTGTGGCCCGCTGTGATCCTCGGCTTCGTCTCGCGCGCCTCGCTCGGCACGATGCCAGTGACTCGCGCCGTCACGATCGAGAACCTCGGTGTTCCGAAGGCGTACGCCTCCTTCGCGGTGCCGCTGGGCGCGACGACCAAGATGGACGGTTGCGCCGCGATCTACCCGGCTGTCGCCTCGATCTTCGTCGCGAACTTCTACGGCGTGCAGCTTGAGCCGTACCACTACCTCCTCATGGTCATCGTCTCGGTGCTCGGATCTGCCGCGACGGCAGGTGTGACGGGTGCGACGGTCATGCTCACGCTCATGCTCTCGACGCTTGGCCTCCCGCTTGAAGGCGTGGGTCTCCTCCTCGCCGTCGACCCGATCGTGGACATGTTCCGCACCGCGCTCAACGTCGCCGGTCAGGCGCTTGTGCCGACCATCGTTGCCAAGCGCGACGGCACGCTCGATGAGGCCGTCTACGACGCACCGGATGCCTTCGATGGCCTCGGTGATAGCCAGGCGGACGCGCCTGCTGCAGCCGACGCGACGGCAGATGCGCCAATTGCTGCGGGAGCAACCGCCGCAAAGTAAGCGCGACTGGGCTGCGCAGTCGCACGGAGGGCGGGCGAACCACTGCATGGTTCGCCCGCCCTCTGTTGTGCCGGTTACGCTCTCGGAGTGAGCTACACGACGACCTTTGCCGCAATCGAGTGGGATGACGAGCGGGCCGCCCGCATCCGGGATGCCTTTGATGCCGAAATGGCCGAGCGCTACAGCGACGGCCCTCCCCCGGGTCCGGAGCTGGCGAAGCTCCTCGATGAGGTGTTCCACACCGATCCCGCGGATGCCGTCTTTGTGGCGCTCGCCCTCGATGGTGAGAGTGGCGAAGCGGTCGGCCACGGCGCACTCTTCCGTCGTCCTGAGGCGGGGACGCTCGAGCTTCGCCGGGTGACCGTGCTGCCGGAGCACCGCCGCCGCGGGCACTCGAAGCGCCTGCTTACACACCTAGAGTCGGCAGCCCGAGATCTTGGCGCTTCGCGCCTTATTCTCGACACCGGCCCGAAGCAGCAGGACGCGATCGCGCTGTACCGCGCTGTTGGCTACCGCGAGACTGCACCGTTCCCGCCCTACGACCGCCTCGCCCCCGGCGAAGCTTTCTGCTTCGAGGTCCCGCTCGGCTAAGGAGCCGAGGTGTTCGAGTGCCGCCGAAGGCGGTGTATCGAGAGCACCGGCGCAAGCACATTTGCACGCTGTGGGGCCTATCCCCTCGTATATGACGGGATAGGCCCCACAGCGTGCATTTTTGACGCAGTCTCCTAGAGCACCCTCGAGAGGAAGTCCTTCGTGCGCTGATGCTGCGGGTTGTCGAAGAGATCACCAGGCTTGCCCTCTTCAACCACAACCCCGTCCGCCATGAAGACGACGCGGTCGCCAACCTCGCGCGCGAAGCCCATCTCGTGCGTGACGAGGACCATCGTCATGCCGGCTGCCGCGAGGTCACGGATAACCTGCAGCACTTCACCGACCATCTCCGGGTCGAGCGCGGAGGTCGCCTCATCGAAGAGCATGACCTCGGGGTCCATCGCGAGCGCACGGGCGATCGCCACGCGCTGCTTCTGACCACCCGAGAGCTGTGCGGGACGCGCATCCGCCTTCTCTTCCATCCCAACTCGGCGAAGCAACTCCAGCCCGCGCTCGCGCGCAGCAGCCGTCGTCATCTTCTTGAGTTCGACGGGCGCGAGCATGACGTTCTCGAGCACCGTCTTGTGCGGGAAGAGGTTGAAGTGTTGGAACACCATCCCGATCCGCTGGCGGATCTTGTCGAGGTCAGTGTCCTTCGCGGTGATGTCCACGCCGTCCACGAGCACGCGTCCGCTCGTGGGGTCTTCGAGGCGGTTGAGGCAACGAAGCAGGGTCGACTTTCCCGAACCTGAGGGCCCGATGACGGCGATCACTTCGCCGTTGCCAACTTCGAGGTCGATGCCCTTGAGTACTTCGTTCTTGCCGAAGTACTTGTGCAGCTCCTGCACCTGGATGCGCTTGCCACCGTTCGGCAGCTCAATGCGCTCGGTGAAGGGCGTGCGGTGCTCTGCCGGGGCAGCTTCGGCGCTCGTTGCGCCGGTCGTCACGTTCTCGTTCTCGTTCACTTGTTGAGCTTCCGATCTGCGTAGTTGGAGAGCGCGGTGAGCAGCCAGATCACCACGAAGTAGACAGCGGCGACGAGGATCCAGATCTCAAAGGAACGGAACGTCGACGCGATGATGACGCGGCCCTGGTAGGTGAGTTCGGCGAGGCCGAGCACCGAGAGGAGGGACGTGTCCTTGAGCGTGATGATGAACTGGTTGATGAGGGACGGCGTCATAATCTTGAAGGCCTGCGGGAGCACCACCTTCTGCATCGACTTGCCCCAGCCAAGGCCGAGCGAACGGGATGCTTCCATCTGGCCCGGATCCACCGACTGGATGCCGGAGCGCACCGTTTCGGTGATGTACGCACCCGAGTTGAGGCTCAGCGTGAGCACACCCGCGGTGAGCGCATCGAACTGCACGCCGGTGACCGCGGGCAGACCGAAGTAGAAGAAGAACGCCTGCACGAGCACCGGTGTGCCGCGGAAGATGTCGACGTAGATCGTCGCGAGGATGCGCAGGATGCGGCTCTTCGAGATCTTCAAGAAGCCGAAGAAGATACCGAGCAGCATGCCGAACACGAGCGAGAGTGCGGTCGCAATGAGCGTGTAGAGCAGGCCCTGCAGGAGCATCGGCATGGCCGCCGCGACGAGGCCGAAGAAGCTGTTGTCGGTCTTGTCTTCCGCCTTGAGGTATCGGTCGAGGATGAGGTCGTAGACGCCCGTGTCCTTCGCCGCCGCGAGGCCGTCGTTGAACATCTTGAGGAGTTCCGCGTTCTCGCCCTTGTTCACGGCGAAGCCGAGCTCGCCGCCCTTCTCCGGGTCGGTGACGGTCTTGAGTTCGAGGCCCTCCTTGATGCCGTACTGCAGCACGGGCGCGTCCTCGAAGGCTGCGACGGCGCCACCCGCGGTGACGTCGTTGTACATGTCGGCGGAGTCGGCGAACTGGTGAATCTCGAAGCCGTACTGGTCCTTGATCGATTCAGCAAAACGCGCACCTTCGGTGCCGGTCTTCACGGCGACAGCCTTGCCTGCGAGGTCCTCGTACCCGGTGATGTCCTCGTTCTTGGCGCTCACTGCCATCTGGACACCGGCTTCGAAGTACGGGTCGGAGAAGTCGAACACCTTCTTGCGTTCGTCGGTGATCGACATCCCCGCGATGATGCCGTCCGCTTGGCCGGACTGCACGGCCTGGAGCGCGGCATCGAAGCCGAGGGGCTTCACTTCCACTTCGAAGCCCTGGTTCGCAGCGATCGCCTGCAGGAGGTCCATGTCGATGCCGACGTTCTTGCCATCCTGCTGGAACTCGAACGGCGCGAACGTCGTGTCGGTGGCGATGACGAACGTGCCCTTGTCCTTCGGAGTGTCCACCGGGAACATCGGGTTTTCGGGCAGCGTGCCCGGGCCGTTGTCGACGATCTGCTGGTTCGCGAGCATGATCGAGCCGTGGCCGATCTTCGCGGCTTCCGGTGCCTGATCGCCGAGGTATTCCTTGAGGATCTTGTCGTACTCGCCGGAGGCGGTGACGTTCTTGAGGCCCTCGTTGATTGCAGCCAGGAGTGCGTCGTTCTGGCCCTTGTTGACGGCGATGCCGTACGAGGATCCACGCTCCTGCGGGGTGACGATGTCGACCTGAACCTGCCCGGTCTGCTTCGCGTAGGCGATGATCGGGTAGTCGTCGAAGATCGCGGCGGAGTTGCCGGTGGAGAGGTCGTTGTAGACGTCCGCGGTGTCCTGGAAGCCACGCACCTCGAATCCGTACTGCTTCGAGAGTTCGGTCGCGAAGTCGAAGGACTCGGTGCCCGACTTCACGGCGACGACCTTGCCCTTGAGGTCCTTGTACGTCTTTACTTCGGGGTTCGCGGACGAGACCGCCATCTGCACACCCGAGTCGAAGTACGGGTTCGAGAAGTCGAAGGTCTTCTTGCGCTCATCCGTGATGGACATACCGGCGATGACCATGTCGGCCTGGTTTGCTTGCACGGCTTGGAGCGCGCCATCGAAGCCGATCGGCTGGATTTGGATGTTGAAGCCCTGGTCCTTCGCGATGGCACGGATGAGGTCCATGTCGATGCCGCGAAGCTCGCCGCCCTTGTCGAACTCGAAGGGGGCCCAGGTGGTGTCGGTGGCGACGGTGAAGGTTTGGCCTTGCACGCTTTGCGTGTGCTGGGCGGGGCTTGCGTTGGCGGGTGGGGATGCGAGAAGGCCGCCCGAGACGAGGGCGATGAGCGCGCAGGCGAGCAGCGCAAGCCAGCGTCGGGGGCCTGTCGCGGCGTGCGCCATTGCACGCCAGCTGAACTGGTGCATTGATCTCTCCATTGAGATTGCAGGGTGTCTGGAGTCTTGATCGTAGCCAATTTCCGGGCGGATGCCGCCGCGACCGGCACATTCATGCTGGAGGCTGACGTGAGCCTCGTTCGCGACCGCAGATCTCGCCTGTGCAGGTGTACAAGACCCACGGGCTCATCAACAGTTTCACTTTGTACATGATTTCCCCCAGAACTATTCACTCTGACGCGGTTTCAGTGAATGCACGTAACAGGCTGGTGGAATTTCGTTTACCGAGCTATGATGTTGTTACATCAACAAAGGTTCTCGACCCGTAAGGAGTGATCATGTCCAACGTTCGTCCGCGTTTCGCTTCCCGGTTGGCCGCTCTTGTTGCGGGTGGTGCTCTTGCGGTGGCGCTTTCGCCGCTCGCAGTCGCTCCTGTGCAGGCTGCTGAACTCGACGCTGCTGGCGGCGACGCCGAGCACGAGGTGAGCGCCTCGGTTGCAGGTGCCAAGGCGCCGAGCGAGGGCATCCTCGCGGCTGGCTTCGCAATCCTCACCGTTGCTGGCACCACGCTCGTGGCCCAGCGCTCGCGCGCGCAGTAACACGCAGCTTCCCGCCCGTTCGGCGGTTTCAGCGGCCCTGCATCCTGGTGCGGGGCCGCTGTCGTATGGTGGGCAGGTGATGTCGTTGCTGCGGCGTTCTGCAGCGAGACGGCCCGCGGCGCTGCGAAATGTTCCGGGAATCAGCCGCCAGTGCCAGGCTCCTCTCCCCCGAGTTGGCGCGTCAAGCTGCCTGAGGCCGACTTTTCACCGAGCTTCCTGAGGAAGCTGTATCAACTTGGCCCAGCGGGCGCTCGTGGTGCAGTGGGTGGCCGACGATAGTGGCATGACTGCCTCTTCCCGAGCGCCTCGATTTCGGCGCCTTGCCGCTGTTGTGCTTCTCGCGTGCGCCTCGACGCTCACGCTCTCCTCGTGCATGACTTCTCACGGGGATGCTTCGTATCAGCCGTCCGCTCAGCAGGACACGTCCGTGGCGGGTTCGTCGAACTCGGGCAGCGGTTCCGCGTCGTCCGGGAGCGGTTCGAGCACCTCGGGCAGCAACGCGACCGTTCTGGACCGGCAGATGGTGACGACGGGGTCGGTGTCGATCACGGTCGAGCACATCGACGAGGCGCGCGCCCAGGTGGAGTCGGCTGCGACGTCGGCTGGCGGTTACGTCCAGGCCCGGGATGAGTCGGCTGGTGAGGACGGTGGCTCGAGCTCCTACTCGTCGATCACGATCCGTGTTCCCGCAGACAAGTACGACGCGACGCTCGAGTCGATCCGCGGCATTGGGCAGGTGACGAGCGTCGAAACCCAGGCGGAGGACGTCACGCTCGAGGTGGCGGACACTGAGGCTCGTGTGAAGACGCTCGAGTCGTCGATTGCATCGCTGCGCACGATGATGGAGCAGGCGAAGACGGTCGACGAGATGCTCGCGGTCGAGAAGGAGATTTCGACCCGTCAGGAGGAACTTGATGGTTTGAAGGCGCAGCTTCAGACGCTCAAGGATGACGTCGCGATGTCGACGCTCAAGGTGCGCTTGTCTGGCCCGGATGCTGAGGTGGAAGAGCCTGGCCCGCAGTCGTTCTTTGACGGTGTCGCGGAGGGATGGAATGACTTCGTCCGCAACATCGGCTACTTCCTCGCGGCGCTCGGCTACATGCTGCCGCTGCTCGTGGTGCTGGCGGTGCTTGGCGTCGCGCTCTGGTTCATCATCCGCCGCGCAGTGCGGAACTCGAAGGCGCGCGCTGCCGCGAATCCGGTGCAAGCTGCACGTCAACCGATGCCCGGCCAGATGCCACAGCAGGCAGTTCGCCCGAACGGCATCGTGATCCCCGCCGCACAGCAGCCCCGCGGCCCGCAGTCAGCGTCGCAGCAGCCGAGTCAGCGGCCCGCAGCGCACACCAAGCCGCAGTCCAACGAAACGCCCAGCACCGGCGACGCCCCACCCAGTGAGCTGAACAAGTAGCCGGGCAGCAGCATATCGAGATCACCGCCACGCCTGAACGACGCCCAGAACACGGTGTTTGCCATCGAAACGGACGTTTGCCACCGGTTCTTCGGTGGCAAACGTCCGAAACGGTGGCAGATACCAGAAGCCGGTGGTCCCGATACATCGAAGCTTCGCCCGGCACCGCCGGATCGAGTACGGGCCGCAGGCCCGTGAATCGAGATTTCGACTACCTCAACACAGCGCAGGGCCCCGCTGAGCGAGAACTCAGCGGGGCCCTGCGATGTGCGTGGAGCGGGTTAGAAGTCCCAGTCCTCGTCTTCCGTGTTGACGGCCTTGCCGATGACGTAGGAGGAGCCCGAGCCCGAGAAGAAGTCGTGGTTCTCGTCGGCGTTCGGCGAGAGCGACGAGAGAATCGCCGGGTTCACGTCGGTGACCGAGGCCGGGAACATGGCCTCGTAGCCGAGGTTCATGAGGGCCTTGTTGGCGTTGTAGTGGAGGAACTTCTTGACGTCCTCCGAGAGGCCCACAGGGTCGTAGAGGTCGTGCGTGTACTGGACCTCGTTCTCGTAGAGCTCGAAGAGTAGCTCGAAGGTGTAGTCCTTGAGCTCCTGACGCTTCGCCTCGTCGAGCTGCTCGAGACCACGCTGGTACTTGTAGCCGATGTAGTAGCCGTGCACGGCCTCGTCACGGATGATGAGGCGGATGAGGTCGGCCGTGTTGGTGAGCTTTGCGTGGCTCGACCAGTACATCGGGAGGTAGAAGCCCGAGTAGAACAGGAATGACTCAAGCAGCGTCGACGCGACCTTGCGCTTGAGCGGCTCGTCACCGTGGTAGTAGTCCATGATGATCTTCGCCTTGCGCTGGAGGTTCTCGTTCTCCGTCGACCAGCGGAACGCCTCATCAATCTGCGGGGTGTTCGAGAGGGTCGAGAAGATCGACGAGTAGCTCTTGGCGTGCACCGACTCCATGAACGCGATGTTCGTGAGGACAGCTTCCTCGTGCGGGGTCATGGCGTCCGGGATGAGCGAGACTGCACCGACCGTGCCCTGGATCGTGTCGAGGAGCGTGAGGCCCGTGAACACGCGCATCGTGAGGGTCTGCTCGTCCGGGGTGAGCGTGTTCCACGACTGGACGTCGTTCGACAGCGGCACCTTCTCGGGCAGCCAGAAGTTGTTCACGAGGCGGTTCCACACCTCGACGTCCTTGTCGTCCTGGATGCGGTTCCAGTTGATGGCCTGGACGGCGTCGATGAGGTGGTGATCCTTCTTCGACTGCACGGCCTGCTGGGCGCGCTCCTCGGAGACAGGCTCGTGCTCGGGCTGGAGTTCGGCGTTCATGACGAGACCCTTTCGGATGTGGCGGGTGAGGTCGGCTGGATGCGTGCCCGGCAGCGCCGAGCGGTCGTGACAGTCAGGTTAGCGAGTCGAGGTGACCGGCCTTAGAGCATGCAGGAGACGCAGCCCTCGACCTCGGTGCCCTCGAGCGCGAGCTGGCGAAGACGGATGTAGTAGATCGTTTTGATGCCCTTCTTCCATGCGTAGATCTGCGCACGGTTGATGTCGCGAGTGGTCGCGGTGTCCTTGAAGAAGAGCGTCAGCGAGAGGCCCTGGTCGACGTGCTGCGTGGCGGCAGCGTAGGTGTCGATGATCTTCTCGTAGCCGATCTCGTAGGCGTCCTGGAAGTACTCGAGGTTGTCGTTCGTGAGGTACGGCGCCGGGTAGTAGACGCGACCGATCTTGCCTTCCTTGCGGATCTCGATCTTCGAGGCGATCGGGTGGATCGACGAGGTCGAGTGGTTGATGTACGAGATCGAACCCGTCGGCGGGACCGCCTGCAGGTTGCGGTTGTACATGCCGTGCTCGGCGACCTGTGCCTTGAGCTCACGCCAGTCGTCCTGCGTGGGGATCTCGATGCCGTCGAAGAGTTCGCGCACACGCTCGGTGGCGGGCGCCCACTCCTGCTCGGTGTACTTATCGAAGAACTCGCCCGTGGCGTACTTCGACCTCTCGAAGCCCGCGAAGCGCTGGCCGCGCTCGCGCGCGATCGACATGGAGGCGCGGATGCAGTGGAAGAGCACCGTGTAGAAGTAGATGTTCGTGAAGTCGATTGCTTCTTCGGAGCCGTAGAAGATGCGCTCACGGCCGAGGTAGCCGTGGAGGTTCATCTGGCCGAGGCCGATCGCGTGCGATTCGCTATTGCCCTTGGCGATCGAGGGGACCGAGGAGATGTTCGACATGTCGCTCACTGCGGTGAGGCCGCGAATGGCGGTCTCGATGGTCTGGCCGAAGTTCGGCGAGTCCATCGTCTGCGCGATGTTGAGCGAGCCGAGGTTGCAGGAGATGTCCTTACCAGTCTCGGCGTAGGAGAGGTCTGCGTTGTAGGTGGTCGGGGTGTTGACCTGCAGGATCTCCGAGCAAAGGTTCGACATGTTGATGCGGCCCTCGATCGGGTTGGCCCGGTTCACCGTGTCCTCGAACATGATGTACGGGTAGCCGGACTCGAACTGGATCTCGGCGAGGGTCTGGAAGAACTGGCGTGCGTTGATCTTCGACTTCTTGATGCGTGCGTCGTCAACCATCTCTTCGTACTTCTCGGTGATCGAGATATCGCCAAAGGGCACGCCGTACACGCGCTCGACGTCGTAGGGCGAGAAGAGGTACATGTCTTCGTCGCGCTTGGCGAGCTCGAAGGTGATGTCGGGGACGACGACACCGAGCGAGAGCGTCTTGATGCGGATCTTCTCGTCGGCGTTCTCACGCTTCGTATCGAGGAAGCGCATGATGTCGGGGTGGTGCGCCGAGAGGTAGACGGCACCGGCGCCCTGACGTGCACCGAGCTGGTTGGCGTAGGAGAAGCTGTCCTCGAGGAGCTTCATGACCGGGATGATGCCCGAGGACTGGTTCTGGATCTGCTTGATCGGGGCGCCCGACTCACGGATGTTCGTAAGCGAGAACGCCACGCCACCGCCGCGCTTCGAGAGCTGCAGGGCCGAGTTGATCGAGCGACCGATCGACTCCATGTTGTCTTCGATGCGCAGGAGGAAGCAGGACACGAGCTCGCCGCGCTGCTTCTTACCGGTGTTGAGGAAGGTGGGAGTGGCCGGCTGGAAGCGGCCGGAGATCATCTCGTCCACGAGTGCGGTGGCGAGCTGCTCGTCGCCGCGAGCAAGACCGAGGGCGACCATGAGGACGCGGTCTTCGAAACGCTCGAGGTAACGCTTGCCGTCGAAGGTCTTGAGCGCGTACGAGGTGTAGAACTTGAAGGCGCCGAGGAAGGTCGGGAAGCGGAACTTCGCCTTGAAGGCGCGGTCGCGGAGGTTGCGGATGAACTCGAAGTCGTACTGCTCAATGACCTCGCGCTCGTAGTAGTCGTTCTCAAGCAGGTATTCGATGCGCTCTTCGAGGTCGTGGAAGAAGACCGTGTTCTGGTTGACGTGCTGCAGGAAGTACTCGCGGGCGGCTTCGCGGTCCTTCTCGAACTGAATCTTGCCCTCTGCGTCGTAGAGGTTGAGCATCGCGTTGAGGGCGTGGTAGTCCATGCCCGAGCTTGCGCCCTGCGTCGTGGTTACGGGTGCGGCGCTGTCTGCAGCTGGCTGTGCCAAAACGAGTCCAATCCTTGGTTCACGGCGTCAACGTCTTCGGGCGTGCCGAAGAGTTCAAATCGGTAGAGCATGGGCACGCGACACTTGGCCGCGATGATGTCACCGGCGAGGCCGTAGGCCTCACCGAAGTTGGTGTTCCCCCCGGCGATCACACCCCGAATGAGGGCACGGTTCGAGGGGTTGTTGAGGAAGCGGATGACCTGCTTGGGAACAGCCCCACGGCCGTTGCCCCCGCCATAGGTGGGGACGACGAGCACGTAGGGCTCTTCAGCAAGGAGTTCGTCGTCCCTTGCGAACAGCGGGATTGCCTGGGCTTCTCGTCCGAGCTTCTCAATGAAGCGTCGTGTGTTGCCCGACACACTCGAAAAGTAGATGAGACGCGCCACGCGAATCCTGCCCTTCGAACGCTATGCGACGCGCGATGCGAGCGAGCTGATCTTGTCGGGGCGGAAGCCCGACCAGTGGTCGTCTTCGGTGACGACGACAGGAGCCTGCATGTAGCCGAGGTCCTTCACCGCAGCAAGCGCCTTCTCGTCGACCGAGACGTCGAACACCTCGTACTCGATGCCCTGCTTGTCGAGCGCACGGTAGGTGGCGGTGCACTGAACGCAGGACGGCTTGCTGTAGACGGCGATGGCCATGGGATAACTCCAACTCTCAAGGCAGGGGGGACGAGGGATTCCGGCGGGCGATGTGACGATGTCGAACAGGATCTCGAGCGCAGAGGCGATCCGTGAGGCCGCCGCGGATGAACCACAACATCTTGTGCTCATCGAAGGTAGCACCACAACATGCGGACTTACAAGCATGTAATTTTCCACATGTTCCTCCACAGAAATGACGAGTTTCCACCCATAAACGGTGTGTTCTCCACAGCTTCTCCACCGAGTTGTGCTCAGCCCTTGTGGACAAGTGAGCGCTCTCGGCAAGGCGACGGAAGCGTGAACTTCCGCTGCCATCAGAGGTTTCCTGTTTCGCCACGCCGACAGTGTCGGGGAGACCACCGACATTCGATTTTTTGACCTTCTCCACACCCCTGGACCACGGCCGTCTGGAGGCAAACGAAGTTCTCGTCCTGCGAACGCCTGCCACAGCTACGATGAGCCGGATGAAGTCGTATTTCGAGGTGCTCCGCCAACCAGGCGTCGGACGGCTGGTCGCGTCGCAGCTGTGCGCACGCTTCCCCGCCGGCATGCTCTCGCTTGCGATCCTCATGCATATCGAACAGAGCTACGGCAACTACTCGGCGGCGGGACTCATCATGGCCGCAATGGGCGTGGGCCAGGCGATCTCCGGCCCGCTCTCGAGCCGCCTCATGGCTCGCTTCGGCATGCGTCTGGTGGTCGGCGTCACGATCCTTTCGTGTTCGCTAGGCCTGGCCGGGCTCGCGCTCTTCACCGACATCCTCTGGGTCTCGGCAGTTCTCGCGGCGCTCATCGGCCTCGCGATGCCGCCGATCACCCCGGCCGTGCGCACGATTTACCCGAAGGTCGTGCCCGCAAGCTTCCTCTCGAAGCTCTTCTCGGTGGATGCGACGTTGCAGGAGCTCATTTGGGTCATCGGCCCGCTCGTGGCAACGACGACCGCGTTCCTCGGCTCCACGATGTGGGGCGTGCTGCTGTGCTCGATCATCATGTTCCTCGGTGGCGCCTGGTTCTGGACGGCCCCCGAGGTCGGGCTCGTGCGTATCCCTCGCTCGAAGTACCCGCTCGGCGCGGTGCTTGCGAACCCGGTCGTGCTCATCATGACGATCCTGGGCCTGTTCATGACGGGCGTGTTCGCGGGAATCGAGACGGCCGTCGTCGCCACCTTCGGCCACGACCGCGCCGAAACCGGCATCATCATCGGCCTCAGCGCCGTCGGCTCGATCGTCGGTGGCTTCGCCTTTGGCCACCGGCCGGTCACGCCCTTCGCGCTCGTCATGCGCTGCGTACCGTTCATCATCGGCGCAGCCATGTGTTGCCTCTGGCACGAAACATGGTGGCTTGCCGTCGCCTTCATCCTCACGGGCGTCGGTTGCGCACCGCTCATCTCGGGCAGTTTTGCCGCAGTGTCGAGTTCGGTGCGCTTCAGCCAGACCGCTGAGTCGTACGGATGGATGGGCACGGGCCAGCTCGTTGGCGGCGCCGCCTCGAGCGCCATCGCTGGCGTCGCAATCGACGCGATTGGCCCGCAGGGCGGCTATCTCACGGGCCTCGGTTTCGCGATTGCATCGCTCCTGCTCATCCTCGTGACGTGGGGCTTCATCCCGGATCTTCGTGGCCGCGACGCGACCCCGCATCCTGACACCGAGCCGATCGGCATTATCGTCTCCTAGCGAGCACTGCACTCGCGGCAGCACCACCACGGACGCATCCCCCATGTCCACCGCTTACCCCATCCGGGTTTCCCCAAGACAACCCTCACTAGAGTGCTCGATGAACCATCTCCCAACACCGGGGTCCTGATCCCCTGGAGGACACCATGAACGAGTCGAACGACGAGCGCGACGTCCACGACGTTGACGCCGCGGCGAACACGCTCCCGGGCGAGCAGGCGGCTGCACACGAGGCTGAGCTTGACGACACCGCCCAGCTGGCAGAGCCCATCGTGATCGAAGACGATGCCACCGCGGCAGAGGGCACCGACAACGCCGACTCGACCGATGTCTCCAACGAGATCCCTGGGGAACGCGCCGACGACGGCACGATCTACGACTCGGATGACATCCCTGAAGCTGCCGAGACCGGCCAGGACGTCAGCGACGACGACCTCATCCCGAGCGCACCGACCCCCGTTGTTGACGAAGCGGCCCCCGAGGACGACCCGGAGGCACGCCTGCGTGAAGAGCGCCTCACGCGCCTGTTTGAGTCGGCGGTGTACGGTCCGGGCGACGAGCGCGCGGGCAAGGTTGGCCAGGTCTACATTGACGACCAGAGCCAGGAGCCGAACTGGGTCACGGTGAAGATGGGCCTGTTTGGCACCAAGGAATACTTCCTTCCCCTCGACGAGGCCGTCCTCGACGGCAAGCGCCTCATCGTCCCTTACTCGAAGGAGACGATCACGAGCGCGCCGAGCACGGAGATTGACCAGAACCTCAGCCCGGCCGAGGAAGACGTGCTCTACAACTACTACGAGGTGCCCGGCCGGATGACGAATCCTGCCGAGGTCCAGGGCGACGCCACGCCAGATGAGACTGACACGGAGGACACCGCCAACAGCGTCGAGGAGGCAGAAGCTGTCGAGGCTCCCAACGCCGAAGCGAAGACCGAGGTGCCGAGCGTGCACGACCCGGTCGACGCGAGCGGCCTCTTCGCCGACGACGAAGACCTCGAGGACAAAGACAACGCGGCTTCCAAGGTCCCCGAACAGGAGCACGACGCCGAAGCGGGAGCCGAGGACGCCGAGAAGGATGCGGACGCCAAGCCTGCAATCGACTCGGACGTCGTCGACCTCAACGCCTTCCGCCGCCCAAGCGAGGCGTAACAACCACAAGAACGGCGGGCCGGAGCGATCATGTGATCGTTCCGGCCC
>NZ_BCSO01000016.1 GCF_001570905.1 [Zimmermannella] alba NBRC 15616 | reverse complement strand
CCCCCGCTCAGGTCGCAGTTTCGACCCTAGGTCGCGCCACCTGAGGTCGAAACTGCGACCTGAGCGGAGAGATGAGGTGTGCGCGTCGGCGGGGAAGGTCGTGGAGCGCGGCGCTCTTGGGCGCGAAAAAGCCGGACCGCAGAACGCCTCTCGGCGAGTGGCCGCTCGTAGCGGCAGAAGTTGGAGCCCGGGGTTACTGCGGCCCGGCCTGCACGAGTCTAACGATCACAGCCCATCCGTCAAGGCGCGCGTCGCCCCCATCCCATTCCGCCATGTCTCCCTCGCGCACGTTCCCAACCACCCCCTCCCCACACTCAGGTCGCACTTTCGACCCTAGGTCGCGCCACCTGAGGTCGAAACTGCGACCTGAACCGTGTGTGGTGGGTGGGATAGGGATGGAGATGGGATACGCGGGGCCTGGCTGGCCGAGTCTAGTCGAGCTCGCCGCGGGCCCAGCGGCGGGCGGCGTGGTGAAGATCATCCGCATACTCGAGGTAGCGCGCAGCACGAAGCGTGTCCCGCTCCCCCGCAACGCCGCTCGCGCTACGCCACGCATCCCAATCCACGACTTCCGAACGTTCCTGGCGGGATGCCGTCTCGAGCGCTCCGCGGGACATGATCCGGCAGAACGCGGCCGCCCGTTCAAGCGCCAGCTCAAAGTCGCCCACGAACGCGCCACGGAGGATCTCGTCGATGAGGAGTTCCAGCTCCCGCGGCCCGCTCGGCGTCGGGGCGCCGGCAATCGCCGGGTTGACGCTCGCGTCGTCCTGCACGCCGAGCTCAAAGAGATACGCCGCGCCATCCGCGTCATGTCGAACGGCGGCTCGGATGACATACAAGCGCCAGAGCGCACCCGGCAGTGAATGCGCCGCAGCCTTCGACCACAGCTCCGCGAACTCGTCGATCCCGCGGTCATCTGTGTAGGCGACGAGCCGCTCCACAGCGGCCGGGTCGCTCCCGCCACGGATACGGTGCAACAGCGCAGCGGCCGTGTCGTGGGCAACGCGACTCGACACCGCCGGGTCGGCGCCACCCACGAAAGCGTCAAATGCTTCCGCGGGCACACGCATCGGCCGGTGGAATCGTTCGGTCACGCCACTCCTTCGTCATTGGGCGGCATCCAGTGTGCGCGCTTTCGGTGAGAAATGCGAACGCACGCGGATGTGGTGCGCCCCAACCGATCGGTCATCCTTGGCAGCTATGGTGTCCGGGTGCCCATGAACGAGTCTCCCCGAACCCGTCGCGCAGCCCGCGCGGCAGCCTCGGAACGCAGCGCCTCGCCGCGTCCCGCGACCACCGGCGGCCGCATCCTCGCCGCTGCCCTCGCCGCGGGTCTCATCATCGCAAGCCTGCTGCCCTGGTGGAACGCGGAGCCGCCACTCTCACGGGTCATCGACCACCTCTCCATGTGGCAGCTGCTCTTCGTCGGCGTCTCGCTCGGCGAGCTCGGCAAGGCCACCCAGTTCAGCCTCGTCGGCAATGCGCTCTTTGGCCTGTTCTCGACGCTCCCCACAGTGCTCCTCATCATTGCGCTCGTGGTGCGGGCGATCCGTCCTGCGTTGATGCTCGGCAAGCACATCCGACTCCTCGGTGTCTCGAGTGTCATCGGCACGGTGTGGCTGTTCCTCTTTGCGTTCCTGCGCTCGGATGCTGCGAACGGGCAGCCACTTATCCTCATTGGGCCGTGGATCGCCCTCCTCCTCGCGATCGCGGCCAGTGTCTTCGGTCACCTCTGGTGGCAGCAGGCGAAGACCCGCTTCCCGAAGCGCGTCCTGGCGAGCCGTGCCACGGAACCTGAGGAAGGCACGATCGAAGACCTCGTTGGCGTTGGCCTCGACGGTGATGGCGAGATTGGCACCGGTCGTCCCGCTCCGCGTCGGGCAACCGTGGCGTCTGCGCCGGCGCTCGATCTCGACAGCGACGACATTGATGATGACGACGACGATCTTGGCACGATCGCGATCGACACGCTTCGCGACGATGACGAGGACAACAGCTCCCGAGCATCGCACCGCCGCTAGACCTGTACGCTAGACGAGGCCGTTAGTCGGTCAGGGCCTATAGCTCAGTTGGTAGAGCATCGGACTTTTAATCCGCGGGTCGTGGGTTCGAGCCCCACTGGGCCCACCGCGAACGAAGGGTTCAGGAGTGTTTTCCTGGGCCCTTCGTCGTTTCGGGTCACAACGATGAGCTGGTGTGAGGCGTTCCTTCACGTGAGTTGGGGACTTCCTCGCTTCCCGCCACATCCACGCGGTAGCAGCGCAGACAGGAGCCGCCGTGAGAAAGGGCACCGCGTCGTGAGGCACCCACGGGTGCACCTTCCCGTCGTCGCGCCGCCCGCCGCTGAGGCAAGGCCCTGACCATCTGCGGCGCGGTGATCACCGGGCTTGGCATGGTCCTCTTCGCGGTGGTCGCAGGATCCGTAGGCGAGCGCTCACCAGAATCCGCACAGTTCACGACGTACCAGGTGAGCGGCACCCACTACAGTTTCGCCTCGGAAGTCGGCATCTACGTTGCCGATCAGACGCAGCATCCCTCGTGTACGACCACCAACCAGGACGGGCAGCACGTGCCGACGTCCATGACCCGTTCCGGGAAGATCGTCCTCGACGGGCAGAGCTGGTATATGGTCGGCACGATCGAACCCGGCAAGGACGACCTGGTGCTCAATGTCTCCTGCCCGGACACCTTCTTCGCGGTGGGTGACCCGGCAGACGTCCTCGCTAGCCCCGACCTAACGAATGTGCCTGGCCTCGTGCTCGGCTTCGGCGTCATCACCCTCGGCGTCCTCGCGCTGCATGTGGGGGGGTCATCCTCTGGATCATCAACCGCCGTCGCAGTGGAGGGCAGACAACATAAGCGCACCAGCAGCAGCACCAATTCCCACGCCACAGCGACCTTTGCGCCCGCTGTCGCACACGCTCACGTGGCTCGGTCTTGCTGGCCTCGTGAATGCCGTGGTCGTGGGCGTCCTGACGTTCCTCGACATCACGGACCCGCACGTCGAGGTGTTTGAGCATCCGAGTGGACGGCTCGATCGTCTTCGGGGGCTGGGTACAGGGCGATGCCTTTGCGAATGGGCGCGTGTGGCTACCAATGGTTGAGCTGCCGACAGGTGAAACGACCACCGCCAGCCGAAGAGGCCGCAGGCTGCGCGCCCAGTCGGCCGTTAGCCGACGCCGAGCGCCGACATCACCACAAGTGCGAGGTCGACGAGGACGACCACCACGGCAATCGCCCACGCGATCGCTCGAAGGATCGGCCCATTCCGGTACTCGCCCATGACCCGGCTCGAGTTTGTGAAGACGACGAGCGGGATGAGGGCGAAGGGGATGCCGAAGGCAAGCAGCGCCTGCGAGAGCACGAGCAGCCCCGTCGGCTCCGGGATGAGCATGAGGAGCACGACTGCCGGGGCGATGACGATCACGCGACGCCACACGAGCGGAAGATCGCGCGGGAGGAGTCCATCCATGACGCTGGCACCCGCCTGACCGCCGACGGCAGTGGACGCGAACCCGGAGATCGTGAGGCCGAGCGCGAAGAGCACAGCCACCCACGGCGCGATACCGTCCGAGAGCGAGCGGAAGATGCCCTCGAGGCTTGCGGCTTCGGGTGAACCACGCATGGCGCTGGCGGCCAGGATGAGCATCGAGCAGTTGATGCTGCCAGCGACCGCCATCGCGAGCCCGACATCCACGCGCGTGAGGGAAAGGAAGCGGCGCACGCGCTGCGCTTCAGCCTCGGCATCCACTTCACGTGCGCGCCCCGCCTCGCGGCGGTCGCGCGCCATCGTCGAGTGCAGGTAGATGACGTGCGGCATGACCGTCGCACCGAGCATGGCCACGGCGAGGAGCACCGTGTCCACGCCCGCAAAGCGGGGCACGAGCCCCGCAAGCAGCTCGTCGGGCATCGGCGGATGCAGCACGAGCCCGGCGAGGAATCCCATCGGGATGAGCAGGAGCAGCACAAGAATCATCCGCTCGAACGCTTCCTGACCCCAGCGTGTGTGGACGAGGAGTAGCGCGAGCGAGGCGACACCGGTCACGACGCCGCCGATCGGGAGCGGGAGGCCGACCAGCAGGTACAACCCGACCGCGCCGCCGATCACCTCGGCGATGTCCGTGGCGATCACGACGAGGGTGGCCTGCAGCCAAAAGAGCCAGCGTCCGATCGGGCCGAGGCGTTCGCCGACGAGCTCAGAAATGGATCGCGCCGTGACATAGCCGAGTTTCGCGGCGAGAAACTGTACGACACAGGCGGCGAGGTTGACGCTGATGAGCACCCACAGCAGAAGCGTGCCGTGTTCGGCACCGGCCGCGAAGTTCGCAGCGAAGTTGCCCGGATCAACGTAGGCAACGGCGGCGACGAATGCGGGCCCGAGGACGGTAACGAGCCGATGCTGCGGCGTGCGCTGAGTACTGCGGCCGCCCACAACGTCGATGGCTCGCGTATCGGGCTGCTCGCGCATCGGGCTCCTTCACACCTTGGGGCATCAACGTTATGAGTCCTCGCCCGTTCTCGCAATTTCGTCACCTCCATCACGTACCGTGACAGCACGAGGAGGAAACCGGATGCACGAGTCACACGACGACACGAAGCGCGTGCTGCCGGGCGAGCCGCCCCTCGAGGCTGAACTCATCGACCACGTCCCGGGCTACGGGGCCGGCATCCAGGCCGAACCCCCGCGTGGGCCGTCCACTCCCCTCCCGCCAGACTCTGGCGAAGGCTGGACCGAAGGTCCGAACGGCGAGCGCGTCTGGGGACGCCACGGCGCAGCGGGACTCCTCCTCATCGACCGCTCGCGAGGGGTGCTCTTGCAGCATCGGGCCGTCTGGAGCCACCACGGCGATACCTGGGGCATCCCCGGCGGCGCGATCCACGCTGACGAGTCGCCGGTTGCGGGCGCGCTGCGTGAGGCTGAAGAAGAGAGCTGTGTTCCGGCGGATGCAGTTTCCCCGCTTGCGAGCCACGTGCTGGATCTCGGATTTTGGCGGTACACGACCGTGCTCGGTGAGACCACTCGCACCGTCGAGGCTCGGCCCGGAGACGAAGAGAGCGCCGGGATCGCCTGGGTGCGCCCCGACCACGTTGAGCGGCTCGCGCTCCACCCCGCATTCGGGCGGGCATGGCCGAATCTTCGGTCACTCCTCGTTGCCCGGCCCCGCATCGTCATCGACACCGCAAACCTTGTTGGTTCAGTGCCGGATGGCTGGTGGCGAGACCGGGCTGGTGCGAGCGAACAGCTCATCGACCGCATCCACGAACTGCTCGCCGAGGGGCTCCCGGCAGAGCTCTTCGGACTGGATGCGGCGCGTGTCTGGCCCGAGGTGCACCTCGTGCTTGAAGGAGCTGCGTGCCGTGCTGACCGCGGCCGCGACGGGCTCGTCCACGTGCACCGTTCCCCCAGCGCAGGCGACGATCACATTGTGAGGGTCACCGAGCACCTCATTGCGGAGCTTCGGGATGCTGGTGCGGGCGCAGGTCATGTGCTCGTGGTGACGAGCGACAAGGAGCTGCGCGTGCGTGTTGGCGAACTCGGTGCGAAGCTCGCCGCCTCGAAGGGATTCCGCGAGGCGGTCGGCTTCGACGCGTGAGGTCTTGAGACGCGCCGGTGGTCTCGATTCACCGGGCTACGCCCGGCAGGAAGCCGAGGTCAGCCATGTGGTCAGCCTCGTCGAGGACGGCGATCTCCACGGCGTCGAGCTTCACGATGCCCTGCTTCATGAGGTCTTCGAGTCGGCCCGGGCAGGCGAGCGCCACCGGCGAGTTCGTCCGAGAGGCGGGACACGAGCGGGATCGAGAACGCGAGTGTCTTCCCGGATCCAGTCTTGCCGCGGCCGAGGACATCGCGGCTCTCAAGCGTCGACGGGAGCGTGGCGATCTGAATGGGGAAGGCGTTGGATTTGCCGAGCTTCGTGAGGGCGTTCACGAGACGGGCGGGGACGCCGAGCTCCGCGAAGCTAACTTCGGGGGCTGTGTCGAGGGTGATCTGTTCGTTCATTGCTGCGCCTTTCCGACGTTGTGCCCACAGAAAAGGAACGCACAGCAACTGTGTCGGTCGGTCCGTCTCGGGAGCGGTTGAGCAGTGACGGGTGCGTCACCGCTTCGCCGTCTCAGCGAGAGATTCGCAGCTGATCTCGGCGCGGTGCTGAAGGTCAGCGGGCCCAGATAATATGTGGCTGTTCGAAGAACGACGATGGTGCGGCACCATGGCCACACGAGTTGAGCCGTAGCACTCTTTGGCGTGAACCGCGCGTTTCGTCAGCGAGAGCGCGTAGTCTCAGAAGTGCTGCCTGCATCCAGGTATGCACAGATTCGTGGAGCGTGCTGGCACGCGCTGCCCCGTGAGAGAGCTGAAATCCTATGTCGCGCGAACTCAATCTCAAGGTTGCTCAGGGCTTCCGTGAGGCGTTTGCCCGTGACCCGCAGGGCGTGTGGTCTGCCCCGGGCCGCGTGAGCGTCATCGGTGATCACACGGATGAGCAGGATGGTCTCGGCTTCGGTTTCGGTATTGAGCTGCGCACCGCGGTTGCGGTCGCGACCCGGACTGACGGCAAGATCACGGTGGCCACAGATCTCGTGCCGGAACGTGCCGAGGCAGAGCTCGCTTCGATCACCCCGAGCGGCCCGACGGCATCCTGGAAGGCGTACCCGCTTGGCATGGTGTGGGCGGTGCTCGAATACGGCCGTGAGAACCCCCCAGCTGACACGAGCGACGACCCGGATCCGTCGGTGTTCCTCGGCACGGGCCTTGACGTTTTCCTTTCGACGGAGCTCCCCATTGGCGGTGGCCTGTCCTCCTCGGCCTCGATTTGCGCAGCCCTCGGCACGGCGCTCTCCGAGCTGTGGCAGCTCAACATCCGCCCCTTCGACCTTGCTTGCCTCGCGCAGCGCGTCGAGCAGCAGGCAGCTGGCGCGCAGACTGGCCTCACCGACCACATCATTTGCCTGTACTCGGAGGAAGACAAGGACGTCTTCTTCGATGCGCGCGGCAATGACGTGTCTGTGATTGACGTGCCGAACCTTGCCGCTTCGCAGCTCCAGTCGGTCATCGTGAACACGCGCGAGTCGCACCGCAATTGGTCGCAGGAGCTTGAGCAACGCCGTGTCGACTGCGCCCGCGCGGCGGAACTCCTCGGTGTGCAGTCGCTGCGCGAGCTGCGTCTTGAAGACCTTGAGGCCTCGGATGTCGAGATGGACGAGCGCGTCTACCGCCGTGCCCGCCACATCATCACCGAGATCACGCGCGTGCTCGAGTTCACGCGGGTGCTGCGCACGGACGGCCCGAACGCAATCGCGGACATCCTCGACCAGTCGCACGCGTCACTGCGCGAAGATTACGGCGTCTCGACCGAGCGGATTGAGTTCACGGTTGACCTCGCGCGCGCCCACGGCGCACGCGGTGCTCGCGTGACGGGCTCCGGCCTCGGCGGTTCGGTGTTTGCGCTCATGCCGGTGGATGCGATTCCTGCGTTCCGTGCGGACCTTGCCGAGGGCTACGCGGAGCACGGTTGGGAGGCACCGGATGTCTACGAGGTGTCCTCCGCGGCTGGTGCCCGCCGCGAGCTGTAATCGCATCCCGCCCGGCTCCCCGCCGTGACCGCCGCGTCCGGCCCGCCGCCGTCCGCACCCACGCACCCACGCACCACAACAAATCTGCGCCAAATGGTTGGTGCGGTGCCATATGTGGCACCGCACCAACCATTTGGCGCAGAAAAGGCACAGCCAGAGGACGGGTCCGAGGCGCACGGAGGGAGCCGGAGCCGCCTCTGCTGGCGGGTGGTGCGAGGCTAGGCCTGGCGTTCGGCCATCTCGACGACGTTCTTGAGCAGGAGCGCGCGAGTCATCGGGCCCACACCGCCGGGGTTCGGCGAGATGTGGCCAGCGATCTCCCACACTGCCGGGTCGACGTCACCAACAACCTTCGACTTGCCCGTCTCCGGGTCGATGGCACGACTCACGCCCACATCGAGCACCGCGGCACCGGGCTTGACCCACTCGGGCTTCACGATGCCCTGGACACCAGCGGCGGCCACGATGATGTCAGCCTGACGGGCGATCGCACCGATATCGGGGGTGCCCGTGTGGCAGAGCGTCACCGTCGCGTTGTGCTCACGGCGCGTAGCGAGTGGGCCCATCGGGCGGCCCACCGTAATGCCGCGGCCGATGACGACGATGTGCTTGCCGGCAAGCTCGACACCGTTGCGCTCGAGGAGTTCGAGACAGCCGCGGGGGGTGCACGGCAGCGGCGTCGTGATGTCGTCGTTCACGTTGAGCACGAGCCAGCCGAGGTTCGTCGGGTGGAGGCCGTCAGCGTCCTTGGCCGGGTCAATACGGCCAATGATGGCGTCCTGGTCGATGTGCTTCGGGAGCGGGAGCTGCACGATGTAGCCAGTGCAGGCCGGGTCAGCGTTGAGCTGATCGATCGCTGCCTCAACGTCCTCCTGGGTTGCCGTTTCCGGCAGGTCGACGCGGATGGAGGCGATGCCCACCTCTGCACAGTCACGGTGCTTGCCTGCGACATACCACTGCGAACCCGGGTCGTCACCGACGAGCACGGTGGCGAGGCCGGGGGTCTTCCCGGCCTCAACCAGCCGCGCGACACGCTCGCGAAGCTCATCCTTGATGGCGGCAGCGGCCGCCTTCCCGTCGAGCTTCGCGGCTACCACTGCTCGAGGCCCTCGTAGAGCGGGAACTTGTCGGCGAGTGCCTTCGTGCGGGCACGCAGCGACTCGATGTCCGGGTTCGGGAGGAGGGCGAGGGCGATGACGTCGGCAACCTCACGGAACTCTTCGTCACCGAAGCCGCGGGTGGCGAGAGCCGGGGTGCCGATGCGAAGGCCCGAGGTGACCATCGGCGGGCGCGGGTCGTTCGGCACCGAGTTGCGGTTCACGGTGATGCCGACCTGGTGGAGGAGGTCTTCGGCCTGCTTGCCGTCGATCGCGGCGTCGCGGAGGTCGACGAGCACGAGGTGCACATCGGTGCCGTTCGAACGCAGCGTGATGCCCGCGTTCTTCACGTCGTCCTGGAGGAGACGCTCGGCGAGAAGCTTCGCACCCGAGAGGGTACGGGCCTGACGGTCCTTGAAGTCGTCCGTGGCGGCGAGCTTGAAGGCGACGGCCTTACCGGCGATCACGTGCATGAGCGGGCCGCCCTGCTGGCCCGGGAAGACGGCCGAGTTGAGCTTCTTCGCGATGTCGGCGTCGTTCGTGAGGATGAAGCCCGAGCGGGGGCCGCCGATCGTCTTGTGGACGGTCGAGGAGACGACGTGGGCGTGCGGGACCGGGCTCGGGTGGAGGCCAGCGGCGACGAGACCGGCGAAGTGTGCCATGTCGACCCAGAGCGTGGCGCCGACCTCGTCAGCGATCTCGCGGAACTTCGCGAAGTCGAGCTGACGCGGGTAGGCCGACCAACCAGCGATGATGACCTTCGGCTGGTGCTCAACGGCGAGGCGACGCACCTCGTCCATGTCGACGAGGCTCGTGTTCTCGTCCACGCCGTAAGCAACAACGTTGTAGAGACGGCCCGAGAAGTTGATCTTCATGCCGTGAGTGAGGTGGCCGCCGTGGTCGAGCGAGAGACCGAGGATGGTGTCGCCGGGGCGGGCGATGGCGTGGAGGACGGCAGCGTTTGCCGAAGCACCCGAGTGGGGCTGGACGTTCGCAAACTCGGCACCGAAGAGAGCCTTGGCGCGCTCGATGGCGAGCGACTCAGCGACATCGACCTCTTCGCAGCCACCATAGTAGCGGCGGCCCGGGTAGCCCTCGGCGTACTTGTTCGTGAGCACCGAACCGACGGCCTCAAGAACGGCGCGGGGGACGAAGTTCTCGCTCGCAATCATTTCGAGCGTGCCACGCTGGCGGGCAAGCTCCTTGTCGAGGACGGCCTGAATCTCGGGGTCGAGCTCAGCCAGGGGCTGGGTGAAAGCGTTGGACATGCGTTGCTCCAAACGGTTGGGCACTACGGAATGAACGTGCCGGCGAGCCCAGGCGTGCGGCTCGGAATCCGTTGGAGCCGCTCCCCGATGGTGATCCATCCGAACGCCAGTCGCGGCCAGGTCGAGTTTAGCGCGCCTTGAGGACGTCGTCGTCTGGGCCAGGCGAACTGTCAGCGTCGGGAGCGAGAGGGCTGCGTCCTGCCCGAGATGAATGTCTTGACCGTTCCCATCGAGATGAAAACACAGAAGCACGGTGGTACCCGCCTCCTGTGCAGTTCAAAAACCCTGACGGTGCCGTGGTGGAAACGATCTATCCGTGCGTCATCGTTTCGATGGATAATCGGGTCGTCATCACCTCGTTCCGAACCTCCTCGAGCCCACATTGCAAATGAACCAGAACCAAGTCAGCCAAGAACCGTACCCAGAGGGGCCTCCCCGCGACTCTCGGGGGCGAATCATGCTGCGGATGCAGGCAGACTATGGGATGTCGTGGCCTTTGTCTGACGCGTGCTGGCTGGGTTCGTGGGGAACCGTTGACTGGCGAGGACTGCTTGGCGATGAACTTGTTGCAGACCTTGAAGCGTGGTGCGACGAGTTCACCCGTTACTCGGACTACGAAACGGGAGACTTTTTCCCGCCCGGTTCAAAACCCGAGTGGGAGAAACGAGGCGAGCAACTCGCCCAGCGTCTACACGAGCTTGTTGGTGACAAGTTCGACATCGAACTGCAGATCTGACTCAACTGACAGTGAGTCGCTATAGATCACGAGCGGCACCACATGGTCACTCATCGACGGGCTGACCCCACCCACGAAACGTCCCGACCTCGCAGGTGGGACGTTTCGTGTATTCCCGACACCGCGCTGTCGATCGTTGATACCTGTTCAACACGCTCAAGGTGGGATGTTCGGTGCCCACCTCGCATATCAGAGGCATGGCACAGAACATCCCCCCCCTATCTCGACCTGTACGACCGCGTCCGAGGACCTCTCGCGTATGCGTTGAAGCTCGGCACAATCACTCGACTGATTGATTCGCCAAACCGGCCACCGTCATAAGATCCCGTGTATGGCAGTCGCTCCAACAACCGAAGCGGCTCGTCGACGTCACCGGCGACGCATCCTCGCCCTCATCGTGATCCTTCTGCTGGCGTTCGTCCTGCTCTGGCGCCCGGTTGAAAGCTGGTTCAAGGAGCGAGAATTCACGGCGGCAGCCGAGTCGTATCTCGAGGCGCTGGCCACGTTGGACGCTGATCTCGTGGTCTCGCTCACCGCTCAGGACGCGATGTCTTCCGATGTTCGCGACGAGGTAGATGCCCGACTCCGCACGGCAACGCACGGGCTGGAGGTCACCGACCTCAACGTGACCGTGGACTCCCCCACTTCTGCCACCGCCCACGTCGCCTATAACCTCTACGAGGCGCAGGGGCACGGCTCGTTCCAACTCGAGCGAATGGCCGATGAACGAATCCGAGTCACCGCTCCGCTCCTCGTCCACGCAAGCGTCCGGTCGCCCGTCCTCCACAACTTCAATGTCGGGCTCGATGCGGACAACGTTGTGTGGCCCACGATCGAATGGGATCACACGGAGACCGACCAGGTGTTTGTCTCGCTGGAGGTCGTCGCGTACCCCGGCAACTACCCCGTCACGCGACCCGAGAGCAGCCTCATTCAGCATGAAGCGAACGAGGTCATGCTCGCCGCAGATGGCGGCACGATCGAGCTGACGTTGCCCGATGGCTACAGCGGGGATTTTCCTCCGGCGCTCGCCGAGCACTACCTCGACCAGTTCAATGACTGTCTCGAGGCCGGGAACTACGTTCGCGCGAACGGATGCCCCTTTGAGCACCTCGTGAACACCGGCGACAGTCTCGAAGTGGTCACGCCGCCCGAAGCGGCCCTCGGGAAGGACGGCCTGGCCCACATTTCGCCACCCGTGGTCGACCACACTCACCCGGCGCCGTCAGGCGACACCGTGACCGACCGCTGGGACTTCTTCACGGAGACCACCTGTGCCTTCCGAATCGCAGGCGACGACATCCTCTTTCACGAAGATTGCGCGGTCTCTTAGCTGTGCGAGATCGTTCCGACCAGAGTTCTACGCTTGGGGCGCTGACCCCCTCCCGGTCGGAGCTGCCATCACCCCGTGCGATGATGACGAACGCCCCAGCAGGCATAGCGTTCGTGACATGGGAGCAGAGCTTAAGGCCGAGCGCGCCGCAGCGCTGGGTGAGGAGACCGACGAGCGCGAGCTCGAGTGATTCGAGAAGCAGGCGGAGCGCCGGTATCAGCGAACACGCTTGCGTGCCAGCCTCATCGTGCTCGGGGCGATACTGGCGCTCGTCGCGAGCATCCGAGTTTGTTCCGGACGCCGCAAGCGAACAGTCGACGTGGCAGCGAGCCAACGACATGCTCGCGAATGCGGTGGAACGCATCACGATCGTAGCGATGGGCAAGCGTGAGGCGGAACATCCAGGCGATAAGGTCATCAATGTGCCCGTCACCGTCTCGTTGGCGGGGGCCACGCACGAGCACGTCATCACCGTGGCACTCGAGAACGACCGCTGGCAGCTCATGCGGACGAGCGAGCAGTTAAGTGGCGATGTCACGGTCTCCAGTGATGTCGGTGACTACCTTACGATCGGCAGCGTGCGCACAGAGCTTGCAAATTCAGAAGCTCGAGACGCGACGTTCTGGCCCCAGCGCACGATGTCTTCGTACATGCTGGCGTACACCCCATCGAACGGCCCCAATCTGCATGGAATGACCCGCACACGGAACCGAGCACTGTCACCCTGCTCCCCGGCTTGCTGAATAGCGACAAGTTCGAGGCGCTGCCCGACCACCGGATCCTCACCGTGACGAGCACACCCAATGCGCGACTTCACCGATGCGGTCTAGACAAGCTTTGCCGACAAGCAACGCAACTGCGAAGAACACGCTGCCACGAACTCGCGCTCGTGTCAGCTGTGGTCTCACAACGAGACCATCAAGTTCGCCTTGTCAGTCGAAGTCACCGAGCAACCGACGCTCACGATCACGTCGCTCCACAGTGCAGAACTCAGCGGAGGCAGCGCCCATGTCGAGAATGTCGACGGAAGCTCGACCACCGTCCCGATCTATCAGAACGCGATGCGCGTCCAGATTGCGTGATCGGACGACGGCACGCCGACAATCGACCTCGTGTGGGGTCTAGCGAGCACCGACTAGCTCCCGGTAGCGCCATCCGCGACGCGTGCCCGCCCGGCCTCGAGCATCCGGCCGGCCGCGAGCGCGACGACGAGGGCGATTGCCATCCCGCTCAGGAAGAACGTCGGCAACGACATGATGCCGAGGTGCGTGAGCATGAGCCCACCCACGAGCGCGCCGCCACCGATACCAATGTTGAAAGCGCTCGAGTAGATCGCAGTCGAGAGATCGCGGAATTTACTCGGCGCAACCATCAGAATGCTCGACTGCAACAGCGGCGGCAAGAACCCCATCGCCATCCCCCACACCGCGAGCGCAGCAAGACCAAAGATAGGGAGGCCTGGCGCAAGCCACAGCATGATCGCGCCAACGACGACGCAAAGGCCAAGATTGGTGACGATGCCGAGCTTCGTTCGCTGCCCAAACAAGAACCCCGATGCCCCCGTCGCGACCGCCGAGAGCAGACCATACGAAAACAGCGCAACCGCGAGGTAGGTCTCCGGGATCTGAATCACCCCGGTGGCGAACGGCGAGACATAGGAATAGAACGCGTACTGGGAGAA
This sequence comes from [Zimmermannella] alba NBRC 15616, assembly GCF_001570905.1. Lineage (GTDB taxonomy): Bacteria > Actinomycetota > Actinomycetes > Actinomycetales > Microbacteriaceae > Pseudoclavibacter > Pseudoclavibacter albus. The sequence continues at coordinate 23,914 of NZ_BCSO01000016.1, read as the reverse complement.
CATCGTGATGCCCGTGAGCGTACTCACCAGCGCGACAGCTGGCATCGACTTTGGGCGCACCACAAAGCGACGACGCTTTGGTGAAAACTCTTGTTCGATCGCACCCGGACCAGTCGGTGCCGCAACCACCTCGATCGGGGACGTGTGAAACTCGTCCGACAGATGGTCCACGCGCGGCAGCAGCTTCCAAAGGATCGCAGCGACAAGGAAACCCAGCGCCACGACGACCGCAAATGCCATCCGCCACCCGAGCATCTGCCCAAGGAACGTTCCGAGCGGCACGCCGAGCACGAACGCAGTGGAGCCGCCACCGAGCGTGATGGAGATGCCCTTCGCGAGTTGATCCTTCGGCACGATGAGCGAGGTGTAACCGGCAACGCTCGCCCAAAACACACCGTGCGCGACACCAGCAACGAGACGGCTCGCAACAATGAGCGGATAATTCGGTGCCAGCGCCGTACCCAACGAACCAATACCGAACACGATCATGACGCCGATCAGGAGAACATGCCTCGGGACGTTGCGGAGCCAGTGCGTGAGCGGCGTACTCGTGACGACCACACACGCTGCGTACATCGTCATGAGGTACCCGATCTGCGCCTCTGTGACACCGAGATCTGGCGCCATGTAATGCATGAGGCCCGTCGGGAGCATTTCGATCGTGACCGACAAGAATGTCGAGCACGAGAGTGCGATGAGTGCGGCCAAGGGCAGCTTGGTGCGGTTCGAATTGGCGGTGCTTGCGTCGGTCACGAGAACTTTCGGTTCGACTGCGTGCTCGCCGGCACGTCGGGGGCAAGGCGGGTCGCCCAGCCGCATCGAGTGTAGTTGGCGCACCAAACAATGGCACGGGATAAGACAGTTCGCTCGCGCTCCGCGAACGCGCAGGTCCGTGAATCCGCAGGCTTCAGCGTCACGCGGCTAGGCTTGGGCGGGTGACTGAACGAGCGCAAACCCTTCTCACCGGCGGCATCCCGACTGAACGCACCGACGAGCGGTGGATCCTCACCCTCCAGTGCTCCGACCGTCCTGGAATCGTGAACTCCGTGACGGGATCGATCGTCGAGGTTGAGGGCAACATCCTCGAACTGCAGCAGTTCTCCTCCACTGACACGGACCGCTTTTTCATGCGCATCGAGTTCCGCACCGAGGCGGAGCGTTCGGTCATCGACGCGGCCCTCGCACCCGTCGCCGCTCGCTACGAAGCACGCATTGAGCTCGTCGTCGGCTCCAAGCCGACACGCGCGCTTATCCTCGCTACGAAGGCGGGGCACTGCGTGAACGATCTCCTGTACCGGCAGCGTTCCGGCCACCTCAACATTGAGGTGCCACGCATCATGGCGAACCACGCGGTGCTCGAGAATATGGCCGCGTTCTACGGCATCCCATTCGAGCACCAGGCGATCAACTCGCCCGAGGAGAAGGACGCGTTTGAGCGCCGCGTGCTCGAGATCGTTGACGAGGAGCAGATCGATCTCGTCATCCTCGCGCGCTACATGCGGATCCTCTCCCCCGAGCTGTGTGACGCACTCGCTGGCCGCGCGATCAACATCCACCACTCGTTCCTCCCTGGTTTCAAGGGCGCGAATCCGTACCGTCAGGCGCACGCGCGCGGTGTGAAGCTCATCGGTGCGACCGCTCACTTCGTCACGAGCGATCTCGACGAAGGTCCGATCATCGAGCAGAACGTGGTTCGCGTCGACCACACGCGCACGCCGCAGCAGCTCATGGCAATCGGTGAAGACCAGGAGTCGCTGAGCCTTACACAGGCCGTGAAGTGGTTCTCGGAGCGCCGTGTGCTGCTCGACGGCAACCGGACGATCATCTTTCGCTAGCCGCAGCATTGCCGTTGGCGTTGTGCGTTGATGGCAGTATTTGGGGCTTCGAGGCGCACCACGCCTCGAAGCCCCAAATACTGCCATTTGTGCACGCTCAGTCGTCGAGCATCGCAAGCACCCGGTCGATAATGGTGCGCCCGGTGTCGTCGCGCAGGGTCATGAGCGATTCCGGGTGGAACTGCACCGCGTAGAACGGCTTCGTGCGGTGCTGAATCGCCATCGGGATGCCGTCATCGTCACTCGCGACAAGCATGAGGTCGGCAGGGAACGTCGCCGGGTCAATGTAGAGCGAGTGGTAGCGGCCGGTCTCGAATCGCTCCGGGAGGCCCGTCAGGAAGCCGGACTCCACGAGCACGGCCTCGCGTTCCTTGCCATGCAGCGGATAGTCGAGCTGGCTAAGCGTGCCGCCGAAGTACTCGCCAATGGCCTGCTGTCCGAGACACACACCGAAGACGGCAACACCGCGCGCGTCGAGCTCACGGAGCGTCTCGGCGTCGCGGAAGTCGCTCGGGCTTCCCGGTCCCGGTGACATGACGACAAGGTGCGGCTCGAAGGCATCAAGCGAGGCCGAGAGCACGTCACTGCTGATGCCGCCGAGCGGGGCACGCAGCGTGCGTACATCAGCCCCGGTCTCACGCAGGTACCCCGCGAGCATCTGCGAGAAGGAGTCCTCGTGGTCGAGCATGAGCACCCGCCGGCCCGCGCCCGTCGAACGCGCAGCCGGCGCATGCCCACCCGCAAGCGCGGCACGGTCTCGCGCAATGGATGCTGGCGTCGCCGCAATCGCTTCGAGTAGTGCCGAGGCTTTCATTTCGGTCTCGCGCTCTTCGGCGTCGGGGTCTGAGTCCATGAGCAGGGTGCCGCCTGCCCGGACTTCTGCGACGCCGCCGCGCACGATCGCGGTCCGGATCGTGAGGCCCGTGTTCACTGAGCCGTCCGAGAGAAGTGCACCGAGCGCCCCCCGCGTACCAGCTGCGGGGGCTCCGCTCATGCTCGGCAATGAACCGCATGGCCCAAATCTTGGGGGCACCGGTGACGGTCACCGCCCACATGTGGGTGGCGAAGGCGTCGAGCCCGTCGAACTCTTCGCGGAGTGTACCGGTCACGTGGTCGACGGTGTGGATAACCTTCGAATACAGCTCAATCTGGCGGCGGCCCGCGATTCGCACCGACCCTGGCTCGCATACGCGCGACTTGTCGTTGCGGTCGACGTCGGTGCACATGGTGAGTTCGGAGCGGTCTTTTTCGGAGTTGAGGAGCTCTCGGATGCGGTCGGCGTCTTCGAGGGCATCCTTGCCGCGGGCGATCGTGCCCGAGATCGGCACGGTTTCCACGTGGCGGCCCTGGACGCGCACGAACATTTCCGGGCTCGCTGAGATGACAAATTCGTTGAGGCCGAGGTTCATGAGGGCCGCGTAGGGCGCCGGGTTGTGGAGCGTCAGGTGCTCGAACACGACAGAGGGCGTCGCAGCGAGCGGCGCACGGAAGGATTGCCCGGGGACGACTTCGAAGAGGTCGCCGCGCGCGAACGAAGGCTTGGCTCGGCGGACGAGCTCCGCGTACTCCCCCGGCTCGTGGTCGCGGCTTGGCGCGGTGCCCTCGGGGGCGGGCCGGTAGGGGCCTCGAACCGTTTCGGCTGGGATGTCACCCGTCGAGCGCCCCTGGTACTCGAATACGAAGTCGTGCCGTTCGGCATCGCCCCGCGCACGGTCTACGACGGTGAGCGATGCGGGCAGATACAGCGCGAGGTCTCGCTGCTCGCCGCCATCCGGGTCTGGCAGTGCTTCAATTTGGCGGACCAGGTCGTAGCCGAAGGCGCCATAGAACCCGAGGTAGGGATGCGGTGGCAGCTCCGCCAGGAGGCTCCGCAGCACGGTGAAGCTTGAGCGGCGGCGGGTGCGCTGCTCTTCCGGGATCGCAGCATCCTTCTCATTCGCCACGGAGAAGCGCAGAACGCGTGACGTATCGTCGACGATCGTGACACCTTCCACAGCACTGAGCGCGGCACGGAAGGCCGCCAGCGGGATCTCCCCTTGCACTTGGAGCGCCGTGAGTTCAACCTCGAAGCCACGTCCGTCGATGCGCAGGATGGGGTCAACGAAGCCGATGTCCCATCGGGTGTAGCGGCCTGGGTAGTCAACACCGGAGGCCAGGATGATGCCGGCTCGTTCGTCGAGCGCGGCACGGATGTCGTCGAGGTCGATGGGGCTTGCAGCACATCGTTGGGCGGTCACAGTCAGCACGCCACCAGCGTACGGGGACGACAACGGGCCCCGCTCGATGCAGCGGGGCCCGTGACGAAGTGTGGCGTTTAGGCGGGCAGCCAGCCGTCGAACGCGCCATCCTCGTCCGCATCCGTGGCGATGTGGTCGAAGCCCTGGTCGTGGTCGAAGTCAGCGACGAGCACGTCGAAGGCGCCGTTTCCGTCGACGTCGATGTAGAGCTTGTCGATGATGCCGTCAGCGTTCGTGTCGTAGCCGTCGGCAAGGGAGCCATTCTTCAGTTCGACCTGCGTCACGCCGTCCCCATCCGAGTTGAGGTTCACCATCGAGGTGAGGCCGAGGGGGCCTTCTGCCAGGTGCGTGTTCGCAATCGGAGCGTGCGGCACATCCGAGCCAGGGATGACCTCGCCGTCGGCGACTTCCGCGTACTTCCACTGGCCGTCGCCCGCTTCGGGCTTCGTGAAGATGCCATCAACGTCACCGTCATCATCGAGGTCGAAGTTGATAGTGATCTGCTCGGTGCCGTCTTCGGCATAGTCGATCATGGCGTCGGCTGCGCCGTCACCGTTCTGGTCGACAATGTCGCGGTCAACATTGCCGTCATTGTTCGTGTCGAGCGATTCGAGAATATCGCCTTCGATCGGGAATTCCTCGGGAATCGTGTTGTCGTACATTTCTTCTCCTCTCGGGCGCCGAACGATTCAGCACGTATTTTCGGTGTTCGATTGGATCCGCATGCGCGAACACCTCCACTCCACCAATCGAGCACACCGAAATCAACCCAGTTCAGAACGTATTTCCAGATTTACACGTGGCACCCAGCGGGCAGTTATCTGGCGAAATATTCGCGTCACTCAATTGCAATGAGGGAGTGGGAACATGCCCGTTCGCACGAATTCTCGAGCATATTTCAGACAGGCCGAAACAAGATCCCGATACACAGCAAGAGTTCGGCCCCTCGTTACTGAAAGGGGCCGAACTCTTGCTGTGCTAGATCAATTCCCGAAGGTGGTTAGAAGGTCACCCACTCGTCGAAGTGGCCGTCCTCGTTGTGGTCAAAGCCGACCGTGTCGAGGTCACCGTCGCGGTCGTTGTCGCCAACGATCGTGTCGAAGGTGTGGTTCTCGTCGGTGTCGACGAGGATCGTGTCGATGAGGCCGTCCTTGTCGGTGTCGGCGGCGTAGGTCTCGGTGTAGCCGTCGCCGTCCGCGTCGACCCACTCGGCGCCACCCGGCTCAATCGTGAGGTCGACCTCACGGAGCTGGTCGGCGTAGCTCGGCTCGGAGGTGTAGGAGACCTCGTCGTAGCTGGCCTGCGCCTCGTTGCCCTCGGTCGTGCCGTCCTGGTTCTGGCCGCTGCCTTCGCCGTCGCCGTGCGCGCCGGTGCCGAGGTTGTCGGCCGGGCGGAGGGTGTCCCACTCGAAGATGCCGTCACCGTTCACGTCGTCGGCCATCGACTCGCGGATGCCGTCACCGTCGGTGTCGACGTAGGCCACGTCGGCGATGCCGTCACCGTCGGTGTCGACCGAGTAGCCCGGGTAGGTCATGAACTCGCCGGTGCCAGCTTCCGGCGTGGGGGCCGGCTCCGAAGGAGCGGGCTCAGTCGGCTGCTCGTTCGAGTCGCCCTCACCCGGCTTCGGCTCGTAGATAAAGTCGTCGTTCGCCTCAGCCTCGGTGAAGACGCCGTCCTGGTTCTTGTCGTAGACCCAGGTGTCATTCCAGCCGTCGTTGTCGGTGTCGATGAAGGCCTTGTCAGCAACGCCGTCGCCCGACATGTCCATCGTTTCGCCCATGAACTCACCCGAGTCGGTGGTCACAGGACCGACTTCGCCGATCGGGTTGTCGTTCTTCGGCGGGGTGAAGCCGTCGGTCGTGTCTTCCGTCGTGTCGTCAGCCACCGGAGTTTCGGAGCCGGGAACGGTGTACTCGGTGCCGTCTTCGGCGGTGAACACGCCATCGCCGTCCTCGTCGGTCACGTGGGTGTCAGCCACGCCGTCGCCATCCGTGTCGATGTCAGCCGCGTCAGCGACACCATCGCCGTTGTTGTCGTGGAATTCTGCTGGGAACTCTTCCCCGGGGGTGGACTCGGTGGGGGTCTCGTCTGCAGGTGCTTCCTCGGCCGGAGTTTCCTGGCTCGAGGTGCCGCCTGCGGGTTCGAAAATCCCGTCGCCGTCCTTGTCCGAGGCGTACGTTTCGTAAATGCCGTCGCCGTCTGCGTCGAATCCGGCCGCATCGTCAATGCCATCGCCGTCGGTGTCGTACGAGTAGCCAGCTTCGTCGAGGGTCCAACCACCCGCGCTCGATTCTGCGGGGGCTTCCTCAGCCGGGGCCTCTTCAGCAGGCGCGTCCTCAGCGGGCGCTTCGCCCTCGGCTGGCACCTCTTCGTAGACGCCGTCGCCATCGGTGTCGACACCAACCGTGTCAAAAACACCGTCGCCGTCCGTGTCGAACTCTGCGGTGTCATCGATGCCGTCGCCATCGGTGTCGTAGGAGGTCGAGTCCTCGTCCGAGTACCACTCGGTGGTCGATTCCTCGGCGGGAGCCTCGACCGGGGCTTCCTCAGCGGGAGCCTCCTCGGCCGGAGCCTCAGCCGGAGCTTCCTCGGCGGGCGCCTCTTCAGCCGGAGCCTCTTCAGCCGGAGCCTCTTCAGCAGATGCCTCGTCAACCGGAGCCTCTTCAGCCGGAGCCTCTTCAGCAGGTGCCTCGTCAACCGGAGCCTCAGCGGGCGCTTCCTCAGCCGGAGCCTCTTCAGCCGGAGCTTCCTCGGCCGGAGCCTCGTTCACGGGTGCGTCCTCGACCGGAGCCTCCGCGGGCGCCGTGGTCTCTTCAACCGGTGCCGTGGTCTCGGTGGTCGTCGTCTCCTCGGCGGGTGCCGTGGTCTCTTCGCTCATGGTGGCGTCCTTTCGCTGCGGTGCTCATCGTCGCGTTGTGCGAACACCCTTTGGATGCAGGACGCCTCATCGAATGTTCCCGGCGTGTTCAAGATGTCTTGCACATTCAGGAACTGTTTACCTGGCGCACAGCGTCATGCCCGCTTGACCAGGCATTTCCCGGTTAGAGCCCTCCAGCGATGACAGCGGCCGCATGGCGCCACGCCGCGCGCGTTGCCGGGGCGAGCCGGTCGATGTCGAGCTGGCCGCCACCGACGAACTCGTGGTCATAGGGGACCTCGACGACGGCGCGCGTGAGCTGCTCGAAGTGTTCCGTGAGGCGTTGGGTGAGCTTTCTGTCGCCCTTCGTCGAGGGGCTCGAGAGGATCGTCACCGCATTGCGCAGCTTCGCCTCGTGGCCGCGTTCGCGGAGTCCATCCGCGAGCCACGCGGCCGAGGCGGCCGTGTCTTCGCGGTGAGTCGAGACGATGACGAGCTGGTCCGCGACGTCGAGTGCCGCCTCCCAGTTGCTCGCGCGCATGTTGTTGCCGGTGTCGACCACGAGCACCCGGTAGAAGCGTGAGAGCGTGCGATGTAGGCGGGAGAACGCCTCGTCGTCGATGATCGCGGCACTCGCAGCATCGTCATCCGAGGCGAGTACGTCGAACTTCCACGCGCCCTGGTTGCGCACGAAGCGGTCGATGTCGCCGATCGTTGCGCCACCCATGACTTCGAGCTTCGGCAGCTGGCGAAGCAGGTCCACAGCCGTGTTGTCGTTGTCGCCGCGCTGCGAACGCCATCCGAGCGTGCCGCGAGTCTCGTTGTTGTCCCAGGCGAGCGTGTACCCGCCGCGGTGCATGCCGAACATGGCGGCGATCATGAGGGATGCCGTCGTCTTGTGCGCACCGCCCTTCGGGTTCACGACGACGATCGTCTTGGAGCCATCAAAGGAGCGGCGGATGGCGGCGAGCTCTTCACGCTCCTGCCGTTCGCGCTTGCCCGGGCCGAGCTTGATGAGGCCGCCCGTGCCGCGGCGAAGGCCTGCGCGCCATCCGTACTGGGCAGGAAATCGCGAATCGTGATCCTGCTCGGCGAGGAAGTCGTTGAGCGTCGGTGCGTTCGAGACGCGCTTGACGATTGCGGTCGAGCGAGCAGGTGCGGGCGCGGGCGCCGGGGCAGATGCCGGTCGGGCCTGTTGAGGCCGCTTCGGGGTGGGCACTTCGTCAGGAATCGTGAAGGCGTCGCCGAGCGGCGAGCGACGAGGTGTAGGCGCGGCGTCGGGCTTGGGCACCTCGGGTGCAGGCGCGGGTGCGGCAACGGGTTCGTCAGCCGTTCGGCCGCGCGGGAATGACGGCGTCCAGGTGTCGGCTTCATCGGCGTCATGGGCCGCGTCGGGCGCAGGAGTCTCAGCAGCGGCTTCGGCATCGGCGTCCTCGAGGACCTCAACGTCCTCGTCGAAGGAATCGTCGAGCCCTTCGTCGTGGAAATCATCGATGATCTCGTCATCGTCGTTCTCCACCGTCTCGTCGACTGTGACACGCTTCCGCAGCGGGATTTCGCGCGTCGCCAGGTGCTCTGGGTCGGGCGTCCGGCTCAGCATTTCCGGCTTCGGCAGGCGCAGCGCAGCATCCAGCGTCGGGTCGTAGCCCTCGTGTTTCAGCGGCTGCAGCTCGTCGTCGCCCGGCTGCTTCGGCTCCGGCATGCCGGCTTCGGCAATTTCACCGCGCGGTCCGACGACGAGCGGGTACACGGCGTCCACATCCACAACGCGCAGTCCGACAGCCGCACCCTGGTCTGCAGCTATCGAGATCGCGTGCTCCATGAGCAGCGCGCGTACCTCGTCAGCGTTCGCGGCGACGACGGGGCGGTAGATTCCTTCACCGCGCAGCTCCCCCTTGCCATCCGCACGGATGACACCAATCAGTGGGCCCTGCTGCATGTGTGACTTCTCCTCGCGGACGTGCTCGTGCCGCCTAGTCTACGAGCGCGCAACCGCGATCGGTGTCTGTTCGCCACGAGCGGCAACGGGCAGCGCACGCCGACGTCTACGGCGAAGTTTCGCGAGAGCACCGTGCTTCGGCGCGGCAAGCCACGCCACGAGGAACAGTACCGTGAGCAAGAGCACGATCGTCCCACCAACCGGCACATCAAGCGCCCACGAGAAGTACATCCCAAAGAACGCGCTCCCCGCACCGATGATCGGCGCAAGCGTCAGCATGACCGGCAGGCGATCGGTGAGCAGCCGCGCAGTCGCCGCCGGTGTTACAAGGAGCGCAAGCACGAGGATGTTGCCGATCGTCTGGATGGAGATGACAACCGAGACGGCCACGAGCACGTAGAGCACGAGATCAAGCGTGAACACCGGGAGGCCGAGGGAGCGCGCCATGACCCGGTCCAACGTCACCGCGACGAGCTCCTTGTGGAGGAGAAAGAGGACGAGGAGGACGAGGAGGGCAGCACCGGTCACGGCATAGAGATCACTCACCGGGATGCCCGTGAGCGAGCCGAAAAGGAACTCCTGCAGTGACCCCGCGTATCCAGGCGCAAACGACATGACGACGATGCCGAGCGCGAACGCAGCCACAAAGAGCACACCGATGATCGTGTCCTCCCGAAGGCGACGGAGCTGCGAGAGGGCCGCGACGAGGATCGCAGTCACAACGCCCGCAACAAGCCCACCGATCACGAGATTGCCGCCGATGACGAAGGCGACCGCGAGGCCGGGAAAGACTGCGTGCGCGATCGCGTCACCAATGAACGCCATCCCGCGAAGCACGACATAACTCCCGACAATGCCGCAGCACATGGCGGCAACCGTCGACACGTAGAGCGCCCGAGCAAGGAACGCGAGATCGGGGTTGGTCAGGTCGCGGAGGAAGTCAAGGAAGGAGATCACGCGATCACCGCCTGGAGGCTCTTCACGAGCGGCGACGCTTCAGCGACACCGAAGGCCGAGGCCCAAATGCCCGGCTCAGCGAGTTCGGCGGGTGTCCCGGAGGCGCTGATCGTGCCGGCGGAGAGTACCGCAACGCGGTCGGATGCGGTCATCGCGTGGACGAGGTCGTGCGTGGTTGTGAGCACGGCCCGACCATCGCGGGCGAGCTCAACGAACAGTTCGCCGAGAAGTTCCTGCGTCGGCATATCGAGCCCCGTGAAGGGTTCGTCAAGCACGAGGATGTCTGAACCGAGCGCAAGGGCCCGGGCTACGAGCACCCGCTGGCGCTGCCCGCCCGAGAGTTCCGCTATTGGTCGTTCCGCAAACTCAGACATGCGCACCATCGCAAGCGACTTCGCCACTCGCTTCCAGTCCTCCACGCCGGGGCGACGAAAGAGCCCGAGCTTGCCGACGCGGCCGGTCATGACGACCTCCTGCACGCTCGCGGGGAACTCCCACGCGAACTCGTGTCGCTGGGGCACATAGCCGATGGCCCCGCGGCTGCCTCGACCCGAGCCTCTCGGAGTCCCGCGCAGCTCCACCACGCCTGAGCGCAGCGGGATGAGACCGAGGAGCGAGCGCAGCAGCGTCGTCTTGCCGGCACCGTTCGGCCCCACAAGACTCGTGAGCTCCCCCGTGTGGATCTCAAGGCTCGCACCGTTCAGGATGCGACGCCCAGCAAGATCCACCACGAGGGCGCGCGCCGCGAGCGCGGGCGCGCTCACAGTTCGCCCTGCATGGCGCGGCGACGCGCACGATTCCCGCGGACGATGACCACGGTGACACCGAAGACAATCGCAACGAGCAGCAGCACAAACACGCTGATCAGGATGCCGTCGAGCATGCTCGGGCCGCCCGCAGCCGCCGGTTGCTCACCGTTCGGTGCTGCTGCAACGGGTGCCTCGCCCACATCCTTCGCGAGGAGCGCCTCGGGGCTCGCACTGTCGCCGACCGCGAAGCGCAGCGGCTGCGTCGTCGTCACCTCGGTGCCGTCGAGGAGCTTCGCGGACATCGTCATCCACACGAGGTATTCGCCGGGAGCGGTGAAGACCCAGTTGGCGTGCGTGTGCGTGTTGACATCCACCCAAAGGGCTTGGTTCTGCGCTTCCGAGTCCCAGAGAACGTCGGCGCCGCTGAAATCGCCGGCCTGCAGGAACACCTTCACCTGGCCGGGTCCGTCGACCTTGGTCATCTGGAGCTGGACGCCGCGGTCGACGCGCTCCATGACCTCCGGGTCCTGCGTGTTCCAGCCGACCCAGGCCGCATCGGCACTCTCGACCTGCGGGTAGATGTAGAGCGGCGTGCCGGGGTCGACGCCGAGGAATGCCCATTCCTGCCCTTCGGGGGCAGGCTGGATGGCGGCGTCGCTCGACTTGAGGATCGTCTGGTCAAGGGGACGCCACACCGGCGGCGACACGGCATCGTCGTGGGCATAGAGCGCCCACGTGCCCTGCTCGAAGCGCGGGCCAATATCAACGTGGCCGCTCGCGATCGTGCGCGGCTCGTTCACGACCGGTTCGTCGCTCGAGAGCGTCTGGTTGAGCGAATCGTCTTGCCCATCGCCGTCCTGATCGGCGGCCATCGCGGCGCCCGGCGTTGCAAACAGGGCACCCAGGGTGAGCGCGATGACACCGAGTGCGGCGGCAAGGCGCGCGAGCACGGCGTGCGTGAGGTATCGGAGGAATTCCATGGTCGTCTCCTTATGAGCCCGCGAGGCAGTCGCGGAGGGATGTGGCGTTGAAGCGCATGAGGTCGACGTAGTTCGTGACCGTGTGGTCGAAGGCGTCACTGTAGATGGGACAGACAGCGATGCCCGCCTGCTCGGCGACTTCGGCGAGTGTCTTGGAACGGCTGGCAATATTTGGTTCGAGGAATACGGCGGGAACCTCGAGCTGCTCGATCGTTTGCTGTAGGCGCCGCCGATCGGCAAGCGAAACTTCGACGGCGGGATTGGGCGTGACGAAGCCCGCGACATCCATGCCGTACGCCTTCGCGAAATAGGCGAAGGAGTCGTGCGTCGTGACGAGGTGCCGGCGCTCGGGTGGGATGGTGTCGACGGCGGCCTGCACCTCAGCATCGAGTGCCTCGAGTTCGCCGAGGTAGGCATCCGCGTTCGCCGTGTACTCACTCGCGTGAGATGGATCGACGCCGATGAGGGTGTCGCGGATGACCTGCACGTACGCCATCGTGTTCGCGACGTCGTGCCAGAGGTGCGGGTCGATCTCGCCGTGGATGTGCGCACCGAGCACGGCCTGCGCGAGCTGATACACCTGCGTGCCGGGCTCGCCCAGGAACCGGAAGCGCGGATCAGCGGGGACCTCCGAGAGGGCGCGTGACGGCACCTCGATAATGACGTCCTCGGCCGAGTAACTCTCTTGCCGCTCCCCCATGCCACTCGCGTCGTGCAGCACCGTGACGGCATGGGCGTCGAGGTCTGCGGTGACGTCGGCGTGCCCAGCTTTGAGGACCACTGCGTCCGGCCGCCCTGCTGTGCTCGGGTCGACGCCGACCGCGAAGGTGAGCTCAGCTTCCCCAACGGAAATAGGGCGGTCGGTGCGCGTCGGCTGCACATCAGCGGCGATATCGATCGTGTAGATCCCTGGCTCGGTGAACACCCACGACATGTGCGTGTGCGCGCCGATTGGCAGAGTTGCCGTGTCGTCCTGGTAGCCCGTACTCGCGTCGAAGCCGTCACTCGAGTTCAGGGCGATCTTCGCTTCACCGAAGGTGCCGGTGAGGTAGGCGAAGGCCTTGCCGGGGCCCGTCACCCCGTGGGTGACGAGGTGCGCTTCAGAGCTGCGGGACGCGCCATATGGCGTGCCGTCTCCGTGGATGCGCATCCCGAGCCAAATCGTGTTGAGTTTCGCGTTCTCGACGAGCTGGATGAGCTCGGCCCCGTGTGAGGCGGATTCCTCCGCGAGCGCCACGTTCGGCACGCCCTCATGCAGGTTCGCATCGAGCGCGGTGATGATGCTGTGCTGCTCGAGGAAGGCGTAGTTCGAGAAGGCGGCGTCAGCGTAGACGACCTCGCGGATGTCGCGGAGCGTCGGTTCGTAGGAGTGTGGGTCCGCACCGTCCGGGACGAGGGAGTGTGCCTCCACGTGGGCACCGCCGACCTGCTCGACGAGGTCACGGATGATGCCGGTTGTCGTCACCACATGAATGCGTCCATCGTCCACGGACGCTGCCGCCTGGGCGCAGCCGCTCAGCGCCGCAACGAGGCACGCCCCGAGGATCGCCGAGGCTGCCCGGCGGCCGGTGTGTGGCCGCCGGGCTTCGTGCGAGTCACTCACGGTGCGGTGGGGTGCCGTCTGCGGCGAAGGCGACCGGGTCCGGGTAGCTCGTCGATGTGGCGGCAGCTGCTGCAGCAGCTCCGGCGCCCCAGCTGCGGCGACCCCACCAGAGTCCTGCTCCACCGGAGGCGGCAACGAGCAGGAGGAGGCCGATCGCCCAGATGAGCAACGGTGTGATGTTGCCGGCGAGCGCAGCGCGAATCGGGTCGTAGAGCGCGGCCTGCGCAGCGAGCTGTCGTTCGTTGTCATCGATGACGCCATCGCCGTTGAGGTCGACCGGCGTACCGGCTGCACCGGAGGCCTTCGCGTCATCCTTACCGTTCTGGCCCGCGGCGCTATTGCCGGACCCGTTGTCGCCGCCGTTCCCGTTCGCTGCCGGGGCGGCACCGCCGGTGGTTCCCTCTTCGGAGCCGACCGCGCCGAGGCTGCCGCCACCGCGCTGCTCGCAACCGAGTGCGGATGCGGCGTCCACATTGCCGACGGCAATGGTGAGGGTCGCGCTCGTGGACACCTGGCCGCCATTCGCGTCGGTCAGTGTGAAGGTGAAGCCGAGGCGGTAGATACCATCCGCATCAAAGGTCCACTGTCCGTGCGTGTGCGTGGGCTTCGTAATCTCGTACGACTGTCCAGGGCCAGTGAAGACGGTCTCCCCTGCACCAAAGGTACCCGGAATCGTGACCTTGACGCCACCGGGTCCGTCCACCGAGTTGAGCGTCCACGTGACTGGCTTCGTCTTGTACTTGTCGGGCATGTGAAGGGTGTTCCAGCCGAGCCAGATGATGCCGCTCTCCTGCGCGAGCGGGATCGTTCGGTTCGCTTCGGGCTTCACCCAAAGGACCGTGTCGGACGGGCTTCGCCACGTGCCGGTCACATCGTCCTTGATCGTGGCTCGGAGTTCTCCGCCGAGCACCACGGGGCCAAAATCAGCGTGGCCTTCACTCATGACGTGGGCACCCTTGCCGTCCGGGCAGGTGTCGCCTGCGGATGCGCCAGGCTTCGCGCCGGAGGAGCCGCCAGGGTTCGTGCCGGGCTTGTGACCGGATCCGGGGTTCGGCTTGGGAGCAGGGCCCGTGCCGGGCGTCGTGCCGTTGCCGGGCTTGTCACCACCGGACTCGTCGGGAGTTCCGGGCTGGGTGCCGTCACCTGGCGTGCCATCACCGGGTACGTCATCGCCGGGCGCGCCATCACCGGGGGTACCCGGGTCGACCGGCTTCGGCTCGCTCGGGACGCCACCCGCGCACGGGTTGTTCGGCAGGCCCATGAGGTCGACGGCACCCACCGCAATCGGAATGACAAAGTCGGTGCTCACCTGCTCACCGGTGTCGAGCGTTGCCGAGCGCTGCATGTCGAGGCAGTAGAGGCCTTGCTTATTGAACACCCAGTTGCCGTGCACGTGAGCGTTCTTGGGGATGTTCGCGGTATCCGGGACGCCATCACTCGAGTCAAACAGGAGGTTCGAGATACCACCGCTCAGCGAGTCGACGAGGAACAGCTTGAACGTTGCACCCTCAGGGCCATTCACGCCCTTAAGCGTCCAATCCACGCCATTCGGGGTGCGGTCAGCGCTGATCTTCTCGGTTGACCACCCCGGCCAGATGGCGTCGCTCTTCTGCGTTTGCTCGGCGACGTAGATTTCGCTACCCACAGGGGCTCCCAGGGCCTCATCCCAGCCGTCCGGCACCTGCATCTTGAGGTTGTCGTTGACGTGGATGATGGTCGATTCAAGCGGGCGAAGCGTGTCGATCGGCGACTGCGTGTCGTCCTTGATCTTGACCTCGAGTTCGTTGCCGTCGAGCACGGTCGCGTAGTCGATGTGCCCGTCGTTGAGGATCATGAGGCCCTGGTCGTTGACCGTGCCATTCGGGACATCGAAGGACTCCGGCGACACCATCGGCGCGGCGTTCAGTCGAGGAGCCTGCGCGGCCGGAGCTGCCGTCATCGGCGCTTCGGCAGCAGCCGCAGGCCGGCCAGCGAGGCCCGCCAGCGGGGCTGCGAGCAGTGCAGCAGTAGAAGTAACGAGGATCGATTTCAACCAGTGCATATGCGACTTTCCACTGAGCGGGCGAGCACGAGCACCCCGGGCGACAGGGGCACCACACGACAGGGCGATCCTATTGAGAACGCATTCTCTTTTCAACTTGGCCTCAGCCTGCATCCCTATCCTGCGCGTCCCGCTCCCTGCGGTGCCGCACGACGAGATCAGACCAGCGATGGAAATCGACGAATCTCAGATCAAGAATTCGGGCCGGGACGCTACGCTCGCCACATGAACGCGCTGCATCTGGAAGAACTCAACGCTGGCAACGTCGCCGCCGCCAACACGCTGAGCCTGAAGCCCGGCCAGGACCAGTTCGTGGCGCCGGTGTCGCACTCGATCGCCGAGGCCTACGTCAATCAGGAATCGACCTGGCCCCGCGTCGCCGTCGATGGCGACACCGTGGTCGGCTTCCTCATGGGCAACTTCGATGAAGACGCCGAAAACGAGCTGTTCCGTGCCACGATCCTGCGCATGAACGTTGACGGTGACCATCAGCGTCAGGGGGTCGGCACCTTCCTCGTGAACGCACTCGCCGACGAGGCCCGTAGCCGCGGCATCGACGAGATCACCGCCGTGTGGGAGGAAGGCGAACTCGGCCCGGGTCAGTTCTTCCGTCACCTCGGCTTCGTCGAAGTCGGCGAAACCGAGTACGGCGAGACGATCGGCAAGCTCACGGTGCAGGTGCACGCCCAGTAGGCACAGACGCACGCCCGAGCGTGCCCAACACGAAGCGACCGCCACAGTCACGCGCGTGCGTGAGTGGCGGTCGCTTCATCTTGGATGCCTTTAGGCGATGCGAGCGGAGAGGCAGGTGAGGCCGCCCTCCGCCTTTTCAAACTCGGACACGTCGAGCGCTTCGACGCGGTAACCAAGACGCTCGAGCTGCTTCGCCGTCTTCGGTGCCGATGCTGCGACCGCGACCGTTTCGGCATCCAGCGGCAAGATGGAGGCACCCGTGCGCTCCTCAGCAGCGATGACGCGCGGGAACGGAAGCGCGCCCTCGAAGGCTTCCGGCCAGGCGACGACCGTGCCATCGGGCAGCGCTGTCGCGACAGTCTTGAGGTGCAGAGCACCCTCGATCGGAACGGCCACCGTGCGGTAGCCCAGCTCCCCCGCTATGGCACGGAGCTGACGGATACCGTCGGCGTTCGTGCGGCTCGAGGCGCCGACGTAGACCGTGTCATCCACAACGAGCACATCGCCGCCGTCGAGCGTTGCCGGGGCGTCGAGCTCGGCGATGACGACATCCTCCAGCTCAAGCGCAGCGCGCACACCGGGAAGCTCAGCGCGACGCGAGTCCACCCCGGCGCGCGTGGCGATTGCAACGCCGTCGAGCACGACGACGTGGTCCTCAACAAAGACGGAGTCGGCCATCGTCGGGGCCGCTGCGACCTCGCGGGTGCTCCAGCCGTAGCGTTCGAGGAGCTCAACGTAGTGCTCCCACTGCTCGTTCGCGAGGTCCATGTCGATCTCGGCACGCTCCTGGTGTGTGAGTTCGGCATCCGCCATGCTGTCGGCCGGGATGCGTACGAGCGCGATCTTGCCCTCATCCGGCATCGGCACAAAGCCGCGCGCCTGACGGCCGTGGCCGAGCGCCGCGCGTTCGGCCTCGAGGATGCGACGTTCAAGCCACGGCGCAAGGAGCGCGCCAAGGAGCGTCGCGTAGACGAGGAACGGGAAGAATAGGCCAAAGACCTGCTGGGCGATGATGCCCCAGACCTCGCCCGTGAGCTCGACCGTGCCGCCGACGAGCACGCGGAGCGCGTAGCCGAGGATGGCCGAGCCGATCGCTGACAGGAGCGCGGCGAGCGCCCCGGTAAACCAGGTGCGGAAGGCACCGAACCAGCCCGCGATCGTGAGGAACACGACGAGCACGAGCGAGGGGATGACGTAGAAGTCGAAGGTGAGACCGAGCGTCTGCAGCGGCATCTGCTGGCCGGTGACGTCAGTCTCGTTGAGACGGACGACGGTGAGCAGGAGCGTCACCAGTGACACGGCGACCGCCACGAGCAGGGCTGCGCTGATGCGGCTGCGCCAGTCGAGCGGCTCATCCGCTGCGGGGCGTGCGGCGACACGGGCTCCGGTCGAGGCCTCATCCTCGTGCGACAGGTCGTGCTCGTTCGTCATTGCTGGTCTCCTCGTGGCCGCCGGGGCAGGGATAATGCGGCCGTGGTCTTGGGACAGTCGTGGGGTGGGACACGACTCCGCCCCGCCCGAAGCATCGGACAGGGCGGAGCCGGAATCAGTGGAAGAAGTGGCGTTCGCCGGTGAAGTACATCGTGACGCCAGCAGCCTTCGCTGCTTCGATCACTTCTTCGTCGCGGATGGAGCCACCGGGCTGGACGATGGCGCGAACGCCCGCGTCGAAGAGCACCTTCGGGCCGTCGGCGAAGGGGAAGAAGGCGTCGGATGCGGCAACCGAACCTGCTGCACGCTCGCCCGCACGGTTCACGGCCAGATGGCACGAGTCGACGCGGTTCACCTGGCCCATGCCGACGCCGACCGAGGCGCCGTCGTGGGCGAGGAGGATGGCGTTCGACTTCACGGAGCGGCAGGCGATCCAGGCGAATTCGAGGTCGCGGAGCGTGGCCTCGTCGGCTGCGTCACCGGCAACGAGCTGCCAGTCAGTAGAGAGGTTGCCGCGGCCTGCGAAGCTGTCGGTGCTCTGGTCGAGGAAGCCGCCCGAGATCTGGCGCACCTCGGTGTCTTCGCGGACGTAGTCGCTCGGCAGCTCGAGCAGGCGGAGGTTCTTCTTCGCGGTGAGGATTTCGACGGCTTCCGGCTCGAATCCGGGCGCCACGATGACCTCGGTGAAGATGTCCTTCACGGTCTCGGCCATCTCGCGCGAGACCGGGCGGTTCGCGGCGATGACGCCGCCGAACGCCGAGAGCGAGTCGCAGGCGTGGGCACGGCGGTGCGCCTCTGCGATGGCGGCAGCATCGTCGAGACCCTCGGGGGCAACGGCGATACCGCACGGGTTCGCGTGCTTGATGATCGCGACGGCCGGAGCCTCGAAGTCGTAGGCGGCGCGGAGAGCAGCATCCGCGTCGACGTAGTTGTTGTACGACATGTCCTTGCCGTGCAGCTGCGTTGCCTGTGCGATGCCGCGGCCGTTGCCGGTGCGGTAGAGCGCGGCACGCTGGTGCGAGTTTTCGCCGTAGCGGAGGGTGGCCTCGAGGTTGCCCTCGAGTGCGAGAGCCTGCGGCCACGAGCTCGTCGACTCGGCCTCACCCTCGCTCACCTTCTGCTCGCTGCGGCTGCGCTCGGCGAACCAGCCGGCGACGGCCATGTCGTAGGCGGCCGTGTGCGCGAAGGCCTGTGCGGCGAAGTCGCGGCGCTGCTCGAAGTTCGTACCGCCCGCCTTGACAGCCTCGATGACCTCGGCGTAGCGCTCGGGCGAGACCACGATCGTGACGTTGGCGTGGTTCTTTGCCGAGGCTCGCACGAGGGCCGGGCCGCCGATGTCGATCTGCTCGATGACGTCCTCAGGCTGTGCACCCGAGCGAACCGTCTCGACGAACGGGTAGAGGTTCACAACGACGAGCTCGAAGGGCGCGATGCCCAGTTCGTCGAGCTGCGACTCGTGCGAGTCGAGGCGGAGGTCGGCGAGGATGCCGGCGTGCACGGCCGGGTGGAGGGTCTTCACGCGGCCGCCGAGCGACTCCGGGAAGCCGGTGATCTCGGAGACATCGGTGACGTTGACGCCTGCTTCGCGGATGGTCTTGCCGGTCGAGCCGGTCGAGACGATCTCGACGCCTGCTTCGCCGAGCGCCTGGGCAAGCTCGGTGAGGCCCGACTTGTCGCTCACGGAGATGAGTGCTCGGCGGATCTGGACGCGGTCCCGTTCGCAACGGGGTTCGGTGACGACGGGTGCACTCATGCGCGCTCGCACTCCTTGAGGTTGAGGTCGCCGGTGGCGACGCGGGTGACGGTTCCGATGAGAAGTTCTCGTTCGACGTTCTTGATGCGTTCGTGCAGGCTCGCCTCGTCATCGCCAGGCTCGACGGGGATGCGGCGGCGCTCGATGATGGGGCCGGTGTCGACGCCGTTGTCCACGACGATGATGCTCGCGCCGGTCTCGCTCACACCAGCCTCGATGGCGTCCCGAACTGCATGTGCGCCCGGGAACTCGGGGAGGTAAGCGGGATGTGTGTTCACAAGGTTCGGCGAGAGGGCCTCGACCACGGCGGGCGGCACGAGGCGCATGAAGCCGGAGAGGATCGTGAGATCGGGCTCGTAGCGCTGAATCTCGGCGAGGAGGGCGTCACCCCAGCTGGTACGGTCGGCGAAATCCTTGGGGCGCACGACGAAGTGCGGGATGCCGAACTCCTCAGCGAGCGCCAGGTTCGCGTCGTCACGGTCGGCGCCGATCGCGACAACCTCAGCGATGATGGGGGTTTCGCTCGTGCGGGCGCTGCGGAGCGCTTCGAGGAGCGCACGCAGGTTGGAGCCCGTTCCAGAGATGAGCACGACGATCTTCAGCACTGAAACAGTGTACGCAGACCCTCCCCCCATCCCGGTTTCCGCGTCCCCTCGGTGCTCAGGTCGCAGTTTCGACCCTAGGTCGCGCGACCTAGGGTCGAAACTGCGACCTGAGCGGGTGGGCGGCTAGTCGTCGAGGTCGATGTCGGCGTAAATGTCGGGTTCGTCGTCGCGCTGGATGGCGCGCTTCAGGCCGCCTGCGGTACGACCCGCGCTTTCGTCGCGGCGTCGGGTGAAGCGGTGGCGGATGCTGGTGTCGGGCGTTTCGTCGACGTCCTCGGGCTCAGCCTCGTTGGCGCGTTCGCGTGCGGCTTCTTCAGCCTCGGCTTCGGCAACCCAGGCGCCCCAGGCCTCCTGCTCCGGGTCGATCTCATCCTCGGCGACGTCCTCGTCGTCGAGCTCGTCCTCGTCTGGGTCGTCGTCGGATGCAGTGTCGTTGGATGCGTCATCGGCGCGTCGGCGGCGACCAAACCACGAGTGACGTCGCGGCTGCTCCTCAGCAGCGTCTTCATCGCCCTCGTCGTCGACGTCGTCGGCCTCCTCGTCCTGAGCTTCCCGAACAGTGCGTTGCGGCGCAACGTCGTCGTCATCCTGGTCGTCGTGGACCTCGCCAAGGAGGAAGCCGCGCGGCAGGAAGGCACCAACAAGGCCGCCGACGAGCGCGAAGCCGAACACCGCGAGCATGGTCCAGAGCGGGTTCGGGCCAATCCAGGCAAGCCGTTCCGGCCCCACAGGCCCTGCGGCAAGGAGCACGAGCAACCCCGCCACGATCGCGAGCACGAGCGAGGCAATCGCCGCCGCGCCAGCCCGCATCCCGCTGGGAGCGAAGGAGTCTTCACCGAAGCGGATGCTGTGCGAGCCGAGCGTCGTGCCGAGGAACGGGACGACTGCCGCGGCGAGCAGCCACGGTGCAGTGCCCTCCGGGATGACGCCAAACAGCGGCACGAGCGGCAGCGGCCCAAGATTCGTGCCGAGCATGGTCGCGCTCGCGCCCTGCCCGATCTCAACCCCCGGGCCCGTCGACCAGGCGAGCGCCCACACGAGGAAGTTCGGCAGCATCGCGAGCTGCGAGAAGCCAGCCACCACGGCGCCCATCGGGTCAAGGTGCATGGACTGGAACACCGACAGGACGCGCCCCATCCCCGCGATCAGACCTGCTCCAAGCACGAGGGCCGAGGAGGCGAGCAGCCCAGCTGCCATGCCCTTCACGAGACGTGTGCTCAGGGCGAGGAGGGGATGCTCGTCGCCAAACTCCGCAAGGTGCGGGCGCACTGCGGCGATCGTTGCAGGGATGCCGTAGACGAGCGCGGCGCCGAGCACGGAGCGCCAAAGGATCGGTGTCACGGCAGGCATCGCGGCCATCGCGCTCACGACGCCAGCGATGACGGCAAAAAGAATCGTGGAAACGATGACGCCGTCTCGCGCAATACCGGCGGCAGCAGCTCGGCGTGCGCCACGCGCTGCAACGACGACCGTCAGGAGCGTAAGCCCCATGGGCGCGATTGCGAGTGTGAAGGCAACAGGCCCGGATGCGCCAAGCCCCACGGCGGTTGCTTCATCAAGCGTGACGGAAAGCGCGCCGCCGAGCGAGAGAAGCCACGTGTCAGCAGCGAAGCGAAGCGTGAGGTCTCCCCCGCCCGCAGGCAGGCCGCGCGCAGCCCACACGGTGGCCGCCGCGACGAGCGGCAGTGCAAGGCCGAGCAGCGCGGCGAGTACCGCATCGGCGGCAGCGAGGAGGAGCGCGAGGGATCGTTTCATGCCGAAGTCGAGGGTATCCGGCTGCGCCTTTGAGTCGGCTCCCCCGCGCCGAGGTCTCGGGTACCCGCAATATGGCTGATGCCCCGCAGTCACCTCGGGCACAGAACGCGCCGGTGGGCGGCATGCCGAAGCAACCCGCCCACCGGCGCGTGATCGTGCAGCCTTAAAGGCCCTTCATGATCTCCTTCATGAGGTTGGCCGTCTCGGTCGGCGTCGTGCCGACCTTGACGCCAGCTGCCTCGAGCGCTTCCTTCTTCGCCTGGGCGGTCCCGGCCGAACCGGTGACAATGGCGCCAGCGTGGCCCATCGTCTTGCCCTCGGGAGCGGTGAAGCCTGCGACGTAGCCGACGACCGGCTTCGTGACGTTGGCCTTGATGTACTCAGCGGCACGCTCTTCAGCGTCACCACCGATCTCACCGATCATGACGATGGCCTTCGTCTCCGGGTCCTTCTCGAAGGCTTCGAGCGCGTCGATGTGGGTCGTGCCGATGACCGGGTCGCCACCGATACCGATGGCGGTCGAGATACCGATTTCGCGGAGCTCGAACATCATTTGGTACGTGAGCGTGCCCGACTTCGAGACGAGACCGATCGGGCCCGAGCCGGTGATGTTTGCCGGGGTGATGCCGGCAAGCGACTTCTCGGGCGAGATGATGCCGGGGCAGTTCGGGCCGATGAGGCGCGTCTTGCCGACCTTCTTGGCGTGGGCCCAGGCCTCCGAGGAGTCCTTCACCGGGATGCCTTCGGTGATGGCCACGGCGAGCGGGATCTCAGCGTCAACGGCCTCGATGATGGCGCCCTTTGCGAAGGCCGGCGGCACGAAGATGACGGTGACGTTCGCACCCGTCGCCTCCATGGCTTCCTTCACCGTGCCAAAGATGGGGAGTTCCTTGCCCGCGAGCTCAATCGTCTGACCGGCCTTGCGGGGGTTCGTGCCACCGACAACCTGGGCGCCAGCCTCGAGCATGCGCGTCGCGTGCTTCGAGCCTTCCGAGCCTGTGATGCCCTGGACAATGATCTTGCTGTTGTCGTCGAGGAAAATCGACATATCTGTGCGTCCTTGTTCTCTCGGGCCAGTGACTACTTGGCGGCGGCTGCGAGCTCAGCAGCCTTGTCGGCGGCCTCGTCCATCGTCGGAACGACGGTGACGAGCGGGTGGTTCGCGTCGGCGAGGATCTTGCGACCCTCTTCGACGTTGTTGCCGTCAAGGCGAACAACGATCGGCTTCGTGGCGGCGTCGCCGAGCTTCTCGAGGGCACCAACGATGCCGCTTGCGACCGCGTCGCAGGCGGTGATGCCGCCGAAGACGTTGACGAACACCGACTTGACTTGCTCGTCGCCAAGGATGACGTCGAGACCGGCAGCCATCACCTCGGCCGAGGCGCCACCACCGATGTCGAGGAAGTTTGCGGGCTTCTGGCCACCGTGCTTCTCACCGGCGCCAGCGACGACGTCGAGCGTCGACATGACCAGGCCCGCGCCGTTTCCGATGATGCCGACCGAACCGTCGAGCTTCACGTAGTTGAGATCGAACTCCTTGGCCTTGAGCTCGAGCGGGTCCAGTCCGCCGGCGGCCTCAGCGAGCGCCTTGTGGTCTTCGTGGCGGAACTCAGCGTTGTCATCGAGGGTGACCTTGCCGTCGAGGGCGATGATTTCGCCTTCCTTCGTCGAGACGAGCGGGTTCACCTCGACGAGCGTGGCGTCCTCCTCCGAGTACACCTCGTAAAGCTTCACGAGCACCGGGGCGACCTTCTCGACGAGCTCGTCCGAGAACTTCGCGGCGCGGGCGATCTCCTTGGCCTTGTCGAGGTCAATGCCCGTGACCGGGTCGACCTCGATGCGGGCGAGCGCCTCGGGCTTCTCAACAGCGAGCTGCTCGATCTCCATGCCACCCTCGACCGAGCACATGGCGAGGTAGGAGCGGTTGGCGCGGTCGAGGAGGATCGAGAAGTAGTACTCCTCAGCGATCTCGGCACCGGCGGCGACCATGATCTTCTCGACGATGTGGCCCTTGATGTCGAGACCGAGGATCGCCTTGGCTGCCTCGTATGCCTCGTCGGGCGTGCGCGCGAGCTTCACGCCGCCAGCCTTACCGCGGCCACCGGTCTTCACCTGGGCCTTGACGACCACAAGGCCGCCGATCTTTGCAGCGGCGTCGCGCGCCTCTTCCGGGGTGGTGGCGAGAAGGCCCGGCAGAACCGGCACGCCGTGGGCGGCGAAGAGATCGCGCGCCTGGTACTCAAAGAGATCCACAGTTCATCCCATCCGCGACCTCGCGGCCGCGTTCGTTGGCTCGAAATTCTGAGGTGGGTCGAGCGCCAGCCGGGGGGTTCGCCGACAATGGCGCACGAGGTTCCGGGGGAAGCCTACTCCGGCCAGAAAAATGAACGGACATCACCCGTTCAGCTTCACCGCAGGTACCGCGCGTGGAGTTCTCCCTCGCGTGCACGCACCTCCCCGCGTCTCGCCACGCCCTGTA
>NZ_BCSO01000015.1 GCF_001570905.1 [Zimmermannella] alba NBRC 15616 | reverse complement strand
GCGGTGCTCGAGGCCCACGCGGAGGCCCGCGCCGCAGCAACATCCGCGTGCGCCTCGAGCACGTGCGCGCGCACCGCGGCCACCCCCTCAACGAGGCCGCCCACACCTTCGCCTTCGGCGGCGCCTCTTGAGCGGTGTGCATAAATGGCAGTATTTGGGGCTTCAAGGCGTGGTGCGCCTTGAAGCCCCAAATACTGCCATTACTGCACAACTGACTTATCCACAGATTTGCCTGACCCCGACTCTTGCGGCGAAAACCCTGGTGCAGTTGAAGCATGGGGGAACTTGAAGCAGTTATTCATGCCTCGAACGGAGTCGTGAGCAGCAGACAGCTGTACGGCATAGGACTGTCGCGTGCGGATGTGGCGCGCCTCGTCCGTCGAGGTCGGCTCGTCTCACTCCGACGCAAGTGGTTTGCGGCGCCTTCCGCGGATGAGCGTGTGGTGCAGGCCATCCGCTTTGGTGGAGTCCTGAGCTGCGTGAGTGTCCTCGAGCAGTTTGGGGTCTGGCGTCCGCCCGGGGTCGGTGGACTGCACGTGCGATTCACGCGACGCGAGAAGGTGAGTGGCGGGGTGCAGTCGCACATCCTCCCTCGCGAAATCGGTGAGCCCCTCGTACGGGCGAGTGATTCCGGGCTGAAGTCAGTGCTCTGCGCCCTGAGCTGTCTCCCCGCTGACGACGCCGTTGCGGTGCTCGACTCCGCTCGCCAACGCAGACTCGTGCTCGACGACGATCTCCACGAGCTGCGGCGTTGGACAAGTTCAGCGGGGCGACGTGTCATCGTCCGCAGCGACGGCCTTGCCGAGTCTGGGGTTGAGACAGTCATGCGTCTCTTGTTGACGCGTCTCCGTGTGCAATTCCAGGCCCAGGTCGTGATTGCGGGCGTCGGGAGAGTGGATTTTCTCTTGGGCGATCGCCTGATCATCGAGGTGGACGGCGAGGCCTATCACGCAGACTCAGTGCAGTTTCAGCGGGATCGTGAGCGAGACCGGATGCTGCACGCGCTCGGGTTCACGGTCCTGCGTTTCACCTATCGCGACGTCATGGGCGACCTCGATGCGGTGGAACAACTGCTCATTGGTAAGGTGCGCGCCGATGCGCACAAATGGACGCGCGCGAACTGCCTGTGGAGGCGTGCGGGGCGCGCGGATCCGGTGGTGCGGTGTGCATAAAAGGCAGTATTTGGGGCTTCAAGGCGTGGTGCGCCTCGAAGCCCCAAATACTGCCATTACTGCACAGGGTTAGTTGGCCTGGCGGGCAGGGGCGTCCTTGTTCTCGATGTTGAACATCCAGGTCATGCCGAACTTGTCGACGAGGGCGCCGTAAAGGTCGCCCCACCCCCGCTGCTCAAGCGGCATGACAACCTGGCCACCCTCAGCGAGCGCGTCGAACCACCCGCGGAAGAGATCCTCTTCTGGGCCCGTGAAGGCGAGCGAGATGTTGTTGCCGAAGATCGTGTCCGGACCCATGCCAGGCACCGAATCGGCAGCCATGGTGTGGACTTTCGCTCGGGGGAAGGCAAGAGTGAGCCGTGCTCATCCTGGCTCGGCTCGGCTGCATTGCAGCTGTCAATTTCGCCCGGCGACCCTCGGCCTCGGCGCGCGCCGCCTCTGGCCCACGGGCCGCGCGGCTGTTAGCATTCCGCGGGCGCCGGATCGGCCGACGCAGTTTTGGGAGGCCCCATGCTTCGGACCATGTTTACGTCGAAGATCCACCGCGCCACGGTGACGCAGGCAGATCTCCACTACGTCGGCTCGCTCACGGTCGACGAGGAGCTGCTGGATGCTGCGCGTCTGCTCCCGGGTGAGAAGGTGTCGATCGTCAACGTGAACAACGGCGCACGCTTTGAGACGTACCTCATTCCGGGGGAGCGCGGATCTGGCGTCATCGGCCTGAACGGTGCCGCGGCCCGGCTTGGGGCGGTCGGCGACCTCGTGATCATCATGGCGTACGGGCTCATGGATGACGAGGAAGCTCCCAACTTCTCCCCGGCGGTCGTCCACGTCGACGAGCACAACCGGATCCTGGAGATCGGCGCCGACCCGAGCGAGGGGCTCATCGAGGAGGTCGCCCGCCCGCCGCACGCGACGGTTCCACCGCAGTGGGCGGAGCCGGCCGAACAGGCCTAGACACCGAAGCCGTCAGCAGGGTCACCCAACTGCCCCAGCCACGGCGGCCCATCGCACCCGCTTGGTAGAATCTGTGCATCGGCGCCCGCCCAGCGCCCCCTGCCTCGCATCCACGATTGGACCTCCGATGATTCAGCACGCCCACGCGTCGTTGCCGACGGAGGAGACCGAGGCGACCGCCGCTGTCCCGCGACGCGCCTGGGCATCGATGCTGCTTCGCGCGGTACCCGCCATCATTGGCGCCGCCGTCATCACCTTCACGCCGAACCACTCGCCGAAGTTCGGCCTGCTCGTGTTCGGTGTGTGCGTGCTGCTGTCGGGCGTGCTCGTCGCCTTCGAAGCGGTCGGCATCCGACGTCATCCCACCCGCCTGCAGACCTTCGCGCGCGGCGTACTCTCAGCAATCGCTGGCGGCACGGCGCTCGTCCTCGGCGCCGTATTCGGCGACGAGGCGACGGCCGGCACCTTCATTGTGCTGGTGGCGGTGTGGGCGTTCGTGACGGGCGCGCTCGAGATCATGGCGGGCTGGCTTGCTCGCCGCCGCGGCGTGCTCGGCCGGGATGCGATGCTCACCGGCGCCCTTACGGTGCTGCTCGGCCTTATCGTGGCGATCGTGCCGCCGGATCTGCGTCAGGAGTACGGTGGCATCGAGCAGGTCCAGGGTGCGCTCACTGCGTCCACGCAGGCCGTTGGGTTTGTTGGCGCGTACTTTGCGCTGCTGGGCGTGCTGCTCATTGTTGAAGGTTTTTCGCTTCGTCTCGCGCAGCGTGATGCTGCTCGCATACTTGATGCCCCCAAGGAGGCTCGTTCGTGACCGATCGTCAGAAGGGTAAGGCGCTGCTCAAGCCCTTCCAGCTTCTCGGTATTGCTGGTGCGCTCGCGCTGTTCACCGGTTTCTTCGTGATCCTGTCGCTGCGGAACTTCGATCTCGCGCTCATCTTCAGCGGTGTCGTGTTCATCGTCGCGACGGTGGTGCTTGCGATGCTCGTGCTCTCGTACAAGCCGAATCCTGACGTCCCGGTCTACCTCGACCGTTTCGAGACGGAGGAAGGCGATGAGGAGCACCGACTCCGTGTTGACGCGGATGCTGCCCTCGGCGACAAGAACGCGGTTCGTGAGGAGCCGCACCGCGACGAGGCGTAATCGCGCACCGTCTGCTGCGTCGCCGCGAAGGCTCACGCGTCGAGAATAACCAAAACGGCTGTGGCCCCTCACCTCGAGGGGGCCACAGCCGTGTGTTTGCGGAGCGCCGAGCTAGCTGAGCTTCGAGACGAGCTCTGCCGAGTCGCCGGTGTAGGTGCCGGGAGTGAGCTCGAGCAGGCGGGCCTTCGCCTCGTCGCCGATCTCGAGACCCTGCACGAACTCGCGCAGCTCGTCGCGGCTGACGCGGTGGCCACGCGTGAGCTCCTTGAGCACTGCGTACGGGTCGCTGATCGTGGAGCGGCCCGCGACGATCTCGGCGCGGATGACGGTCTGAATGGCTTCGCCGAGCACTTCCCAGTTGTGGTCGAGGTCGGCGGCGAGCAGCTCGCGGTCGACGGCGATCTCGCCCAGGCCCTTCGTCACGTTGTCGAGGGCGAGGAAGGAGTGGCCGAAGCCGACGCCGATGTTGCGCTGGCTCGACGAGTCCGTGAGGTCGCGCTGCAGACGGCTGGTGACCAGCGTCGACGCGAGGGAGTCGAGGATCGCGCACGACAACTCGAGGTTCGACTCGGCGTTCTCGAAGCGGATCGGGTTGATCTTGTGCGGCATCGTTGACGAACCGGTCGCGCCCGCCTGCGGGATCTGGCGGAAGTAGCCGAGCGAAATGTACGTCCAGATGTCGGTGCAGGCGTTGTGCAGGATGCGGTTGAAGCGCGCGACATCCGCGTAGAGCTCTGCCTGCCAGTCGTGCGACTCGATCTGCGTCGTGAGCGGGTTCCAGGTGAGGCCGAGGCCGGAAATGAACTCGGCGGCGATGTCCTGCCAGTTCGTCTCGGGCGAGGCGACACGGTGGGCGGCGAAGTTGCCGGTGGCGCCCGCGAACTTGCCGAGGTACTCGGTCTGTTCGATGCGGCGCAGCTGGCGGCGGAGGCGGTGCGCGAACACGGCCATTTCCTTGCCGAGGGTGGTCGGCGTGGCCGGCTGACCGTGGGTGCGCGAGAGCATCGCGTCGTTGCGGAACTCTTCGGCGAGCTCTGCGAAGCGGTCGGTGAGGGCGCGTGCCTTCGGCAGCCACACCTTCGCAACAGCGTCCCGCACCGTGATCGCGTACGAGAGGTTGTTGATGTCCTCGCTCGTGCAGGCGAAGTGGGTGAGTTCGGCGATGTGCTCGAGGCCGCGCTCGGCGAGGCGGGCGCGAACGTAGTATTCGACGGCCTTCACGTCGTGGCGAGTGGTCGCCTCGATGCTGGCGAGCTCGTCGATGTCGGCCTGGCCGAAGTTCGTGACGATGTCACGCAGCGACTGCTGCTGCTCGGCGCTCAGCGGGGTCGAGCCGAAGAAGCTGCGGTTGGTGAGGAAGATGAGCCACTCCACCTCGACGTGCACACGGGCGCGGTTGAGGGCGGCTTCGGAGAGGTGCTCGCCGAGGGCCTCCATGGGGGCGCGGTAGCGGGTGTCGAGGGGACTCAGAAGCTGCGGAGGCAGAGGCATGAGGTTCCTTACTGGTGTGCCAGGTACGGGATGGGGGGCTAGTTGGCGTCGCCGGAGGTGTCGAGGGCGGCCTGGCGGACGACGGGTTCGAGCTGTGCGAGGAGGCCTTGGCAGGCGCTTTCGATGAGGTCGCGGACGTCGTCGAAGAGGTCGTCGTCGCCGTAGTAGGGGTCGGGGATTTCCTCGCCCGCGTCGGGGCTCGGGTGGAAGGACAGCAGCGGCGTGATGAGGGCGCGCTGCTCGTCGGTGTCAGCCCAGGCGCGGAGGGCGCGCTGCTGGCCGCGGTCGAAGGTGAGGATGAGGTCGTAGTCCTCGAATCGAGCGGGGTCGAATTGCTTGGCGCGGTGCTGTTCGCCGGAGTAGCCGATGCGCTTGAGTGCGGCGCGCGTGCGCGGGTCGGCCTTTTCGCCGACGTGCCATTCGCCGGTGCCTGCGGAATCGATGGAGATGAGCTCCGCGAGGCCTGCGGTGTTCGTGAGTTCGCGGAAGATCACCTCGGCCATTGGGGAGCGGCAGATATTGCCTGTGCAGACAAAGCACAGGCGGAAGGCCGGGGCTGGTGAGCGCGTCATCCCTGCCATTGTCTCGCATCTGGGTGGCGTGTGGTGTGGAGATCCCGATCTCGGGCGGAATCCCCGCGTTTGGTGGGCGTCGATCCAGATTTGGCCTGTGGATTGCGCATCCGCTCACAGAATTTCGGGGCGTGAGTGGCGGCTTGTTGCCGGATGATCTTCGCTGTGCGCGAGGAACGGAGCTGACCATGACCTTGACCACTGCCCTGGCGGCGGGCGCGACCGCCGATCCGATGGCTGCCGCACTGGCGCACGCGGCGAAGGAGCGAAAACTCGAGCAATTGCGCGTGCTCGCGACCGAGATTGAAGCTTGCATGGTGGACCTTGACGGCGTCCATCGTGAGATCATCGACACGACTGAGCCCGAGCTTGCATCGGCGTCGAGCGTGACCTGGGAGGGGCTCGCGGCGGAGGCGTATCGCCTCCAACTTGGTTTGGCGACGGATGCGATCGCGTTCACGAAGACGGATGTCGTGCAGAGTTACGCCTCACTGTCGGCTGCCCTCGACATCGTGAACGCCGAGATTGCGGAGCTTGCCCAATGAGCGCGCTCACGGTGGATGAGTGCTCGCTGCGTTCGGCGGCGACACAGCTGGGGGAGGCGGTTGACTCGATTGACCGCGCGAGTCGTCGCTGCTCGGGGGCGTGGGTGCCGGATCCGGGCATCTCGGCGTGCGGGGTGGAACTCGAGGATGCGCGCGCCCGCGTGGAGCGGGCCTCTGGTGACCTCGGCAAGGTGCATCTTGCGCTCTCGGGGCTCGAACTGCAGCTCCAGCTCGGGGCCGGAATGTACGAGGCGGCGGACGCTGTTGCGATGCAGGCCGTCAAGACCGTGCTTGGGAGCAGCGCGCTCCTGGTCGGGTGGGCGCCGCCGCTTGTGGGTGCTGGCCTCGTGGCGTTCGGTGCGCTCGTCGTGTGGGGCCCGACCGCCGTCCGAAACATCGTCGATGAGACGCTCGACTCGATAGCCGAAGGGCGCTTGCCGACGCTGGAGGAGCTGGCGCAGACCGCGAATCCGGTGGGGTCCCGCGCCTTCCCGGACTGGCTGCGCATCGGCGTTGAGTACCTCGATGAGGCGACGGTGGGTGTGCCGACACCGTTCAAGCCGCCGCACATCGTCTCGCCGGTGGCGACCGCGCTCGGCTCAGACCCGAAGCGGCCCGTGAGCGTCGAGCCCACGCGAGACCCGGTGACCTCCTACACGGGGGCCCAGCAGGGGAGTGCGGATGCGCGGAAGCCCATCACGACGCCGCCGAGCGGCTACGGGCAGCTCATGGACCGCATCCCGCCCTCCGAGAAGGAAGGCCCGCAGGTGCGGATCACGACGTACCAGGATGCCAACGGCAACACCTTCTATGAGGTGCTCGTGGCTGGCACCGCCGATCCGGGCTTCGGTGAAAGTGACGGGCCGAACGACAACCGGGGCAACGGCGCTGCCTTTGCCGGGCACGACACGGAGCTCATCCAGGCCACGGAGGCAGCGATGCGTGCGGCAGGCATCGAGGAGGGCGATCGGGTTGTCTTTGGCGGCTACTCTCAGGGCGGTCTCGTGGCGTCACACCTTGCGGCAAGCGGCGACTACAACTGCGACACGCTCGTGGTGGCGGGATCGCCGGTGGGCGACATCAACGTGAGCGGGGTCGAGAACGTCGTGGAGTTTGTGCATCCCGAGGACCCCATCCCGGCACTGGAAGGAATCCGTGACCTCGGCCAGGACTACTCGACGATCGTGTCGCGATCCGTGGAGGACGAACCCGGCGTTGCGGGAGATCCGCTCGGAGCCCACCATCAGCACCACTACGTCGAGACGGCGCAGATGGTGGACGACAGCAGCGCGGGCGAGCTCGAGGACATCCAGGAGAGCTTCGCCGCTGCCTATGAGGGAGCGACCGTCGTGGATTCCGAGTCGTATCGCGTGGAGCGGGCCGGTGGCTAGGGCGTGGGGCTCAGCGGCACCGCGCAGGTGTTGTGGGAATCATCAAAGGACTACGCATTCTCTTGGCGTTGTCGCACAACCGAATGGCGCAAATCCTCATTACACTCAGCCAGAGGCCGCGAGGTCGTGGGGCGAGGAGCGTCCTCACGCGCTGCGGCGGCGAGCTGAGGTTGCAGCCTCGGGTCACGACTCGAAAGGGAGCAATGGAGATCCACGCCACCTTCGCGCCTGACGGCGATGCCAAGACGGCCTGTGCTGCGGCATCCCCGGTGCAATTCCTCACTCCGGAGGGGCGCTGGCAGCCGAACGCCGCCGCGGAACCTTTCGCGGACGAGCTCACAGGACTCGACACCGAGTTCTGGCTCGGCGCGCTCCAGCACATGGTCGAGGTCCGCGCTTTCGACCGCGAAGCCACGATGCTGCAGCGACAAGGCGAACTCGGGCTCTTCGCGCAGTGCGAGGGGCAAGAAGCCGCGCAAATCGGCTCGGCGTTGGCCCTTCGCTCGCAGGATGAAGTCTTCCCCTCGTACCGCGAGCACGGGGTGTGCCACGTTCGCAGCGTCGACCTCGTCGACATCCTGCGCCTGTTCCGCGGTTACAGCCACGGCGGATGGGATCCGCGCGAGCACCGCGTCCGCAACTACACTCTCGTCATCGCCGCCCACGCACTCCACGCGGCCGGCTACGCGATGGGTCAGCGCTTCGACGGCTCAGTCGGCAGCGGCGACCGCGAGCGCGACGAAGCCACGATGCTCTACTTCGGTGATGGCTCCACCAGCCAGGGCGAAGCGAACGAAGCACTCGTGTTCGCTGCGAGCTACCAGGCGCCGCTTGTCTTCTTCCTGCAAAACAACGGCTGGGCGATCTCGGTTCCCGTCGAGCGACAGTCGCGCACCCCGCTCGCCGACCGCGCTCGCGGGTTCGGGATGCCCGCCGACCGCATTGACGGCAATGACGTCTTCGCGAGCTACGCCGTCTCGCGCCGACGCCTCGACGAGGCCCGCGCAGGCATGGGCCCCGCCTACATTGAGGCCGTGACGTACCGGATGGGCGCCCACACGACGAGCGACGACCCGACGAAGTACCGGCAAGCCGACGAGGTCGAACGGTGGCGGCAGCGCGATCCAATCTCGCGACTTCGCGCATGGCTCACGAGCGAAGGCGTGGATGCTGCGGAGCTTGCTCGCATCGAGGAACGCGCGAAGGACCTCGCCGCCGACATCCGCCGCCGCTGCCGCGAACTCGAGCCGCCCGTGCTCGACGAGATGTTCACGCACGTGTACGCAGAGCAGCATCCCGTCATCGAGGAGCAGCGGGCCTGGCTTGAGCGCTACGAAGCCTCCTTTGATGCGGATCCAGATGCGGGCGGGCACCTCGCCGAGCCGAGTGCCGACGGCGTGAGCAAGGAGGCGCAGGCATGAGCCGCGAACAGCTCCCCATGGCGAAGGCCCTCAACCGTGCCCTTGCCGACGCCATGCGCGACGACGCGAAGGTCACGCTCATGGGCGAAGACGTGGGCGAACTCGGCGGCGTCTTCCGCGTCACCGAAGGCCTCAAGCGCGAATTCGGCGAGAGCCGCGTGCTCGACACCCCGCTCGCCGAAGCAGGCATCATCGGCACTGCCATCGGCCTGGCCATGCGTGGATTCCGACCTGTCTGCGAAATCCAATTCGACGGCTTCATCTTCCCCGCCTTCAACCAGATCACGACCCAGCTCGCGAAGCTCCACAACCGCACTGCTGGAGCCGTGAAGCTCCCCATCGTCATCCGCGTGCCCTACGGCGGGCACATCGGCGCGGTCGAACACCACCAAGAAAGCCCCGAAGCCTACTTCGCGCACACGCCCGGCCTTCGCCTCGTCTCGCCCTCGACCCCGAACGACGCGTATTGGATGCTGCGTCAGGCGATCACCTCGGACGACCCGATCCTTTTCCTCGAGCCGAAGAGCCGCTACTGGCACAAGGGCGAGGTGCAGGATGCCGCCCCGAGCGAACCGCTTCACGCATCCCGCCGTGCCCGTGAAGGTAGCGACGTCACCCTCGTCGGTCACGGCGCCATGGTGACGACGCTCCTCCAGGCTGCGGAATTGGCGCGGGAAGAAGGCGTGAGCGCCGAAGTCATCGACCTCCGATCGCTCTCGCCCCTCGATCTCGAGCCCGTGCTTGATTCGGTGCGGAAGACCGGCCGCGTCGTCATTGCCCAAGAAGCAAGCGGATCCTTCAGCGTGGGCTCTGAGCTTGTCGCCATGATCACCGAGCGCGCCTTCTACTCGCTCGAAGCGCCGCCGCTGCGCGTCTCCGGATTCGACGTGCCGTTCCCGCCGGCCGCCCTCGAATCCGCCTTCCTGCCCGATGTCGACCGTGTGCTCGAAGCCGTCGACCGCACCCTCGAA
This sequence comes from [Zimmermannella] alba NBRC 15616, assembly GCF_001570905.1. GTDB lineage: Bacteria > Actinomycetota > Actinomycetes > Actinomycetales > Microbacteriaceae > Pseudoclavibacter > Pseudoclavibacter albus. The sequence continues at coordinate 31,713 of NZ_BCSO01000015.1, read as the reverse complement.
TACTGATCGGAGAGCCATGAGCGTCCACGAGTTTGCGCTGCCCGACGTCGGTGAGGGCCTCACCGAAGCTGCCATCGTGCAGTGGCACGTCGCCGTCGGCGACACGGTCGAACACAACCAGACCCTCGTCGAAATCGAAACGGCAAAGTCGCTCGTCGAGCTGCCGAGCCCTGTCGCGGGTACCGTGCGAGAGCTTCGCGTGAGTGAGGGCGAGACGGTCGATGTCGGCACCGTCATCCTTGTCATGAGTGTGAATGCCGATGCTCAGGCGGGGGAGGGGGCACCCGTCCCGGTCGCCTGCGACGCGGCGTGCGACGGCAGTGCGTCCGACACCGAGACGTCCGGTGCCACGGACTCGGAACCGGTCACATCCGAAGCGGCCGTGTCGGCCGCAGCCCCGGCCCCCGCGCCGGAGCCTGCGAGTGACGAGGGCTCCGGCTCCGTCCTCGTTGGATACGGCACGCAAGCCGCACCCCGTTCCCGGCGTCGCGCGCGCAGCAGCGGTCGCTCGCCGGGCGGGCTCGGCGGGAATGCGCAGGGGCTCGGCTCGCAGGCGGCCAAGCGGAACGCACTCAATGCGCCGGCCGATCAGCTCAGCGCCTCCCGGCAGCGTCGAAACCTCGCCCCTGGCAACCTCGGCCGCCTGACCCCCGCAGCCAAAGCCTTCCCGATCATTGCGAAGCCACCCATCCGAAAGCTCGCCCGCGACCTCGGCGTCGACCTCTCGGACGTGGAGGCGACCGGCCTCGCCGGTGAAACGACGCGCGACGATGTCCTCCGTCACGCGAAGCAGGCAAGTGTCTTCAAGAACCTCGAAACCCCTGCGCCCGAACCGGAGGCCGCGCGTGAAGAGGTCATCCCGGTGCGGGGCGTCCGCAAGGCCATCGCGAACGCCATGGTGTCGTCCATGTTCACCGCGCCACACGTGACGCTTTTCGTGGACGTGGACGCGACCCGCACGATGGAGTTCGTGAAGCGCCTCAAGGAGTCGCCCGACTTCGCGGGCGTGAAGGTGTCACCGCTCCTCATCGTCGCGAAGGCCGTCATGTGGGCCCTCCGCCGAAACCCCACCGTGAACGCATCCTGGAGCGACGAGGCCTACACGCTCAAGCGCTACGTCAACCTCGGCATTGCCGCAGCCACCCCGCGCGGGCTCCTCGTCCCAAACATCAAGGACGCCCACGAGATGGGGCTCAAGGAGCTTGCGGAAGCGATCGCCGAACTCACCCTCCGCGCCCGCGACGGCAAGACTCAGCCTGCCGAACAGCAGGGCGGCACGTTCACGATCACCAACATCGGCGTTTTCGGGATGGACTCCGGCACACCCATCCTGAACCCCGGCGAAGTCGGCATCCTCGCCCTCGGCACCATCAAGGACAAGCCGTGGGTCGTCGACGGCGAACTCCGCGTGCGGAAGGTCACGACCCTTACCGCGAGCTTCGACCACCGACTCGTCGACGGGGATGTCGCGAGCCGATTCCTCGCCGACGTGGCGCAAATCGTCGAAGAGCCCGCCATGCTGCTCGACTAGTCACGGCATTGAGCTCGGCTCGTGCATCGGCAGCGTGGATGAGAGGCCCCTGGTCCGGGCCCCTTATTCACACGATGTATGAATATCGTTTGCAATAGGGTGCTACCCTTTCCTGCATCCCCTTGACGTCGCCGAGTCCTGTCGGCAGCTCGACGGCGAAACGTACGTGCCGAGCTTTGAAGGACCATTCACGAATGCGCACGAGTTTTCGCATCGCTGCAGCCGCTGGCGCGGCAGCCCTCGCCAGCCTCTCGCTGAGCGCCTGCCAGCAGGCCACCCCGCAGGCGGGCACCGTCAACCTTGAAGACGGTCTCCAGATCGTCACGACGACCACGCAGGTCACCGACTTCGCGAAGGCTGTCACCGCTGGGCTTGACGCGGCAGGCACGCAGGTCGAGATCACGCCGCTCTTGAGCGCCGGCGAAAGCGCGCACTCCTTCGAGCCGACCGCTGCCGACCTCACTGCCCTCGCGAAGGCCGACGTCGTCATCGAATCGGGCATGCAACTCGAAAGCTGGCTCGACGACGCCATCACCTCGTCCGGCTTTGCGGGCCAGCGCATCGACTCCTCGGAGGGTTTTGACCCCGAATCGATGCACGAGGGCCACGACCACGCCGCCGAAGGTGAGGCCACCGCGAGCGAAACGGCCGCAGCCGACGAGCACGCCCACGAGAGCGAAGACGCACACGCCCACGAGGACGAAGCTGGCCACAACCACGCTCACGAGGGCGAGGCGGCCGCATCCGAAGCCCCCGCTGACGCCCACGACCACGCTGCTGAAGGCGACGCGCACGCGCACGAAGGTGAAGCCGCTGCATCCGAGGCTCCCGCTGATGGTCACGACCACGCCGCCGAAGAAGGCCACGACCACGACGGACACCACCACCACGACGGCCCGAACCCGCACCTCTGGGCAGCCCCGAAGGGTGCCGAGACCATGGTGACGAACATCACCGAAGGCCTCGCCGCCGTCGACACCAAGGACGCCGAGGCCATTCGCGCCAACGGTCAGGGCTACCTCGGCAAGCTCGAGCAGCTCACGACGTGGATCCAGGAGAACGTCGACAAGGTCCCCGAGGCTGAGCGCACGCTCGTCACGAGCCACGACGCGATGGACTACTTCAACCAGCAGTTCCACATCACCCACATCGGCTCGATCATCCCGAGCTGGGACGACGCGGCCGAGCCGAGCGCCCAGCAGATCGACGAGCTCGTCAAGAACATCAAGGACAACAACGTCAAGGCGATCTTCACCGAGACGCAGTTGCCTGCCGACACCGCCAACACGATCGCGCAGGAGACCGGCGCCAAGGTCTTCTCCGGCAAAGACGCCCTCTACACCGACGCACTCGGTGACGAAGGCACCCCCGAAGGCACCTACCTCGGCGCGCAGATCCACAACACCACGAAGCTCATGGAGAGCTGGGGTCAGACCGCCAGTGAAGCACCCGCAGAGCTTCGCTCCTAGGCACACCGCCTAAGCTCCCAGAGACACGTGACGTCCCCGGCGCCGAGTGCGTCGGGGACGTGCGTGTTCTTGACCCCATCCCAGAGCCTGCAAAGGACCCCAATGACCACCGCCGACGAAGCCGCACCCACCACGGGGCTCATCGAACTCGGCGCAGCCCCCGTTCACCTCAGCGCCGAGCGCGCAAGTTTCGCCTACGACAGCCGAAACATCGCTCTCGCCGAAGTGAACCTCGAACTGCACGAGGGTGAAGCGCTCGCCCTCATCGGCCCGAACGGCGCTGGCAAGTCCACCTTCCTGAAGGGCGTGCTCGGGCTCATCCCCACCGTCTCCGGCAACCTCAGCGTGCTCGGCCAACCGCCCCGCAAGGCGAGCCGCCGCATCGGCTACATGCCGCAGAGCGACGACATCGACCCTGAGTTCCCCGTGACGCTTCGCCAAGTGGTCATGATGGGCCGCTACCGGAGTCTCGGCCCGCTCCGCTGGCCGGGATCCAGCGACCGCCGCGCCGTGAACGAAGCCCTCGAACGAGTCGGTCTCGCCGAACAAGCTGGCAAACACTTCGGGTCCCTCTCGGGCGGCCAGCAGCAGCGCGGCATGCTCGCCCGCGCGATCGTCTCCGAACCGTCCATGCTGCTGCTCGACGAACCCTTCAACGGCCTCGACCGCAGCAATCGCGAGGCGCTCCTCGAGCTCCTCGGCGAACTTCGCGCATCCGGGACCTCGATCATCGTCTCGACGCACGACTTCGAAATCGCCACGGCCGCCTGCACGCACGTCCTCCTGCTCAACCGATGCCAGATCGAGTTCGGCACCGTTGACAGCGTCCTCACGAGCGAAGCGCTCGCCGAAACCTTCGACCACGCCACCGCCGACGACGAAGCACACGGCCACTACAACACCGGCCACGGCCACTACCACGAGACCGGATTCCGCGGCACCGAGCTCGAGGGCGGTGCACGCGGCGAATGATGTTCACCGCACAACTCGTGCCGCCGTTCATGGTGAACGCGTACCTCGTGCTCGCGATCATCGCCTTCGCGGGCGGTATCGTGGGCGTCCAGCTGAACCTTCGCGGACGCGAATTCCTCGGCGACGGCCTCGTGCACGCCATCTTCCCGGGCGTCGTCATCGGCTTCGTGATAGCCGGGTCCGACGGCACCTACCTCGGCGCGGGCATCGCCGCCATCATCGCGACACTGCTGCTCGGGGCGGCAGCACGACGTGGGCTCGGGGATGACGCGGCGACGGCGGTCGTGCTCTCGGCATCCTTCTCACTCGGTGTCATCATCGTCTCCACCACGAGGCAGTACACGGGCGGGCTCGAGCACCTGCTCTTCGGGCAGCTCCTCATCGTCGACCAGCACGACCTCTGGATCGTGACGGGTCTCGGCGCCGTCGCCGGGCTGCTGGTTGCGCTCACCTGGCGCGGCCAGCTCTACCTCTCGTTCGACCGAGCCGGTGCCCGCGCGACGGGACTCTCCGTGCAGCTCCTCGAACTCGCGCTGAACTTCGCCATCGCGCTCGTCATCGTGGCTGGTGCCCGCGCGATCGGCAACCTCCTCATCCTCGCCGTGCTCATCATCCCGCCAGCCGTAGGTCGCCTCCTCACCAGGCGCATCTGGCTCATGACGCTCATCACGATGCTCGCCGCGCTCGTGCCGAGCATGGTTGGGCTCTGGAGCGCCTACACGCTGTCCGTGCACGAGAACGTCAACGTCTCGCCGACCGGGGTCGTCGCCCTCGCGCTCACCGCGGTCTACCTCGTCGCTGCGGCGTATCGGAGCCTCGCGGATCGCCTGGATGGACGTCGTCGCCGTCAGCGCCGGGCACCGGTGCGCGTCGAGCGCCAACGTGAACAGCGGGCGGAGGTGGACGCATGATCGAAGCGCTCGGGCTCGACTACTTCGGGGCCGCCGTCCTCGCCGGCGTCATCGTCGGCGCCCTCTGCGGACTCGTCGGCGTACTCGTCCTCCTACGCCGCCGCGCGTTCTACACGGTCGCGCTCACGCACGCGACCTTTCCCGGTGGCGTCGCGGCAGCGGTCCTCGGTGTGAACATCTCGATCGGCGCGGGCGTCTTTGGCCTTGTCCTTGTTGGGCTCATGACGTGGCTGACGAGCATCCGCCGACAGGGCGAACAGGTCGCTGCGGGTGTCGTGCTGAGCTTCGGCTACGCGCTCGGGCAGGTGCTCCTCTCCCTCAACACGAACCTGCCGGTCAAGGTCGATACCTTCCTTGCCGGGTCGATCCTCGCCATCCCGCGCGAAAACCTCCTCGCGCTCGCGGTGCTGCTGGCGGCGGTCGGTGTTTGCTACGCCGCGTTCGGTAAGGAGCTGCTCTTCTCGAGCTTCGATCGGCGCGGATTCCGAGCCGCCGGATACTCAGAAGAACTCGTGGACCTCCTCGCGCTCGGACTTATCACCCTCACGGTCGTGCTCGCCATGCCCGCGATCGGCTCCATCCTCGCGATCGCGATGATTGCTGCTCCGGCGGCCGCCGCGCGAAAGCTCGTGAAGCGGGTGGGGTGGATGCTCATCCTCGCCGTCGTGTTCGGCGTGCTCGCTGCCGTTGCCGGGCTTGTCGTCTCACGCGAATGGGGCGTTGCAGCCGGTGGCGCCATGGCGCTCGCGGCGGCCCTCATCTACGTCCTGGCGAGCGGTGTGGATGCGGCGCGACGGCTCGTTCACACGCGGTGAGGTGCGGCTGCGCAGTAAACGTCATCCGCTCCCCGTACCCTATGGGCGGAGGATCCCCCATGACTGACACCCCCGAAACCACGCAGAAGACCCCCGTTCGCCGTAAGACCTGGCAAAAGCAGGCGGTGCGGGAGGCGCTCTCGAGCTCTGGACGCTTCATGAGCGCGCAGTCGCTGCACGCCGCGATCGAACGCTCCGGCACGAAGATCGGCCTCGCGACGGTCTATCGCGCGCTCTCGGCGCTCGCCGAGCAGGGCGAAGCGGACTCGCTGCACTCGGGTGAAGAGGTGCTCTACCGCCTCTGCGAAATGGACGGACACCACCACCACCTCATCTGCCGCATGTGCGGTCGCGCGGAAGAGATCCAGGCCGAGCCGGTTGAAGCATGGGCGAACGAGGTTGCGCGCAAGAACGGCTTCATTGAGCCGCGCCACGTCGTCGACGTGTTCGGCGTGTGTCCCGACTGCGCAGCGGAGCGCGACTAGCCTCGCAAAGAAAATCCGCGATACCGCTTGCGTGGCAGAGAATCCGTCACGTAAGCTCGATCCTTGGCGCGTCCTGGGTTCCCCTCGGGGCGACGTCGCGGGAGTACCGGTCCGATGCCGGCGTCCCTGCAGACAAGAGATCTTGGGTGGTCCCGTCCGGGGCCACGGTATTGACGGAGGAATCCATGGCCGCAGTGTGCCAGGTGACCGGGGCTCAGCCCGGATTCGGTCACAACGTTTCGCACTCGCACCGTCGCACCAAGCGTCGGTTCGACCCGAACATCCAGAAGAAGACGTACTACGTCCCCTCGCTCAAGAAGAACGTGACGCTCACCCTTTCGGCGAAGGGCATCAAGGTCATCGACGCTCGTGGCATCGAGTCGGTCGTGGCTGAGCTCATCGCGAAGGGAGTCAAGCTCTAATGGCGAAGAAGGCGCAGGACGTTCGTCCCATCATCAAGCTCCGCTCGACGGCGGGTACCGGCTACACGTACGTGACGAAGAAGAACCGTCGCAACACTCCTGACCGCCTCGTGCTCAAGAAGTACGACCCGGTGATCCGCAAGCACGTTGAATTCCGTGAGGAGCGCTAAGCATGGCTAAGAAGAGCAAGATCGCCAAGAACGAAGAGCGCAAGGAGATCGTCGCCCGCTACGCCGAGCGTCGCCTCCAGCTGAAGAAGCAGCTCATTGACCCGAACGGCACCGACGAATCGCGTGAAGAGGCTCGCGTCGCCCTTCAGAAGCTCCCCCGCAACGCTTCGCCGGTCCGCGTTCGCAACCGCGACTCGATCGACGGCCGCCCCCGTGGCGTCCTCACCAAGTTCGGTGTCTCGCGTGTTCGCTTCCGCGAGATGGCTCACCGCGGTGAGCTCCCCGGCATCACCAAGTCGAGCTGGTAACCACTTCGGTCGCCTCGAGCGACCGTGAGGTTCATACCTCAACTGATCGAGGTTCTGCCTCGATCCCACTCCCTGAAGAAGGCGGGCATCCACTGGGTGCCCGCCTTCTTCGTTGTTAGTGCCCCCACCTGTCGCCCTCCGACTCAGCAGGATGCGTCAAAAAAGTGCACTGAGTGCGCTATCGCGTGTCCCACACAAGATCGCCATGTCAGTGCACATTTTTGACGGCTCATCCGTTACTGAGGCTTGACTGCCGGCACAAACTCCTCAGCAAGCTGTTCAACATGAGCACGAATCTCGTCCCGGATGCGGCGCACCGTCTCGAGGTCCTGCCCTGCCGGGTCATCAAGCTGCCAGTCTTCGTAGCGCACGTCCGGGAAGAAGGGGCACTCGTCGCCGCAGCCCATCGTGACGACGACGTCGATCGTGCGCATGTCCTCCGGGTCCAGGATGCGCGGCTGGCGGCCCGCGATGTCGATGCCGATCTCGCGCATTGCTTCCACCGCCATCGGGTTGAGCGACTCGGCGGGTGCGCTCCCCGCGGAGCGCACCTCGATACGGTCACCCGCGAGGTGCTCCATGAGGCCGGCAGCCATTTGCGAGCGGCCGGCGTTGTGGATGCAGAGGAAGAGGACGGTGGGGCGCTTCGTCATGTCACCAGTGTGCGACCGGATGCGGGGACGCGGCGTGAGCGACGCAGCAGTTCGCTCGCCGGCCACCGCGAGCGTGGGAGGATGGCCGCATGTTTACGGGGATCGTGCAGGGCACCGGCGTTGTCGAATCGCTCGAGCGGCGAGAGGACGGCTCGGCCCGGCTCGTGCTGGATGCCGGCGACCTCCCGGAGGGCGGCTCCCTCGCCGTCAACGGTGCCTGCCTCACCCTCGCACTTGGCGCTGCCACCGGAACGAGCCGCTTCGAGGCGGACCTCATAGGCGAAACCCTCGCGCGCACAACCTATCGGCGGGCTGCAACCCGGCGACCGAGTCAACCTTGAACGGTGCCTCGCCCCGAACTCGCTCCGCGACGGTCACATCGTGCAGGGTCATGTGGACGGAGTCGGTGAGGTGCTCGCCGTCGCCCCGTCGGACGGCACGACGAGGCTCCGCGTGAGCGTCCCGCTGGAGCTCGCACCGCTCTGCGCAGTGAAGGGTCGATCACGCTCGACGGCATCTCGCTCACCGTCACGGCCGTCTCGCCCGCCGATGCGGGGGTACTGGTCCGAGGTTGGGCTCATCACATCCACCCTCAACGCGACCCGCTTCAGCACGCTCGAGGTGGGCGATCACGTGAACATCGAAGTGGATGTGTTGGCCCGCTACGCCGCCCGCCTCGCCGAGTTTCGGCAGGGTTAGCGTCGCGCCTCAGCGAGGTAGTCGAGGACGCTTGCAATGCATCCCTTCGCAGCACGGCCCGCGCCAATGATCGTGGCGGAGGCGGGGCCACACCAGTCCCCGTATCCCAGGAAAAAGAGGCCGGGGTGCTCTCGCGACTGGCTCGGTTCAATGTCGTCGACGGCCGGAGGATGCGCGAGCCCCAGCGGGGCAAGATGCGCGAGCGCGGGGGCAAATCCGGTGCACATGATGACTGTGTCTACGTCGCTTCGGGAGCCATCAGGCCAGATAACGCCCCGATCGTCGAAGTGCGTGAACATTTCGCGTGCGGTGAGTCCGTGTTTATCGCGCGCCCGGCGCACGCTCTCCACCGCAATGATGTCGCCGACGGGTACGTCGTCCGGTGAGATGGGCTTGCCTGCGACGCGCAGGCTCGTGAGGCGGAAGAGGTCTGCTCCGTCGATGTGGTCCGGCATGAGCCGGGGCGGTCGACGTGTCGTCCAGTCGAGGGATGCGGCGGTCTCAAGCAGGTCTGCGGCGATCTGCGCTCCGGAGTTCCCACCGCCAACAACGACAACACGCTTGCCGGTGAAGTCGCTTGCGCGACGGTAATCAACCGTGTGCAGGAGTTCGCCGGAGAAGGTGTCCGCGCCAGGAATCTGTGGGATGACGGGTGCATCCCACACCCCTGTTGCGTTGATGAGGATGCGGGCTGTCCATTGCTGGCCATCTTCGCCGAGTGCGAGCCAGCGTTTGCCGTCCCGGAACACCGAACGGATGCGGACTCCGTGTGTGACGGGGAGCTCGTAGCGCGCCTCGTAGTCGCGGAAGTATTCGGGCAAGACTGAGGCAAGACGGTATGTCACGCCGGGTTCGGGCGCGAGTTGACGGCCGGGAAGCGAGCTGGTGTCGCTCGGTGAGAAAAGACGGAGCGAGTCCCAGGCATCCTGCCAAGCGCCACCCGGCTCGTCCCGCGCGTCGACGAGCGCGAAGCTCACCTGCCGCGCGGGCGCGAGGTCGCGGTTTGCGCGGTGTAGGTAGTACCCAGCGGCGAGCCCTGCTTGGCCCGCGCCGATGATGAGGACATCCACGTCATGCTGCACGGCACGAGGCTACGAGGCGTTGGTGATACCCAGCTCAGAAAGGAGGGTTCCTACTCGTCGGTCGATGTCATCGCGCACGAGCCGCATCCGCTCGTCGCCCTCAATACCGCGCACGGAGGGCTCGTCGGTAATCCAACGCTCGATCGTGCCGCGCATGCCTTCGATCGGCTCCACCTGTGCTTCGTTGCCGAGGATGATCGTGCGGTCGGCGCGTCGAAGCAGATCTGGATCGATCGCTTTCGGAACGCCGCGCGACATGTCAGCGCCGAGCTCAGCGATCACGTCAGCAGACAGAGCATTGATTGCAGTGCCTGGGTGCGTTCCTGCCGAGTGGATTTCGGCGCGGTCGCCAGCGTGAAGCTCAGCGAGCGCGGCGGCCATTTGAGACTTGCCGCCGTTCTTCTTGCAGACGAAGAGGATGGTGGGGGTCTGGGTGGTCACGGTGTCTCCTGTGAAGAGGCGTGGATGTGGTGGGGGAGTGTTGAGTCGTTCGGGAACAGTCGCGGCCCGATCCACTTCATGATGTACACGAGGGCAATCAGGACGGGGACTTCGATGAGAGGGCCGATCGTGCCAGCGAGGGCTTGCCCTGATAGGGGGCCAAAGGTGCCGATCGCCACCGCGATGGCCAGCTCGAAGTTGTTGCCTGCGGCAGTGAACGCGACTGTGGTTGCGCGGGCGTAGTTGAGCCCCGCAACGCGAGATGCCCCGAGACCAAGCGCAAACATGAGGATGAAGTACAGCGTGAGGGGGACCGCGAGTAGTGCGACGCTTAGCGGTGAACTCAGGATGCGGCCGCCCTGGAGGCTGAAGAGGAGCACGATCGTATAGAGAAGGCCGATGAGGGCGAGCGGCGAGATCCGCGGCAGGAAGTGCGTCTCGTACCATTCGCGACTTTTGGCGTGCTCGCCGAGGATGCGTGACAGCGCGCCACCGAGCAACGGGACGCCGAGGAAGACGAGGACTGAGGTCACGATGGCCCAGAAGGAGAACTCGGCGGATGTCGTGGTGAGGCCGAGCCATCCAGGCAGGATCTGGAGATAGAACCAGCCGAGCGCACCAAACATGAGGACCTGGAAGATTGAGTTTACGGCGACGAGAACGGCTGCGGCTTCGCGATCTCCGCAGGCAAGGTCATTCCAGATGAGCACCATGGCGATGCACCTGGCGAGGCCAACGATGATCAGCCCGGTGCGGTATTCAGGGGCATCCGGCAGGAAGACCCACGCAAGCGTAAACATGAGGGCAGGGCCGACAAGCCAGTTCAGGACGAGCGAGACGGCCATGAGGCGTCGATCGCGTGTGATGTCGCCAGTCTTGTCGTAGCGGACCTTTGCAAGCGGCGGATACATCATCACGAGCAGGCCGATCGCAATGGGGATCGAGACTCCACCCACTTCCATGGCGCGAAGCGTCTCGCCGACTTCGGGGACGAAGTGACCGAGCGCGAGGCCGATGCCCATGGCGAGGAGAATCCAGACCGGGAGGAAGCGGTCAAGGAAGGACAGCTTCGCGTGCTGGACGGGTGTCGTGGTGGAGTGAGTCACGGGCGCTCCATGAATAGATGAGTGTCTAAATGAAAACGTTACTGGACATATAGACGGACGTCAAAGCATTCTTGATGAATGTCCATCGAACAGAATCTTGACGCTCACTGCGAGCCCGCTGGCCCCGGCTGTTGTTCCCTCGCGACAGGACCGCTCGAGACGCAGGAGGCGGAGCACTTCGCGGATCTGTTCAAGGAGCTTTCCGACCCGACGCGCCTTCGCTTGCTTTCACTGCTCGCTGCCGATGGCTGCCAACCCGTCAGCGCGGGCGATCTCGTCGTACCGCTCGGTGTCACCCAACCCACGGTGAGTCACCATCTCACCCGGCTCACGGAGGCGGGCCTGCTTCGTCGTCGACGCGAGGGAAAGCGCATGTTCTACTGCGTGAACCGCTCGGCATTCGCCAAATTGCAGGCGGTACTTGCACTCGGTGATGAGCGCCCAGAACCGGCCCCAAACCCGAGCTGAGGGCGCAAAACGGGCTCAAAAGTTGTGGATAACGGGGTTTCTGCCCAGGAAAACCTTGGAAATCGCGGCGTGTTCCGCGGATTTCCGGGGTTCTTCGGCTTGCGGCAGGTAGCGTGACCAACGTTCGCCTGACATCCAGGCGTTGGGATACGCGCCCCCGTGCGCGCATCCAGTCGCCATCCGGCGGCACACCCTGAACGATCCGCCGCATCGGCGGGTAACCCGTCCGAGGAGGACACATGGCAGACAAGACCGTGAACAAGACCGAGCTCGTTGCTGAGATCGCCGGTTCGACCGACCTCTCGCAGGCCGAGGTCTCGCGCGTCCTTGACGCGTTCTTCAGCGCACTCGCTGGCCACGCAGCCAAGGGCACCAAGGTCACGATCCCCGGCTGGATGTCGGTTGAGCAGACCCAGCGTGCCGCCCGCACCGGCCGCAACCCGCAGACGGGTGAGGCCATCCAGATCGCCGCTTCCAAGGGCGTGAAGATCTCGGCTGGTTCGAAGCTCAAGGCTGCCGTCAAGTAGTCACTGCTTCGCAAAGCTTCACGGGCGGGTCACCTCAGGGTGGCCCGCCCGTTTGCCGTCTCTGCTCGCCGCTCGTCGAGCGGGAACTGAGGTGCTCGAGTGCCCGGATCCTCAGCTGAGGTGCTCGAGTACCCGACGAAGCCGGGTGTATCGAGAGCACCGGCCGGACCACCCCGCCCGCACCTGCGCAGTTCCGCATCCTGCCCCGAGCCAACCGCGCGGATGTCCGTGGTCGGTCGTAGGCTTGAGAAACCATGCCTGCAACGACATCCACCGCCGACAAGCGCGCCCCCAAGCGCACCGCGACGCGCACTCGCGCGAAGAAGCGAGCGGTGGTCCCTGCAGGCGACCCGCAGGCAGGCTGGCCAGCAGCATCCGTCACCTCTCGCCTGCTCACGCTCGGCCCCATCGCCTTCGCGGGGGCCGCGGTGCTTGCGCTCATTGCCGCCCTCGCCGTCGGTGGTGGCGCGGCGCCCCTCGCCGTGGCCGATCCGGGCCCGATCGTGATGGTCGGCGTCCCGGTCATGCGTCTCCTCTGGAACATCGCCGCATCCGCCACGATCGGCGGTCTCGTGTTCGGCACCTGGGTGCTCTCGCGTGACGAATCCGAATTTGAGCTGGCGATGCGCTTCGCGAGCGGCTCGGCAGTCGCCTGGGTCATTGCGACGCTCGGCGCGATCCTCTTCACCTTCCTGCAGATCTCGAACGTGCCGTTCTCTGCGGATGCGGCGTTCGGGCAGCAGCTCTGGTTCTTCCTCTCGACCATCGCGGCTGGCCAAAACTGGCTCATGGCGCTCGTCATGGTCGCGATCCTCTCGACCCTCGTCTTCGCCGTGCGCCGCCCGTGGCCGGTCGGCCTCACCACGGTGTGGGCGCTTTTCTGCCTCTGGCCGCTCGCCTCGCAGGGCCACGCCGCCGGGGCCGCAGGGCATGAGACTGCGGTCGGCTCGCTGACGCTCCACTACACGGGCGCGGCCGTCTGGCTCGGCGGGCTCCTCGTCATCGCCGTCCTCGCTGCCGCCATGCCGGGCGTGCGACGCCTCGCGATGATCGAGCGCTACTCCTCGCTTGCGCTGCTGAGCTTCATCGTCGTCGCCTTCTCGGGCGTCGTCTCCTCGATCCTGAACCTCGGCACCGTGGATGCGCTCTTCGGCACCGGATACGGGATGCTCATCATGGCGAAGGCCGTCGGGCTCATCCTGCTCGGCGTGCTCGGCGCGCTGCAGCGGCGACGCCTCATCGCCCGCATGCGCACGCGGCTCGACGAACAGGCATCCACCACTCGCCCGATGGTTGAACTCATCGTCATCGAGCTCGCCGTCATGGGTGCGGTTGCCGGCATCGCGGCCGCGCTCGGCCGCACCCCCACCCCGGTTCCGCAGCTCACCGCCGACCAGCTGCAAGACCCGACCCCCGCGCAGATCCTCACCGGCGAAGTCCACCCGCCCGAGTTCGAGTTCATGCGCTTGTTCACCGAGTGGCGCTTCGACCCGATCTGGACGCTCCTCGCGCTGCTCGGCATCTTCTTCTACTTCGCGGGCGTACGCCGCCTCGCAAAGCGCGGCGACCGATGGCCGATCTTCCGCTCGGTCTCCTTCGTCATGGCCATGCTCGTGCTCATCTGGCTCGTGAACGGCGCCCTCATCGTCTACGGCAAGTTCATGTTCAGCCACCACATGGTGCAGCACATGATCCTCACGATGCTCATCCCGATCTTCCTTGCGCTCTCGGGGCCGATCACGCTGCTCCTTCGCGCCGTGAAGCCACGCAAGGACGGCTCTGAGGGGTCGCGCGAGTGGGCGCTCAAGGCCGTCCACTCCAAGTGGGGGCGCTTCATCTCGCATCCCGTCGTAGCCGCAGTGCTCTTCGCGCTGTCGCTGCTCACCTTCTACTACACGCCGCTGTTCCGCTGGGCCGTCACCGACCACGTCGGGCACATGTGGATGATCGCCGACTTCCTCACCGTCGGCTACCTCTTCTCGTCCTCCCTCATCGGAGTCGACCCGGTCAAGCGCGCTCCCTACGCGATGCGCCTCATCTCGCTCGTGCTCGTGATGACCTTCCACGCCTTCTTCGGCCTCAGCATCATGACCGGCGAAGGCCTCCTTGTCGCCGACTGGTTCGGCAACATGGGCCGCACCTGGGGTCCGAGTGCCCTGCAGGACCAGCAGCTCGGTGGTGCCGCGGCGTGGGGCATCGGCGAATTCCCGACCGTCATTCTCGCCGTCATCGTGTCGATCGAATGGTTCCGCCGGGATGAGCGCGTCGCCCGCCACCGCGACCAGCGCGTCGAAGCGCACGGCGACGCCGAACTCGAGGCCTACAACGCGCACCTGCGCAAGCTCGCCGAACTCGACGCCCAGCGAGAGGCGCAGCGCGGGGGCCGTTCGTGACGATCACCCTCACCGCCGAACAGCAGGCGGTGTTCGACGCGATCGAAACGACGCGGGAACACCTCTTCGTGACCGGACGCGCCGGAACCGGCAAGTCGACGCTGCTCAACCACCTCGCGTGGAACACCTCGAAAGAGCTCGTCATCTGTGCGCCGACGGGCGTCGCCGCGCTCAATGTCGGTGGGCAGACCATCCACTCGCTGCTGAAACTGCCGATCGGCGTCATCGGTGACCAGCCGATCGAGCAGACAAGCGAAGTCCGCAAGCTCCTGCAGGAGATCGACACCCTGGTGATCGACGAAATCTCGGTGGTGTCGGCTGACCTCATGGATGCGATCGATCGCTCGCTCCGGCAAGCCCGTGGCCGCACCCGCGAAGCATTCGGTGGATGCCAGATCGTCATGTTCGGCGACCCGTTCCAGCTCTCGCCCGTGCCGCCGCGCGACCCGGACGAGCGCGCTTACATCGACGACACGTACCAGTCGCTGTGGTTCTTCGACGCGAAGGTGTGGCGCGATGTTGAGCTCAAGATCTTCGCGCTGCGGGAGATTCACCGGCAGCACGACGACGAGTTCAAACGCATCCTCAACGCCGTCCGCTACGGGCAAGTGACCGCCGACATGGCGGGGCGGCTCAACGAGGTGGGACGACGCACGCCGCCCGCCGAAGGCGTCATTACGCTCGCGACGCGCAACGACCGCGTGAACCAGATCAATGCGCAGCGGCTCGCCTCGCTCGGTGGACGCGCGATGACGGCGCGTGCCGAGGTGTCGGGTGACTTCGGGCGCGGGCCGTTCCCGGCCGAGGAGGAGCTCGAGCTCAAGGTTGGCGCGCAGGTCATGTTCCTGCGGAACGATGCTGACGGGCGCTGGGTCAACGGATCGATCGGTGAAGTGACGCGGATCGATCGCACCGTGTACGTCGAGATCGACGGTGAGGAGCACGAGGTTGAGCCGCTCGTGTGGGAGAAGCTCAAGTACTCGTACTCGCCGTTCACGAAGGAACTCAAGCGCGAGGTGGTGGGGGAGTTCACGCAGTTCCCGCTCCGGCTCGCGTGGGCGGTGACGATCCACAAGTCGCAGGGGAAGACCTACGATCGCGCGATTGTCGATCTCGGTCGGGGCGCGTTCAGCCCGGGGCAGAGCTATGTGGCGCTCTCGCGCATTCGCTCGCTTGAGGGGCTCTACCTTTCGCGGGATCTGCAGCCGAGTGACATCTTTGTGGATGAGCACGTCATGCGCTTCATGGCGGGGATCGCTGCGGCGCGGAAGCGTCAGCAGGAGCAGGCTGCGTCCAACTGAGGTGGTCGAGACCTCGGTACACGAGCCTGTGGCCCGTACTCGATCCGGCGGTGCGCGCGGAGCGCGTGTATCGAGACCACCGGTCTGAGCGCTGCCACACCGCGTGATCTCGATACGGCCTGCGGCCTACTCGAACAGCTCCGTTCCGAGGAGTCGAGTCTGGTTCTGTGGCCTCTTCTGTGAGTTCTGTGGCGCCGGAATGTGACGGCCGCGGCTCGCGTACGTCGCATCCGTCATCCCCTCTCTTCCCGCATGAAATCGGGCCACGCGGGCTTCTCTGGTGAACAGCTCCTCCGCGTCGGCTGAGCCTCTGCAGAAAAAGATGCACCTGCAAGCATTTCGCGCTACAGTTGCATTGGTTGCAGATACAACAAACTGTTTCTGTCTCGCAGAACCCCCGACTTCCAAGGAGAACCCCATGTCGAACACCATCCCCGCCGGCACCTGGACCCTCGACGCGACCCACTCGACGGTCGCCTTCCAGATCCGCCACCTCGCCATCTCGAAGGTCAAGGGCACCTTCGAAGAGGCCACAGCCACCCTCATCACCGGCGCCACCCCGGCAGAGTCGAGCGCCAGCGGCTCGGTGAAGGTCGCGTCGATCAACACGAACCAGGAGCAGCGCGACGAGCACCTCCGCACGGGCGACTTTTTCGCCGCTGACGAGTTCCCGGAGGTCACCTTCCGTTCGACCAAGGTCGAGGGTGACGAGGAGGAGCTCAAGGTTGAGGGCGAGCTCACGATGCGCGGCGTCACGAAGCCCGTCGTGTTCGATGTTGAGGTTGGCGGTGTCGTCGTTGACCCGTACGGCAACACGAAGCTCGGCCTCGAGGCCAAGACCAAGATCAACCGCACCGACTTTGGCGTGAACTTCAACGCCGCGCTTGAGACCGGCGGTGTCATGCTCGGCGAAGAGGTCAAGCTTGAGCTGGACCTCCAGTTCGCGCTCAACGCCTAGTCGTAGCCTCGCCGGCTTCCGGCGCGTCTTCGTGCCAGTGCCCGCTTCGTAACGGGGGCTGGGGCTGTTACCTGCCGGGGCATGTGCAGAAATGGCAGTATTTGGGGCGTCGAGGCGTGTGGAGGCTTGAAGCTCCAAATACTGCCATTTCTGCACAGCTAGTCTGGTGAGATGCATCCAGTCACTCTGCACCTTGGCCCGGTCGCGCTCCGCCCGCTGACTGTTGACGATGCGCCGGCGTTGCGAGCGCTCATCGACGAAGCTATGTGGGCGGGAATGTCCTCGCCGATGCCTCGCGACGACGCCGAGATGCGGGCCCACCTCGAGGCGCTCATGGCGCCGGAGTCGACGCTGGCCTTTGCTGTCGAGTTGGACGGCGAGGTGGTCGGCCGGACTGCCTTCTATGATCACGTGCCGGGGCTTCGGGTTGAAGTCGGCAATACGTTCTATGCCCGCGACGTGTGGGGCGGCATGGTGAATCCGAGCGCGAAGCTGCTCATGTTTGGGTACGCCTTCGGTGAGCTTGGCGTAGAGCGGGTTTCGCTTCGCTGTGACCACCGGAATACGCGCTCGCACGCCGCGATCGCGCGACTGGGTGCGAGGTTCGAGGGGACGCTGCGTCGGTTCCGCCCCGCTGCCGACGGCACGATCGCGGACGTCGACTACTTCAGCATCGTGCGCGAGGAGTGGGCCGCGGTGCGGGCTGGGCTCGAGGCGCGCGTCGCGGCGGAGCTGGAAAAATCGAATGTCGGTGGTGGTTCGTAGCGTGACGGTGTCTGGCCCGGAACACGACGAAAGGAATGGCCATGTCACCCACGAAGCGCCTCAGCAATCTCACCCACGTCCTGGTGGCGTTGACGCTCGCATTGCTCCTGCAGAAGGAGAAGTCATCGAAGACGTTGCTTGCGTACAGCCTGTCCTTGTCGCTCGCGGCGAGCTGGCTGAGTGACGTGATTGTGGAGCGTCGGCTCGAGCGGTAGGCCGGGGCGGCGCGTGATGGCGAACGCTTCGCGTTCGTCATGGAGTTGAGGGATCGGGGCTTGTTGCTTGGCGGTGCCGTCACGGGATGGGGCGCAGCTGAGCGGAGTGTTTTGCTGGGTGGACTTTCACCGGGTGTTTACCGTGCGGCGAATGGGTGGGGTGATGCATTAGCCAGGCGCTCGCTGGGGCGCGTTCATGGAGTGATGAGACGACGAGACCCCCGACCGGAGGGGGTGGTCGGGGGTCTCGCTCGGAGGGGCTGACGGGAATCGAACCCGCGCTGTCTGCTTGGGAAGCAGAAGTTCTACCATTGAACTACAGCCCCATGGGGTGCTCCGCTGGCCTGGAAGGTGGCGGTGCTCGCCGGGTGCGTGAGGCCACAAACTCGAAGCTCGCGGCGATTTGCCCAGCCCCGCAAGTGTAGCAAGCGGTCCGCCGCGGTACGCTCGGAGCATGCTCCTCAGCGACCGCGACATCCGTGCAGGCATCGAATCCGGGCGCATCGCGCTCGACCCGGCAGACCCGAAGGCAGTGCAGCCCGCCTCGGTGGACGTCCGCCTCGACCGCTACTTCCGTCTCTTCGACAACCACCGCTACGCGACGATCGACCCGGCTGAAGAGCAGCCCGACCTCACGCGCCTCGTCGAGGTGAAGCCCGACGAGCCGTTCATCCTGCACCCGGGCGAATTCGTGCTCGCGGCAACATTCGAGCAGGTGACGCTCGCGGATGACGTTGCCGCACGCCTCGAGGGCAAGAGCTCGCTCGGCCGCCTGGGCCTGCTCACGCACTCGACTGCGGGCTTCATCGACCCCGGATTCCAGGGCCACGTCACCCTCGAACTCTCGAACGTCGCGACGCTCCCGATCAAGCTGTGGCCGGGCATGAAGATCGGCCAGCTCTGCTTCTTCAACCTCTCCTCGGCAGCTGAACTCCCGTACGGCTCGAAGGAATACCAGTCGCGCTACTTCGGCCAGCGCGGCCCGACGGCATCCCGCAGCTTCCAGAACTTCACGCGCGTCGACGTATCCGTCACCGACGCCGGCGCTGCGGGGCAGTAGGGCCCCTCGCTCCGGCATGGCCGCTCCGACGGCGGGGGCCGCCGTGCGCTCCGGTGGCAGTGGCTGAATTGCACGCTTCAGGAAATGGATGCTCCTCACGCATCCATTTCCTGAAGCGTGCAATCTGGCCACCGCGCCCGAGCGGCAATCTGGCCACCGCCCGCTAGAAAAGCCGCCCCAAAAGCTGCCCAACTAGGCTGGAAACATGTCTCCCCACACCCGCGCTGAGCCAGGCACCGGCGATCTCGCCCGCACCCCCACCTCGCGCGACCTCGCGCGCTGGCGGAAGTACCTCGCGAACGAGCGCGCGGAAGCCGCCGTCTACCACGACCTCGCTGCGAAACGAGACGGCGAAGAACGCGAAATCCTTCTCCGCCTCGCCGAAGCAGAAGGCCGCCACGAAGCACACTGGCAGCGCCTCCTCGGCGAGCACGGCACCGGCGGCGTCAAGCCCGACTTCTCCACCCGCCTCTTCGGCGCCTTCGCCCGCCGCTTCGGTTCCGTGTTTGTGCTCGCCCTCATGCAGCGCGCCGAATCGCGCACCCCGTACGCGGACGACGCTGACGCGACCCCCCAGATGGCCGCCGACGAGCGCATCCATGAAGAGGTCGTCCGCGGCCTCGCCATGCGCTCACGCTCGCGCATGTCCGGCATGTTCCGCGCCGCCGTCTTCGGTGCGAACGACGGCCTCGTCTCAAACCTTGCCCTCGTGCTCGGCGTCGGCGCGACCGGCGCCCCCACCCCCTTCGTCCTCGCAACGGGCCTCGCGGGCCTGCTCGCCGGCGCCCTCTCGATGGGCGCGGGCGAATACGTCTCGATCCGCTCGCAGCGCGAACTCCTCGAAGCATCCACCCCGAACCCGGAGACCGGCCGCATCATCCCGCGCCTCGACGTTGACGCGAACGAACTCGCCCTCGTCTACCGTGCCCGCGGCATGAGCCGGGAAGACGCTGAAGCCCGCGCCGAGCAGATGTTCCGCCTTCAGGGCGTCGACCCCGAACGGGAAGCTTTTACGGGCCTCCACAACGCGGAGCACGAAGAGATCGGCACCGCGTGGACGGCCGCCGGATCGAGCTTCTGCTTCTTCGCGGTCGGCGCACTCATCCCGGTGTTGCCGTACCTCGTCGGGATGTCGGGCCTGCTCGCGGTGCTCGTGTCGGCCGTCGTGGTGGGGCTCGCGCTCCTGCTCACCGGCGGCATCGTGGGCGTGCTCTCGGGCGTCACCCCGTGGAAGCGTGCGCTGCGACAGCTCCTCATCGGCTACGGCGCCGCGGCTGCCACGTACCTCTTGGGACTCGCTTTCGGAGGAGTCATCGCGGGCTAGCGCTGCCCGCGAGGCACACGCCGCACCGTTACCCTCGGAAAGGACGTCATGCCCATCCCGCCCTTTGTTGTCGAACTCCGCGAGAAGATCGGCCACGCCCCGCTCTGGCTGCCAGGCTCTTCGGCGATCGTCCTCCGGCGGATGGATGCCCCGAATGCTTCGATCGACGGCGCCGCTCCCGAAGCGCTCGAGGTGCTCCTCGTGCTCCGCAGTGACAACGGCAACTGGGCGCCGATCACGGGCATCGTCGACCCGGGTGAGCATCCGGCCGAAGCTGCGCGACGGGAAGCGATGGAAGAGGCGCAGGTCGAGATCAAGGTTGAGCGGCTCACGCTCCTCTCGGTCACTGAGCAGGTCACGCACGTGAACGGCGACCAGGCGCAGTACCTCGACCTCACCTTCCGCTGCCGCTGGCTCTCTGGTGAGGGCGCGGTCGGCGACGATGAATCGACGCGCGTCGAGTGGTATCCGGTGACGGACCTGCCCCCGATGCGCGAAGACCTCGCCTACCGGATTCGCTCCGCCGTTGCGGGTGGGCCCGAGTGTGAGCTCCTCGAGAGGCGTCAGATTCGGACGGCATCCGCATAGCTGCCGCCAACCCCAACGCCAGCGCCAGGCCGGTGCGGCTCGGCACGTGCGCGGCATTGCCCCGAGCGGCGGGTCGCACGGGAATGCGGCATCCGGCCGTGCTGTTGTAGCTGCCATGAGCACGCTGCGCCTACCGAAGCTGTCCGTCCTCGACCTCGTCACCGTCTCGGACGGGTCCACGAGCGCCGAC
Organism: [Zimmermannella] alba NBRC 15616; assembly: GCF_001570905.1. GTDB lineage: Bacteria > Actinomycetota > Actinomycetes > Actinomycetales > Microbacteriaceae > Pseudoclavibacter > Pseudoclavibacter albus. Next base: position 10,860 of record NZ_BCSO01000015.1, on the reverse strand, counting down.
GCGATCGCCGCCTCGAAGCGGCTCGTCGATGCTGCCGACCGGCTCGGATACCACCGCTACTGGGTCGCCGAACACCACAACACCTCCTCGGTCGCCTCCACTTCGCCAGCCGTGCTACTCGCCCACCTCGGGCAGGGCACCTCGCAGATTCGGCTCGGCTCCGGCGGTGTCATGCTCCCGAACCACGCGCCGCTCATCGTCGCCGAACAGTTCGCGCTCCTCGAAGCCATGTTCCCGGGACGGATCGACCTCGGCCTTGGCCGCGCGCCCGGCACAGACCCGATCACGGCCGCAGGGCTGCGTCGTGCGCCTGGGAACGAAGCCGTTGAGCGCTTTCCGGAGGACGTGTTTGAGCTGCTCGGACTCCTTGGCGAGGTGCGGCCGGAGCATTCGAGCGAGTGGCTGCGCCGGCTCCGCGCGACGCCGGTGGCGGGGAACGACGTCCCGGAGGTCTGGATTCTCGGATCGAGCCTCTACGGAGCAGAACTCGCGGCAAAGCTCGGCCTGCCGTACTCCTTCGCGAACCACTTCGGGATGGGCTCGAACCCCGTCTCGCCGGTTGACCACTACCGCCGCCACTACACGCCGTCCGAGCGGTGGCCGAAGCCGCGCGTGCTCATGAGCGCGAGCGTGATCGTCGCGGACTCCTTCGAGGAGGCGAAGCGGCTGGCGATGCCGAGCCGGATCGCTGGTTGGCAGCTCCGGATGGGGAAGCTCGGGCCGGTGCAGTCGCCCGAGCAAGCTGCCGAGACGGCATCCCGCATTGTCGACCAGGAGCTGTTCGCGCGTGTGCGCGGGACGCAGCACCTCGGGACGGCGGAGCAGGTCGCGCGTCAGCTCGCGGAACTTGCCGAGCAGACCGGCGCGGATGAGCTGCTGCTTGCCGCGACGACGTACGACGTGGAGGACCGGATCCGTACGCTCGAGGCGCTCGCGCCGTACCTGCCGTGAGCTGGGACTCCGGAAATCTGGCATTTGGGGACCCCTTGACCCTCATGCGGTCTCGAAGGGCCGCCAGATGCCAGATTTCCGGGGGTGGCATGGGCCTCCGGCGCCGCAACTGGTCAGAAATCGGCCGGATGAGGCCATGTGTGCGACGAACCCCCGATTCTGACCAATTGCGGAAGCAGTCGGGGCCGGTGGTCTCGATACACGAGCCTTCGGCTCGCACTCGACCACCTCGGTGATGTCGACCACCTCGCGGGGACGCGCAAGAATAGCCGGGTGACTGACGCAGCTGCTTCCCACTTCGACGACCCGAACGACGCCCCCGTCACCGGCGATCTCCCGCTCCTCACCGAGCTTCGCGCCCTCTTCGATCGCCTCAACTACACGATCGACGGCATCGAATCGCTCCTCGGTGTCGAGGCCGCAGCCGCCCTCCACCGCGACCTCATCGTCCCCGCCAACGAAGCACTCGCCGCACTCGAGAATCGCGGCGGCGAACTCGGCGCGATCGTCGAACTCTTCCTCCTCGGCCTCCCCGTAGCCGCCCAGCGCATCCCCGAACTCGAACTCCTCGAGCGCGCCCGCCTCGCCGAGCGCAGCGGCCCTGACGGCACCGTCCTCGCCCGCGTCGACATCCGTCCCTACGAATCCGACGAGGCCTGCTGGTGGATCGCCTCCGACCTCGGCGGCGTCCAGCTCGGCGAGCGCGCGGCCCGCGGCATCGGTCACGAAGCATCCCTCCGCCGCGACCACGTCGTCGGCATCGGCCCCGCCACGACACTCCTCGCCCAGCTCACCCCGCGCGAACACGTCGCCCGCGCCTTCGACCTCGGCGTCGGCATGGGCGTGCAGACAATGCACCTGCTCGCCCACGCGGACCTCGTCGTCGCGACCGACATCTCCGAACGCGCAATCGAGTTCGCCCGCTTCAACCTCCTCCTCAACGCACCCGCCCTCGGCCTCAACCCCGAGGCGCTCGAGGAACGCGTGAGCCTGCGCCTCGGCTCGATGCTCGAACCGGTCGCGGGGGAGCAGTTCGATCTTGTCGTCTCGAACCCGCCGTTCGTCATCACCCCGCGGCGCCGCGAGGAATCCGCCGCTGAACGCTTCACCTACCGCGACGGCGGTGCCGAGGGCGACCGCATCGTCGAGACCCTCGTGCGTGGACTCCCCAGCATCCTCACCCCCGGCGGCCGCGCCTGCATGCTCGGCAACTGGGAGATCCGCGAGGGTGACGAAGGTTGGCACGCGAAGCTCGACGAGTGGCTCGAGCCGGGCCTCGATGCGTGGATCGTGCTCCGCGAAGAGGCGACGCCGATCGAATACGCGGACATGTGGCTCAAGGACGCGCAGGAGAACGCTGAGCTTGACTCGTGGCGCGAGGGTTTCGCGAACTACCTGCGCGACTTCGCCGAGCGCGGCATCCGCGCGGTCGGGATGGGCCTGCTCTGCTTCTCGAAGCAGGATGGCGAAGCTGACCCGCTTCGCCGATTCGAGTCGTTGCCGCACCAGCTCGGCCAGCCGCTTGGTCCGGTCGTGCAGAGCGCGTGGGAACGTCTCGAGTGGCTTCGCGGCCTCGACGATGACGCGCTCTTCGACGAGACGTTGGTCGTTGCGGGGGATGTCACTGAAGAACGCCACTCGCGCCCCGGCGATGAGCACCCGAGCGCGATGCTCCTGCGCCAGGGCGGCGGCTTCCGTCGCACGTACCCGCTCTCGACGTCGCTCGCGGGCTTTGTGGGCGTGTGCGATGGCGAACTCGCCGGCTCGCAGATCGTGCCTGCGCTCGCGGCGCTGCTCGATGTGGAGACGGATGCCATGAAGCAGGCGCTTGCACCCGAGGTACGTCGCCTCGTGGAGCTCGGCTTCCTCGAGCCTGCCTGGGTGTAGCCGCCTGGCTGACCAGATTTGGGAATATAGCGGCTATCCCTCGCCATGGAGGGGATGAGTGCTCTACGCCCAAATCTGGTCACGGCTTCGTGACACACCGTGTCGGGAATATACCCCCGAGGGGTATCGTTGCTGCCTGTGGAGGTGCAGCAATGACGGACGAGCACACGACGCCCGACGAGGCGTGCGCGCACGGCGGACCAGGCGACAACGGTCAGCACCAGCACGGCTACGTGAGCGACAAGGCGGCCATCTTGAAACGTCTGCGCCGCGTCGAAGGGCAGGTGCGTGGCATCGAGCGACTCGTGGATGACGAGCGCTACTGCATCGACGTCATCACGCAGATCTCCGCCGCAACAAGCGCCCTCGAAAACATCGCGCTCCTCCTCCTCGAAGACCACCTCACCCACTGCGTCACCGGCGCCGCGCACACCGCCGCCGAGAGCGGCGACTCGAGCGAAATCGACGCCAAGATCGCCGAGGCGACGCGCGCCATCACGCGCCTCGTGAAGAGCTAAACCCCAATCCCTGACGCGGATGCGTCACCCCACAACACGAGAGGTTCCCCGCATGATCTCCACCCAGATCCAGATCGACGGCATGAGCTGCAGCCACTGCGAGCAGGCCGTCACCGACGAACTCATGAAGCTCGACGGCGTCACCGAGGTTGAAGTCTCGGCCGAAGACGGCAGCGCCCGCATCGCCTCCGAAGCACCGCTCAGCCGCGCCGACCTCGCCGAGGCGGTTGAAGAAGCCGGCTACGAACTCCTCGACGACTAGTCCACATCCGCGGCAGCAACGCGGCACGTAGCACCCCAACCCCGAAGGAGCCACAGTGGCACGCTCACACGCGCCGGAAACCCACCTCACCCTCGAACTCGAGGGCATGACGTGTGCTGCCTGCGCGAACCGCATCGAGCGTTCCCTCAACAAGCTCGAGGGGCTCGAAGCGAGCGTCAACTTCGCGCTCGAACGGGCCGAAGTGCGCGCAGCCGAGAGCGCTGCCGGTCTCACTGAACAGGATGCTGAGCGGGCCGTCGCTGCCGTCGAGAAGGCTGGCTATCACGCCCGCATCGCACCCGATCCGCGAGCTGCAGCAGCCCAGCGTGAGGCGGACGAGCAACGCGAGCAGGCCCGCGATGACGCCGCGCGCAGCCTTGCGCGTCGACTCTGGATCTGCCTCGCGCTCGCGGTCCCCGTTGTGGCGCTCTCGATGATCCCCGCCATCCAGTTCCCCGGCTGGCAGTGGCTCGCCCTCGTGCTGACGCTCCCCGTAGCGACATGGGGTGCGTGGCCCTTCCATCGAGCATCCTGGCTTGGTATCCGCCACGGCGGTATCCGCGGCATGTCGATGAACACGCTCATCTCGCTCGGCATTACCGCAGCGCTCGCGTGGTCGCTCTGGTCGCTCATCTTCGGTCACGCGGGGATGCTCGGGATGCGGCACGAGATGGGCCTCGAGCTCGACCGCACCGGCGCGCAAGGCCACCTCTACCTCGAAGTCGCGGCGAGTGTCACCGTGTTCATGCTGGCCGGACGCCTCGCCGAAGCGCGCGCCAAGCGTGCAGCGGGCCAGGCCCTGAAGAGCCTCCTCACCCTCGCCGCCGACCGCGCCGAACTCGTGCAGGCGGACGGGGAAACCCGCGAGATCCCCGCCGCTGAACTCCAGCTCGGCGACCTTTTCCTCGTGCGACCGGGTACCCGCATTGCGACTGACGGTGTCATCGTCGAGGGATCGAGCGCGATCGACACCTCAATGGTGACGGGCGAATCGCTACCCCGCGAGGTTGCTGCCGGCGACGAGGTGACGGGTGCAACCCTCAACACGACGGGCTCCCTCGTCGTTGAGGCGACGCGCGTCGGCGACGACACGGTCCTCGCACGGATGGCGCGGATGGCGGACGACGCGCAGTCCGGCAAGGCCGCGGCGCAGCGCCTCGCCGACCGCATCTCCTCCGTGTTCGTGCCGCTCGTCATCCTGCTCTCGCTCGGGACCCTGGCGGGATGGCTCATGCTCGGGCATCCCCTCGCCGAGTCGATCGGCCCGGCGGTGGCGGTGCTCATCATCGCCTGCCCGTGCGCGCTTGGCCTCGCCACCCCCATGGCCATCCTCGTCGGCAGCGGCCGCGGCGCGCGGATGGGCATCCTCATCCGTGGCCCGGAAGCGCTCGAGCATGCGCGTGAGCTTCACCAGATCGTGCTCGACAAGACCGGCACCCTCACGAGTGGCGAATTCGAGATTCATCAGGCTTCGGTCGTCGGCACCGTCTCGCCGATCGACCACATTGACGCCGTGGAGGCGATCCGTCTCGCCGCAAGCGTCGAAGCCCACTCGGAACACCCGATTGCTCGCGCGCTCGTCGCGCACGCGCAGCAGCGCGGCTACACGCTCTCGGAAGCGAGCAACTTCCGCAGCATCCCGGGCGAGGGCGTCATCGCGACGGCGAACGGTCACACGGTCCGGGTCGGCCGGGTGCGCTCCGAAGCGGGCCTTGCCGAACTTGCCGAGCTCGAGGCGCAGGGCCTCACGAGTATCGCGGTCGAGGTGGATGGCACTGAACGCGCCGTCTTGAGCTTCGGCGACCGCATCCGCCCCGTCACGAAGCGCACCATCAACGCGCTGCGGGAACTCGGCATCGAACCGGTGCTTGTGAGCGGCGACAGCGCCGCCGCGGTGGGGGCCGTCGCAACCGAACTCGGTATCCCACAGGCGCACGCGGAAGTGCGACCCGAAGGAAAGCTCCGGATCATTCAGGATCTCGGGCCCGGAACGGCGATGCTCGGCGACGGCGTGAACGATGCGCCCGCGCTCGCGGCATCCACGCTCGGCATTGCGATGGGCGGCGGCACGGATGCGGCCATGGAAGCCGCCGACATCACACTCGTGCGTGATGACCTCGGCGCGGTCGTGGACGCCATCCGCCTCTCGCGCGCCATGCGCCGCACCATGATCGGCAACCTTGTGTGGGCCTTCGGCTACAACGTGGCCGCCATCCCGCTCGCCGCGCTCGGCTACCTGAGCCCAACAATTGCGGGTGCTGCGATGGCGTGCTCCTCGCTCTTCGTCGTCCTCAACTCGCTGCGATTGAATGTATTTCGGGCGTCGACCATGAAGGACTAGGGAGGGCACACATGGGATGCGGACACGACCACGGCCAGCATGTTGGTGACCGCGGGCGCCTGCTCATGAGCCTCGGGGTTGCCTCGCTCGTGCTTGTCGCCGAAGTGATTGGGGCTGCCATCACCGGCTCGCTCGCACTCCTGGTGGACGCCGCGCACATGCTCACGGATGTTTCCGGGCTCATCATCGCTGCGCTTGCCGCGACGATGATGCTGCGACCCGCAGATGACCGCCGCACGTGGGGTTGGGCTCGCGCGGAGGTGCTCGCCGCCGCGCTTCAGGCGCTCGTTCTGCTCGTCGCAGGGATCTACGCAACGGTCGAGGGCATTCAGCGTCTCATCGATCCGCCCGTTGTGTCACCGGAGGGCATCGCCGTGGTCGGTGTGCTGGGCCTCGCTGCGAACCTGCTTGGGCTTGCGCTGCTCGTATCGCGCCGAAAGCACAACCTCAACATGCGTGCTGCGTTTCTCGAGGTGGCGAACGATGCGCTCGGTTCGGTGGCAGTGCTCGTGAGTGCCGCGGTCGTGTACTTCACCGGCTGGGTGCGTGCGGATGCTGTCGCTGGCCTTTTCATTGCCGCGCTCATCCTCCCACGCGCCTACACCGTGCTGAAGACGGCTGCCAACATTCTGATGGAGGCGGCCCCGGCCGGACTCGACCTCGATGAGGTGCGAGCTCACATGCTCAAGGTCTCGCACGTGGAGTCCGTTCATGACCTCCACGCCTCGCTTGTGGCAACCGGGATGCCGATTCTCACCGCCCACGTTGTGTTGGCTGATGAGTGCTTCAGCGACGGGCACGCGCAGTCGATCCTGCAAGAGATTCAGGACTGTCTCGCGCACCATCATGACGTTGCGATCGAGCACTGCACGATCCAGCTCGAGACCGTGGCGGCAGCATCCACTCACCTCGACCACATGCACGCGTAGCGTGCATTCAAGGTCTGCTTCGGCGAGGCCGCCGCGGCAAGCACATTCGGTGGTGTGCCTGCCGCGGCGACTCCTAACTGCCGGCTGCCACTCCGAGGTAGCCGTTCTTGTCGATCGTGAGGACCGCGTCGTTGCCATGCATGGTGTTGCTGCCGCTCACGAGCGCATCCGGAGTTGTTTGAACGAGTGCGACGATCTCGCCGTCCTTCGTGAACACGAAGAGGTTGGCGGACCCCGTGTAGCGCTCCTCCTTCAACGGCACCTCGGTACCGACAACAGCAGAGATGTCATCCCGCATCGCACCCTCAGCGAAGTACGCGACATGATCCCACTCGAAGTCGGTTGTTTCCTCGATCGGAACCGTTTCACCGTCGCGGGCGCTCATGATGGCGTCGTCCAGGTCGGAATCGTTGACCCAGAGTGAATCCTGTGCGGCGCTGCAGGCGCTGAGCATCGGGACGAGGGCGAGTGCCATGAGTGAGGTGATGAGGACGGCGGTCCGCTTCATGAGGATTCAGCTCCTTGGTTGTTGAACTGCGGGTCCTTGCCCTCCAGAGGGGCCTGGCTGGGCTTGGGGTGGCCGGTCTGCCCAACCTCTACCTGGTTTGAGGGCGCAAGGTTACCGTTCTTGTCGATGACGACCATGTCACCGTTCTCGACAGCCTGTTTCACGAGCGTCCCGAGCTCCGGGGGCTCGCATCCGGATTCTCGCGTGCGATACGGCGGCCGACCTCGTTGTTGTGCAGGTCCATCGCCTCGCGCGCCGGTTCATTGCCCGGAACCTGTTCGTGCGCGGTGGCGAAGTCCGAGGCCCATCCCTCCCCGAAGCGGCTCGTCATGAGCGCGTTCCAGTAGGCGTGGCGGTAGGCGTCGTTGTGGTTGTCGTTCTGCGTTTCGGCCCCCGTGAAGTCAGTCTTGGCGAAGGTTTGGTCGGCTGACGCGTAGGCCGTCTCCTTGACGTCCTTGAAGTCCTTTTGCTCGATGAGATTGAGGTCGTTGAGCATCTCGGCTTCCTTGGTCGTCATCTTGATCGGGTCGGTGGCGAGGTTAAAGGGGAAGCCGGGTTCCCACGTCGTCATTTCGCCGTCCGAGACCTGGTACTCCTCAAGGATTTTCTGCATGTCCTTGTCGAGGGGCTCTGCCTGCGAATCGGTCTTCGCATCACCCTGCTGTGTCTGCTCGCCGGAACCCGAACCGGAGCCGGATTCGCTTCCTGAGTCAGAGCCGGACTCGGAACCTGAACTCGAGCCTGAGCCGCTCCCTGAACGAGAGCCGGATTCGCTTCTGGTGCCAGATCCCGAACCCGATTCCGAACCTGATCCGCTCCCAGAACCCGACCCAGAACCCGATCGGCTCCCTGAGTCTGACGTGCTCGAGCTGCGCGACCCTGAACCAGCAGCAGACGCGTCATCCTGTTGCTGTGCCTGCTCCATGAGAAAGGTGCTCGCCTCCTGTGCGACAGTTGCCGTCGCAGTGAGAGCATCCACAACCTGGACTTGGAAATCAGCACGGAACATGTCGGCGTCCGGTCCGATCCACACGAGCTGATCGACTTCGCTGTTCGTGGTGGCCGAAGCCTCCGTGCACGTGCCAGCGTGCGTGTCGAAATCCCCGCGACACCACGCAATTCGTCAGTGTTTGCGCCCCACATAGTTTCCCCCTAGTGGCGTGAGTATTCAGTTGCTGGGGAGCATTAGCAGAATGCCCGACTCTGGGGTTACCGGACGGTGACGTCTCCTGCAGCTTGCTGCTCGGTTTCAGCGCGCAGGCTCGCGTGCTTCGGTCTCGACTCGATCGGAAGTACCAGCACGAGACCGGCCAGCAGCACGATCGCGATCGCGATGATCGAGAGCTTCGGGTCGCCCCAGGCGGCGAGGAAGATGACGACGAGCGTGGAAGCGAGGAAGTTCGCGGCGCGGCCCGTCGTCGTGTAGAGGCCGAAGAGTTCGCCCTCGTGCTTCGCCGGCGTGATGCGCGACAGGTACGAGCGGCTCGAGGCCTGCACCGGGCCGACAAAGAGGCACAGCGCGAGGCCGAGCACCCAGAACACGATCTTGTCGTTGCTCAGCACGAACACGGCGATCGCGACGCCGACGAGGCCGATGAGCGAGGCGACGATGACGCGCTTTGATCCGAGCTTGTCATCCACCCATCCCGCGGCGACCGTGCCGAGACCGGCAACGAGGTTCGCGGCGACCGCGAAGTACATGACCTCGCTCGAGGAGAAGAAGTACACCTGCGCGGCGAGGATGGCACCGAACTTGAACACGGCGTTGAGGCCATCGCGGTAGACGGCACTCGCGACGAGGAACAGCAGCAGTTTCGGGCTCGTGGATGCGAGGCGCTTGATCGTGCGGAAGAGGTCGAGGTACGTCGCGAAGAAGGGGCGGCGTTCGCGGCTCGGGTCGGCGGGGAGCTCCGGTACCTTGCGCATGATCGGGATGAGGAAGACGAGGAACCACACGGCCGAGAGCACGATCGCGAGGCGGATGTTGAGGCCCTCACCCTCGGCACCCGACGGCACTTTGAGAACGCCCGCGACACCATCGACGCCAAAGTTCTGGATGAAGAGCACGAGCACGAGGATGAGCAGCACGATCGAGGAGAGGTAGCCGAAACCCCATCCGGTGCCCGAGACGCGGCCAAGATTCTTCGGCGTGGCCACCTGCGAGAGCATCGCGTTGTAGTTGACGCCCGCGAACTCCGAGAAGAGCACACCGACCGCGAGGAGGAGCGCACCCCACGCCACCATCGAGGGGGCCGGGGTGATGAAGTACATCCCAAACATGCAGGCGATCGTGATGAGCGAGAAGATGCCAAGCCAGGCGCGGCGGCGGCCGGAGCCGTCGGAGCGTGCGCCGAGGGCCGGTGCGATGAGCGCCACGATGACGGCCGCGATCGTGTCGAAGAGCGCGATCGTGGAGGTGGCGTTCGCCTGCGCAGCGAGGTACGTGGGGTCTTGCGGGTTCGCCTTGCCGATCGCGGCGATGGCCGGGTCGAGGAAGAGGTCGCTCGCGAGGAAGGTTGCGAAGACGAAAGTGACGCAGATCGCTTGGAAAGCAGAGTTCGCGACGTCGTACATCATCCAGGCACGTGCTCGCGAGTTGAGTTCGCGCTGCGTGACCGTGGCTGTGCCGTCGACACTCGTGACGAGTTTGGCCGTCGAGTCACTGCTGTCGGCTGCTGCGTGGGAGATGTCCGTCATGCGGCGCATCGTAGTGACCACCGGCGACATTCCGGTTTCCGTGAGGTGGCGCGCCTAGTCGATCTCTTCGCCCGCGAGCGCCTTCGCGGCGAGCTGCTCCTCTTCGGCGACCTCCCACACTTCGTGGGCGGCCCATGCTGCGAGCAGGATGATGATCGCGCCGAGTACGATGTCCGGCCATCCTGACCCCGTCCAGAGCGTGATGAAGCCCATCACGATGATCGCGACATTCACAATGACGTCGTTGCGTGCTGCCAAGAATGCGGCGGTGCTCATGGATCCGCCGTGGTCGCGGAAGCGGGCGAGGATGATCGAACACGTGAGGTTCACGAGCACGGCACCGCCTGCAGTGAGGCACAGCGAGAGGACGTCCGGTGGCGTGGGCTGACCGAACTTCTCGACGAGCTTCCAAGCTGCGGCTGCGGCGGGCAGCAGGATGATGAGTCCCATCGCCTTGCCTGCAAGGGCGCGCTTTGCGAGCGGAAGTCCGAGCGCGATCGCGATGAGCAGGTTCACCGAGGTGTCCTCGAGGAAGCCGACCGAGTCGGCGAGGAGCGACACTGAGCCGATGGCGAGCGCGATGCCGAACTCCACGAAGAAGTAGCCGAAGTTGAGGCCTGCCACGAGCAGCACGGCGCGGCGAAGTCGCTTGACGACTGCTGCATCCTGCGTCGAGTCCATGCGTCCATTGTGGCCTCTCTGCGCTCCGCCTCGTCCTCCCCGCTCCGCCCCGCGCCCCGTCCCCCGCGCCCCGTCCCCCGCGCCCC
>NZ_BCSO01000014.1 GCF_001570905.1 [Zimmermannella] alba NBRC 15616 | reverse complement strand
AGAACCCCTGCCGAACGTTCTCTTTTCCGAGCACCTTCGCAAACTTCAACAGCAGCGAGCCCGAACCAACGGCCGGGTCGACGAACCCGACGGGCCACAACCCGGCACCGCATTCTCATGGGAAGACGGCAACGGCATCCAGAAGGGCTGGGCAGGCCGCTGGCACCCATGACACGCCGACAGCCATACACACATTTCTGCCGCTAACCCTCGTTTGCCGATCTGGGCGTGACTGCGCTCTTGACCACAGATCTCGATGCTGTCGGTGAATGGCGGGCGCACGTTTCGATGCCCACAGTCTTGCCAGCGTCGTCATCGATCGACTGATCCTCTCCGCGTGGCTCCTAGCGCCCGGGACTGTCCGCAGACGATGCACAAAATAGGACCCGCCCCGATCGTGCTCCTGCTGCGCGCGGGTGACGTGATCCTCATTCGGTGCGCAGCACGGTCGAGGCTGATTCCATTTGGGGAGTACGCACAGCGACATCATTCATCACAGACATGTGCTCCTCCCTGTGTCGGGAGACAGCCCAAATTGATCAAAGCTAGATGGGTGGGTGGCCCTAGTCGAAGCGGGATGCCATGAGGTCCAGGGCGAAATCCTCTAGAACCTGGGGAAGCTGCTCCATGAGCACCGCCGCGGAGGGGTTTAACTTCGCTGCAACCATGAGCACCTTGTTGGCACTCGCTTCATCGAGCGGTCCTGGTGTCATGAGATCTTCCCTGCCAATCGTGTGTGCCCACGCTGCATAGAGCTCTGCCGCCTGGCCAGCATTCATGAGGCGAATGACGGTTCCCATCGCGCTCGAGACCTCCTGAGCCACGCGAATTCGCAACTCTCGCTGTGCGTCTGCGCCCTGCTCACCAGTGAACGCCGCAGCGTCCTGGCCAGTCAGCGACTGTGCAGCTGTGCAGACTCGGGCATCCAGCTGGGACAGGAATTTTCCGACGCCCGCGAGAGGTCGCAGGTGCGCGAGTCGAGCAGTGAGAACTACCTCATCTCGAGCAACACCAGCAGCGATTCGCTCATTGCCACCCCGAGGAGCCCAGTACGGCTCAATGCCAACACCGGGACCTTCACCGCTGAAATACAGGTCGAGCGTGTCCGGCATCGAACCATGTTCCGCAGCAAACACACCAAGCAGACCGTCAAGCTGTTGACGCTCGTCGCCCGTGAGCGGGTGATTGTCACGCATGAGCTTCGCAACACCAGCGGTTCCATCAGGAGAGGCCTCGGGCCACGACACCGTCAGCGAGTTGAAACCACCAAATCGATTCCACAGCAGGTCTCGAAGCGATGCTGCAAAAGATCGAGCCTGCTCGTCAGCGCCGGGCATAGTTCCTCTCCTTCCGAAAGGACGTCACATCACGCCTGCAATCGTGTCGCAAGGGAGTGAATGAATCTTGAGACAACGACCCGAAACCCGCCTAGGTTAGTCCTCGATGAGCGTCCAACCTTCATCGTTTGGTTTCAACGAATCTCGGTTGCCGTTGCTGAGATCAATGGGCTTACCATCAGCTCCCGAAACACGGACCTCATAGCCAACGGCGTGACCATTGTCGTCATAGTGGGTCCTGCGCTCCCACGTAATGGACTCGTCTGGATGTGCCTCCATATAGTCGCGGGTACGCGTTTCCAGAACCTGTTGATGGGCTGCCCCGTTGCTGCCAGGCCGATCCACGCCTCGGTTCGCACCGGGGGACTGCTCAGTCAGATTGATGTTGTCGTTGGTTCCACCCATGAAGTCAGGATTGTGGTGACCCCGTTCATCGCCGACATCGTAGTGAGCGTATTCCTTTGCTGCGGGACCTGGGATATCGGAGCGGTCGCCGGGAAGTTCGGAACCCTTGCGGGTGATTGACGAATACTCGACGAGGCCCTTGTCATTCGTGATGAATGTTTGACCATCCGACGTCGTATACATCGAGTTCTCTTTGAACGTCGAGTTCGGGTCAGTGACGTCGCGGTTGATCCGAGGGTCAGGCGTCCCCGACTTTCGCTGAGGATCAACACCGTTGACCTGATGATCCGGGTCAAACACGCGCCCGTCACTTGTCTTGATCGAACCGTCGGGCAGGCGCTCGGCGCCAGGCGGAAGGTGCTCCGCGGGACCACCCTCCGGGTCCTTCGACTTCGTATCAGTATCTGTGTCGGGCTTCTTTCCCTCAGGAGCGTCGACCTTACCCGCGGGTGGAGCATCCGGGACGTCCACCTTGCGCAGAATCTTGGCGATTTTTGCGACGTTGTAGCCGGGTATGAAGCATGAACCAACGTTCCACAGGACCTTACCCAGTGCGCGCGCAGGATCCTCTCCCCACATGTCGACCGCGAAGAAGTCGCGGAGCACGCTTCCCCAAGAAGAACTGAAGGTCTCCCACCAACTCCGATTGTTGCCAGAGAGATCAATGCCTACGAGCCCAGCAAGCCCCTTCAGGAATCCAATTGGATCGGTGAAGATGTCCACGATGCCCTTGATGTCTCCCCAGAGGCCGTCAACAAAGACGCCTTTCAGGAAGTCACCAACACCTTCCAAGCAGCCGCCTCCGGAACCGGGAAGCGAGGCTTGAACCTGTGTCTCTGCCTGTTCACCCAGGTGGTCGTGGCGCCCAATGTTGAGGTCAGCAAGCTCGTTCAGCCCAGAGGGAATGCTTTCACCGAAGCTCTGGGTGAAGCGGACAGCATCAGCTCCCATCCACGCCACGGAGTCGATTGCAGAGGCGACGGTGCGGGATGATTCTTCCGCGACCCCGGCGTAACGCTCGAACTCACCGGCGAGTTCCATGAGCTCTTCAACGTTCGCTCCGAACATTCCCGTCGCCACACGCATCACCCCAAGTCAGTCTTCACGTGAAGCGTAATGTCTGGGACCGAGGTATGTCGCTGGGGAGAACTCCCCATCGCGTCCAACTACGGTCGCGATGCGTGTCGCGTGCACCTCACTCGAAGCATGTAGCCACCCAATTCGAGGAGAATCCCGTCCAGCAGCGCCATGACGTTCTTGAGCGGCAAGCTACGCTGTGCTGCCTCACTCACGCGCACCTGCGGGTCAACTTCACCGAGCCCTTCGGGATCACGCAGGCCATGGCGCTCGTTCCATTCCCGCAAGAGGCGGATGGGTGTGCCGGATGGCCACTCACTGTGCAGCGAACGCAGGTCAGCCATAACCTCACCTGTCAAGTCGTCAAGAACGGACTGTTCGAGCGGCTGGCCAGGAGCCTCGTCGAAGTGGGCAGAAGCCGCCACGACCTTGTTGACCGCGTCGTGGACTTCCTCAACGAGTCGGTCCCAGCCCCAGGCGCCGTCCATCAGCTGCACCGATCCGGGGATCGCCATCTCGCTCGCCAACGCTTCGTCGCGACTCACGAGCACACGTTGCGCACCCGATTCATCGAGCTCCGAAGTAGATGGCGCGCCTTGACCGCCGTCAACCATGAAGCGCCACCAGTCAGGAATTGCATCCTGAGCACGCGGATGCATTTCAAGTTCAAGACGCCACATTTCTGGCGTGGGCACGACATCCGCTGTCGGGTCCGTCGGAGGCTGGAGCGGAGCGCCGGGGTGCAGACCAAACCAGACTTGGTCGTTCCAGACCACACGCATTTGTGCTTCGCCTTCACCATTCATCCGCATCTGGAAGGCAATTGGCCAGCCGCCGCCGTGTGGGTCAGCGAGCGCTTCGCGATATCCAACGATTGCTTCCGTCATGGACTCCGGGAACGGCACAAACGTTTCGGTGCCGTCCTCATGAATCACAGCAATCTCCCGCATCGTACTCTCCACGACGCGCGACCACACGGCAAAGGTCAATGTCCATCCGTCTCGAGGCAGGGCATCCCACCATGCGTCCACGATCTGACGCTGCCAACGTGCAATCTCTTCGAGTGACATGACCCTCCCGTCAGGTACGGCCCCTGATCCTATCGACACCGATTAAGGAGTTGCCGCAGCCAGCTATGCTGTGGCCGCGTGGAGCCCAGCAAGCAGCCTATTCCTCGACGTCACGCATTCCAGCGACCCTCACCCGTCGTGCCGGTGCGAGAAAATCCAGCGGCTGATGCCATGGGAGCTGGCTTCGTGGTCACCACGAGCGCCGCTCCCATCGTGCATCTGAGCGAGGCTCGACTTCATCTCATCGTCGAAGCGGCGAGGGAGCGTCGCCGTACGCTCCTCATCACGTCCAATGGGTCGCGGCTCACACCGGCGCTTCACGCGTTTCTCAGTGATCACGTCGGAGTGTGGATGGTGAGCACCGAGAACGGTCTCCGGGACGCCAACACCGGCATCCGATACGAGTCACCAGCCGATGCACTTCGACCCCTTCCTGAGCCAGTTCTTGCTGAAGAACATGCTGAGGCGGAGCTGTCATCGTTCACGCTGACAGAGATTGTGGAAATTGCGGTTCGGTTCCGGCACCACTCGAGCGCACGTTCCAAGATCGGTTCAACAGGGTTGAAACTCGCAGAGGCACTGCTTGACGAGCCGATCATGACGTGGGGACTGAGAGAGCCACTGGTCTTGCCATGGCTCGATAACGAGCCTGGCCAGTACATGGAAGGACGCCTGTCCGGACCGGTTCAGTGCTTCGCAAGTGGCCAAGATGAGAACGGACATCGCATCACCCTGGATATCCGCGGGATACCGTCCTCGCTCGGGATCGACGAAGTCATCCATCTCAAGGCATGCCTTGGGCCTCGTGAGGCCGAGGACGATGGCCGCTGGGAACAGGTCGCCGACACCATGCGGATGCTTGCCACGCTCCCGGGAAATCTGCTGAACGCAACTGCGTACGGGACTGCCGGACCCCACGACCTCTCGGTGTGGCCATGGGTGCGCATCCCTTCGCTGCCCATGGTCCTCATGATCGGCGCGACCGGTTTGCGCCGATTCGGAATCCTCGAACGACGAGCCCTCATCGAAGAACACTTCCAGGCTGAGTTCCTCGGCCCTCGTCGCGTACCCAACCTCATGGTGGAGCTTGGGCACGAACCAGAGTCCGACAACATCGAGGAACTTGCGGCGTTAAGCTACGCACTGGGACCGGCTGCCCTCGAGGGAGGTATCGGCACCGCAACCTTGGCTGGGCTCGGCGACGACCTACAAGCTCGTGCGAGAGCGTCGTTCGCCGCCCGCTTTGGTGACGATGCACTTGCTGATGTTGATGCGTTCAACGTCGCTCACGAGTCGACGGAATCGGAGTCGGATTCGACGACAAGCGACGAAAAACAGGAGAACGACGCTTGAGCTACGACATTCTCTTCTCTGGAACGCGCCCCATCCTGCCCGCGATGCTCGGGGAGATCGCGGAAGCGGAGAGCACAACTCCGCTCACGTTCCAGTCAATCGACCATGGAACGGCGATCGCAATTTGTGACGCTACGGGCCCTGTCCTCTCGCTTTACGCGCCAATGCGTGTTGAGGATGAAAGCGAAGTGGATCGGCTCTTCCCAGCGCTCAGTGAGCAACTCACAGTGCCTGGATTTCTCCACGAGGCGATCGTCACGCCACGAGCAGTGGAGCTCGGGCTCAGTCTTGCTCAGCGACTCGCGAAAGTGATGAGTGGGGATGTTTTCGCACTAGCCGGCGAGGACATGAATGAGCCGATAGACGGCGCGCCTACCGCTTGACAGGCCACCCGCGGTCGGCGGTGAACTCTGGGTCGCGGGCCCGGCGCATGTACTCCTCGAAGTCCTTCGCCTGAGCTTCGGCCCAGGCCACCTGGCGGCGATGCAGCTCATCGAGCGGGAGTGCACCGATCTCTTCTGGATATTTCGCGGCCATCGCAAGGGCAAGCTGCCCAGCAGCGATCGCGTCATCCCCGGCCGAGTGTGCGTCCAGAAGCTCAACCCCGTAGACCGGTGCCAGGTCGACGAGCGTGCGCTTCCCCTTCCGGAACTTCTCGACAGCACGGTCGATCACAAGTGGGTCAATCACCTGCTCGCCGAGCAACGGCGAAACCGGCTCGAGCCCGTAGCGACGACACTCTGCATCCAGCAGCGTCAAGTCGTACGGCGCGTTAAAGACCACGAGCGGCACTCGGTGCACGGCAATCCATTCAATGGCCACACGCACCTTGCCGACAACGACAGCCGCTGGCTCACCCTCTTCACGGGCCATCTCGGTCGTGATGCCATGCACCGCAGCCGCCTGCTCGGGGATTTCGACACCCGGATCGGCGAGCCAATCCGTGCCACGTTCCACTTCACCAGTCGCATCGAGCATGCCCACAAAGGCCGTCACAATGCGGTCCTCCAGCGGCTTGACGCCCGTGGTCTCTGTGTCGAAAACAGCGACTCGCGACATCCAACTCACGCGCGTTCACGCTCCTCAGTAGTCGGCAGTGCCCGAATCACGGGCACCGAAGTGGTGGCCGTCGTCGAGAACTCAGCGTCCGCAACGTGCAGCCAGTAGAACGTCTGCGAACCAAACGTCAACGTCACCGTGCCGTCCTCGCCTACACGCGGGAACTCCTGACCACCAAACAGGTCGAAGAGACGGCAGCCCTCATAGTCGGGCAGCGTGATCGTCGCACTCGCCGGCTGGTGCGCGAAGGAGAACGCGCACAGAATCGTCTCTGGGCGCTCACCTGCAATCGGCGAATCCGTACCGCCCTCATAGCTGCGCACGTACGCGAGCACTGAATCGTGGTCCGTTTCACAAATCGTGAGGTCTCCGAGACCAAACACGGGGTGTTGGCGGCGGATGTGGAGCATCGAGCGCGTCCACTGCAGAAGCGAGCGCGACTGCGCGAGCTGCGCCTCCACGTTCACGTGACGGAAGTTGTAGACGAGCGAATCCACGACCGGGAGGTAAAGCTTCCCCGGGTCTGCCGTCGAGAAGCCCGCATTCCGGTCGGGCGTCCACTGCATCGGCGTACGGGATGCGTCACGGTCATCGAGCCAAATGTTGTCACCCATGCCGATCTCGTCGCCGTAATACAGGAACGGCGCGCCCTTGAGGGAGAGAAGAATCGCGTTCGCGAGTTCGATCTCGGCACGCGAATTGTCGAGCAGGGGAGCCAGGCGGCGGCGAATACCAATGTTCACGCGCATGCGCGGGTCATAGGCGTACCAGCCGTACATTGCCTGGCGGTACTCCTCCGACACCATTTCGAGCGTGAGCTCATCGTGATTGCGAAGGAACACACCCCACGCGCTCGACTCCGGAATCTCAAGCTGCTGTTCGAGAATCGCCTGCAACTCGCCCTTGTGCTGCGAACGAAGCGAATAGAAGATACGCGGCATCGTCGGGAAGTCGAAGGCCATGTGGCATTCCGGCGCCTCATTCGTGCCCAAGAAGTCAACGACCTCATTCGGCCACTGGTTTGCCTCGGCGAGAAGAATGCGTCCGGGGTATTCCGTGTCGACCATCTCGCGCAACTCGCGAATGTATTCGTGGGTCGCAGGCTCGCCCTCACCGTTGCCCTCATCCGATTCAAAGAGGTAGGGGATGGCGTCAAGTCGGCAGCCGTCAACGCCCAGGTCAAACCAGAAGCGCATGACGTCCTTCATCGCATCCCGAACCTTCGGGTTTTCGAAGTTGAGGTCCGGCTGGTGCGAGAAGAAACGGTGGAAGAAATACTGGCGACGCACCGGATCAAAGGTCCAGTTCGAGGTTTCCGTGTCCACAAAGATGATGCGGATGTCCTCGTACTTCTCGTCCGTGTCGCTCCAGACATAGAAGTCGCCGTACGGACCATCCGGGTCTTGGCGGGACTGCTGGAACCACTCGTGCTGATCACTCGTGTGGTTGATGACCATGTCGATGACGACGCGCATATTGCGTTCGTGCGCCTTGTGCACGAGTTCGCGGAAATCGTCGAGCGAACCATATTCGGGGAGCACCGAACGGTAATCCGCCACGTCATATCCACCATCGCGAAGCGGCGAATCAAAGAATGGCGGAATCCAGAGCACATCAATCCCGAGCCACTGGAGATAGTCGAGCTTGCCGATGAGGCCCTGGAAGTCACCAATCCCGTCGCCGTTTGAATCGGCGAAGGAACGCACCATCACCTCATAAAAGACGCCTCGCTTGTGCCACTGCTCGTCACGCTCGAGGCCGGGCAGATGCAGGGGTGCGTTGAAACTCATCGGCAGGGCTCCTTGGGGGAACTTGAGAGGTGTCGAACTACACTCTTCCACGATGTTCCCTGTTGAGGCTCCGAGTACCCGCCATCTCGCCCAGCGTGCGAGTGAGCGAATCGACGCGCCCATCAGCGGTTCTCGGACGCGCAGCTGGCGCTATCCGACCGTGAACGACGACGCCAACGCGCCGAAGATCATCCTCGTGCACGGGTTCCGCGGTACCCACCACGGCCTCCTGCCGCTTGTTGCTGAGCTGCCGAACGTTGAGTTTCTCGCGCCGGATCTCCCGGGTTTCGGAGAATCGACGCCGCTCGAGGGCGAACATAACCTCCATGCCTATTCGCGGTGGCTCGGTCGCTACCTTGAGCGCGTCGACCCGAAAGGGCAAGCGATCCTGCTCGGCCATTCCTTCGGTTCGCTCGTCATTGCGCGAAACCCGAGCGTATGTGGCAGTCGCCGCATTGTGCTCGTGAACCCGATCGCCTCGCCGGCGCTCGAGGGCCCGGATCGCTTCGCGACACAGCTCGCGATCGCGTATTACCGCCTCGGTGCATGGCTACCGGCGTCCCTCGGCCAACGGCTCATGGCGTCCCGCCTCATCACCCGCGTCATGAGTGAAGTGATGGCGACCACGCACCATTCAGGCCTGCGCCGTTGGATCCACGAGGAACATGACCGGCACTTCTCGGACTTCTTCGACCGGACGACGCTGCTCGACGCATTCCGTGCTTCAGTCTCCGACTCCGTCACCGCGCACGCGCACAAGTTCCCTGTGGGCACGGTGCTGGTGGCGGGGGAGCGCGACCAGATCGCCCCGGTGGCGGCTCAGCGCGTGCTTGTCGAGCGGATGCCCGGCAGCAGCCTCTACGTCATTGCGGGCGTCGGACACCTCATCCACTACGAGACGCCGCGAGCACTCGCACGCGTCCTTCGGGAGACGCTCGATATTCCTGGCGAGCGACTGACGCCCAGCGAGCGAGGAGTGGCCACCCGATGAAACTCTTGTTCGACTGCCGCTACGTGCGCACCGACCGGCACGACGGCATCTCGCGATACTCGGCCGAGCTCGTCACCGCGCTCGCCAAGCTCCACCCGGTGACGATGCTCATCTCAGATGGACGCCAGCTGCGGCTGCTGCCGGACCTTCCGTGGGAGATGATCCCCGCACCGACGAGCCCAGGAGAGCCCTTCGTCGCACGCCACGTGAATCGCCTCAAGCCAGACGTCGTCATCTCACCCATGCAGACCATGGGAAGCCTCGGGCGCAAGTACGGCCTCATCCTCACAATCCACGACCTCATCTACTACGAGAACCGGACACCGCCCGCGCAATTTGCGTGGCCGATCCGCCTGCTTTGGCGGGCGTACCACCTTTCCTTCGCGCCGCAGCGGATGCTCTTGCGGGGCGCCGATCAGGTGGCGGTCATCTCGAACACGACCGCGAAGCTCCTCACCAAGCACAAGCTCACGACGAAGCCCATGCCGCTCGTGCCGAATGCGCCGGATCCGAACTTCATTGCGGCTGCGCGCACCACGCCGCCGAGTGAACACTCGCTCGTGTACATGGGCTCGTTCATGCCGTACAAGAACGTCGAGACGCTCGCGAAGGCGATGCAGCACCTGCCGGGATGGACGCTGCACCTTTGCTCCCGCATCCGGCCAGAACAGCTCGCGGCACTCGAAGCGCTCGCGCCCTCCGGCGCAATCGTTGCCCACCAGGGCGTGAGTGATGAGGAGTACCGGGAGCTCTTGGCAGGTGCCACAGCCCTCGCCACGGCGAGCCGGAATGAAGGATTCGGTCTACCGCTCGTTGAAGCGATGGCAGCTGGTACGCCGGTCGTGTGCAGCGACATCCCGATCTTCCGCGAAGTGGCCGAGGACGCGGCGCTCTTCGCGAATCCGGATTCGCCGCGTGCCTTCGCCGAAGCAGCACTCACGCTCACCGATACCGACACCTTCCGTCAGCATTCCCTGCGCGGCACCGAGCGGGCAGCGGCGTACAGCTGGGACCACTCGGCGAAGCGCCTCCTCGCGGCAGCGCAGGAGGTCGCCGCAACACGTGCGGCCGCGAGAAAATAGCTGCATGCGCCGCATCGACCTCACGAGCCTCGACATCCCTGAGCTCGCTGACTTCACCCAGCTCACGGATGTCGCCCTCCGCCGGAAGCTCGAACCCGAAGGCGGGCTTTACCTCGCCGAATCACCCAAGGTCATCGAGCGTGCCCTCGCGGCAGGCCACACCCCGCGCGCGGTACTCCTACAGGAGCAGTGGATTCCGACGATCGAGCCGCTGCTGGCTGAGCATCCCGAGACCCCGGTCTACGTCGGGTCGAGCGAGCAACTCGAAAACCTCACCGGCTTCCGAATGCACCGCGGCGCGCTGGCGTCCATCCACCGGCCAGCGTTGCCCGACCCGGCAGAGCTCCTTCGCGACGCGCGGACCGTCGTCATCCTCGAAGACATCGTCGACCACACGAATGTGGGCGCTGCGTTCCGCGCCGCCGCAGGCCTTGGCGCCGATGCCGTCTTCGTCACCGAGCAGTGCGCCGATCCGCTCTACCGCCGCAGCGTCCGTGTGAGTATGGGCACCGTCCTGCAGGTGCCGTGGACGCGGCTCCCCGGCTGGCGCGAAAGCCAGGCACTCTTCCACGAGCACGGCTTCACGATCGCGGCGCTCGCGCTCGACGAGCGCGCCGTGTCGCTTCGAGACTTTGCCCGGAACCGGCCAGAACGCGTCGCCATCGCGCTCGGCACCGAAGGTGACGGCCTCTCGAGCCACGCGCTCATGGCCGCCGATCAGACGGTCATCATCCCGATGCTCCACGGTGTCGATTCGCTCAACGTTGCCTCCGCTGGCGCTGTCGCACTGTATGCCCTCACCGAGGAGCTATCGTGAGCTGGCCAGCGACTCGTGTGGCGGCTGTGCCGCTTGTGGCGCTGCTCGCTTGCTCACTCACGGCATGCTCACCGCTCGACGAGATCCCAGTGCCGCAGACAAGCTCCGAAGGGCCGTGGGCCTGCGACGGCGTGGCGCGCTTCAACATTGAACGCATCGTCGGGAACCCGAATCTGCCGATGCAGACGGGGGACTGGCGCACTGTTAAGGAGCACGGCTTCGCGTGCAATGTCGACTCACCCCACGGCACGGTCGACATCACCGTGACGCCGTTCACGGCGGAAGAAGCACCGACGAAGGCGGCAGAACTCACGGAGTCATGGATGGCATCCGGGGGAGAGCCGATCGCCGACCCGAAGGGGGCACCTGGGCAGGGGTACATCTTCGGCGAACCAGGGGTGCAAGTGACGGCGGGGTGGGTGTGCACCGATCGCTCGCTCGAGGTGGTGCTGACGGATGTGTTCCCGGATGAGCGTCGCGACCAGTTCGACGACGCCGAAAACATGCTCCTCGGCGTCCTCGGCTACGCCTGCGCCATGGAACAGGTGCCCGACCTCGACTACTCCGCGAAGTAGCCGCCCTCCACTCGACCACCCCATGAGGCACACTCCGGGGTGCTGAATTCGGAATGTCGGTGGTGCCGAGTACCTTGGAAGCATGCCCATCGACCCCTGTGAAGTTCTGCCCGATGACCTGCTCACCGACATGCGCGAACGCGCTGCTCGGTCCGACGGCGAAAATGTCTTCCCTGACGACGACCTCGAGGCGCTTCACGACGTTGGCTATCTCAAGCTCATGATTCCCGAAGAGCTCGGCGGCCACGGCGCAACCCTCGAGGAGGCCTGCCAGGCGCAGCGCCGTCTCGCCACGGCAGCTCCGGCAACAGCGCTCGCTGTCAACATGCACCTCATCTGGTCGGGCATGGCGCGCGTGCTCAGTGAACGCGGCGACAACAGCCTCACGCAGGTCGTTCAGGACATCGCCGACGGCCACGTCTACGCGCTCGGCATCTCGGAGGCGGGCAACGACGCCGTCCTCTTCGACTCGGTCGTGAACGCCGAACGCCTCGCCGATGGCTCGTACCGCTACTCCGGCACGAAGATCTTCACCTCGCTGAGCCCCGTGTGGACGCGTCTTGGCGTCTTCGGTCGAGACGACTCCGGTGCTGAGCCGCGCCTCATCCACGGCATCCTGCACCGCGGCGAAGACGGCATCCACATCCACGACGACTGGAACACCCTCGGTATGCGCGCCTCACAGTCGTGCTCGACGACGCTCAAGGGCGCTATCGTCCCGCCCGAGCGCATCGTCGCCTCGCTGCCAGTCGGCCCCAACCAGGAGCCGTTCGTGTTCGCCGTGTTCTCAAACTTCCTCCTGCTGCTCGGATCGGTCTACCTCGGCATCGGCGAGCGTGCCATCGACCTTGCCGTGGAGGCTGCGCACTACCGCACGAGCCGAAGCACCGGCAACCGCCCCTTCGCGGATGACGTGCAGATTCGCGACATCGTCGCCCGCATGGGCCTTCGCCAGCTGAACGCCCGTGTGACGCTCGAGGCCACCGCCCGCGATGTTGACAAACTCGCCGAGCACGGCGCCGAATGGTTCCCGCGTCTCACCGGCGCGAAGCTCCACGCCACGCAGGCGGCCCGCCGCACGGTCGAGGAGGCGCTCGAAGTTGTTGGCGGATCCTCGTTCCGCGCAGGTCACGAGCTCAGCCGCCTCTACCGCGACGTTGCTGCGAGCGTCTACCACCCCTCGCAGGACCGCTCCGTCCGCGCCACCTACGCACAGTGGCTGCTCGGCCCGATCGGAGCCACGCACCCCGATGCATAACCTGGCAGAGGAACGACCCGGGCGTGTTCCCGGCACCTCCGCCGCAGAGCACCTCTCACCAGCCTTCCCGCAGCGTGCCCCACGAGGCACCGCGGGAAGTCTGCGTGCGTGGCAGCAGGAGGCACTCGACGCGTACTTCGCTCGCGAACCGCGCGACTTTCTCGCCGCCGCAACCCCGGGTGCAGGAAAGACCACCTTCGCGCTGCGACTCGCCGCCGAGCTCCTCCACAACCGCACCGTCAATCGCGTCACCGTCGTCGCGCCAACCGATCACCTCAAAACCCAGTGGGCGGAGGCGGCGGCACGCGTCGGCATCAAGCTCGACCCGAAGTTCAGCAACGCCCACGGTGTCCTCTCACGCGAGTATCACGGTGCCGCAGTGACATACGCGCAGGTTGCCATGAAGCCGCGCGTCCACGCGACGATGACGGCAAACGCCCGCACGCTCGTCATCCTCGATGAGGTGCACCACGGCGGCGACACGCTGAGCTGGGGTGACGGCATCCGCGAGGCCTTCGAGCACGCCGAACGGCGCCTCTCCCTCACGGGAACGCCGTTCCGTTCGGACACGGCCCCCATTCCCTTCGTCACCTACGCTCCCGACGAAGACGGCATCCGCACCTCCGTCACCGACTACGCCTACGGTTACGGGCGCGCCCTCGGCGACGGCGTCGTGCGACCGGTCGTGTTCATGTCCTACGGCGGCTCCGTGCGCTGGCGTGACACCAATGGCGAAGAAATGTCGGCGGGGCTTGCCGAAGACAATACGAAGGACGTCACCGCGCAGGCCTGGCGCACAGCGCTCGACCCCGAAGGCCAGTGGATGCCGCAGGTGCTCCACGCGGCGAACAAGCGCCTCACCGAAACCCGCGAACACCTTCCCGACGCGGGCGGCCTCGTCATCGCCACCGACCACGCCAATGCCCGCGCCTATGCGGCGCTCCTCGAACAGATCACGGGGGAGCGGCCGGCGCTCATCCTCTCCGACGACAAGGGTGCCTCCGAGCGCATCTCGACCTTCTCGAACAACCCCGAGGAGCGGTGGATGGTCGCCGTCCGCATGGTGTCGGAGGGCGTGGACGTGCCGCGCCTCGCCGTGGGTGTCTACGCCACGAACTCCTCCACGCCACTCTTCTTTGCGCAGGCAATCGGCCGCTTCGTGCGCGCACGCCGACGCGGCGAAGTCGCAACCGTGTTCCTGCCGACCGTCCCCGTGCTCACGACGCTCGCGAAAGAGCTCGAGCGCCAGCGCGACCACGCACTCGACCGCAAGACCACAGGCGATGGCGAGGAATGCCCGGAGGCAGATCTCCTCGCCGAGGCGGAGCGCCCCGACCAGGCATCCGACGAGCTCGAGCGTTACAGCTTCCAGGCGATCTCCTCAGAAGCCACGTTCGAGCGCGTGCTCTACGACGGCGGCGACTTCGGCTTCACCGCCGAAGTTGGTTCCGAAGAGGAGCTCGAGTTTCTCGGGCTGCCCGGCATCCTCGAGCCAGAACAGGTGCGCCAGGTCCTCGCCCAGCGGCAGGCTCGCCAGAGCCGCATCCAGGAGGAGCGCCGGCGAAAGCAGGGCGAGCCGCCCGTGTCTCGCGACCATCAGCCGATGTATCGCTCACTCAAGGAGCAGCGATCGCTCCTCAATTCACTCGTCGGTCTCTACGCAAAACAGTCCGGACAACCGCACGGCATGATTCACGCGCAACTGCGCCGACAGTGCGGCGGGCCAGCCGTGCCACAGGCGACAGTCACCCAACTCCAGCAGCGCATTGACGCGCTACGGCGCCTGCTCCACTAAGACACCTCACACACGACAACGGGGCGCCAGCACGTGTGCTGACGCCCCGCAGAACCAAGCGCTAGTTCAGTGTGTCCGTGTCGCTTGCTGCGGCCTCTGCGTTCACCGCGCCGGCACGCTTTCGCGCGTTGTGCTTGCGAATCTTCTGCACAAGCCACCAGGCGATACCAATGAGGACGGCGACGATGACGATGTTCTGCAGGATGTCGGCGTACTGCAGAACGACGTCCCAGTTCTCACCGAGGACGAATCCGGCGACGACGAAAATCGTGTTCCAAATGAGCGATCCCGCGGTCGTGAGAAGACCGAACTTCACGAGCGGCATCTTTTCGATACCTGCCGGGATGGAGATCAGCGAACGGAAAATGGGCAGCATGCGGCCGAAGAAGACGGCCTTCGTGCCGTGGCGGTCAAACCAGCCAACCGTTTTCTTGATGTCATTCGAGTCAACAAGCGGCATTTTGTCGGCGATCCAGACCATGCGGTCGTGGCCGAGCAGGCGGCCAAGCGCGTAGAGCATGTACGCACCCACCACCGAGCCGATCGTTGCCCAGAGGATCGCCTCAAAGAGCGTGAACTTGCCCTGGGCAGCCGCAAAACCACCGAGCGGCAGGATGACCTCGCTCGGGATCGGCGGGAAGAGGTTTTCCGCAGCAACCAGCACACCAATGCCGAAGGAGCCAAGCTGGCCCATTACATCGACGGCCCACTGGCCGAAGGTACCAAGCGCTGACTGGTCCGCAGCCATGATCAGGGGAGTGGTCACAACAATTCCTCTCAACGACACCGTGTTCGGGCGACGCAGTGCCGTGGCAACGTTACGGCCCCAATCAGTCCAAGACCCTCTGCCTCGCGGCAGAGATCGAACGCTCCCAGCAACTCGCCAGCATCCCTGCCATGACGGGGTAGAAACGACGAAGGCCCCGGTCTAGGACCGGGGCCTTCTCTTCGTGCGCGAGGGGGGACTTGAACCCCCACGCCCTAATACGGGCACTAGCACCTCAAGCTAGCGCGTCTGCCAATTCCGCCACCCGCGCATGGTGTGGCGTGCCTGAGCACGAAGTAAGACATTACCCGGCGTTCTCCGAAAATGCGAATCGAGGCACACACGGCGTGTCGCGCATGAAAGCAGGCCTCGCATCCCCTCCCCGACGCACCTGCAGGCGTACCGTAGATGCCATGACTGACGACACGCTCCTCCACGACCCCACCGTTGAGCTCACGCGTGAGCTCATCCGCTTCGACACAAGCAACTACGGCGAGGGGAAGTCGAAGGGGGAGACCGAGTGCGCCGAGTTCCTGGCGGCTCGTTTTGAGAAGCTCGGTCTCACGATCGACATGTTCGAGTCAGCTCCCCGCCGCACGAGCTTCGTTACCCGCATTGAGGGCACGGACCGTTCGAAGCCCGCACTCGTCGTGCACGGCCACACGGATGTCGTCCCCGCCGACCCGGCACAGTGGAGCGTCAACCCCTTCGAGGCGGTCGTCAAGGACGGTTGCGTCTGGGGTCGCGGCGCCGTCGACATGAAAAACATGGACGCCATGATCGTCACCGCGATCGAAGAGATCTTTGCAAACGGTCAGCGCCCCTCACGTGACCTCATCGTCGCGATGTTCGCTGACGAAGAGAACGGTGGCCAATTCGGCTCACACTATGCCGTCCGCGAGCGCCCGGAACTTTTCAAGGGCGCCACGACCGCGATCTCCGAAGTGGGCGGTTACTCGGTCACGATCGGTGACGAGCGCGCCTACCTCGTGCAGACCGGCGAGAAGGCAATGCTCTGGATCAAGCTGCGCGTACACAAGCCCGCAGGCCACGGCTCCCGCGTCGTCCCCGCCGAGCAGAACGCCATCTCGACGCTTGCCCGAGCGATCGCACGCCTGGCCGAGCACGAGTGGCCGATCATGCTCAACGACACGACCGAACGCATGGTGCGCGAGCTTGCCGAGCTCCTCAAGATGGACCCAAGCGACCCGCAGAAGATCGCCGAGAACTCGGGCAAGGCAGCAGGCTTCCTCACGGCGAGCCTTCGCACGACGAGCAACCCGACGATGCTCCAGGCAGGCTACAAGCACAACGTCATCCCCGAGGAGGCGACCGTCGCGATTGACGTTCGCCCGTTCCCGGGGAAAGAAGACGAAATTCTCCGCGAGATTCAGCAGATCGTCGGCGACGAGGTCGAGATCGAGGTGAGCTGGCGGGATGTGGGCGCCGAGGCTCCGGCGAGCGGCCCGCTCTTTGACGCGGCGGTGACGGCGCTCCGCAAGCACGACCCGGGCGCCCGCGTCATCCCGTACTTCCTCTCGGCTGGCACCGACAATAAGGCGCTCTCGAAGCTCGGCATCCACGGCTATGGCTTCGCACCGCTCAAGCTCCCGGCAGAGCTCGACTTCCCGGGCATGTTCCACGGCATCGATGAGCGCGTGCCGCTCGACGCGCTGGTATTCGGCCGTCACGTGCTGCGTGACTTCCTGCTCGAGTACTAGTCCCTGGACGCTGCCCGCGCTCTACCGCCAGGAGGACGAGCTGGGCAATCGCTCCATCTCGGAACATTCATTCGGCACGCCGCACCTGTCCTTCGGGATTCGGCGCGTAGCATCGCGTCGTTGCTCGCGACGAGCAGCCAGAAGGGATACACCACATGGATTGGCTAGCCGCATTCGTCCTCGGA
Organism: [Zimmermannella] alba NBRC 15616; assembly: GCF_001570905.1. GTDB lineage: Bacteria > Actinomycetota > Actinomycetes > Actinomycetales > Microbacteriaceae > Pseudoclavibacter > Pseudoclavibacter albus. Next base: position 28,535 of record NZ_BCSO01000014.1, on the reverse strand, counting down.
CTCGTGCAGGGACTCACCGAGTTTCTGCCCGTCTCCTCGAGTGCTCACCTGCGCATCGTTGGCGAATGGTTCGGTGGCGACCCCGGGGCCACCTTTACGGCCATCACGCAGATCGGCACTGAGGCGGCCGTCGTCATCTACGTGTGGAACGACATCGTCCGTATCCTGAAGGCCTGGTTTGGCTCTTTCACGGGCAAGGTCGCGAAGGACCACCCGGATGTGCGGATGGGGTGGTACATCATCATCGGCACGCTGCCGATCGTCATCCTGGGCGTGCTCCTGCAGGGCTTCATCCGTGACCAGTTCCGTTCCCTCTGGTTCGTCGGCGCGACGCTCATCATCTTCGGTGTCATCCTCGGTGTCGCTGACGTGCTCGGAAAGAAGGTCCTCACCCTCGAGAACCTCACCGTGAAGCACGGCATCATCTACGGTTTCGCGCAGGCCCTCGCACTCATCCCCGGTGTCTCGCGCTCTGGCGGCACGATCACGGCCGGCCGTCTTCTCGGCTACGACCGCCCCTCGGCGGCCCGCTACGGCTTCCTGCTCGCAATCCCTGCTGTCTTCGGTTCGGGTCTGCACGAGCTCGTCTCGGCCCTCAAGGACGGCACCTCGACCGGCCTTGGTTGGGGTCCGACGATGTTCGCGACGATCGTCGCCGGTGTCGTGGGTTGGTTCGTCATCAAGTACTTCATGCGCTACATCGAGAACCACAGCTTTATGCCGTTCGTGCTCTACCGCATCGTCATCGGCACGATCATCCTCATGTGCCTCGCCTTCGGCATCTTGAACCCGCTTTCCGGCGTGCACGTCTAGGCTCCAAGCGTGCAACACATCCCCAGCTGGCTTGTTCCCTCCCTCCCGAGTGCCCCCGGCCGGGGCCGCCCGTTGAAGCTCTACGACTCCGCGCTCGAGCGGGTCGAGACCATCGAGACGGGTCCGGAAGCAACGCTCTACGTGTGCGGCATCACGCCGTACGACGCGACGCACCTTGGCCACGCCGCGACCTATCTCGCCTTCGACAGCGTGCAGCGTGCCTGGCGCGATGCCGGTATCACTGTCCACTACGCCCAGAACGTGACGGATGTCGACGATCCGCTCCTCGAGCGAGCCGATAAGACGGGCGTTGACTGGCGAGCCCTGGCCGAGGACCAGACGAATCTCTTCCGAGGCGACATGGAAGCGCTGCGGATCCTCCCGCCGGACGCCTACGTGCGTGTGCAGGACATCATTCCGGAGACCGCGAGCGCTATCGGCCAGCTTCTTGAGCAGGGGATCGCGTACCGGGTGCCGATCGCTGCCGACGCGACACCGGCAGCGGTTGATGCGGATGCGTGTGATCTCTACTTCGATCATCGTGCTGCGGAAGACCTCGATGGTGTCTTCCCGCTTGGCACAGTGTCTCACTTCGACGATGTCGAGCTTGACCGCGTGTTTCGCGAGTTCGGTGGCGATCCGGAGCGTCCCGGCAAGCGCGACCCCTTCGACCCGCTGCTCTGGCGTGCAGCCCGCGAGGGTGAGCCCGCGTGGGAGACCCACTTTGGTGCGGGTCGCCCGGGCTGGCATGTCGAGTGCGCCATCATCGCGAACGCCGAACTCGGCACACACATCACGCTGCAGGGTGGCGGCCGCGATCTGCGCTTCCCGCACCACGAGATGTCAGCCCAGCACGCGAGCGCGGTGACGGGGGAGCCGTTCGCGACCCGCTACGCGCACGCCGGTCTCATCGCCTACGACGGCGAAAAAATGTCGAAGTCGCTCGGCAATCTCGTGCTCGTGTCGAAGCTCCGCGAGCGCGGTGTCGACCCCCGTGCCATCCGCCTCGCGATTCTCGCGCACCGCTACCGCGAGGACTGGGAGTGGACCGAAGAAGGGCTCCAGGACGGGATCGCGCGCCTCGAACGCTGGTGCGCACGCGTTGCGACGCTTCCCGAGACAGCCCAGGCCGAGGAGCTAGAAGGTCCCGTCATGGCCGCGCTTCGTGAGGCAATGGCGGATGACCTCGACACGCCCCGCATGCTCGAGATCGTGGATGCCTGGGTCGCCGCCGAGCCTCAGCTCACGGACGAGACGTCACAGGCGGATGTCTACGGCGTGCCGCTGCTCATCGACGCGCTCCTCGGCATCCAGCTCCGCTAGCCGCGCTCGTCGTCGGTCTCCGGCTCACCGTCGGGGTTCGACGAGGGGTCGGTGTCCTGACTGTCACCCTCGTCGCCCGGCTCGTCGGCGGTGTCCTCGCGCGCTGAGACTACGCTGCCAGCATCCAGTCGTGCGCTCGGGTGGCTTGCCGAACCTGTGGACTTGGTCGTATTGGCAGACTGCTCGAGATAGCGCTCGAACTCGCGGGCGATTGCTTCGCCGGATGCTTCCGGTGCCTCGACCGTGTCGTAGGTGTGCTCGAGCACGCGAATGTACTCGCGCAGATCGTCATCCTGACTGGCGATCACGTTGACGGCTTCCTGCCAGCGCTGCGCTTCTTCGACGAGCTCACCGCGCGAGATGGTGAGGTCGAGCACCTCTTCGAGTTTGTCGAGGAGCGCGGTCGTGGCTTTGGGGGAGGGCGTCGTGTTCGCGTAGTGCGGCACCGCTGCCCAGTAGCTCACGCAGGGGATCCCCACCGCGTAGGCAGCACTCGAGATGAGGCCGAGCATGCCCGTCGGACCCTCGTAGTCGCTCCGACTCACGCCGAGCTCTTCGCGCACGCCGGGGTGCTCACTCGAGGCGTAGACCGTGGTCGGACGCGTGTGCGGAGTATCCGCGAGCAAGGCACCTGTGAGGATGATCCGGTCGATCTCGAAGTAGTCGATCGCTTCAAACAGGCACTCGACAAAGCTCTTCCAGTTGAGGGTCGGTTCGATCCCCGTGAGCACAAAAATGTTGCTGTTCTCGCCGGACACCGACATCTCCGCGTCAACAGCAATGGATGCGGCGCGAGCAGATTCGAGATCCTTCGGGCCGGTCATGGTCACCGACGGCCACACGAGCTCCCGCTCGCCACCCTCAGCAAAGCGCACGATCGGGCGGTGAAGGGAATAGTCAAAGAAGCGTTCGTCGTCGCACACCCACACGCGCTCTGAACTCTCGATGAGACGCTCCTGCACATGGCGGGCGGCCTCGGTGGCTGCGTCACCAGCGTCATTCCATCCCTTGAACGCGACCAGCAAGATGCGGCCGTCGGAGAAGGAGCGAACATCCTGTTCCCGGGGCGTGATGTCCGGCTCGGCGGCGTGCTTGGGTCGGCGGGCCTTGGCCTCGTCGAAATCGTTCACGGTGCTCCTCATGCGTGGAATGGACGTTCCACCAGGATACGTGCGGGGTGCTCCACGAGTGCCCGCGGCTGGCTTGTCGCGCTCGCCGGATTGCCACCCGGTTCTGACTACACTGAACCAGGTGACCGCCTACTTCCCGGCGGCCGTTCTCTGGGACATGGACGGCACGCTCGTCGACACGGAGCCCCACTGGCGCGCTGCCCAAGAGGCGATGCTGCACGCCCGAGGCCTGCCGCCCCTCACACCCGAGCAAGAACTCGAACTTGTCGGCGCAGACCTCAAGAAGGCAGGACGCTGGTTTGCCGAGACCTTCGACATCACGGATGCTCCGGAGTCGCTCATCGCCGAGGTCGCGAGCTACGTGCACGCCGAGGCCCGACGTGGCCTGCCGTGGCGTCCCGGAGCACGTGAACTTCTTGACGCCGTCCGCGCTGCAGGCATCCCGTGCGCACTCGTCACGAACTCCCTGCCCGAGCTCGTCACGGCACTCATTGCCGATCACGGCGGCGACCCCTTTGCCACGGTGGTGACGGCACGGGACGTCTCTGCCGGCAAGCCCTCACCGGAGCCGTATCTGCTCGCCGCCGAGCGCCTCGGCGTTGACATCTGCGACTGCGTCGTCATTGAGGATTCCCGCTACGGCGTCACGAGCGCGCTCGCAGCCGGTGCCGCCGTCCTCGGCGTCCCACACGGCGCACCGCTCGAACCCCGCGAATCCGTGACGCTTCGGAGCACGCTCGAGGGCGTCACCGTTGCCGAACTCTCACGTATCCTCACCGCCGCCCGCGAGACGGGAGCAACCTCCAAGGAGCCCATGACCACCTCTGCTACGCCGACCGAGACTGCCTCTGGTTCGCTGCCGTTCCGCGGCGAATTCCGTGTGGGGGAGCGGGTGCAGCTCACCGGCCCGAAGCAGCGGCTTGCCACCGTGCACCTGGAGCCAAGCAAGTTCTGGCACTCGCACCGCGGCGCGCTCGCACACGACGACATCATCGGGAAGCCCGATGGTTCGGTCGTGGAGGCAAGCGACGGCACCCCGTACCTGTGCCTGCGCCCGCTGCTCAACGACGTCGTCATGTCGATGCCGCGCGGCGCCGCGATCATCTACCCGAAGGATGCCGCACAGATCCTCGCGAAGGCGGACATCCGCCCGGGCGCCGTCGTCGTCGAGGCGGGCCTTGGCTCGGGTGGGCTGTCGATGTGGCTGCTGCGAGCACTCGCTGGCACGGGACGCCTCGTCTCCTTCGAACGTCGCGAAGAGTTCGCGGACGTTGCGATCGGCAATGTCGAAAGCGTCACGGGCCCCGGCAACGAGAACTGGGATGTGGTCATTGGCGAGCTGCAGGAGGCGCTGCCGCAGGCAGTTCAGCCCGGCGAGGCCGATCGCGTGCTCCTTGACATGCTCGCCCCGTGGGAGTGCCTGGATGTGGTGGCGGATGCTCTTGCACCTGGCGGCGTCCTGTGCTGCTACGTCGCAACCGTCACCCAGCTCTCGCGTGTGGCCGAAGCCATCCGCGCGACCGGCTGCTTCACGGAACCGCAGTGTGACGAGACGCTCGTTCGCGGCTGGCACGTGGAGGGGCTCGCGGTCCGCCCGGACCACCGCATGGTGGCGCACACGGCGTTCCTGCTCACCGCTCGTCGCCTCGCACCCGGCGCGGTGCTCCCGCCGCTCAAGCGCCGCAGTTCCAAGAGCGAATACTCGGATGAGGATGTTGAGCTGTGGACGCCCGGAGCGCTCGGTGAGCGCGAGGCGAGCGACAAGATCCTCCGCAAGCGCGCCCGTCAGGCCCAGCGGGGAGCCAGGCTCGTCCTCGGCGAGGTGACTCAGGATCAGGAAGATGTCGATGGTGAGGGAGAGGTACTGGCATGACGCTCGTTCGACGCTGCACCGCATTCGCCCTGAGCGCCGCCGCGCTCGTCTCACTCACTGGCTGCACGCAGATCCCTGCGAGCGCTGGCCCAGACGGTTCGTGCACGCCCCCGAGCCTGCCGGGTGCTGCCGCCGACGCGATTGGCAGCGACGGCGCCTTCGGCGAGCGCCTGGACATCCAGCTTGCCGCGCCCGTGAGCACGCACACGATGCAGCTTGCTCGTGCGGGCGCTGGCAGCGGCAACTTCGCCACCGAATCGGGTGTCCTCGAAGCACGCTTTACGGTCGCTTCGGCGATCGACGGCTCGCCCATCATCGAGTACGGCGACTTCGCGAGCACCCCGGAGGGTGAGCCTGTCCCAATGACGATGGCGGCGCTCACGGCACAGCTGCCGGGCGCCGCAGCCGTGCTGCAGTGTGCACAGGCAGGGGAGCGTCTCGTCTCGGCGATGCCCGCCAACGAGCTCTTCGGCGACATCGGCACGATGGCCGGAAGCACCAACTCGACCGTCATTTTTGCGGCGGATGTCACGCGCGTGTATCCCTCGAGTGCCGCCGGCGTCATTGCCCCGCCACAGGATGGCATCCCCGCCGTGGTGACGGCGCCGAACGGTCGCCCTGGTGTGACCATGCCGAATCAGCCCGCCCCGACGGAAGCGCGCCACGCGCTCCGCGTGCGCGGCTTCGGCGAGCCGATCACCGACGGCGAGAAGCTCACCGTGCACGTGTCGATCTTCGATTGGGAGAGTGGCACCGAAATCGCGTCGAGCTGGGATGCGAGCAACTCCGTCATGCAGCTCACCGCGACGGCAGACCCGAACGGTGACGATGGCCTGTACGGCGTGACGAGCCAGCTCATCGGTCAACCCGGTGGTTCGCAGCTCGTGACGGTCGTGCCGACCGAGCAGGCGCTCTCACGACGCGGCCCGCTGAGCCCCTCGCTGGCGACTGGCCGCACGCTCGTGCTCGTCGTGGATGTGCTTGCCTCGGATGAAGTGGAGACGAAGTGATGTCTGGACTGACTCGGCCTCGGATGCGTGCTCTCATTGGCGCGGCAGTGCTTGCGGGCATGCTGGTGTTGAGCGGCTGCTCCACAGCAGACCCGGCCGACCCCGCTTCGACGCTTGGCGGCGCCAATCAGGCCATCGACAATGTGAGCGTCGTCGGGGAGACCTGGACGGAGCCTCGCGTCACGATCGGTGATGTTTCCTCGCTCGGTTCGGAGATCCAGCGCACGGTCGTCAATGGCGGCACCGGCCCTGAGGTGACGAGCGCTTCGACCGTGTTCGTGAAGGCGTCGGTCTTCGACGTCGCGACGAAGCAGGAGCAGGCGCAATACGGCGTGCTCTCCTCCGCGCCGATTGATCTCTCTGCCTCGAACATCCCGCAATACATCAAAGACGCCTTCATTGGCGTGAAGAGCAACTCGCGCATCGCCGTGCTGCTGCCGAGTGAGCTCATGCTCGAATCCACCACCGGGGCAGAAAACGTCGGTGACGGGCTCCTCATCGCCGACGTTGACGTCCTCGATCAGAGCATCGCCTGGGGCACCCCGCAGGCGCCAGTCCAGGACATCGTCACCATCTCGAAGAACGAGGCGAAGGCGAAGCCCGAAGGCATCACGGTTGCAAAGCCCGCCACCGAGCAGCCAGAACTCGTCATCGACCCGGTGCTCAAGGGTGATGGGGACCTCGTGCTCGAGGGCCAGACGGTCGTCGTCCAGTACCAGGGCATGCTCTTGCAGGACGGCAAGGTCTTCGACTCGAGCTGGCAGCGAGGCGAGCCCGCCCAGTTCCAGACCGACCAGGTCGTGCCGGGCTTCGGCAAGGCGCTCGTTGGGCAGACGGTCGGTTCGCGGGTCATTGCGATCATCCCCGCCGATCTCGCGTATGGCGCGCAGCCTCCGCAGGGTGGCAGCATTCCCGCCAACGCGCCGCTCGTGTTCGTGATTGACATCCTCAAGGCGCACTAGTGACGAGGGGCGTGCGCGAGGTGTCACCCGCATCACGCAAGTTCAACCTGCTCATGGCGTTGCTCACGAGCGAACGCGGCTACACGAAGCACGAACTCTTCACCGGCATCGACGGCTACCGTCAGCTCGTCGATGCCAGCGGCGCGAACGCCTCACTCGAGAAAATGTTCGAGCGCGACAAGCAAGAGCTGCGCGACCGCGGATGGCGCATCGAAACGCTCGAGGACCCAGCACGGCCTGGTGACAACCGCTTCTTGCGGTACTGCATCCGCGAAGGCGCACAGAGCATGCCGCACGGCCTGCACTTTTCGGCCGAAGAGTGTGCGCTCATCGAAGCGGCCTACGCAGCGCTTCGATCGAGCGACTTCGCCGACTCCGCAGCCCGAGGTCTGGCAAAGATTCGTGCCACCGAAGCGACGGCAGCCCTCCCGAGTGGCGACGCGCCGAGGCTCCGCGCCCGCTCGGCGCACTTCGATCGCCTTTCCGAGGCCATCGCGAGCCGCCGCGAGATCACCTTCGCCTACCGGAAGGTGGATGCGACCCAGCTCGAGGAGCGCCACGCGCGGCCGCTCGCACTTGTGGCCGTGGATGGCGTGTGGATGCTCATCGCCGATGACCGGGACCGCAAGGCGCTTCGCCGCTTCGTCGTCTCGCGCATCTCCGGCACGATTCGCCTCGGGGACTCCTACCCCGACGAGTACCCCTCGCAGCGTGAGGTGACCGAGTCCACGCTCGCCGACTTCAGCGAACTTCGCGCTGAGCAGCGGGCCCGCATCCTCGTCGAGGAGGGCAGCGACGCCGAAGTGCGCCTTGCCCGCCGAAGCTCGAGCCGCGAATCCGAACACACGGGATGGAGCGAACTCGAGCTCGGCTACCTCGACCGCTGGCTCCTCGCCGATGAACTCGCTGGCTTCGGCCCGGAGGTTATCGTCCTGGAGCCTGCCGAGCTCCGCGCAGATGTTACCGAGCGTCTCGAGCGTGTCCGTGCCCTCCACGCGGAGGTGACCACATGACGAAGCGCCGCTCAACCCACGACTTCCTCTTCGACGAACTGACCATCCTCACTTCACTCGTGCCGTACCTCAAGGCGCGCGGCGAGGCTGTCACGCTCCGTGAGGCGGCGGCCCACTTCAACACGAGCGAGGCCACGATGCGCGACCTCGTGACGATGCTCTCGGTGTCCGGCAAACCGCAGCTTGACGACTACAGCGGGACAGAGCTCTTCGACCTCAACTTTGACGCCCTCGATGACGGGCTCATCGAAGTCACCCACTTTGTTGCGCTCGAGGATGCGCCGCCGCTCGGCAACCGTGACCTCGCGGCCCTGCTCATGGGGCTCAACTATCTCGCCTCGCTCGCGAGCATCACCGACCCGACGCCGTACCGCGAGCTCATCGCGAAACTCGGAGGGGACCCGACGATCGTCGCCACCCGCGATGAGTGGCTGAGCGAACGCGCCGAACGCATTCGTGATGCAATGGGCGAAGGTCGCCAACTCGAATTCACCTACCGCTCGCCTCGGCGAGGGGAGCGGAGCCTCATCGCGGACCCGAGCAAGGTGCTCGAGCATGGCCACGAACTGTATCTGCGGGCCTGGAGCTACGAGCACAACGCCTACCGAACCTTCCGCCTCGACCGGATGACGAAGCTCACGATGCTCGACACCCCGGCGAAGCAGCATCCGGCCGAAGACGAAGCGCCCGTGTTCAGCTACGACGACTCCGTGCTGCGCGCCGAGATCCGCTTCTCACCGGTCGCGCACGAACACGTCTCGGAGTACCTCGACACAGCCCGCCGCGTGTCAAAGCCAGACCGCGAAGGATGGCGTCGCGCAACCGCGCTCGTCACAGACTGGTCGGTGCTCGCGCGCCTCGCGACACGCCATGCCGGACACCTCGAAGTCGTGGAACCTGCGGACGCCCGCCGGGCCGTGGCGGAATGGACCGCTGCGGCTACCCGCAGGTCACCCTTCATTCACGAGGGTGCGTAGACTGTCCTCCTGATGATGCCGTGGTGGTCGTGGGTACTGATTTGGACGGGACTGGTTCTCGTCCTGCTCGTCGTGCTCACGCTGTGCGCAGTGAGCCTGTACCGCAAGGTCATGGCGCTCCTCGCCGAATTCGAGTCGCTGCAGCAGCTGCTTGACGAGCAGGCCGCTGCCGCAGAAGCACTCGTCGCGCCCATTCCAGACCCGGAAAGCGCCATGCTGCGTGGCGCCGCCGCGGTGGAACGCGAACGTCGTCTCATCCGCGAGGACATCGACGAGCGCAAGCACGCCCGCCACGAAGCACGCCTCGCACGCGGCCGCGCGCTCATCAAGGCAGACCCCATGCAATACGCCCACCTGGCACGAAAGTAGAGCACGAGCATGTTCCAAGGATTTGGTGGCTGGCACCTCATCGCGATTCTCTTCCTGGTCCTACTGCTGTTCGGTGCACCGAAGCTGCCGGCCCTCGCGAAGAGCCTCGGCCAGTCGATGCGCATCTTCCGCGGCGAAATGCGTCAGATGCAGGACGAGAACCCCAAGCAGAAGAAGGACGGCGAAGCCGCTCCCGCTGCCACGACCGCTCCTGCTGCTCCGAGCGAGCCGGTGACGCCGAACACGGCCGAGCCTCAGCCCAAGCCGGAGTCCAACGCCTAGCGTGAGCACCGCATCCTCCGGGGTGCCGAACCGTACGGGCTCAGCCAAGCGCCGACGCCGACCGAAGAATCCGGAAGGCCGCATGCGCCTGGCGGAACACCTCATCGAGTTCCGCAACCGATTCATCGTTTCCGTCATCGCGATCGTCGTCGGTATGATCGCGGGCTTCATTCTGACCGGCCCGGTGCTGGATGCCATTCGCGTCCCCATCGAGCAGCTCGCAAGCGCACGCGCTGGTGGCGTCTCGATCAACTTCCCGAACGTCACGAGTGCCTTCGACATTCGTATGCAGATGGCACTCACCATCGGCATCGTCATCGCGGCACCCGTGTGGCTCTACGAGATCTGGATGTTCCTCATGCCGGGTCTCAAGAAGAACGAGCGCCGATACGCGCTCGGCTTCCTCGGTGCAGCAGTGCCGCTGTTCCTCGCCGGCTGCCTCACGGGCTGGTTCATCATGCCCCGCATCGTCGAGGTGATGGCGAGCTTCGCCCCGGTGCAAGACACCGTCTTCTTTGACGCGAAGTACTACTACTCTTTCGTCCTCAACCTCTGCCTCGCCGTCGGCATCGCCTATGTCGTCCCGGTCGTACTCGTCATGCTGAACTTCGCGGGCGTCATCATGGGGAAGACGATCCTCAAGGGCTGGCGCGGTGCGGTCCTCGTCGTGGCACTCTTCGCCGCCATGGCGACCCCCGCAGCCGACGTCCTCTCGATGTTCCTCCTCATGGTGCCGATGATCGTGCTCTACTTCCTCGCCGTCGGCGTGTGCATGCTCAATGACCGTCGTCGCGCCAAACGTCAGCGGGCCTTCGAAGAAGAACTCAACGCCGGGGTAGTCTCGAGCCTGTGAGCCGGCCCGAGCAGCACCAAGCGAGCCCCGCAGAGCGATACGCGGCACAGCGACGCAAGCGCGCGTATCCCGTGACTGAACTCTTCCAGTCGCAGCTCTCCTACGACTTTGACCCGTTCCAGCGGGAAGCGTGCGAGCGGCTCGAAGAGGGTGACTCGGTGCTCGTCGCCGCACCAACGGGCGCCGGTAAGACGGTTGTTGCCGAGTTCGCGGTCTTCCTCACGATGCGTGACCCGAACGCGAAGATCTTCTACACGGCCCCAATCAAGGCCCTCTCGAATCAAAAGTTCAACGAATTCGTGCGCCGCTACGGTCCGAGCGAAGTGGGGCTCCTCACCGGCGACACAAACATCAACTCGCAGGCCCGGATCGTCGTCATGACGACCGAGGTGCTGCGCAACATGCTCTACGCGAATTCGCCGCTCTTGGATGACCTTGCCTACGTCGTCATGGATGAGGTGCACTACCTCGCCGACCGCTTCCGCGGAGCCGTGTGGGAAGAGGTCATCATCCACCTGCCGAGCGAAGTTCGACTCGTTTCGCTCTCGGCAACCGTCTCGAATGCAGAAGAGTTCGGCGACTGGCTCCAGGCCGTGCGCGGCGACACGCAGGTGATCGTTTCGGAGCATCGCCCCATCCCGCTCGACTACCACGTGCGCGCGGGATCTCGCCTCGTGGACCTCTTCGAGACGCGCGGCGACACGTACACCGATCGCGTGAACCCGGAGCTTGTGAACCTCGTCCGTCAGCGCGGACGCGGTCAAAGCGGGGGACCGCGCTCTCGTGGCGGTCGTCGTGGCGGTCGCAATTGGGAGGCTCGAGTTCGCTCGAATGATGAGCGTTACAACCGGGCAGAGCTCGTCGATCAGCTCGATCGGGCGAATATGCTCCCGGCGATCTTCTTCATCTTCAGCCGCGCGGGCTGCGATGCCGCCGTGCAGCAGCTGAAGCGCTCCGGCATCTGTCTCACGACCCGCGAAGAACGCGATGAGATCCGCTGGATCGTGGAATCCCGCTGCCGTTCTCTCCTGGATGAAGACCTCGGCGTGCTCGGCTACTTCCAGTGGCTGGAAGCACTCGAACTCGGCATCGCCTCACACCACGCGGGCCTCCTGCCCGCGTTCAAGGAGGTCGTCGAGGAGCTCTTCCAGAACAAACTCGTGAAGCTCGTGTTCGCGACGGAAACCCTCGCGCTCGGCATCAACATGCCGGCCCGCACCGTCGTGCTCGAGAAGCTCGACAAGTTCAACGGTGAAGGCCGCGTGCCGATCACGCCGGGTGAGTTCACGCAGCTCACGGGTCGTGCTGGCCGTCGCGGTATCGACGTTGAGGGGCACGCGGTCGTGCTGTGGCGGGATGGCATGAACCCGCAGCAGCTCGCAGCCCTCGCATCCCGCCGCTCGTACCCGCTCAACTCCTCCTTCCGCCCGACGTACAACATGGCGGTGAACCTCGTCGACCGCTTTGGCCGCGAGCGCACGCGCGACGTCCTCGAGTCGTCCTTTGCGCAGTTCCAGGCCGACCGAGCCGTGGTCGATATTGCCCGGAAGGTGCAGCAGCAGCGTGAGTCGCTCGCCGGCTACGAAGCGGCCATGGAGTGCCACCGGGGTGATTTCTTCAGCTACTCGCGTGTGCGCCGGGAACTCAGCGATCTCGAGCGGAAGAAGATCCGCGAGGATATGCCAAACGCCCACGCTGAACGCGAACGTCGTCAGCAGCGCCTGCAGGAGCTCCGCCACGAGATGCGCATGCATCCGTGCCACTCGTGCCCGGAGCGCGAGGACCACGCCCGCTGGGGCGAGCGCTACTGGCGCCTCAAGCACGACACCGACCGACTCGTCCGGCAGATCGAATCCCGCACGGGTGCCGTCGCGCAGGTGTTTGACCGGCTCACGGATGCGCTCATTGAGCGTGGCTATCTCGCGCAGCTCACGACGAGCGATGACCTTGCCCTGACAAGCCACGGCCACTCGCTTAAGCGCATCTACGGCGAGCGTGACCTCCTTATCGCCGAGTGCATTCGGAAGCAAGCGTGGCTGAAACTTGACGCTGCGGGGCTTGCCGCGATGGCGGCTGCGCTCGTGTTTGAACCGCGCCGCGACGAAGACAATCCACCGGAGCGATTCCTCCCGCGTGGCGGGTTTCGGGAAGCGCTCGAGCACACGGAACGGCTCTGGGAAGAGCTCGACGAGCTCGAGGAACGCCACGGTGTGCCCCGGACAGTGCCGCTCGCGACCGGACTCGTGCCCGCCATGCACCGCTGGGCTCGTGGCGGCCGCCTCGATGACGTCCTCGATGAGGCGGGCCTGCAGGCGGGCGACTTCGTGCGCTGGTCGAAGCAGGTGCTTGATCTGCTCGACCAGATCGAGAAGGTCACGACTGGCGGCCTCAAGCGCACCGCACGCGAAGCCTACGATGCGGTCCGCCACGGCATCGTCGCCTACGCGAGCGTGGCCGAGTGATCGACGCCATCCGACGCCCCTGGTGGGAGTGCGCGGCGCTTGCTATGTGCGCTGGGCTCTCGCTCGCACTCTCGTTCCCGGGCGCCAGCCTGTGGCCACTCGCGTTCGTGGCGCCACCGCTGCTTGTCACGGCACTGCGGGGGCGAGGCTTTGGCTCGGCCTTCGTGCTCAGTGCCATCGCAGGTGCTGCCTTTTACGGCCCGCTCGTGTCGTGGTCGTCACGCTTCCTGGGGCCGATTCCCTGGCTCGCACTCACCGCGGTCATGACGCTCTCCTTCGCCGTGGGCGGGATGCTCCTCGCTGCGGTCATGCGCGGCATACAGCGCCGCGCACCGGGAGAGCGCGGCATGCTCATCGCTGAGCCGCTCGCGCTCGCACTCGTCTGGATGCTGCGGGAGTTCGTCGCGAATCGATTCCCCTATGGCGGATTCGCGTGGGGCCGCATCGCGCAGAGCCAATCGAATGGCCCGTTCTTGGATGTTGTGGCCTGGCTCGGGATTGACGGCCTCGGCTTCCTCATGGTGTGGATGTCGCTGCTTGGCCTAGCCGTCCTGCGTCACGCCATCCAGACCTCGAGCAGTGCCCCGAAGCTCCGCGCGATGTCCCGGTGGCGCACCTTCGAGCTCGCTTCGACGGTCGCCGCTGCCTGCGCTGTCCTTGTCCTCATCCCGCCGTGCTCACTCCCGAGCAACGGCACCGTCCGTGTCGCCGCCGTGCAAGGGAACACCCCGGAGGCGGGATACTTCACCTCGGGTGCTCCGGGCCAGGTGCTTGCGAGCCACATCCGCGTGACCGAAGCGCATGTGCCAAGCACGTGGCAGCCCGAACTCATCCTGTGGCCCGAAGGTTCGGCCGATCTTGGCCCGCAGTATCACGCGGCTGCCGAGGAAGCCTTGAACGATCTCTCCGCGCGCTACGGTGATGCCCCGATTCTCGCTAACACGGTGACGGTCACAGGACGCGGCAAGAGCGAGCAGTACTTCAACACGCAGTTTGAGTGGAGCTCCGCATCCGGCTGGGGTGCGGAGACCTCCAAGAAGCGCCCGGTGCCGTTCGGCGAATACATTCCCGACCGCGACTTCTACTACGCGCTCGCGCCCGACCTCATCGGGATGGTGGGCCGCGGCTATTCCCCGGGCACCGACCCGGCCACGGTCAGCGTCGCGGGGCATCGCGCCGGCGTGCTTATTTGCTTTGACGTCATCGAGGATGGAGTGGTCCGCCAGTCAGTGGGGGAGGGCGCTGAGTTCCTCCTCCTGCCGACGAACAACGCTGACTTTGACCGCACCGATGAAGCCGCCCAGCAAGTCTCCTTCGCGCGGATTCGCGCCGTTGAGACGGGCCGCTGGACGGTGCAGGCGTCAACTGTGGGCTGGAGCGCCGCCTACGACGGTGCCGGTCGCGAAGTCGCGGCGCTCAACTGGTTTGACGACGGCGCAATGCTTCTCGAGGTTCCCGCGGTTCAGGGCAGCACGCCCGCCATGGTGATCGGGGAGGGTGTGAGCCGGGCGCTCGCGCTCGGTGGCCTCCTCATGGTCATCACGTACTGGCCTCGCGCCGGGAAGCGTCGTGCAACGCAATGAGCGCGAGCCCGAAGGCCCGCGCTCACACGCTATGTTGGCTGTGCGTTAGGCGTCGTTCTTCTTCGTGCCGCGACGCTCACGGAGATAGTTGAGACGCTCGTTGAGGATCTCTTCGAGCTCTTCGCGCGAGCGACGCTCGAGCAGCATGTCCCAATGCGTGCGCTGCGGCTTCTCTGTCGGGGCCTCGTACTGGACCTTGTTGCCGGCGTCGTCGAGGAGTCGCCCCTCATTGCCCGTCTTCGGCGAGGGCCACACTTCGGGCACCTCGGCGTCGGCAGCAAACGTCACGACGAAGGTCTCGCCCTCATCCGTGACGTAGCTCCGCAATTGACGCTCAACGAAGACAACGCCCTCGTCACTCTGCAAACTCTGTGACCCGAGGCGCATGCCCCGCAGGCTTCGATCGGCCATCAGTGGCCTCCTCTCATGTCCGCGCTGACTCACCGCCAGTCGACAGCGACGACGCGCTGTGTGCCTCTTGTCTATCGTGAAACTCCGGGAAGAGCTTGGGTATTCCCGGAATGGTGCGGAATTCGATGCGCTATGGGCGCCGTTCAAGGCTTGATCGCACCTGGAGAGCGAGATCGGCCCGGTCGGTGACGATACCTTCGACGCCGAGTTGCCAGAGCCGTCGCATCTCGCTCGGCTCGTTCACGGTCCACACATGAATCTCGCGCACATGACGCTTCCATTTCGCCAGGCGAGGCGGCGAGACGAGCGTGATGCCCGCGGCCCGCTCCGGGATCTGGAGTGCATCGCAGCCTCGGAGGATGCGCCCCGCAAGACGATCCCACCCGAGTTCGAGCGCGAGGAAGGCTAGCATAAGCTGACGTCCCGACGCACTCGTGGCGGCGTTGGGCACGAGGCGGTGGATGGCCCGGCGCCGTCCCTCGTCAAAAGAACACACGAGGACACGGTGCTCCGCGTGAGCTTCGTGGATCGCACGAGCGAGCGGCTCGACGGCATCCCGTGACTTCACGTCAATGTTGAACCGTGCATGGGGGAGCGCCTCCAATACCTCGGCCACCGTCGAGATGCGCCAGTCGCCCTTTCCTCGCGCTGCAAGCTCCTCCAGGCTGAGCTCCGCCACCTTGTCGTCGCCGCCGTCGACGCGTTCGAGTGTTTCGTCGTGCCACAGGACCGCAACGCCGTCACGGGTGGCACGCGCGTCACATTCAAGATGCGTGATGCCGAGGGCCACGGCAGCCTGGTGCGCTCGGAGCGAGTTTTCGAGGGCATCGAGCGCGAGACCTCGATGGGCGAGAACCCGGTGATGCACCTCGTCAAACCACTCGGACATTCATCCTCCTCGACACACTCGCGGACAGCATACGAGTCCAGCTCGCCGGGACGGGACGTCGTTATGCTGAGAGCCATGTCTGCAACTCAGTCTCCGCTTGCCCCTGGTTCGCTCGAGGGGCGTCGTGCCCTCGTCACCGGCTCCTCGCGCGGTGTCGGCGCCGACACCGTCCGCTTCCTCGCCGAAGCAGGTGCCAAGGTCGTCGTGAACTACCGCAACAAGGAAGCCCGCGCACAGAAGCTCGTGAGCGAGCTCACCGAGCAGGGTGCCACCGCCATGGCTGTTGGGGCGGACCTCACCGATCAGGGCTCGCTCGAGGCCATGTTTGAGGCAATCCGTCAGGAGTACGGCGGGCTTGACCTCCTCATCCTCAACGCGTCCGGCGGCATGGAATCCGGAATGGAAGAGGACTACGCCCTCAAACTCAACCGCGACGCCCAGGTGAACACACTGCAGGCGGCGCTCGAACTCATGAACGAAGGTGGCCGCGTCGTGTTCGTCACGAGCCACCAGGCGCACTTCATCCGCACGACCCCGACGATGGAGGAATACCGTCCCGTCGCCGAGTCGAAGCGTGCCGGAGAGGACGCCCTCCTCGAACTCGTGCCGACGATGGCCGAACAGAACGTCGAGTTTGTGGTCGTCTCGGGCGACATGATCGAAGGCACGATCACCGCGACGCTCCTCAACCGCCTCAACCCGGGTGCCATCGACGAGCGCCGCAAGCAGGCCGGTCGACTCTACAACGTGCAGGAGTTCGCGGCCGAGGTCGCCAAGGCGACGGTGGCCCCGGTTCCGGAAGACCACATCATCCTCATCGGCGACGTGAGCTCCTTCAACACCGAAGGCGCCTAAGACTTCGCGCTACTTTGCAGCGGCCTTCGCTGCAGCTTCGAGGCGTTCGGCATTGCCGGGCGCCTCGAGCCACTCCTGGAGGTCACCAGCACGATCACGCCAGAAGTCGCGCATGCGCTCGACCTCAATGGCGGCGTAATCATCCTTGGTAAAGCCTGATTCGACGATCCGCAGCCGCGACTTCTTCTTCGACTGTGAGACGTACACGTCGACGGTGGTTGTTGCGTCGCGACCTTTCGTTCGCCACTCGAAGCGAGCGTGTTCACCGGGTTTGAGTTTGAGCAGCCGCCCGGAGACGTGGCGGTACTTCTTCCGCTTATACGGCACTTCCGCGACTTCGATCCGGCCACCAACCTTTTTCGCGATGGTGAGCTCTGGCCACCACTCACTCAGGATCGCTGCATCCCAGCACGCGAACCAGAGTGCACGTGTGGAGATGCTTGTCCTCATCGACATGTCCAGCTGCGGGGAAAAGTGACCCATGATGGCCTCGCGGGGGAGAGAAGGAGAGGCTGAGCAAAACGCCGCGCTCAAAGGCACGGCGTTTTGTCGATACTCGCCGTGCCAGGCACGAACGATGCGAGGATTATTTGCGGCTGTGTCCCGTGAGCTGCCACGGGATGAAAAAGGCAATGGCGTTGAGGAACATGCCAGCAACGAAGGTGAGCAGCTGCAGCATGTCGTTGTCGATCTGGAAGGCAAGGCCGTAGCACCAAAGGCCAGCAACAAAGATGGCAGCGCACAGCGCAGTGAGAAGGAAGCTCACGGGGGTTCTCCTAGCAAACGTTGACAGGGGCGCGTTCGCGCGGTCTGTTCATCATACCGGACGGGGCGGCACCCGTTGGATGCCGCCCCGTCGATGTCACCTCATGGCTAGAACTTGTGGACGCGATCGCTCGGGCGCTTCGTTCCGCGCGCGAGGAATACGACGGCCGTCACCGCACCAATGACGAGCGAGAGCGCGATCGTGGCGAAGAGCTGCCCACCTGCAACCGGGTCGAAGGCCGAGAGCACCATGATGAGGCCGAGCCCGAGCAGTGCGATCGCTGCGAAGCCATAGCCGAAGGGGAGTCGGTAGTCGAGTTGTTCACCTCGGCGCTCGCCGCGGCGGCGCAGGATGATGAACGACACGGAAATCGAGATCCACAGCAGGATGATCGTCGAACCGATGATGTTGAGCAACGGCACGAGGAGGTCTTCGTCCGGGTTGAAGAGCGCAATAACACCCGTGGCGAAGCCCACAAGCACCGATGCAATGACGGCGATGCGTGGCACCGAGTTCGGCGAGACACGGCCGAGGAACGCAGGCGCGTTCCCGCGGCGAGCGAGCGAGAAGATCATGCGCGAGGCCGCGTAAAGGTTCGCGTTGAGTGCCGAGAGGAGCGCGACCACGACAATGATCTGGATGATCGTCTCAACCGCTGGGATGTTCGTGAGTTCGAGCACCGCGGCGAAGGGCCCTGCCTCAACAGCCGGGTCATTCCACGGGAGTGCCAACACGATGACGAGGATCGAGCAGATGTAGAACACGAGGATGCGGAAGAGCACCGATCGCACCGCGCGCTGGATGCTCGACTTGGGGTTCTCGGTTTCAGCCGCCGCGATCGCTGCAACCTCCGTGCCGCCGAAGGCGAACATGACGATGAGGAGTGCCGAGGCGATACCGAGGATTCCCGTCGGCGCAAAGCCTTCTGGCGGAACGAGATTCGAGAGGCCGGGGGAGGGGACACCCGGGATGAGGCCGAACAGGAGCGCCCCGCCGAGGACGAGGAAGGCGAGAATCGCGACGACCTTGAGCCCAGCGAACCAGAACTCGACGCGGCCGTAGTGCTTGACGTTCAAGAGGTTGAGCACCGTGAAGAGCGCCACGAAGGCGATGACCCAGCCGCCTACGCCGAGCGTCGGGAACCAACCGGCCATGACGGCGGCTGCACCGAGCGCTTCAGCGGCGATGACGATGATGAGCTGCACCCAGTACAGCCATCCCACGGTCGTGCCGACGATGCGGCCCATCGCGCGTTCGGCAAACACAGAAAAGGCACCGGAAGCTGGCTCACGAACCGCCATCTCGCCGAGCATGTGCATGATCGCGATGATGATGAGGCCGGCAATGACATAGGCAATGAGCACCGCGGGGCCGGCAACGGCGATGGCTGCGCCCGAGCCGACGAACAGGCCCGCACCAATTGCGCCACCGAGGCTCATCATCGTGAGCTGTCCAGGCGTGAGCTTCTGCTCGAGAGAGCCCTTCTCGAGGCTCGATTCGGTAGTCGCGAGCGTCGGCTTGTCGATGGTCGACGCGGCCGCGGGCGCGGTCTCTTGTGTGGTCATGTGCTCCTCCTTGAACACGACACAGGCCATTCACGCCTCGTTGCAGAATGGCGGACCTGACATCGGGCTACGCGAAGTGTAGGTGACCGCATCGTGTCCACAACAGTTTGCCATGTCGCGTGCCGCGATTTTCCGCGCGAGGCTGACAGGATGCAGGCGAACGACGCATCCTGCTGGCGGAAGACGTTCAGGTGGCTTCGCCAGACTGAGTGAAATGCGCACGCTCCCACGCTCATTGGCGGCCGGTGTCATGACTCTGTTCGCGCTCTGTGCTGCGCTCGTCGCGCCGGAGAACGCGCTGGCCGTGGACACCTTAGCGCGCGACGCGAACACCCCACCTGCAACAGCAACTTCGGGTGAGGCCACCGCGAGCGACCCCATTGAATACGTCGCGCTCGGCGACTCCTACGCCTCGGGGTACGGCCTTCTGCCGGAAACGGGCAGCCCGCAGCCCACCTGCTGGCAGTCCTACAACAACTACCCGCACCAGCTCGCGAGCCAATTCGGCTTCACTCTTGAGGACCGGAGCTGCACCGGGGCCGCCACACCGAACATTGCCCAGGATCCGCAGCCGCTCCCGGGCGGTGCCACGGCGCCCCTTCAGATCGAGGCGCTGAGCGACAACACCGACTTCGTCACGATCACGATCGGCGGCAACGATGCGGGCTTCTTCAACATCGCGAGCGCCTGCCTCGCGCTCGACGAGAAGGGCCCGGTCGCGGGGGAGGACGGCGCCTTCCAGTCGCCGAACTGTCGGGAAGTCTACGAGCGCCCGGAGGGCAACATCCTCAAGGACCGCATCGACTACAACGTGCGTGACGGCTTGCGGCGGAACTTTCAGGCCGTTGCCGAGGCGGCTCCGAACGCCGACATCTACGTCGTCGGTTACCCCGCGGTCGTCCCTGTCGGCGGAAAGATTCCCGCGCACGGATGCTTCCGTCCTGTGATCGGTCTCGACGGCTACGCCCCCGACTCAGTGCCCTTCACGGATGAGGACATCACCTTCATCGCCGAGATCGTGCGCGAACTCAACCGCACTGTTGAAGAAGAAGCGAGTGCAGCCGGTTTCACCTTCGTGAACACCGAGGAGGCATCGTCGGAGCACAGCGTGTGCGCGCCCCGTCACGAGTCGTACATTGCAGGTATCACGATTACGACGCTTGACCCGCCGACGGCACAGCAGGGGGCACTTCACCCGAATCTGCCGGGACACAACTACCTGGCGAATACGGCGGCGGATGCCATTCAGACGAAGCATCCCGAACTCGAGCGCACGCCGCATGAGCCTATGAACGTGATGCCGCCGCTCCCGGCGAAGTCCGCGCAACCGGATGGGCGCGCTGCAATTTTCGGTTCGCTCGGCGGCATTGTCCTCGTCGGCGGCACGCTGCTTCTGTTGGAACGTCGGCGCCGGATGCGAGTCGTACAACGCGTTCGGGCGACGAGCACGCCCTCCTCACGCGACACGAGTGAGTGAACCTCGTGTTCTCTGCGTGCGTGCAACGAGAACACGCAAGGATGGTGATCGCGACGGCCCGTGTGCCGAGCCCACCGACCCACAACGGTGCGGCCGCAGAAAGACCCTCCTCATGCCCGCTTCTTCCACACATCCGGCCGATCAGCACGACGTCATTCGCATCTCCGGCGCACGCGAACACAATCTCAACGACGTCTCGCTGAGCATCCCGAAGCGACGACTCACGGTGCAGCACCTCAAGCAGTACCTCGCGCCCTCGGAAGCCCTAGGGGAGTGGAGGCTGTGAGCGCTACCAGTTGGAGCAGCCACACTGGGGTGCGAGGCCGCCACATCGTGGGGCATGTCGAAGGGAATCACCATGCAGATCATCGATCCGGGCGCACGCCCGAACGCGCTCAATATTGAATCGGCAACCATTCACAACGCGAATTACCGCACGGTGGTGTGGACCGGTAAGTACCTGCAGGTTACACTTATGTCAATTCCCGTCGGCGAGTCGATCGGCCTTGAGGTGCACCCGGAGACTGACCAGTTCATTCGCATCGACCGCGGCACCGGACGCTGCGTCATGGGCACCTCGAAGGACCGCCTCGAATTTGAAGAGTCCGTCGAGGATGGCTCAGCCGTCCAGGTTCCGGCCGGCTACTGGCACGACATCGAAAACACGGGCAACGAACCTCTCAAGCTCTACACGGTGTACGCGCCCGTGCATCACGCTCAAGGCATCATCCAGGAGACAGCGGCAGATGCCGAGCGTGACGAAGAAGCTGGCGATGACAATCCGCCCGAGTGGACAGTCCAGCCAGCTCCTGACGCCCAGGACAAGCACGCGTAACCAACACGCATCAACTCACCGCAGCTCGCCCACACCGAGCTGCGGTGAGTGCATTCTGGAGGAGCAATTCACATTGAGATGAACTGCAGCACACTACACGCCGCCCTACGCAGCCTGCTTCCGATAATGCACATTATGTCAATCTAAAGAACTGTGGACACGCGCCCACGCGGACACAGCCATGTGAACTACCTCCCCTCGCTCCCCACAGCGCTGAACAATCGCCGCCGCAGCTTCTTCGCTCTCGACGTGACAGGAAGGAGCAACGATGATTCCGAAGGATGCTCGCACCTGGATCGCACGACAGCGCGATGCGTTCGAACCTTGCACATCCCTTCGTACGCTTTGGCGTGCACCTCGAGCTTGACCTCAGCGCCGACACCACGACGTGGCCAGCAGTCGAACTGCAACCCGAAGCCATCTACGAAGCTCGATTCCGGGCCGCCGAGCGCGCCTTCGGGCAGAGTTAGGCACCTCTCACCTGCCACAAACACGCAACGTGGGGCACCACCCGAAGGTGACGCCCCACATTGCGTGCGCGTAGCTTCTTAGTGCTGCGTGCGGCGAAGCACGAGCACCGTGCCGAGCAGCATGAGCATGGCGGCGATGGATGCCGGGATGAGCATCTCAGCACCCGTGCCAGCAAGGTCGCCCTGCGGTTCAGCAGCTGCCTCCGCAGGAGCCTCGGTGGACTCCGGCGTGGCGACAGCGGTCTCGATCGGTGCTGCGGTCGGAACCTCGGTCGGAGCCGGGGGCTCCACCGGTGCAGCGCTCGTCGACACCGTCCAGTTCTCGACGAAGAAGTCGGCAGGGTTGATGACCTTCTTCTCCTGAGCCCATTCGATCATGAGCTCACGGATGGCCTTCTGCTCGTCGTAGATGACCGGAGCACTCGCCACGTGCGGGTAGCCCGAGCCACCCGACTGGCGGTAGTTGTTCACGGCGAAGGCGAACACATCAGTGTCCTTGATCGGCGTGCCGTCAGGCATCGTGAGGTTCTCGATGCGCTCACCGACCGGCTTCGAGATGTTGATGTGGTAGTTCACACCAGAGAGAACGTCGTACGAGTAGTCCGGGATACCGCGGGTCATGCCGTCGTACTGCGCGTTCGTGACGGTCGACCAGTCAGCGATGGCGGCACCCTCAGGCTGCTCTGGATGTAGTAGCGGGCCGAGTGCTCGAGGTAGTCCTTGAGCTCCGCGCCGGTCATCTTCACGCCGAGGAGCGTGTTGTCGTAGACGTAGAGGGCCGCCATGTCGGCGATCGTGACATCACCCTTCTCGAACACAGCGGTGCGCGAGAACGGCGAAGCTTCCGAGATCACGGGGAGGCCTGCAAGCTCGGTGCCCTTGAGCGCACGCGTGAGCTCGTCGGTCTGCACCTTGTTGATGAAGTCGAGGATGGCGGTGTCCTTCCACGCAGCGTCAGCAGCCGGCATGTCTCCCGTGGCCGTGGCAACGACCGTCGACACCCACTCCTGGGTCATGGCGTGCCAAGGGGCAATCACCTGGGCGACCTGCGGGTCGGCCGGGTAGTCAGCGGCCTTCAGGGCCTTCGCAGTCGGCTTCTCCGTGGCGGTCCAGTCAACGACCGGGTTGCCGTTCGCGTCGAGGCTCAGCGGGATGTTCACCTCGGAGAGGAAGCGGGCGTGGTAGCCGGGCTGTGTGAAGAGCACCTCACGGCCGTCCGGGCTCGTGTAGTACGTCTGCACCTGGTCGGTGACGTGCGAGTGACCACCGATGATGAGGTCGACGCCCGACACGTTTTCAGCGATCGAACGAGCCGCGTTCTCCTGCAGGTCGGCCGGGTTCCAGACGTAGCCCTGCGGGTCCTGGCCAGTGTGGGCCGACACGACGACGACATCCGCGCCGAGGGCCTTCACCTGCGGCACCCACTGCTTCACGGTCTCGACCGTGTCGCGGAAGTCGAGCGAGGCGACCTTCGAGCCGTCCCAGCCCGGGATGCCGGGGGTCACGACACCGATGACGGCGATCTGCACCTTGTGGCCGTCAGCCGTCGTCTTCTCGATCATCGTGTACGGGTCGAGGTACGGCTGGCCGGTCGCCTTGTCGATGACGTTGGCACCAAGCAGCGGGAAGTTGAGCGAGCCACGGTACTGCGAGAGGTCGCCGAGGCCGTAGTTGAACTCGTGGTTGCCCACCGTGCCAGCGTCGTAGCCGAGGTAGTTCGAGAGCGCGGCCATCGGGTCGGTCGTGGCACCGGTGCGGTTCGCGTGGTAGACGGTCTCGATCGACGAACCCTGGTTCGCGTCACCGTTGTCGAGCAGCACCACCGAGTCGGCGCCCTTGTCAGCGCGCACCTGCTGGATGGCAGTCGCGAGGTGCTCCATGCCACGGAGATTCTTGGGTGCGGCAGCGGTACCGAAGGGCTGCCCCGTGAAGTAGTCGTAGTTGAGCGCCGTGCCGTGGGTGTCGGTCGAGGCAAGGATCGTGATGTCGGCAATGTCGCCCGGCTGTCCAGTGACAGCCTCTGCCGGGGTGGCAACACCCATGGCGATGAGCGAGAGCGCCGCAACGGAAGCAAGCTTGCGCACAGAGGCTCCTTGAGATGCGGATGGTGTGACACGCGGCAGCGTGCGCCCGCCAGAGTATCCGCATCCCCGGTAACGAAGAGGTAACCGGGAACCAGACGACACGCGTCGATCCAGCAACACGGAAGAAGGGCCGCAGCGGTCCACTGCTGCGGCCCCACTCCCCTACCTTGGGAGGAAGATTCTGTGTTCTCGGGCGCTAGTGCTCGACGGGGCATCCGACCCCGGCCTGCTTGGCAATCGAACGAAGGCGTCCGCCCGAACTCGGCTTCGTCGGGAAGCGGCGGCGGTTCACCTCGAGTCCCTCGGGAAGGATGGCAAGGCGCGGATCGCTCATTGCCGTGATCGCTGCCGAAAGACCGGCGATGGCGACCTTCTCGCCCGGGCAGCGGTGGCCCGTGGGCACTTCCCCGCCACCCTGCGGGACGAAGGATGTGAGCGCCTCGTAGTCTTCGTGACCGAGGAATCGCTCCGGGTTGAAGGCTTCTGCGTCATCCCACGCGGCCGGGTCGTGGTTCGTGCCCTGGATGTCGATGAACACGCGGGTACCTGCCGGGATCGTCTCCCCTGCGAACTCGATGTCGCGCTTGGCAAGCCCCGGCAGCATCGGCACGAAAGGCGCCGTGCGGCGAACCTCCTGAGCGAAGGCCACCGCGAGCGGGCCACCGACGAGCACTCCCCCACGCTCCGCAGATTCTTGCGCGATACGTGCCCGCCACTCGGGACGCGCCTCGAGTTCCTTCGCAGCAAAGGCCACGAAGCGAGCGACGGCGATCGTCGGGCGGAGGATGTTCTGCAGCTCAATGCCGGCGAGGCGCGCATCAAGCAGCTCGCCGTCGAGTTCCCGGTGCCAGGCCCAGGCGTGCAGAGCCGTACCCTCGCGGGCCTCGAGCGTCCCGGCTCGGACCGCCTCGATGAGTTCCGCCGCGTGCTGGTCGCACCACTTGCGGTTCGCCCAGGCAAGCACATAGGCGGGCTCAACAACAGCGCCGAAGCCGTCAACGATTTGCGCGAGGCGCGCGGCAAAACGGGTCTTCGCGTCCGCCGTACCCGGCAGGCCTGCCCAGCGCTGGATGCCGCGGCCGAGTGCGCCAACGGCGGCATCATAGGCGCTACGAGTGCCACCCGCGATCCATTCGTCGCGCTCGCGGGTCCACTCGCGCTCGAAGTACGGCGTGAGTCGCTCCACCTGCTCGTCGACGTAGGCTGCCTGCACGAAGGTGTTCTTGCGGCGGCGGTGCGCCTCGCCGTCCATGCTGTGAACCGAACCGTGACCAAACAGGGGCTCACCAATGAGGCCCGGCATCGCACCCTGACGGTCGATGAGCTCCTCGTTGTAGTACAGCTTGATGCCCTCCTCACCGCGAACGAGCACCGAGTCGGTGCCGAGGAGCTTCATGGGCGCAACCTTGGGAGATCCGAGCGAGCGGGCTCGCTCCCACACCCCCTTGCCGAAGTCGTAACCCTTGGCGATGAAGTCCAGCGTGTCGTCCTTGCTCGGAGTGGGGATCATGTCGAGTCAACATCCTTTCGGTGATGACCCCGACGGTACGGAGTCAACCCGGAATTCCGCCCAACTCTGGCTGTGCACTCGCCCAGCCTTGCTGCGAATCGTGCGCTATCGCGCGATGTTGTGGCATCTCACACGCGTTTCCACGGCACCGTAGGCTGACCCGGTGCGGTCTTCGCCGCATCACTCCGCTTTCCAGGAAGGGCACCCCGTGAGCGCTGGTCTCATTGCACTCCTCGACGACGTCGCCGCCATCGCCAAGGCTGCAGCCGCCTCGGTCGACGATGTCGCGGCCGCCGCTGGCCGTGCAAGCGTGAAGGCTACCGGCGTCGTGGTCGACGACACTGCCGTCACCCCGCAGTACGTCACCGGCGTCACGCCAGACCGTGAGATCCCGATCATCTGGCGCATCGCCAAGGGCTCGCTCGTCAACAAGCTCGCCATTATCCTGCCGGTCGCCATGCTGCTCTCGCAGTTTGTGCCGTGGCTGCTCACGCCAATCCTCATGCTCGGTGGCGCGTTCCTCTCCTACGAGGGTGCCCACAAGGTGTGGGACGCCATCACCGGGCACGGCCATGAGGAGTCTGACGACGACCAAGGCGCCGCGGCAGATCCTGAGCAGGAAAAGCAGCTTGTCTCGGGCGCAATCCGCACCGACCTGATCCTCTCTGCCGAGATCATGGTCATCTCGCTCAATGAGGTGGCGAATGAGTCGTTCTGGAAGCGGCTCGCCATCATGATCGTCGTCGCGCTCGTCATGACGATCCTCGTCTACGGCGTGGTTGCGGTGCTCGTGAAGGCGGATGACCTGGGCCTGCGCATCACGAAGCACAACAAGCGCTCCGTCATTGGCCGCGGCCTCGTGAACGGAATGCCCTACGTGCTCGAGGCAATCTCGGTCATCGGCACCGCCGCAATGCTCTGGGTGGGTGGCCACATCCTCCTTGACGGCGCATCGAAGCTTGGCTTCACGGCCCCGTTCGACCTCGTGCACGCAGCCGAGCACTGGGTGGAGACCATTACTCCGGCGGCACTCGCTCCCGCGCTCGCGTGGCTGACTGAAACGCTCGGTTCGGCCATTGCGGGGTTCCTCGTCGGCTCGGTGGTCGTGGGCGTGCTCGCCCTCATCCCCCACCGCGCGCCGACGCCTGAAACTGGGGCCGAGACCGCGACCTCGGAGGATGCACAGGACGCAAGCGAAACCCCGGCCACGAAGTAACGGGGCACGTTCTGCGGGTTCCCAGCCGAAGCAGGTGTTCGCATTCACGTCATCGAGCGTTGCTAACGTCGTGTCCATGGTCCGCACAGTGCGCCTCGGAATTGACTTCGGCACGACCCGCACGGTTGTCGCCGCCGTCAAGGACGGCAATCATCCGGTTGTCTCTTTTGAGGACGCGGCTGGTGACCTCCACGACCACGTGCCGACGGTGGTCGCGCTCGGACCGGGGCATTCCTTCGTGAGTGGATGGGCTGCCCAGGAGGCAGTTCTCCACGGCGCGCCCTCGTTCCGCACCTTGAAGCGTCTACTCGCAGACCCGGCGACGACCGGTCGGGAACGGATCACCCTCGGCACCGCCGAAGCGACGCTTTCCCAACTGCTGTGGATGTTTGCCGCGGATCTGCGCACCGCCCTTGTTGAGCACTCCTCGCTCGACCTTGACGGTGAGGAACGCCTTGAAATTGCGCTCGGCGTGCCAGCCCACGCCCCATCCGCTCAACGCTTCCTGACGATCGACGCCTTCACGCGTGCTGGCTTCGAGGTGCTCGGCCTTGTGAACGAGCCGACGGCTGCCGCGTTCGAGTTCCTCCACCGCTACCCCAAGCAAATCAATTCACAGCGACAGAGCGTCATCGTGTACGACCTCGGTGGTGGCACCTTTGACGCTTCGATGGTGCAGCTCGGCGATGCCGTCCACGAAGTCGATCGCACGCTCGGGCTCCCGAACCTTGGCGGTGAGGACTTCGATGCCCTCCTCGCTGAGCTCGCGCTCGAGCATGTGCCGGACGAGGCGAAACCACACAGCGATCACGAGGTGGGAATGCTGCAGGAGGCTGCCCGGATCGCGAAGGAACGGCTCACGCCCCAGTCGCGTCGACTCGTTCTCGAAGTGGGCGACTCAGTCATCACAATCCCTGTCGACGAGTTCTCTGCGCGCGCCGAGAAGCTCGTCTTGATGACCCTCGACACAATTGAACGTCTGCTGGGCGGGCTCGACCAGGATGCACTCGCGCAGGCCGAGGTTGCCGGCCTGTACCTCGTCGGCGGTGCGAGTTCTCTGCCCCTCGTCCCCCGCATGATGCGTGAGCGCTTTGCGCGACGCGTCCACCGCTCGCCGCAGGCTATGGCGGCGACGGCAATCGGGCTCGCGCTCTACGCCGACCCTGACGCGCAGCACGTCATGCGTGAGCGCCTCGGGCGAGGCATCGGCGTCTTCCGCGAACGTGAAGGCGGCGCAAAGTTTGGCTTCGACGTCCTCATTGAGCCGGGATCGCGGGTGGATACGGCAGGCGAGCTTCGTGCACGGCGCGAATACCGTGCCGCCCACAACATCGGCAGCTACCGGTTCCTCGAGTTCACCGAGCTGGCCGGTGACGACACTCCGGCCGGCGAGCTCGTCCAGCTCGCACACGTCCTCGTGCCCTTCACGGCAGCGCTCAGCCACCTGGGTGCGGACGACCTCGCGAACGCCCCGATCCAGCGTCTCAATGCTGGACCGCTCGTCGAAGAGGAGCTCTTCGTGGATGCCAACGGCATCGCCCACATCACGATGCGCGTGCCCGCGCTTGAGGTCAAGATCTCGCGTCGAATCGACCTGGCCGTCGCGCAGCCGAACGACTAGCGCACCCTTCCCCCCACCCGCTACGGGTTCGCCGCGAGGAAGATAAACGCCGCTGCAAGCACGATGTGCAGCCCAGCCTGCTGACGCGTCGCGCGGCCACGAACAACTGTGAGGGTGCTCACCACACCTGTGAGGACGAGCAGCGCCATCCCGAGCGGGTCCAGCCCGAGCATGAGCGTCATCGGT
>NZ_BCSO01000013.1 GCF_001570905.1 [Zimmermannella] alba NBRC 15616 | reverse complement strand
GAGCGACGCGGCCCCGGCCGAGCCCGCGCCGGCCCCGGCCGAGCCCGCGCCGCCCATCGACGACGAGCCTCCCTACGACGAAGCCGTCGACGGCCCGATGCCCGACCCTGGTATCGAGCCAGCACTCCCGCCAATCGACCCGGCCAGCTTCCTTACGCCCGCGTCGAAGATCCCCGCCCCTGCACCCAAGAAACAGGTCGACGACACTGCGGTCGAGGATGCGCCGCACGCCCCGAGTATCAAGGATGTCCTCGCCGGCAAGGTCGCGGCAGACGCAGAGCAGTCCGACGATGCACACGAGGAGACCCGCGCGCCAGCAGGCACGGGTCCCGGCTTTGAACGCTACGGCGAGGCCGTCATCCGCGAACGCCTCGGCGCACGCTATGTCGGTGAGGATGCGATCGTGCACGAGGCGTCCGCACCCGAGCCTGAGCACCTCAACGAGGAGCCGTAGTCGTGTACGAGGGCATTGTCCAAGACCTCATCGACGAACTCGGCCGCCTGCCGGGCGTCGGGCCCAAGTCGGCGCAGCGCATCGCGTTCCACATCGTCCAGACCAAGAGCTTCGACGTGTCACGCCTTGCGCAGGTGCTGCTCGACGTGCGTGAACGTGTCCGCTTCTGCGCCATCTGCGGCAACGTCTCCGAGGGTGAAGAGTGCGGCGTCTGCCGCGACCCGCGACGCGACCGCAGCATCATCTGCGTCGTCGAAGAGCCCAAGGATGTCGCTGCGATCGAACGCGTCCGCGAATTTGGCGGCCTGTACCACGTGCTCGGCGGTGCGATCAGCCCGATCGACGGCATCGGACCGGACGACCTCAACATCCGCTCGCTCCTGCAGCGCCTCGAATCGGGCGAAGTGCAGGAAATCATCATCGCCACCGACCCGAACCTCGAAGGCGATGCGACCGCCTC
Organism: [Zimmermannella] alba NBRC 15616; assembly: GCF_001570905.1. GTDB lineage: Bacteria > Actinomycetota > Actinomycetes > Actinomycetales > Microbacteriaceae > Pseudoclavibacter > Pseudoclavibacter albus. The sequence goes on along the minus strand of NZ_BCSO01000013.1, from coordinate 61,689 downwards.
CTACCTCTCGCGGCTCCTCTCCGCCATGGACGTGCAAGTCTCGCGGCTCGCCTCCGGCCTCCCCGTCGGCGGTGACCTCGAATACGCGGATGAAGTCACGCTCGGCCGAGCCTTCGCCGGACGCCGACAGATCGCCCGCCGCGACGAGCAAGGGGTCGCCCGAGCTGCAGCGCCCACGCCGAACGACCCCTACGCATCCACGCCGAAGCGGCCCGAAGAACCGCGCCGTGGCCTCATCGCCCCACGCATGGCATCCGGCCCACGAAGCGAGGGTGCCCCCGCACGGCGCAACGAGGCTGCCCCCGCGCCGCAAACCTCCTTCCGCGAACTCGCCGACGAGGCAGCCCGCCGCAGCACGCCACCCGTACGCCGCCCGAGCGACCCCGCCCAACCGCCGCGCGAATGGGCGAAGCCCCCGGGCAACGCAGGCAGCCCCGAGTCCTCCGGCTTCGCCGCCGACCACGACGGCTGGATTTAGCAGCAAATCGACAGACTTTCCACGACCGGGGTCACAGAGAGTGCGCCCGGCACCTGGCCCGGCCGCACTCTTCAGAACCCTCCTGCACGTCGCACGGATGATCTCGGCAGCCTCCAACGTGCTGGCCGCTAGAATCATGCGGGCGTGAGCCCGTCGAATCCATCGGCGCAGCGCCGCCCGAGGAACCAGGGGGACCATGAGCCTAATCGTTCAGAAGTTCGGCGGATCATCCGTTTCCGACGCCGAGTCGATCAAACGCGTCGCCAAGCGCATCGTCGACACGAAGCGCGCCGGGCACGACGTCGTGGTCGCAGTGTCCGCCATGGGCGACACCACGGACGAACTCACCGACCTCGCGCACGAGATTTCCCCCATGCCCGACCCCCGTGAATTCGACATGCTCCTCACCACCGGTGAGCGCATCTCGATGGCGCTGCTCGCCATGGCCATCAAGTCGATGGGCTTCGACGCGCGCTCCTACACGGGCTCGCAAGCCGGCATGATCACCGACTCCCGCCACGGCGACGCCCGCATCGTCGACGTCACCCCGGTGCGCGTGCGCGAAGCACTCGACCAGGGCGCCATCGCCATCGTCGCTGGATTCCAGGGCTTCAACCGCGACTCCCGTGACATCACCACCCTCGGCCGCGGCGGCTCCGACACGACCGCCGTCGCACTCGCCGCAGCCCTCAAGGCTGACGTCTGCGAGATTTACACCGACGTGGACGGCGTCTTCACCGCCGACCCGCGCATGGTGAAGAAGGCTCACAAGCTCAACCATGTCTCGAGCGAAGAAATGCTCGAGCTCGCTGCCGCAGGCGCGAAGGTGCTCCACATCCGCGCCGTCGAATACGCCCGCCGCCAAAACGTCACCCTGCACGTGCGCTCTTCCTTCTCAAACGACGAGGGAACGATCGTGTACAACCCGGACCGCGCCAAGGAGTTTGAAATGGAAGACCCGACGATTGCAGGTGTCGCCCACGACCTGAGCGAAGCGAAGATCACCGTCACCGGTGTGCCGGACGTCCCCGGCAAGGCCGCCAAGATCTTCACCCTCGTTGCCGGCCAGGGCGCCAACATTGACATGATCGTGCAGAACGTGTCGGCCGTGTCGACCGGTGCCACCGACATCTCCTTCACGCTCCCGAAGGCCGACGCCGCCAAGTGCATGCAGACCCTTGAGGCGCACAAGGACGAGATCGGCTTCGAAGCGCTCCGCCACGACGACCAGATCGGCAAGGTCTCGCTCGTTGGTTCCGGGATGCGCACGAACGCAGGGGTCTCCGCACAACTCTTCGAGGCGCTCGCGGAGGCGGGCATCAACATCGACCTCATCTCGACTTCCGAGATCCGCATCTCGATCGTCGTCCGCGCCGACATCGTGCCCGAGGCGACCCGCGTCATCCACACCGCGTTTGGTCTCGACTCCGACAGCGACGCGGTCGTCTACGCGGGCACCGGCCGCTAGCGGCTCAGCTCTGGGCGCTGGTCGCGCTGGCTGGCGCGACCGCGATGTTGCTGGTCGCCAGAGCGGACAACCGACCTCGCTACGACGTCCCCGACAATCGGTAGCCTCAGCACCTGCATTCCCACACGTCGTGCCATCAGCGCCGCGCGGGACGACGGAACGAAACTCTTCGCGCGCCGGCGGCCCATGGCCTGAACGCGCTCGACCTGCGGCCGCCATGAGGCTTCGTAGCGTGTGATGGCCTGCTTGAGAGACGTGGCAGTGCGTACAGACTGCGCGAGCTGATCCGCCCCGCAAAGGGCCATGGATGATCCGAGTCCCGTCACAAGCGAGACGGCATGTGCGGTGTCGCCCATCGCGAGTGCTGCTCCGTTGCTCCACGACGGCAAGACGCTCTGGGCCACAAGGTCGCAGTAGAAGCCTGATTGGGGTGCATGCCGGGCCAGGCGTCGACCGAAGGAGCCTGATGACTCGAGATGCTGGAGCGCGACACCGAGTTCCGGTGCTGGAGCAGCCTGTCCATGCCACGGATAGACGCCAAAGACGGAGACGTGACGATCATTGATCCGAGCTGCCCCCATGTAGCTGTTGATGGCTTCAGACATGGCGAATCGTTGGCCGAGGATTTCTGCGAGTTCGGGATCGTCAGCGAGCCACGCACACGCGGCATAGTTGAGCGATCTCACCACGTCCTGGTGTGGCGTGATGTAGTGATCGCGCGTTGCCGAGCGGAGGCCTTCGGCGACGATGCACAGATCGCTGTCGTGGCTCGTCTGGTCGCTCAGCGTGACGTGCACACCGGCGTCAGGCTCTTCAGCGTGTGTGTCGAGATGCGTGATGACCGTGTTGTACCGCACACGAACGTTGGCTGGCAGGCACGCGCGCAGTCCCCGCTCGAGATCTGGCCGCATGATCGTGAACGTCTCATGCGGGGTGAGACGGAGTACTGGGGCAAGTGATATCGAAGTGCTCACGCTGCCATCAGGTCGAACCGATCGCATTTCGGTGAACTCATGACGTTGCTGGACCAGTTGTTCAGCAACCCCGATGCGGCGTGCTGCAGCGATGCCGGGGCCGGAGAAATCGATGAGGTAGCCCTCCGGACGTGGCCCCGGTGCACGTTCAACGAGGAGAACCTCGTCTGCACAGCGGCTCAACGTGATGGCGTTCGCGAGCCCTGCGATGCCGGCTCCAGCGATCGTGACGTGATTGAGTTGCATGAGCGAACCCTAGGGATCCTTAGTGAGAACCACCTGCAAGAAATGCTTCCTCTGTCGTGCGATGCACTGCCGAGTGAGGCTGCCGACGCGTAGGATTGCCCGCAAGACTCGGCGGGTGGATCCCGCACGTGTCCGCGACCGCTGATCCGTAGAAGGGTCGCGAGGGAGGGAGATCCACATGACCACGAATCCGCTCAACATTGGTGTTGTTGGCGCGACCGGACAGGTCGGCGCCGTCATGCGCCGCCTCCTCGAGGAACGGGACTTCCCGATCGCGACCATCCGCTTCTTCGCCTCCGAGCGCTCGGCTGGTAAGGTGCTCGAATTCAAGGGCCAGCAGGTGACTGTCGAGGACGTCGCCACTGCCGACCCGAGTGGCCTTGACATCGCCCTCTTCTCCGCAGGTGGCGCTACCTCGAAGGCGCACGCGGAACGCTTCGGCAAGGCCGGTGTCGTCGTCATTGACAACTCCTCGGCCTGGCGCCGCGACCCCGAGGTGCCGCTCGTCGTTGCTGAGGTGAACCCGGATGCCCTCGACGAGCGTCCGAAGAACATCATCGCAAACCCCAACTGCACGACCATGGCCGCGATGCCTGTCCTCAAACCCCTCCACGATGAGGCAGGCCTCGAGCGCCTCACCGTCGCGACCTACCAGGCTACCTCGGGATCGGGCCTTGCCGGTGCGGACGAACTCGCAACCCAGGCCTTCGCGGCTGCCGAGCAGGGGAAGGACGCGCTCCTCGGACTCGTGCACGACGGTCACGCCATCGAACTGCCGGAACCCATCAAGTACGTGAAGCCGGTCGCCTTTAACGTGGTGGCGCTCGCGGGATCGATCGTGGATGACGGTTCTGGGGAGACCGACGAGGAGCAGAAGCTTCGCAACGAGTCGCGCAAGATTCTTGGTCTGCCGGAGCTGCGCGTGAGCGGCACCTGCGTGCGCGTTCCCGTCTTCACGGGCCACTCGCTCGCGATCCACGCCGAGTTTGCGCGCGAGATCACGCCGGAGTGTGCTGCTGAGTTGCTCGCTGCAGCACCCGGTGTCGAGCTCGCCGACGTCCCGAACCCGCAGGATGCGACCGGCAACGACCCGTCGTACGTGGGCCGCATCCGTCGCGACCAGGCTGCCCCGGAGGGCCGAGGTCTCGTGCTCTTCGTCGCGAACGACAACCTCCGCAAGGGTGCCGCGCTCAACGCGGTGCAGCTTGCCGAGCTCGTCGCCGCGAAGCTCTCCTAGTTTCCTGCCGTGAGGTTGGTTCGCGCCAGCCCCCCTCACGCGTTTCCGCACGCCGTGGCGCGTCGCTGCTGTTCTGCGCGCAAGTTGTCACGCCGTCGGCATCACGTTCGGTGCCTGCACAAGTCCTGAGCACAGCCCGCGCTCCCCGAAGGCGGGCGTAAACTGTTCGGGTGACTGACTCGAAGAAGATCTACGACGCTGTCCTCGTCGGTGGAGGCATCATGAGCGCAACGCTCGCCTCCCTCCTGCACCGACTCGAACCAACCTGGAGCATCCTCCTCGTCGAGAAGGAAGCCGAACTCGCGACAGAGTCCTCAAACCCCTGGAACAACGCTGGCACCGGCCACTCGGCACTCTGCGAGCTCAACTACACGCCCGAGAAGAACGGCAAGATCGACGTTTCGAAGGCAATCAAGATCAACGAGCAGTTCCAGATCTCGCGCCAGTACTGGGCGACGCTCGTCGAGAACGGTGAGCTGTCGAACCCCTCCAGCTTCATCAACCCGGTCCCGCACATGACCTTCGTGCGTGGCGCCGAGAATGTTGACTTCCTCCGTCGCCGCTACGAGCTCCTCAAGGACGAGCCGCTGTTCGCGGACATGGAGTTCACGACCGAACCCGCCAAGATTTTCGAGTGGGCACCGGCCCTCATGGTCGGCCGCGCCGAAGACGAGCAGGTCGCCGCGACCCGCGTCGCTGGCGGTACCGACGTCGACTTCGGTGCCCTCACGCGCGCCCTCGTTGCGAACGCCGAGAAGCAGGGCGCAGAAGTCCGCCTCTCGACCCGCGTCGAAGCTCTCCGCCAGCAGTCGAACGGCGTCTGGCAACTCCGCATCAACGACCGCGCCGAGAACAAGAAGCAGGTCGTCCGCGGCCGCTTCGTGTTCGTGGGTGCCGGTGGTGGCGCACTCCCGATCCTCCAGAAGGCAGGCTTCAAGGAGATCCGCGGCTTCGGCGGCTTCCCGATCTCGGGCCAGTTCTACCGCACCGACAACCCCGAGGTTGTCGCCAAGCACCTCGCAAAGGTCTACGGCAAGGCTTCGGTGGGTGCCCCGCCGATGTCGGTCCCGCACCTTGACACGCGCGTTGTCGACGGCAAGCCGGCCCTCATGTTCGGCCCCTACGCAGGCTTCTCGCCGAAGTACCTCAAGAAGGGCTCGTACCTCGACCTCTTCACCTCGCTCCGCTTCCACAACATCATCCCGATGCTTGCGGTCGCGAACGACGAGTTCTCGCTCGTGACGTACCTGCTCAGCCAGCTCACCGCCTCGAAGAAGAAGAAGTTCAAGGAACTCAAGGACTTCATGCCCGAGGCCGAGATGAAGGACTGGCGCCTCATCACCGCTGGCCAGCGTGTCCAGGTCATGAAGAAGGACGCCAAGCGCGGCGGCGTGCTCCAGATGGGCACCGAGGTTGTCTCGAAGGCCGACGGCACGATCGCGGGTCTGCTCGGTGCCTCGCCGGGTGCTTCGGTTGCGGTTCCGGTCATGATCGACCTGCTCAATAAGTGCTTCCAGGAGCAATTCACCGCATGGGAGCCGAAGATTCGCGAGGCGATCCCGAGCTTCGGTACCTCGGTGAACGCCGACCCCGAGCTCACGAAACAGATCGAGGAGCGCACGAACAAGGCGCTCGGCCTCAACCGCTAAGCCTCTCTCAGTCACCACAGCGGGTGGCAGCCTCACGGCTGCCACCCGCTGTTGCTGTCTGCGGTGCGCGAGGTGTTGTGTGCACAACTGCAGTGGATTTGCGGGAGTGCGTCCTCCGAGGGGCGTGCATAACTGCAGTGGATTTAAACGGAGGTCAGTAAGGACGTGCGCGACGTGGCGCGGATACACGCGGCGTGCGCCCCGTCATCGTGCGGCTGCCCGGCATATCTCCTGCAGTTGTGCACCGGCGTGAGCGAGGGGCGGCGGAGAAATCCACTGCAGTTGTGCACGGGGAAGCGGGGTGGGACCGGTCGGTCCCACCCCGCTTCCCCGCGAGCTTTAGCGGTGTTTCATCCAGGCCAGGATCAGTGAACAAGGGATGACGACAGCCATGGCACACGCAATGATCACGCTTGCGATGTGGTCCGGCACGAGACCCGAGACCTTGAGCACAAGCAGCAGCAGGCCAAGCCCAGCTGCGACGCACATGACAACGCCAAGCGTGCGTACTCGCTGCGGTTGGGGCTTCGACATGAACTACTTCCCTGCGTCGGCCTTGGCCTTCTCGAGTTCCTCAGGCGTGACCGTCATGATCGGCATCGTCGAGGTGTCGATGAGCGGGTTTTCGTCCTGCGTGGCGACGAGCTCGCGAGCCTCTTCCTTCGTCTCGACGGTCGGCATCGAGCCCACAAGTGGACGCTGCGCGGTCTCCTCCATTTTGAACGCCGCGATACCGCCGAGCACCGCGAAGAACATGATGTAGAACGCCGGCATGTAGGTGTTGCCCGTCATCTCGATGAGCGCTTGGCTGAAGAAACCGGTCGTACCACCGAAGAGCGACACCGACAGGTTGAAAGCGAGCGCCATGGCGCCAAAGCGCGAGGCAGTCGGGAAGAGCGCAGGCAGTGCCGAAGCGCCGAGCGAGACGTAGCAGGCGACCGGGATCGCGACGAGGAAGAGCGCGATCTGGACGTTCCAGAAGCCGCCCTGCTGCATGATCCAGAACGCCGGAACCATGAGCAGGAGCGTCGTCCCCACCGCGATGAGGTACACGGCGCGGCGGCCAATGCGGTCACTCAGGATGCCGATGAACGGGAGGCTGAGGCTCAGGACGACTAGCACCGGCACCGTCGCGACAGCCGACTCCGTGCTCGAAAGACCGATCGTCTCTTCCAGGTAGGCGGGCATGTAGCTCGTGAGTGCGTAGCCTGCCGACTGCGTCGCGGCGACAAGCGCCATCGCAATGAGCACGACCTTCCAGTGGTGACGGAGGATGCCGAGGATGCCGTGGCGGGCCATCGGGTCATCCTTCTCGAGGGTCTCGTGGTAGTCCTCAGCCGAGTCGAAGGCGGGCGTCTCCGGGATGCGGAGGCGGAAGAAGATCGCGATGATGCCGAGGGGGAGCGCAAGGAAGAATGGGATGCGCCAGCCGCCGTCGACCATGCCGGTCGGGCCCCACGCGTTCTCAACGAGGAACGAGGTGATCGCGACGGTCGAGGCACCCACGGCGAAGCCGAGGTACGAACCCACGTCGAGCCAGGCCGCGTAGTAGCCGCGGCGCTTGTCGGGCGAGAACTCGGCGACGTAGGTCGTCGCGCCGGCGTACTCACCACCGGTCGAGAATCCCTGCACCATCTTGAGGAGGTACAGCAGCACGATCGCCCAGAGGCCAATGTCGTGTGAGGTCGGCAGCGTGCCAATGAGAGCCGTCGAGAGGGCCATCATGGCCATCGTGAAGAAGAGGACCTTCTGGCGTCCGAACTTGTCGCCGAGGGGCCCAAGCACCAGGCCGCCAATCGGGCGGACGAGGAAGGACACGGCGAAACCGAAGAGGGTGGCGAGGAGCTTGAACTGCTCCGGCATCCCCTCCGTGAAGACGGCGGTCATCGTGACCGTAAGGTAGCCGTAAATACCGAAGTCGAACCACTCCATGAAATTGCCGACGACGGTGCCGCCAATTGCGGTTCGGACGTTCTTCTTGTCAACGACGAGGACGTGGTCGACCTCAAGTCGCGGATCGTTCGCTTCAGTGGCGACGCTGGCGTCAGCTGCGGTGTTGGTCGGTCCCCCCTTGACTGACCCGAAATCGGTGCGAGCGGATGGTTCATGTGATGAAGGCATGCTTCTCCCTGTATCGCTAAGTCATCCACGCTAGCGAGTACATTCAGGCCATCATCAGGAATCTTCCGCTGCGAATCGGACGTTTGCGTGGTACTCGCGCGCGCACGCGTTGGCATGGGGGGAGTCGGGCGCGGGAATTCGCGAATCACGCGGCTCCGACATTGCGTTGCCGAATTGAAACTGTGAAACCCCGGTACGGAATGTCTGGTTCGAGCGCCTTGTCGAAGTCTCGCCGCCTGCTCGCTAGCGGTGTTGAAGGACCATGACTCGGCCGAGCAGGCCCACCGCGAGAACGAAGACCCCTGCCGCGATCGACTGCCAGGGCAGCGTCACGATGAGAATGGTGCACAGTGCCGCACCGATCCACTGCAGCCACTTTGGCACGAAACGGTGCGTGTCATCCTGGCTCAGCGCCGCAAGGTTCGCGATGAGGTAGTAGGCAAGCACACCGACGCTCGAGAAGCCGATGACGGTGCGGATGTCGCCGAGGACGATGAGCACGATCGCGGCAAGGCCCACGAGCAGCAGTGAGTAGTCGGGCACGGAGCTGCGGGTGTTGATGTGGCCGAAGACGCCCGGGAGGTCCTTGTTGCGCGACATGGCGAGCGCCGTGCGGGTGATGCCGAGGAGATTGGCGCCGACGAGGAGCACGATGGCGACGATGGCGGCAGGCTTCATCCATCCCGCAGGCGCGAGATACGCGGCGGCGGTGAGCGCCATGGCGGCCGTGGAGGCGGTCTTGCCGATGACGAAACCCCACCCGGCAGTGCAGCCAGCCCATTCGCCGAGGCATTCGCGGCCGTAGAGGTAGCTGCCGCCCGAGGAGGGGTACTGCGCGGCGAGCTGCGCCGGGGCGAGGGCGTTGCAGCTGGCGGCGACGAGCGCGATCGCCAGACCAACAAGGAGTGCACCTCCAGCAGCCTCAGCAGCCGGCGCAAAGGCAGCAAAGAGGCCCGCGCCGACCATGGATGCGAGGCCGATGACGAGGGCACCGGAGATCCCGATACGGCGTTCCAGGGCCGGGGCCCCAGCGGATGGAGCGCCTGCTTGCTGCGCCGCCGGTTGGGGAGTGTGCGCCCGTGCCATGTTCGCTCCTGATGCTCGTGCTGCGAGGGTATCGCGCGGATGCGACGCCTTCGTGTCGGGCCTCGGGCAACCAGCCCCAGCCATGTGCAGGCCCGGTCTTCCGAGGGGGACGGCGTCGGCCCGGTAGCATCGTTCCGGGCTCGTCGCCCGACCGCGCACACCTGAAGGAGCACCATGGCCAAGCTGTACTTCCGCTACGGAGCCATGAATTCAGGGAAATCCAGCGCCCTCCTCCAGGCCGCCTTCAACTACGAAGAGCGCGGACACCGGGTGCTCCTCGCGAAGCCCGCGATCGACACGAAGGCGGACACGAGCATTTCCTCGCGCATCGGGCTCGAGCGCCACGTCGACCTCCTGTTCCATGATGACGACGAGGTGCGGGAGATGATCCTCGCCGCCTGCGACACCGACCACGAGCCGGTCTCTTGTGTGCTCGTCGACGAAGCGCAGTTCCTCGCGCCGAGTCAGATTGACGACCTCCTGCGCGTGGCCGTGCTCGACGGCATCCCGGTGATGGCCTATGGCATTCGTACCGACTTCCAGACGGTTGCGTTCCCTGGCAGCCAGCGCCTGCTCGAGATTGCTCATTCGCTCGAAGAGCTCAAGACGATCTGTCGCTGCGGACGGAAGGCGATCTTCAACGCACGCATGGTTGACGGCGGTTTCGTCTTTGACGGTGAGCAGGTCGCGATCGATCACGTCGGCGAGGTGACGTACGAGTCGATGTGCGGTGCGTGCTACCTCGAGGCGTCCGGTGGCCGCCTGAGCAGCGACGTCGTCGCGCTCTAGCGGCGAAGCGGCCGTCCCGGCCGCGGCTCGTTGACCGCCGCGGCACACACGCCCGAATGTGAAACGCCCCCAGAAACCTGGGGGCGTCTGCTGTTGGTCGGGATGACAGGATTTGAACCTGCGACCTCCTCGTCCCGAACGAGGCGCGCTACCAAGCTGCGCCACATCCCGATGTTTCGCGAAGCGGAACTCAGTTAGAGTACCGGATTTCTCGACCGGCTGCCAGTGGCGTGGCGGAAACGCTTCGCGACACTCGGCTACCGCTCTTCCCGGCGTCCTGGGGGAGGAGCGTGATGAGGTTCGCTTCGGGACGGCAGGCGAGGCGGAACGGCGCAAACGGCGAGGTGCCGAGGCCGCCCGACACGTGCAGGAAACCCGTCGCGGGGCGCGTGGAGCGCAGGCGTTCTTCCGCGCCCGGACCGTCCATGAGTTCCTCGCGCGCAGCGCGAGCCTTCGCCCACGAGAGCGCCGTGCGCGACTCATCGCGGCCCGGGCCAAGTGACCACTCGCTGAGGCCCTTCACCTTGGCTGGCGGTAGGTCGCAGTTCGTGATGATCGCGCCGTAACCCGGCACACACACCTGGCCGCCGTGTGTGTGGCCCGCAAACACGAGCCAGCAGCCGTGGCGGACGAGGCTGTCGACGGCACCGAGATACGGTGCGTGCACGGAACCGAGGCGGATGTCCGGCGTCGGGGCGCTCGCGTCGAGCTCCATGAGGTGCGCGAGCGCAAGCTCGGTGTTGTCGCGCTCGATGTGCGGATCACCAAGGCCAAGCCAGCGCATCCGCACACCCTTGACGACAACGTCCTCGGCGCGGTTGTCGAGCATGATCCAGCCGAATTCCTCCTGGAACATGCGGTCCATGGATTCGACGTCGAGCTTCGGGGCGTAGCGCTTCTTGCGTGGCTTCGTCGAGAGGTACGAGAGCGGATTCTTGAAGATCGGCGCGTAGTAGTCGTTTGAGCCGTGCACGACAACGCCCGGGATGCCGCGGAACGGCTCGAGCATCTCGCGCAGCTCCTCGAGGGTGTTCTTGTGACCGAGGTTGTCGCCAGAGTTCACGATGAGGTCGGGCTCAAGCGCCGCGAGGCTCCGCACGAAGCGCTGCTTGCGGCGCTGCCAGGGGAGCAGGTGGAAGTCTGCGAGCTGCAGGATGCGGATGGGCTCCGACCCTGCAGGGAGGGCCTTGAGCTCAATGCGCCGCAGGGTGAAGGCGTTGCGCTCGATAAGGCTCGCCCAGCTGAGCGTTGCGGTGCCGAGCCAGGTGAGGCCGAGGGTGGCGAGGCCGGCAGCGCGAAGTGCGCGACCGGCCCCGGTGCGTGGTGTCAACGTGAACACGGTTACTGCGCCACGTAGATCTTGATCTCGGAGTCACCGGGGATGTTGATGCCCGGCTCCGGGTCGGTGCGGACGACCGTGCCTGCAGGCGACTCAGCGGTGGCAGGCTCCGTGAACTGACGGATCGTGCCCGAGAAGTTCGCCTTTGTGAGCTCCGCAATCGCCGTGTCGATCGGCATCGAGGTGACATCCGGCATTGTGAACTCGCCAGCGCCCTCGGTCGAACCAGCCGACGGGGTGATCGTCACGGTGGTGCCCTTGTTCACGGTCGTGTTTGGGCTCGGCAGCTGCGCGGCGATCGTGCCCGCGGTCTGCTGCGAGGAGATCGGCTGGCCGACGTTCACCGTGTAGCCGAGCTGTTCGAGCGCCGTCTTCGCCTCGTCGACCGTGCGGCCGGTGAGGTCGGGGATCGTTGCTGACTGTGGCGGTGTCGGGCGCTGAGGCGGCGCCTCGAAGGCTGAACCGCCATACGCCGGCATCGCGTACTCCATGATCTTGCGGACGATCGTCCAACGCTGGCTGAGACCGCTCGACTCGATGTCGGACTGTCCCGTCACGTTACCAATCCACGTGGCGACTGCCGTCTTGGTGGTCGATGCGACCAGCCAGGTCTGGTTCGCGTTTTCCGAAGTACCGGTCTTGCCCATCATGGGGACGACGCCGGGGTTGGCCGAGGTCGCTGAACCCCCGTTGGCGGTGCGTTCCAGCGCGTGGTTGGCTTGGGCGGCAACCTCGGGTGTCACGGCCTGTACACAGCTTGACTTTGGGGCTGGGACCTCGGTGCCGTCGTGGAGGGTGATCGAATCGATCGCGATCGGCGAGCAGGACTTGCCCTTGTTCGCGAGCCCGGCAGTCGCGACCGCCATCGCAAGGGGCGAAATTTCGTTCGTACCGAGCACGGCGGCCGGATTGTCCTGGTTGATCTGACCGTCTGCGCGGTGGGCGCCGAGCGCCATTGCCGTGTCGCGGATGCGGCACTGGTCGAGCTTCTCTGCCATCGCGACGAAGGCGGTGTTCGTCGAGTTCATGGTGGCGGTGACCGCGTTCGTGGCTCCCACCTTCACGCCGCCTTCGTTCGTCGGTGACCAGGTTCCGCCGAAAGGCTCATTGCACGAGGTACGGAAGTTCGCCAGATTGAACGTGCGGTTTTGGGCGTTGATGGTTTCCTGGAGACCGTGACCGCTCGCGAACCACTCGGCGAGCGTGAACATCTTGTAGGTCGAACCCACCTGGAATCCGGTTGAACCGCCATAGGCGTAGTCGGTGTTGTAGTTGATCGAGGTGTGACCCGGGTTGTTGGCAGCTTCGGCAGTCTCGTCAAAGACCGTGTTCTGTGCCATTGCAAGGACGCGGCCGGTACCTACCTCAACCACGCTGCTCGCGGAACCAATGTTGAGTCCTTCGTAATACGAGTTAATCGACTCAGAAATTGCCTGCTGTGTTGCCGCTTGCAGATCGAGGTCGATGGTCGTGTGGATCTGGTAGCCCTTCGTCTGGAAGTTAAAGAGGCGTTCCTCGAAGGTCTCGCCGAAGGCGGGGTCGTTGAGGATGACATTGCGCACGTAGTCGCAGAAGTACTGCGCGTTACCCTCCGCGTTCTGGCAGCCGTGCTTGCTCTGCTGCACGTTCGGCTTGACCTCTTCGGCGACGGCCGCGTCGTGCTCTTCCTGCGTGATCTTGCCCTCGTCGAGCATGCGCATGAGGACGTAGTCACGGCGCATCTTGTTGTTTTCGAGGTTCTCGGGGTAGTCGACGCGGTACACGTTCGGGTTCTGCACCGTCGCGATGAGGCTCGCCGATTCAGCGAGGGTGAGGTCCTTCGCAGGCTTGCCGAAGTAGTACTGCGCTGCCGATTCGATGCCGTACACCTGGCCACCGAAGAGCGCGATGTTGAGGTAACCGCGCAGGATGTCCTGCTTGTTGTACTGTTGCTCGACGCCGATCGCGAGGCGCATCTCCTGCAGCTTTCGGCCGATCGACTGCTCAGTCGCTTCCTTGTAGGCCTCGTCACGCTTGGCCGGGTCCAGAATCGATTCCGCGGTCTGCACGCGGACGTTTCGGACGTACTGCATCGTGATCGTCGAGGCGCCGGCGCCGGAGTCCGAGAGGACGGATGCGAAGAGTGCACGGGTTGCGGAGATGACGTCCACGCCGCCGTGCTCGTAGAAGCGCGGGTCTTCCGTGGAGATCGCAGCGTCAATCGCGTACTGCGAGATCTGGTCGAGGTCGACCTCTTCACGGTTCTGTGCGTAGAACTCAGCGAACTTGACGTCGTTGCCGCCCTGCTTGGCGTAGAGCTCCGTCTTCTGCTGGAGGTCGCCAATCTCGAGGTAATCGGGGAGGCTCTCAAACAGTGTGATCGTGCTGTTGGTTGCGACACCCGCGACCGCGACGATCGGCGTGATGAGCACCGCGATGAGGACACCAGCGATGCCGCTCATCCCGAGCAGGCCGAGGAGGCCGCCAAGGAGATTCCTTGAGGGCACAGCGTTTTCCGAGGCAGACATAGCGTCCAGCGTAGATCACCGTTCTCAAGGTGTCAGCGGGGAACGCCTGAGATCTGGGAGCATGAGAACAAGAATCCGTCTGTGGAGAGATCGAGAGGACGCTATGACTCAGTGGGAATACTTCATTACGCCGCTGCCGCTGCACACTCCGGGGGTTGTCCTCAACAACCTCGGCAAGATGGGCTGGGAGCTTGTTCAGGTCATGACCGGTCCTGAGGGTGGCTCGGTCGCCTACCTCAAGCGTCCGCTCACGGCAGAGGGCGAGTAGACGATGACGGAGCAGCTTTCGCGCGTTGAAGAGCGCCTGAACGCCATGCAGCTTGCCGTGCCGCCGGTGGCCGCACCGGTCGCAGCCTATGTGCCGGCCGTCGAGCACGCTGGTGTCGTGTACACCTCCGGCCAGCTGCCCTTCGTGGACGGTGAACTGCAGGCCGTGGGCAAGCTTGGTGCCGAGCTTGATGAGGATGCTGGCATCGCGATGGCCGGTATCGCCTGCCTCAACGCGATCGCCGCGGTGAAAAGCATCATTGGCGACCTCGACCGCGTCACCCGCGTCCTCAAGGTGACGGTCTTTGTCGCCTCGGCGCCTGGATTCACCGCTCAGCCGAAGATCGCGAACGGCGCCTCGGAACTCCTTGGAACTGCCTTTGGGGATGCTGGTGTGCATGCCCGGTCGGCGGTCGGTGTTGCTGAGCTTCCGATGGGTTCGCCCGTCGAGGTTGAGCTCGTCGTCGCCTACGAATAAGCCAGAACAAAGGGTGAGGGGTGACCAGATCCATGCTTCCGGTCACCCCTCGCGCTCGGGCGCTCCCCACAGCCGCCGAGCGCAGGCGGTGCGCGGCCCCGCGCCTTCGCACCGCGTCACGCGGGCGCGCTTACGCGCCCAAGCTGCAGTGCGACGTCAGGGCCGAGATGCCGCGCAGGGTGGGTTTCGTTTCGGACACCATGTTGCTGCTCCTTCGCGTCATTGCGAGGTCTCAAGCTGTGGCCGCGAATCTCACCGCTGAGAACGCGTGCCGTTGTGAAGGGCATCATACGGATTTGGGCTGAACATGCCAGCCCTCGTGGCTGCGAGATGTTGCTCGTGGCCTGAAGCTGACCAAGCCATCAAGGAACAGCACGAATTCGGTGAATTTTCTGTCACAAGCACTTGCTTGCGTTTCAAACGAACCGAGAGTGCCGTTACAGTAATACGTGTCGGAGATCCCCCTCTCTGACCCTCCGCTTGTCGCCCACCCCCCTGTAGGCGAGCGGACAGTGAAGGCGCCTGAGCTCCCCCCTGCTCGGCGCCTTCACGCATGTCTGGGGTGACATCGCGTCGCTTCTGGGGTCGGCGTCCATCCACAGGCCGAAACGTATGGCCGCGCTCACAGGATTTCAAGGCTCTGGGTGCGCCCGTGTGTGCGGATTCCTACGCTCGCGGCCATGTCCACGATCACTTCTGCCAGCGCCGCACGTGCCCACGCCGAACCCGCCAGTTCCCGAGCGCGCTTCGTTGCGCGCCCAGCATCCGAGCGCCCTGCGAGCGTGCCCCTACCGCCGGGCACACCCCGCTACGGTGACCATCCTGTTCGCGAACTCACCCAGGGGCAGGCGGACGCCTTCGGGCCGCTTGCGCCGTGGGTCGCGGACGGCGAAGTGACGGACATCTTCGTCAACGGGATGCAGGGGCTCATCGTCGACCGCGGGCGCGGGCTCGAACCGGTCGAGGCGTGGCGTGTGCCGTCGGAACAAGCGCTGCGGGAACTGGCTGTGCGGATCATTGCTCTCGGCGGGCGTCACGTGGATGAGGCGTCGCCGTGCGTGGATGTGCGCATCGGTGAAGCCATCCGCGTGCACGCGGTGCTCCCGCCCATCTCACCCCGCGGGACGCTCTTGTCGATCCGCTTGCCTCGGCCGACGCAGCTGAGCTTCGACGACCTCATCGAGCAGCGATTCTTTGACATGGAAGACGAAGAACTCCTGCGTCATGCGATGCGCGAGCGCAGCAACGTGCTCGTGACGGGAGCCGGTGGCTCCGGGAAGACGACCTTCCTTTCTGTACTGCTTGGGCTGGCCGCCGCGAACGAGCGGATTGTCGCGATTGAGGATGTCGCGGAGTTGCGCATCCAACATCCGCATGTCGTGAGCCTCGAGGCGCGGCAGGCGAACGTTGAGGGCGCTGGCGAGATCTCGCTCGAGCGGCTCGTGCGGGAGGCGCTTCGGATGCGGCCGGATCGACTCGTGCTCGGGGAATGTCGTGGCGCAGAGCTCCGCGAGCTTCTCGCAGCGCTCAACACTGGTCACGACGGGGGAGCCGGGACGCTGCACGCGAACTCTCTCGCCGACGTCCCGTCTCGTCTCGAAGCGCTCGGGGCGCTCGCCGGGATGTCACCCGAAGCTGTTGCCCGGCAGACCGTTTCGGCAATCGGGCTTGTGCTGCATCTCGAGCGGCGAGGCGGCCGTCGACGCCTCGTCGACACAGGTGAGTTCTGTCTGGATGACCGGGGTCGCCTCGCGATTGCCTCCATCCGAACGGGGCAGCGGCTCGGGAGGGAGACGCGATGAGCGCGCAACGCCATCCCGCCGAACACACCGCGACGATCGTGGAACGGCTCGCGATCCTCCTCGAGGGCGGCACGACGCCCGCTTCCGCCTGGCGCCACCTCGCGCAGCTTGCTGACGACGATGGTCCGGATGCCACGTTCTGGCAGCGACTCCGAGGGCGAGTGCCTGTGCGTGAAGCCACTGAACGCACCGTCGCGAGAGGTCTTGCGCGAGGTGTTCCGCTGCCTGATCTTCTCAAGGAGCATCCCGAACCAGCCTGGCGCATTCTCGCGTGCGCGTGGTCGCTCGCAGAGCGGACCGGTTCGCCGCTCGCTCGATGCCTCGGCGACCTCGCCGAGAGTTTTCGCGATGTGGGTCTCGCCGAGCGAGAAGTGTCGATCGCGCTCGCGGGGCCGCAGATGACCGCTCGACTTGTCTCTGCACTGCCGCTGGCTGGACTCGGGCTTGGCGTCATGCTCGGCTTCGGCTCCGTGCAGACGCTCCTCACGAACCCGCTCGGCATTGCGTGCCTCGTGCTCGGCCTCGCTTTCCTTGCTGCCGGGCACGCGTGGAATCGGCGCCTCGTGGCCACCGCGTCGAAACGGCCACCCCATCCGGGGCTTGCTCTCGATTTGGCGGCCCTCGGGATGCTCGGCGGCGGCGCGGCGAGCGAGGTTCGCGCGGGTGTCGAGCGAGCGCTCTCGCGCTGCGGAATCGAAAGCGGCGACCTCGGCCACGTCGACACGGTCCTTGCCCTCTCGAGCGCTGCCGGTGTCCCGGCCACCGTGCTGCTCCGCAGCGAAGCCGCGCTTGCCCGGCGCGAAGCGCGCACCGCCGCTGCGAGACGCGCCGCTGAGCTGGGCGTGAAGCTCATGCTCCCGCTCGGGGTCTGCACGCTCCCGGCCTTCATGCTGCTCGGGGTTGCGCCGCTTGTTATCTCGGTCATCGCCTCGACGGTGGGTGCGCGATGAACGCGCTCGCGGTTGCTGAGCCAAACGGGGCTGCGCGGGGGCGTGGGCCGCCCGAAGTAGGCGCCGAGTCCACCCATCCATACCTCTTTACCCCTCTTCACAACTCGCCCATCACGACAGAACGGAACCCAGCTATGAACGCCACCCAACAGAGCGCCAACGTCGATCTCGCGCTCATCGCGGACGAGGCACCCGCAAGCCTCCTCGAGCGCCTCCGCCGCCGACTCAGCGACGACACCGGCGCCGCCACCGCCGAGTATGCAATTGCCACGATGGCCTCGGTCGCCTTTGCCGGCCTCCTCGTCGTCATCATGCAGAGCGACGAAGTGCGCAGCATGCTCGAGGAACTCGTCCGCCAGGCCCTCACCTACAACGGCTGATGCGGCAGCGTCGACCGCGGATGGGGGCAGTGGGGACATCCCCATCCGCGGCCGCACGCACCGCGCGAGCCACCCGCTTCCTGCGGTGCGACGACGGTGCTGCGGCAGCAGAACTTGCCGTCGCGCTCCCCGCCGCGATTGCCGTGCTGGGCTTGTGCCTTGGCGCCCTCACGCTCGGGGCCACCCAGCTCGCGCTGGCGGATGCGGCAGCCGACGCGGCGCGAGCCCTCGCTCGTGGCGACGATGCAGCCCTCGCCCATGCGCGGGTCGCGCAGGTCGATCCCGCCGCCACGTTCAGCGTCTCGGAGGGAGAGCTCATCTGTGTGACGGCGGTGGCACCCGCTCGAATCGCGGGGCGCGAGCTCGGTGTGAGCCTCGAGGCGAGTGCCTGTGCGCTCGGAGAGGGGCGATGATGCGGGGCACGACCCGCGTGCGGTGGCGCGACGAACGCGGCGCTGGATCGGGCCTCGTTGTCGGGATCATTGCCGTCATGTTCGCCGTGTGTGGCGTGCTGCTCGGGGTCATGCAGCTTGGCGCGCACTCCCAGCGGCTCGCTGGTGCAGCGGATGCCGGAGCGCTCGCGGCCGCCGACATTGCCTCCGGTCGCAACCCCGGCGAGCCGTGCTCTGCAGCACAGCTCGTCGCCGCGGCACACGACGCACAGCTTGTGGTGTGTGAGATTCGCGGCGCCGAGGTCTACGTCGAGATGACCTCGAGTTTCGCGGGGATGTGGCTGCGCGAACGAGCCCTCGCGGGGCCACCACGCACGTGACCAAGGAGCCAACCATGAGCGTTCTCTCGCCCTGCTCCACGCCGCGCGCCGCGGGCGTTGAGGGAGGTCATCCATATACTGACCCCAGAGAGGGCTGCCACTGCGTCAGCCTCGGCCTGAGCAATTTGGTGGCGGAACAGACGCCGCCAAGCCGCAACTTTTGAGGGATATCCCACTCGTGTCACCCAGCAAGCTCGTCATCGTTGAGTCGCCCACCAAGGTCAAAAGCATCTCGAAATACCTCGGTGAAGGCTACGAAGTGCTCGCCTCCGTCGGGCACATTCGCGACCTCGTCGAGCCCAAGAACCTTCCCGCCGAGCTCAAGAAGGGCCCCTTCGGGAAGTTCTCCGTGAACGTCGACGACGGCTTCGAGCCGTACTACGTCGTCTCTGACTCGAAGAAGAAGACGGTCGCCGACCTCAAGCGGGCCCTCAAGAACGCCGACGAACTCATCCTCGCAACCGATGAAGACCGCGAAGGTGAAGCGATCGCCTGGCACCTCCTCGAGGTGCTCAAGCCCAAGGTGCCAGTCAAACGCATGGTCTTCCACGAGATCACCGAAGAAGCCATCACCGCAGCCAAGGACAAGACCCGCGACATCGACGCCCACCTCGTCGACGCGCAGGAAACCCGCCGCATCCTCGACCGCCTCTACGGCTACGAAATCTCGCCCGTCCTCTGGCGCAAGGTCGGAACGGGCCTGAGTGCAGGACGCGTCCAATCCGCCGCCACCCGCCTCGTCGTCGAACGCGAACGCGAGCGCCGCGCCTTCATCGCCGCCAGCTACTGGGGCGTGGACGTCGAAGCCCTCCCCGCCGACGGCACCGGCTACGCCTTCCCCGCCCGCCTCGTCCGCGTCGACGACAAGCGCATCGCCACCGGCCGCGACTTTGACGACCACGGCACGCTCAAGGGCAACGCCCTCGTGCTCGGCGAAGCCCCCGCCAAGGCCATCGCCACCGCCCTCGAGAGCGGCACCTCGAAGCTCACCGTGTCGAGCCTCGAAACCAAGCCCTACACCCGCCGCCCAGCAGCCCCGTTCACAACCTCGACGCTCCAGCAGGAAGCTGCCCGCAAGCTCCGCTTCACGGCACGCCAGACCATGTCGGTCGCGCAGTCGCTCTACGAAAACGGTCACATCACCTATATGCGTACCGACTCGCCGGCCCTCTCGAGCCAGGCGATCAACGCCGCCCGCACGCAGGCCGCCAAGCTCTACGGCGCCGAGACGGTGCCCGAGAAGCCGCGCGTGTACGGCACGAAGTCGAAGGGTGCGCAGGAAGCTCACGAAGCAATCCGCCCCTCGGGATCCGAATTCCAGACCCCGTCTGAGCTTCGCTCGAAGCTCTCGCCGAACGACTTCAAGCTCTACGAACTCATCTGGAAGCGCACGATCGCCTCGCAGATGGCTGACGCGAAGGGGCACACCGCGACCGTCACGATCGCGAGCGAGGCGATCGAGCTCCCCGAACTCGGCACCGCCCCCGTCGAGCTGCAGTCCTCGGGCACGGTCATTACCTTCCGTGGCTTCCTCGCTGCCTACGAAGAAGGCCAGGACGAGGCCCGCAACGCCGACGCGAGCGCCAAGGAAGCGAAGCTCCCCGAACTCTCTGAGAGTCAGGCGCTCGAAGCGAGCGAAGCCACCGCAGGCGTCCACGAGACCACCCCGCCGCCGCGCTACACCGAAGCAAGCCTCGTGAAGGCCCTCGACGATCTCGGCATCGGCCGACCCTCCACCTACGCGGCGATCATCGCCACCATCCAGGACCGCGGCTACGTCACGAACCGCGGCTCGGCGCTCGTCCCGAGCTGGACGGCATTCTCGGTGGTGCGCCTCCTCGAAGAGCACTTCCACGACCTCGTCGAATACGACTTCACCGCCGCCATGGAAGCCGACCTCGACCGTATCGCCGCAGGTGAGCGCGAGCGCGTCGACTGGCTCAACGGCTTCTACTTCGGCACCGACGACCACCGCGGCCTCCGCGCCGTCGTCGACAACCTCGGCGACATCGACGCCCGCGAAGTGAACTCGGTGAGCATCGCCGATGGCGTCACCCTCCGCATCGGCCGCTACGGCCCCTACCTCGAGGTGCTTGAGGACGGTTCGGAGACGCCGCGCCGCATCAACATTCCGCAGGATCTCGCACCCGACGAGCTCACCGCCGAGAAGGCGAAGGAGCTCATCGAGGCACCGATCGTCACCGACCGCGTGCTCGGTAACGACCCCGAAACCGGCCACCCGATCGTCGTGAAGGACGGCCGCTTCGGCCCGTACGTAACCGAGGTGCTCCCGGAGCCCGAGCAGCCGGCGACCGGCCGCAAGAAGGCTGCCGCGGTGAAGCCCCGCACGGCATCCCTCTTCAAGTCGATGGTGCCCGAGCAGGTCACCTTCGAACAGGCGCTGCAGCTGCTCTCGCTCCCACGCATCGTCGGCCACGACGACGAGCACGACGCCGACATCACCGCGCAGAATGGCCGCTACGGCCCCTACCTCAAGCGTGGCACCGAGACGCGTTCGCTCCCGAGCGAAGACGCGATCTTCGAGATCGACCTCGCTGGGGCGCAGGAACTCTTCGCGCAGCCGAAGTACGCTTCCCGCCAGTCGAAGACCGTTATTACGGACTACGAGCAGCCCGACCCGGTGAGCGGCAAGACCGTGAAGGTCAAGGACGGCCGCTTCGGTCCGTACATCACCGACGGTGAAACGAACGTGACGGTGCCGCGCGGCGAGAACCCCGAAGAGGTCACCTTCGAGCGTGCGGTCGAACTCATCGCGGAAAAGCGCGCGAAGGGCCCGGTGAAGAAGCGCACGACGGCCAAGAAGACGACCGCGAAGAAGCCCGCTGCCAAGAAGACGACGGCTGCAAAGAAGACGACGGCTGCAAAGAAGACGACGGCTGCAAAGAAGACGACCACTGCGAAGAAGACGACCACGAAGCGGGCCACGGCTGCCAAGGCCACCCCGGCCAGCGAGGGCACGGAGTAGCCCATGCGCGGCATCTTCATCACCCTCGAAGGCGGGGACGGAGCGGGCAAGACCACCCAGGCGAGCCTGCTTGAGGAGTGGTTCCAGAGCCAGGGCCGCGACGTCGTCCGGACCCGCGAACCGGGCGGTACCCCGCTCGGTGTCGAGATCCGCGAGATGGTGCTCCACTCGCGCGGCCACATCGACGAACGTACCGAGGCCCTGCTGTACGCCGCCGACCGTGCTCAGCACATCGAAACGCTCGTGCGCCCCGCGCTCGCGGAAGGCAAGGTCGTCATCCAGGACCGCTACTTCGACTCCTCGGTCGCTTACCAGGGTGTTGCACGGGATCTCGGTGCCGACCGTGTGCGCGGCCTGTCCCTCTGGGCAACGCGCGACCTCCTGCCCGACCTCACGATCCTCCTCGACCTCAGCGTCGAAGACGGACGCGCACGACTCGAAGCCCTGGGCAAGCGCTTCGACCGCCTCGAAGCCGAAGCCGCCGCCTTTCACGAGCGCGTGCGTCAGGCGTTCCTCGACCTTGCCGCTGCAGAACCTGAGCGCTTCCTCGTGCTCGACGCCACGCAGTCGCCCGAGGCGCTCGCCGTGGCGATCCGTGAGCGTCTCGAGGGCTCCGGCATCCTCACCACCGAGGCGTAACGAACCGTGAGCGTCTGGGACGAGCTCATCGGGCAAGACGAAGCGGTTGCGCTCTTCCAGCGCGCCGTTGAAGCATCCACGCGCGGCACCGACGACCGCTCCGGGATGACGAGTTCATGGCTCATTACCGGGCCGGCCGGATCTGGCCGAAGCAACTGCGCCTACGCCTTCGCGGCGGCACTCCTATGCCCCAACGGCGGCTGCGGCAGCTGCGACTCCTGCGAGCAAGTGCGCGCACGCACGCATCCCGATCTCACCGCCGTCGCGACCGAGACGCTGCTGCTCGACATCAAGACCGCACGCTCCCTTGTCGACCGCGCATCCATGCAGCCCATGCACGCGCGCTACCGGGTCATCGTCGTCGAGGACGCCGATCGCATGATCGCTCGCACCTCGAACACGCTCCTCAAGGCGATCGAAGAGCCGCCCGCCACGACCGTGTGGGTACTCTGCGCACCCAGCGAAGCGGACCTCCTCCCGACGATTCGTTCGCGCGTGCGTACCGTGTCACTCAAGGTGCCAAGCGTGGCGGATGTGGCGGCACTCCTTGCTGCACGCGACGGCATCCCAGCCGACCTCGCCGAACGCGCCGCCCGCCTCGCGCAGTCGCACATTGGCATGGCGAGGCGCCTCGCGACCGCACCCGAAGTTGCCCAGCGGCGCGAGCAAGCCCTCGATGGCGTGCTGCAACTGTCGACGACCGGTGCCGCCGTGCGAAAGGCTGCCGAATGGGTGGAGCTTGCCCAGGCCGACGGTGAAGCGCAGTCCGCTGACCGGGATGCGCGTGAGCGCGACGAGCTCCTGCACTCGATGGGTGTGCCGAAGGGGCAGGCCGTGCCGCGGCAGATGCGCTCGCTCGTGCGCGACCTCGAGGAGCACCAGAAGCGTCGAGCCAAGCGCGCCCACCTGGACGGCGTCGACCGCATTCTCACCGATCTCCAGTCGCTCCTTCGCGACCTGCTCACCGTGCAACTCGGCATGGGAGCGCCCCTCGTGAACGCCGAGCGCGAGGATGAGCTCAATTCCGTCGCCCGGGGGAGGAGCCCCGAGTCGACGCTCACTAGCATTGATGCCATTGCGACCGCTCGAGCGCGGCTGGCCGCGAACGTGCCACCTGCCCTCGCGCTCGAAGCCCTCGCTCTGGACCTGATGCCGCGACCCTAGGGGGAAACCGTGTTCCGAAGTGGATCCAATCGGAAGGCCCCGCGCGGTGTCCGCGCTCTCGTCGCCTCGCTTGCAGCCGCCGCAACGCTCCTGTCGATGTCGGGCTGCACCGCCGTCCAGCACGTGCTCGACTCGCAGCAGGCTGCCGACCCGGCATCCGTGGACGTGAGCAATGTGCCCGAGAACCTGCGCGGCTACTACCAGCAGCAGGTCAACTGGAGCGACTGTGGCGGCGGTCGCGAATGCGCGACGATCACTGCACCGATGAACTGGGACGACCCAATGATGGGCGACATTGAGCTCGCGGCGACCCGCATCCCCGCGAGCGGCGACCGTCAGGGGTCACTCTTCACGAACCCGGGTGGACCGGGCGCATCTGGCTACGACTTCGTGTACAACAGCGGGGAAGACAGCTTCTCGAGCGACCTTCGCAGCGCCTTCGACATCGTCGGGTGGGACCCGCGCGGCGTCGGCCGTTCGAGCGCGGTCGAGTGCTACGACGACGCCGGCATGGACGAGTACTTCTACGGCGTCCCCGAGAAGATGCCGAAGACCGACGACGAGAAGATCGCCCACGCGGAAGAGCAGGCGAAGACGTTCGCTGACGCCTGCAAGGAGAACACCGGCGAGCTGCTCAACTACGTCGACACGATGAGCACCGTGCACGACCTTGACCTGCTGCGTGCGGTCGTGGGGGATGCGAAGCTCAACTACTTCGGCTTCTCGTACGGCACCGACATTGGTGCGCACTACGCCGACACCTTCCCCGAACATGTGGGGCGGATCGTGCTGGATGGGGCCACCGACCCGTCGCTGGGCCAGTTTGATGTTGTCCTCGCCCAGCAGGGCGCCTTCGGGAAAGCCACAGAAGCGTACCTCGAAGACTGCCTGAGCCAGGCGAAGAAGTGCCCGTTCCGCGGCAACGTCGACCAGGCGACGAAGCAGATCAACCGCATCATGGAAGACGCCGACAAGCGCAAGATTCTCGCGAGCGACGGACGTCAGCTCTCGAGCGGTGTCATCTCGACCGCCATCAACGCGGCCCTCTACGACGAATCGTCGTGGGAATACCTCACGCAGGCGTTCTCCGACTACATGCTGCAGGGCAACCCCGACACGTTCTTCCTGCTCAGCGACTTCTACTATGGGCGTGACGATACCGGCCACTACGACTCGAACATGTTTGAGGCGTTCATGGCGATCAACTGTCTCGACTACCCGGTCGAGACTGACCCGGCGAAGATCAAGGAGTACAACAAGAAGCTCAAAGAGGCGACGCCGATCGGCGTCGACAGCCCGGAAGCGCTCGGGGATGTGCAGTGCCAGCAGTGGCCGTACCAGTCGCGCGTGCAACCTGCAAAGGTGACCGCGGCGGGCGCGCAGCCGATCCTCGTGGTCGGGACGACCGGCGACCCAGCAACCCCGGTCGAGTGGGCAGAGGCCGTTGCCGCGCAGCTCGAGTCGGGTGTCCTCCTCACCTACAACGGTGAAGGCCACATCGCCTACGACGAGGGCGACAAGTGCGTGGTTGGTGCCGTGGACGAATACCTCACGACCGGCACTCCGCCCGCAAACGGCACGGTCTGCGGATAGCGGTTCGCCGTCAGCTTGAGCGTGCACGCACCATGGTGTACGCTGAACTGTCGCTGCGCTGTGCAGCGCGTGTAGGCCGCCTTAGCTCAGTCGGTAGAGCGATTCACTCGTAATGAATAGGTCGCGGGTTCGATTCCCGCAGGCGGCCCTGTCAACCCCCACTCCGGTGGGGGTTTTCGCGTCACTCGGCTGCGTAGGGGCGTTCCCTGTCGGCGATAGGTCCGTCGATGACCGTGAACATCGGATGCTGGGTGATGGCCTCGCCAGCGAGCCGGGCCAGCTGCTCGGGTGCGCGTTCGATGAGCTTTGCGCGACGGTGCCCAGCCTCGTACGCGAGTTGCCCGGTGGTGACCGGGATGAGCTCGCATCGTGTTGTCCCTTCGGGGCGCACGATCTTGCTCGCATCGAAGCGGTAGCCGCGAGTCACGGCCTCTGCGTGCACCACCTCGAGGTACTGCGCGATCGCGTGAAGCGGCTCAGGATGCGAGCGGAAGCGCTCGAGTTGCGGATGGTTTCGGTAGCCGCGCGTGCGCTCGTGCAGCACGGCCTGTGCGAGGAGCGCCTCTCGCCAGAGCGCTACAAACCCCTTCGTGTCGAGGTGGCGGGGGTGGAGTGACCAGAGCGCATGGGATGAGCCTAGGGGCGTGCGTTTTGCAGAGGCTACCGCAGCCCCTTCATGAGGCACCCTGGATGGGTCATGGACTTGAACCATGCTTCCTGGACTTCGTTCGCCATCACTTCTCTTTCCCGTGTCTGCGGGGTGGCCCTCGGCGCCGTGTCGGTATGGCCTGTTCCTCATACCAGTGGGAGTTCTCGGCGCATTGCTGATGTGTCGAGAACAGGCACGTCTTCACTCCCTTTGCCCTTTACGCGTCACTGCTTCTCAGCATCCTGTGGTGCTGCTAATCTCCTGCTCAAAAGGAGTTCCTCGTGGCGGATTGCAGCGCGCTTTCTGAGCAGCCTGAACCGGAAGGGTTAGCAGCGTTCGCGTGGGCGAAGTCGCTCGATGATGGGCTGAGCTGGATGCCCCTGTGGAGACACCTCGACGACACAGCAGCTGTGGCCGATCAACTGTGGTCGACGCGACTGAGCACATCGCAGCGGCAGCTCCTTGCCACCGACTTCGGCTCGGAGGATGTTGCGCGCCGAATTGCCATCTGGCTTGCCAATGTTCACGACATCGGCAAGGCCTCGGCGGCCTTTGCTCTCCAGGTTCCTCAGTTGCGCTTCGCAATGGAATCTGCTGGCTACGGGTTTCACTCGATCACCGAGGATGAACGCCGTGCCGCACCACATGGCCTCGTCGGAAAACTCGCGATCGAAGAATGGTTCGCGCAGAAGGGTGTTCGAACCGCCACCGCTCGGGTGCTGGCCACCATTGTGGGTGGTCACCACGGCGTGTTCCCAGAAGTGCCGGTGGGGCTCGCCCGTCGTCCGATCGCCGTCCAAGGAGAATCTGCAGAGTGGGCGAAAGTCCGGTTCGAGCTGCTTGAGCGAGCAGCCCGTGTGGCTGGGCTGGACTTCTCTCTCGTGCAAGACAGGAGCCTGGGACAAGCGTCACAAGTCATCCTCGCAGGGTTCTTGATTCAGTGCGACTGGATTGCCTCGAACGCTGAGTACTTTCCGCTAGGTGCTCGTGGTGCAGCCGTCGACTGGATGGCGGGTGGAGCGACACGACGGGCGAAGCAAGCAATCGAGGCAATTGACCTCCCCGCGCCATGGTGTCCGGAGGCTCAGACCATCGATGAGGCTTGGTTCCGAAACCGCTTTGGTTTGCCTTCGGACGCTGTTCCCCGGCCGTCACAGCTTGCGCTCATTCGGGCTGCAGAGAGCTGTACGGCGCCCTCGCTGCTCATCTTGGAGGCCCCGACAGGTGAGGGAAAAACCGAGGCCGCACTTGCTGCGGCCGAAGTGCTGGCGGCCAAGTTTGGGCTTGCGGGCGTGTTTGTCGGACTGCCGACGCGGGCGACATCTGACGCGATGTTCTCTCGTGTGCTGTCATGGATGGGCAGTGCTCTTCCCGTGGGTGCGAGGGTGTCCACGATGTTGAGTCACGGGCTCGCTGAATTCAATGATGAATTCGCGGGGCTGGCCCGCACGGCCCGACAGCTCGCGCCGATCTATGACGCCAACGATTCGGCTGCCACGCACAAGAGTCACGACAACGCGGTTGCTCACTGGTGGCTCCGTGGCCGAAAGACGTCGGCTCTCGCTGACTTCGTTGTCGGCACGATCGACCAGCTTTTGTTCCTGGCGTTGAAGTCCCGGCATCTCGTGTTGAGGCACCTGGGAATGAGCGGAAAAGTGGTCATCCTGGATGAGCTTCACGCAGCCGATGACTTCATGCTCGTCTACCTGGAGCGCGCACTTGAATGGCTCGCGGCAGAAGGTGTTCCGGTGATCGGCCTGTCGGCAACGCTGCCACCAGAGCGTCGCCGCTCGCTGCTTGCGGCATATGAGCGCGGACGAGCACGGGCCGCCGGCATGGCGTGTTTTGATGATGACGCAATGACGCACGAGATCGACGAAATTACTGACCGTCGTGACTATCCGCTCGTCCTCGTGACTGATGGAATGAACTCCCGAGCCATCACCTGCGAGCCGTCAACCCGTCGAAGTGAGTTCGACATTGAGGTCATCGGTGACGAACTCGACGACCTTGTTGCCCGTGTGTGCGACGACGTCGAGGGCGGCGGTTGTGTTGCTGTCGTGCGGAATACAGTCGCGCGGGCGCAGGAGGTTTACGCGAAACTGCGTGAGCGGTTCCCCGGCAACGAGGTCGTCTTGCTGCACTCGCGGTTCCTCGCGCGAGATCGCCGAGAGCTCGAACAGCGCATTGTCTCGGCACTCGGGGCACCCGGCGACCGGCCGCATCGACTCATCGTGTGTGCCACGCAGGTGATCGAGCAGAGCCTGGACCTCGACTTCGACCGGATGTACACAGACTGGGCGCCGATGGACCTCGTGATTCAACGTGCGGGGCGCGTCCACCGCCATGCTCGTCCGGTCAACGCCCGGCCAGAACGTCTTCGGGATGCACGGCTGGTCATCACAGGTGTTGACTCGCTTGATGCTCCCACGCCTCCTCGGCTCGAGCGGGGGTCGGCAGCGATCTATGGTGACGCGACTCTGCTGCGGTCGGCTGCAGCCCTCGGACGACACATGCGAGCCAACGGCAATGTGTTCGTGTCGCCAGATCATGTCGCAGCACTGGTTCGTGAGGCGTACGACCCGGCAACTCAGTGCCCGGTCGGCTGGGAGGAAGCCTGGGGAATGGCTGACGAACGGCACAAGGCCCGGACCAAGGCCAAGCGTGATAGCGCGTCGAATTTCGTTATTCCGGCACCTCAGGCCGGGCGACTTGAAGACTGGTCGCGGCTGTCTGCGGGCGAAGCCCAGGAAGACGTCGGTCGCGCACAGGTGCGCGATGCCGACGAGACGATCACCGTTGTGGCCGTGCAACGTCTGAATGGAGTCCTCCACGCAATGCCGTGGCTACCTGCACCCTACGGGGGTGCGCGACTCGACGACCTCGAGGTGGCTGACGAACTCGCGAAGGCTGTTGCGCAGTGCTCGGTGGTACTCCCCGCAGCCGTGCTTCGCGGTGATGCCGCGCACATCAATGCTGTCATCGACGCACTCGAGGCGAATGGCCAGCAGAATTGGCAGAACTCACGATGGCTCCGCGGCGCAATTCCCCTCGTTTTCGACGAGGAAGGTTCACTTGAGCTGAGTAATGTTCGTCTCAGCTACGACCGAGAACTCGGACTCCAGCATGTCGTTGTGAAGGAGCAAGCATGACGTCGACAGAGGAGATTTCGTTCAACCTCATTGATGAGCCCTGGGTCTTGGTCGAACTGCTGGACGGCTCGACGAGTGAACTTGGCCTTGCCGAGGTCTTTTCGCAGGCCCACGAGATTCGCCGTTTGCAGGGGGAACTGGCAAGCCAAGACTTCGCCATGCTGCGCGTGCTCCTTGCCATCCTGTATCGAGCTCTCGATCCGGTGCCTCAGGGCGACCCCATCGGCGGGTGGGATGAGTTCTATCACTTGGAGGAGCTGCCGATCGATCCGATCGTCACATACCTCGAGACCTGGCGTGAACGATTTGACCTGTGCGGTCCAACGCCCTTCCTGCAGACCGCAGAGCTGCGCAACAGTAAGGACGAATGGAAGTCGCTGAGTCTCATCGTTCCTGACAGCGATCCCGACGGTGCGCTGTTCACGATGCGGAGCGAACTCAATACATTGTCGCTGGCAGAAGCAGCACGTTGGCTCGTCCACTGTCAGGCCTACGACCCATCGGGCATCAAGATGGGCGCGGTTGGAGACCCGAGAGTCAAGGGTGGCAAGGGTTACCCAATCGGCATCGGGTGGTGCGGATGGCTCGGTGGGACGTGGATCGAGGGTGACACGCTCCGAGAGACGCTCCTCCTCAACCTTGTCCTCGACCGTCAACCGAGGTCGCGGCGCGACATCCCGATTTGGGAAGAAACGTCCCTCCCGGTCACCGAACGTGACGTCGAGGAACGTGGCCCGCACGGCCTGCTCGGTCTCCTTACTTGGCCGCAGCGCCGGCTCCGTCTTCGTGTTGAGGATGGTGTCGCCACAGCGGTCCTCGTTGCGAACGGCGATCCCATTGACTACCTCACCCAAAACGTCAATGAGGTCATGACTCCGTGGCGTTTCAGCGAGCCGCAGACGACGAAGGCGAAGGCGGTTCGTTACATGCCGCGGGCTCTGTCTGGGGAGCGTGCAATGTGGCGTGGTCTATCGACTTTGCTGCCGCACGGCAACATCGAACAGCGCAAGACGAAGTACGGAACGGTGGCGGCCTCAGCGCCCGCTGGCGTCCTCGTGTGGGCTGGCCACCTGATCGAAGCAGGGGCGCTCGAAGCAGACAAGCTCCTCAATATTCGTGTGGTGTCGTTTGTCTATGGGACGCAGAGCGCAAGCTATGAGCGCATTGTCTCCGATGAGTTGCGATTCGTTGCCGGGTTGACTGCCCTTGAAGGAGAGCAGCTGAGGTCGCTCGCCGTTCAGGCGGCACAGCGTGCCGAGGAAGCTGCGCGAGCCGTGCGGACACTGGCCAATGCCATTGCTCAGGCGGCGGGTGGTGAGGCTGTCGGGGCGGGCGCTCGTGCCGAAGCGGAACTGTTCGCGGAATTTGATCGAAGCTACCCGGAATGGCTGGGCACACTTCGGATTGATTCCGATCTCAACAGTTCACTTGCGCGGTGGACGCAGCACGTTCGTGGTGCTGCACAGGCGTCGGCTGAGCGATTGGTGGCTGCAGCCCCACCTGGTGCTTGGGTAGGGCGTGTGGTTGACAGCCGATTCCATCCAGAGGGTCAAGTGCTCACGGTCGGTACTGCCTCGTCTCGATTCCGCTGGCAGCTTGGAAAGGCCCTCGGAGACGTGATCTCGAATGCAGATTCTTCCGCACCCACAACCCCTGAACACGAGGAGCACGGGGATGACTGAGAACACCTTCTCGCCGCGGCACGGCGTGAGTGAGCATGTGCAGCGACGAGCCACCGAACTCATGCGTGGCTATCACGGTACGGGGAGCGCGAGTAACGAGAGCGCTGCCCGTGCAGAGCTTGCCGCGCTTCGTGCGAGCCTGACAGGTCCTGTGGGGCGTGACCCGCTCGCCTACAGAGCCATGTTCGATGGGATCGATGAGCGTCTGATCGGGCATGGGCACGAGCCGAGTCGAGCGGAATTTGCGATCGCAACATCGCTTGGTCTCTTCGGACTCCACCAGCAAGGCGGACGCGAGTTTTCTGCGCACCAACCGGGCATTCCTCTTGGCGCAGCCCTTCGCCGTCTGGCTCGTCCCGATGATGCTGCGGATCGCGAGAAGCCCACGATGCGACGGTTCTCCGCCCTCGTGACCTCCACGACGAACGAGGAACTTGTCCGTCACATCACCGGGCTCATTCGTCAGTTCCGGTCAGCCGAAATCGGCCTTGACTATGGGCGTCTCGCAGCAGACCTCTACGACTTCGCTTCCCCTGCGACGCGCGACCGGGCGCGACTGCGATGGAGCCGTGACGCAATTGCCCGCGCTTCTCGCCCCGCTGATATCGCCACCGAAACCTCACACGCGTAACCATCTCGCGCCTCCGCGCAGAATCCTTTGGAGCAGATCATGACTCGTACCTTTGTCGACATCCACGTCCTCCAGACCGTTCCGCCGTCCTGCATCAACCGT
This sequence comes from [Zimmermannella] alba NBRC 15616, assembly GCF_001570905.1. GTDB lineage: Bacteria > Actinomycetota > Actinomycetes > Actinomycetales > Microbacteriaceae > Pseudoclavibacter > Pseudoclavibacter albus. The sequence continues at coordinate 30,548 of NZ_BCSO01000013.1, read as the reverse complement.
GACGACAACGGATCACCGAAGACTGCCGTCTTCGGCGGTGTCACCCGTGCCCGCGTTTCCAGCCAGGCCTGGAAGAACGCCGTTCGTCGGGACTTCCAGTCGACGCTCGACATGAGCGACCTCGGCGAGCGCACGCGTGTGGCTGCAGACCGTGTTGCCGCCAAGATTCAGGAGATCGACGCTTCGATCGACGCCGACACCGCCCTGGACCTTTCCAAGGCAGTCTTCGCTGCAGCGAACATCAAGACGGATAAGGCGGAGAAGAACAGCACTGCGACGAAGACCGGTTACCTTCTCTTTCTTGCGCGGAAGCAAATCGAGCGTTTGGCGGAGTTGGCGGTCGTCGCCCACAACGGCACGGCGCTTGTGAAGAAGGAGGTCAAGGCAGCGTTCCTTGAAGACCGCTCGATTGACCTTGCCCTGTTTGGTCGCATGGTCGCCGAGGACCCGGAACTCAATGTGGATGCGGCATGCCAGGTCAGTCACGCACTGAGCGTGCACCCTGCCGTGAACGAATTCGACTTCTTTACCGCCATGGACGACAACCCCATCGCCGAAGAGACGGGTGCAGGCGCCGGCGTGCTCGGCACGGTGGAGTTCACTTCGGCGACGCTGTACCGGTACGCGACCGTCGACATGACTGAACTTGAATACTCGCTCGGGGATGAGGAAGCCGCGCTTCGCGGACTTCGTGCGTTCGTTCAATCATTTGTCATGAGCATGCCGACAGGTAAGCAGAACACGTTCGCGAACCGCACACGTCCGGGCTTTGTCCTTGTCGAAGTGCGTCGCGACCAGTCAATTAACCTGGTTGGTGCATTCGAGTCGGCGATCCGCAGTGATCAGGGTGTGTTGCCCGAGGCTGTTGAACGCCTGGTTCAAACGGCTGCAGCGGGGGACGAGGCATTTGGAACCGCTCCGGAGGCTGCGTTCTTCATCGCAACGGAGAATGTCGTCGGTGCTGACGCCATTGAAAGTGCTGAGGGCATTGCCACTCGATGCACGATGCCGGAGCTCTTGGAAGAGCTCCGCGACGTGGTGACAAGTGGCCGAGGCGAGTAATGCCAACTCTCGTTCTTGAGCTCGCAGGACCATTGCAGGCCTGGGGGAGCGGGAGTCGCTTTGTGCATCGCGCGACTGAAGCGATGCCAACAAAGAGTGGCGTGATTGGTCTCCTTGCCGCGGCTAAGGGTATTCGTCGAAGCGAACCTCTTACCGAGCTAGCTGGACTCAAGTTCGGTGTACGTGCGGACCAGCACGGGCGCCGACTCACTGACTTTCAGACAGTGCATCATCAGCGCACTGGTGAGTCGAAGCCGCTGACCTACCGTGACTACCTGACCGACGCGAAGTTCACCGTTGGTCTCGAAGGTGAAAGCAGCCTGCTTGAGGGTCTTGCACACGCGATTTCTTCACCGGTCTTTCCGCTCTATTTGGGGCGTCGGGCGTGCCCGCCGTCCGCCCGATTGGTGCTCGGTGTTCGTGACGCGGATCTGTCTGAAGCTCTTCGGAGCGAGCCGTGGCGTGCCGCCGAGTGGTACCGACGCGACCAGCCGCAGACAGTCCGACTCGCGATTTCTCGAGATGTCAAAGCAGGTGAAATCGCTGACGGTCGTGTTCGCGACGAGCCGATCAGTTTTGACCAGCGTCATCGTGAATATGCGTGGCGCAAGATTCGCCTCGAGTGGCTCGAGGTGGCGAACCCAGTGGGGCGCCGTGTCCTCGAACACGATGCACTGGCCCTTTTGGGAGAGGAATAACCATGTATCTCTCACGGATGGAATTGAATCCGGCAAGACGCGGCACGCAGAAACTGCTCGCTAACCCGCAGGCGATGCACGCGGCAGTCTTGGCGGCGTTTCCGCACGGAACTGAGTCGCGTCCGCTGTGGCGGATCGATCGAGACCGTGACGGTGTGAAGCTGTATGTGCTGAGCAGCGGTCGGCCTTCGTTCGAACATGTGCAGGAACAGGCCGGATGGTCGGAGCAGGTGACATGGGAGTCTCGCGACTACGCCGGGCTCCTCGCTCGGCTCCAGGTGGGGCAACGATTTGCGTTTCGTCTCGTCGCGAACCCGAGCCATGTGGTGACGGACGCGGAGGGGCGGAAGCGTCGATATGCACACGTCACAATTTCCCAGCAGACGCGGTGGCTCAGTGAGCGTGCCGACACGTTGGGCGTGCGGTTTCTTCCGCCAGCGGGCGTCGAGCTTGAAGGCGACGAGGGTGCTGAGGCCGCTGTTACCGTCACCGAACGGGCAACGCTTCGCTTTCCCCGCGACGGCAAGACCGTCACGCTCGGTGTGGCTCGGTTCGATGGGCTGATCGAAGTGACGAACGTTGACCGACTCCGCCAGGCGCTTGTCGCGGGTGTCGGTCGAGGAAAGGCTTACGGGTGTGGCCTGCTGACGCTCGCTCCGACTCAGCAGCTGACTGTGTGACGTTGACATGTCGCTGGCGTATCGACCGACACCGCCCGGGGAGCTCGCTCGAGTTGAAGATCGCGTGAGCTTCCTATATCTCGAGCAATGCACCATTGCTCGTGACGACAATGCGGTGACCGCGAGTGACGAGAACGGGACCATGTACATTCCGAGCGCAGGTCTCGCAGTATTGATGCTTGGGCCTGGCACGCGCGTAACTCACGCGGCAATGTCAGTGGTGGCTGACGGTGGATGTGCGGTCGTCTGGGTGGGTGAGCGAGGCGTGCGTTACTACGCCAGTGGGCGACCGCTGGGGCGATCAACGCGACTGCTCGAACGGCAGGCGAGATTAGTGTCAAACACTCACTCTCGCCTTGCTGTGGCCCGAGCGATGTATTCCAGGCGTTTTCCGGGAGAAGACGTTTCTGCGCTCACGATGCAGCAATTGCGTGGGCGGGAAGGCGCCCGTGTTCGCCGTATCTATCGTCAATGGTCTCGAGAGACCGGAGTCGAATGGACGCGACGAACGTATGACCCTCATGACTTTGCTGACGCCGATCCGATCAATCAAGCCTTGTCGGCCGCGAATGCCTGCCTCTATGGGGTGGTGCACGGCGTTGTCGCGGCGTTGGGACTGTCGCCGGGGCTCGGCTTTGTCCACACGGGCCATGATCGAAGTTTTGTGTATGACATCGCTGATTTGTATAAGGCTGAATTGGCGATTCCGGCTGCTTTTGAAGTCGTTGCGAATTGGCAGTTTGGTGATGAGCGGATGTCGCGTGGGAATGATCTAGCGTCGACCGTTCGACGGGAAATGCGCGACCGAATTCTCACGAGCCGACTTATGGAACGTATTGTCGACGACCTGATTCAGCTCATGTCGCCAGAGGACCCAGATTTGTTGGTTATGTCGCAAGAGGAAGACATGTCATCGCTCGGCCTTTGGGATGACCGGGCAGACGTCGTCGCCGCTGGAGTGAACTACTTCGACCCTGAGTCGCTCAAATGATTGTCTTGGTACTGCGCGCTTGCCCCGTGGGCCTTCGCGGACACCTCACGAGGTGGTTGGCCGAGATATCTGCCGGAGTTTTCGTTGGGCGAGTGAACCCGCGTCTGCGTGACAGTCTTTGGGAACTCGTCGTTGCGGAAGCAGCGACGGGCGGGGCCCTCCTCGTCTTTGAAGACCACTCCGTCGAGCAGGGCTTTGGCTATCGCACTCATCGGCACGAGTGGACGCCTCGTGATGTTGAGGGGATGACGGTGCTGTTCCGTCCACGGTCAGCTCCGCCGTCAAGCCAGCAAATGAGAACTGGATGGTCCGGCGCGTCGCGACTTCGCAAGAAAAGTCATTAGGGTCGACTCGGGATTGGATCAAAAAGCCTGATCAAGAAGTGTGCTCCCCGCGCGAGCGGGGGTGATCCCCGGGGCATGTCGTCTAAGTGGCTCGAAATGGAGTGCTCCCCGCGCGAGCGGGGGTGATCCCAGAAACGAGCCACGCCCGCCGGGTGCGACGATGTGCTCCCCGCGCGAGCGGGGGTGATCCCGACACGTCTACCTACGTGTCAAGTGACACGGCGTGCTCCCCGCGCGAGCGGGGGTGATCCCCGCGATCCATGCACCGGGGGCGCTCACTTTCTGTGCTCCCCGCGCGAGCGGGGGTGATCCTACTGTCGATCCAGGCTCCGAGCTGCGCGAAGAGTGCTCCCCGCGCGAGCGGGGGTGATCCGCGTCGCCATTCGCGCTCGTCCTCGATGTCGTAGTGCTCCCCGCGCGAGCGGGGGTGATCCCTCAAACGGTGGGTATCCGAGGTTTGGGATGAAGTGCTCCCCGCGCGAGCGGGGGTGATCCGCCTGGGGATGGGGGGTCGGAGCTACTTGGGTTGTGCTCCCCGCGCGAGCGGGGGTGATCCCACACTCGCCGACTCATCATCTCGACCGTGGTGGTGCTCCCCGCGCGAGCGGGGGTGATCCCCCCTCCCGATTGGACATTTGGCGAGCGCATCCGTGCTCCCCGCGCGAGCGGGGGTGATCCCCAGTATGAGCTGCAGCTTGAGCCCACGACAGCGTGCTCCCCGCGCGAGCGGGGGTGATCCCGCGAACACTTGCCGGAGCACGGTGAGCACTGAGTGCTCCCCGCGCGAGCGGGGGTGATCCGCGCTCCGAGGACCGCGAGCAGGGGCCGATTAGGTGCTCCCCGCGCGAGCGGGGGTGATCCGCAGCACGAGAAACCCCGTCGGAGAGAAAGGCTGTGCTCCCCGCGCGAGCGGGGGTGATCCGCTCACACCACGCCTGTGCGCGCCACTCTTGGAGTGCTCCCCGCGCGAGCGGGGGTGATCCCGCGGTGCTCGGGAGCCTGTACGCGATACCAGGGTGCTCCCCGCGCGAGCGGGGGTGATCCCTTCGGCCTTGGCTGGCTCATCGCTGCGGTTGGGTGCTCCCCGCGCGAGCGGGGGTGATCCGATGCTGACGAGGACGACGAGCAGGCCGCCGAAGTGCTCCCCGCGCGAGCGGGGGTGATCCCCCCAGCGGCCAGCTCATCACCTACACCGTGCAGTGCTCCCCGCGCGAGCGGGGGTGATCCGGCGTGCGCAGCTTGTGGTGTTGGCGTCGGCTGGTGCTCCCCGCGCGAGCGGGGGTGATCCCACACCGGACGAAGCCGCACCCGTCGCCATAACGTGCTCCCTGCGCGAGCGGGGGTGATCCTTGGCGACTTTTCACGGACCGAGGCGGCGCGCTGTGCTCCCCGCGCGAGCGGGGGTGATCCGCGCTCAAGCAGGCCGAGACGCAGGCCACCCTCGTGCTCCCCGCGCGAGCGGGGGTGATCCTCTCCTGCCGTAGACGCGCGGCACGCTCATCGAGTGCTCCCCGCGCGAGCGGGGGTGATCCTGCCAGGCGGGCAATGCAATGCAACGAAGGCAAGTGCTCCCCGCGCGAGCGGGGGTGATCCCCTCGTCGACGAGGGATGGTGGCACTCCGAGGTGTGCTCCCCGCGCGAGCGGGGGTGATCCCATCCCGACTCACGGCACGCAAAGCCACCCTGAGTGCTCCCCGCGCGAGCGGGGGTGATCCATCCGTGTGCGCGAGACGACCAGCCAGATGCGTGTGCTCCCCGCGCGAGCGGGGGTGATCCGGAAGCAGCATGAAGAAGACGATTTCGACGAAGGTGCTCCCCGCGCGAGCGGGGGTGATCCCCACTGCATGACGCGACGGCGCTTCTCGACGAGGTGCTCCCCGCGCGAGCGGGGGTGATCCCACCTCCGACGTCACCTTCCCGCTCGTGGGCGAGTGCTCCCCGCGCGAGCGGGGGTGATCCCGGCACTTCGGACTGCTTGAGCTCGGCCCACTGGTGCTCCCCGCGCGAGCGGGGAACCTGCCGGCTGCGGCAGCTGAAGGCTCATCAGGTAGCACGTTCCTGCTGAGGCCTGAGTACGGCTCAGGCCGCGGCGCGATGTCCCGGCCTCGCAGAGTCATGACCGCCCGAGGTCGGAAATCCGGCGAAGCGATCACGCGCCGGTCGTGCACAACTGCAGGAGATTTCGGCTGGGCGGCGAGATGCCCGCGACAAGCCACCCCGCTGTCGCGTGCACAACTGCAGGAGATCCGCGAGCTATGGCGTGACGAGCCCTCGTGCATCCGCGGACTGACGCGGCTCGGCGCGGCAGACGAAGCGGCTGGCTCAAGAATCCACTGCAGTTGTGCACGGCGGCGCCCCGGCAATCCCCGGGCACCCTGCTGGCAGCAGGGTGCCTAGAACACTCCGGTCCAGCGCAGACAGCACGTCCCCAGACCCCTCCTGTCCCAGCATCGACAGGAGCGAGCGTTCGGAGCGGCCGTGCAGCGGAACTTTCTTCACGGTGTGAACCTTTGCGACCCTCCGCGCACCTCCGGGCCAGGCCCATGAACGCCCAAAGCTCACGGCGAGTTGAGGGCTTGTTATCTCGTTCCAACTACCCACGACGAGACGGTTCCACCTCACCAATCGATCTTCGTGAAAATCTCTCGCGTGTCGGAGCGTTTCGCATTAGCCTGTAATTTAAGCGGCATCCATGGCCGCTGATGTAATACTTCGGATCAGGCCGACCCAGCCCCGTACGAAGGAAAGCAGTCGCATGCCAGCAGTTCGGTATCTTCGTCGTCTCGCGCTCCTCCTCCTGGCAGCGCTCGTAATCCCCCTCATCATGAGCCCGACTCTGCTTGCGCCTGCACGCGCGGCAGACGCCGATACCGCGATCTACTCGCCCGGCACGGCGCCGGGAGCGATCCACACCGTCGCCGGAAGCGTCTATCAAGACCAGCAAGGTCTCGTGACGGTCATCAACCCGCTCGACACCCCCATCAACGGCGCTAAGGTGTACGCCTACTGGGTGGATGAAGACGGCGCGGTGAGCCCGACTTACTACGACGTCACCCGCACGATCAATGGCGCGACCGGCTCCTTCGTGATCGAACTCGATGACTACCGCGACGCTGCAGGCACGCTCCACACCTTCGCAGCCGGCCCGGCCGAGCAGCTCCGCGTGTGGATCGACAACCCGGACAGTACCAAGTACGAGATTTCCTTCGGTGAATCGCAGTACGTGCTCGGCACTTCCACCAAACGCGACGCCAACGCCTGGAACATGGCGGGACACTACGTCGAGAACTGGAATATCACCCTCCGTGAAATCCCGCTCGCCTCGCAGGAACTTCCTGACGCGCTCCAGGTCGACCGCTCAGGGACGAGCGGCGCTTCCGCCATCGACCCCGGCAATGTTTCCGGTGCCGTGTTCTGGGACTGGGCACACACCTGGGGCGCGACCGTTGGCGCGAACTATGACCCGGCACTCGGCGACAAGCCCGCAGCCGGCGTGAAGGTCACTGCCTCCTACCTCACCAACGGCGCGATCAACCTCATCAACCAGTGGAAGAGTCTGCATCCGGGATGGACCGAAGAGCAGCTTCAGACTTATATCCAGGCTCAGGTTGCTGCGAACCCGACCGCGTGGATTGCGGAAACCATCTACAGCTACACGAACGCCAACGGCGAATTCGACATGACCTGGAAAGCGGCTCCGGCAGACGTCAATAAGACGTTCATGAACGTCCGCATTGACGCTCCCAACGGGACCATTGTCTATGGGCCGTGGGACAACAACAACTGGGCCTCCCCGTCATCCCAGCTCGCCGCGTACCAAACGAACGGCGGTGTGATCGGCGGTGCGAGCAACGTGAAGTTTGCGCTCCTCCCCGGCGACCCGAAGTTTGACGTTCTGAACTACAACACCACGACGAAGCCAGCGATCAACGGCAACACGGCACCGACCTCCACTGTTGGCCTTCCGCCAAACATGAGCGGATTCAAGATCCTGTGGACGGACCCGGCAGGCAACGTGGTGAAGGACTGCCTGAACCTCAGCACGACCAGTACGGGCACGCTGTCCAGTTGCAACTTCACCGTGCCTGACGGCCTGACCGCCCCAACGACGTATACCGCGACACTCTATAACCCATCTGGCACGCGCATGAGCGCTGACTCCTTTATCGCGCTCCCGTCCAAGATTGTGACCCCGGCCGGGTCAGTTGGTGAACCCTACGCTGGCGCTCAGTTCTCCGTCACGCCGCCGAGCGGTGCACGCGTGAACTACACGTCGAGCACGCTGCCTGCTGGCCTCAAGCTCGACCCGGCGACGGGCAAGATCACGGGTACGCCGACCGTTGCTGGCACAGTGCCCGTGACGGTGACCGCTACGATTACTGCGGCCGACGGCTCGGTGAGCACGATTCCGCTCACTGGGGACATTATGATCACCGATACGCCGCTTCCAGGCGGAACCGTTGGCGACAGCTACCTCGGCAACGTCATCCCGACTGGTCTTCCGGCGGGCGCCGTGTTCTCCGGCCTCAAGGTGAACTCTGGTCTCCCAGCGGGACTCAGCTTCGACCCGGCAACCGGCCTCATCACCGGCACCCCGACGACAGCCGGCACCTTCAACGTCGACATCACGTACACAGTGACGCGTGCCGACGGCTCAACCGTCCAAGCGCACGACATCGTGCCAGTGACGATCAACCCTGCCGACAAGACTCCGCCTGCGATCACGCCGATTTCGAATGTCCGCACGCCGGTCGGCACCGCCATCACGCCCATCCCCGTCACGAGTGACGACCCGGCCGCCAGTTACTCGGTGACCGGTCTTCCAGCGGGGCTCACCTTTAACCCGGCGACCGGCGAGATCACCGGCGTCCCGAACAACCTCGGCACGTCGACGGTCACTGTCACTGCAACGGACGCGAAGGGCAACACCTCAACGACCACGTTTACCATCGAGGTGTACGACAACATTTTGCCGGCCTTCGGTGTCATGACCGACATTACGAACCCGGTCGGTTACGAGATGACGCCGTACCTCGTTACGATCGACGACCCGACGGCTACCATCACCGTGAGCGGACTTCCCGCGGGCGTCACCTTCGACCCGGCAACGAACCTTCTCACCGGCACGCCGACCACGGTCGGCAGCTACCCGGTCGTCTTCACCGCAGTCGACCCCTCCGGGAACACGTCCACGACCACGATCACCTACGAGGTCACGCCGATCAACACTGCGGCCACGCAGGATGTGACCGTCCCTGAGGATGTCGCTATCACCCCGATCTCGATCGAGACCGACCCGGCTGCAACAACGACGGTGACGACGCTGCCCACGGGCCTCACCTTCAACGACGCCACCGGCGAGATCACCGGCACTCCCACCGAGCCGGGCGTCTACCAGATCGACTACACGACACGGAACAAGAACGGTACCGTGACGAACGGCACCGTCATCCTCACCGTGACGGACACCACCGCCCCGGTCATCACGGCGAACAACGGCAGCGGCGTCGCTGGCACCGCGATCACACCGATCAGTGTGACCGTCGATGACCCGGGTGCGCAGCTCACCTTCACCGGACTTCCCGATGGGCTCAGCTACGACCTCGCCAACAGCGAAATCTCGGGCACACCGACCACTCCGGGCGTGTACACCGTGACGATCACCGCGACGGATGCGGCTGGCAACACCGCCACCCGCGATATCACGATCACCGTCGCGGACGAGACTGCTCCCTATATCGCGCCGATCGCGGACGTGACGACCCCCGTGGGCAACCCGATGACACCGATCACGGTCACCACGGACGACCCGACGGCCACGACCACCGTCACCGGTCTGCCCGCAGGCGTCACCTTCGACCCAGCGACCGGTGACATCACCGGCACCCCGACCACACCCGGCACCTATCCGGTGACGGTCACCTCGACCGACCCGGCGGGCAACACCACGAGCACCACCTTCACGATCACCGTCGTGGACGTCACGCCTCCGGCCATCACGCCGATCAATGACGTCACCACTCCCGGCGGCAGCCCGATGACGCCGATCACGGTCACGACGGACGACCCGAACGCGACCATCGCCGTCACCGGCCTCCCCGACGGCGTCACCTTCGACCCGACGACCGGCACGATCTCGGGCACCCCGACCACACCCGGAAGCTACCCCGTCACGGTCATCGCTAACGACGCAGCGGGCAACCCGAGCACGGAAACCTTCATCATCACGGTCACCGACACGGTGCCGCCTGTGATCGAGCTCATCGCCGACCGTCGAGTCCCGGAAGACGAGCCCATCGTCCCCATCGCCGTCACCGTCGACGATCCGAGTGCAACCACGACCCTTACGGGCCTGCCGGATGGACTCAGCTACGACCCCGCGACGAGCACGATCAGCGGCACCCCGACGACACTGGGCGAGTACGTCGTCACGGTGACGTCAACGGATGCCGCCGGGAACACCTCAAAGCAGGACTTCACGATCACCGTCCTCGACACGACCGCTCCGACGGTGCAGCCCATCGCCGACGTGTCCGTCCCGAGCGGCACCCCGATCACCCCGATCACGGCCGTTTCGAATGACCCGAACGTGAGCTGGGTGACGTCCGCCCCGCCCGCTGGCATCACCTTCGACCCGGCCACCGGCACCTACAGCGGCACGCCGACCGTGCCGGGCAACTACCCCATGCAGTTGCTCGCCATCGACCCTGCCGGCAACACAACGCTCGTGACCTTCACGATCAACGTGTTCGACAGCACCCCGCCGGTGATCGAGCCGATCACTGACCAGAACGTCAACGCGGGCAGCGCCATTGCCCCCATCCAGGTCGTCGCAAGCGACCCGGACAGCCCGACGCTCGAAACGACTGTTACTGGCCTTCCGGATGGTGTGACGTACAACCCGGTCACCGGCATCATCGCTGGCAGCCCCACCATCCCCGGAAGCTACCCGGTGAGCGTGAGCGTTCGGGATGCCGCGGGCAACACGGTTGTGGAGACCTTCACCATCACCGTCATCGACGCGAACGCTCCCGCGATCACGCCAATCGACGACATGACCGCTCCGGCAGGTACCGCCATCGCACCCATCCCGGTGACGGTGAACGAACCTGACGCGACGATTCAGGTGAACGGCCTCCCGGCAGGTGTCACCTTCGACCCCGCCACCGGCGTGATCTCGGGCACCCCGACCACACCGGGAAGTTACGTCGTCACCGTCACCGCGGTGGATGCTGCAGGGAACGCATCAAGCGAAACCTTCATCATGACGATCACCGACGAGAATGCGCCGACGATCACCCCGATCGACGACCAGACCCTCAACCAGGGCCAGGCGATCACTCCCGTCACCGTGAAGGTCGACGACCCGAACGCGGTCGTGACCGTTGACGGTCTCCCGGCAGGTGTCACCTTCGACCCAGCAACGGGTGTCATCTCCGGGACGCCGACCACGTCAGGCGCCTATCCGGTCACGGTCACTGCGCGTGACGCGGCAGGCAACACCACGAGCGAGACCTTCACGATCACCGTGAACGACGCGACCGCTCCGCAACTCGCGCCGATCAACGACCTCACGGTTCCGGAAGACATTGCCATCCTGCCGATCCAGATCGTGACCGATGACGCGACCGCAACCGTGAGCGTGACGGGTCTGCCTGACGGTCTTCTCGTCGACGCTGCAACCCGGCAAATCATCGGGACGCCGACCACACCGGGCACCTACCCGGTCACAGTGAGTGTCACCGACCAGCAGGGCAACACCGCCTACGAAGCAATCGTCATCACCGTGACCGACAAAACGCCGCCCGTCATCGCGCCGATCAGCGACCAGACCGTGAATGAGGGCACACCAATCGCCTCCGTTACCGTCACCAGTGACGACCCGGCCGCGCAGTACACGGTGGTTGGCCTGCCGGATGGCGTGACCTTCGACGCTGCCAGTGGCACGATCTCGGGCAGCCCGACGACACCGGGAAGCTACCCGGTGACCGTCATCGCGACCGGTGCGGGAGCGAACACCTCCAGTGAGACATTCACCATCACGGTGCTCGACACCACCGCACCGACGATCGAAGCGATCGCTGACCAAACGGCTCCGGCAGGATCGGCTATCACCGCGATCCCGGTCGTCGTCAACGACCCCAGCGCGGGCGTCCAGGTGAACGGCCTCCCAGACGGTCTCGTCTATGACCCGGCCACCGGCACGATCGTCGGCACCCCGACCGTCATCGGCACCTTCCCCGTCGTCATCGTCGTGACCGACCCGAGCGGCAACACGGTGAGCGAATCCTTCGTCTTCACCGTGACCGACCCGAGTGCACCGGCCATCACCCCGATCGACGACCAGGCCGTCAACGCTGGGTCGCCCATGACGCCCGTCACGGTCGTCCAAAATGACCCGACCGCGACCGTGACCGTCGATGGACTCCCTACCGGTGTGAACTACGACCCGACCACCGGCACGATCTCAGGCACCCCGACCACCGTCGGCAGCTACTCCGTGACCGTGACCGCAACCGACCCGGCAGGAAACACCTCCACCGAGACGTTCATCATCACGGTGAACGACCCCAACGCGCCCGCCATTACCCCGATTGACGATGTCGTGGTTCCGCTCGGAACCGCACTCGCCCCAATCCAGGTGCAGACGGACGACCCGAACGCGACCATCACGGTGAACGGTCTCCCCGCCGGTGCGACGTTCGACCCGGCGACCGGAACGATCACTGGCACGCCGACCGCAGTCGGCGACTACCCGGTGAGCGTGACAGCGACCGATGCAGAGGGCAATGTGAGCACGGAGCCCTTCGTCATCCACGTCATCAGCCAGCTCGCGCCCACGATCCAGCCGATCGCGGACGTGTCGGTTCCAGAAGACCAGGCGATCACGCCGATCCCGGTCACCGTGTCCGACCCGAACGCAGCGGTCATCGTCACGGGCCTTCCCGAGGGGCTCGTCTATGACCCGAACAGCCACGCGATTGTCGGCGTACCGACCACGCCGGGCAGCTACCCGACGACGGTCACGGTCGTCGTCGTGGATGCTGTTGGAAATTCAAGCACCGAGTACTTCACGATCACCGTCACTGACGCCACCGCGCCCGTCATCACGCCGATTGATGACCAGCACGGGATCGTCGGCTCGGCGATCACGCCGATCAACGTCGTGACGGACGATCCGAGTGCCACGGTCGTCGTCGACGGTCTCCCCAATGGGGTCACCTTCGACCCGGCCACCGGCCTCATCGCCGGAACCCCCACCACGAGCGGCACCTACCCGGTTACGGTGACGGCAACCGACTCTGCAGGCAACATGTCTTCGATCACCTTCACGATCACGGTGGACGACGCAGGAGCCCCGAAGCTCGCGCCGATCACCGACCAGACGGTTGTCGTCGGGAACGCCATCGCGCCGGTCACGGTGTCGAGCGATGACCCGCTCGCCATCTACACGGTGCTTGGGCTCCCGGATGGCGTGAGCTTCGACCCGCTGACGCACCTCATCACGGGAACCCCCACGACGCCCGGCTCCTACCAGATCACGGTGATCGCGACGGATGCTGCTGGGAACACCTCCCGCGTGCACTTCACGATCACGGTGCTTGACGATGCGGCTCCGGTCCTTGACCCGATCCCTGCCGTCACCGTTCCAGAGGACAAGGCGATGCCGACCATCCCGGTGACCGTGGATGACCCCACCGCGACCATCGAGGTGACGGGCCTTCCTGAAGGCACCGTGTATGACCCGGCTGCTGGCGGCATCATCGGCACCCCGATGACGCCCGGTACGTACCCCGTCACCGTGACGGCAACCGACGCGAGCGGCCACACGACCACCGTGACCACCACGATCACCGTGCTCGACGTCACCCCGCCGACCATCGGTGCGATCCTTGACCAGAAGGTTCCTGCAGGTCAGGCAATCGAACCGATCACGGTCGTAACCGACGCGCCCGTCACGCCGATCGTCAACGGCCTCCCAGACGGGGTCACCTTCGACCCGGCAACCGGCGTCATCACCGGCATCCCCACCATCCCGGGCACCTACCCGGTGACGGTGACGGTGACGGATGAAGCGGGGAACCCGACGACGGAGACCTTCGTCATCACCGTGTTCGACCAAACCGCGCCGGTGATCGACCCGATCGCAGACCAGACGACCACGACTGGCACGCCGATCACGCCGGTCAAGATCACCGTCGATGACCCTGCCGCGACTATCGTCGTGACGGGTCTGCCCGACGGCGTCACCTTCGATCCGACCACGGGCACGATCTCGGGCACCCCGACGGTGCCGGGAAGCTACCCGGTGACGGTGACCGTGACTGATGCAGCAGGCAACAGCTCGAGCGAAGTGTTCGTCATCACCGTGAATGATGACGACGCGCCGACGATCACCCCGATCAGCGACCAGAAGGTCGTCGCTGGCCAGCCGATCACGACGGTCACGGTGAAGGTTGACGACCCGAACGCCACCATCGAGGTGACCGGTCTTCCCAACGGGACCACGTTCGACCCGGCTACGGGCACGATCACGGGCACACCGACGACGCCCGGGGACTACCTCGTGACGGTGACCGTCACCGACCCGGCGGGCAACACCTCCTCGGAGACCTTCGTCATCACGGTGACGAACCCTGCTGAGCCGACGACCGAGCTCCCGAGTATCCCGGACACCGACGGCACGATCGGTGAACCGATCACGCCGATCCCGGTGGGACCGCTTCCCGGTGGCAGTACGACCGATGTGAGCGGCCTGCCTGGTGGGCTCGAGTACAACCCAGAAACGGGTGTCATCGAAGGCACACCCACGCAGCTGGGGACCTTCCCGGTGACCGTGACGGTGACCCTCGAGGATGGGACGGTGATTACCCGCTCCTTCACGCTCACGATCCACGAGGCAGGTGACGGGTTCTTCGACGGGCTCATCTCGACGGGTGGCGTCTTCAACGCGCTGCCACTCGCCGGAGCGCTGCTCGCGCTCGGGCTTGGCCTGACGCTGCTCCTGGTGCGTCGACGCCGCTCGGGAGCCTCCGAGTAGTCCTTCTCGCGCGCGCGTTTCGCCTCGCCGAACCGGTGAGGATGTGACACGGAGGCGGTGGTGGGGCGGGCAATGCCCGCCCCACCACCGCCTCCGTCGTCGTGCGCGGCCTGTTCTGCTGCCGCGTCGGTGCAGCACCCGGCGCGGCTTGTCCTCGCGCGCCGCTGCGTGCACAACTGCAGTGCATCTCGTCGGCACGCGCGTCAGCATCCGTGCGGGGCTTCCGTTCGAGAGCCGTGCACAACTGCAGTACCGGCGAGATCGCGTGCGGGGCAGTGGCCATCACGAGCCCCGGCGTTCTGCGGAAAGCGGTGGCATCTCACGGGAGGCGGATGGCGCATTCACTGCAGTTGTGCACGCGCCGCGTCGCGTCACCGGGTGCGGGGTGAGCGGGGCTGCCTTCGAGCGTGCGCGGAAATCTCCTGCAGTTGTGCACGCGGCGTCACGGATCCGCCCGAGCGGGAGTCCGCAGAGTCTGCGTCGCCGGTCGCCTGGGGCCTGGGTGCTAGCTCACCCGTTCCCAGGCGGCGACTGCTCCAGGCACGACGACGAAGAGCGGGTGCGCACGAATCGGTACACCGTCGAGCCGCGAGAGATCGCCGGGTGAACGCGTCATGAGCTTCGCGCGCAAATGTTGCGCCTCGTAGTCGAGCTGCCCACGCGTCACCTCAATCGGCGGAATCGTCGCGTCGTCCGGGCAATTCCGGCGGTGGGCAGTGTTGAACGATTCGGAGGCCGCTGACACAGCGTCGCTACCCAGAAGCACGTCGGTACCACGTTCGATGCGGCTTCGGTCGAATCGATAGCCACGAGCAGTGGCCTCGTCGTGCACCGCGAGCAAGTAGCTCACGATCGCGGCGTGCGGCTTCGGGCACGCACGAAATCGCTCGAGCTGCGGATGATTCCGGTACCCCGTCGTGCGCTCAAGGATCACCGCCTGCGCGAGAAGCCCCTCACGCCACAACGCAACTAGGCCCTTCCCGTCGAGGTGGGCAGGATGCAGTGACCAAAGGCGCATGCACTGAGCCTAGAGGCCGCCCGTCAGTCACTTCGAACGCCTAAGATGCGAGCGCCTCACCGATCCTTTGGAGCAGCACGTGTTCAACCCCCTCCGCCGCGTTCGCAAGCAGGACCGCGAACGCGCGAGCACGCAGGGGTACAGCTCCGAAGCGAAGCAGGCCGCGCGAGAAGCCGAACGTCGAAAGCAGCAGCGTCGCGACGAAGCCCGACGCGTCCCCGTGTGGAGGAAAGCCGCAGGCGGGGCCGCAGCGCTCGCGCTCGCCGCGCTCGGGTTCCTCGGCGGAGGAGCCGCAGGAGCTGTCGTCACCGCGGCAGACCGTGCCCAGCAGGCACCCATCACGAAGACCCACGCCCTCGTCTCCGACACCCCGAACAACCCCGCAAGCGCTGACGGCTACCGCACCTGTTCGATCGAGGCGCTCTCGCACAAGGCGGAGGCGCTCGAGTTCCACGGCTACGCGGTCGACACCGCCACCGGCCAGGTCCTTGTCGATGACCGTGGCGAGCAGGCCAACGCGCCCGCGAGCGTGATGAAGCTGCTCACCGCATCCGCCGCACTCGCGACGCTCGGCCCCGACCATCGCATCCCCACCCGCGTGTATCAGGGCGCCGACCCGAGCGAAGTGGTGCTCGTCGGCGGCGGCGACCCAACCCTGTCCTCCCTTGCCCCCGGCATCCCGAGCTACTACTCCGGTGCGACCGCGTTCCTCAGCGACCTCGCCGAGCAGGTGAAGACCGCCCGCAGCAAGGACCCCGCCCTGAAGGACGTGAAGATCTCACGAATCCTGATCGATGACAGCCTCTTTGACGGGGATTGGAACGAGAACTGGCACCAGGACGACCGCACGAACGGCTACATCAGCCCCGTCACCGCACTGCAGGTCAACGGTGACCGAAAGGATCCGAAGGTCAAGCATTCGCCCCGCAGTGAGAAACCGTCGATTGCAGCAGGTGAAGCGTTTGCCGAGAGACTCGGCGTCCCCGTCACCGAAGTGAAGGACGGTAAGCCCCCTGAGGGGGCGACGCAGCTTGGTGAGGTGCTTTCGGAACCCGTGTCGGCACTCGTCGGCTACATGCTCCGCGACTCCGACAACACGCTTGCCGAATCACTCGCGCGCCTCACCGCGATCAAGCGAGGTACCGGCAACACCTTCACCGCCATCCACCCGGCGATCAAGCAGTCGCTCAAAGACCTCGGGCTGGACGTCGAAGACATGACGATCACGGATGGTTCTGGACTCAGCGGCAACACGCGCCTTCGCCCGCGCCTTGTCGTCGAGCTCTTGCAGGTCATCACCTCCGGCATCGGCCACCAGCAGCCGATCCTTGACGCGCTTCCCGCGAACGGTGGTGCCGGCACACTCGACAAACGGATGACGAACCTGCCGATTGGTTCGATCCGAGCGAAGACCGGCACCCTCAACCAGGTGCTCGGCCTGGCCGGGTATCTTCACGGCGACCAGGGGACGGAGATCACCTTTGCGTATTTCGTCGTGGGCGATCCGACTTCGAAAACCAACCAAGACGCGCTCGACGCTATCACTGCGGCCACCTACAACTGCGGTGAGGACCTCGCCGGCTGGTAGCGTCCGAGTAGAGCACCGCGCCGATCCGGAGGGACCATGACCCGCGCACTCATCATCGTTGACGTCCAGAACGACTTTACTGAGGGCGGTGCATTGGCGACCGACGGCGGCGCAGCCGTCGCAGCAGCCATCACCCGGCACCTTAACGAGGACGGCGACCGCTACGACCTCGTGGTCGCCACACGCGACTGGCACGACGCTGACGGTGACAACGGCGGCCACTTCGCGGCCGAGGGGACCGAGCCGAACTTCGTCGACACCTGGCCTGTTCACTGTGTCGCGGGCACGCCGGGTGCTGAATATCACGAGTCGCTTGAGACCCGGCACATCGACATCCACGTGGTGAAGGGGATGGGGGAGCCCGCCTACTCAGGATTCGAAGGAGCCACCTCCGACGGCGAGACGCTCCAGGCGGTGCTCGCCGACGTAGGAGTGGACGAGGTGGATGTGGTGGGGATCGCCACCGACTACTGCGTGAAGGCGACAGCGCTCGACGCCTGTCGCGCGGGGCTTCAGGTGACCGTCATCCACGACCTCACCTCGGCGGTTGCCGACGCGACGCGGGACGCGGCGCTCACGGCGCTGCAAACGCACGGCATCACCGTGACGACGCTCGCGGAACTTGCTGCCGCATAACGTACGGGCGGCTACTGGCGGAGTGACCGCCCCGGGACGAGCAACTGGTGCTCGGCGAGGCGCCGATACAGCGGTGTCGTCGTCACGAGTTCGCTGTGACGTCCACGCCCAACAACGCGGCCACCGTCCATGACGACAATCTGGTCGGCATCCACGACGGTCGACAGACGATGCGCGATGACGATGACGGTGCGACCCTCAGCGACGCGGTCAAGGGCATCCCGCATGAGCGCCTCGTTCTCTCCGTCGAGTGCCGACGTGGATTCGTCAAGCAGCAGAATCGGGGGAGCGGCGAGCAGGGTGCGTGCGATCGCGAGACGCTGACGCTCACCGCCCGAAAGCATGACTCCCGCCTCGCCGACTTGCGCGTCGAGGCCTTCGCGGGAGCGGTCGAGCACCCGCGCGAGATTCACCTCACGGAGTACCGCCTCGCACTCGTCGTCGGTCGCTTCGCGCTTGCCGAGCAGGAGGTTGTCGCGGAGCGTGCCCGCGAGCACCGGCGCATCCTGCTCGACGTAGCCGATGTGCGTGCGCAGCTCGGAGCGGTCGATGCGCGTGAGATCGACCCCGCCGAGCGTGATCGCGCCAGCCGTCGGGTCGTAGAAGCGCTCGATGAGTGCGAGCGTCGTCGACTTGCCGGCGCCGGAGGGGCCAACAAGGGCGGTGCGCGTGCCGCGCGGCACCGAGAAGGTGACCTGGTCGAGGACAAGCGGGGCCTCCACCTCGAGTCCGGCATCCGCCCGGAAGAGGGTTTCGTCGAGGGTCGGTGCGGCGGCGCCCGGGCGGCCGCTGCCCATTGTGCGCTGGAGGGAATCGAGGCGCTCGATCGCAGCCTCGCGTGCGCGCTGCGCGTTCACGACGCTCGTCGGGTAGCGGAAGGAGACGCCGTCGAAGGCGATCGTCGCCGAGAAAGGTGCCGCATCCGTGTTTGCGGGTCCGCGGAGCGTGATCTTTGGGGCCGTGGTGTTTGCGGCGTCGAGTTCGTCCTCGGTGGGCAGCGCGAGCATCTCCTCGATGCGGCCGAGCGCGCCAAGCGCCGTGCTGACGGCCGTGACGGCGCCGAAGAACAGGCCGAGCGGCATGATCATCATGAAGAGGAACATCATGAAGGTGATGAGATCGGCAATCGAGAGGAGACCCGCCGCGACGCGGACACCACCCACGCCGAGCACGCCGATGAGCGCCGCCTGCACCGCGAATCCCGATACGGGCACGATGAACGCGGAGGCGGAAGCAACGTCGAGGCCGCGCTCGTACGCGGTGCGCGCCTCCCGCGAAATGACTGCCTCTTCACGTTCCACCGCGCCCGCCGCGCGAATCGTGCGCACGGAGGTGACCGCGCGCTCGACCGCGCTCGTCAGCGTGCCGAGCTGCGCCTGAGCTGCGGCGCTTGCGGTGCGTACCCGCAGCGCGAGGACTCCGACGAGCACCATTGAACTGCCAATGACCGCGACCGTGACGAGCAGCAGCACCGGGTCAAGGATGAGCATCGCGATGGCAGCACCGAGGAAGGTGAGCGAGCCGCCGGCCGCTTCGATGAGGCCCTGCGTGAGGACCGCGCGCAAGAGCGTCGTGTCGGCGCCGACACGTGAGACGAGGTCGCCGGTGCGCCGGGCATCGAACTCGGAAATAGGAAGCCGGAGCAGTTTCGCGATGAGGCGGCGGCGCGTGCGCAGCACGATCGACTCGCCCGTGCGCTGCAGGAGGTAGTGCTGAAGACCCTGGATGAGCGAGCCGATGAGCACGACCGCGAGCAGCGTCCAGATGATCCACTGCGGAACCTCGCCGTGCTCGACGTTCGTGATGAGGAGGTTCACGAGGAGCGGCTGCGCGAGCTCGAACCCGGCGAACACGACCGAGATCGCAATGATGGCGGCCATCATGCCGGGGTTCGCGAAGAGGTGGGCGAGGAGCTGACGGAAGGTGGCGCGAGGCGTGGCCGGGGCGGCCTTGGCGGCGCGCCTGCGGAAGCCGAGGGTGCGGGCACTGCGTTGTGCCGTCCGCGTCGTCGTGTCCTTGGCCATGCCGCTCCTTCACCTGCGTGAGACTCGAGCTACGAGGGTACGCCGTCGCCGCCGCGAGCGGAATTGGGGTCCGTGTGGTGGCGTGCACAAGTGCAGTGGATTTCGCTCAGCCCGTGGGGCGGGGCTCGCGGCCGAGGCTCGCGAAGCCCGGTATTCCGGGGCACCACGGCCTGCAGCCGCGGGCCCGCGCGAACCGGCACGGCAAATCCACTGCAGTTGTGCACACACGCCGCGGCGCCCATCGGCCGATTTGGGGGAGCGCCGCGTACGATCGGTGCCGTCCCAAGGGTTGTGGCGGATGCTGGTCGAGGCCGACACGCCAGCGAGCAGGTGGGAATACCTCACCGACAGCGGCGTTGAAGTCTATGAGTTCGCATAGAACGGGCTCGTGAGCGAGCCGGACTCCCCACCGGCACCCAAGGAGGAACCATGCAGTTCGGCATCATGTCGGTCGGTGACGTCACCCGCGACCCCACCACTGGGAAGACCCCGAGCGAGCACGAGCGGCTCATGGCGATCATGCAGATCGCACGCAAGGCCGAAGAAGTCGGGCTGGACGTCTTCGCGACCGGCGAGCACCACAACCCGCCCTTCGTGCCCTCAAGCCCGACGACGATGCTCGGCTTTCTCGCTGCCCAGACCGATCGCATCATCCTCTCCACTTCGACGACGCTCATCACGACGAACGACCCCGTGAAGATCGCCGAAGACTACGCGATGCTGCAGCACCTCTCCGGCGGCCGCAACGACCTCATGCTCGGCCGCGGCAATACCGGCCCCGTTTACCCGTGGTTCGGCTACGACATCCGCAAGGGCGTCTCCCTCGCGATCGAGCACTACCACCTGCTCCGCAAGCTCTGGCGCGAAGAGATCGTCAACTGGGAGGGCGAATTCCGCACCCCGCTCCACGGCTACACCTCGACCCCCGCCCCGCTCGATGACGTCCCCCCGTTCGTGTGGCACGGCTCCATCCGCACCCCGGAAATCGCCGAACAGGCCGCCTACTACGCGGACGGCTTCTTCCACAACAACATCTTCTGGAACAAGGAGCACACCCAGCAGATGGTGCGGCTCTACCGCGAACGATTCGAGCACTTCGGCCACGGCGCGGCAGAGCAGGCGATCGTCGGCCTCGGTGGCCAGGTGTTCATGGCAGAAACCGAGGCGGAGGCGAAGCGCATCTTCCGCCCCTTCTTCGACAACGCGCCCGTCTACGGCCACGGGCCGTCGCTCGAAGAGTTCACGAGCACGACCCCGCTCACCGTCGGCACCCCCGAACAGGTCATCGAACGCACCCTCAGCTTCGCCGACTACGCGGGCGACTACCAGCGACAGCTTTTCCTCGTGGACCATGCGGGGCTTCCGCTCGAGATCGTGCTGGAGCAGATCGATATCCTTGGACGTGAGGTCGTGCCGGTGCTGCGACGCGAGTTCGAGGCGCGACGTCCAGCCCACGTTCCCAGCGACCCGCCCACGCATGCGAGCATGGTCGCAGAGGGCCCGGATGCCCCGATTCACTTCGTGGAACCAGCCCGCGCTGCCGAAGAACGCGCCGAGCGTGCGGCCGCAGCTGCCGAGGCGGAACGCCTTGAACGCGTCCGCATCGAACTGCCCGGCCACGGCGCCTAGCCTGCCGAAACGAGAGGAACTTCACCGTGACGCGAATGATCGTGGTTGTCTCCGCAGGGCTCGGGACGCCGTCTTCCACCCGCCGACTCGCCGAACAGATGGCGAACGCGACCGATGCGGCCGTCACTGCGCGCGGTGAAGCCCTCGACGTCCACCACCTCGAACTGCGGGAGCTTGCCGGTGAGATCGCCCAGGCCTTCGCCACCGGCGGGCTGCCGACGCCAGCGCTCACACGGGCGAAGGACCTCATCGCTTCCGCCGACGGCATCATCGCCGTCTCGCCCGTGTTCTCGGGTAGCTACAGCGGTCTGTTCAAGTCGTTCTTCGACGTGATCGACCCGAAGTCGATCGCCGACACCCCCGTCCTGCTGGGGGCGACCGCGGGCACCCCGCGCCACTCGCTCATGATCGAGCACGCCATGCGGCCACTCTTCTCATACCTGCGCGCCGTGACCGTCCCGACCGCGATCTTCGCCGCGACCGAGGACTTTGGCGGTGGCGAAGCTGGCCGAGAGCTTGCTTCCCGCATCCAGCGCGGCGCGAGCCAATTCGCGGCGCTCCTCGTCGCCGAACCCGTCGGCGTCGACGGTTTTGTGCAGCGCGACGAAGATCGGCAGCAGCATCGCAAACTCCGCTCGAACACGAGCATCGCATCCGGTCCGACGGCCTTCGAAGCCCTCCTCAAACGCCACAACGGCGAGGCCTAAGCCCCGCCGTTGCGTGAAGTTCTGCTGGCCTAGGAATGCCAGGCGACCGCGATGATGACGTTCGCGAGCGTGAGCCCACCGATCGCGAAGAGTGTCCACTTCGGTGCGGTCTCCTTCTTGCGGAAGACGATCACGAGTGCCGTGATGATGAGCAGGATGAGGAACTTGATGCCGAGCTTCATGTGGTTGAGCTCGTAGTCAGCCGCCATCCCGACCGCGAAGAAACCGAGCGCCGTCACGAGCATCGTGAGCGCACCATGGAACATGCCGGGAAGGATCTTGCCCTGACCACGAGAAATGTCCTTCATCTGCACGAGGAAGCTCCCGAGGAGCGAGGCGAGGCCGATGAAGTGAAGAATCGTGAGCAGAGACCACAGGATTTCCATGCTCCGAGCCTATCGATGAAGCGTGTCGGGCGCTAAACCGGGTCGTTCTGGTGCGCGATGGTGTCCCCGTCGTCGAGGAACTGCTCCGAGAACATGTGCCCCATACGGGCGGCCTTCGTGCGGAGGTAAGCAGCGTTCGAGACATCGATGCCAACCTCGAGCGGGACACGCTCAGTGACCGTGACGCCGTGCCGCTCGAGCGCCTCCGCCTTCGCCGGGTTGTTTGTGAGTAGGCGCACGCTCGGGATGCCGAGGTCCTGCAGGATTTCGGCCGCCGCGACGTACTCCCGCGCATCCGCGGGCAGACCAAGCGCGAGATTCGCGTCCACCGTGTCCATGCCCTGCTCCTGCAGTGCGTACGCCTTGAGCTTGTTGAGCAGACCGATGCCGCGACCTTCGTGACCGCGCAGGTACAGGACGACGCCGCCGTGCTTGCCGATGAGGTCGAGTGCGGTGTCAAGCTGCGGGCCACACTCACATTTGAGGCTGCCGAGGGCCTCACCCGTGAGGCACTCGGAGTGGAGCCGGACGAGCGAATCGGGGCCGAGCTCGCCGGAGCAGAGCGCGAGGTGCAAATCGCGTGTCACGGTGTCGGTGTAGGCACGGACGTCGAGGAGGCCGTGGGTCGTGGGGACGTGCGTCGAAGTCTCGAACGCGATACGCGCTGTTGCGGTGCCGCTCATCGGCGGACCGCCCCAGCTGCGCGGCTCACGTCGGCGAGGCGCGAACCGAGGCCCCAGAAGAACACGCGCCAGACCGCTTCGATCACGATTGCCTTCGACATCTTCGAGGAGCCGAGTTCGCGTTCGACGAAGGTGATCGGGATCTCGACCACGTCGTATCCGCGGCGCTCAAACATCCACGCCGTCTCGATCTGGAAGCAGTAGCCGGCCGAGCGGACGCGGTCGAGCTTTGTCTCGGCGAGGGCCGCCGCGCGGTAGCCACGGAACCCTGCGGTGAGGTCGCGAAGCCTGCTGCGCAGGAGCACGCGGGCGTAGATGGAGGCGCCGCGGCTCAGGAGCTGGCGGTGGATCGGCCAGTTCTCGGTGCGGCCACCCGGCATCCAACGGGTGCCGATGACGAGGTCCGCGCCGTTGTCGAGCACATCGAGGCATGCGGGGAGACGGTCGGCCGGGTGCGAGCCGTCGGCATCGAACTCGAAGGCGTAGTCGTAGCCTTCGGCGATCGCGTGAGCGAAGCCAGCGAGGTAGGCGCTGCCGAGGCCGAGCTTGCCCGCGCGGTGCATGACGCTCACGCGCGGCTCGCGGGCGGCGAGCTCGTCGGCGAGTTCGCCCGTGCCGTCAGGGCTGGCGTCGTCGACGATGAGGACCTCGATGCGCGGATCGGCCGAGAGAACGCGGCGCACGATCATGTCGAGGTTTTCACGCTCGTTGTACGTCGGCAGGATGACGAGGGCGGTGCTCATTCTTCCAATCTATCCGGCTTGGGTGATCGTGAGGTGGCGGGCGCGTGCACAAGTGCAGTGGATTCTCCGCGGGCCGGGGGCGCCGGGCCCGTGGTCATGCGGATCGCGCCGGGCCCGAGCCGGCCCTGACGGTAATTTCACTGCAGTCGTGCACGCGTCGTTCCCGCACCCGGCCTGTGGAAACGCGCGATTCCACAGGAACTGGCCGCCGATCGAGTGGCCGCCCCCGCTTTCCCCGAAGCTCGCTCCCGAGCAAAGGGGGACTCATGACCACACCACACGATTGGCTTGCACGTCGAGGCGGCTACCTCGGCCAGATCTTCACCCGCGAGGAACTCCGGGAAGCTGGCATGAACTGGCGCGACATCGCAGCAGCGCTCTCCCGCGGTGACCTGAAACGCCTCAAGCGGGGAATCTACGCGAGCCCCGACACGCACCCGGTACTTGCCGCAGCAGCCTCAACGGGCTCACGACTCGCGTGCGCCACCGCGCTCGCGGCGTACGGCGTCTGGACTCGCGACGACCGGTGCCTGCACTTGCAGTGCAAGCGCCGCAGAGCCGGCCAGATCTCGCACTGGGCGCAGCTACCGTTCCCGGACGAGGTGGAGGAGTACGGGGTGGGGCTCCGGAACGCGCTTTGGCAAGCGGTGCAGTGCCTGCCGTTCGTCGACGCGGTGGCCGCGTGCGACAGCGCGCTCCACAGCGGACGGCTGAGCCTGAGCGAGTGGGAGGAACTCGTCGTCGCGCTGCCCGAGAAGTACCACCGCATTCTCGAGTGGGTGGATCCGCGCGCGGAGTCTGGGCTCGAGAGCGCGATGCGGTGCGTGCTTCGGCGGGACGGAATCGACATGCTGCCGCAACAGTGGCTCGGGGCGGGAACTCGCGTGGACGGGCTCGTTGGGCCGATCGTGGTTGAAGCGGACGGGCGGGAGTTCCACCTCGACGTCGCGCGTGACTACGAACGGGAGTTCCGGCTCGCGCGGCTCGGCCATGCGACGCTGCGCTTCACGTACGAGATGCTCTGGGAGCGCGCCGAGGAGGTCGCTCAAGCAGTGAGAGCCGTGCTCGAGCGGTGCGATCCGGGGTGGCTCGCGCGGAACTGCCAGGGATGGCGGGCGTATCCATGGTGAGGCGTCGCGGCGTAGGGCGCTCGGGGCGTGCACAAGTGCAGTGGATTTTCCGCGGCGGGGGAGTGGAGATCAGCGCGAAGCCCGGAATTCCGCGGAAGATCGGGCAGGCCAGGTCGAGCGGCGAGCAAATCTCCTGCACTTCTGCACGCACACCAGATCCCTCGAACGCTCAACGGGCATTCCCCACAGCGTTGGTCAGGCTGAGCCAGCGTTCGTCGGACTGACGGAAGAGCCGTCGCTCGGCGAAGCGTTAGCGGCCAAGCGGGCGCGGGAAGCCGATCCGTTCGTACACCGTCGCCAGCGTCGCCTCCGCGATCTCGCCCGCACGCTCGGCGCCACGGTCGAGGATTCGGTCGAGCTCGGCCGGGTCAGCGAGGAGCTCGTTCGTGCGTTCGCGGATGGGCGTGAAGGTTGCCTCCACGACCTCTGCGAGGCTCTTCTTGAGGTCGCCGTAGCCGCGTCCGGCGAACTCGGTCTCGAGCGAGGCGATGGTCTGACCGGAGAGCACCGAGTAAATCGTGAGGAGGTTCGAGACGCCGGGCTTTGCTTCTCGGTCGAAGCGGATCTCGGCGCCGGCGTCGGTCACCGCGCGCATGATCTTCTTCTTCGTCACCTTGGCGTCATCCATGATGCGCAGAAGGCCCGCGTCCGACTCCGCTGACTTCGACATCTTCGAGCTCGGGTCCTGCAGGTCGTACACCTTCGCCGACTCCTTCGGGATGAAGCCCTCCGGGACGCGGAAGGTGTCACCGAAGCGCGAGTTGAAGCGGTTTGCGAGGTCGCGCGTGAGCTCGAGATGCTGACGCTGGTCTTCGCCGACCGGCACGGCGGCTGCGTTGTAGAGGAGGATGTCGGCGGCCATGAGCATCGGGTACGTGAAGAGGCCGACGTTCGTGCCCTCGGTGCCGTGGCGCTGCGCCTTGTCCTTGAACTGGGTCATGCGGCTTGCCTCACCGAAGCCGGTGATGCACTGCATGAGCCAGCCGAGTTCTGCGTGGGCGGGGACCTGCGACTGGACGAAGAGGATCGACTTCTCCGGGTTGATGCCGGCGGCAATGTATTGCGCGGCGGTGGCGCGGGTGCGGGTGGCGAGGTCGGCCGGGTCGAAGGGGGTCGTGATGGCGTGCTGGTTGACGACGCAGTAGATCGCCTGGAACTCGTCCTGCATCTTCACCCAGTTGGTGAGGGCGCCGACATAGTTGCCGAGGTGGAGCGAGTCCGAGGAGGGCTGCATGCCCGAGAAGAGGAGGGGCTTGGTCATGGTGGTTGGTTCCTCTAGATCGTGTAGTCGACGATGACGGGGGCGTGGTCGGACCAGCGGGTGTCGTAGCTTGCGGCGCGGTCGATCGTATAGCCGCTGGCTCCAGCCGCGAGTGCCGGGGTGGCCATGTGGTAGTCGATGCGCCAGCCGGTGTCGTTGTCGAAGGCCTTGCCGCGCTGCGACCACCAGGTGTACGGGCCGTCGATCTCGCCAGCGGCGACGCGTCCGACGTCGATCCAGCCGTGGCCGGTGCCGATCGTCTCGTCGGCGCCGGTGATCTCTTCGCCGAGGGCGCCGAAGAATCGGTCGAGGTAGGCGCGTTCGCGGGGCAGGAAGCCGGCGCGCTTCACGTTGCCCTTCCAGTTCTTGATGTCGAGCTTCGTGTGGCCGACGTTGAAGTCGCCGGTGACGAGCACGCGGGCGTCGTCGCCTGCGAGCTGGGGGAGGCGCTCGGTCATGGCCTCGAGGAAGCGCCACTTTTCTTCCTGGCGTGGGGTGTCGACTTCGCCGGAGTTGACGTACACGGACACGACGGTGAGCGGCGTCCCGTCGATGTCGAAGTCGGCTTCAATCCAGCGGCCGGAGGAGTCGAAGTCGTCCGGACCAAATTCGTGTCGGTGTTCGACGATCGGGAGCTTGGAGGCGATCGCGACACCGGCGCGCCCCTTCGCGAGGGCTTCGTGGTTCACGACCGTCCACTCGTCACCGAGGAGCTTCACGAGGTCGTCACGGCTCGCCCGCACTTCCTGGATCGCGAGGATGTCCACTCCGCGGCCCTCGAGCCACTCGCCCATGCCCTTGCGGTAGGCGGCACGGATGCCGTTGACGTTGACGGACGCGATGCGGAGTGTGCGAGACATGCCCACCAGTGTAGGTCGGAGCGTCGGCGCTACTGGCCGTCGTCGAGCTGCGCGCGCGGCGTCGTGATGACGCGGCCGTCGACCATGTCGGCGAGACGCTCGACGAGTTCGTGCCCGAGGCCATCCGACTGGACGGGGGTCGTGGCGCTGTGGAAGAAGAAGTCGCGGCTTTCGTCGAGCTCTTCACCCGGGAGGATGCGGTCGAATTCGGCGGGTGCGAGGATGCGCACCGGCGCACTCACCGTGCAGACGATTCCGCCTTCGGGCGTGAGGACGGCGGCCGAGATGCCAGCGTCAATGCCCTGCACACCGAGCGGGCGCTGGGCGTTGTCGATGAGGCGGATGAGCTCGTCGAGGCCGATGGGCTTGCGGGAGACGATCGACAGTTCGCGAGGCATTAGGCCTGTCCTTCCTCGTCGCGGTGCGCAGCCTTGAACTCTTCCCAGCCTTCTTCGGGCGGGGGAAGGGTCGACTCTTCGATCTCGGTCTGTGCGGATTCGCGGAGCGCGTGGCCTTCGCTGGCGTGCTGTTCGACGACTTCGTTGAAGATGCTCGCTTCGACCTCGTCGGCCGTTTCAGCTGCGGCATCCTCGCCGGATGCGTCCGCCGCGTCGCCCTCAGCCTTGCCCTCGGCTGTTGCTTCTTCACGGCGCTGCTTGGCTTCCTTCTCGAGCGAGTCACTCCAGCCGGGGCCGAGGAGCGAGTCGAGGAAGTCGTCGCCAAACTCGGCGGCGATCTTCTCGGGGCCAAGCTCTGCCATCGCTTCGCGAAGCTCCTGGAAGTTCGCCGGGTCGATCGTCGAACCAAGGCCGATGACGAGGCCCGGCATGCGCGGTTCGCCCACGGT
The DNA here is from genome assembly GCF_001570905.1 of [Zimmermannella] alba NBRC 15616. Classification (GTDB taxonomy): domain Bacteria; phylum Actinomycetota; class Actinomycetes; order Actinomycetales; family Microbacteriaceae; genus Pseudoclavibacter; species Pseudoclavibacter albus. The sequence goes on along the minus strand of NZ_BCSO01000013.1, from coordinate 2,220 downwards.
GAAGGCGTCGAAGTCTTCGACGAGGCGGCTCGAGTCGATCTGGAAGCTCGAAACACCGGGCGCACCAATCATGAGGGCCATCGGCACGAGCGGCATCTCGAGCGTCGAGCCCTTGAGCAGGTCGGCGCGGCCATATCGGGCGTGCGCGGTGGCCATGAGCGGCGTCGTCTCTTCGGCAACGAGGCCGAGGATGTCGGGCGCGGACTCGAGGCGCTCGGCGGTCTCCGGGCCATCCGTCGGGCCAAGGTCGACCGCGATCGAGAGGATCTCCTCGGAGCCCTGCTGGGTGGGGCGCACCTGCATCGTGGCGTTCAGGCGGCGGCCATCCTGACCGACGGCGTTCGCGATGATGTGCGGCACGGTGACGAGGCGGCCACGCGTCCAGTTGGCGAGTTCTTCGCCATCCCACGGCACCATGGCGGGCTCGTTCGAACCCCACGAGAGCTCGGGTTCGTCGAGGAGTTCTTCGGCGATGACTTCGATCGAGGCGCCGTAGTCGGCGGTTTCGACATTGCGCTGACGCAGCGAAATGTGGAGTTCGAGGATGGTGGATTCGAAGCCGGTTTCGCGGGCGTGCTCGTCAGCGAGCTCGAGCGCTTCGGGCGCCTCGAGCACTTCGGAGACGCGGTGAAGGCGGCGGCCGGTGAGCGCATCGCGCAGGCCGTGGCGTGAACGCACGACCCACTGAGCGCCGGCCATGTTCATCGCTTCGAGGTAGGCGCGAGTGAGGGCCGTGTGCTCGCCGGTGACGAGGATGCAGCGCTGCTTCTTCTGCAGGCACTGGCCGAGCAGGTGCCGACGCGAGCGGTCGAGATAAAGCACCTTGCGCGTGCTCTCAGTGACGACGTAACCCTCGCCGACGCGGTCAACGAGCGGGCTGAGCAGAGGATCCACGAGTGACTTGGCTCGCGATTCGTCACTCATTGGCTGTCCTCCTGCATGGTCGGTGTGGCACTTGTGCGCGCATCGTAGCGACTTCAGGCAACGTTCAAGCGACGTTCTCGTTCACCTGGATGGGGAGAAGTCCCCGCCTGGGTCGTGGGGACTTCTGCTCCCTGGCAATTCCTCTCTGCCTGCCCATCGTCGAAGACATCAGGGTGCGACTGCGGGCAACATGGCTACTGGAATGTTTGGCGCTAACTCCGATGAACTCCGCGTCATCGGTGGTGAGTTTGGTGCGACATCTGGAGTTCGACCGTCAGGCCGGTGACCAGGAGGACGCGAGCCAGCCGGGGAGCGGTCACGAGGGGTGACAACGCCGTCCGTCGGTAGGTGCGACGCCACGCTCGACGCGCCATTGGGGAGAATTCCCCGGTCATCGGGGACCACGCTCCGCTGGATGGGGACTTCTCCCCAATGAGTTTTCTCGGGGGAGTCCTTAGGCTTCCTCAGGTACCGATGTGAGGTCGGCTTGAGTCGTTGATTGAGGGGGATGCAGAACATGGCGACGGGAATGTTTGGTGCTCACCCGGACGAGCTTCGTGCTGTTGGTGGTGAGTTTGGTGTGGCCGCGGGGCTCCTCGACTCCAGTGCTGCGACGGTGGGGTCGGAGATCGCTGGTGTTCGGTGGCTTGGTCCGGACGCGATGCTGTACCGGGCGAATTGGGGGACGGTTCTTCCGAGTCAGTTGAGCGAGCTCGGCGGCGTACTCGAGATCGTCAATACGGATCTTGACCGTCAGGCCGGTGACCAGGAGGACGCGAGCCAGCCGGGCAATGGCAATGAAGGCTGCGCAAACTCGATCGGGAATGGTCTGAAGAACGCCGGCAACGCCATCGGTGGCTTCTTCAAGGGTCTTCTTGTTGACGGCATCTGGGAAGACATCAAGGGTCTCGGTGCGCTCGTGGGCATTGACGAGAACGGCTGGTCGTGGGAGACCATGAAGAACACCTGGCGGGGCATGGGTGGTCTTGTTGGGTTTGACCAGGACGGCAACTGGTCGCTTGGCACGCTTGGGAACACGTGGAAGGAAGTTGGGAAGGACTTCCTGGCGTGGGATATGTGGAAGACGGATCCGGCGGCGGCACTGGGCAAGGTGACGTGGAACATCGGCTCGATGTTCATCGGTGTTGGTGAAGCGAAGATGCTCGCGAAGGCCGGCGCTGTGTCGGACGCCGGTCGGGTGGCGAATGTCGCGGCGGATGCGGGGCGTGTGGCCGATGTCGCCGCTGACGCTGGCCGGCTTGCTGACGTTGCGGATGCTGCCGCGGATGCGGGTCG
>NZ_BCSO01000012.1 GCF_001570905.1 [Zimmermannella] alba NBRC 15616 | reverse complement strand
TACCGGCGACTTGAGCGAGGCGTGTGTGAGCTAGCCAGGATCCCGGGAACAGCAAACGGACCCGGAACCGTGAGGTTCCGAGCCCGTCGCGCGTGAATTGTTCGGCTTAACCGAAGCGACCCGACACGTAGTCTTCGGTGTCCTTCTGCGAGGGGTTCTCGAAGATCGTGGTGGTGTCGTCGTACTCGATGAGCTTGCCCGGCTTGCCGGTGCCAGCGATGTTGAAGAACGCGGTGCGGTCCGACACACGCGATGCCTGCTGCATGTTGTGGGTCACGATGACGATCGTGTAGTCCTGCTTGAGCTCAGCGATGAGGTCCTCGATCGCGAGGGTCGAGATCGGGTCGAGGGCCGAGCAGGGCTCGTCCATGAGGAGGACGTCCGGCTTCACAGCGATTGCGCGGGCGATACACAGACGCTGCTGCTGGCCACCCGAGAGGCCCGAGCCGGGAAGGTTGAGGCGGTCCTTGACCTCGTTCCAGAGGTTTGCACCCTGGAGCGAGCGCTCGACGACCTCGTCAGCCTCCGAACGGCTGAGGCTGCGGTTGTTGAGCTTGAGACCCGCGAGGACGTTCTCACGAATCGACATCGTGGGGAACGGGTTCGGGCGCTGGAAGACCATGCCGACCTGACGGCGCACGAGCACCGGGTCAACGCCCGGGCCGTAGAGGTTGTTGCCGTCGAGGAGGACCTCGCCGTCAACCCATGCCTTGGGGATGACCTCGTGCATGCGGTTGAGCGTGCGGAGGAAGGTCGACTTACCGCAACCCGAGGGGCCGATGAAGGCCGTCACGGTGCGGGGCTCGATGACCATGTTGACGTCTTCGACAGCCTTGAACTTGTCGTAGTAGACGTCGAGGTTGTTAACTTCGATGCGCTTTGACACGGTGATTTCTCCTGGGGTTTAGCGTTCGCCCTTGGGGCGGAAGTAGTAAGCGATCGCGCGAGCGATGAGGTTGAGGACCATGACGATGATGAGGAGGACGAGCGCGGCAGTCCATGCCATCTCGAACCACGGCTGCTGGGCAACACCCGCACCCTTCGTCATCTGGTACACGAACACCGGAAGGCTCATCATCTGACCCTTCACGAGGTTCGTGTTGAGGCTTGCCTGAGCGACACCCGCTGCGATGAGCAGCGGAGCCGTCTCACCAATCACGCGCGAGATTGCGAGCGTCACACCCGTGGCAATACCGGCGAGGGCCGTCGGAAGAACAATCTTCACGATGGTGACCCACTTCGGCGTACCGAGTGCGTAGGACGCTTCGCGGAGCTCGTTCGGAACAAGGCGGAGCATTTCTTCGGACGAGCGGATCACGGTCGGAAGCATGAGGATCGTCAGCGCGAGCGCACCCGCGAGACCCGTCTTGATTGTGGCCGGAGTCAGCGGCGTGAACGCCGTTGCTGCGAAGAGCATCGTGAACACGAACAGGCCCGCGACGATCGAGGGAATACCGGTCATCACGTCAACGAAGAAGTTGATCGCGTTCTTGAGCCAGCCCTTGCCGTACTCGACAAGGTAGATGGCCGTGAAAATCCCGATCGGCACCGAGAGGAGCGTTGCCGTGAGCGTGATGAGGACGGTGCCCCAGATCGCGTGTGCAGCACCACCGCCGACATCCACGATGCCGCGCATCGACGAGCTGAAGAACTCGGCGTCGAGGCGGGCCATACCGCGGGTGAAGAGGGTGATGATGAGCGAGAGCAGCGGGATGAGCGCAAGCACGAAGGTCGACACCACGAGCGAGGTGACGAAACGGTTTGTGGCCTGACGCTTGCCTTCGGTCATGAGCGAGACGACGTAGATCGCGGTCACCGAGAAGAGGAGACCGAGAACCACAAATCCAGCCCAGTTGAACCCGTCGGCGTTTCCAAGGCTCGTGAGGAAGATGATGATCGCTGCAACAGCGGCACCACCGGCGGCGATTGCCCACACGCTCCAGCCGGGGAGACGTCCAGCGGTGAGCGGGTTCGACGCGGCCTTGCGGGCGGCCGAACGCTTTTCAGTGTTCTGCGTGGCGGTGTTCGTCATTAGTTCGCTCCCGAGAACTGCTTGCGACGGCCCACGATCCAGCGCGCCACACCGTTCACGAGGAGGGTGATGGCGAAGAGGACGAGACCCGTAGCGATGAGGACGTGCATGTCCATCTGCGATGCCTCACCGTTGCGGAGGGCGATGTTTGCCGCGATGGTCGAGGGGTTCTGGCTGCCGATGAGGTTGACCGTGATGATGCCGGATGCGGAGAGCACCATGGCGACGGCCATGGTTTCGCCGAGCGCGCGACCGAGGCCGAGCATGATCGAGGACACCATGCCCGAACGGGCGAACGGGAGAACCGCCATCTTGATCATTTCCCAGCGGGTGGCGCCGAGTGCGAGCGAGGCTTCTTCGTGAAGACGGGGAGTCTGGAGGAAGACCTCACGCGTGAGGGCCGTGATGATCGGAAGGACCATGATCGCGAGCACGATAGCTGCCGTAAAGATTGTGCGTCCGGTACCCGAGACCTGATCGCCCTGGAAGAACGGCAGCCAGTTGAGGTTCTGGCCCAGCCAGACGTAGAACGGCTGCACGAAGCCAGCGAGCACGATCATGCCCCAGAGGCCGTAGACGACCGAGGGGATAGCGGCGAGGAGGTCGATGACGTAGCCGAGCGCCGAGGCGAGCTTGCGGGGCGCGTAGTGGGTGATGAACAGCGCAACACCGATGGCGACGGGGACCGCCATGATGAGCGCGAGCAGCGATGCCCACACGGAACCGAAGGCGAGCGGCAGCACGTACCAGAAGAAGTTGCCGGGCTCGTCCGGGTTGGCGAGGTTCTGCGCCTTGATGAGGAACTCACTGTGTTCGGTGGACGGTGCGTCCACGTTTGACGCGTTGGGGTTGAACGCGTCCAGGCCCTGCCAGATGAGGAAGAAGAAGACGGCAGCAAGGATCGCGAGGATCAGCGAGCCGGAGAAGGTGGAGATGGACGAAAAGATGACGTCACCAGGTCGCTTGACGGCCTTTGGTGGCGTGGCTTGTGTGGAGGCGGTTTCAGCACTCATCGTGTGGAGATACTTCCCTCGATAGAAACGTCGACAGAGGTCAGAGTCACAGGGAGGGATGACAACCCGGTGAACTGGAGAGTGCCCGGCGGGCTGCGAACCTTGTTCGCAGGCCGCCGGGCACTGTCAAAGCAAGTCCGTCAGAGGACTTACTTCATCTTCTCGAGAGCAGCGTTGATCTTGCCGCGGAGCTCTTCCGAGATCGGTGCCGAGCCGGCCTTCTCCTGAGCTGCGGTCTGAGCCTCAGCCGAGGTGACGTACTGGAAGTACGACTTCACGAGCTTGCCGATCTCAGCGTCCTTGTACTCGGCGCAGCCGACGAGGTACGAGACGAGAACGATCGGGTATGCGCCCGACTCGGTGGTGTCGCGCTTGAGCTTGTACGCGAGGTCGAGCTCGGTGCGGCCTTCCTCGATCTCCGATGCGTCAACGACGGCGGCAGCAGCCTCAGGGGTGAGCTCAACGAACTCTTCGCCGACCTTGATCTTGGCGAGCGTCATGTCCTTGGCAGCCGAAGCGTCGAGGTAGCCGATGGTGCCGTTCGAGCCGAGAACCTGCTGGACGCCGTTGGTGCCTTCCGCACCCTCGCCGCCGTACTCGGGGTTCCACTCTTCGCCGGCCTTCTCGGTCCAGACGTCAGCGGCAGCCTTGTTGAGGTAGTCGGTGAAGTTCTGGGTGGTGCCCGACTTGTCCGAACGGTGGACAGCGGTGATGTCGAGGTCGGGGAGCTTGGCGCCCTCGTTGAGTGCAGCGATCTTCGGGTCGTTCCACTTGGTGATCTCGCCCTTGAAGATGCCAGCGAGCGTGGCAGCGTCGAGGTTGAGCGAGTCAACGCCTTCGAGCTTGAAGGCGACAGCGATTGGCGAGATGTAAGCCGGGACCTCAACGAGGCCCGAGCCCTCGGCGCACTGCGAGAAGCCGCCTTCCTTGATCTCGTCGGTCTTGAAGGCACGGTCCGAACCAGCGAAGTGGCTCTGGCCGCTCTTGAAGGCGTCGCGACCCTTACCCGAGCCGTCTGCACCGTAGTTGACGGTGACGCCAGCCTGGATCGAGCCGTAGCCGGCCTTCCAGGTTGCCTGAGCGGTCTCCTGCGACGATGCGCCCGAGCCCGTGAGCTCGCCCTGGAGCTGCTCGACCTGCTCGGCCGGTGCAGCCGAACCGTTGCTGGTGGCGGGGGCTTCGTTGGTGGCGCAAGCCGAGAGAGCAAGCGCGGCGACAGCGGTCATGGCGACGGAAGCGCCAACACGCGTGAGCTTCATGGAGAGGTTTCCCTTCGGGGGTTTGGAGAAGATCAAGCACAGCAGGGTGCTCGAAGGGGACGCTAGAGGCGGGGCGTGTACTCCAATCAGCGAGAGGGTGAACGTGGGGTGAATGCAGTGTTCGGCACCACAAATTCACTCTGCGTACGGCAAGGGCGCCCGTATTCTGTGGACATGTGAACGGTGGGTAAATGAATCTCCGTAGTGCAACACGCCCACCACAACGTGCGAGCGCGCATCCCTGGCGTCGCAGGAGATGCGCGCTCGTGTTCGCTAGGAAAGCGGCCCGTGCGTCTCCGCGGCAACCACGCCGTGGCGCGGGTCAGCCGTACACAGGTGCAGCACCGCACACTCACCAGTCGAGAGCATCGACTGGCGCGAGAGCTGCCCCAAGCGGGTGCCCGTGAGCGTGGCAATCGTGGCCACGAGTTCGGGGACGACGGGGGAGTGCGTGCACACGACGACCGACTCGCGGGCATCAAGCAAGCGGTGCACGATCTCATCCATCGGCTCGCCATTGTCGTAGGCAAGCTGCGAGACGGCAGCCTCGGCTTGTGGCGTCACGCCAATGGACTGGGCGTACGGCGCAATCGTTTCGCGGCAGCGCACAGCGGGGCTCGTCACGAGCGCCTGCGGGCCGTAGGCGCTGAGGATCGACACGACGGCCGAGGCCTGCTCTTGGCCGCGGCTCGTGAGTGGGCGCGAGGCGTCATCCCCGGGCCACGACAGTGGCGGGATGGCCTTGCCGTGGCGCAGCGCAATGATCGTGAAGGTGCGAGCGGTGCCCTTCTTGAAGCGCTCGTCGACGAGATCCATGAGCTCGCGGTCGCGCTCGTAGCTCAGCATCTTGCGTGCCTTTTTCGTCGACACCCACTCGACCCGGTCAACCTCTTCGTTCGAGACAAAGGGGTGTGCCTCGAAGTCGGTGTCGCTGAGCTCTGCCATCCAGTAGTGGACTTCCTTCGGGCGTCCATTCGGCAGCGTGTACTCGATGTAACCGAGTGGTGCGCCAAGCTTCACCGGGAACCCGGTCTCTTCGCGCAGCTCGCGTGCTGCTGTCTCGACGAGCGTCTCGCCCGGATCGACCTTGCCCTTGGGGAGAGACCAGTCGCCGTGGCGGTCGCGGTGCGCAATAAGGATGCGGTGCTTGCCCTCAATCATGCGCCACACGACCGCACCGGCGGCGTACACGGTCCGCTCGGCGGGCATTAGCGAAGGCCCTTCGGGCGCGGGCGACGCGACACACGGCGCATCTGCTCATCGTGGAGTTCGAGGCGGGGCGAGCCGTCCTCATTGCGCGAGTGGCGCGTCCACGTGGCATCCGCATTGAGCGTCCACGAGGAGACCTTGTCCGACATCGCGAGGGCAAACATCGTGTCGATCTCTTCGAGGTGGCCGGGGTCGACCAGACGAACGAGCGCTTCGATGCGGCGGTCGAGATTGCGGTGCATCATGTCGGCCGAGCCGATGTACACCTGCGGGTCGCCGTCGTTGTCGAAGGCGTAGATGCGCGAGTGCTCGAGGTAGCGGCCAACGATCGAACGCACGCGGATGTTGTCGCTCAGGCCGGGAACGCCCGGGCGGAGGCTGCAAATACCCCGTACCCAAATGTCGACCTTCACGCCAGCACGGCTTGCGGCGTAGAGCGCGTCGATGAGCTCCTCATCCACCATCGAGTTCACCTTGATGCGGATGCGAGCGTCCTTGCCAGCCTCGGCGTTCTTGCGCTCCTGGTCGATGAGCTTGAGGAGACCCTTACGCAGGTGCAGTGGTGCCACGAGCAGGCGCGAGAACTTCTTCTCGATGGCGTAGCCAGAGAGCTGGTTGAACAGGCGCGTGATGTCACGGCCGACCTGCTCGTCACGGGTGAAGAGGCCGAGGTCCTCGTAGATGCGGCTCGTCTTCGGGTTGTAGTTACCCGTGCCGATGTGGTTGTAGGTGCGCAGGCGTCCGTCTTCTTCACGGATGACCTGGAGGAGCTTGCAGTGGGTCTTGAGCCCGACGAGGCCGTACACGACGTGCACGCCCGCCTTCTCGAGCTTCTTACCCCAGGTGATGTTGTTCTGCTCGTCGAAGCGGGCCTTGATCTCAACCATCGCGAGGACCTGCTTGCCAGCCTCCGCGGCACGGATGAGCGCCTCAATAATGGGGCTGTCACCCGAGGTGCGGTAGAGCGTCTGCTTGATCGCGAGCACGTGCGGGTCTTCGGCAGCCTGCTCGAGGAACGCCTGCACACTCGTCGAGAACGATTCGTAGGGGTGCTGCACGAGGATGTCGCGGCGCGCGATCTGCAGGAACATGTCCGGGTGCTCGTCGCCGTCGGAGGTGCGGAACGGTGCGGCCGTCACCGGCACGTGCGTCGAGTACTTGAGTTCCGGGCGCTGGATCTTGCCGAGGCCGAAGAGGCCACCGAGGTCGAGCGGGCCGGAGAGGATGTAGACCTCAGCGTCGGTGATGTCGAGTTCCTGCTTGAGGAGCTCAATCGTCTCCTCGTCCATGTCGTCCGACACTTCGAGGCGGATCGGCGGGCCGAAGCGACGGCGGAGGAGTTCCTGCTCGAGCGCCTGGAGGAGGTTCTCGGTCTCGTCCTCCTCAATCGTCATGTCTTCGTTTCGGGTCACGCGGAAGGCGTGGTAGTCGATGATCTCCATGCCCGGGAAGACGTGTTCGAGGTGGTGCGCGATGAGGTCCTCGAGCAGGATGAAGCGCGTTTCACCGTCCTCGCTCGTGAGCGGGTAGAAGCGCGGAAGCATGGGCGGCACCTTGAGGCGCGCGAACTCGACCTTGCCCGTGAGCGGGTTGCCGACACGCACCGAGAGGTTGAGCGAGAGACCCGAAATGTACGGGAACGGGTGCGCCGGGTCGACAGCGAGCGGCATGAGGACCGGGAAGATCTGCTCGGCGAAGACATCGCGCAGGTGCGTGCGCTCGTCTTCGGTGAGCTCTTCCCAGCCGACGATGCGGATGCCCTCTTCCTCGAGTGCCGGGCGCACCGACTCGTTGAAGATCTTGGCGTGGCGAAGCTGCAGCTCGTGCGCCTTCGCACGGATGTCGGCGAGGGCACGCGTGGGGCGGACACCAGCGGGAGTCGGGACCGCGAGACCGGTCACGATGCGGCGCTTGAGGCCCGCCACGCGAACCATGAAGAACTCGTCGAGGTTCGAGGCGAAGATCGCGAGGAAGTTCGTCCGCTCGAGCAGCGGCGTCGACTCGTCTTCGGCGAGTTCGAGCACGCGCTGGTTGAACGCGAGCCACGAAAGTTCGCGGTCAATGAAGCGGTCGAGGGGGAGGGGCTGTTCGGGGGAAGTCTCGATGGCGTCGGGCACGCTGTTCTCGCTCATAGGCTCATCCTGCCAGCTTTGGGTCACACCTCGGTGAACGAGTCGGCATCAACTGTGTCGAGCGGGGTATTCCCAGCGAACATCGCGGTGCGCATCCTCAAAGCCGAGCGAGCGATACAGCTTCACAGCGGGCGTGTTGTCGCCTTCGACGTAGAGGACCACGCGCTCGTGAGCTTCCTCGATGAGGTGGGCGAGCCCCGCGTGCATGAGGGCGCGGCCGATGCCTCGGCCTGCAGTAGCCGGATCGACCGCAAGCACGTAGACCTCGGCTTCCTCCTCGGTGACCTTGAGCCAGTGGAAGCCGATCACACGGTCGTCCTCGGAGAAGGCGAGCAGGAGGCGTTCGGGCGACCACCACGCCTCGCGCGTACGGGCGAGGAACCCATCCCGGTCAAGGGATCCTTGCTCGGGGTGATGTGCAAAGGCGCGCCGGTTCACCTCGAGCACCTCGTCGAGCCGGTCCATCGTGAAGGCGACGATGCGCGGGCCGCCCTGGGGGAGCCCGTGGATGGAGGGGTCGAGCGTTGCGGCAAGCTTCAGGAGGAGGCGCTCTTCGCGCATTCCGAGTGCTTCGGCGAGACCGCGCGCAGGGCTACCGTCGCCGTGAGCCCACGCCCGCGCGGTGCGGCCAGCCTCCTCGGCATCCTTGAGGAAGGTCTCTGCGAGCTGGCGTCCGTGTCCTCGCCCTCGAGCGCCGGGGGAGACCGCGAGTTCGAGCTCGTGCGCGACGTCGCCGTCCTGACGAACGAGCGCGAGGCCAAGCAGCTCGCCTTCCGGCCCCCGGAGTGCAACACCGGAGCGCTCAGCGAGTGAGCGCATCGTGGCTTCGTTGAACGCTTCTGCGCCATCAGCCAGACGGCACGCCGCATTGAGGGCCGTCACCTCGCCGGCAAGTGCTTCGGCTGAAGCGAAGGTGCTGAGTTCAGGATCCGACATCTGGTGCCTCCTTGGTTCTCGCGGGCAGCGCGCTCGCGGCTTCGACCCTAGACCGCCTGTTCGAGGATGCCGTGTGCTCAGGCTCTCGCGACAAAGGCAGGGAGAATAGGAGCATGCGTCCCGAACGAAGTGCGATTCTCGGCATCTGGTGTGCCGCCATCGTTGGCGCGTTCGTCATTGGCTTCGCGGTGCCCGAAGAACGCCAGCTCACCTTCGTGACGGTGTTCATGCTCGTGCTGTTCTTGGTTGCCGGGGGCCTGCAAACCTTCCTCGGCTCGAGCAAGGGCTTCATCATGCGGATCGCACTCTCCACTGTGGGTGCCTTCGCGATTCTCGCCTTCGCCTCACTCGTCATGGCGCTCCTTGGCGGCGGCGGTGGGCTCGTCCTCGTCGACTCAGCGGCATCCGCCACCTCGCTCAGCTTCGGAGCACCGATCACGTTCGCCGGTTAGGATGAGAGCTATGGATCCCGTCTTTGCCATTGAACTCACCTTCACCGGTCTGCTCCTGCTTGCCCTCGGTGCGATCTCGTGGATCTCGATCGGCGTGCTCGTGAACCTCTTCAAGGGCCAGAGCTAGGCCGCGAGCCACACATGATCGAAATCCCTGTCGACCTTCCGTCCGAAATCGTTCCCTTCTCCTGGCTGCTTGGCGTCTGGGAGGGTGAGGGCCGCATCGTGACCGGCAAGGACGAGGCCGGAAATCCGATCGAGGTGACCTTCCGCCAGCGTGCGAGCTTCAGCCACGACGGTGGCGCCCACCTCAACTACCGCAGCGAACTCTCGCTTGTCGCGGACGCCGACGAGGCGCTCCCGCAGGTGTTCACGAGCGAGAGCGGCTACTGGCGACTTGCTCGCCCGCACGACGACGGCGATATTGGCCCGGGCATCCTGCCCGCCACAGCGCCCGCCACGATCACCGATGCGGATGCTGTTGAGAAGCTCCGCGATGAAGACGGCACCTTTCCGATCGAGGTCGTGCTCGCACACCCGACCGGCGTCGCCGAGATCTACTACGGTAAGGCGCGCGGACCGCGTATCGACCTCGCCACCGACTTTGTCGCGCGCACGCCGAACGCGAAGGAGCACAGCGCGTCCACGCGCATGTACGGCTTTGTTGAGGGCGATCTCCTTTGGGTGTGGGACATCGCTGCCCAGGGTCAGCCGCTCGCCTCACACGCATCCGCACGCCTGAGCCGCGTCGACTAGCCGGCGAGGACGCCATGTCGCGCAGTCCTTTCCTCACTCTCTCTGGTGCCGTCGCTGCTGAAGACGGTCGAAGCGTTGCCCACTACGGTGGCTTCCTCCGTGAGCAGCGTGCCCTAGCGATGGGTCGGGCCCTCGTCCACCGAGGTGACCTCGCCGTGATCGAGCTGTCGGGAAGCGACCGACTGCGCTGGATCGACTCCCTCACCACGCAGCGCATCACGGGAATGCAGCCGGGCGAGGCCCGCGAGACGCTCCTTTTGAGCCCCGAAGGTCGCGTCGAGCACGCGTTTACGGTGGTGGAAACGGGCGAACTTGCGCTCCTCATTACCTCCGCCGAACGAGCAAATGATCTCTGTGCGTGGCTCGACCGGATGCGCTTCATGCTCGACGTCCGGGTGAAGATTGCTGCCGAACGCCACGTACTTGCCTGGTGGGGGAGCGAGCCGGATGCGTTGCCCGGGCTCATGGGCGACGCCATCCAGTGGCCGGACCCGTGGGGCAACCCGCCCGAGTGGGGGACGAGCTACCGGGCTGAAGGCGGCGAGGCGCCGGACGCCTGGTGTCTGCAGCTCGCTGTCGTCAATGAGGCCGTTGCCGAGGCTGTTGCTGACGCGGGAGCTCGCGGCGACGTCGGGCTTGCTGGCCTTGACGCACTCACCGCGCTGCGCATTGCCGCTTGGCGGCCCGACATCGACCACGACGTCGACGAGCGCACCATCCCGCACGAACTCGACTGGCTGCGCAGCGCGGTCCACCTCAACAAGGGCTGCTACCGCGGGCAGGAAACCGTCGCGAAGGTGCACAATCTCGGTCACCCGCCGCGACGGCTCGCCTTCCTGCACCTCGACGGCTCAGATGGTGAACTTCCCGCCGAAGACACGCTCCTGCACCTGGCTGGCGACGAGTCGAAGAAGCCGGTGGGACGGCTCACCTCCGTCGCCGTGCACTACGAAGAAGGCCCGATTGGCTTGGCTCTCCTCAAGCGATCACTTCCGAGTGACGCAGCCCTTGTCCTTCCCCTCCCTGGCGGTGCAGACGCCACCGTGAGCGTGACCGAGATCGTGTCACCGGATGCGGGCCACAGCTTCGACGTGCCACGAATGCCGAGGCTTGGGCGGAAGAGATGAGCTTCGACGTTCGCGCCGCGTTTCACCGCGTGCGCGATTCGCTCTCCGCCATTGTGCAGATCGTGGCGGCAGCGATTGCCGCCTACGCCTTCGCGCACGTCCTCCTCGGGCACGAGAATCCCTTCCTCTCGGTGACGGTGTGTATCTCTTCGCTCTCGCTCGCGCGGGATGCAAGGCCGCGACGCGTGCTCGACACGGCACTCGGCATCACCTTTGGCGTGGTGCTCGCGAACATCTCGCTCCTGCTCGTGGGGCGAGGGATGTGGCAGCTCGTCCTCGTACTCGGACTCGTCGTCCTCATGGCCCGATTCGTGCACCGCAGCCCGGGATTCGCGGTGTCAGCGGGCATCCAGGCCTCGCTCGTGCAGCTCATCCCGATTGCGAGTGGAAGCGAAATTCAGCGGCCGATTGACGCGGTCGTTGGCGGTGCGATGGCGCTTGCCGCGACGGCGATCGTGCCGCGGGATGCTCGTCGTCTCGCGAAGAGCGACGAACGCGCGCTCGTGCAGCAGCTTGGTGGCGGCATCCGTTTGATTGAAGCGGCCCTGCACCACGGGGACGCCGACCGCGCCGAGCGGGCTCTCGAGCACCTTCGTGCCACCGACCGCATGCTCAGCGACTGGAATACCTCGCTTGAGAGCGCCAAAGCGATCGCGACAATCTCACCGTTCGTGCGGCAGCACCTCAAGGACATTGAGCGCCAGCGTGAGGTGCGAGTCGCGCTCGATTACGCCGTCCGCAATGCGCGCGTGGTGGCGCGACGTGTATGGCAGCTGCTCGCTGAGGAAGAATCCCCGCGGCCACAGCTCGCGAGGACCTTCGAAGAGATCGCCATCGGGATTGGCGAACTCGAGGCCGCGGTTGACGACCCGGATGCGCTTGTGCAGGCCCGCCAGAGCCTCACGCTCGCGATCGTGCGCCTGCATCCCGCGAGCCACGACATCGAGTACGACGTGCAGGATGCGACGGTGCTCATGCAGTGCCGGCCGCTGCTCGTTGACCTCTTGACTGCCGCCGGGCTCACTGTGGATGAGGCGCGCGAGCGCCTGCCGGATGTCGACCAGGAGCCGATCTAGCGGGATGCTGCGGGCCAGCGTTCCGCGACGCCGCCGTCGCGTGGCGCCACGGCGTGCCAGGGGAGCGTCACTTCACCAAGCCGCCACCGCTTCACGTCATCCAAGAGTGGCCAGCCTTCCGTCCTGAGACGCTGAACCGTCGTGATGAACCGCTGTTGCGCACTGAAGGTCGCGCGCGGTGCTTCCTTGAGCCAGGCAGCGTCGAAGGCGCGCAGAAAACCGTGGATGCGCTCGCCCGGGATGTTCCGATGAATGAGCGCCTTCGGGAGGCGTTCTGCGGCGATGGACGGGAGTTCGAGGCTTCCGAGGTGGAGCGAGATCGTGAAGGTTTCCGGCCCTGACGGTCGCAGCCCGATCCAGCTTGCGACGCGGCCAATTTCTGAGCAGGTGCCCTCGACGAGGAGGCCGTCTGGAACGAGGCGATCCAGCATGAGGGCCCAGGCATCCGGCACCTCTGCTTCGTCGTATTGGCGCAGCACATTGAACGCCCGGATGACATCGGCTCGTTCACCCCGGGCGAGTGGCACCTCGAAGCCGCCGCGCGCAAAGCTCACGCGTTCTTGCGTGAGGGGTGCTTGCTGCTCGAGCTGCGCCCGGGCGGTTGCCACGCGCTCCGGATCAATTTCGAGGCCGACGACGCGGACCGTGTCGCGAGTGGGGCGCAGGCGATCGAAGAGTTCAAAGGCAGTCGCGCCGCTTGCGCCATAGCCGAGATCCACCACGAGCGGTCGCTCGGCGCCACGAAAGGCGGGATGCTGCGCCATCCAGCGATCGATGCGGCGCAGACGGTTCGTGTTCGTCGTGCCGCGGGTGGGGCGTCCGACGGGCATGCGTCGATTCTTCCGCCTGGGCGGGGGCTACGGGGTGCCGCCCGGCTCCTGCGACTTGTCGTCCTCGAGCCAGTCGGGGATGAGACTGTCGGTGGT
The DNA here is from genome assembly GCF_001570905.1 of [Zimmermannella] alba NBRC 15616. Classification (GTDB taxonomy): domain Bacteria; phylum Actinomycetota; class Actinomycetes; order Actinomycetales; family Microbacteriaceae; genus Pseudoclavibacter; species Pseudoclavibacter albus. Next base: position 64,208 of record NZ_BCSO01000012.1, on the reverse strand, counting down.
CTTCGTGAGGAAGTTCACGCCGTCGCTCACCGCGTTGCCGGCGCCGATGATCGCGTCACCGGTCGGCTTGTGAATCTGGCCAACATCCGTACCGATCGCGTTGAAGTCGAGGGTGACGCTGCCGTCAATGCCAAGCCCCGGGCCCCAGCTTCCGAGCGCACGCGGCGCAAAGGTCACCTTGCCGCCCTCAGCCTTGAGGCCGACGACAGCCTCACCACCAATACCGAAGGTGCCGCGCACTCGGCCGTAGGCATCCAACCACTTACCGTCATAGGACGCCTTGAAAGGAAGCTCTGCACCCGCGAAGCCACTCACGCCCGCGTAGAGGCCGCCCGACTTGCCGTTTGACCGAGCATCCACGCCGGCGAAGCCGAAGGCCTGGATGGCGGGGGAGACCTTGAGCTTCACCTGGTCGCTGAGGTCGTAGGTCTTTTCGAGGCCCGCGAGCACGGCACGCGCCTGGATGCCCCACATGACGCGGTACTTCGAGTCCATGTCGGTGGACTCGCTGAAGTCGAATCCCTCGCCCTTGCCGTACTTGCCGAGCCAATACTTGTTGCCCTGGAAACGCTGGGTGAGGCGGGTGTCCATCATGAAGCTAGGGCCCTGGAAGGTCCAGCCGTTCCAGCTCGGACGCTGCTCCTTCTCGCCAGCGCCGTTGCTCGTGCTGCCGCCGGGCTGCCCGTTCGAGCCGCCGTCACGACCGTGCGTGCGGGAGGAACCGTCACCGCCCTGACTGTCGTGGCCACCTGATGCGCCGGAGGCTCCTGCTTGCGAGCACTCCTCCTGTTGCTGGGCTTGCTGCTCGAGCGTGGTTGCCGTGGCTTCTTCGAGCGCAGCAAGTTCGCTGAGCTGGACGGCGGTTGAGGTGTCCCAGTCGAGCACGAAGCGCTCGCGGTCGGGGCCGATCCACATGACACCGTGGACTTCTGCCGTGAGCTGTGCTTCGGTGCTCGTCAGCAGATCCGCCACCGCACTGTGCTCGCCGCCGTGCGCGCGAAGCTCCTCGGGATTCGCCCCGAACATCCCCGTTGCCACCGTGTACCCCCTGTACTGCTCAGGGAGATCCTAGAAACAACGAACGGCCTCAGCGATGGGGAGCGCTGCCCATCGCTGAGGCCGCGCGTGGCCACCTAGAAGCCGAACTTGTTGGCGATGCGGTCAACGGTAGTCACCGTTTGAAGGATGCCGGAGGTCGTTGATGTCGAGCGAGTCCCGGGTTGACGTCTTCACGAACTGCGAAGGGTTGTTCCGGAGATCGTTCATCGCAGCTTGACGATTGATGCTCAGGTCGAGGCCGTGACCTGCACCTGGATCGCCGGCAAGCTTGAACTTTCAGCCCGTCTCAAACGTGCCGTTGGTGTTCTCCGCACGTGCTGCAGCCGTTGCTCCGACGCCAAGTTGAAGGCTGCCGGTCGCCCCAGTCTTGATATAGCCAGGGGACGCCGTCGATCTCGGGTTCGCCGGTCTCGCGGACCCCCTCGACTGTTCCCGATCCTCGGCTTAACGCTTGCGCAACACCGCGCAGCTCGTCAGGATTGGCTCCGAACATGCCCTGGGTCATGGCGATCCCCTCACTTCGTCGTTGGCTCGCGTCCAGCGGTATTCGGGCAACCCGATGCTGCACATGGGTACAAGTCGCCGTGCGTTGAGCTTGTCGAGACGCCATGTGCCGTGAGCCACCAGCTCACCCGGCTACCCTGGAGGCATGACTGACGCGATGACGCTCATCCTCGTCCGCCACGGGCAGAGCGAATGGAACGAGAAGAACCTGTTCACCGGGTGGGTTGATGTTGAACTCACCGACAAGGGCCGCGCCGAAGCCACCCGCGCCGGCGAGCTCATCAAGGAGTCCGGCCTCGAGCCCGACATCCTCTACACCTCGCTGCTCACGCGCGCGATCGACACCGCTCACCTCGCCCTCAAGGCTGCAGGCCGCGGCTGGATCGACGTCAAGCGCAACTGGCGGCTCAACGAGCGTCACTACGGTGCCCTCCAGGGCAAGGACAAGACGCAGGTCCGCGACGAGTTCGGTGAAGAGCAGTTCATGACCTGGCGCCGCTCCTACGATGTGCCGCCGCCCGCCATTGCCGACGATGACGAGTTCTCGCAGGTGAACGATCCGCGTTACGCCAAGACTGAGGGCGAGATGCCGAAGTCGGAGTGCCTCAAGGACGTCCTCGAGCGCTTCCTGCCCTACTGGGAAGAGGAGATCGCTCCCACGCTCGTGAGTGGCAAGACCGTCATGATCACTGCACACGGCAACAGCCTCCGTGCCCTCGTGAAGCACCTCGAGCAGATCAGCGACGAAGACATCGCCGGCCTCAACATCCCGACCGGTATTCCGCTCGTCTACAAGATCGACCCGGCCACGAAGATGCCGATCGGCAAGGGCGAGTACCTCGACCCGGAAGCTGCCGCAGCGGGTGCCGCAGCGGTTGCCAGCCAGGGCAAGCACTAAGCGTTTCGCGCAGCACGCGGGGCGGTCGCCGGAGGGTGGCCGCCCCGCGTGCTGCGTTCGCGCTAGTTCAGGATGCCGTCGCTGATACCGAGCTTCTCCAGCACGGTGAGGAGGGGAGAGCCTGTCTGTGGTGGTTCGGAGGCTTCTGTCTCTGCTCCACCAGTGCTGTCGTCGACAACAAGGTTCCAACTCGCGTCCGGCTGGATGACGAGTTCGAAGCGGTGCGTCGTTGCTGTGGTCGAACGGCGCTCACCGACGAGCGTCACGGGCGTGTCGTGCCCGCGCAGGCTCAGGAGGAACTCTTCGACGGCTTCCGCCAACATCGTCGGCTCATGGAACGAGATGCCCCAGGCCCAGCGGTTGATGGCGTCGCAGCGGAGCAGTGGAAGTTCTGCTGCTTGGAGCGCGGCGAGGTGCCGCTGCTCCGAGATGTCTCCGATCCGTGCCGAGAGCCGGACACCTGCTGTCGTGGCACGCAGGCACGCCATGACTGCCATGAGTACATCCGCGAACTCAGGCGTGTCGTCGTCGGTGATGACGAGAAGCCCGCGGAGCACGAGCGAAGCGGAGCCCGCCTCACGCCACGCTTCACGATTACCGGGCGCTTCGAGCCAGTCGGCCACACCCAGCAGTTCACGCGCCGCGTGGGGTTCGTTGCCCCACGCGCCCGCCATGAGCACTTGCAGTTCAGCAAGGGTGAGTGGGATGGCCGTCGCGTGCTGCTCGTCAGTCTCCCGTGGCGCCTCGGTCGTTGTTGCTGCACCAGCCTCGTGCTCAGCCATCGATGCCCTCCACCTCGTCAACATCGCTGAAGTATTCGTCGATGAACTCGCCGAGGAGCACCTCAAGTGCCTCCGCGGTGACAAGTTCCTCGGCGGGTATTTCCTCATCGCTGGATTCCATCGTGACCCGCGTGTGCTCGCCGTCCCGGGCAAGGATGATGCGTTCTGCGCCCTCTGGAGTGAACGCCTCGATTCCAAGTTCGACGTTGCCATCGAGCCCGGCGTAGATCGACAGGATGCTCTCAAGCATCGCATCCGATGCCTCGAGGAGTTCGTCCTCCGCGGTTGCAGAGAAAGTGCGGATGCCAAAGACACCCGGACGCACGCTGACGACCCCGTGCTGGGAGACACCGATGAGAAGGATCCGGCCTTCGCTGGGGACGGAAACGCGCAGCCACGCCTCGCTGTCCGCGACGAGCTGTGCGATGGATGCGAGTTGCGGCGCCAAATCGAAGTTGCCATCTTCGTTTGGTATGAGGAGCGCGCGAAACATGAGACCACTCACGCTGATGCCTTCAATCGTGGCGAGCGCTGCTTCCTGGCTTTCCTCGCCAATCGGTGGCGCGCCGATGAGCGCCAGCAAGAGTTTGCAACCTGGAGTGTCTGTCGCCCCGAACAGGGTGATGATCTCGGCAGGGCTCAGCGACACGACCACGTCGGCATCATCGCCTGGCGATGTCGTCTGTGCTGTTTCGCTTGTGGTGTCCGTCACGCGGCATCCCCTCTCTGACCGTACGAGGGCGACCCTAGCGGGAACAGTAAACGCCGTCGTGTGCGTTGTTCGCGGCCCTCAGCTGTTGCGCATGATGATTCGGCTGAACGCCAACGCGATGACAATCACCAGTAAATCGAACAGGCCAAGAATCAAGGACTGATGCAACTGCTCTGTGATCTTGAGCGCAGCAAATATGTACGGAGAGAGGACGCTCACGAGGACAACGAACACCGTGGAAATGGTCCACAGGCCATTGAGCCTGCGTGAGCGAACGTGCCGGTCGTTCATGTCACCTCACAACAGTCACTTGACAGCCTCGTTGCTGTTCGCGATCAAGTCTTCCGTACCTGGCTGCCGAAGTCGAGAGACGTATCAAGGCGGAAACCCGAACGCGAAGTGGGGTCCGAGCGTGTGCTCAGACCCCACTCACGCAGTTTTTGGGCTTACGCCTCCTGGGCGTGCTCCTCGTCGGTGAGCCAGTCACCACTCGTGAGGTACTGGATCTTCTTCGCGATCGACACAGCGTGGTCGGCGAAGCGCTCGTGGTAGCGGCTGGCGAGGGTTGCGTCGACAACCTGCGGGGCCTGCGCCTCGAGGCCCTCAGCGAGGAGGGCGTCCATGATCGACTTGTGGAAGGCGTCGATCTGGTCGTCAGCAGCCTTGATCTCCTCGGCGATCTCGTCGGACTGGGTGTCGATGAGCTCGACGAGGCGGCCAGCGATCTGGATGTCGTGCTGGCCCATCTTGAGGATGGTCTCGCGGACGGCAACCGGGCCGACCTGCTCCGGGAAGCGGAGGCGAGCGAGCTGGGCGATGTGTGCGGCAAGGTCACCCATGCGCTCGAGTGATGCCGAGATACGCAGAGCCGAGACAACGACGCGGAGGTCGCGGGCGACGGGAGCCTGACGGGCGAGGATGTTGATGGCGAGCTCGTCGAGAGCGTTTGCCTTCATGTCGATCTGCACGTCGTCCGACATGACCGACTCAGCGAGGGCAACGTCGCTCGTCTCGAACGCCTTGGCGGCGCGCTCGATAGCGTCGCGCACGAGCTGGGAGATCTCGACAAGACCGTTCTCGATCTCGGCAAGCTCCTTCTGGAAGACATCGCGCATGGGTACGTCCTTTGCGGTTGGGCGCCGGCGCTTCTGCTTCGGCACTAGATCACTTGCGGGGTGTGGGCAGCATCGCAGGATGCGAACACACATGACCACGCTAGTCCTGTCAGTTGAAGGCGGGGTGTACGCGCAGTGTCGGAACTATGCTGGGCCGCATGGAACGCTCCGTGGCCGTTGTCGTGGCCATCGTGCTCGGCTTCATTCTCGGTGTCGGCTTCGCATGGCTCATTCATGTGTCCAATGTCCGTCGCGAACGGATGCGTCAGCTCACCGAACCCCGCCTGCCCGATGGATTCGACCACCTGCTTGATGCTCTCGACTCCGTCGTCATCGTCGCTGACCCGTCGCACAATGTCGTTCAGGCCTCCGAGGGCGCAGCATCCAAGGGGCTCATCAAGCTGGGGGATCGGCTCACCGAATCGATCGGCCGGATCGCCGACATGGCGCGGCGCAACGAGCATGCTGTGACTGAAGACCTCGAACTGCCGCGAGGCCCCTTCGGGAATGCCGCATTGAGCTTCCGCATCCGGGCTGCTCCGCTGGGCCCGCGCTTCGTGCTCATCCTTGCGGAAGATCGCAGTGAAGCGCTTCGTGTGGAAAACGTTCGCCGTGACTTTGTCGCAAATGTGAGTCATGAGCTGAAGACCCCGATCGGCGCGATCATGCTCCTCTCGGAAGCGCTCGTGGAAGCCGCGGATGACCCCGAGCAGGTGAAGTTCTTTGCGGAACGGATGCAGCTCGAGGGAACGCGCCTCTCGCGACTCACCCGCGAGATCATCGACCTTTCGCGCCTGCAGGCAACCGACACGATGCTCGGGGCAGGGATCGTGCACGTGCAGGATGTGCTCTCGCTTGCCACAGACCAAAGCAAAGTTGTGGCGGATGCCAAGGACATCAAGCTCGTCATCGGTGCAGACTGCGGCGCAGACGTGCTCGGCAACTCCGACCTCCTGCTCCAGTGCTTCCACAATCTCGTGTCGAATGCCGTGCAGTATTCGCCGGCGGGGTCGCGTGTGGGTGTCGGTGCCCGCGTGGTCGGGGACATCGTCGAAGTAGCGGTGAGCGACCAGGGCATCGGCATCGCTCCGCAAGACCAAGAACGAATCTTTGAGCGCTTCTTCCGCGTCGACCAGGCCCGTTCGCGCAACACCGGCGGCACCGGTCTCGGGCTCAGCATCGTGCGACACGTCGTCGAAAACCACGGCGGTGACATCCGCGTGTGGTCGAGGCCTGGCAAGGGATCGACGTTTACCGTCCGCATTCCGCTCGCGGACGAGGCGACGAAACTTGCGCACGAAGCGAAGCGTGACGAGTAAGCGAGGGATGCCTCAGCCGCCACCTGCCGCGTCAGGATGCCGGAGGCTGAGTCAGCTTCACCAAAAGTTTGCCTGATGTATGCAGAATGGAACGGTGACTCGAATTCTGCTTGTCGAAGATGAGGCCTCGCTCCACGAGCCGCTTTCCTTTCTGCTTCGTCGCGAGGGCTACGACGTAGCGGTCGCCGAAACCGGCACCGATGCGCTCGACCTGTTCGACAAAGACGGCGCAGACCTCGTTCTCCTCGACCTCATGCTTCCTGGCATTCCCGGCACCGAGGTGTGCCGCCAGCTGCGCATGACCTCGATGGTGCCGATCATCATGCTCACGGCAAAAGACTCCGAAGTTGACATCGTGGTCGGGCTCGAGCTCGGCGCCGACGACTACGTCACGAAGCCTTACTCGACGCGCGAGCTGCTTGCACGCATCCGCGCCGTCCTTCGCCGCAACGCGACAGCCGAGGACGACGAGGACGACGGCATCATCGAGGTGCACGACATCCGCATGGACGTTGAGCGCCACACGGTGACCGTCCGCGGCGAGGTCACGCCCATGCCGCTCAAGGAGTTCGAGCTCCTCGAGTACCTCATGCGCAACTCTGGCCGTGTGCTCACGCGTGGCCAGCTGATCGACCGCGTCTGGGGTCCCGACTACTACGGCGACACGAAGACGCTCGATGTGCACATCAAGCGCATCCGTTCCCGTATTGAAGAGACGCCGTCCACGCCGAAGCTGCTCGTCACGGTGCGCGGCCTCGGCTACCGCTTCGAAGGCTAGATCCCGTCACCACTGAGGTGGTCGAATGGCGGCGTAGTCGCTGTCTCGAGGCCACCGGCCTGCATCCGCAATGCACCAAGATGAAAGGGCTCCGAACCAGTTGGTTCGGAGCCCTTTCGTGAAACTTGAGACTAACCCTGCGCGCCTTCGGCCGGAGCTTCTTCCGTCGCCGGTGTCTCCGTAGGCGCAGGCGAAGCCGAGGTGCTCGGCGATGCCGAACTCGTCGGAACGAGCGTCGAGTACTCGGCGAGCGTGCCATCGAGCACCGGGACGTCGATCGAAGCGGTCTCGCCCTCGTTCGGGGTGAACGTGACCTTGACGGTCTGGCCCGGCTTGAACTCTGCGCCGGTGAGCTCGACCTTTTCGCCGTCGGTCGTGCCGACCTTGACGATCGACTCGTTCTCCGGGAGCTGCACCTTCTCGGATGCGCCGCCCTCGATCGAGATCGTGATGCTGGCAGCCTCGTTCGTGTGGTTGACGATCGACGCGAGCAGCGAAGCCTTCGAGGTGTCCTCGCCGTCGGTGAGGAGCATCGCGTTGCGGACCTGGATCTGGCCTGCCGTCACGTGCACGCCGTCACTAGCTGCGTACATGTCGGCCGTGCGCTGCGGGCTGATGTAGTTGCACGCGGTGAGGCCAGCCCCAAGGGCGGCTGCGAGCGCAAGGGAAACGACGGCGCGGTACTTCACGGCGTGGGCCTCCTAGTGAAGGGGTTCAGACGACATCCCTGACTGGGGTGGATATCGCACACAGGTATCTCTCACCCTATCGGATTGCGAGCGCCTCGTGGCGGCGGCGAACCTTACCACTGGTTGATCGTGATAGACTCGATGTGAAAAGGGGTATCTATTTATGCAGTTTGAGGTCGGGGAGACGGTCGTCTACCCCCATCACGGAGCAGCAACCATCGCCGAGGTGAAGACTCGGAAGATCAAGGGCGAAGAGAAGCTCTTTCTCAAGCTCAACGTCGCGCAGGGCGATCTCGTCATTGAGGTTCCGGCAGACAACGTCGATCTCGTCGGCGTCCGCGATGTGATCGGCAAGGAAGGCCTCGAAGAGGTTTTCGACGTGCTTCGTGCTCCCATCACCGAAGAGCCGACCAACTGGTCGCGCCGCTACAAGTCCAACCTTGAGAAGCTCGCCTCGGGCGACGTCATCAAAGTCTCGGAGGTAGTGCGCGACCTGTGGCGCCGCGATCAAGACCGAGGTCTCTCGGCTGGTGAGAAGCGCATGCTTGCGAAGGCACGCCAGATTCTCATCTCGGAGCTTGCCCTCGCAGAGAAGACCGACGAAGAGCGCGCCTCGGAGCGCCTCGACGAGGTTCTCGCCTCCTAAGGTTTCGTGCGAAGCGGCCAGACGGTTCTCTGTCTGGCCGCTTCGTTGTGTCTGGGTACACGTTGCGATTCCACAATTGGTCAGTTCTAGAGGGGTATGAGCCGCATATGTGGACATCGGCCCGAAAACTGACCAATTGTGGCGGGAAACGTGCGATGCGGGGACGACTCGTGCCGGTTACCCTGGGGGGCGTGAGCGTCGCAGCAGACTCAGCCCTTGCCGGCCCCCGCACCGGCGTCGTGATCGTCGCCGCCGGAAGCGGCACGCGACTTGGCGCCGGCCAGCCGAAGGCCTTCGTTCCGGTCGCCGGCGTGCCGATGCTCGAACGGGCGTTGTGGTCATTCGTGGGCCTCCCAGGGGAGTGGGAGCTCGCGATCGTCGTCCCCGAGGGCTTCGAGGATGAAGCGCGACAGCTCGCTGAGCGGGCGTTCGGAGAATACGAATCGTCGCGCATGACCCTTCACCTCTGTCTCGGCGGGGAGAGCCGCCAAGCATCTGTGCGGGAAGGGCTTCGGTGCCTGAGTGAGCAGTGCGACGTCATCCTCGTCCATGACGCGGCCCGCTGCATGGCCTCGTCCGCACTCATTGAGCGTGTGGCCGGAGCAGTGCGAGCCACTCACGCAGGCGTCATCCCAGCGCTACCTGTCGTGGACACCATCAAACGCGTCCGGACGAACCCGAGTGGCTCCGAATCAATTGCAGAGACCGTCTCGCGAACGCCATTGCGTGCGGTGCAAACGCCCCAAGGATTCCCCGCTGCTGCCCTTCGACGTGCGTATGAAATGGCTGCTGAGGAATACACCGACGACGCGGCGATTGTCAGTGCGTGCGGCTACCAGGTGTCAACCATCCCGGGCGAGGGGGATGCGTTCAAGATCACGACCCCCGCAGATCTTCGACGTGCCGAGCAGCATGTTGAGTCGTTTGCTCCCGGGGTTCCGCTGCCCTCCGTCGGGTTCGGCGTGGATGCACACGCCTTTGACCCGTCGTGCGAGCTCTGGTTAGCGGGTCTTCACTGGCCTGGTGAGATTGGCCTTTCTGGCCACTCTGACGGTGACGCGGTGGCGCACGCCATGTGCGATGCCCTCCTGTCAGCTGCCGGGCTCGGGGACATCGGCGAAATATTCGGGACCGAGGACCCAGAACTTGAGGGGGCCCACGGCGAAGTCTTTCTCCGGCGTACGCGTGAACGCCTTGAATCTCACGGATATGTGATCTGCGGCGTCTCTGCTCAGTTTGTCAGCCAGCGACCGCGCTTCGCCTCGCGGAGGATTGAAGCGGAACGCGCTCTGAGTGCTGTCTTGGGTGCGCCCGTGAGCTGTTCTGCGACGACATCGGACCGCCTCGGCTTCATGGGGCGTGAAGAGGGCGTCCTCGCGTTCGCGGTTGCCACGGTGCAATTCCGGCAGTAGCGACGCGAGACTCGGCTGAGCCGGTGTCACAATGTCGGTGGTCCTCAATAGACTGGCGAAGTGACTCAACAGATCTATGACACCAAGGCGCAAGCCCTCCGCCCCTTCGAGCCTCGAGTTCCCGGCGAGGTGTCGCTGTATGTCTGTGGTCCCACCGTGCAGTCCGCGCCGCACATCGGCCACCTGCGCTCCGCGCTCGTCTACGACCAGGTCCGCCGCTGGTTCGAATACCAGGGCTTGCGCGTGACGCTCGTCCGCAACGTCACCGACATTGACGACAAGACGCTCGCGAACGCCACCGAAACCGAGCCCTGGTGGGCACTTGCGTACCGCGTGGAGGGCCTTTTTACGCAGGCTTACGATGCGCTTGGCATCCGTCGCCCCACCTACGAACCCCGCGCGACGGCATCCATCATGGAGATGCAGCAGATCATCCAGACCCTCATCGAGCGCGGCCACGCCTACGCCGCCGAAGACGGCTCGGGTGACGTCTACTTCGACGCCGCAAGCTGGCCCGAATACGGGGAGCTCACGAACCAGCGTCCGGACGACATGGAAGCTGCAGCCGACGGCCCCGCCCGCGCCAAGCGCAGCCCGCAAGACTTCGCCCTCTGGAAGGGACGCAAGGAGTCCGAGCCGGAGGATGCCTCGTGGTCGTCGCCGTGGGGCCCGGGTCGTCCCGGCTGGCACATCGAATGCTCGGCGATGTCGACGAAGTACCTCGGCACCGCCTTCGACATTCACGGTGGCGGCCGCGACCTTCGCTTCCCGCACCACGAGAACGAACTCGCGCAGTCGCGCGCGGCAGGCCACGAGTTCGCTGCCTTCTGGATGCACAACGGCCTCGTCTCGATCTCTGGCCAGAAGATGTCGAAGTCGATCGGCAACACCGTCTCGGGCCACGAACTGCTTGAACTCGCACGACCCATCGTCATCCGCTACTTCCTCGGCAGCGCGCACTACCGCTCGACGATCGAATTCTCGACCGATGCGATCGCTGAGGCCGACGCCGCGTTCTCACGCATTGAAGGCTTCCTCGAGCGCTCCGCCCGCCTCGATGGTGTGACGGATGCCGAATCCGACGCGCCCAAGCAGGTGCCGGATGCCTTCGAAGCGGCTATGCTCGACGACTTCGGCATTCCGCAGGCGCTCGCGGCGCTCCACGAAGAAGTCACGCTCGGCAACCAGGCAATCGACCGGGCAGATGTGGCAGAGATCGCACGTCGCCGCGCAGCAGTTCGCGCCATGCTCGGTGTCCTCGGGCTCGACCCGGAGGCACCCGAGTGGCAGAGCGAAAGTGCTGGCGGTGCGGCAGGCGAGCACGAAGCGCTCGACTCGCTCGTGCAGGCGCTCGTGGCAGAGCGTGCCCAGGCGCGTGCCGAAAAGGACTTTGCTCGAGCTGACCGCATCCGCGACCAGCTCGCCGACGCAGGAATTCAGGTCGAAGACTCGGCCCAGGGAACACATTGGAGCATCGCACGATGAGCAGCTTGAAGAAGAAGGGCCCCCAGAAGGGCACTGGCGGTCACGGCCGCAAGGCACTCGAGGGCCGCGGCCCGACGCCGAAGGCAGAGGACCGTTCGTGGCACGTTGCCGGTAAGCGCAAGGCTGCCCGCGAGCGTCTCGCCGCGGCCGGTGGCGGCAAGGGCGCGCGCAAACTGCAGTCGCACAGCAGCCGTCCGGCAGGCCGTGACGGTGGCGCGCCGCGTCGTCGCCCCGCCGACGAGCATGAGCTCGTGACCGGCCGCAATTCCGTGCTCGAAGCGCTGCGTGCAGGCATCCCCGCCACCGCGCTCTACCTCGCCATGCGCACCGAAATGGATGAGCGCATGAAGGAGATCGTGCAGATCGCCTCCAAGCGCGGCATCGCGATCATGGAGATCATGCGTCCCGAGCTTGATCGCATGTGCGGGCGGGATGCCGTCCACCAGGGCGTCGCGATCAAGGTCCCGCCGTACGAATACAAGGATCCGATGGACCTGCTCGACGCGAGCTTCGACCGTGCCGAGCAGCCGCTCTTCGTCGCGCTCGACGGCGTGACCGATCCGCGCAACCTCGGCGCGATCATCCGCTCGGTGGCAGCATTTGGTGGACACGGTGTCATCGTTCCGCAGCGTCGCGCTGCGGGCGTCACGGCATCCGCGTGGAAGACGTCCGCCGGCGCCGCATCCCGTCTCCCCGTCGCGATGGCCGCGAACCTCACTCAGACCATCAAGGCCTACAAGCAGGCGGGTGTGTTCGTGATCGGTCTCGACGGCGACGGAGACACGACACTTCCTGGTTTTGAACTCGCGACCTCGCCGCTGCTCGTTGTGGTCGGCTCGGAAGGGAAGGGCCTGTCGCGCCTCGTGACCGAACACTGTGACGCCGTCGTGTCGATCCCGATCGATGGCGCGACCGAATCGCTCAACGCTGGCATTGCGGCCTCGATCACCATGTACGAGGTCGCGAAGCTGCGCGCAGAGGCTGCCGCGCGCCGCTAGAGGCAACCTCCGCGCCGCCAGTAGCCCATCACGCTCGTTTCTTCGCGTGAGTAGCTTGCGCGGAGGGCACGGCGGATGCTTCGAACCCACCCACATTCGCCAGCAACCCAGGCGTAGCGTTCGCGGCCGAGGCCTTCATCCCAAAGTTTCGCAGTGCAGTCATCGGCTGTTTCCTCGGCACGACAGGGGAGAAGCGTCGTCCTCGGAAGATCGTCAAGAGCACTGTGCCCGTCTGCGCGCACGCGCCACTCAACGGTCATGCGCTGTGGGATGTCGAGCAAGCGCACGTCGCCGGCCTCGGCCACTTCAATCACGAGCCGCCCGCATGCTGTGGCGGGCAGCGTCGGAACGATGTTGGCGACGGCAGGGAGTGCCGTTTCATCAGCGATGATGAGGAAATCGTCTGCTGTGCCCGGCGTCCACGCCACTCCTAAGGTTTCGTGGCCCTCGCGGCGGGCATCGGCAGCTAGGAGCCCCACTTTCGTGCCGGGCGTGCCGTATCGGGCGAAATCTGACCCTGGCCCCGAAACGTCTGCATGGATTGCAACATCGATGCAGGCAAAGGGGCCCCGCTCATCCTCCGCGAGGGCGGAAAAGGTATACGTGCGCACGATGGGGCGGTCGTCCCCGAGGTCGCTCCATGCGGCATACCAGCGATCGTCAGCGCGTTTGAGGTGCTCGAGATGTTCTTCGCTCCCGAGGACAAGCTTCATGCGCTGGTCAAGCATGGTACGCCCGATGTGTTCGAGGCCTGGGGCCCGGAACGTGAGGCGAACAAAGCTCGGACTCAGGATGCGCCGTTCGGTGAACTCAGCCAGGAACAGGGAATAACTCGTCATGAGGAAACTCGCATTCGATGAAGGAGCCAGGCGAAGAACGGGAGGCCGACGAGGGCACACACAATGCCAACAGGCAACTGGATCGGGGAGAGCACGGTACGCGCAACGGCATCGGCGAACACGACCAGGAGCGCTCCGAGGATAGCTGTGAGCGGAAGGTGGACGCGGTGCCGCCCACCGAGCAGCATGCGGGACGCGTGGGGTGCGGCAAGTCCAACGAAGCTGATGACTCCGATGGCCGAGGTTGCGGCAGCCGTGAGGACGACCGCTACGACGAGGACGACGGCCCGGGTATGTTTCGGTTTCGCTCCGACGACCGCAGGTGTGACGGCATCCAATTGGATGAGGTCCAGACGTCGATGCAGCACCACTGCTATGAAGGTTGCCGCCCCGAGTGCCACGAGCACGGGGACAGCGCGGTCAAGCTGTGCGCCGTAGCTCGATCCACCGAGCCACGTCACTGCCCGCGTCTTGTTCCACGGATCGGTTGACACGATGAGGAACGTGGTGAGCGCACCGCTGGCAGCGTTGAGGCCAAGCCCTGCAAGGACGAGGCGGGTGGGATCCCATCCACTGCGAGCAGCAAGCAGGAACAGTAGGGCTGCACTCACCGTCGCGCCGGTCAAGGCGCCAAATGACAGGATGAGTGACCCCGTGCCAGTGCTCGTGATCACCATGAGGGCACCGACCCCCGCACCGCCGGACACACCCAGCAATCCGGGGTCAGCGAGCGGGTTTCGAGTGACGGCCTGGACGAGTGCCCCCGCAAGAGCTAAGGCAGCCCCTGCAGCGAGCGAGACGACGACTCGCGCGAAGCGTGCGTCGAGCATCCAGGTGATCCGGGATGAAGCCTGGGCTTGCAGCCAGTTCGCGACATCGCCGAGCAAAAGGGGGAGTTCTCCGGGAAGGAGCGCCAGCGTGGCGGTTACGAGGAGTGCGACGAGGGCCGCGACAATCGTGACGACGGGATGCCGACTTGGCCAGCCTCGACCAGCGATCGCGGCTGGCGAGTCACCGACGGTCCCGGATCGCATTGATCTCCCCAAGATGAGCAGGGCGAGACCGCCCATGAGTGTGGTCACCACACCGCTCGGAACTTCGACCGCAGCTTGGGCTCCAAGCACGGCTCGAAGGAGGACGTCCGCGCCGAGCAAGAGCAACGCGCCGGTGAGTGCTGCAAGGCTGAGCTGCCACGGCATCCGATTGGGGTACCGGAGTCTGCGGGCAATCCAGCGAGCGATTGGCGGCGAGCACAATCCCAAGAATCCGACGGGCCCCGCGATTGTGACGGCACAGGCAGCCAACATGACTGCCGCAATGGTGAACGCAATGCGGGTGCGGCCGATGTGGACGCCGAGCGCCCGCGCGGTGTCGTCGCCGAGCTGAAGGAGATCAAGGAGGTCTCCACGAACGATGAGCCCGGTCAATGTGAGCAGGATGAGCGGTGCGAGCTGTATGACGGCATCCAAGCCAGGCTGGGAGAGCGTTCCCGCACCCCACGCAAACAGTCCCTGCGTTTCTTCGGACGCCACGAGAATGAGGGCAGACGCGATCGCCATCAACCCGAGCGTGAGGGCTGACCCCGCGAGCACGAGTCGCACCGGAGAGCCTGTGCGTCCTGCCAACATAAGGACAAGTCCGGCGGCTGCGAGTCCGCCGAAGAACGCTGTCGCTGTGTCGAACCACAGGCCGAGGTGGAGGCCGCAGGCCGCCGTCACCGTGAGGCCGAGCTTTGCACCTGCGTTGACTGCGAGCGTATCCGGCGAAGCGAGTGGGTTTCTCGCGAGGGCCTGCATCGTGGTGCCGGCAGCGCCGAGAGCAAGCCCGACAAGGATCGCAGCGAGAAGTCGCGGAATGCGGGACGCGACGAGCACGTCGAAGGTGAGATGCGCGGCGTTGCCCTGGGTGAGATGGATAGCGCCGAGGCCAGCCACGAGGGTGAGCGCGCCGAGCAGCACGAGCGCGTGCTGTGCAGTGGGCGCAGCGTGCTCACGAGCGGTGACTGGCCTCGGGGAAGGGAGTGTGAGGGTCATGCCGAGGTCATGACGGCGGCGAGTTCGTTCGCCCACTGCGCCATCGAGGCAGGCCCGCCGTAAATCCAGACGCCGTTGGCGACATCGTGAACCCTGCCAGCAGCAACGGCAGGGTGCTGGGACCAGAGCGGGTTGTCCTTGAGCGTGCTTTGGGCACTGCCCTCGCCTCCGCTTGTCCAACTCAAAATCGTGATGTCGTCGGGAAGGTTGCTGAATCCTTCAAGGTCCAGGGACCCGGTTCCCCAATCACTTTCATCGGGGCCATCCCACGCGTTTTCGAGGCCGAGTTCTTGAGCGAGAGCGGCGGTCTGGGCGCGGTCGGAGTGCATGCGGATGCCGACGTTGTTGCCGGTGACGTTGAAGTACGCGAAGACGTACTTCTTGTTCTCGATCTTCGCGATCTGTTCGCGAGCGTCGGCGAGTGCAGCATCCAACTCGGTGAGCTTGGCTTCGGCCACATCGCTCTTGCCGAGCAAGTTCGCAACGGTGGTGAAGTTGTTGCGCATCATGTCGAGGGGAGCATTGGGGTCAGCATCCTTGAGGAGCACGACCGGGGCGATTTGCTCGACCTGCTCGATGGCGTCCTCGGGAATGGAGCCCACGTCGCCGAGAATGAGGTCGGGATTCGCCTGCGCAATCGCTTCAATGTTCGGCTCGGTGCGAAGTCCGACATCGACAGGATCTCCGCTGACCTTCACGGCGGTGTCCCACTTACTGAAACCGTCGATGTCGGCGATGCCGACCGGTTCAACGCCGAGATGCAACACGTTCTCGGTGGCACCCCACTCGAGCGTGACGACACGCTCTGCCGGGCCGTCAATCGTGACGCTCTTGCCGTTCCCGTCAGTGACGGTGATGGCGGCTCCTGCGGGGGCGGCTTGGTCTGGTGTCGCTGCATCGGTGGTGCCGCAACCGGTGAGCGCGGCGAGGATCGCCCCGCATAGGGCTGTCATGCCAAGCCCTCGTTGAATGTTCATACCGTCATGTCGCTTTCTGTCATGGTGGTGGCTTTCGCGGTGGGGGACATGGGGGAGGTTGGAGGCGTGGCCCGTGGGCGAGTCTGCTGCGCGTGTGCGGATGCCACGTCTGGCAGAGGTGCGTCAAGTGAGCGCAGTGCATCGATGCTGATGCGAGGGCCATTGCGTGTCACTGCGACCGGGATCTCATAGCACTGGCTGAGTATCGTTTGGGTCAGGACCTCGTGCGGGGCTCCCTGTGCTGCGATGCGTCCTTCGTGAAGGAGCACGAGGCGATCAGCGACGGCGGCCGCCTGGTTGAGGTCATGCAGTACCACTCCGACTGCGACGTCGTGATCGTCAGCGAGACGTCGTATGAGACGCAGCAGCTCGACCTGATGGCGGAGATCCAGGTGGTTTGTCGGCTCATCGAGCAGCAGCGTCGTGGCCTGTTGAGCAAGACAGCTCGCAAGCCACACGCGCTGGATCTGGCCTCCGGAAAGCTCATCGACGTACTCATCGGCGAGGTCATCGAGTCCTGTCATGAGCAGTGCCTGCCTGACGTGTTCCGCGCCTTCGGCGTCGCGGCCAAAGAGCCCATAGCGGTGTGGATGGCGTCCATAGTGGACGGCTTCGCGAACCGTGACTCCGGCAGGGGTCGGGCGATGCTGGGCCAGGAGTGTGAGGCGCTGGGCGAGTGTTCGTGCGCTGAAGGTTTCGAGGGGTGCGCCGTCGAGCGTGATGGCACCGCTCTCGACGTGATGGAGTCGTGCGAGGGCTCGGAGCAGCGTTGATTTGCCAGAGCCATTTGGGCCGACAAGTGCCGTCACGCTGCCGTGGCGGAGGCGAAGGCTCGCGTTCACAACGGTGACGCGATCGCCGTACGACAAGGTCAGCTTCTGGGCATCGAGCGCGGCATAATCGGACATGAGTGTAAGGTTAGGCTTACCTAACTCACTGTTGCAAGTGGAGGGTTGTTGTGGGTGTGTGGGTTGTGTCGCGCGCGAGTTCCGTGTCATGACTAGACTGATGAGCCGCTCGAGGTCCCTCGGGCGTAGGCCGGCTTAGCTCAGTTGGTAGAGCAGTGCTCTTGTAAAGCGAAGGTCGCGGGTTCGAGTCCCGCAGTCGGCCCCACCCCTTTACCGCTCAGGTCGCAGTTTCGACCTCAGGTCGCGCGACCTAGGGTCGAAACTGCGACCTGAGCGGGGATGAGCCAGGAAGAGGCGGAGAAGGCACGGAACGGGCACACGTTCTGGACGTCTTGCAGCGCCATGGTGTGCAGTATTCGATCGTCGAATACCCCGCTGTCGAGACAACGGCGCTCGCGGACGAGTTCATCGAGGGATACGAGGGCGTTCGGACGAAGAGTTTGTTTCTCGTCAATCGCAAGAAGAACCGTTCGTACCTCGTCATCATGGACGGCGCGAAGGAACTCGACCTTGATTCGCTGGCCGAGCAGTTCGGTGAATCGCGACTGTCGTTTGGGTCGCCGGAACGTCTCCAACCTGCCCTCGGGCTCGAGCCCGGCATCGTTTCATCGTTCGAGATGCTTGATCCGGACCCACGGGAGGTGAAGCTCTGCTTCGATGAAGTGATACTCACCGAGCGGTCTTGACGTTTCACCCGGGTGACAATAGGGGACGGTGTTTGTTGAGACGGATGCATTCCTCAAGATGCTCGCGGCGGAGGAGATCGCCTACGAGTGGATCAACATTGAGTGACGGGCCGGATCGGAGGGGCCGCGTGAAGACCGAGAAATCGAATGTCGGTGGTCCCTCATAGCCTCAGGACATGATCCGAGAACTCCCGCAGAACCCCTGGAAACCCAAGGTCGAACTCATGCTGCGCTCACTTCATCGTGAAGCCGAGCGCGAGCTCAACGAAGCTGCCGATGTCGATGCGGCGATGGCCGCTTACGAACGCGAGCAACTCCTTGAACTGCTGCTGCGCACGCTCCGCGAATCCGGTCCTGATGCCTCGGGGCTTCGCCGCTTCCGCCACCACATCGTTGCGGCCGAACGGCACGCACGCGCGGAACTGCATCCGTTGCTCGTTTCAATTGCCGAGCGTGTACCAAGCGAAGTTGAAGAGCTTGCTGCGCAGCCAACTCCCTTCTGCCCTGGGAAGCGCCGTTTCGCCACGCGGCTTGACGCTGAACTTGTCGTGGCGAATTCGGCCCTTCGTAGCAAGCTTGGCAACGAACGACGCAATGAGTACCGAAGCTACTTCTGCCGCTCATGCAATGCCTGGCACGTTTCCAGTCGTCACCGGTGGAGCTACGAGGAACGCCGCGCGCACGAAGCCGAGCGCCTCGCGGCTGCGGCCTAGCTTCGGTGCATTGTGTGGCTGTGGCTGCCGTTGTAGTTGCTGGTGTGGCTGGGGCGGGACGTGGCCGTGTCGCGGTCCTCGCACAGACGGCCAGTCCGGTGATCCCTTCCGCACCCCGGTGCGGGGGAGCATCGTCACTCCGAGCTCCATCACGGGCCCGACGCAGCTCACTCATCCTTGCCCACCTGCGGTATCCCGCATGTGTGCAGGTAGACGGCGAACTCGTGCTTGCCTATCCCTGCCCGGCCGGCACCACAGATCTCCGCTACGACCGGGGCATCGAGTACCTCGGCGAAGCGCTCGCCGCCCGCGGCTTCACGGTGCTCATCCCGGAACTCTCACCGCTCTACCTCAACGCCTTCACCGAAACCTACGACCAGACGCAAGGTTTCCTCGCCGAGTAGGACCTTATGAACACCGAGCTCGGTGCGGCCAACGTGGGCGCGCCCAACCGGCTCGAACTCAACTTCTACGGCCAGCTTGACAGCTCCTGCATCGGCTTCATGGGCTACTCACGTTCCGGCAGCCTGGTGCCTGAGCTGGTCGAACCGTGTGCCGCAGGGGCTACGCCCATCGCGAGCATCGCCAACTACGGTGCCTCGTACCCCGTCCCTGACTCACTAGACGTACCCTGGGCAGCACCACTCGCTGCCGACATCCCCGTCTTGGACGTCATGGGGTCACTGACGGTGACGTGTACGGAGCCCCGCGCTCTTCGCCTCGACCTACCCGAGCAACACCCTGCGCTTCGTCCTCCCCACCGAAGCCCGAAACAGCACGATCGCCTCGCTCACCATCTCAAGTGACGACGCCGCCGTGCTGTCGCTCCAACAAGTGGACGTCCTCCGCGAGTCGTAGCGAAGCCCCGACGTCAGCGCTCGTCGTCGTCCGTCTCGTCCGCCTCAAAGCTCAGCGCGAGCGAGTTCATGCAGTAACGGTCTCCGGTCGGCGTACCGAACCCGTCCGGAAACACATGCCCAAGGTGGGAACCGCACCGTGCACAACGCACCTCGGTGCGGAGCATCCCGAGCGAACGGTCCTCACGCAACTCCACCGCTTCCGGGCGAATCGTGTCGTAGAACGACGGCCACCCGCAGCCTGACTCAAACTTCGTCCCCGAACGAAACAGCTCCGCATCACACGCACCACAGCGGTACAAACCATCCCGGTGTTCGCCGAGCAACTCGCCGGTTCCAGATCGCTCCGTGCCAGCACGCCGAAGCACCTCAAACGCTTCCGGACCCAGGCGCGCGCGCCACTGCTCGTCGGTGAGAGAAAATTCGTAACTCATCGGGGGGAATCCTTCGCTCGGGGGAGGGAGTGTGGGATTTCCCGAGTGTATGCGCGCCCTCCGAAACTGCGCTCAGAGATCGTCATAGACTGGCCCGATCATGCGTTCGTGACCGTGACGCGAAGCGGAGGAGGATCGCCCTATGGGATATGCCCTTCCGCATGCAGTCCACGATCCGCACTACGAGACGTCTGATACTCCGAGCAGGGAAGCACACCCCGATCAAGCGGACGCAGCGTCGAATCTCAGCGACTTGGAACAGGTTGTCCTCCGCCTCGAGAATCAGTTCCCACGCCACAGCGCACGAAAGAACGAGCGCATCCGTCGAGATCTTCGCATCTCCACGACGCGGTACTACCAAATCCTCGGTACGCTCATTGAGAAGCCGGAAGCGCTTGCGTTTGATCCCACGCTGGTTGCGCGTTTGCGTCGGCTCCAGCACACTCGAGCGAGCGAACGTCTCGCCCGCCGTGAGATTCGACAGTCCCTTTCGCGAGCCACACAAGAAAAGATCCGGTAAGGCATGAGCAACTACCCCAAGGACCGATTCGACGATCTTCCCGTTGATCTGGATCGTCGAGGCGCCCACCGTGCACCGCGCAGCCGCGGCGCCAAACTGGCATCGTTCCTGTGGGGCCTCGCCGCCGTCGCTGTGCTCGTGATCATCGGCCTGGTCGCGATGAACATCATCGACAACATCGTCTCGGGCCGAGCGGGCGGCGAACAGCCGGCCGCGACGGAAACCACCGGCGCAACGCCCACGAGCACGCCGACCCCGACATCGGCGGTCGACCCGAACCTGTCGCTCACGGTGCTCAACGGCACCGACATCGGTCAGGTCGCCGCGAACTTCACCGCCACGCTTGAAGAAAAGGGCTGGTCCGTTGACGTCACGGACGGCGCCGATTCCTCGAGCTACGACACCACCACGGTGTACTACCCGAGCGACGACACAAAGGCTGCCGCAGAGCAGATCATCAGCGACATCGGAGGCGGCGAAGCCGTCATGAGTTCCGAGATTGCTGGCGAAGGACAAATCGTTGTCGTCATCGGCTACGACCTCGCGCAAGGCTAGATCTTCACGCGCTCATCGGCCCCGGTTCGCTGCCTGCGAATCGGGGCCGATGAGGTTTGCACTCACTGGGGCAGAGTGCCAATATTGGATTCGCACTCGGTCGCCTCGAGTGCCAACTCAGAACGCTCGTAGACGTCCGGGAAAGGACGAACCACATGGCAAAGATCATCGCTTTCGATGAAGAGGCCCGTCGCGGTCTTGAGCGCGGTCTCAACACGCTCGCCGACGCGGTCAAGGTCACGCTCGGCCCGCGCGGTCGCAACGTTGTCCTCGAGAAGAAGTGGGGCGCCCCCACGATCACGAACGACGGTGTGTCGATCGCCAAGGAGATCGAGCTCGAGGAGCCGTTCGAGAAGATCGGTGCTGAGCTCGTCAAGGAGGTCGCCAAGAAGACCGACGACGTCGCCGGTGACGGTACGACCACCGCAACCGTGCTCGCCCAGGCACTCGTCCGTGAGGGCCTCCGCAACGTCGCCGCTGGTGCAGACCCCGTCTCGCTCAAGCGCGGTATCGACAAGGCCGTTGAGGCTGTCACGCAGGAACTCCTCGCGTCAGCCAAGGACGTCGAGACCAAGGAGCAGATCGCTGCGACCGCTTCGATCTCGGCTGCTGACCCGCAGATCGGTGAGATCATCGCCGAGGCCATCGACAAGGTTGGCAAGGAAGGCGTCGTCACCGTCGAAGAGTCGAACACCTTCGGCACGACGCTCGAGCTCACGGAGGGTATGCGCTTCGACAAGGGCTACCTCTCGCAGTACTTCGTCACCGACCCGGAGCGCCAGGAAGCCGTCTTCGAGGACGCCTACATCCTCATCGTCAACTCGAAGGTCTCGAACATCAAGGACCTCCTCCCTGTTGTCGACAAGGTCATCCAGGCCGGCAAGCAGCTCCTCATCATTGCTGAGGACGTCGACGGCGAAGCACTCGCAACCCTCGTCGTGAACAAGATCCGCGGCATCTTCAAGTCGGTTGCCGTGAAGGCTCCGGGCTTCGGCGACCGCCGCAAGGCCATGCTCCAGGACATCGCCATCCTCACCGGTGGCCAGGTCATCTCGGAGGAGGTCGGCCTCAAGCTCGAGAACACGACCCTCGAGATGCTCGGTCGCGCACGCAAGGTTGTCATCACCAAGGACGAGACCACCATCGTCGAGGGCGCTGGCGACCCCGAGGCCATCGCTGGCCGCGTTGCCCAGATCCGCTCGGAGATCGCGAACACCGACTCGGACTACGACCGCGAGAAGCTCCAGGAGCGCCTCGCCAAGCTCGCCGGTGGCGTCGCCGTCATCAAGGCTGGTGCTGCAACCGAGGTCGAGCTCAAGGAGCGCAAGCACCGCATTGAGGACGCCGTCCGCAACGCGAAGGCTGCTGTTGAAGAGGGCATCGTCGCCGGTGGTGGTGTCGCCCTCATCCAGGCTTCGGCGAAGGTTCTCGACGCGCTCGAGCTCTCGGGCGACGAGGCAACCGGTGCCAACATCGTCAAGGTTGCGGTTGAGGCTCCGCTCAAGCAGATCGCCCTGAACGCTGGCCTCGAGCCGGGCGTTGTCGCCGACCGTGTGAAGGACCTCGAGGTCGGCAACGGTCTCAACGCTGCCACGGGCGAGTACGTCGACATGATCGGCGCGGGCATCCTCGACCCGGTGAAGGTCACCCGCTCGGCGCTGCAGAACGCGGCATCGATTGCTGGCCTCTTCCTCACCACCGAGGCTGTCGTCGCCGACAAGCCGGAGCCGGCGGCTGCTGCTGGCCCCGACATGTCGGGCGCACCGGACATGGGCTTCTAAGCACCTTCCACACTGAGCGGCGGGCGGTTCCTCACTTCGAGGGGCCGCCCGCCGCCGTTGTGCTGGGAGTGCAACGCACGAAGACGGGGACAGGGCCTTGGCGTGCGTGTGTACGCAGCAGATGGGCGCGGCACCTAGGCGGCGAACATTGCGTGGACGTCCTGTTCGACGCTGCCGTAGCTTGCCGACGCGGTACCGAGCGCCGCGTTGATGTTCTCGAGCGACTGCTCCACTGTGAGCTGGGTGGCGCGCCAGTCTTCGACGACCGTCTGGAACGCCGAGGAGGCGCCACCCTGCCACGTGGTCTGGAGGCCTTCGAGTCGAGTGAGGAGCGTCTGCACTTCCGCGCGGACGGTTTCGATAGAGGTCTGAGTGTTCGTGACGGTGAGATCCATCTCATCCGAGTCGACGCTGAACACAGCCATGATGCTTCCTTTCCTCGGTGCCGCCTGGCCGGGTGCCGGGCTTGGTGCAACCGAGAAGGACGCTAGGCGTCTGCCGTGTTTCCCGCAGATTTCCGCTGCAGAACTGTAGAAAGTTCGTTTTCCACATCCTCGGCGAGGAGCAAAGGGAAGATCAGACGGAAGGTCGCGCCGCCACCGGGCGTATCGACCACGTCGACCTTGCCGCCGTGCGATTTCATAATTGCGACCACGATCGCGAGGCCAAGGCCCGAGCCGCCAGTTTCACGAGCACGCGAGGTGTCGGCCCGCCAGAACCGTTCAAAGATCTTCTCGCGGATTTGCTCCGGCACACCCTCACCGTGGTCAATGATCTCGACGCTTGCCTCGCGGCGGGCCGGGTCGATGACGACGCCGAGCTCGAGCGGGCTGCCATCGGGGGAGTAGCGCATGGCGTTGCCGACGATGTTCTGGATGCACTGGCGAACCTTGTTCTGCTCGCCGTGAATCATCGCCGGAATTTCGACGAGCTCCTGCGGGATCGGTGCATCACCGGGGGTCGACGGAGCGACATTCGGTGCGGGGGCGGGCGTCGGGGCGCTCTGCGCGCGGCGGGAGCGCAGGAGCTTCCGGCTGCGAGGTGCGACGGCGGTCGCGCCAGCGGAGCCGGTGCCGCGTCCATCCATCGTGTTCCGGGACGCCGACTTCGAGGCTTCTACGGGTGCTGCCGGCGCCGAGGCGGCATCCGCCACCTTCTTCGAACGCCAGCGGAAGCGGCGTGCATTCGACACAGCATGATCCGCCGACTTCGAGCGGAAGGACTTCGCTTTCTCATCCTTCTCGCGGCGGTCGCGTTCGGCTTCCTCCGGGCTGATGATCGCGAAGGACTGCGTCGCGAGGATGTCGGAGACGGCAGCACCGCGGCGGTCCCGCTCGGCCTGATCGATGAGCAGCTCTTCGGGGATCTCGAGGCGCTTGCCGCCAACGAGGACGGTCGTCGGCGCATCCGGCGACGCATCCAGCGTTGCGAGGTGTGAGCCGGTGCCCTTTTTCGGCTGCTGCGGAGCCTGGGCGAACTCGTCACCGAAAATGACGCGCACGGGGAGCACCTGGACGGGACGGTCGGGGGCGCTCGCGTGCGCATCCATGGCTGCGTCTTCAACGAGGGATTCCAGATCGAGGAGTTCGCGCTCGGCCGCGGTCGACTCGTCGAGGCGCGCCAGTTGGAGAAGACCCTCGACGAGCGCCGTCATGCGCTTTGCCTCGGACTCGATGCGATCCATGGCGAGCGCGACCTTCTCTTCTTCGTCCAGCGCGCCCATGCGGTAGAGTTCGCCGTAGCCGCGCACCGTCACGAGGGGAGTGCGCAGCTCGTGGCTCGCGTCGCCAATGAAGCGGCGCATCCGCTCAATCGTCCGGTCGCGCTCCTCCAGCGCGGTGTCGATGCGGCCGAGCATTGCGTTGAGGGCACGCGAGAGACGCCCCACCTCGGTGTTCGGGGCGGCGCCAGGAAGACGCGCGTCAAAGTCACCCGCGGCGAAGGACATCGCCGTCGATTCGACGCGGCGCAGCGGCTGCAGGGTGGCGCTCACGAGCAAACGCGTGAGCGCAGCTCCAAAAATAACGACCGAAATACCGAAGCCCAAGAAAATGGCGAGGAAGGACGCCATCGTCGCGTTGACGTTCGACATCGGCAGCGCCATGACGAGCTGCCCGCTCAATTGCTGCCCGGAAGTCGACTCGACAGGCACGGGGATACCACGCCACGAGCCACCAACAGCGTCGTGCAGCGTGATGATCTCTTCGCCGGTGTCGGCCGGATCCTGAGCGAGTACCGCGAGCTCGCTCACATCCGGTGCGAGTGCGCGAGGTTCATCGCCCCAGTTGTCGACGAGCACCGTGCCCGTGTCGGTCAAGAGCGCCACATAGTAGGGGCGTGGTGCCGAACGAACATTTTCGAAGCCGAATCGGTTCGTTGTCGCGCTGCCACCAATGACGGTCTCAGGTTCGGCTGCGGCAGAGCGCAGCTGTGAGTCCATCTGGTCGACCAGCGTCGGGCGAAGCAGCAGCGTTGTCCCGATGCCAGCAACAATCAATCCGAGTGTCAGCAGCGCAATGATGACGAGCGTCAGCTTGTTGCGCAGCGACATCCGGCTCCAACGGAGCCCTCGAGTTGGCATGAATGGGGTACCGAGGGGAGAAGCTTAGGAAGCCTTACCCGCGGTGGGCACCTTGAGCATGTAGCCGAAGCCGCGCTTGGTCTGGATGAGCGGCTCTTCCGTGTGCTGGTCGAGCTTACGGCGAAGGTACGAGATGTACGACTCGACGATGCCGGCGTCGCCGTTGAAGTCGTACTCCCAGACGTGGTCGAGGATCTGCGACTTCGAAAGCACGCGGTTCGGGTTGAGCATGAGGTAACGCAGGAGCTTGAACTCGGTCGGCGAGAGGTCGATCGAGATGTCGCCGAGGAAGACCTCGTGCGTGTCCTGGTCCATGGTGAGTTCGCCCGTGCGGATCACAGCCTCTTCGTCCTCGGCCATGGTGCGGCGGAGGATCGCCTTGATGCGGGCCACGATCTCGTCGAGCGAGAAGGGCTTCGTGACGTAGTCGTCGCCGCCAGCGTTGAGGCCCTCAATCTTGTCTTCGGTGTCGTCCTTCGCCGTGAGGAAGAGGATCGGCGAGGTGAAGCCCGAAGCGCGAAGACGCTTGGTGACGCCGAAGCCGTTCATGTCCGGGAGCATGACGTCGAGGACGATGAGATCGGGCTCTTCTTCGATCACGGCCGAAATCGCGGCTGCACCATTGCCCACTGCGCGAACCATGAAGCCCGAGAAACGCAGGCTCGTCGCGAGCAGCTCGCGGATGTTCGGTTCGTCGTCAACAACAAGGATCTTGGGTCCGTCGCTCATGAGATCAAGTATGCCGCCACATCCCCTGGAGAAAAGCTGATGAGGGGCTGATTGACGGGCTGGATCGTCGCGGGCAGCTCATGGGGAGTGCTCCCCATCGCAGTTATGTGAGGTGTCGACGACACTGGAGGCAACGATCGGCGGCATCGCGGATCGAGAGGGGATCTCATGCTCGCCGCGCACCGCGGATCGGGATGGCCAACCAGGGGTGGGTGGCCGTCCCTGAGCTGAGCTTTCATGCGAGTGTTCGCTGGGCAGCAACGACGCGCCCAGGCCACCAGACCGCTATTCCGTGTCGGGTCCGGTCACCGTGTGGCCGTCGAGGATCGAGTACGCGTAGCCCTGCTCAGCAAGGAAGCGCTGACGGTTCTGGGCGAAGTCCTGGTCGACCGTGTCGCGCGTGACGATCGTGTAGAACGACGCGGAGACACCACTCGAGCTCGGTCGCAGCAAGCGCCCGAGGCGCTGTGCCTCTTCTTGGCGCGAGCCGTAGGAGCCGGAGATCTGAATCGCGACGGATGCGTCGGGCAGATCGACCGAGAAGTTCGCGACCTTTGAGACGACGAGCACGCGTTCCTGGCCTTCGCGGAACGCGGCGAACAGTTCTTCACGCTCGGCGACCGGGGTCTGGCCCGTGAGCTTCGGCGCGCCAATGTGCTCGGACACCTCGTCGAGCTGGTCGAGGTACTGGCCGATGATGAGGATGCGTTCCTCGCGGTGCTTTTCGAGGAGCGCGTCGATGACGGGGAGCTTCGCGGCGGCTGAGGCGGCGAGGCGGTAGCGCGCGTCGTCATCCGCTGCGGCGTACTCCATCCGCTCCTCGTAGGGCAGATTCACGCGGATCTCGAAACACTCAGCCGGCGAGATGAAGCCTTGGGCTTCGATGTCCTTCCACGGTGCATCAAAGCGCTTCGGCCCGATGAGCGAGAACACATCGCCTTCGCGGCCGTCTTCGCGCACGAGCGTCGCAGTGAGCCCGAGTCGGCGACGGGCCTGCAGCTCCGCGGTGAGCTTAAACACGGGGGCCGGCAGCAGGTGCACTTCGTCGTAGACGATAAGCCCCCAGTCGAGTGCATCGAGCAGCGAGAGGTGCGCGTACTGGCCCTTCCGGCGCGAGGTGAGGATTTGGTACGTCGCGATCGTGACGGGCTTGATTTCCTTCATCTCGCCCGAATATTCGCCGATTTCGTCTTCCGTGAGGCTCGTGCGGCGGAGCAGCTCTGCCCGCCATTGACGTGCCGACACCGTGTTCGTCACGAGGATGAGCGTGGTCGTGTCGGCGGCGGCCATGGCACCCGCGCCGACAATCGTCTTGCCCGCACCACAGGGCAGGACGACGACCCCGGAGCCGCCCTCGAAGAACTGAGCGACTGCCTGCTGCTGGTACCCGCGCATTGCCCAACCGTCCTCGACGAGGTCAATGTCGTGCGGGGTGCCGGGCGTGTAGCCGGCGAGGTCTTCGGCGGGCCAGCCGAGCTTCACGAGGCGCTGCTTGAGTTCACCGCGTGCCCAGTCCTGAACGCGGATGGCGTCGTTGCCAAGAGTCGCACCGAGGAGCTCCTTCACCTTCGCGTTGCCGGAGACCTGGCGGAGGACGGCTTCGTCGTGAGAGCGCAGCACGAGCCCCTCATCATCCCGTTCAATGACGAGCCGGCCGTAGCGGTTCACCGTTTCGGTGAGGTCGAGCGCCACCGAGGGGGGCACCGGGAACTTGGCGAAACGATTGAGGGTGTCGAGCATTTCCTCGGCCGTGTGGCCCGCAGCACGCGCATTCCAGAGTCCGAGACGCGTGAGGCGGTACGTGTGGATGTGCTCGGGTGCCCGCTCGAGTTCCGCAAACACTGCGAGCGCGTGACGAGCTTCCTCCGCCTCGGGATGCGCAATCTCGAGGAGGACGGTGCGGTCACTTTGGACGATGAGCGGTCCGTTCGGCATAGCGGACAAGGGTAGCAATGCCGGGTGAGGCAGAGCCCTAGTCGTCGGTGTCGTGGACGCCGGTGAGAGCGGAGAAGGGGATGGTGCGTTCCACGTCCGCTTCGAGATCGCGTCCACGGAACCGCGGGCCCGTCACGCTCGTCGGGACAAGCTCGAGCGAGCGGATGTCGCGGCCCATATTCACGTCGACCCGCACCGCACGCTTGTCGCGGCGGGCGCGGTCGAGTTGGCGGCGCAGCCACGCTTCCTCACCGTCACGGGCTTCTTCACGCTCGACGTCGTCGAGGAGTGCGTCGACAAGGCGCTCTTGCGACGGCGACAGCGTGGGTGCAGCGGCGACCGCCGTGCGCGGCACGTCGATCCGCCAGGGCGATCCATCCACGTGCTCGGCCGCGACGGGGACCTTGGCTTCGAGGAGCGAGTGGTAGACGCCCTCCGGATGCACGCGCGCCGAAAGCTCGTGCTGCCCGTGGCGGCGGAGGCCGAGCGCGGCGAGGGAGCGGTCAACTTCGAGCGCGTCAAGCAGTTTCGGGTCGTCGGCGAGGACACGGCATCCCCTCGCGAAGGGATCGTCGTGAGGGCGCACGCGAATCTCACCGTAGTGTTCGGCCACGTCGCGGATGAGGTAGTCGATGGGCTGCGGGATGCCGCCGATGCTCATGGCGTCGAAGGCTTTGCGAAGCGCATCCGGGGAGTCTCCGGCGGCGAGCGCGCGCGTGAGCGACTGCCGCGTCACGCGGAAGCGTGTGGCAATCCCGGACTGCTCAATCTCTGCCCGTGCGCGGAGCTGCTCATCAATCTGCGGCACGAGCGGACCGGGTGCGATGACGGCGCCATCGGCCTGGAAATACACCTGGTCAACGGCGTGCGGAAAGAGTTCAGTGAGGAGATCGCGCGCGGCGTCGACGTCGCCGTCGAGGACGAGCGCGCCGATGCTGCTGAGCGCGGTGCCCGAGTCGGGGTGCTCGGCGATGACCCCGAGCGCGTGCGCGGAATCGAGCTGCGCGGCGCTCGGCGTACCGGTAAGGAGCAGAGCGCGTTCGTGTGCGGTGACGGAGGTGAGCCAGCTCGTTGCAAGCGTGTGCCAGCGCTCGGGCATGCTTGCGAGGAGCCAGTCGCGTCCCGCCTGCGTGAGGGCGAGCGAGTCGCCGCGCTCGGCCATGACCCCAGCTCGGATCGCAAGTGATGAGAGGGCCGAAATGCTTTCGTGCCGGGCCTCGAGGCTCGCGGCGAGGCGGCGCACGTCGACACCTGCCATCCGCACGCCGCGGCGGTCATTGCGGGATGCGATCTGGCCCGTGTCGACGCGGTGGAGGAGTTCTGCGGCAAGCTGCAGCGCAGTGAAGGACTGCTCAGCAGCCGAAGCATCCAGTTGGCGCTGCACCGCGTCATCCTCTGGGTCCCCGGCACGTGCGGGGCCACCGTCCGCGGCACGGAGCTCCTCGAGCAGCCGCGCGACCTCGGGGAGGAGCTCGCCATCGTGATTGGTCAAAAGGAGCGCCCGCGCCTGGGTCATGGCATCGGCCTCACGGCCTTGCATGGCGACGACATCGCGCCAGGGGAGACGGCCGAGCGCCTCGGCAAGCTGCTCGGGATCAACGAGCCACTCGGCGAGGTCGATGAGCCCAGTGATGCCGCGGCTCGGTACCGCGCGCGCCTGCACAAGCTGTGCGAGCGATTCGCGATCAAGGTCGCGAAGCGCCGGCAGAAGCTCGAGCGGGGTGGTCACGAGGTGATCGACTCGCTTGCTTCGCGGCGTCGCGTGTTCGCGAGGATGCGGCGCACGAGCAGCACGATCGTTGCGGTGAGGGCGAGAGGAAGACCCCAGTACGCGATCGTGAAGCACACCACCCACTGCGGTTCGTGCCAGGTGCTCGCGCTCGTACCGTTCATTGTGGCGATCATGACGATGGCGAAGGCGATGAGTGCTGCGATGGAGCACACGACAGCGACGGCGACCAGAATCCGGTCAATGATCGGCGAATTGCTGCGTGAAGGCACCGAATCAGTTTAGGGGACGGGGCCTGTGCAACATGAGAGGAAGGGCACCCGGATGATCTCCGGGTGCCCTCGAACAGGCTGCGAGACGAGCGAATTACGCCTTCTTTTCTGCATCCTCGATCGTCGGGATGGCATCCGTGAGCTCAACGTCGGCCATGTGGCGGCGAATCCACGGCGACATTGCGAACAGCGCGATCGCGAAGACCGTCGTCATGCCACCAAGAATCCAGTAGAAGACCGTGTCCGACTGGTCCTCGAGGCCCGAGATGAACTGAGCAGCGAGGCTCTGGCCCACCGCCGAGGTGAGGAACCAGAGCGCCATAGCCTGCGAGGCGAAGGCGCGCGGAGCCATACGGGTCGTGGCCGAGAGGCCAACGGGGGACAGGCACAGCTCGCCGACGGTCTGGATGAGGAAGGCGACGGCGAGGATCCACCACGGCGAGGTCGCGCCCGGGAACATGTCCGAGGTGATCGCGAGGAACACGAACGAGAGGCCCGCGAGGAGCACACCGATCGAGAACTTCTGCGCGGTTGAAGGGAACTTGCCCGCAAGCTTCACCCAGAGCACGGCCATGAGCGGCGAGAGGAGCACGATGCCGGCCGGGTTCACCGACTGGTAGAGCTCGGGGTTGATGACGAACAGACCCGTGTCGAGGTTCGTGCGCGACTCGGCGTAGGTCGCCATCTTCGCGGCAGCCTGCTCAAAGATCATGAAGAAGAGCATCGCGCCGATCCACAGCGGCACGTAGGCCATGAGGTGGCTGCGCTCGTTCGCGGTGACCTTCTTGCTGCGGAACATGAGCACGAAGTAGCCAATCGAGAGTGCGATCGACACGAGGCTGATGGCATCCACGACACCACCGAGGATGATCTCCTGCGTGAAGCCCTCCGAGAGCGCGCCGCGGAGCATGGCCGCGATGAAGAAGACGGCGACGCAGGCGAGGACGATGCCGAGGAACTTGAACGGCAGCTTCTTAAGGTCGTCCGAGGACAGCGGGTTCGAGATGTCGTCCACCGTCGAGGTGAGCTGCTTGCGGCCGAACACGAGGGTGATGAGGGCGAGGGCCATACCAATGGCGGCGGCGAGGAAGCCCAGGTGGTATCCACCGACCATGCGCAGCGCACTCACCACGAAGGGTGCGAGGAGCGAGCCGATGTTGACCGACATGTAGAAGATCGCGAAGGCACTGTCGCGGCGCGCATCCTTCATCGAGTAGAGGTGGCTCACGAGCGTCGACACGTTCGGCTTCAGGAAGCCCGTACCGAAGGCAACGAGGATGAGGCCGAGCCAAGCCGTCTGCTCCATCGGCAGTGAGAGGAAGATGTGACCGGCCATGATGACGACGCCACCGTAGAGCGTTGCCCGTCGTGCACCGAGCATGCGGTCGGCTGCCCAACCACCCACGACGGTGAGGAGGTAGACGGAGGCACCATAGGTCGTGACGATCGCTTCACCGAGCGACTGGTCGAGTCCGAGACCGCCGTTGGCGATCGTGTCGACGATGAAGTAGAGCAGGATGGCGCGCATACCGTAGTAGGAGAAGCGCTCCCACAGCTCGGTGTTAAAGAGGAATGCCAGGCCAATGGGGTGGCCGACGAATCGCCGGTCGCTGAGGATCGCGGCGTCGCGCTCGCTCGGCGAAGACGGTGCCTTGGGCGTCGTCACAGTGGTGCCTTTCACAGGGCGACGACGGTCATGGAACCGTCGCCGCAAATGGATGCCCCCACCTATGGAAGGGGTACTACATAGGAGCGGCCCATGTTAGGTGAGTGACGCTGAGAGCGAAATAGCGCTGTTGAATGTCGCACGATCTCGACCGAGCAGGCCCCTCCGGTGGTGGGCCTCGTACAATAGGGAGCGCGATCGCGTCATCCAGCGCGCCGAGTCCGCCGGATGAGCGAGACGTTGCGCGGGAAGCGATCCCTGAAGAAGGAGTACGCATGCCCACCGGCAAGGTGAAGTTTTACGACGAGGACAAGGGTTTCGGGTTCGTTCAGGCGGACGACGGTCAAGAGGTGTACCTCCACCGCACCGCACTCCCGGCCGGCGTGACCTCGCTGCGCACTGGTGCGCGCCTCGAATTCGGTATCGCTGATGGCCGCCGCGGTGCCCAGGCGCTCTCGGTGCGTCTGCTCGAGCAGCCGCCGAGCGTCGTCAAGATGAAGCGCAAGCCCGCTGACGACATGGCCGTCATCGTGGAAGATCTCGTGAAGCTCCTCGACGGCGTTGGTGCGCAGCTTCGCCGCGGACGCTACCCCGAGGGCCGCAACGCTGAAAAGGTCGCCGCGGTGCTTCGCCGCGTCGCTGACGAACTCGACGCGTAGCCCTCGAGACGCGCGCCGCACACGAACGCTAAGGAGTACCGCATGGATGTCGATGAGCAGATCGACGCCTTCGACGACCCGGAGGCCCTCGTCCCTGTGTATGCGGGGCCGGAGCTTGACCCTGAGCGTGAAGCCGTCGCCGTGAAGCCCGCCCCGATCGACCGCGAGCTCAACGACCCTGAGCTTGCGCCGTCGATCGAGCTGGCTCGTGCTGCGCTCGCGGAGGTTACGAACCCGGACGACCTCGGCGAGCTCTGCGGCATCGTCGATGAGGGCGAAGGTGTCTACTCGCTGCAGTTTGAGACGAAGCGTCCCGGCTACCCCGACTGGCGGTGGACGGTCAGCCTCATCCACCTCGCGGATGAAGAGGCGCCGACGGTGCTCGAGACGGAACTGCTGCCGAGCGAAGACTCGCTCCTTGCACCGAGCTGGCGTCCGTGGGCGGAGCGCCTCGCCGAGTTCGAAGAGGCGGTCGCTGAGCGTGAGGCTGCGGAAGCTGCTGCTGCCGAGGGTAGCGAAGGGGAGGATGGCGAAGGCCGCCCGGTTCGCCGTGTGCAGCGTATTGAACGCACGCGCCGTCGCCGTCGCACCCGCAGCGGTGAGGTCATTATCGAGGACTCCGCGGATGCTGCTGCTCCCGCTGCTGAGGCTGAAGCTGAGGCGACTGAGTCGCAGGACGTGGCCGACGTCGAGCAGGACGACGCAGCCTCGGTTGCCGAGGTGGCAGCGGCAGAGGCGGAGGCAGCGCCCGAGCCGCAGGCTGAGGACACATCCGAGGGTGCCGAGCCTGCTGACGACGCGAGCCAGGCTGAAGAAGCCGCTCCTGTCGCCGAGACAGCACCGGCGACGCCCGCCAAACGCCGTGGCCGTCGCCGCATCGTCGTCGACTCAGCGAGTGAGTAAGGACCGACACAAACAACTGGGGAGTCACCAATCCAGTGACCCCCAGTGTTCGTCTGACGCTCGTTACGCGAGGCGTTCGACGACCCAGTCGATGGCCTTCGTGAGGCGCTTAATGTCGCTCGGGTCGATCGAGGTGAAGCACGCGATGCGCAGCTGGTTGCGCCCGAGCTTCCGATACGGCTCCGTGTCGAGGATGCCGTTCTCACGGAGCACAGCCGATGCCTTCGCCGCATCCACGCGCTCGTCGAGGTCAATCGTGGCGACGACGCTCGAGCGAATCTCGGGGCGGCTCACGAACGGGGTCGCGAAGGACGACGCCTCAGCCCACTCGTACATGATCGCGGAGGAAGCGTTCGTGCGGGATGCCGCAAAGTCCATGCCACCCGAGGCATTGAGCCACTCGAGCTGCGATTCGAGGAGCAGGAGCGAGGCGATCGCCGGTGTATTCAGCGTCTGGTTCTTCCGCGAGTTGTCGACCGCGTGCTTGAGCGAGAGGAACTCAGGGATGTAGCGGTCGCTGGCGGCAATCCGCTCGATCCGCTCGATTGCGGCGGGGGAGACGGCCGCGAACCAGAGCCCGCCGTCGCCACCGAAGTTCTTCTGCGGGGCGAAGTAGTAGACATCGGTCTCGGCGAGGTCGACCTTCGTGCCACCGGCCGCACTCGTGGCGTCCACGACCGTCAGCGCGCCGTCTGCGGCGACACGTCGCACCGGGAGCATCGCACCCGTCGAGGTCTCGTTCTGCGGGTAGGCGTAGACGTCGATGCCCTCTGCTGGTGCACACTCGATCGCGTCGCCCACTGGCGCTTCGCGAACCTCAGGCTTCTCGAGCCACGGAGCTCGTGCAGCCTTGGCGAACTTGCCACCGAACTCACCGAACACGGCGAGCTGGGCGCGGCGCTCAATGAGGCCAAAGGAGGCGGCATCCCAAAACGCGGTCGAGCCGCCGTTTGCGAGGAGGATCTCATAGCCGTCGGGGAGCTCGAAGAAGGTTGCGAGGCCCTCGCGCACGCGCCCGACGACATCCTTCACGGCAGGCTTCCGATGCGAGGTGCCCATGATCGACTGCCAGGAGTTGGCGATGTGCTCGGTCTGTTGTTTGCGAACGAGCGACGGTCCACAGCCAAAGCGTCCGTCGGAGGGGAGAAGATCGGTGGGAAGCTGCAGATCGGTCATGTCATCACCCTAGAAGCTGGCACCGAGCAGGACAGTCATCCAGTGGCGATAAGCTGACGAGCGCTCGTGCGGAAAAGGAGGGAGGCGGTATGGCAAATCTGGTCGACACGACTGAGATGTACCTTCGCACCATCCTCGACCTCGAAGAAGAGGGCATCACGCCGCTGCGTGCGCGCATTTCAGAGCGTCTTGGGCACTCTGGCCCGACCGTCTCGCAGACGATCGCCCGCATGGAACGGGACGGCCTGGTCGCCGTGGCGAAGGACCGCCGGCTCGAGCTCACGGACGAGGGGCGCGAGGTGGCTGTTCGGGTGCTCCGCAAGCACCGTCTCGCTGAGGGACTCCTCTCACAGGTGATTGGCCTTGGGCTCGACCAGGTGCACGACGAGGCCTGCCGCTGGGAGCACGTCATGAGTGACGAGGCGGAAGTGAAAATCTTCGAACTGCTGGGCCGCCCGAGCCAGTCGCCGTATGGCACGCCCATCCCGGGGCTCGAAGCCTTGGGTGCGCCGGCGGCCTGTGACTTCTTGGCCGGGGTGGATTCCGTGGGTGAGCTCGCGTCGAACTCGGTCGAAGGGGAGCGCTCCTCCGAGGTGATCGTTCGTCGTCTCGGGGAGCCGATCCAGTCCGACCAGGCAAGCCTTGAGGTGCTCGTCGAGGCGGGTGTGCTGCCGGATGCGCGAATCACGATCGAGCGCGTGCCGGATGGTGTCGCGGTGTTCCGAACGGGATCGGACGCCGGTGTCGTGCTGCCGCTCGAACTCGCAGATCATCTCTACGTCGCCGCGCAGTAACGCCGCCGCCTGTGCCCTGATCTGCAGGTGGTTGGGGCGGAATGTGCCCCGATTTGTGAGGGCTTCGGCACCAATTTGAGACCAGGGCGTGACTTTTCCGTGATCTTTGCGTACAGTAACTCCCAGTCACGAGGCGCTCCCCGCGCCTCAGGCCCCGGATGACGCGCTGCACTTCCCACCCGTCGCCGAGGTTCCCCTGGAAACACCACGGGGTGGGCGGTGCGAGGCACCGAAGCGCAGGAGGTACTACCCGTGACCAACACTCAGACCCAGGCGCCGCTCACGCGCCGCCAGGCCCGTGAAATCGAGCGTCGTACCGGCGTTCGTCCGATTGCTGTCGCACCCGCTGCGCCCGCTGAGCACATCCAGCTCGCTGAGGCCTCGGCTGCTGCTATCCGCCACGACACCGGCTTCATTGAGCGCAACGACGTCGTTGAACTGCGTTCGGTCGTTCCCACCGAGGTCTTCGACCGCGAGGAGCTCTCGAGCTTTGCGAACCGTGGCCTCACCATTCGTGCCCAGAAGCCTGCCGCCCTCGTGGCCAAGCAGCGCCGCCGCAACGTCGTGACCGTCGCTGCCGCCGCCTCGGTGGCTGCCGTCGCATCGACGGGCCTCCTCGTTCCGCTCGCCCAAGGCCAGTCGAACGAAGCGCACCAGGCTGACCTCGCTGCCGCTGCGCAGGCTCAGGATGCAGAGGCTGCTGACGTCGTTGCCGCAAAGCCTGAGGTTGAGCGCGTGGTGACCGAAGTTGTTGAGGCGCCGGTTGAGGCGTTCGATCGCACGGATGTCGCATCCTTCGACTCCGAAGTTGAGGCGGCCACCGTCACCCAGGCCGCGACGACCACGAACAACACGCAGGCCTCGAATGGCAACTCGCAGGCCTCGAACGGCAACTCGTCGTCGACGAGTCAGGCAAACTCGCCGGTCGCCATCCCGGCCGATGGCTCCACGCTCGACATTGCCGTTGCGCTCGGCTCCGGTGCCTCGTATGTGTTCGGTGCTGAAGGCCCAGGCGCGTACGACTGCTCCGGCCTGGTCAAGGTTGCGCTTGCACAGCGCGGTATCTCGGTTCCGCACTCCGTCTCGGGCATTGCCGCTATGGCAACGCCGATTTCTGCCGCTGAAGCTCAGCCCGGCGATCTCGTCGTGGTTCCCGGTACACACATCGGTATCTACGCGGGTGGCGGCCAGCAGTTCTCCGCCATGAGCCCGAGCATGGGCATCGGTTACGGTGCACTCTGGGGTAACTACCAGTTCTACCGCATCTAAGACACGCCGCACGCGGACATCGATCCGCCTGAACACGGGCCAGATCCCAGGGGATCTGGCCCGTGTTGTTATTTTTCCGAGATTTAGCGTGACAATTTCGTGATCTTTCGTTACCGTAGGTTCATCAAGTCATCAGGTGCTGCTTGCCGGCGCCACAGACCCAGCGTCGCGCTTCATTCCCGCCCGCCGCTGAGGCACCTTGGTTCCAGACCACGGGCGGGAGATGTGAACATCGGAGCGCCGGAGGAATGACGTGACCTACACCCAGACCACTGCGCCGCTCACGCGCCGTCAGGCCCGCGAGATCGAGCGTCGCACAGGCATCCGCCCTATCGCGGTTGCGCCCACGACCAACAACGAGCAGCTCCCTACTGCATTCCGCCACGACACGGGCCGCATCGAGCGCAACGCCCTCGCCCAGATCACTTCGGTCGTCCCGACCGAGATCTTCGACCGCCAGGACTTCGGCAAGCAGCTTGCTGAGCTTGCTGAGACTCAGAGCGTTGAGCGCGGCATGACCGTCCGTGCGGCGGTCCCGGCGGCCCTCGTTGCCAAGCGTCGCCGTCGCACAGCTGCCTCGTTTGCCGCTGCGGCATCCGCAGCTGCTGTGCTTTCGACGGGCGTGCTCGTTCCGGCCGCAGAGTCGAACCAGACGGCCGACGCCCACGCCGCTGATCTCGCGGCCGCAACCGCCGAGCAGGAGCAGGCTGTCGCCGAGGCTGCACCGGCTGAGCCCGCCGCCGAGCAGGTCATCACTGAAATCGTCGAAGCCCCCGCTGAAGCATTTGACCGCGGTGACGTTGCCTCCTTCGACGGTGGCGTTGATGGCGGGGCTATCGCCAACTCGAGTTACGACACCCCCGTGTTCAATGTGTCCAACCCGTACCCGGGCGGACAGTGCACATGGTGGGCCTTCCAGCGCCGTGCCGAGCTTGGGATCGGTATCTCTGGTGCCTGGGACAACGCCAACATGTGGGCGTCGCAGGCTGCCGGCGACGGCTACACGGTTGATGACGTGCCGACCGTCGGCGCGATCGCTGTGTCGCAGGAAGGTCCCTACGGCCACGTGGCCGTCGTGGAGTCGGTTGAGCGCGGCGCCTCGGTCACGATCTCGGAAGGGAACTACGCTGGGCACTCGATGGGTCAAGAGCGTGTGCTCTCCTGGAGTGAAGCGATGCAGCTCCAGTACATCCACTAGGTCATCGCGACATATTGCAAGGGGTCAGCCGCCGTGGGCTGGCCCCTTTGCCGTCCCGGCTCAACATCAGGTGAACGCCTGGTGACGCTCTCTCGAGGAATGCGCGTGCATTCGCCCGTGCGCCAGATCGGTGGCGTACCCTATGCCCCAAGACCGACAAGAGGTGGTGACAGGTGCAAGATCGGAGCGGACGCAGTCGCGTTGCTCTCGCGCGCCTGGGCAGCGGATTCGAGCTGTGTATGCCCTTGCTCACGACCGCAATAGTTGCGGTGCGCAAACAAGTGTTCGCGACGAGCGACCTCGGGACTCTGCAACGGGTGCTGCCTGCAACGGCGGCGCCCGTTTGTTGTTTGTCGGGCCCGATTGGTGAGGAGGCCTTGTGCGCACGCTCGTGTTGAACGCTGGATACGAACCGCTCGGAGTCGTCACTGACCGACGCGCACTCGTGCTCGTCCTGAAGGGCAAGGCCTCTATGCTCGAGGCTGACGCGACGGTGCCGCTCCACGGCGCGAGCGACACGTGGCCGCGCCCGCGGGTCATCCTTCTGAGCCGCTACATCCGCATCCCCATGGCCCGCATGCAGCCAGTGAACCGCCGGGGCGTACTTCGCCGCGATGACAACGTGTGCGCGTACTGCGGTGCCTTCGCCAACACGATCGACCACGTGCTGCCCCGCTCGCGCGGGGGAGCGGACAGCTGGGAGAACCTCGTCGCCTGCTGCCTCAAGTGCAACAACGTGAAGGGCGACCGTACCCCGCAGGAGATGGGATGGCGTCTGCGCTGGGAGCCGAAAAAGCCGAAGCCGCAGTCGCGCTTCGCCCGCGGCTTCGAGAACGACCTCCCAGACTGGGCGCCGTACCTCCCCGAGGTGTTTGCGAGCGTCGAGCAGCACGCCCCGCAGGCGATTGCCGCGTAAGGCAGGGACTTCGCTCGCTGGTGTTGCGCCGGCGCTTCGGCGCCTCGCGCGTTACTCGGAGAACGCGAGCAGGTGCGCGGCCGACTCGAAACCGGCCATGCGGCGGTTCGTGCGCGCCGTGATCCACTGCTCGATACCTGCTGCGGTGAGCTTCGGAAGGAAGGCTCGCTTCACGGTCGCGGTGTGCTTCCACGTCACCTTCGTGCCGCACGCGGTGTCTTCCACCCGGATGCTCTCGCCGTAGCTCTCGAGCCAGCTCGGTCCCTTCACCATCTTGCAGGCGGATGCTGCCGGCTCATGCCACGCGGTCGTCTGCAGGAGAAAACGCATTCCGTCACGACCCTTGATGAAGCGGATCGTGCCCTGTTTGTCTTCCTCGGCGCCGCGAACGAATCTGGATGTCGCGGCGCCCGGATCCCAGGAGGCGCGTTCCACGCCGAGGGAATGAGCGAGCTCGAAGGCACGCTCGGGGGCGATGGGCACGTACACGGTGGCTTCGGCGAACGGCATACCCACAGCCTAGAAGTGCGAAGTGCCCAGCAGCTGAACTCGGCAGAATCGAAACCTTGCCTGGTTAGAGTTTCCACCATGAAC
Organism: [Zimmermannella] alba NBRC 15616; assembly: GCF_001570905.1. Classification (GTDB taxonomy): domain Bacteria; phylum Actinomycetota; class Actinomycetes; order Actinomycetales; family Microbacteriaceae; genus Pseudoclavibacter; species Pseudoclavibacter albus. Next base: position 25,087 of record NZ_BCSO01000012.1, on the reverse strand, counting down.
GACGCGTCATCCGGCACCCCGGAATCGGCCGACCTCGAGGCGGCCCGAAAAGCATTTGAAGAAGCTCAGGCAGCCCTCGCGAAGGCCGAAGCTGAAGCCCAGGCGCGAGCCGCCGCCGAGCAGGCACCCGCACCCGCGGCGGCTGACGCAGCCGGTGCGGAAGCCGAAGCGGCCGTTGCCCACACGGCAGCCGCCGAAGCCGCTCCGGCCGCCCCAGCAGCGGCTCCTGCCCCGGATACTCCTGCAGCCGCCGCGATCACCGTCCCCGCCGGACCGCTCAGTCCGGAGCAGGTTGAGACGATCCGCGCCGGGTACGCCTTCGACGGGCTCGCCCTCGAAATGGGTGCGCTCGTCAACGGCGAGGCGATGCCGGAGGTGCCCATCCGCATCCCGATCGCCATGACGAACCGCCACGGTCTCATCGCCGGTGCCACCGGTACCGGTAAGACGAAGACGCTGCAGGTGCTCACCGAGCAGCTGTCGGCGGCTGGCGTGCCGGTGTTCGCTGCCGACATTAAGGGTGACCTCTCGGGCGTCGCGACGCCGGGTGAGCCCAACGAGAAGCTGCTCGCCCGTACGAAGGGCATTGGCCAGGACTGGACGCCGCAGGCTGCGCCGGTCGAGTACTACTCGCTCGGTGGCCGCGGCGCAGGCATCCCGATTCGCGCGACCGTGTCGAGCTTCGGCCCGCTCATGCTCGCCCGCGTCCTCGGCCTCAACAAGACCCAGGAATCGAGCCTCGGACTCGTCTTCCACTACGCGGATGCTGCTGGCCTGCCGCTCGTGGATCTCGGCGACCTGCGCTCGCTCCTCAGCTACCTCACGAGCGACGAGGGCAAAGCTGAGCTCGAAGGTATCGGCGGCCTTTCGAAGCAGACCGCCGGTGTCATTCTCCGCGAACTCACCGTCTTTGCGGACGGCGGCGCGGACGCGTTCTTCGGTGAACCCGAGATCGACACCTCGCTCTTCCTCCGCCAGGCGCCCGATGGGCGCGGCATCGTGTCGCTGCTCGAGGTGCCGGGCGTGGCGCAGCAGCCGGAAGTGTTCTCGACCTTCCTCATGTGGCTCCTCGCAGACCTCTTCAACGACCTCCCAGAGGTCGGCGACCTCGAGAAGCCCAAGCTCGTCTTCTTCTTCGATGAGGCCCACCTGCTCTTCACCGGCGCCTCGAAGGAGTTCCTCGAGCAGGTGACGCAGACCGTGCGTCTCATCCGCTCCAAGGGCGTCGGTATCTTCTTCGTCACCCAGACGCCGAAGGATGTGCCGAACGACGTCCTCGCCCAGCTCGGTTCGCGTGTGCAGCACCAGCTTCGTGCGCACACTCCGGATGACGCGACGGCGCTCCGCGCGACCGTGCGCACCTACCCGAAGTCGGGCTACGACCTCGAGCAGACCCTCACGAGCCTTGCCACCGGTGAAGCCATCGTGACGGTGATGGGGGAGAAGGGTGCTCCGACGCCGGTGGCCTGGACGCGTCTTCGTGCCCCGCAGGGATCGATGAGCCCGACGCCCGCTGCCCAGATCGAGCAGCACGTGAATGCATCGCCGCTCATGGCACAGTATGCGAACCGTGTCGACCCGCAATCGGCGACGGAGATGCTGGCGCAGAAGATGAACGCCGCGGCCGAGCAGGCTCGTCAGGAAGCTGAGGCGGAAGCCCAGGCGAAGGCTCAGGCGCAGGCTGAGGCTGATGCCCGGAAGGCGCAGCAGCCCTCGCGCAGCCGCACGACAGCGCGTCAGGACAAGAGCATCGTTGAAGAGGTGCTCGGTTCACGCACCGGCCAGACGGTTGTGCGTGAAGTGGTGCGCGGCGTACTCGGCACGCTCCTCCGTGGTGGCGGACGCCGCCGCTAACGCTCGGAACATACGCGAGGGGCGGGAACCGAATACGGTTCCCGCCCCTCGCGTGCTGGTGGGTGACAGTGCGCCCAGGCTGTGGCGGCTAGGAGAGCAGGTCTCCGATCAGGCCGGCAGTGTCCGAACCACTCCCGCCGCTCTACGCAGCGGCCGTGACCGGTGCGCCCTCGGACGGCTGGACCACCACGAAGCCGGGGCCGTGGAAGGCGAGCTGGAACGATTCGCCCGAGCCGCGGCCGATGAGCGAACCGAACTTAAAGTCGTTCTTGATGGTCGGGACGAGGTTCGACGACCAGCACACAGCAGCCTGCGGGTCGACGAAGGTGGGCTGACGCGAGCAGTCGAGGAGCATGGGCGGGCCATCGCTCGTGACCGCGACAACACCCTGGCCGTTCACGACGAGGTTGAACAGGCCGCCAGCCAGCATGCCGCCGTTGACCATCGACTTGATGTCCCAGTTGAGGTTTGCGTCGAAGGCGAGGAGCGAGCGGGTGTTGATCGTGATGCCGTCGCCGGTGAGTTCGAGGAGGAAGATGTCCTCGGCCTGACGTGCGAAGAAGACCTCACCCATGCCGCGAACGCGCATGAGGTTGCCGCCCTCACCCGAGACCATCTTCTTGAGGAACTTCGAGGCCGAGCCCGAACCCTCGTAGTTGAAGTCCATCTGGCCCTGGTAAGCGACCATGGCACCCTGTGCGGCGAGCACATCGAGCTGGCCGTTCATCGCGGTGCGGAGCATCTTCGACGACTGCAGCGTCCATCGCTGGTCGGTCTGACGCTCCTGGTTCGCCTGATCAAAAAGTGGACTGCGCATTGAGGCCTCCTGAGGACCGCCGAGGAGCGGTCATGATGAGTGAGATCAGCGTCAGTGTAGGCATCCGAAGTGGCCCACGAGTGAACTTTCAACCCCGAGGATGAGGCGCTCGATCCTTGAGTTTGAGTGGAAGACCGGGGTCGAACGCGATCGATCGTTGGGCCTTCGATGGTCATGTTTAGAGCGCACAAAAAGTGCCCCCGGAGGGACTCGAACCCCCAACCCTTCGCTTAGGACGCGACTGCTCTTCCATTGAGCTACGGAGGCAGGCCAAGCCAGTCTAGCTGGGATGAGGCTGAAGAATCCTCCTCATCTGGCGAAACTCGGGGTCAGTGGGTCGGGAGAGGGCCGCCATCCCCGTACAGTGGCGAGTGTGTGGGGTCTGTTCAAGAAGCGCAGTGCAGAGTCCGACGAGCAGCAGCATGGCTCGTCGGCCGAACAGTCGAGCCAGGATTCGTACTCGACTGAGCCGCTCCCCGATTTTGAACCGGTCCGTCGTCGCCTCGCCGAGCAGGAGAGGCTGAGCGCGAGCGAACTGGATGATGCGAGCGGTGCCGCCGCGGCATCCCGCATCACCAGCCGCGCCATGCACGATGAGATCGACGGTGACGTCACAGAGCTTGATGACCTCAACACCGAGCAGAGCGCGAGCGATTTCGTGACCAGTGCTGTCGCGCAGCGCCAGGCGCGCCGCCGCGCCGAAGAAGAGCGCGCCCAGCAGGACAGCGACGCAGCGGCTGTCGAGCCTGCAGTCGAGGTGCCGAGCGGGCAGGCAGCAGCGGGCGACGCGCCGAATGATGACCGCGTCACCATCCCGAGCGTTCCCAGCCGTGAAGAGATTGACGCGGCGGTCGAAACGATCGCCCAGCAGTGGCTTGACGAGCTCGCCGTCGTTGGCGGAGCTGCTCCGCTGCGCTACTTCTCGGACGAAGCGGGCACCTTCATCGAGCTCACGAGCGCCCACCCGGGCGGCATCGCCATGTTTGCGGCTGGCAAGACCACGCACCTCTCGAACCTCGTCCGTGAGACGCACGCCTTCCGCGAGGCTCGCGATGCCGCAGACCTCATCGCGCAAAAGAGTGTTGAGCTGCTCGCAAGCCGCGCCATGAGCACCGTCCAACTCGCCACCGGTATCGCCGAGTGGACGCACGAGGGCATCCACCACCGCGCCCCGGTCCTCATCCGACCGGTGACGCTCCGTCGCGTCGGCCGCGACTACGAGGTCGCCCTCAAGGGCCGTCAGCACGTGAACCCCTCGCTCGTGCAGCTCCTCGCACGACAGCACGGCATCCGCCTGCACCCGGCCACCATCCTCGAACTGGCGCAGGGGAGCGACTCGTTCCTCCCACAGCAGGTGTTCGAACACGTCCGCCACGAGGGTGCGCACATCTCCGGATTCTCAGTCTCGGCCCGCGCGGTCATCGCGAGCTTTGGGGATGCTGCGGATGCCATGCTCGACGATGCCCGCCTGCCGGAGTCGCTTGACGAAGGCTCGCTCGCGAAGCCCGGCACGAATATCCTCCGCGCACTCGCAGGCGACCCGCGTGCCGTGCACCGCGTCGCAAAGGCCCAGGTCACGCCGGAAGACCGCCCAAGCCCTGACCTGCGCGACCCCGCATCCGAGCGGCTCCTCCTCGACGCCGACACCGAGCAGGAGCGCATCGTGGATGCGATCTCCGCTGGCAACACGATGGCCGTCGAAACCCTCCCCGGCACGGGCCTCACCCAGACGGTCGTGAACTCACTCGGCCAGCTCGTCGCCGACGGCAAGCGTGTGCTCGTCGTGAGCCCCCGCTCCTCGAGCCTCCGCGCCATCCGTCAGCGTCTGCGCGGCGTGGGTCTTGAAGGTCTCGCCGTCACCCCGCGCACGCTTCGCCGTGACGCGATCGCCGCGATTGCCCGCAATGAAAAGGCCGAACGTCCCTCCACGGGTGAGCTCGACGACGCCCTCGTGCGTCTTCGTCACGTGCTCGTCGACTACCGTGCGGCCCTCACGAACGTCGACCCGAGCCTGGGCGTTTCGGCGCTCGACGCGCTCGAAGAGCTCTCGCGCCTCGAACTCATCGACGAACCGCCGGCCACGACCGCACGCATTGACCGTGAAGGCATCGAACGCATCGCGCGCCGTCGCGACGAAGCCGCATCCATGCTCCGCGAACTCGGCGCACTCGGTCAGTTCAAGTACGGGCCGGATGACTCGCCCTGGTACGGTGTCTCCTTCGCCTCGACCGAAGAGACCCGCGAAGCGAAGACCACCGCGAAGCGACTTGCCGAAAGCGAGGTCGCCGAGATCGTCGAACGCGCACGAGAACTCATCTCACGCACGCACCTGCGCCCGGCAGAAACCTTTGCCGAGCTCGGCATCTACCTGCGTCTGCTCGTCGACATTCGCGAAACACTCGACCGCTTCAAGCCGGACGTCTTCGACCGTTCGCTCACGGAGCTCATCAAGGCGACCGGCCCGCGCCGCGACAACGCCGACATGACGAGCCAGCGCCGTCGTCAGCTGCGTCAGCTCGCGCGCGACTACGTGCGTCCTGGCCTGCAGCCGGGTGAACTCCACGAAGCGCTCACGCTCATCCAGCGCCAGCGCATCCTCTGGCACCGCTACGTTGAAGACGGCGCAGCGCCAGAAGTTCCGACCGGTATTGAAGAGGTGCGCGCCGAATACCGTCGCGTCGCCGGTGCGCTGCAGTCGATCGACGGCCCGCTCATGGATGCTGGCCGCTCCTCGCTCGCGAACCTGCCCTTCGACGAACTGTTCGAGCAGCTCGACGAGCTCGCCGCCGAAAGCGAAGTGCTCAACAACCTGCAGGAGCGCCTGCGCATCACCGAGCAGCTTGACGTGCTGGGCCTTGGTGAGCTCGTCCACGACCTCGCCGAACGTCACGTCGCACCAGAACTCGTCGACTCCGAGCTCGAACTCGCCTGGTGGCAGTCGGTGCTCGAAGACCGCCTCAAAGGCGACAAGGCCCTCCTCAACGCGAACACGCGTGTGCTCACTCGCCTCGAGAGCGACTTCCGCGTCGTCGACCAGGCCCATACCGAGTCAAGCGCAGGCCAGCTCGCGTGGAGCCTCGCCGAATCCTGGAAGGTCGCGCTTGTCGACTACCAGGACGAGGCAGAAGCTCTCCGCGGGATGCTCCGCAAGGCGGGCGTCTCCTCGCGCATGCTCGCCACCCACGCGGGCCGCCTCTCCCGCTCGATCACGCCCGTGTGGCTCACGACCCCGTACGACGTGCCGCTCATCTCGGACGACATCGAATTCGACGTCGTCATGATCGTCGACGCGGGCACGGTCTCGGTTGCCGAGGCTGTTGGTGCCATCCGCCGCGGTCGCCAACTCGTCGCCTTCGGTGACCCGGTCACCGAGTTCCCGGCATCCTTCTCGATCGCCGTCGAGCCGAAGGCTCGCGTCGTCGAGGCGCAGGAGGCGAGCAGCGAGGCAGAGCTTCGTGCCCGCGAAGAAGACTCGGTCTTCAACCGCCTCGCACAGGTCGCCCCGGTGTACGCGCTCACGCGCAGCTACCGTGCCGGTGGCGAGGACCTCGCCGAGCTCGTGAACAACCGCTTCTACGAGGGCCGCATCCGTTCCATCCCGTGGGCTGGCACCTTCCTCGGGTACCCGAGCCTCTCGTACTCCTTCGTTGAGGGCGGCACGGGGATGCCGGATGAGATCACCGGCGCCGTCGAATCGCCCGACGCTGAGGTGACCCGCATCATCGAGCTCGTCATCGACCACGCCATCCACCGTCCGCGCGAATCGCTCATGGTCATCACCGCGAGCACCCGCCACGCACGCCGCGTGAACCAGGCCGTGTACTCGCTCGCCGCGAAGCGCCCCGAACTCACGAGCTTCCTCACACACGAGCGTGGCGAACCGTTCGTGGTGACCACACTCGAGCAGGCCTCGGGCCTCTCGCGCGACCGCGTCCTGTTCTCACTCGGCTTCGGCCGCACCCCGCATGGCCGCGTGCTCTCGAGCTTCGGCATCCTGAGCAGTGCACACGGTGAACGGGCGCTCGCCATTGGTATGACGCGCGCCCGTCGCTCGCTCACGATCATCTCGAGCCTTGCGCCAAGCGAATTCGACCCCTCGCGCATGACGCGCGGCACGCTCGGCCTCGCGCAGATTCTCGGCGAGGCAGAAGAGCGCGCGAACGCTGCTGAGCGCCGTGAGCTTGCCGCCCGCACGAGCAGCAACCTCGAGGAAGACGAGCACGCCGCACCGATGCTCCTCGACCTCGCCCGCCGCCTGCACGGCTTCGGGATGCGTGTTGAGCTCGCATACCGCGAGCGAGTGCCGCTGGTTGCCGCCTACGGTGGCCGCGCGATCGCGATCGACACCGATGGCCTGGATGCTGTTGTTGCCGCTGACCGCGAGCCGACCCTCCGCGAGCCGCTGCGCCTTCGCCCCGAACTCCTCAAACGTCTCGGCTGGTACTACATCCGCGTCCACGCCTTCGAACTCTTCGCCGACCCGGATGCTGTCGCTCGACGCATTGCCGTCGCGCTGCAGGTGCCGATCCCGAGCGAGCGTGACGAACTCGACGGTCCGCGCGTGAGCGGCGAACTGCAGCGGGGGAGCGGTCATCTCGAAGCCCGCCCGGATGCTGCAGAGCTGGACGCGCCCGAGAGCGACAAGGTGCGTGAACTCACAGGCCAGGAGCCTGCTGGCGCCACCGCCATGGATGCCGCCCCGCAGGCCGAGGTAGCCGATGACGAGCCCGACCTCAACGACACGAACGCGGTCCCGGGCCCGCCCCGCTAGACGCATCCCGAATCAGGCGATGCCCGTGCGTCCCAGCGACGTCTCGGGCCTCGCCTGACGCGTTTGTCGGCGGTGCATGCAAGAATCTCAGCGGTCGAAGAAAGGGGATCCCATGGCCAAGCCCACCCGGCGGGTGCGTATTCCTGCGGCACCGGGTGTCGACCCGCATCCCGCAGGAGGAGCCCCGTTCGTTGACGGTGCCGAGCTGCGCACTGAATCCCCGAGCGGCGTCAGCGCCTCCGAAGAGCGCGGCGTCGAACTCGACGACGACAGCGTGGAGATCGTTGACGACCACGCATCCCTCGACAACACGTCCCGTCTCGAGGTAGACCGACCCCCGCACTATGCATAGCCGCGGCGAAGCGTCGCCGTACGGCGCTGGCGACGCGCCCGCCCCGTACGAGCCAGAGAGCCGCCTCGATACCCCGACGAGCGAAATCCCCATCATCGCGGGTGCCCACTGCGACAACGACGCCCCCGGTGCCCATCGCGTCGCCGAGAAGGAACGCATCCCCGTCGAGATTTGGATCATCCTCTCGGCAACCTGCTTCATCGCGCTCGGCTTTGGCCTCATCGTGCCCGTACTGCCGCAGTTCGCGGCAAGTTTCGGGGTGACGGCACTCCAGGTGACGATTGTCGTGAGCGCCTTCGCGTTCATGCGTCTCGTTGCGGCGCCCCTCGCGGGCTTCAGTAGCGAACGCTTCGGTGAGCAGCGCGTGTATACGGTGGGCCTGCTCATTGTTGCCGCGTCGAGCATCGCCTCGGCCTTCGCCGCCGACTACTGGCAGCTGCTCATTTTCCGCGCCCTCGGCGGTATCGGCTCTGTCCTCTTTACCGTCGCTTCGGGTGCGCTCGTCATCCGTTTCTCGCCGCCGAGCCTGCGCGGCCGTATCTCCTCCATGTGGGGCGGCGTGTTCCTGCTCGGGTCGGTGGCAGGCCCCGTCATTGGCGGCCTCCTCGGCCAGCTCGGGATGCGAGTGCCGTTCATCGCCTACGGCATCGCACTCATCATCGCCGCCGGCATCATTGCCTTTGCCCTGCATCGGCCCGCGCAACGAAGCGGCAGCGAACCGCAAGAGAAGCTCCCGCCGCTGTCGCTCAAGGCAGTGATCGGCGACTCCGCCTACCGCGCAAGCCTCGTCACGGGGTTTGCCGGTGGATGGGCGAACTTCGGTGTCCGCTCGGCCGTTATCCCGCTCTTCGTTGCAGGCCTCATCTCGGCGGAGCCGTGGGCAGCTGGCACGGTTGTTGCGGTGGGCGCGCTTGGCAACATCCTCTCGCTCGTGGTGGCAGGATCCGCATCCGACCGCCACGGTCGAAAGCCCTACCTTCTGCTCGGCCTCGCCGTTGCCGCGATCGGCTTTGCAGCGGTTCCATTGAGCACCGACCTCGTCATGATCATGCTCGTGTCGCTCGTGTGCGGCATCGGCTCCGGCATGATGGCGCCAGCACTCCAGGCGACGGTGGCGGATGTCATCGGGCGTGAACATTCGGGTGGCCGCGCCCTCGCGACCTTCCAAATGTCGCAGGACATCGGCATGATCCTCGGGCCGATCGTAGCGGGCGCCCTCATCGACGCCTCGGGCTATGGCTGGCCGTTCTGGTCCTCAGCGCTCCTGCTCGCGGTTGCGGCACTCGCGTGGATGCCTGCGCGCGAGACCGTGCGCAAGGCCGCGAACTAGCGATCTCAGCCCCGGCGCGGCCTCGTACCGCTCGCTGTCAGACGCGACGGTTTTGTGCCGTCGATATCGCGCACACAAAAGCGCGGGATGCCAGCTGGCACCCCGCGCTTCGTGGATCGAGAACTTACGCCTGCGGCGTGTTGTTCGCGCGGCCTGCGAGGAGGTCGCGGATCTCGACGAGGAGGTCAGCCTCGGTCGGCTCAACCTCAGCCTCGGCCATCGGGTGGCCGTGCTTCTTGAGGTAAGCGCGCTCCTGGAGCTTGTTCATCGGGAGGACGAGGCAGAAGTAGACAACGGCTGCGATGAGGAGGAACTTGATGACCGCGGCGATGACGAGGCCGATGCCGAAGTTCACGGGGCCGACGGTGAGCGTCGCCTTCGAGATCTCGTCTGCGTTGAAGATGGCGGCAATGAGCGGGTTGAAGATGCCGTCAACAAGAGCAGTGACGATGGCGGTGAACGCGTTACCGATAACGACTGCGACAGCAAGCTCGATGACGTTGCCGCGCATGATGAATTCCTTGAAGCCCTTCACGGGTCTCCTTTCAATGGTGTCCCTCTTGTCGACATGCATGACAAGAGGAGGCCCACAGGGGCCGGTGGGGGAACAGGTGATCGTTCAGACCTTGGGTCGAACCGCTGGGGAACTCAGTCGAGCCGCTATGCAGCGGAGCTCGAACCAATCGATGCAGGGGCGGAGGATGCGCTCGAGCTGGTGCTCGATGCAGCCTTCGTCACGGTGCGGGCAGCACCCGACGACGCTGAGTCGGTGCGGTAGAACCCAGACCCCTTGAACGCGATGCCGACCGCGCTGAACACCTTGCGAAGTCGCTTGCCGCAGGCCGGGCACTCGGTGAGTGCCTCGTCCGTGAACGACTGAACGATGTCGAAGGCTTCCGTGCACTCGGTGCATCGGTAGGAATACGTGGGCATGCCCCTCCTCGGCTGAACGTGTTGCATCCTAACGAGCGAGCATTCACACTGCTTGTACCTTGAACGGTTCGCCGGGAAACACTGGGTGACGTTTAGCGGTCCTCGGTGAGGGGGAGGGGGATGACACGAGTCGGGGTGATGACGCCGTCCACCGGCATGTCGTGGATCTCTGAGGGCAGGCTCGGCACGAATTCGTCATCGTGCACGATCGCCCAGATGGGTGGACGCTGTTCCATCGAGCCGAGGGTCTTGTCGTAGAAACCGCGGCCCCAACCAAGGCGTGTGCCGTCGTGGGCGACAGCAGCGGCGGGGACGAGGAGGAGGTCAACGCGGTTGATGGCGATCGGGCCAAGGATTTCGCCGACCGCTTCCGGGAACCCCCACTGGTGAGTGCGCTCCGAGACGCCGTCCGAGAGCGTCCAGTCGAGGAGTCCGTCGTCGCGCGTGATGGGGAGGAGCACATCCACCTCGTGCTCGAGCGCCCACTTCAGGAAGTGGCGCGTGTTCGGCTCAAACTCGCTCGAGAGGTAGCAAGCGACGCGGCGTGCGTCGGTCTGGGTAAGCAGCTCTTGAATCTGAAGGGAAATGCCCTCGCCAGCCTGCGAGGCGCCAATGGCACCCTGCGCCTGGCGGCGTTGTCGCACATCGGCGCGGATGGCGCGCTTCTCATTGACCTCGGGGTCAGTCATGCCTCCAGCCTACGATGTCGGAGATATTCTGTTGGCTCGATTCATCGGCGCGATAGCATGTCAGCTATGCCTGCTAGTCGTCTCACGAAGGCCGTTATTCCCGCCGCTGGCCTCGGCACGCGCTTCCTTCCCGCGACGAAGGCGATGCCGAAGGAAATGCTGCCGGTGGTCGACCGGCCGGCGATCCAGTACGTCGTTGAAGAGGCAGTACGCGCGGGCCTTGCGGATGTCCTCATGATCACGGGCCGAAACAAGAACGCGCTCGAGAACCACTTTGACCGTGTCACCGAACTCGAGGCGCTCCTTGAGTCGCGCGGCGATCTCGCGAAGCTTTCGCGCGTGAACGAGTCGACCGACCTCGCCGACCTCCACTACGTCCGCCAGGGCGACCCGAAGGGCCTTGGTCATGCGGTGCTGCGTGCACACATGCACGTGGGCAACGAGCCGTTTGCGGTGCTGCTCGGCGACGACCTTATCGACGAGAAGGAGCACCTCCTCGAGCGTATGGTCGAGGTGCAGGAGCGCGGCAACGTCACCGCCATTGCCCTCATGGAGGTCGAACCCGAGCAGATTTCCTCGTACGGCTGCGCGGTTGTGGAGCCGATCGGTGGCGTCTTCGAGGGTGAAGAGGACCTCGTTCGTGTGACGGGTCTCGTGGAGAAGCCGAAGGCCTCGGAAGCGCCCTCGAATCTTGCGATCATCGGCCGCTACGTCCTTCGCCCCGAGATTTTCGATGTGCTTCGTGAGACGAAGCCCGGCCGCGGCGGCGAGATCCAGCTCACCGACGCGCTCAATGTGCTCGCTCGCGACGAATCGATTGCCGGTGGCGTTGTCGGCGTCATCTTCCGTGGACGCCGCTATGACACGGGCGACAAGCTCGGTTACATCCAGGCCATCGTCGAACTCGCCACGGCGCACCCCGAGCTGTCCGAGAAGCTCAAATCATGGCTCGCGGAGTTCGTCGCTGGCGGCTTCGGCGAAGCAGGGAAGTAGTCATCATCCGCACCCCCGGCTTCGTTCCCACACTCCGCGACGGGGGCCTCACCCTCCGACCCGTGCGACTTCGGGATGCGAGAGAACTCGAAGGGGTGCTGCTCGCGCACCGCGAATGGCTGCAGCCTTGGGAAGCGAGCAACCCGCAGGGGAGTGGCGCCTGGAATATTCGCGCCGGGATCAAGAACCTGCTCGAACAGGCACGCAACTATCAGAGCCTGCCGTTTCTGCTCGAGTTCGAGGGGCGGATCGTTGGCCAGCTCACGGTGTCGAGCATGCTGTACGGGGCGATGTCGTCGGCCACGCTCGGCTACTGGGTGAGCCCGGATGCTGCCGGGCGAGGCCTTGCCCCGACTGCCGTCGCCCTTGCCACGGACTACTGCTTCCAAGAACTTGGCATGCACCGGATGGAAATCTGCATCCGCCCCGAGAATGCGAAGTCGCTTCGAGTGGTCGAGAAACTTGGCTTCCGGTACGAGGGGCTTCGGCGGCGCTACATCCATATTGACGGAGACTGGCGAGATCACGTCTGTTTCGCGGTCCTTGCGGAAGAGGTGCCGCAGGGTGTGCTCGCCAGGTGGCGGCAAGGCTTCGCGGATGAGCGGCTGGCGCAGATTCGCGAAGCCGATGCGGCGCTCCTGTCGGAGCCGTGGCGCCCTGGTGGGCTGTAAATTCTTGTATCTCAGGCGATCTTCACGTTTGTCACACGAGACACACCCGTGACAATGCGTCTCGTGACCTTGCGTGCCGCCTACCGTTGCAGCTATGGGGTTTACTGGCGCGAGCAGCATTGTCATCGCCCTGGCCGTCGGCCTGTGGCTGTGCTACGCCGTGCCCACGTGGCTGCGGCGTCAAAATGAAGTTGCCGTCGAGCGGAACGCGCTTCGACTGCAGCAGACGATTCGTGTGCTCGCCGAGTCATCCGAAACCCCTGACCAGCCTTCGGTGCACCACAGCAACAGCCGTTTCGCCAGCGTGGAGCGCCCCCGTCTGAAGCGCCACCACGACGCCGTTGCTCCGGTTGGGCTTGACGCGGACGCTCGAGCCGCCAAGCAGCTTCGCCGCGGACGCCTGCTCTCGACCGCAGTGCTTGCGCTTGGTCTCATCGGTGCAGGCATTGGTGGGTGGATCGCGACCTCCGTCTCGAACTGGTGGATGCTCGCCATCTCGCTGCTCGCGATCGCTGGCGCGATCATGATGTTGCAGCGCCTGCAGCACGTCGCAGAGGGTCGTCGCGCTCGCCGCGCCCAGCAGGCGGCAACCTCCGCCGTTGTGGCTGAGCGTCGCGCGCACGCGCTCCCCGAAGAGGTCCTGAGCTTTGACGCCGTCACCGAGCAGCCGGCCGTTGCCGAGCCTGAGAAGGCACTCGTTGGCTGGACGCCGACCCCGCTGCCGAAGCCGCTCTACCTGAGCCGCGACCTTGGTGACGGCCCCGATGGGGGACCGGACGGGGATGGTCCCCGCGTTGAGCGCGACCACATGGCCGAACTCATGGCGGCCGTCCGCCGCTCTGAAGAGGCGATTCGTGAGGCGCACCGCGGTGCAGGCGTCGCCACCTTCGGTGCCATGGAGGCGATCACCGTCCCGGATGACCGTCCGCTCGTTCGCGAGCCGCAGGGTGCCGAGGCTGCTTCGGCCACGCTTCGTGCGGTTGACGCAGCGCCCGAGGCAGCTCCGTCGCGCTGGGCATCGATGGGCGTCCTGGGCGAGATCGAACCCGAATTTGACGACCTGTCCCAGGTGCTGCGTCGTCGCCGCGCGAGCTAGCACGACCCGCTCTGCATGCCACATTGTTCCTGAGTGTTCGGTCGATGTTTGATCTCGCTTAGGTGACGGATTTCCACTCGGCAGGATTCTCCGGGGTAGCCTGAAGGGCACCTCTTTTCGGGGTGTTCGTGTGTTGTGCGTAGATTCGCCAACCGAGTGTTCCCGATTGACGAAGGAGTGCTGCCACCGAAAGGCTGGCGGCTCGATGCCTATGGCAAATTCGATGAGCGACAACGTGGCCGACGGCTACGGCTCCTTCGGCGAGCCTCAATCGAGCAGCACGGTGACCGCTTCGAAGCTCCCGTGCGACCGCCGCGATGCCTACCGCATTGTCGAATCGATTGACATCGAGCTCGAGGAACTTGGCGAGGCAGCCGAGGACTCTCAGCGTGGGCGACTCCTGAAGGCTCGCCGTCGTTTCTGGGTCAGCCTGCTTGGCGTGCTCCCGATCGTCGGCGTTCACCGTGCATACGTTGAGTCGACTGCGGCGGCTACCCTCGGCGCGACCGCCGTCCCCTCAGGGATGTCGTTCGAACGCGTGGCCACGTCCGGTGGTTCGGTCCGTCTGCTCGGCCGTCCCGCAGCTCCGGTGACGGAGGCTGCAGCACCCGCGGATGCCGCGATTCCCGCTGCGTTTGTCCAGCCGCGCCGTCGCCGTCAGCGCATCGGCGCCGTGGCCGCCGTGGCCGTTGGCGTCGCTGCGGTCGGTGCGATCGTCGTGCCTTCGGTGGCATCTGGGCCGCAGGCTGCGCACACGAGCGTCGTGTCGGGGAGTGAACAGCCCGGCCACAGCACGGCCGCTGCCTCGGCTCAGGCCAACCTCTCGCAGGCTGTTTCGCAGGCCATCCCGGCGGAAGTCACCGCCGATCTCACCTCGATGCAGGATGCCTACTCGGTGTCGTATGGCCTGGCGTCCTCGGCGACCGGCTCGAAGATGGGTGACCTCATCGTCGCTGTCGTGCTGGCCACGCAGGCTGGCGACGCCACGAAGGCGAGCGACGGCATGGCAGAGGCTCGCAAGTACTTTGTCGAGGGCTACGCCGACGAGTTCGCGAAGAACGCGAGCATTCTGCGTGAGTCGTACACGTCCGCGAGCAAGTCCTCGCTGACGACGCTTGACCGTGAGCTCACCGACCTCGAGAAGGCAATTGATGGTGGCGTTGCCTCGGTGAACAAGGTGTCGTCGGCGATCACGAAGACGACGTCGGCGCTTGTCAAGGCTCAGCACGAGCACCTCGCGAACGGTGGCACGATGACCACGCCCGAGGAGCTCCAGGTGACGCCGGTGAGTCCGCCGCCCGTGAGCTGGCCGGGTATGGAACTCCCGACGCGCCCGCAGAACGAGCTTGCGGCGCCCGCGATTGTTCCTCCCGAGGTGACGGTTCCTGAGGCTGAGGCGCCGGTACCGACAGATCCGTCGAAGCCTGGAGACGGTGATGACCAGGGCAACGACAACGGCGGGGACGACGGCGAGGGCAACCCGCCGACGACGCCCACGCCGACGCCTGGCCCCACGGAACAGCCGACCCCGACACCGGTCCCCACTGACGTGCCAACTCCGGCCCCGACGCCGGTTCCGACGGAGACGTCGACTCCGGCACCTGTTCCGACAGAGACCCCTGCCCCGACGCCTGTGGCCGCGCCGGATGTTCCGACGCCTCGCGTCGACAACAATCCCTTCGACGCAAACGGCCCCTGGCATGATCCGGCTTCCGCGCCGGCCCCCGAACAGCCCGTCGTGAGCGAGGCTCCCGCACCGGTTGACACGACCTCGCCGGACATGGGGACGATGGCGCCTGTACCGGACTACGGCACCGTCACGATCACCTACAGCGTGCATGTCGATGCCGACCCGGCAACGCTTAGCCCTGAAACCGGTCCTGGCGTTGCGCCGAGTGAACAGGCCGAAGCTGCACTGGTGTCCAATGTGGCCCGTATCAACACCGAGACGGCGACCCCTGTCACGAACGACATCACCACCTCGCAGTAGCGCGCGAAGCGTGTGGGGCTCGGAGCCCCTGATGGATGATCGTTTAAGCTGCACGCACCCACGTTCTTTGGTGCTCGAGGAGGCCAGCCATGCCGAAGCGTGATCTTCAGGATCCGTTCGCGTCCGTTGAGGATGCGAATCCGATCCAGATCCCGGCCGGAGTGTTCCGCGCGGGCGGGCCGACCGAGCGCACGGGTTCGACGAATGCTCGAAGCGCAGGCAGCGGCATGCTGAACGCCTGGCGTGCCTCGTCGTCGAAGCAGCGGATGGGTTGGCTCACGGCGGCGCTGCTCGTGCTGCTGCTTGTTGTGGTCATCCCGAGCGGCATCGCGATGTTTGGTTCGGTGCGCAAGGCGCAGCTTGAGGCTGAGGCGAATGCTGCCAAGGCCCCGACGGTTGTCGTCATGACGCCGGAAGCACAGGCTGTGCAGGACAAAATCGACACGATCGACGTGGCGTATCTCATGTCGAACACGGTGGGTGACAAGAAGCAGTCGGAGGAAATGGGCAAGCTCCTCACCGAAGCGAAGCAGCTCGTGCTCAATAATGACGCGGCTGGTGCGGAAGCGAAGTACCAGGAGGCCCTCAAGTACTTCATTGGTACGTACTCGCAGGGTCTTGCTGGGGTGGTTGAGTCGTGGATCAGTGAGTACTGGGGTGTGAACTGGGAGACCGAGGAGCGTCTTCGTGAGCTCGCCAGCACGATTCAGGTGAACGCTGACGGGCACGATCTTGAAGCACTCTCGGCGGCGGTGATTGAGCTTCCGCAGCAGCTGGGTAATGCGAAGGCTCAGCACCTGCAGTCGTTCGAGTCGTACGTGCCGCCAGCTCCCGTCCAGACGCCGAAGCCGACCGAGACGCCGAAGCCGACCGAGACGCCGAAGCCGACCGAGACGCCGAAGCCGACCGAGGAAGCGAAGCCGTCGGTGCAGCCGAAGCCGAGCACCGACAGTGGCAAGCCCGGCAACGGCAAGCCGGACAAGCCGAATGGCGGCTTCACGAACGGCAACAACGGCTAGCCGACGCTGCGGGGATTCGAGCAGCGGGCATTGTGCGGATGCGCTTTGCCGCGCTATGCTAGATCTTCGCTAAGGGCCTATGGCGCAGTTGGTAGCGCGTCTCGTTCGCAATGAGAAGGTCGGGGGTTCGAATCCCCCTAGGTCCACAAACGAAAGGCCCCGTCAGGGGCCTTTCTTGTTTGTGGGACAAGCACCGATGAGAACCCCCTTGGGTGGGCCCCGAACGCTGGAGGCTCCGCGCGCTGCGGAGCAGCGTGTGGAGGGGCGTTTGGGAGTCGAATCCCCCAGGTGTAGTGACCGGGGACGTTGGTCAAGCGGGTGATGGGTGGCTTGTTGCCGCAAGCTGAGTGGGGCCTGTGGTGATTTTAGAAGTGGATCCAGCCAGCCAGGGCATCGCGCCGTTCCTGTTCGGAGCTGTAGCAGCGGGCGTATGCCCATCCGTCGGCCAGGGGGCGGTGAAATCTCTCGATCTTGCCGTTGGTCTGAGGACGATACGGCCGCGTGCGCTTGTGCTTGATCCCGAGCTCGGCACAGGTGTCTCGCCACAGGTGTGAGCGGTAGGCTCCACCGTTGTCGGACAGGACCCGTTCGACGGTGACGCCACGGGTGTTGAACCACTCGACGGCCCGGACGAGGACGGCTGTCGCTGTGAGGGCGGTTTCGTCGTCGTGGATCTCGGCGTAGGCGACGCGGGAGTGGTCGTCGATGACGGTGTGGACGTAGGCCTTGCCAACCAACGGGTCGCGGTACTTGTTCTTGGGCTTGCCTGGTGTGGCTGAGCGGTTCTTCTCGCCTTGGCGTCGGCCGACGTAGCGCCAGCCTCCGCCGTCAGGGATGTTGCCCAGCTTCTTCACATCAACGTGCAGCATCGCGCCAGGATGGTCATGCTCGTAGCGACGAATGGGCTCACCGGTGGCGCGGTCGACATGCGACAGCCGGTTCAGATGGGCGTCGGTCAGGATCCGGTGGACTGTCGACGGAGCGATCCCGAGCTGGCAGGCCAACTGCACGGGTCCTTCTCGCAGTCGAAGCCGGAGCTGGATGCAGCGCTTCGTCGTCGCTGGGCTCGTCTTGTTGGGTGAGTGATGCGGTCGTGAGGAGCGGTCCTGCATGGACTGGCCGGTCCGGTAGCGGTCGGCCCAGCGCCTCACGGCTGGCCAGGAGACCTGGAACCGGGCAGCAACCTCGCTGATCGGTCTTCCATCGTCAACTACCAAGCGGGCAACGAGCAGCCGGTGGCGCGGAGTCAGCGCAGCGTTGGGGTGGGACATGGGCGTCCTCCAAGGTGTGATGGGCGGCCACCTCGCGGTGACCGCCCATCACAAGCTTTTCGCCGCGGAGCATCCGGCCAGGGCTGTCAGTTGTTCTGGTTGCTCATTTCCTCGGCCCAAGCATCGACCCGGCGAGCTGATTCCTCATCGCTGAGGTCCTCGATGCGCGTCATCACCGACCACCGGATCCCGAACGGATCGCGGATGCTCCCGTAGCGGTCGCCGGAGACAAAACCCGTCACAGCCTCGCGCTGCACAGCGCCACGAGCGACTGCGGTCTCAACGACCCTGTCCACGTCCGAGACGTAGATGCCAAGGGAGAACTGCGCGTCTTCGGCCTCCGGGTCCAGCGCCAGCAGATGATAGTCCTTCATCGCCGGCCCCAGCTGGAGGCGACCACATCCGAAGTCGAGCTCGGCATGGATGATCATCCCCTCCATCTCGGTGGAGTTCACCACGCGCGCGCCGAACACGTCCGTGTAGAACGCCAACGCCGCCTTGGGATCTTCGAGCGCGACGAACGGAGTCAGGCTGGAGAATCCCTTCGGACGGCCGTTGTCGGTGTACTCGCCATGTGCAGGGGCAACTGGTTCATTCGTCATGACCTCCACGCTAGGGACTGGTGGCGCGGGTGGTCTTGTAGATTCCTGCCATGACCACGCTGCTTGACGTCAGTGGACGGGGCCCATTGTTCCCGGCGGAACTTCCCTTCGATTTCGCCCGGGTCCCACCCGGCCCCGCGGCCAAGGACTTGGTGGCCTGGTGGTGGACCTCCACGTGGGACCTCCCCTCGGGGCACCACTCGTCGCAAGAACTTCTAGCCTTCCCCGCGAGCAACCTCGCCTTCGAAATGAACCAGGTGCGCTTCTGGGGACCCACCACCCGGCGCTCCACACGAGTCCTGGTCGGGCAGGGCTGGGTGCTTGGCGCCCTGTTACGTCCGGCAGCAGTGCCCGCCTTCACTCAACAACCGGCAGCCTGCCGTGACGATTCTGTCCCTGTCTCCGCCCTCAAAGTCCACGAAACAGTTCAGGCATCAGACACTAATCTCGCCGAGGTCGTTGGAACGGTCGAGATTTGGCTTGCAAACCACGTGGGTCCGTTGACCGATGAAGCTCACCAAGCCAACCGCTTGGCCGACCTCGCCATCACCGACTCCAACATCGCCACGGTGCAAGACCTCGCGGACGCCTTGGGGGTCTCGACCCGGACGGTCAACCGCCTAACTACCAAGTACGTGGGCCTATCGCCCTACACCATGATCCGCCGACGCCGCCTCCAAGAAGCGACCGAATGGATCCGTCGCCACCCTAGTGAAGCGCTGGCCGATGTCGCAGTCCGCTACGGCTTCGTTGACCAAGCGCACCTGAGTCGTGAAGCACGAACTCTCCTCGGATTGACCCTCACGGACTACCGCTTGCGCACGATCAGAACGTGACGAGACCCTCCCTGCCTCAATCAACGTCCCCGGTCGGTACACTACGAGCTGGTCGAATACGTCGTTGAGGATCTTCCGGACGTGCTCAGCCTGGGTCTGGGTCAGGGAGTTGCGCTGGTAGGTGCGTTCGATCTCCGCTTCGGCGCGTTCGGCGAGGATCGCGGAGCGGGTGCAGTTGGTGGTTTTGCGGCGTCGTCCGGAGCAGGTGAAGTACTCGTAGCGGTCCCCGGTCTTGTCGCGGGGGCGTTCGATCATGAGCTTGGCTCCGCAGGCGCAGTACAGGGTGCCTTTGAGGTAGTGGTCGTACTTCTGGGGTCGTTCGCCGCGGGTGTTGTTGGTGTCCAGGTTGGTCTGGACGCGCAGCCACGTGTCCGCGTCGACGAGGGGCTGGTGGGTGCCGTCGTAGGTGCCCCCGCGGAAGGTGACGGTGCCCTGGTAGTAGGGGTTGGTGAGGATCTTGTGCAGCCCGGTGGTGGTGACTAGCTTGGCCGGCTGGGAGCGCCGCGCGACCCCCCCATTGCACGAGCACCGATTGCATCGGTCCATACCGGGGCGTGCAGGATGCGTCGCAGCATGGCCGTGGTCTGGTGAAACGGCAGGTTCCCGACGAGCACATGCGCCGATGTTGGAAGCCGGTAGTCCAGGGAGTCGTCGGCGACGACCTCCACGTGCGACGGCAACCGCTCGGCCAGGCGTTGGGCGAGCCGGGTGTCGATCTCGACGGCTGTCACCGGTCGCCCGAGCTGGGCCAGCGGGGTGGTGAGTGATCCGTCACCGGGGCCGATCTCGATGATCGGGCCATCGGTGGCGGCCACGAGCCGGGTCATCGTGGCAATGATGGATGGGCCAGTCAGGAAGTTCTGGCCGTGCTCATGACGGGCGCTTCGATAGATAGGCACTGTTTGCTACGTGGTTGTTGCGGAGCCGGGCACGCTGAAAGAGCCGCCCGGCCGTGATCACCGGGGCGGGAGCAACAATCTGTGGAGGGTGCCCGCCGCTGTTAGCGGCTGCGCAGACGCAGCGAAGCAGTGCCGTAGAACAACATGCCCACCGGCGTAGCGTAGGTGACCCTGCTGCCGGTCAGCGACTCAATATCCCGTCTCTGCCCAAAGACGCGGAGATCCGTATCAATGATGGCCAGTACGAATCCCGAGCTAACCCACGGCCACAGAGCCTCGACAGATCTGCCACGCCTCTTGCAGATCGAGGTTGGGAGGCTGCCAGCTCACCTGTGTGGCGACCAGGTGGGGTTGACTCGGGGTGGCGATGCTGACTCTGTTGACGTGCTACTGCGCCGACGCGGGCACCTTGCGTCTCGACTTGGTGGACTGTGATTGTCATCCTGTTTCGGGCAGCGTCAACCGCTGGCCTTTCCATCGTTTGCGCAGCCATCGGTCGTGTGATGCAACGACGACAGTGCCAGGGTATTGGGCGAGTGCGTATTCGAGCGCGGTGACGAGGCTGAGCGACAAGTGGTTGGTCGGCTCATCCAGCAGCAGGATCTCTGGGGGGTCAGCCAGGAGTACCGCGAGGGCAAGGCGACGCTTTTGGCCGACGCTGAGTTCCTGCACGCATCGATTGTGGTCTCGACCAGCAACCAGTCCGAAGGTGCCCAGCGGCACTCGTGCCGCACGTTCCATGCCGACCAGATCCGTGTAGGCGTCGAGTGCGGTGCGAGCCGGACCTCGATCGAAGGGGTCAGGTAGGGTGGTCTCTTGCGCAAGCAGCCCTACGCGGTCGACCGGTGCGCGAGTGACCTGCCCGCTACTGGGTTCCAGCGTGCCTGCGAGCAGGCCGAGCAAGGTCGATTTGCCCGACCCGTTCGGGCCGGTTATGAGCCACTTCTCGCCTCGGCTGATGCTGAGCGACGTGGCCGGGAGCCGATTTTTCAGCGTTACGTTGACGGTGGTGAGCACGGGTTCAAGGGCGCCGATGGCACGCGGGGCGCCAGCAACGGTGAGCCCTTGGAATTCGAGTTCCCGTGGCGGCTTCCGGATCTGACGGTCTTCAAGGTCCGTCAGGCGTGCGCGAGCGTCGTTGACGCGGCGAGACACGACCTGCGCGTTGCGATCAGCGTAAAACTTCTGTGCCCCGCGTACCTCGGTACGCGGGCGCCAATCCGAGTGCCCCACCGTCTGCTGTTCCTTCACCGCGGCACGAAGCCGGGAAAGCTCGGCCTGTTCATCGCGATACTGCCGTTCCCACCTCTGCCGTGCTTCAGCTCGTGCGGTCAGGTAGTCGCTGTAGCTGCCTGTGAAGCGGGTGAGGCCGATCCCGGTTCCCGCGCCGTCGTGCACCAGCGGCCCCGCGACCGCGTGCGGGAGTGGCGAGGGGTCGAGATCGAGCAGTGACGTGACCGTCTCATCGAGAAAGGCCCGATCGTGACTGGCGATCAGTAGCGGACCCCGCCACGCCGTGAGCACGTTGACGAGATAGGCGGTCGCGGCATCATCGAGGTGATTTGTCGGCTCATCCAGCAGCAGCACATCCGGTGCACTTAGCAGCAGCCACGCTAGGGCGAGCCGAGCTCGCTGCCCTCCGGAGAGCGCTCCTACAAGCCGGCGGCGGTCGATGTCCCCGAGCCCGAGACCAGCCAGCATGCCGGAAATCCTCGCGTCGATCTCCCACGCTCCAAGGCGCTCGGCCGTCTCTAAAGCACGTGCGTAGTCGTCGGCCATTACAGGATCGTCGGGGCGGTCCGCAAAGGCGACGCCGAGCCTGCTGACCTCTTCGGCGGCACGACGAGACGGCGCGACCGCGGTCTCGATAGCATTATCGATGGTCTCGGTAGCAGAGAATGGGTGCTCCTGATGGAGCAGCCCGAACACCGGCGCATCGGCATCCGGCGCATTTACGGTAACCGTTCCCGATGCCGGCTCCAAGACTCCGGCGATCGCCTTCAGCAACGTCGACTTACCCGACCCGTTTTCCCCGATGAGTCCTACTCGGGCACCGGCAGGCACGACGAACGACACATCTGTGAGGACCCGCCGATCAGGATAGGAGAACGAGAGACCCTCCACCCGTAGATGCGAGCCCGCGGCAGTGAACGACGATGAAGTAAGTACATGAGACATGAGCAAGATCCCGAAGACGTGACTAAACCTGCCGGGCAGACGGCCTCGGACGCAGATCAGGGAAACGCTCAAATGCTCACGGATCCAGTCTACCGAATCTTGTCATCGGAGCAACCAAGTGGGATGCCGATTGGGTACGGAGCACTCGACGCCTACTCCGGTGCCCGGCGGTTCAAAAGGCCACTGGTCTGGCTCACCTGCTGAGTATGACGGTGTCGATGCGGGTGATGTCGGCTGGTGACGGCTATAGGTACCTGCTGCGCACCGTGGTGGCTGGTGATGGTGACCGGTCGCTGTCGACTCCGCTGACCCGCTACTACGCCGAGGCTGGAACCCCACCTGGATGCTGGCTCGGCTCCGGCGTCACCGCTCTGGGACATGGTGAACTCACCTCTGACGCCCAAGTGTCGGAAGAACAGCTTCGGCTTCTGGGTGGTATGGGGCGGGACCCGATCACGGGTGACCCGCTGGGGTGGGCGTATCCGGTGTGCCGCTCGACGGCGGAGCGGGTCGCGGACCGTGTCGCGCAACTGGACTCTGCCTTGGGGACGGTGGCGCGGGAACGCTCCGTTGCGCAGATTGAGGCGGAGGAGGCTGCGCGGGGGTCGCGGCGTGCGGTGGCGGGGTTTGATTTCACGTTCAGTGTGCCGAAGTCAGCATCGGTGTTGTGGGCGGTTGCGGACGCGGGGACACAGACGTTGATTGCGCAAGCCCATCATGAGGCGGTTGCGGCCGTGGTTGCGTTCATGGAGTGCGAAGTAGCAGCCACCCGCACGGGCGCAACCGCGGGCGATGGCGCGGTTGCACAGGTCGACGTCACCGGGCTCATCGCGACGGCGTTCGATCACTTCGACTCCCGCGCCGGGGACCCGCACTTGCACACGCATGTGGTGATCAGCAACAAGGCCCAAACGGTGTTGGATGGGAAGTGGCGGAGTCTGGATGGGCGTCCGATGCATGCCGCGGTGGTCGCGTTGTCAGAGCTGCACGAGGCCGTGTTCGCCAATCACATGACCCGCACCTTCGGCGTGAGCTGGGAGGCGCGGGAGATGGGCCGGGACCGGAACCCGTCATGGGCGGTCACCGACGTCCCCGAACAACTGGTGGCGGAGTTCTCGACCCGGTCGCGGCACATCAACGAGGCGACCGACGCGCTGATTGCTGACTACGTGACCCAGCATGGCAGGCGCCCGTCGCCGGCGACCATCATGAAACTGCGCGCCCAGGCCACGCTCGCGACGCGTCCGGAGAAACAGGTCCGCTCGCTTGCGGAGCTGACAGCCGAGTGGCGCACCCGAGCCAGCCAGCAGCTCGGTATGGATGCCACCGTGTGGGCGCGGAGCGTCACCGGCGGTGGTCGCCAGATGCTGTTGCGGGCTGATGATGTGCCGTTGGATCTGATCGGGCAGGTGGGGTGCTCGGTGGTTGAGGTGGTCGGTGAGAAGCGTTCGACGTGGCGGCGCTGGAACCTGATGGCCGAAGCCGCCCGCCAGACGATGGGGTAGCGGTTCGCGACCGTCGAGGACCGCGAAGCCATCACCGCGATGGTTGCCGACGCTGCCGAGCAGGCCTCCCTGCGCCTGGCCCCACCCGAGCTAGCGGTGAGCCCGGTGGAGTTCCGCCGCCCCGATGGCACCTCGGTGTTTCGGCCGAAGCACTCGACCGAGTTCTCCTCCGACACCCTCCTCGCCGCCGAAGACCGCCTCCTGCAACGGGCCCGCACCACCACCGGCCCGAGCATCGACCTCGCCACCGTCGAGACCATCACGAGCAAGCCCGATGCCGAGGGGCGGGTGCTCGGTCCCGACCAGGCGGCAGCTTTGGCGTCGGTTGCCGTCTCGGGCCGGGTGGTGGATGTGTTGGTGGGGCCGGCGGGAGCCGGGAAGACGACCGCGATGAACGCCTTGCGCCGGGCATGGGAGGCCTCGCATGGTACTGGGTCGGTGGTGGGGCTGGCGCCGTCGGCGGTGGCGGCGCAGGTGCTGGCCGATGATCTGGGGATCGCCACGGAGAATACGGCGAAGTGGTGGACCACCCGCCAATGCACCGGCGCCAGCTTCAAGGCCGGGCAGCTGGTCATCATCGACGAAGCCTCCCTCGCAGGCACCCTCTCGCTCGACCGGATCACGCAGGCAGCTGAAGAGGCCGGGGCGAAAGTGCTGCTGGTCGGTGACTACGCCCAGCTCCAGTCCGTCGACGCTGGCGGGTGTTCAGCCTGGTGATCCACGACCGTGACGATGCTCCCGAGCTGGTCGATGTCCACCGCTTCATGCATGCTTGGGAGAAGACCGCGTCCCTGGAACTGCGGCACGGCCGCACTCCGGTCATCGACACCTACCTGGCACAGGATCGCATCCATGACGGTGACGCCGAGGTCATGACCGATGCCGCCTACGCCGCCTGGCGCCACGACCGCCAGGCGGGGTTGGCGTCGGTGGTGATCGCCGAAACCCGCGAGAACGTCACCGCCCTCAACATCCGCGCCCGCGCCGACCTCATCCTCGACGGCACGCTGAAGCCCGGCCCCGAAATCACCCTGTCCGACGGATCGGCAGCGGGCGTGGGTGACACGATCATCACCCGCCGCAACGACCGGAGGCTACGGAACCGGCACGGCTGGGTCCGCAACGGCCAAACCTGGACCATCACCGCCGTACGTGACGACGGGTTGGTCACGATCCGCCCACCCGGGGCCCGGTTGGGCAACAGCATCGTCGTGCCCGCCGACTACGTGGCTGAGCACGTCGACCTCGGCTACGCCGTCACCGCCCATCGCGCCCAAGGCC
>NZ_BCSO01000011.1 GCF_001570905.1 [Zimmermannella] alba NBRC 15616 | reverse complement strand
CCAGACCGACCCGGCTCAGCCCACCCCGGGCCAGCCGGTCCCGATCCCGACGACGCCGAATGGCTCGAACACGCCGACGGCAACCGCAACGGTGCCGGTCAAGCAGCTGCCGGCGATCCAGATCGACAAGTCGCACGCTGCTCCGGCTGACACGAACGGCGACGGCAAGGTTTCGGCTGGTGACGTGATCACCTTCTCGTTCCAGGTGTCGAACACCGGCAACGTGCCGCTCACTGGTGTGACCGTGTCCGACCCGATGACGGCCCCGAGCTCGATCGTGGTCGGCGACCTCAAGCCGGGTGAAGTCAAGACGGTCTCGGCTGACTACACGCTCACGCAGGCCGACCTCGACGCTGGTGCCATCCAGAACGTGGCAACGGTGACAGCTGCAACCCCGAACGGTGACACGGTGACGGACAAGGATCCGGACGTCGTGACGTACGACCAGCAGCCGGGTCTGCGTGTCGTCAAGGACGGCAGCTACAGCAAGGGCGATGGCTCGAAGGTTGGTGACATCATCACCTTCACGTTCACGGTGACGAACACCGGCAACGTGACGATGACGAACGTTACGGTCAACGACACGATGCCTGGTCTTGGCGCAATCCCCGAGGTGGGCACGCTCGCACCGGGAGAGACGAAGCAGGTGAGCACGAGCTACATGCTCACGCAGGCAGACCTCGACCGCGGACTCGTCATCAATGTGGCAACCGTCACCGGTGACAGCCCGACGCCGACGGTCTACCCGACGCCGACGCCTGGCCAGACCGAGCCGTCCAAGCCGACCCCGGGCAACCCGGTGCCGGTTCCGACGACGCCGAACGCGACAAACACGCCGACCGCCAGCGCGACCGTCCCGGTCACGCAGGCACCAGCCATCACGATCGACAAGAGCCACGCGGCTCCCATCGACACGAACGGCGACGGCATCCTCTCGGCTGGCGATACGATCCGCTTCACCTTCACGGTGACGAACACCGGCAACGTGATGCTCACGAATGTTGTCGTGACCGATCCGATGACCGACCCCTCGTCGATCACGGTTGACACGCTCGGCAGTACCGAAGCGCGCACGGTCGAAGCAGACTACGTCCTCACGCAGGCTGACCTTGAGGCTGGCTCCGTCCAGAACCTCGCCAAGGTCACCGGTGACGACCCGAAGGGCGGCAAGGTGACGAACGAGGATCCAGACACGGTCCCGCTCCCGCCGGCCCCGGCCATCGAGATCGTCAAGGACGCACGTGTTCAGGACGGCACGGCAGACGTTGCTGGCGACGTCATCGAGTACACCTTCACGGTGACGAACACCGGTAACAAGACGCTCACCGACATTGTCGTGAGCGACCCGATGCCGGGCCTCAGCGAGATCCAGGTCGACTGGTCGACGGTTGTCGTCGAGGGTGAACTCACCCCGGGCGAGCACATCGTCTGCCACGCCACCTACACGGTCACGGCTGAGGATGTTGCCCGCGGCACCGTCCACAACGCTGCAACGGTCACGGGCACGCCCAAGACTGGATCGACGACACCGGTCTCGGATGACGACGACGCTGATGTGTCGGTGATGCCGACGCCGACGCCGACGCCGAGCCCGACGCCGGTGCCCGTAACCCCGGCACCCACCCCAGAGAAGCCTGGCAACCCGCTGGTCGGAACTGGCGCTGACGGACTCACGGCAAGCTTTGCTGCAGCGTTCGGCATGCTCGTTCTCGGACTCGGGCTCACTGCCTGGACTCGCCGACGCAAGGAGAACCACTCATGATCAACCGCAAGCGCATGGCCCTGATCGCCGCATCAGCCGCCTTCGCACTCGCACTGAGCGGATGCTCGGGCAAGGCTGACGACTCGCAGAGTGCTGCGAACGGAACCCCGGCGCCGGACCCGGTGACTGAGGTGCAGGACATGCCGGGCACGGCGAGTAACTATGAGGGTGCCGCCACCGACGTGAAGACGGAGCAGTGCGAGCGCGCGGGTGACGTGTGGAAGATTGGTGGCACGGTCACCAACTCCGCGGAGGCCTCGCGTGAGTACCGCATCTACGTGTCGCTCCTGAGCGACACCGACACGCGTGCTCTCCAGCAGGTCGATGTGAAGGCGATCGAGGCGGGTGCTTCGGAGAAGTGGTCGACGGAGATTCCGCTCGCTGAGGACAATCTCAAGTGCGTGCTCCGTGTTGAGCGCTTCGAGCCGGGCGCCGCCGGTGAGGGCGACAAACCCGCCGACGGTGAAGAGACTCCGGCTGAGGAGACCCCCGCCGAGGGCGACAACCAGGGTTAGTTCACGAACCCGAAGGGCCGCCTGCCGAAGCGATTGCTTCGCAGGCGGCCCTTTGTCATGCGCAGTTGAGGTGGTCGAGTGCGCCCGAAGGGCGTGTATCGAGACCACAGGCCTGGGCAGCTCCATCCTCAAATACCGACATCCGCCTCAAATACCGACGATAACTATCGGTATTTGACGCAAGCGTCGGTATTTCCCCGCTGCGCCGCAATCTTGATGCGTACTGCGCGCAACTCGATCACCTCAGCTGCGGCTACCCGATGAGACTTGGCGCGAGGTCGCGCATGACCTGCGTGCTCGTGACGCGCGTAATGCCAAGTGCCGAGGCGGCGAGCGCTGCCCCCAGGAGTCCGAGCAGGAGCGCCGACATCCCGCTCGCAAGCATCATGTTGCCGCCGAGCATTGTTTGCCGCAGCGCCTCCACCGCCCACGACATCGGCAAGACATGGTGGACGACATTCAGCGGCGCCGGCAGCGTCTGCCACGGGAAGGTGCCACCCGCCGTCACGAGCTGCAGCACCATGAGCACGAGTCCAATGAACTGGCCCACCGAGCCCAGCCACACATTGAGCGCCATGATGATCGCTGCGAAGGTCGCCGAGGCGAGGAGCATGACGAGCAGGGTCGCGAGCGGATACACGAAGTGGAAGCCGACGAGCCCCGTGAGGATCGCGAAGAGCATGAGCATCTGGCAGGTGCCAAGGAGCGCCGGTGTCGCCCAGCCCGCGAGGGTCACGCGCAGCGGCGACCACATGGCGGTCGCGGCGCGACGCGAGAACGGCTTGACGATGAGGAAGAGCGCGTAGATACCGATCCACGCCGCGAGCGTCGAGAAGAACGGAGCGAGCCCGGCACCGTAGCTGGCGGCCTTCGCGCGGGAAATCTCCTCCACGCGCACCGGGTCGGCAATGGTGTTGGCCTGGCCGTCGCGGAGCTCCTGACTGGAGGCTGGGATCTTGTCGCGTCCCTCCACGAGTCCGTCGTGGAGCTGCACCTGGCCGTCGTGAATCGTCGTGAGGCCAGTGTGAAGCTCCGTCACGCCGTCCTTGAGTTGCCCCGCGCCGTCCTCGAGCTGGCCGGCGCCGTCGGCCAGTCGGCCCGCACCCTTCTCGAGCTCGTCAGCGCCAGCATCCGCCTGCGCAATCCCGTCCGCGAGGGCGGGAGCGTTCGCGGCGAGCGTCTCGGCACCATCGGCGACCTGGTCAGCGCCGTCCGCGAGACGGTCGAGATCCGACACCTTGCTCTGGATCGTGGTGTTCGCCTCCGTGACGCGGCTCTCGAGCGGGGCGACTGCCTTGAGTGCGGCCTGTACTTCCTCCTCGGTGAGGCCCGCGGCGCGGAGGTCGGACTCGAAGGTTGCGCGCAGCGTCGGCAGGTCGTTTTCGAGGTTCTGCGTGGCGGCGCCGACCTCATCCGCCTTCGTCGCGATCTGGGCGTTGCCATCGGCGACCTGTCGGGCGCCGTCCGCGAGACGCTGCGCATTGTCGGGGAGCGTGCTCGTCGCCTCGTGGAGCTGCGCGAGGCCATCCGAGAGCTGCGTCGTCCCGGAGGAGAGCTGGTCGGCGCCGTCCGAGAGCTCACCGAGCTTCTCGTGCAGCGTCGTTGCACCCTCTTCGAGCTTCGTGCTGCCATCCACCGCCTGCTGCGTGCCGTCCTCGAGCTTCGCCGAACCGTCAGCGGCGTCGCTGAGGCCGCCGCGGACCTCGGCGAGACCGTCAAGCATGCGAAGCGCCGCGGTGTCGCTCACTTCGGAGGCGATCTTCGCACGGAGTTGTTCCATCGCGCGCTGGCCCGCCGTCGTGCCGATCGCGTTGCTCGCATCGTTCGTGTGGAGCTCGATGCGCGCCTTCTCCGGATGCTCGGTGCCGCCCGATTCGAGCTCGGTCGAGAAGGTGTCGGGAAGGATGACCGCGAACGCGAAGGTGCCGTTCTCGACGCCATTCGTCGCGGCGTCGCGGTCGACGAGCTGCCACCCGAAGCTGCCGTCTTCGATGAGCCCATCCGCGATCTGCTCACCGTGGTTGATGGGGGAGCCGTCGTCCGCGGTCGTGCCCTGGTCTTCGACGACGAGCGCCACGTCGAGCTGGTTCATGTTCCCCTGCGGGTCGTTGTTGGCCCACAGGTAGAGACCGCCGTAGAGCAGCGGCACGCACATGAGCGCGATGAGCGCGAGGATGCCGAGCGGCGTCGAGGTCAAGCGTGCGAGCTCTTGGCGGATGAGGCCGGGGATGTCGAGGGGGCGGAAGGTGCGAGTGATCATGCCGTGTGCTCCTTGGGAGCGTTGAGGTTGGCCGGCTGTTCAGGCGCCGGTTCGTGAGCGTCATTGGGGGCGAACGGTTCGTAGACGAGCTGTTCGAAGCTGGAGGAGCCGGCCTGGGAAGAAGGGGAAGGGGCCGCTGCCAGCTCGGCAAGGTGCTTTGGGTGGGTGTCTGCGTGCGCGAGTGCGTCGAGCGCGAGCCGTTCGGTCGTCGTGCCGCAGACCATCGCGAGGGCGTAGCCGCGATCGGTCACGCTCTTCGCGTACTCGAGCATCTCGTGAAGGTCTGCGCCGTGACGTTCGGGCGTCGTCCACACGATGAGTTCGATGCCAGGACGCTCAAGCGCGAGCTCGGTGAGCACCTTGAGGCGTGCCATAGCGGGCACATTCATCATCGGGCGCCCCGCATACTCCTCGAAGCTGTGATCGTCGAGCCAGCGCTGGGCGGCGAGCGGTGTCGAGAGGTGGCGGGCGAAGAGGAGTTCCTCCGAGACGACGTTGCGCAGGCGCACGGTCGGGGCGGGCTCGCACACGGCCGGGGTGTCGATGAGTGCGGCGACGCGGCGAAGGCGGCGGCGAGAGTGCCCACCCTCGAGGTGGATCGAGCCGTGGTTCACCCGCATCCGCCCGGCCAGGATGAGCGAGAGCACGCTCGGGCCCTGGTCGGTGTCACTGCCGACGACCGTGATCTTGCCGCTTTCCAGGATGCAGCTCGTGGGCGCGAGGATCTCACCGTGTCGGCCTTTCGAGACCTGGTGCAGGGTTGCGCGCATGGTGCTTCTTTCATGGGGTTGCGGGGTGGATGCCGTCGGGCTGGCATCTGCTCTGGGCGGAGCGTGTCAGGCGGACAGCCAAGAATAACTGAACTGACTGGTCGGTACAAGAATGATACGCTGAGTGGAACGAGAGGACGATCATGGCCCGACCCAACCGCAGCCGGGAGGCGATCCTGGCTGCCGCTGCAGAACTCGCCGCAAGCCGCGGCATCTCGGCGACGAGCATGGATGACATCGCCCAGTTCGCCGGCGTCTCCAAGGGTTCCCTCTACTACAACTTCACGAGCAAGAACGAGCTGTTTGGGGCGCTCTTCGCCAAGGTCCAGCACGACCTCGTGCCCGCACTTCAGGAGGCGCTCGACGGATGTGCGGACGGTCAAGACAGCCTGCGCGTGCTCATCGGGGAGGTGCTCGTCCGTCTGCAAGCGCAGCCTGCCCTCGCGAAACTCCTTGTGGCCGAGATCTTCCGCTCCGACCGCAATTGGTCAGAGTCAGTCGGCACCTTCCGTGACTCGCTCGCTCAACTCTTCAGTACGGCGCTCGCGGCGGCCCGCCCCGACCTTGACGATGCCCGTTCGTTGCTTCTCGCCAGCTCGAGCCTCGGGGCAGTGCTGACGTCGGGTCTCGAGTGGCTTGTGTTTGAACCGGAGCGATCGCGCGACGAGGTCGTCGACGCACTCATGATGCTGCTCGTGCCGTTCTCGCCCGTAACGGCCTGACCAGATTTGGGAATATAGCTGGCATCCCGCTCTATAGCTGGGATAGTCGTTGTACTCCCAAATCTGGTCACGCCAGCAACGGCAACTCCGGGGCGGCCCCTGTCTTCTCAGTGGGCCTGCCGGTACGATGGCCTGGTGAACCCGCACAATCTCCTCGGCATCCCCGAGACCCGGCTCGCTGCCGAGCCTGAGGTCCGCGCAGCCCTCGACGACGCTCGCGGCCAGCGCGAAGTGCTCGAAGCCGTCGTGATTGCGCACCCCAGCTCCTCGCTCGCCTGGGCCGCTCTTGCTGAAGCACTCGAGCAGAGCGCGAGCCCCCTCGAGTTTTACGCCGCCGCCCGCGTCGGGTACCACCGCGGCCTCGACGCACTCCGTAAGGCCGGATGGCGCGGACAGGGCCCGGTGCCGTGGGCGCACGAGCCGAACCGCGGCGTGCTGCGCGCCTTCGCTGCCCTCAGTCGGGCGGCCGCGCTCATCGGCGAAGCGGGCGAACCGGAGCGACTTGCTGAACTCCTCAACGACTCCGACCCGAGCGCCATCGACGAGATTGCGCGCGCGGTCAAGCCAGCCGAGACGAACTAGACCACCATCCGCGCCATCCCGGCGCCCGCGAGCGTGACGCGGCATCATCGCGCACAGCACACTGAACACGGAGTAGACACATGCCAGGCGTAGCGATCATCGGCGGCCAGTGGGGCGACGAGGGCAAGGGTAAGGCGACCGACCTCCTCGGCGACCGCGGCATCGATTACGTCGTCAAGTTCAACGGCGGCAACAACGCGGGCCACACCGTCGTCATCGGCGACGAGAAGTACGCGCTGCACCTGCTGCCCTCCGGCATCCTCACGCCCGGTGTGACCCCGGTTATCGGCAACGGCGTCGTCATCGACCTCGACGTTCTCTTCGAAGAGATCGACCACCTCGAAGAGCGCGGCATCGACACCTCGAAGCTGCGCGTTTCGGCGAACGCCCACATCATCACGAACTACCACAAGACGCTCGACAAGGTCACCGAGCGCTTCCTCGGCAAGCGCCAGATCGGCACGACCGGTCGTGGCATTGGCCCGGCCTACGCCGACAAGATCAACCGCGTCGGCCTTCGCATCCAGGACCTCTACGACGAGAACATCCTGCGCCAGAAGGTCGAAGCCTCGCTCTTCCAGAAGAACCACCTGCTCGTGAAGGTGTACAACCGTCGCGCGATCACGGTGGATGAGATCGTCGACTCGCTCCTCGCCAAGGCAGAGCGCCTGCGTCCGATGGTCGGCGACACGGGCCTCGAGGTGTACGAGGCGCTCGAGGCAGGCAAGACCGTCGTCTTTGAGGCTGGCCAGGCAACGATGCTCGACGTCGACCACGGCACCTACCCCTTCGTCACCTCCTCGACCTGCACCGCCGCTGGCGCAGCCTCGGGTTCGGGGGTCTCGCCACGTCAGATCGACCGTGTCATCGGCATCGTGAAGTCGTACATCACGCGCGTTGGCTCGGGCCCCTTCCCGACGGAGCTCGACGACGAGTGGGGCGAGCTGCTGCGCACGCGCGGTGGCGAGTTCGGTGTCACCACCGGTCGCCCGCGTCGTACCGGTTGGTTCGACGTGCCGATCGCGAAGTACACGACCCGCATCAACGGCATCACCGACTTCGTCATGACGAAGCTCGACGTCCTCTCCGACCTCGAGAAGGTGCCGATGTGTGTCGCCTACGACGTCGACGGTCAGCGTTTTGACGAGATGCCGGTCTCGCAGTCGGACTTCCACCACGCGAAGCCCATCTACGAAGAGTTCCCGGGCTGGACGGAAGACATCTCGAAGTGCCGCACCTTCGAGGAGCTGCCGCAGAACGCGCAGGACTACGTGCTCGCGATCGAGAGGATGATCGGCGCCCGCATCTCGGCGATCGGCGTCGGTCCTGCCCGCGACGAGATCATTCAGCGCCACGACCTGCTGGGCGGCGACGAGTAGTCTCCTGTCTTCCAGCCGAGCCCTGCCGCTGCGTCTGCTGTCGCCCCTCTACCCTCTACCCTCTACCCTCTACCCTCTACCCTCCGAAAATCTGCGCCAAATGGTTCGTGCGTTGCCACATTTGGCACCGCACGAACCATTTGGTGCAGAACAGTGCGGGGACGCGGGGTATGTCGGTGCACGGTTTGGCGCGAGCACGTCCGAGCGCTGCTGACAGTACAAGGGGTGCGCGAGAAACGGGAACGGCGGGCGCACGAGAAACGGGCACCGACCTCCCCGGCGTCGGTGCCCGCATGTCCCCGAACGTCGTCACCACAGCAGGGCGCGGAAGCATGGTCCCCCGACAACGCTCGTCGCAGGCTCGCTGCTGTGTTGACGACACCGGCTAGGCCGGCGGGTCTCGGACGACGGTTCACCACGTGAACCGAACGTGTGCAACAAGTGTCTCGAAGTTGAGATTGTTGTTCATCTACCGCGCGAGGGACTCATGTCATCCGTAAGGATGAGCGCCGTGTCGACGGTGCGGGGAGGCGCGCGCTCCGAGGACGTTCTCCCACGTCAGGGCGGGAATTTCATCCCCAAAACCCCGCCCAACTCTGTGGCCATACGAGGGGATGTTGTGACTTCGGAATCCGTCCGGTGATGGTCAGCGAGCTTTCACCTCCGGCTGCCAGGCTCAAGCCATGGAAGCTCTCTACACCGCACTTGCCCACGCCTCGGGTGGCGGCCGCGACGGCCACGTCCGCACCGAGGACGACCGCCTCGACACCGCCACGCGCCCGCCGAAGGAACTCGGCGGCTCCGGCGAAGGCCTCAACCCCGAGCAGCTCTTCGCCGCTGGCTACGCAGCCTGCTTCCTCGGCGCCTTCCATGCCGCAGGCAAGGAACTCGAGAATGACACGACCGACGCGCAAGTGTCGACGTCTGTCTCGCTCGGCAAGCGCGCCGCGGGCGGCTTCGAGATCGCCGTGACGCACGACGTCCACGCCCCGAACCTCAGCGAGGCCGACACGAAGGCCGTTGCGACGAAGGCGCACGACGAGATTTGCCCGTATTCGCACGCCACGCGCGGTAACGTCGACGTGACGATCAACGTCATCCCGTAGCGACGTGCCGCACCATGCGCCCCGCGTCGCCCTCGAGGTGACGTGGGGCGTGTTCGTTCCCGATCATCCACGAGCCCTCGCCACAACTGTGTGGGGATGGCATCCCGCGCTCGAAGCGCACCCACCGCTGCATATGCAGCCCCGCGATACCGCGTGACCACAAGGAGCCCAACATGACCGCGACCGACGCCACCAAGCTCACCCGCAGCGAGCTCGCCAAGTACGTCGACCACACGCTCCTGAAGACGGACGCGACGCCCGAGCAGGTGAGCGCGCTCCTCGAGGAGGCGAAGGTGCTTGGCACCTATTCGATCTGCGTCTCGCCGTCGATGCTCCCCGTCGAGGGTGAGAAGGGCGACATCCACATCGCCACCGTGTGCGGTTTCCCTTCCGGCAAGCACCACCCCGGCGTGAAGGCCGTCGAGGCCGCCCGCTCGGTTGCCGAGGGTGCCGAAGAGATCGACATGGTCATCGACATCGCCCAGCTCAAGGCTGGCCGTGCCGACCTCGTCCAGCAGGACATCGAGCAGGTGCGCGCTGCTGCGCCGAAGCCCGTCATCCTCAAGGTCATCATCGAGTCGGCTGCGCTCACGGATGACGAAATCGTCGCCGCCTGCAAGGCCTCGGAGGCCGCTGGTGCCGACTTCGTGAAGACCTCGACCGGCTTCCACCCGGCCGGCGGCGCGAGCGTCGAAGCCGTCAAGCTCATGCGCGAGTCGGTTGGCGACCGTCTCGGTGTGAAGGCCTCGGGTGGCATCCGCGACTACGAGACCGCCGTCGCCATGATCAACGCGGGCGCAAGCCGCCTCGGCCTCTCGGGCACCGCAGCTGTCCTGGGTGGTGCTCCGGAATGAGCGAGGTGAACGCGCAGGAGATCCTCGCCCACTACCGCGGCTCGATCGACAACATCGACGCGGCTCTCGTGCACATGCTCGCTGAGCGCTTCAAGTGCACGCAGGCGGTTGGACGCTTGAAGGCGGAGCACGGGCTTCCGCCGGCGGACCCGGCGCGTGAAGAGCGGCAAATCGCCCGCCTCAAGGCGCTCGCGGTCGAGGCGGACCTCGACCCGGAATTCGCCGAGACCTTCATCAACTTCATCATTGCTGAGGTCATCCGCCATCACGAGCGGATTGCCGAGCAGGGCACGCACGAAGCGTAGCCGCGCCTCCTCCCCGCCGCCTCCCTCCCACCCCAGGCAAATCTGCGCCAAATGGTTGGTGCGGTGCCAAATTTGGCACCGCACCAACCATTTGGCGCAGAAAAGCGGCGGGATCCTAGACCGGGGTCCGGGTCCCGCGGGGTCGGGGCGCTACTGCGCCTCGACCGGGATCGTCTGCTCGTCGACGAGCTTGCCGAAGCGGCTCGGGAGCGTGGCGCCGCGCACCGCGCGAAGCTCGGCAATCGTCACCTCGAAGGCGTCCTGCACCTCGAGCGAGGCGTCGCCGCCCGTGCCGAGCGTGACACCGACGCGGAGCACCGGGAAGTTGCGGGCTTCGCACATCGACTGGAACTTCACGTCCTCCTCGTGCGGCACGGCCACGAGCATGCGGCCAGCCGACTCCGAGAAGAGCGCCGTCGCCGTGTCGAGGCTGGCACGCTGGCAGAGCTCCGAAAGGACGATACGGGCACCAACGCCGAAGCGTGCGCAGCCCTCGGCGACGGCAGCCGCGAGGCCACCCTCCGAGAGGTCGTGCGCGGCGGCGAGGAGGCCCTGCTTGCCAGCACCGATGACGAGGTCGGCGAGAGCCTTCTCACGCTCGAGGTCAACCTGCGGCGGACGGCCACCGAGGTGGCCGTGGATGACATCCGCCCAGACCGAACCGTCGAGCTCCTCCTTCGTGTCACCGAGGAGGTAGAGGTTGAGGCCCTCATCCTGCCAGCCCGAGGGCACGCGACCCGCGACGTCGTCGATGAGGCCGAGCACGGCAACGACGGGAGTCGGGTGGATGGGGGTGTCGCCGGTCTGGTTGTAGAACGAGACGTTGCCGCCGGTCACCGGGATCGACAGCTCGAGGCAGCCGTCAGCGAGACCGGCCACGGCTTCCGAGAATTGCCACATGACCTCGGGGTTTTCGGGCGAACCGAAGTTGAGGCAGTCCGAGACGGCAGCCGGGGTGGCACCGGTGGCGGCGACGTTGCGGTATGCCTCGGCGAGGGCGAGCTTGGCGCCCGTGGCCGGGTCGAGCTGTGC
This sequence comes from [Zimmermannella] alba NBRC 15616, assembly GCF_001570905.1. Classification (GTDB taxonomy): domain Bacteria; phylum Actinomycetota; class Actinomycetes; order Actinomycetales; family Microbacteriaceae; genus Pseudoclavibacter; species Pseudoclavibacter albus. The sequence goes on along the minus strand of NZ_BCSO01000011.1, from coordinate 72,694 downwards.
GAAGCGGCTGTTGCAGTCGAGCGAGACGGCGAAACCACGCGAGGTGGAGTCGTCGATGCGGACCATGCCGGCATCCTCGGGGTACGAGAACGCGGTGTTACCGAGCACGTAGCGGTCGTAACGGTCGGTCACCCACTGCGGGTCGGCGAGATTCGGCGAACCCAGGATCTTGATGAACTGCTCACGCAGTGCGGCACCGTCAGCGGGGCGCTCGAACTTCGAGGCGGAGTCGGCCTGGAGAGCGTCGATCCACTCGGGGCGAGCGACCGGGCGGTCGTAGACGGGGCCGTCGATCGCGACCGTGCGCGGGTCGACATCCACGATCTCTTCGCCGTGCCACGAAATCTTGAGGCGGCCCGTGTCGGTGACCTCACCGAGCACGCTCGTCTCGACATCCCACTTCTTCGTGATCTCGAGGAAGGCGTCGAGCTTCGAGGGGTGGACGACCGCCATCATGCGCTCCTGCGACTCCGACATGAGGATCTCCTCAGCCGTGAGCGTCGGGTCGCGCAGGAGGACGTCGTCGAGCGTGATCTCCATACCGCCGTCACCGGCAGCAGCCAGCTCACTCGTCGCACACGAGATACCGGCGGCGCCGAGGTCCTGGATGCCCTCAACGACGCCCTCGCGGAAGAGTTCGAGGCAGCACTCAATGAGCACCTTCTCGGCGAACGGGTCGCCGACCTGGACGGCGGGACGCTTGGTGGGGCCGCCGTCGTCGAAGGAGTCAGAGGCAAGGATCGAGGCGCCACCGATGCCGTCGCCACCCGTGCGGGCACCGAAGAGGACGACCTTGTTGCCGGTGCCCTTCGCGTTCGCGAGGTGGAGGTCTTCGTGGCGGAGGACGCCGACGGCGAGGGCGTTCACGAGCGGGTTCGCCTGGTAGCAGGGGTCGAACCAGGTCTCGCCACCGATGTTCGGCAGGCCAAGGCAGTTGCCGTAGAAGCTGATGCCCGAGACGACGCCGTGGACGACGCGCGCGGTGTCGGCCTCGTCGATGTGGCCAAAGCGGAGGGCATCCATGACCGCAACCGGGCGCGCACCCATCGAGATGATGTCGCGGACGATGCCGCCAACGCCGGTCGCGGCGCCCTGGAAGGGTTCGATGTAGCTCGGGTGGTTGTGCGACTCGACCTTGAAGGTGACCGCCCAGCCGTCGCCAGCGTCGATGACGCCCGCGTTCTCACCCATGCCGACCATGAGGTGCTTCTTCATCTCGTCGTTGACCTTCTGGCCGAACTGGCGAAGGTACTTCTTCGACGACTTGTAGGAGCAGTGCTCTGACCACATGACCGAGTACATGGCGAGCTCACCCGAGGTGGGGCGGCGGCCGAGGATCTCGACAAGCTTCTCGTACTCGTCGGCCTTCAAACCGAGGGCCCCGTAGGGCTGGTGCTTGTCCGGCGTTGCCTTCGCGTGGGCAACGGTGTCAGGCACGTGCTGGGTCGTCACAAAGAGCTCCTTTTGCGGGAATGAGCGCGCCGAGCGCACGACGCTTCGAGTCTAGCCGCGCCCGGTTCCGGTGGTTTGCGCGGACCGTCGCTCCTTACCCTCCTCTTGCCCAGGGCTTGCGCAGAGCTATCGACGGATGCATCGATAGCGATTAATCTGGTGTGGACCTAGGGGATGCATTGATTCTTGGTGCGAATACCGATGAGTTGCGAGCGGCCGGAGTGCTCGGAGAACACTGTGCCGGCGTGTGTGAGCGTGCTGAGTGTGACGTGTCTCGCGAAATCGTCGGTGTCGTGTGGTTGGGCAAGGATGCCTCGGATTTCAAGGGGAAGTGGGTTGACGAGGTGTCACCCGCGATCCTCGAACTTGTGGGTAGTCTGCGGCTGTTCGGGGAAGAGCTGCGTCACCAGGCGGCCGAGCAGGACACTGCCTCCGCGGGCGCGGGAGGGGGCGAAGTGAGAACAGCGAATGCCCCCGGGGCTGGAACACCAAAGACCGTCATGGGCGATAGTGGCGAGCTTGATCGGATCAAAGATGCGAGTCCCGAGGAGCAGCGTGATTGGTGGGCCTCCCTCAGTGAGGATGAGTGTCACGAGCTCATTGAAAAGTATCCTGACGTGATTGGCAATCTGGACGGTATCCCGCTTCTCGATCGAGCTGACGCCAATCAGGTGTAGCGGAGCAGCTTGTTGCCAGCGGCATGCCGGAATTGACGCCTCAGACGCAGGCTGTCGTTCAACAGGTTGCCGACGGAACGATTGTTGCCGTTCGGTTTGATCCCTACAACGAAGAAATGATTCAGATGATCGGTGTGCCGTCCGAGGCTACTGAACACGTCATTAACTACGCGCCTGGAACGTACACCACGCTGGATGACTTTGCCTACGGTGGTAATGGCAATCGAGGTGCGTTTGGCTCAATTGATTGGATCTTGAGTCAACATTCTGAAGACACTGTCGCATTTCTTTACGTTAACAACCAATGGGCTGATGAAATCCCCGGTGTGCAAGTTCCCAATCCGAGCGGGAAGCATGAGGGGTATGGGGCGAATGACGAGCAGGTGGCGATGGATGCCGGCGAATACGTGGCGTCGTTTACCGACGGCGTGCTGATGAGTGAACCGAACCTGATGAATGCCAAACTCAGTGGTGTTGGCCACAGCTTCGGCCATTCTGTGATCACCGCAAGCGAAGTGGCTGGCATCGAATACGACGTGGTTGTGAGTTATTCTGGCAGCAATTGCGTCCCGGATTGGTCTCCAAGCGGTGGAACGCAGTACGCTAATATTCAGTATGACAATGATGTGCTAAATCCGGCCCAGCAATTCAATGTGCTCTATGGTGGAAGTGGGTATAACCCAGATGATCGCAATGGTGTGTATTCCACCACGGAGTTTCGATCTGACTATGTGGTGACCAGCAATGGGACATGCACTGATCAAACCGGCGCCACTGACATGCAGGGGTCTCACAATCGCATCATGAACCCTCCGGCATTCATAGATGGGCAGGGGCGGGAGGTCTCGCATTGGAATACTGGGCCGACCGAGGCGCTGGAGCAGACCCTGTATGAGTAGCTCGCCTGTCGTCCCGACACCGACTGAACGACCACGACGGGGCAGTCCCTGGTGGGCGCTCGCGGCATATGTCGTCGCACTTGTCCCCGCTTGGTTTGGCGCGGACCTCATTGGCCAAGATCTCGCACATGCACTGTTCATGAGTGGAAGTCCGGTGCTTGACGATCTCGGACGGCCTGTCCATGGCCCAAACTACGGTGGGTTGCTCACAATTGTTGGCCTACTCCCGCTTGTCCCTTCAGTACTGGCCGCAAGTGTGTTCACCATGATGTGGTGCTGGCGTCGTCGTCCACACCTCGCGGTTCATGCCGTCGGGTTTGGCCTCGTGCTGCTCGAAATCGTTGTCGCGCTCGTTCGCGCACTCCTCATATTCGGCTAGACGCGCGTCTTTTCGAGCGCAGTGGAGAACAGCCACGGGGTAGCGAGCGGCTAATGCTGGTCGAGGGCGCCGGCGAGGATGAGCGCGGCGGCAAGCATCACGAAGGAAGTAATCGTGAAGGGGTGGTAGTTCGACCAGCGCACGAGCGGCAGGAATCGTTCGAGCGGGGCGTGTGCCGTCGAACCCTCGTCGTTACGGGCACCGAACTCGACGCTCGCGGTGCGCCAATCTCCCTCGAGTCGGCCGCGACGCTCCATCACGAGGTCATACGGCACCGTCGCGAACGGGAATACCGAGGACAGCCCGCCGAGCAGGTACTCGACCCAGCCAAATCGCTGGTTGATGCCCGTCACGAGCCCCACGTACAGGTACGTGAGAAAGGCTGCGCCGTGGAGCGAACCAGCGATCGAGACGCCAAGCGGCCACTGGGTCGGGCCGTACTTCAACACCATCCCGATGATGAGCAACGCCCAAGTGATGGCTTCAGCGAGGGAGGCAAGACGGAGGACGCGCTTTGGAGTCATGATGCCCCGAGCCTACCGAGCGCGGCGGGCCGTCCGGGGCATCGACAGCCGGTCAGTAGCATGGGGGACGTCTGCGGCTCCGATCCACCGACGGGGTCAGCGACGCAAAACCGCCGCGCCCGACGCCCCCGGGATGCCACCGAGTCTTCGCGCTTGACCGCATCCATGCCTCGGGTTCGCTAGGGAGGAGAGCATGTTGGCAGAGCATCAGACCGGTTCGGAACGCGGCGCACAGGAGGCTTCGCAGGAGGACGCTCGTGTGCTGGCGAGCCAAGACCGCCCTCATTTCATCCAGTCAGCCGCTTGGGCGAAGGTGAAGGAGGAGTTTGGCTGGTCATCCGAGCTCGTCGAGTTGCCGCTTGCGAATGGGCGGAGCCTGGTTGTGCGGACCTATCGCCGCTCAGTGCCGGGGCTTGGCCAGCTCATCCACGTGCCTCGTGTGAACGGTATTGCAGTGGACGATGTGCCGGTGCTCTCGGCGGCCTTCCGCAAGATGGAGAAGAGCTTCGGCGTGAAACTCGAGCTGTTTCAGCCGGATGATGACGAACTTGCCGCCGCGCTCGCATCCGAGGGGTGGCAGACTGCACGCGGGACGCAGTACCGCCACGCCGTCGAGATCGATCTTGCTGGAACTCCGGACGACATTTGGGCCCGCTTGAAGAAGCGAACCCGTAATCTCGTCCGCCGCGCCTCGGAACAGGACATTGTCGTCGAACGTCTCGAGGCGGATGAGTCGGCGAAGCGGCGGATGCTGGATCTTGTCGCCGTGACGAAGGGTCGCTCCGGCGCCTACTTCCACTCCGAGCGCTATTTGCGGGCGACGTGGAATGAGCTGTGCGCCGCTGGGCAGGGACGGTTCTACTGCGTGCGCGAAGAGGGAGACGTCGTCGCGAGCGCATTCGTGGCAACGTTTGGTGATCGCGCCTGGTACAAGGACGGCGGCTCGGTGCGCACCGGTTCGAAGAGCAACGCACCGCATCTGTTGCATGTGCGGATTGCGGAAGAGCTGCAGCGGGATGGATTCCGCAGCTACGAACTCGGCAATATTCCTGACCCAAACGGTCCGCAGGATGGGCCGATGTCGGGTCTTGGCACGTTCAAACGTGGATTCAGCAAGGAGACGCTGTCCTTCATGGAGACCGTCGAACTGCCGATCACAGGCCGCTATCGAGCGTGGCACGTGGTTGAGCCGCTTGTGGGTCGAGTGACTCTGGTGAAGAGCCGGGAGCAGTGGTACTAGTGCCACGCTGAGGTGGTCGGAGCTCGCAGCTGAGGCGGTCGCGATTTCGATACGACCCTTCGGGCCTACTCGATCAGCTCCTCAGCAACGAAGTGAGGCTCCCCGAAATCTCGGAGAGCCCCACTGCCGTGTCATGAAAACTAGGCGCGGCCAACGAGTGCCTGCAGCACGCTCTCAAACATCGTGAGACCGTCGACGCCCGACTTCATGCGCTTCTCGGTGTCCGGGCCAAAGCCGAGCTCGACCGCGTGCTCCGGGTGCGGCATGAGGCCGACCACATTGCCGCGCTCGTTCGTGAGGCCAGCAATGTTGTTGCGCGAACCGTTCGGGTTGACGTCCACGTAGCGGAAGGCCACCTGGCCCTCACCCTCGATGCGGGCGAGCGTCTCATCATCTGCGATGAAGCCGCCCTCGCCGTTCTTGAGCGGGATGACGATCTCCTGGCCCTTCTCGTAGCCGTGCGTCCAGGCCGTGTCGGTGTTCTCGACGCGGAGTTTCTGGTCGCGGCAAATGAACGAGCCGTGGTCGTTGCGGATGAGGCCACCTGGCAGGAGGTGTGCCTCGGTGAGCATCTGGAAGCCGTTGCAGATACCGAGGACGGGCATGCCCTTGCCAGCTGCGTCGACGACTTCGCGCATGATCGGGGAGTGGCTTGCGATGGCGCCGCAGCGGAGGTAGTCGCCGTAGCTGAAGCCGCCGGGGAGGACGATCGCGTCGACGTCCTCAAGATCGTGGTTGCCGTGCCAGAGTGCGACCGCTTCGCCACCGGCGAGGCGGACGGCGCGCTGCGCGTCGCGGTCGTCGAGCGAACCCGGGAAGGTGATGACGCCGACGCGCATTACGCTTCGGCTCCTTCAAGCTCGTCGACCTCGGTGCCCTCAGCGTCCTCCGGAAGCACATCGATTGAGATGACGTCCTCGATGACACCGTTGGCGAGGAGCTCGTCGGCGATGTGAGCGACTTCTTCCATGATCTCGCCCGAGATTTCGCGGTCGGTCGTGATCTCGAAACGCTTGCCGACGCGGACGTCGTTGAAGTGGCTCTTGCCGAGGCGCGAGAGTGCTCCAGCAACTGCCTTTCCCTGCGGGTCGAGCAGTTCCTGCTTCGGCATGACCTGGACGACGATCTTCGGCATGAACAGCACTCCTGTCGGTGCGAGAACGGGACGTGGATGAGTCTACTGGGCGAAGCCGCCTAGCATGGTCGAGTCTGTCAATGGATGACCGTGGCGTGCCCTGTGCATGGATGACGCCCCGCCGCCCAAGGCAATCCACACGCTGTGACGAGGAGCCCGATGAAACTGCCCTTCCGTACGAAGGCCCGCACGAAGCACGCGGAATCACGCGTTTCGGAGCACGACGACGCGACGCACGCGCCCGCGGGCGGCGACTCGAACGCGACGCCGACGACGCAGGAACACCACGAACAGCACCACGAAGACCACCTCAAGAAGCAGCGTCCGATCACGCGCGAACAGCCCGAGACGGCAGCCGCCGAGCACGCCACGCGACGTGAAGCGCAGCACGACGTCGTCGCCGCGACCGCTCGCGACGAAAACGCTGGCCCCGACGAAGGCCGCGGCACACGGCCGGCCGCGGTGGCTCTGCTCTGGACCGACGCGTTCGGACGCACCTCGCTGCGTGCACTTCAGAGCCTCATCCTGCTCGTCCTCGCGAGCCTCGTCATCTTCGGCCTCGTGAAGGTGTCGATCGTCGTCATCCCGGTGCTCCTCGCCCTCATCGTGGCGAGCTCGACCTGGCCGATCATCCGCTTCCTCACCCGCCGCAAGTGGCCGAATGTACTCGCCGCGGTGACGGTGCTCCTGTCGGTAGTTGTCCTGCTCGGTGGAGCGATCACGCTCGTCGTGCTCGCAGTTGAACAGCAGTGGGCGGACCTCTCGAAGAAGGCCAACGAAGGCGTCATCGCGCTCATCAGCTGGGCGCAATCGCAATTCGGGCTCGTCATCGACGAAGCCCAGGTGAACACCTGGATTGAGCAGGTCAAGGGCCTCGTCTTCACGAAGGAAGCTGGTGCGAGCGCCGCGCACGGTGTGAGCGCGGGCCTCTCGGTTGCGGGCGATCTCGCGACCTCGCTTGTGCTCTTCCTCGTCGTCCTGTTCTTCTTCATGAAGGACGGCCCGCAGATGTGGAATTTCCTCATCGGGCGCAGCGTCGGACCGCAGCGTGAACGCCTGCAGCTCGTTGGCCGCCGCGCGGTGGCCGTCATGGGCGGCTACGTACGTGGCACCGCAACCGTGGCGCTCGTGGACGCCGTGTTTATCGGCATCGGTCTTGCAATCGTGGGTGTCCCGCTCGCCTTCCCGCTCGCGGTCGTCGTCTTCATCTGCGCATTCATCCCGGTGGTCGGCGCCGTGCTCGCCGGCGTCATCGCCGCGCTCGTGACGCTCGTGACGAACGGCCCGGTCGAGGCGATGATCGTCGTCGGCATAGTGATCGCCGTGAACCAGCTCGAGGGAAACTTCCTCGCACCGGTGCTGCTCGGTCGTTCACTCAAGCTGCACGAACTTGTCGTGCTCCTCGCCCTCACCGTCGGTACGGTTCTCGGCGGCATCATCGGCACGCTGCTCTCCGTGCCGCTCACGGCGGTGGCGTGGGCCGTCATCCAGGGGTGGAACGAGCCGCTCCCGACACTCGAACGCGAAACGGTCGAGGAAGAGACCCACGGCGCGTAGCTGAGTCACTTCTCGCGCAAAAATGCACGCTCAGCGGTCTATCCCCTCCTCAGGAAGGGGATGCGACGCTGAGCGTGCATTTTTGACGCGGTCGAACCGGGTCGAGCGGCCGCGCTAAACCCCGAGCCGCTCGAACAGCTCGGCGTAGCGGGCCTGCACGGCCTCGACGATGTGTGCGGGGAGCTCCGGCGGCACGCCTTCGCCATCCCAGTGCTCCTTGAGCCAGTTGCGCACGATCTGCTTGTCGAAGGACGCGAGACGCTCCGCCATCGGCAGCGAGGTGTCGGCGTAGACGTGGCCGTCCCAGTAGCGCGAGGAGTCGCTCGTGAGCACCTCGTCGGCGAGCATCAGCTCACCCGTTGCCGGGTCGAGACCGAACTCGAGCTTCGTGTCCGCGAGGATGAGCCCGCGCGCCTCTGCCACAGCGGACGCCTGCGCGAAGAGCTCGAGCGAGTGCTTGCGCAGCGCCTCGGCCTGCTCCGTGCCCACGAGCTCAACCGTGCGCTCGAAGGAAATGTTTTCGTCGTGCTCGCCCTGCTCGGCCTTGAACGCCGGCGTGTAGAGCGGCTCCGGCAGCTTGTCGCCGTCCTGAAGGCCCTCGGGGAGCTCGATGCCGCACACCGTGCCCTGCTGCTGGTACTCCTTAAAGCCCGAACCCGTGAGGTAGCCGCGCACGACGCACTCGATCTGGAGCATGTTGAGGCGGGCAACCCGCATCGATCGGGCCGCAATGTCGGCGGGGAGTTCAGCATCCCAGCCCTCGGGCTCACGGAGGTGGTTCGGGATGCCGAGTCCATCCGCAAGCTTCGCGAGCCAGAAGCGGGTGAGGCGCGTGAGCATCGCACCCTTGCCCGGGATCGCGGGGGAGAGGATGTGGTCGAAGGCGCTTACACGGTCGCTTGCGACGACGAGGAGCACGGATGCGTCATCCGCACCCTCGTAGACCTCACGGACCTTGCCCGTGTAGACGTGACGCCAGCCCGGAAGCTCCGGGGCAGCGTCCTTCGTGACGGCGCTCTGACCGAATCCCGATCCCGACTCCGACATGGCTTAGGCCTTCGCCTGGCGCTCGGCGTCTGCGGCGGCGCGCTCAGCAATGTCGCGACGGAACTGGCCGCCCTCGAGCGAGATCTTCGCCATACCCTCGTACGCGCGCGTGCGAGCCGCGGTGAGCGTCGCACCCTCGGCAACAACGTTGAGGACGCGGCCGCCGGTTGCGCGAAGGCCCTCACCCTCGCCAGCGTCACCGGTTGCGGCGTGCATGACGTGCACGCCCTCGATTGCCTCAGCATCCTCGAGGCCCTGCAGCGGGCGGCCCGACTGGACGGCGTCCGGGTAGCCCTCCGACGCGAGCACGAGCGTCACCGCTGCGTTCTGCTTGATCGGGAGCGGGTTCGGGGTGTCCGCGAGCGTGCCGGTGGCCGAGGCGTAGAGGAGCTCCGAGAGCGGCATGTCGAGGCGGGGGAGGACGACCTGCGTCTCCGGGTCGCCGAAGCGGGCGTTGAACTCGATGACGCGCATACCGTCAGCCGTCACGATGAGGCCGCAGTAGAGCAGGCCCTGGAACGGCTGGCCGTTTGCGCGAAGCTCGTCGATGATCGGCTGCGCAACCGTGCGGACAACCTCCTCCGAGAAGGCCTGCTGCGAGCCGAATCGCTCGTTGAGGAACGGCACCGGCGAGTACGCGCCCATGCCGCCAGTGTTCGGGCCGGTGTCGCCGTCGCCGATGCGCTTGAAGTCCTGCGCCGGAGGCAGCGCGCGCGTCGTCTCGCCGTCGCTAATAACGAACTGCGAGACCTCGAGACCGTCGAGGAATTCCTCGATGAGGATGGGGCCAGCCGGGATCCAGGTGTCTGCGTGGATGAGCGCAGCCTGGCGGTCCTCGGTGACGAGCACACCCTTGCCGGAGGCGAGGCCGTCCGCCTTCACCACGTACGGGGCGCCGAACTGGTCGAGCGTGCGCTCAACTTCTTCCATCGTCGTGCACAGTTGCGCGCCACCGGTCGGCACGCCAGCGCGCTGCATGACCTGCTTCGCGAAGGTCTTCGACCCTTCGAGCTTTGCTGGCTCCTGGTTCGGGCCAAACACGGGAATGCCTCGGCGACGCAGCTCGTCGGCGACACCGGCCACGAGAGGAGCCTCGGGGCCGATCACGACGAGCTCAACGCGCTCTTCCTCAGCAAAGTCAGCGACGAGCTGGGGCTTGTTGGCGTCAACGCGGATGGTCGTCGCGAGCTGCTCAATGCCCGGGTTTCCCGGGGCGCAGATGAGCTCGTGCGTGCCCTCCTGGGCAAGCGCAGCAACGAGGGCGTGTTCACGGGCACCGGAACCGAGCACAAGGATCTTCACGCCTTGCAGAATACCGGCGACAGCCGCCTGAGGGGCACTCATGTCACAATTTGGGATATGGCTCGAGCGCGAATTGATGAGGCGGTAGGACTCCAGACGGCGCGCGAGTTCGCCGCCGTTGTGGGCGAGAAGGCGGATACCTCGGCGCTGTCTCGAACCACGCGTGCTACTGCAGTTCGATATCTGCTGCAGGCGCTGAGCGATCGCGCCCCGGGTGCGAGCGTTGAGGTGCGCATCCCGCCCTTTGGTGCCGTGCAGTGCATTGAGGGTCCTGGCCACACCCGCGGCACGCCGCCGAACGTTGTGGAGATGGACGCTTCGAGCTGGGTCGCGATCGCGTGCGGCATCGAGACGTGGCACGAGCTCGTCGAGGCAGGGCGGATTCATGCCTCGGGGACACGCGCGGACGAGGTCGCACGCTTCCTGCCGCTTATCCGTGTGAACGCCTAGCCTCCGAGCCCGCAGGGGCAGCCTCCGCATCCGACACCGGTGAAATCCGAGGCTGCTCGCAAAAGCTCGAGAGAATGGACGGCATGGCTGAGCACGAGATGGACCCCCTCGCCCGCACGAGCGCTGCTGAGGAGCTTGAGGAGCGCGCCGAGCGTGTCGACCTCGGTCTCGACGATCCAGCCGCCGACGAGGTCACCGAACAGGAGGCCATCATCCGCCGGGTCCCGCGCATCGAGGTGTTCCTCGTGCTCGGTGCGCTCGCGGGCCTCATCCTCGCGATGATCCTCACCTTCGCGTTCCCCGGCCAGCCCGGCCCGAACGGCGAGCAGTACACGACCGGTCAGGTTTTCGGCTTCCTCGCCCTCTTCCTCGTGCCGATTGGTGTCGGCGTCCTCGGCCTTCTTGGCTCGTTCCTCGGCCGTCGCGGCCGCGGCGAGAAGGTCGTGCTGCGTCGCGGCGCCGCGGATGAGCCGCTGCACGCGGACCGCGACACCATCTCCTAAACCCGCCGCACCACAGCGGTGGAACAACGAAGTACAACGACGTACGAAGGGACGCCCATGAGTGAATCATGGTTCATGCCACACGAGGGCGATCAACACGAGCGTTGCTGGATGGCATGGCCCTCCGGCGGCTACACGCTGGGTGAGACATCTGCGGATGCGAATGAAGCACGGGACACGTGGGCGGCGGTTGCCAACGCCATCGCGCAGTGCGAGCCGCTCACGATGGTCATCGAACCTGACGATCTGCCAATCGCGCGTCGACTCCTTGACGGCCAGATCGAGTTCCTCGAGGCGCCACTTGATGACGCGTGGATGCGCGATATCGGTCCGACGTTCGTCACCCGCACTCGCGAGGATGGCGCTCGCGAGCTCGGGGCTGTGAACTGGATCTTCAACGGCTGGGGAGTGCAATCGTGGGCCCGCTGGGAACGTGACGCGAAGATCGGCGCGCTCGTCGCCGAGGCCGCTGGAGCGACGCGCATCGATTCTCCGTTGGTTAACGAGGGCGGAGGCATTCACGTCGATGGCCGCGGCACAGTGCTCCTCACCGAAAGCGTGCAGCTTGGCGAAGGACGAAACCCCGAGCTCACGCACGCCGAGGTGGAAGCCGAAATGCTGCGGACGATCGGCGCTCGCCTCGCCATCTGGCTCCCGCGCGGGCTCTGGCGCGACTCCCAGGAGTTTGGGACGCGCGGCCACGTCGACATTGTCGCCGCATTCCCGTCACCATGTCGCGTGCTGCTCCACGAGCAGCGTCATCCGGCGCATCCCGACTACGCCCTCACGCGCGAGCTGCGGGAGCTCCTCGCTGAGGCGCGCGACGTCGATGGCAACCCGCTCGAGGTCATCTCGCTGCCCGCCCCGCACATCCTCGAAGACAGCGAAGGCTGGGTTGATTACTCCTACGTGAACCACCTCGTGTGCAACGGAGCCGTCATCTCCTGCGCCTTTGACGACCCGGCCGATGCTGCGGCGCGCGAGGTGCTCGCAGCTGCCTACCCGGGGCGAGAGATTCTCGCGGTGGATGCGCGGCCGCTCTACGCGCGCGGTGGCGGCATCCACTGCATCACGCAGCAGCAGCCAGCCCTCGGTCAGCGACTGGCCGTGAATTAGCTCGTGCGGTTCGCCTCAAGCCATGCGAGGTACTCGGCCGTCACCGTGCCGGTCACGTATTCGCCCGTGAAGCACGACAGGTCGAGCTCGGTGATGTCGGTCCCGCCGATGATGGCGTCCTTGAGGTCGTCGACGTCCTGGTAGATGAGGCGGTTCGCACCGATTGCAGCCGCAACCTCTTCCGTCGAGCGGCCGTTCGCGACGAGCTCGGCGCGCGTCGGCATGTTGATGCCGTACACGTGCGGGTGGCGCACCGCCGGCGCTGCCGAAGCGAAGGTCACCGACTTGGCGCCTGCCATGCGCGCCATCTCGACGATCTCCTTCGAGGTCGTGCCGCGCACGATCGAGTCGTCAACGAGGAGCACGTTCTTGCCCTTGAACTCGGTGCCGAGCGCGTTGAGCTTCTGGCGCACCGACTTCTTGCGCACCTTCTGCCCGGGCATGATGAAGGTTCGGCCGACGTAGCGGTTCTTGTAGAAGCCTTCGCGGTAGGGGATGCCGAGCACCTGCGCCATCTCCATTGCCGAGGGGCGAGCGGAGTCCGGGATCGGCATGAGCACGTCGATGCCGCCCGCGGTGAGCTCGCGGCGTGCCTTCTCTGCGAGCTTGCGGCCCATACGAAGGCGCGACTCGTACACCGAGATGCCGTTCATAACGGAGTCGGGGCGGGCAAGGTAGACGAACTCGAAGGAGCAGGGAGCCAGGCGCGTGGATGCCGCGCACTGGCGCGAGAAGAGCTCGCCCGACTCGGTGATGACGATGGCTTCGCCCGGTGCGACATCGCGGACCAGTTCGTAGCCGCCGGACTCGAGCACGAGCGACTCCGAGGCGACGACCCACTCATCGCGGCCGTGCTCGCCCTCGCGGCGGCCGAGCACGAGCGGGCGGATGCCGAAGGGGTCGCGGAAGGCGACCATGCCGAGGCCCGAAATGAGCGCGATCGAGGCGTACGAGCCCTCAACGCGGTCGTGGAGGCCCGTGATCGAGTCAAAGATCGTGTCCGGCGTGAGCTCGTCGCCCGGGAGGCGCGACTGGAGCTCGTTCGCGAGCACATTGAGCAGGAGCTCCGTGTCGGACTCCGAGTTCAAGTGACGTCGGTCGATGCGGTAGAGCTCGTCCGAGAGCTCGCGCGTGTTCGTGAGGTTGCCGTTGTGGACGAGGATGATGCCGTACGGGGCGTTCACGTAGAACGGCTGCACCTCATCCACGTTGTTCGCCGAACCAGCCGTCGCGTAGCGCACGTGACCGAGGCCCATGTTGCCCGTGAGGTTGCGCATGTCGCGCGTGCGGTACGCCTCGCGGACGTGGCCTTTTGTCTTTACGAGGTGGAAGGTTTCGCCATCGGCGGTCGCGATGCCGGACGAATCCTGGCCGCGGTGCTGCAGCAGGAGCAGTGAGTCGTAGATCTGCTGATTAACGGGTCCGGTCGAGACGTGACCAACGATGCCGCACACGCGAGCTAGCTCCTTAGATGGGCGCTGGTGGAAGACAGCCATTCTTCCACAGGGGAGCGCGCTTGGGGAGTGTCAGCATCCTCTGGAATCCGCCACTTTGCTCGGGCACACTGGCCGCATGAGCGCGGACGGCACAGCACCTCACGTTGACGACGAGCGGACGATCACCTGGGACGGCTTCTACAACGGGCGCGATCTGGGTGGCCTGCCCACGGTGGATGGTGGTGTCACGCGCACCGGCCAGCTCTACCGTGCGGCCGACCTCCGCTATGCGAGCGAGGAGGGGCTCGAGCAGATGCGGGCGGCGGGCGTCGGCACCGTCCTCGACCTCCGCAACGGTTTCGAGACGCGCACCGAGCCGAAGAGCCCCGAGGAGGCGCAAGCGAACGCGAACCGCGTCCCGCCGACCCCGGAAGCTGTCATGCCGGAGGGCGTCTTTTCGGTGCGGGTGCCGCTGGATGACACGAGCGACGTGGAGTTTTGGCAGCGGATGCGGGAGGAAGGTCGCCTCGGCTCGCCGCGCTTCTTCCGTCCCGTCATGGAGCAGCATCCGGCCCGTGTCGTCGCGGTGCTCCGCACGATCGCGCAGGCACCGGGTCCCGTGCTCTTCCACTGTGCCGTCGGCCGCGACCGCACGGGCCTCACAAGTTTTGCGCTGCTCGCGCTCGCGGGCGCGACAGGCGAGGCAATCGCCGAGGACTACGCGCGCTCGGTGGCAGGCCTTCGCCCGTTCTTCCGCCGGATGGGGTTCCCCGACCCGAGCGGATGGATTGGAGAGAACCTCGCGAAGCGCGGCTTCACGATCGAATCCGCGGTCGCCGAACAGCTCGACGGTTTCGACGCGCGGGGAACGCTCGCGCGTGCGGGCCTCACCGAGCAGGAGCTCGACGCGCTCACGGGACGCCTGCGCGGCTAGGCTGGAGCGCAGCCAACGACGAAGGGAATCCGAGTGTCCGGAGAGAAGCAGCCCGACCTTTACGCCGCAGCCGGTGTTGACACGCGCGCGGGCGACCTCGCAGTGACGCTCATGAAGCAGGCCGTCGTGAAGACGCACGGTCCGGAGGTGCTCGGCGGCGTTGGTGGTTTCGCTGGCCTGTTTGACGCATCCGCCATGCTCGGGATGAAGCGTCCGCTCCTTGCCACCTCGACCGACGGCGTCGGCACGAAGGTCGCCATCGCGCAGGCCATCGACAAGCACGACACGATCGGCCAGGACCTTGTCGGTATGGTTGTCGACGACATCGTCGTCGTGGGTGCGCGTCCCCTTTTCATGACGGACTACATTGCCTGCGGCAAGGTCGTCCCCGAGCGCATTGCCGACATTGTTCGCGGTATCGCGGAGGCCTGCGAGGCGACCGGCACGGCCCTCACCGGTGGTGAGACCGCGGAACACCCCGGCCTCCTTGGCCCCGACGACTACGACGTGGCTGGCGCGGCGACCGGTGTTGTGGAAGCCGACCGCGTGCTCGGCGCTGAGCGCGTCCAGCACGGAGATGTCGTCATTGCGATGGAGTCGTCGGGCCCCCACTCGAACGGCTACTCGCTCATCCGCCGCATCCTCGCTGACCGCGGCATTTCGTACACGGACCACTCGGCTGAGCTCGGCGCGAGCTGGGGTGAGGCTCTCCTCGAGCCGACCCGCCTCTACACGGGTCCGCTCGTGAAGCTCCTCGCCGACGAGACGCTCGGCGGCGCCTTCCACGCCATGAGCCACGTCACCGGTGGCGGTATCGCCGCGAACCTCGCCCGCGTCCTCCCGCAGGGCGCGTGGGTTGAGCTTGACCGCGGTGCCTGGTCGCCGGCTCCGGTGTTCCGTGTGCTTGCCGACATGGCTGGTGCGGAGCTCACCTCGACCGAGGGCACCTGGAACCTTGGTATCGGCATGTTCGCGATCGTGGATGCTGCGCAGGCTTCCCAGGTCACCTCGGCGCTCAACGCTGCGGGCATCCGCTCGTGGGAGGCCGGTGCGATCTCGACCGAGGCGCGCGACTTCACCGGCTTCGAGCAGGGCGCGAAGGGCGTCGACGGCGGCGCCGTCCGCCTCGTCGGCAACTACGCGGCGTAGCGCGCGGGGCTGCCCGCCGGAGACGTGTCGGGTTTCGGCTATATGTGGCGTATCCCGCGTGGGGAGCGGGATAGCCGCCATATGACGAAAACCGGACAGGCGAACTTGCGCCGGTGGTCTCGATACACGCGCTTCGCGCGCACCGCCGGATCGAGTGCGGGCCGCAGGCCCGTGTATCGAGATCTCGACCACCTCACCCCTGAGCTGCGTGCGCCTGTGGCGGGCCGACCTTAGCAGCGTTTGCCATCGAAACGGACGTTCGCCATCGAAACGGACGCTCGCCATCGAAACGGACGTTCGCCATCGAATAAACGGTGGCAGATGTCCGAAACGGTGGCGGACACCGTGACGTTTCGAGGTAAGGCAGCGGTCACGGACGCCGGGATGCCGCGCTGCGGGCTAGCGGAGGGTGCGCTTTGCGGCGCGGTGCGCGAGGATCATGGCGCCGACCGTGCCGACGAGGGAGGCCAGCACGGCAAGGCCAATCACGATGAGGTAGCTCAGCGGCGTCTCGCGCACGACGAGCGTCGCGGCGGCGGAAACGACGGCGATACCATTCACGACAAGCGACCACGGGAACGCGGCCTCATGGCCCGCCTCCCACGCATCCTGGGAACGATTCGTTGCGGGCGTGCGCAAGCCAGCGAATCCACCCACGGGCAAGACTCCGCGCTTCGCGAGCCAGATCTGCAGGATGACGAGGCTATTCCCGATCACCAAAATCGCAGCGGTGACCACCGCCGACATGACGGGCGGAGCCTGCAAGCCGTCCATGCGAGCGGAAACTAGGCGAGCTTCTGCTGAGCAGAACCCTCGTAGTCGTCGTAATCGTCCTCGTCGAGGTACTCAGCCCACTTCGAGATCTCGTCGGCGGGAGCATCCTGCTGCTGACGAGCACCGGCCAGCTCACGCTCGAGCTGGTCGTAGTTCGTCTCCGGAACGGAGTACTTCAGCTCGCGAGCGACCTTGGTGTGCTTCGCCTTCTGACGGCCACGCCCCATGCGTAACCCCCTTATGACTCGAAGATGACCCACGCGATCTCAACATCAAGCGGCAGGTCCGGCTATGGACAAAAATTCTCGAGATAGCCTACCATGACCCACCCCTCCGGTGGGGTGCAGGATGCCAGATGGGCGGCACTTCTCCCGCTCTGAGCGAACACGGCCCAGCCGCCGCGATGGCTCACAGCACGCCGTGCCACGAGGTCATCCAGCGCCTCGCATCCGGAATCTCAAAGCCCCCGCTCCGTAGACTGAACATGCCTACAGCGTGTCCCCGGTGCTCCCACGAGTCCATGGCATGCAACCGCCCAGCTCAATGAAGGAGTCCCCGTGCGAGACGAAATCGACATCGTCGTCATCGGGGCTGGCACCGCGGGTCTGACGGCGGCCTACACGCTCAAGGCGCTCGGGCTCGCCCCCTTCGAAGACTTCATCGTGCTGGATGCTGAAACGGCGCCCGGCGGCAGCTGGCAACGCGGCTGGGACTTCGCCACGATCGGCCGCTCGGCCGAAGTCATCGAGCTTCCCGGGATGGCCGAGCTCGGCCTCGAATACCGCCGCCTCGACCCCGACACTCCCACGCGCGAAGCGGTCCCCATGTTCCGGCGCCGCTACGAGGACGCCTACGAACTCTTCGTTATGCGTCCCGCCAAGGTCGAGCGCGTCGAATCGGTGCCGCGTGAGCAGGCGCTGCGAGTGCACTATCGACTCGGCGCCGGCGAGCTTGCCCACGAACGATCCATCCGAGCTCGCATTGTCGTGAACGCGACCGGCCACTGGGCGAGCCCTTTCGTGCCGTGGGTTCCCGGCACGCGCGACTTCGGTGGCCCGCAGCGACACGTGGCAACGCTCGAAAGCCTCGACGAGTTCCGCGGGATGCGGCCGCTCGTTGTTGGCGGTGGACGGAGTGCCCTCGCGGTGCTGCGTCGCCTCGAGCGGATCGCGCCCGAGACGCTCTGGTCGACGCGACGGGCGCCCGACTTCATCGAGCCTCCCCGCATGGGCCTGCGTGCGGACCGCGCCGTGCCTGCGAACGAGGAGGCGCGGGCGCGCGCGGAAGAGCTCCTTGAGCGGGGCGCGGCGTTCCCTTCGGATGTGAGCCTCGTCGGCATCCCGCTCACTCGCGGCATCCACGACCTCGTTCGCAGCGGGTTCCTGGCCTCGCGCGGCCCCATCGAGCGACTGATCCCCGGCGGTGTTCGCTTCGCCAATGGCAGCGAAGAACGCATCGATGCAGTGCTCTGGGCAACGGGATTCCGTGAAACTGTGCGGCATCTCGCTCCGCTCCACCTGCGCGAAGCAGGCGGAACTGCTCGCGTGCAGGAGGGGTGGTCGCGCAAGGATCGCCGCATTGCCTTCGTCGGCTACGGCCCCGGACGCACGCCCCACGAAGCGCTTGAGGATGCCGTTCGCCTTGCCGAGCAGCTCATTGAACGACTCGGTGAGCTCCCGCCCGTACGTGCCGAGCAACCGAGCTGGGAGCGTGCGGAGTGGGTACGCGGCGCGAACGTCGAATCGACGAGTGACCGGCGCTAGGGCATCCACGCACCGCTCGCCTGATGTTGTCGCCTAGCTGGTGATGAGGTCGCCGAGGCGGAGGCCGATCGCTGCGGCCACGAGCGCGAGCGCGAGCGTCAGCACGATACAGCTCACGGCGCGCACATAACGTTGCGCTTCGATGTGTTTGCGGGTGTCGTTCATGAGCGTCGACCAGGTGCTGAATCCGCCGCAGAAGCCGATGACCGCGAGGGCGCGCAGCTCGCCCGTGAGGCTTGTCGCGGCGAGCCCGGCCAAGAACGACGCGAGGATGTTCACGATGCCGAGACGCACATCCGCCATCGCCCACCAGAGGCCAACACGGCGCGTGATTCGGCTCGCGGGTGTTGAAGATGGCGTTGCGGACGTCGTCCCCTCGGCTTCCGTGATCGGGCGCTCACGGCTCACACCACTGTGGATGACAAAGCGCAGGACCGAGCCAAGTCCGCCGAGCGCTACGAGCCCCGCGATCATGAGCGGGCTCATGCCTCAGCCTCCGTGCGTGCCGCTGCGTGTTCCTCGGCCGCAGCGCGTGCCCGTGCCTCTGCTGCGCGCTCACCAGGCCGAGGCACGAAGCAGCTCCCTGCCCAGCTCGCGACAAGCCCACCCGCAACCGCCAGGACGAGCAATCCAAAGCCCATCATCGGATCCACGGCCGGAAAGCTTGCGCTCGCCGGGGCAATGGCGAGGACAACTGCCGAGAGGGTCGTGAATCCACCACAGAAGCCCGTGCCGACGCCCAGGCGAAGCAGCGGCTTCTCGATGATCGGACTCAGGCCGAGCAGGAACGAGCCGATGAGGTTGCAGGCAACCATGGCCCCGAATCCGACGTTCGGGTGGGCGGTCGCGAAGGGCAGGCCGACGAGCCAGCGGGCGAGTGTTCCGAGCGCGCCGCCGACAAAGACGGCGATGAGCTCGAGCCCGAAGCGTGGCATGCGCGGTCCTTCCTGTGTGCGCATGCAGGTTAGCGCGCTCGGGGGAGCACGCGGTGTTGATCGGGCCTGCTCGAAGCGGCGCAGGCTGCAGTGATGGCTGCCGGACGGGGCGGTGCTCGCCTGCAAACTATTGGCGTGGGCGGTGTCCCAGCGCGGTGAGCACGGTCGACTCGAGATTGCTCAATTCGTGGTCGAGGAGCGAGAGGATGGCGGGGGAGAGACGCTCCTCGCGGGCAGCCTGTCGCAGCTCCTGCGTGAGCAGGTGCATGCTCGTCTGGACGCGCTCGTGGGCTTCGGCAATGAGCGGTCGTGGCTGACCCTCCCGGGTTGTGCTGCGAGTCTCGGGTGGGACGGGGTTCGCCTGCGGCTGCGGTTCTGGCATCCGCCCGCTGTCGCCCCAGCGCACGCCGCTGAACTCGCGCTTGAGCTGTTCGCCAGCGCTCTGCACGCCGTCCCGAAGCTGCTCTGCAACCTTTCGAAGCGAGTCTTCAATGCCCTCGTCGATGTGCTGGAACTCGTGCTGGCGGGTGTGAAGTTCCGCGCGGCCGCGCTCCGTGATGGCGTAAATCGTTTTACGTCCGTCCGGTGTCTTCGTGACGAGTCCTTCTGCTTCAAGCTTCGCGAGGCGCGGGTAAATCGTTCCAGCACTCGGCGCGTAGCTGCCGTCGAAGCGGTCGCTCAGGGCACGGATGAGTTCGTAGCCGTGGCGTGGCTGCTCGTTGAGCAGGTGCAGGAGGTAGAGGCGGAGGTGTCCGTGCTGGAACATCGCTTACGCCTCGCTCTCGGTGTCGTACTGGGTCTCGGTGACGCCGAGGCGTTCGGAGAGTTCGGTGACGCGCGCCGACATCTCTGCGGAGAGCGCTGCCTCGGCGGGGCTCTGCGGTGCGGTCGGGCCCTCAAGCTCACGCGGCTGGGCGGACGGTCCGCGAACCACGCCGATCCGCCCCGAAACGGTGCCGAGACGGATGTCGCTGAACTCGGCCTCATGCTCGGCATGCGGTGATCGCCAGCTTGTGCCTCGCGTTGCGGGGAACTGCTGCCCATCGAGCTGGTACGGGTGGACAGCGGACGTGATCGCATACATCGGATGCGCGTCACTCGGCAGACGCAGCGTGATCTTGCCCGTCGTGCTGCGGAGGGACACGTGGTCGGGGAGAACTCGACGCACATCGATGAGTGTCTCGCCGGAGACCGTCATGGTCTCGGCGTGGTCGATGCGTCCGCTGGCGATGATGTCGCCCGATCCGGTGCGGGCCGTGAAGGTGCCCTCGTGATTGCGGGCATAGACGTCACCCGAGACACTCTTCGCGCGAACGGGGCTGTTGACGGCGTCAAAGAGGAGGCGCCCGCCGGTTGTTGCGAAGTCGAGCGGCGCGCGAAGGCCGGACACGAAGAGATCGGCGTTCACTGAACTTGCGTGGATGCGGGTCGTGCGCGGGAGGACGATCGACACCTCTGCCTCGGCACCCTCGATGAGGGAGCGAAGCGAGGAGCCGAAGCCGCGGTGGCGCACCTGCGGGTGGTCGACGATGAGGCGATTACCGTCCATCGCGATGCGGAGCGGTGCGCCGGAGGTGACACGGGCTTCGACGCGGGTGTGCGGCGCATCGTGGGTGAGGACATTGAGGCTGCCGCCGATGAGCGTCACCTGCAGTTCGTGGACGTGCTCAATGTCGAGCGTCTTGGGGCTCGTGACGAGCCACTGTTCGATGGCCACGCGGTCCGCCTTTCCGTCGGGTGCTCGGCGTGGAGGTCTGGCATCCGAGCTGCACTCACGATATATCGCGAGTTGTGTGTGGGGAAGGGGTGCCACATCCGGAGGGCTGACAATCTCCTGTAAAGCAAAGGTGAGAGACTTCGCACTGTGGACCGTCTTACCGCGCTCAGCCTCAAGAACCGCGCCCTCATCGCGCTTGTGACGCTCGCGATTGGCTTCTTTGGCCTCGTCTCGATGTCGTCCCTCAAGCAAGAACTCTTCCCGGAGCTCTCCCTCCCGGTCGTGTCCGTCACCGCCGAATATCGCGGCGCGGCACCGGACGTCGTCGATCGCGAGGTCGCGCAGCCCATCGAGGCAGCGCTCCAAGGTCTCGAAGGGCTCAAGGGCACACAGTCCACCTCCCGCTCCGGCTCCGCAAGCGTCATGGTGGAGCTCGACTACGGCACCGACCTCGTCTACGCCGAGCAGCGCATCCAGCAGGCCATCTCGCGTATTGACGACCGCCTCCCGGACGGTATCCAAACGACCGTCATGTCGGGCTCGATCAGCGACTTCCCGATCATGCAGCTCGCGGCAACCGGTGGCGACCAGGAAGCGCTCGCGTCGAAGCTCCGCACCCAGACGATCCCCGAACTGCTCAAGCTCGAGGGAGTGCGTGACGCGCAGCTCTCGGGTGCACCCGAACAGCGCATCGCGATCCGACCCAACACCGCGGCGCTGCAGGAGCGTGGCCTGACGACTCAGGCCATCCGCGACACCCTCGACAACGCCGGCGTGCTCGTCCCGATCGGTGAAGTGACCGACGGCGACTCCGCGCTCACCGTGCAGGCGGGCGACCTCCTCACCTCGGCAGACGCCATCGCGAAGCTCCCCATCGCTGCGGGTGCTAGCGCCGCTCAAGGAACGGCCGGGCAGGGCACCGGTACAACGACGCAGACCACCACCAACGGCACCACGACGATCGGCGATGTTGCCGAGGTGAAGCTCGAAACGGCGCCGGTCGAAACGATTTCGCGCGTGAATGGCGAGGACGCTCTGACGATCGCGATCACCAAGGTGCCCGCTGAGAACACCGTGGATGTCTCGCGCACGGTCCGGGATGCGATGCCCGAGCTCGGTGCCGAGCTCGGCGACGGCGTCACGCTGCAGTCCGTGTTTGACCAGGCGCCCTACGTCGAGCGCTCCATCCACACGCTCCTGGTTGAGGGTCTTCTCGGCCTCCTCTTCGCGGTCATCGTGATCTTCGTCTTCCTCCGTTCGGTGCGCTCGACGCTCGTCACCGCGATCTCGATTCCGGCGTCTCTCCTCGTCACCTTCATCGCGCTGCAGGGCGCGAAGTACTCGCTCAACATGCTCACGCTCGGTGCGCTCACGATCGCGATCGGTCGCGTCGTGGACGACTCGATCGTCGTCATCGAGAACATCAAGCGGCACCTTGGCAAGGACGGTGAAGCCGATCCGGCCCGTCGTCGCGAGCGCATCACCCGCGCCGTGCGCGAGGTCGCGGGTGCGGTCACCTCATCCACGATCGCAACCGTCGCCGTCTATCTGCCGATTGCCTTCGTGGGTGACATCGCGGGCGAGATGTTCCGGCCCTTCGCGCTAACGAGCGTGATTGCGCTCCTCGCGTCCCTCGTCGTCTCGCTCACGATTGTGCCGGTGCTTGCGTACTGGTTCCTCGGGGCAGGACGCCGTGCTCGCCGCCGCGGCGCTGCTCAGGATGCTCCGGCGCCGTCGGCCGCGCCGGTCGAGGTGGCGCCCGAACCCGTGCTCGTCGGCGCCCCTGGCGAGGCAGCGGCTGCTAGCGATGTGCTGCGCCGCAAGCGTCCGAAGGAGCTGCGCGCTGAGCGTGACCGTGCCTACTTCGCCCCGCTCGCCCTCCGCGACGGAGACGACACAGGCGGGGATGCCGCGGAACTGCGCGCCGACGAGCCCATCCAGGCGCCCGCCGGATTCGCGTCTGACGATGCCCCCGAGGAAGTGCTCACCAACACCTCACCGCGTCGCACCCGCAGCGCCCGCTTCGACCAGGCCCTTGACCCCGAACAGCTCGCGCTCGAGTTCGCCGCGAACGGGGAACAGCCCGATGTGGCCTCCCTGGAAGTAAGTCTCACCCCGCACCAGCGGCAGCTGCTCGACGCCGACGCGGCATCACTCACGCGCCGCGAACGTCGTGAACGCGACCGCCTCGTGAAGCGTCTCGCCGAGGAAGAGGCCGAGCGCGCCGCCGCCCACGAAGTGATCGACGCTGATGAAGCCCACGCGCCCATGAGTGCGCGTGATCACGGGGTGGGTCTGAACGGTGAGCCGATGCTCGGCGACCGCGTCGTCGCACCGGAGCCCGATGGCGGCACCGCCCCGACGGCATCCACGTCGGCACCCGCCACGCATGACGTCACCACTGAACGCGAGGGCTTCCACGCGCACGACGAGCGCCCCGACGGCCTCCTGCAGCGCCTCTACCTGCCGATCCTCAACTGGACGCTCGCGAAGCCCCTCATCACCCTCGGCGTGGCAGCCCTCATCCTCGTCCTCACCGGTGCGCTCGCGCCGCTCATGAAGACGAACTTCCTCGGCAGCTCCGGCGAAGACACGATCTCCATCCAGCAGACCTTCGCCGACAACGCCACCCTGGCCGTCGCTGACCAGCAGGCTGCCAAGGTCGAAGAGGCGATCATGGCCGAGGCTGGCGTGAAGACCGTCCAGCTCACCTACGGTGGCAACTCGCTCATGAGCATGTTCACCGGCAGCCAGGGGCGTGCAAGCTACTCGGTCACGCTCGAGCCGGGCGCGAAGGCGGACGACATCCGGGCCCGCCTGCAGGAAAAGCTCGGCGCCATGCAGGACGTCGGCAAGGTCGTCGTCGGCGCTCGCGGCGGCAGCGGCTTCTCGACCGACCTCGAAGTTGAACTCGATGCCCCGACCACGGATGCGCTCAAGGACACGAGCGCTGCGGTCATCGCCGCGCTGGAAGGCCGCGAGGGGATCCGCGAAGTGCGCTCGAGTCTCAACGAGACCCGCCCCTACATTCAGATCGACATCAACCGTCAGACCGCAGCAGACCTCGGCCTCTCCGAGTTCGCGGTTGGTGCGATGGTCGCCGAACAGGTCGGCGAGCAGCCGATCGGTGAAGTCATCATCGAGGGCGAATCGGTGCAGGTGAAGCTTGTGCCGTCGAAGCCTGTCGAAACCCTCGACGAGCTCAAGAAGCTCAAGATTCAGACGATGCAGGGCGAGCGCTCGCTCGTGAACATTGCGCGGATCAACGAGGTAGATGCCCCGACCGCCGTCACCTCGGTGCGTGGCACTCCGACCGCCACCGTGACGGTCGTTCCGGAGGGCGACGACCTTGGTGCCTCGAACCGCATCGTGAGCGAGGCGCTCGCGGCGGTGGATCTTCCGGACGGCTCGCACGCTGAACTCGGCGGCGTTTCGCGGGACCAGCAGGAGTCGTTCACGCAGCTCGGTTTCGCACTCCTCGCTGCGATCCTCATCGTCTACATCATCATGGTGGCGACGTTCCGTTCGCTCCGGCAGCCGCTGCTCCTGCTCATCTCGGTGCCGTTCGCGGCAACGGGCGCGATCCTGCTGCTCATCGTGTCGCAGGTGCCGCTCGGACTGCCGTCGCTCATCGGTGTGCTCATGCTCATTGGCATCGTCGTGACGAACGCGATCGTGCTCATCGACCTCGTGAACCAGTTCCGGGATGAGGGCTTCTCGGTGCGGGATGCGCTCATTGAAGGTGGTGCGCGACGTGTCCGCCCGATCATCATGACGGCGCTTGCCACGATCCTCGCGCTCACGCCGATGGCGCTCGGTATTACGGGTGAGGGCGGCTTCATTTCGCAGCCGCTCGCGATCGTTGTGATCGGTGGTCTGCTCTCGTCGACGCTGCTCACGCTTGTCGTCCTGCCAGCGCTCTTTTACTTCGTCGAGGGTCGCAAGGAGCGCCGCGCCGCCCGCCGCTGATCGCGTCGACTGCACGGTTTTGCAGATATTTCACTCATCCACCGCATAACGGGGCATGCGGAACATATCTGCACATCTGTTCGCCGCGGTTGCAGGCGACGCGCCGCAGCGAGGGTGTGGGGCGTAGTGTGGACCCCACGTAGGTGTGCGCCGTTTCCAGTGTGGGCAATGCATGCCGTCAATCTGGAGAAGAAGCCATGCCAAAGGGCAAGGGCGGGTTTAAGCCTGCCAAGAATTATGTTCCCCGCAACGGAAAGGGACGCTCGTACCGTCCCGCCCGTCCCGGTGATGCATCGCGTCGCGCACGTCCCATCGAGGATGGCGGCACCCCGCGCGAAGGTTTCGACCGGGCTGATCGCGGCGGTTACGCACGCCAGGGTCGTCCCGAGCGTGACGGATTCCGCGGCGGCAACGACCGCGGCGGCTACCGTGGCGGTCGCGATGGCCGTCGCGGCGAGCGCGGTGGCTACCAGCGCGACGAGCGTCGTGGCTTTGGTCGCGACGACCGCTTCTCGCGTGATGACCGCGGCTTCGACCGCGGCCGTGGCGGCTTCCAGAGCCGCCGCGATGACCGGGACGACCGCCGGAACGACTCGCGTGGCTACGGCCGCCGGGATGACCGCGGCTTCAACCGCGATGGCCGGCGCGAGCGTCCCGCACGTTGCAACCGCGGCGAGCGCTTCGAGCGCAACAACCGTCCGGAACGCGGCGAACGCTTCGAGCGTGGCAACCGCTTCGACCGAGCTGAGCGCCCGGATCGATTCGACCGTGCCGAGCGCCCGGAGCGCGCACCTCGCGAAGACCGTCCCGAGCGCGCCCCGCGCCGCGACGAGGACTTCCAAGCAACGCGTGAACGCATCCGCGAAGAGCGCCGCGACCGGGGTCCGCGCCGGCAGTCGAACCGTCGTGACGACCGCCGCGACCGCGCCGAACAGGCCCGCCAGCTGACTGAGGACCAGGTCCTCGCCCGCTTCCAGGCCACCCAGATTTCGAAGGAAGACGCCGAGGGCGTCGAGTTCGAAGACCTCGGTCTCGGCCGGAACATTGTGGGCGCGCTTGCCGATCTCGGCGCTGCGCACCCCTTCCCGATCCAGGTTGCGACGATCCCGGACGTGCTCGGCGGACGCGATGTGCTCGGCCGTGGCCGCACCGGCTCCGGCAAGACGATCGCCTTCGGCGCGCCGCTGGTTGAGCGCCTGCTCCTCATGCGTGGGGATGACCGCAACGCTCGTCGCCGCATCGGCCGCTCGCCCCGTGCGCTCATCGTCGCCCCGACCCGCGAGCTCGCGCTCCAGATCGACCGCACCATCCAGCCGATCGCCCGCTCGGTGGGCCTGTTCACGACGCAGGTTTACGGCGGCGTCCCGCAGCAGCGTCAGGTGACCGCGCTTCGTCGCGGCGTCGACATCGTCATCGGCACGCCGGGCCGTATCGAAGACCTCGAGCGTCAGGGCCACCTCGATCTCTCCGACATCCGCATCACCGTCCTCGATGAGGCCGACCAGATGTGCGACCTCGGCTTCCTCGAGCCCGTGCAGCGCATCCTTCGCATGACGAAGGAGGGCGGCCAGAAGCTGCTCTTCTCGGCAACCCTTGACCAGGCCGTGTTGCAGCTCGTCGACGAGTTCCTCGTGGATGCTGCCGTGCACGAAGTCGCCGGTGAGGAAGAGCAGCACGCCGACATCGACCACCGCGTCCTCGTGGTGGAACGCGGCGACCGTGACCCGATCATCGAGCAGCTTGCCCGCTCGGGCGGCCGCGTGCTCGTGTTCACCCGCACCCGCCTCGGCGCCGAACGTGTGGCGATGGACCTTGAGGATGCCGGCGTGCGCGCCGTCGCCCTCCACGGTGACCTCAACCAGGCGAAGCGCCAGCGCAACCTCAGGCAGCTCGAATCGGGCCGCGTCGATGTGCTCGTGGCGACGGACGTCGCGGCTCGCGGCATCCACGTCGATGACATCCGTCTGGTGCTCCAGGCCGACATGCCGGAGGAGTACAAGACCTACCTGCACCGCGCTGGCCGTACGGGCCGTGCCGGTCAGCGAGGCACCGTCATCACCTTCATCGCGCCGAGCCGTCGCCGCAAGATGGCGGCACTGCTCGACCGTGCCGGTGTGGATGCCCCGATGATGCCCGCACGCCCGGGTGGTCCGGAGCTCGACGAGTTCATGCACGACTCGCTCATGGCATCCGCTGCCGCGCTCGCCACCGACGCCGCCACCACCGCGTAGCCGCCGCCCCATCCGCGCCCGTCCGCGCAAGAAATAGGTCGCAAACTGTTCGTCCGGTCGCAACATTTGGCGTCCAACGAACAGTTTGCGACCTATTTCCCGTGGGGCCGGGGATCTGGGACCGGGGCCGGGAGGAGGGATGCAGGGGGACGGATGCAGTCGGTCGCGCGGCTCGGCTGCGCGGATGATGCCAGCGGGTGCTGCAACGGATAGCGTTGCGGGGTGAGCATCCCGACGCCAGCAGACGAGCGCACCCCGGATCACGCCGGGACAAGCGCTCAAGCCACGACGACCGATGGGGACTCGCGCGCGAACGCCTCCACTGCGGACACCCACAGCGCAACCATCCCCACCGGCATCACGAGCGAAGACCTCATCGGCACCCCCATCGGGACCCGACTCTGGCGCAACATCGCGGGCATCCCGGAACCTGCCCCGGAAGGCTGGGTTCGCCGGAAGCCCACGCGCGCCGAACGCCGCACCGACGTCGTCCTCGGTCTCATCCTCGCGATCGCGATGGCGCTCAGCGAATGGTCTGCCAATGCGGCAGGGGTCTACGGCGACCTCGGCGAGAGCGCTCTCTGGGTGCGCATCGCCTACCCGAGCATGGCGCTCATCATCGTCTCCTTTCGTCGACGCACCCCGATCATTGCCCTGCTCGTCGCCACCGTGGTGTTCATCGGCGGGTTCTTCATCCCGTATCACGAACTGTTCTTCACGCAGATGCTCTACTTCGTGGTCTTCTATTCCGCGGGGGCTTGGAGCCGACACCGGAACGCCTCCGCATGGGTCCGCCTCACCGTTGCGGGCGGCACCATCTCGTGGGTCATGCTCGGCATCGTCGTCTCCTTTGTGATGAACGAGCCAATCGACCTTCCCACGCCGACCGCTAACACGGGTGCGTACGCGGTCTTCACCATCCTCGCGAACTTCACCTACTACGTCGGTGCGTACGTCCTCGGCAATATCGACTATGTCCGCACCGGGCATGCAGCCCTCGCGACGGAGCAGGCGCGTGTCCTCCGTGAGCAGCGCACGAAACTCGCTGATCAGGCAGTGAAACTTGACCGCGTCCGCATCGCCCGCGAGCTCCACGATGCGGTCGCGCACCACGTCTCGCTCATGGGCCTGCAGGCTGCTGTCGCACGCCGATCGTTGCCGGCGGGGGAAGAGAGTGCCCGCGCCCGCGAGCAACTCGAAGCAGTCGAAGCGAATGCCCGCGAAGCCATCGAGGAGCTCCAGGGCATCCTCGCGACGCTCCGCGCTTCGGAGTCGGACACCGGCATGGTTCCGGTCGTGGGTGCTGAGCCGGACCATCGCACCGTGTCGCCGTCAACGCGCGGTGTCGCGCAGCTTCCGGAGCTTGTTGAGCAGCTTCGCCAGGCGGGGATGTCGCTGAGCTTTGCCACCGTCGGTGATCCGCAGCCGCTCACGCAGAGTGCGGACCTTTCGGCTTACCGCATCGTGCAGGAAGCGCTCACGAACGTCCGAAAGCACGCGGGCGCCAGCGCAACGGCCGAGGTGCGTCTTCGCTACGGCAGGGAACGCCTTGAGATCGACGTCACGGATGACGGTTTCGGCCCGATCGGCGGCGCCACTGCATCGACGCAAGTCGAACTGGCGAGTGGTGGTCGCGGCATCCTCGGCATGCGCGAACGCGCGAGCGCAGTCGGGGGCACCCTCGAAGCAGGGCCTCGATCGGACGGTGGATTCCGTGTCCGCGCAAGCTTGCCGCTCAAGGGCAGCCGCGGTCTCAGCTAGCCTCGAAGCACTCGCGCACCACGATGGGGGATGACATGGCCGACACAGCGATCCGCGTGCTGCTCGTGGACGATCAGCAGCTCGTGCGGACGGGATTTCGCCTGCTACTCGAAACCGAAGACGGCATCGAGGTGGTTGGCGATGCGGTGAATGGCGAACAGGCAATCGAGCGGGTGCGCGAACTGCATCCCGATGTTGTCTGCATGGACCTGCAAATGCCGGTCATGGATGGTGTGGATGCCACTTGCGCGATTACGAGCGACCCGGAGCTTGCCGCCAGCCGCGTGCTCGTGCTCACGACCTTCCGCGATGACGAATCGGTGCGTGCCGCCCTCGCGGCGGGCGCGAGTGGATTCCTCGTCAAGAACGCGCCGCCGTAGACGCTCATCGAGGCGATCCGGGTCATCCACGCGGGCGAGGCTCTCCTTGACCCTGCCGTGACGAAGTCCGTCATTGCGCAGATGCGCGATGGATCGGGCGGATGGGTGCCGCAGGATGGCAGTCTGAGTGAAGCGGCACATGCGGGCGATTTGGCGGCCCGTGCCGCTGTGCCTGCCGCTGCATCCGAGCCGTCCCCTCAGGCGATGCCCGCCGAGTACGAGCGGCTCTCCGAGCGAGAACGCGAAGTGCTCCTTGGGCTTGCCGAAGGCCTCTCGAACGCAGCGATTGCGAAGCGGCTGTGGGTGTCAGACGCGACCGTGAAGACACACGTGTCGAATGTGCTCGGCAAGCTGGGCCTGCGTGACCGCATCCAGGCCGTTATCTACGCCTACGAACACGGCATCGTCGAGCCTCAGGCCTGACCAGATTTGGGAATATAGCGGCTATCCCGTCCCCAGCGAGGGATACGAGTTATATGACCAAATTCGGTCACGCATCCTGCTGAACGAATCCCCCGCACGGACCGGCCGCCCGGGCGATCCCATCCGCCGCGCGGATCTCTAGCGTTGAAGACAACGCCGGAGGACCCGGCACGGAAGGGGACACAATGCTCGAGATCCAGGGCATTACGAAGACATACGGCGACCGCCGCGTGCTCGACGGTGTGAGTTTCACCGTCAAGCCCGGCCGCCTCACCGGCTTCGTCGGCGCAAACGGCGCCGGCAAGACGACGACGATGCGGTCGATCCTCGGCCTCGTCGAGCCGGAAGCAGGCCAGGTGCTCGTCGACGGCAAGCCCATCGGTCCGCGCGACCGCGCGCGCTTCGGCTACATGCCCGAAGAGCGCGGCCTCTACGCCAAGATGCGCATCCTCGAGCAGGTTGCATACTTCGGCGAACTCCACGGCCTCCCCACCGCGAAGGCCACGAAGAACGCGAAGAGCCTCCTCACTGAGCTTGGCCTCGGTGAACGCCTGAACGACAAGCTCCAGGACCTCTCCCTCGGTAACCAGCAGCGCGTGCAGATCGCCGCAACGCTCGTCCACGAGCCCCAGTACCTCATGCTCGACGAGCCGTTCTCGGGCCTCGACCCGGTCGCCGTCGATGTCGTCCTGTCGGTCCTGCAGCGCTTCGCGGCCGCCGGCGTCCCGGTCCTCTTCTCGAGCCACCAGCTCGATGTCGTTGAGCGTCTCGCGGATGATCTCGTCATCATCGCGAACGGCCAGATCCGCGCCAGCGGCGCCCGCCTCGAACTGCAGGCCGAACACTCGCGCGGCCTCTACGACATCGCCACCGACGGGGATGCCGGTTGGATGCGCGAAGCCGCCGGCATCGAGGTCATCGACTTCGACCGCGGCAAGGCGACCGTCCGCGCCACCGACGAGCACAGCATCCAGGCGCTCCTCCGCGAGGCCATGAACCGCGGCCAGGTCCTCTCCTTCGGCCCCCGCATCGAAAAGCTCTCCACGATCTACAAGGAGGTCGTCCGATGACCACCACGACTACTCCCGCCACGGAGCGCAGCTACGGCGTCTCCACCATGCAGGGCGTGTGGCTCGTCGCGAAACGCGAAGTGCTCACCGAGGTGCGTCAGAAGTCGTTCCTGTGGAGCCTCGGCATCACGGTCGCGCTTGTCGTTGGCATAGTGCTCCTCACGAATTTCATGAGCAATGGCGGATTCGGCGGCGGCCCGCAGAACGTCGCCGTCACGAACGCCGCAAACGCGCTCCTCCCGAGCGAGCTGCCCACCGAGAAGTTCACGGTGCAGAACGTCGAGAGCGCCGCAACTGGTGCCGACCTCGTCACGAGCGAACAGGCGGATGCCCTGCTCGTTACCCGCGAGGAAGCCGCTGGCCTCACCCTCTTCGACAGCACGGCCCAGCCCGCGCAGCTCGGCGACTCGAGCGAGCTCGTTATCGTCACCGCGAACGGCACGAACGACGGCCTCAGCTCGGCGGTGAGCGTGAAGCCCGACACCTTCCAGCTCGGCAACGAGCCGGACGACACGGGCCTGCGTTACGGCCTCGGCTTCCTCTTCGGCATCACCTTCTTCATGGGTGCCCTCGGCTATTGCATGCGCATCGCCCAGTCGGTCGTGGAGGAGAAGTCGTCCCGCGTCGTTGAGATCCTCCTTGCAACGGTCTCGCCGAAGGTCATCATGGCTGGCAAGATCATCGGCAACTCGGCCCTCGCCTTCGGCCAGATGGCGGTCATCGGCCTCGCCGGTAGCCTCGCCATGGTCGCGGTCGGGCAGTCGGAGGCACTCCTCATGATTCTCCCCGCGATCCTCGCCTTCATCGGCTACTTCGTGCTCGGCTTCCTCATGCTCGCCACGCTCTACGCGGGTGCCGCTGCGCTCGTCTCGCGTCAGGAAGAGGTTGCGACGGTGACGACCCCGCTCATGATGCTCATCATGCTCCCGTACTTCGCGATCATCTTCTTCAACGATAACGACGCGGTGCTGCGTGCCATGAGCTACATCCCGTTCTCCTCGCCGATCGCGATGCCGATCCGCCTCATCATCGGGGATGCCATGTGGTGGGAGGCGCTCCTCGCCCTCGTCATCCTTGTGCTCACCACCCTCGTGTGCATTTGGATCGGTGGTCGCATCTACGAGAACTCCATCCTCCGCACGGGTGGACGCGTGAAGCTCTCGGAAGCGATGAAGCGCCAGTAGCCGCCATCGCCCGCACGAATTTGCAGATAGTTGGCGCATCCTCCACATGGGTGGACATGCGTCAACGATCTGCAGACGTGTACGGGGGTCTTTTCTCAGCACTTTGTGTGACTCCTGCAAGGCCGCCCGGGTTCGTCTCGGGCGGCCTTGTTGGCTCTCGACCGCATCCAGGTGCTCCGACGCATCCCCGCTTACCGTGATCCGCGACACCGGCCAGCGCTGCCCGAGTGCCCGGCCGCGACGTACCCGAATATTGCTCCGCCCTGCAAAGGATGCACCACGTGACCGACCCCAACTTCACTGACTCCACGCTCAACGACCCCGAGCTTGATGCGCCGCTCGCGCTCGATCCCGCCCGCATCGATGTCGCCGAACTTGGCGAACAACTCCTCGGTGCCTGGGGCGAGTACCGCAAGCGCAGCCGCAAGAACGCCTCCCGGCCGGAGCTCCACCGCGACGACACGCTGCCCTACACGGAGCACCGCGAACGCGTCCTCAAGCAGCTCCACCTCCTCGCCGAAGAGGGTGCCACGAACCTCGCCTTCCCGAAGCGCGTCGGCGGTGGCGAGAACCCCGGCGCAAACATTGCCGCCTTCGAAGAACTCGTCCTCGCCGATCCGTCGCTGCAGATCAAGGCGGGCGTGCAGTGGGGCCTCTTCGGTTCGGCGATCACGCAGCTCGGCACTGAAGAGCACCACGACAAGTGGCTGCCGGACGTCATGTCGCTGAAGCTTCCGGGCGCCTTCGCCATGACCGAGCAGACCCACGGTTCCGACGTGGCATCGATCGGTACGACCGCCACCTATGACGAAGCCACCCAGGAGTGGGTCATCAATACGCCCTTCCGCGGCGCGTGGAAGGACTACCTTGGCAACGCTGCCCTTCACGGCAAGGCCGCGGTCGTGTTCGCGCAGCTCATCACGAAGGGCATGAACCACGGCGTGCACGCGTTCTTCGTCCCGATCCGCACGGATGACGGTGAGCTGCTGCCGGGTGTCCAGTCGGAGGACGACGGCGTCAAGGGTGGTCTCAACGGCATCGACAACGGTCGCCTCGCCTTCGACCACGTCCGCATCCCGCGCACGAACCTCCTCAACCGGTACGGGGACGTCGCTGAGGATGGCACCTACTCGAGCCCGATCGAGAACCCGGCCCGCCGCTTCTTCACGATGCTCGGCACGCTCGTGCAGGGGCGCGTCTCCCTCGACGGTGCCAGCACGAACGCGGCGAAGGCGGCGCTCGCGATCGCCGTCCGCTACGGCAACGAACGCCGACAGTTCAACTCCGCGACACCGGGGGAGGAGACGGTTCTTCTCGACTATCAGCTGCACCAGCGCCGTCTCATCCCGCACATTGCGACCGTGTACGCGCAGTCGTTCGCGCACGAGACGCTCCTCAAGCAGTTCCACGGCGTCTTCTCGGGCGAGCTCGACACCCCCGAGAATCGTGAAGACCTCGAGACGCTCGCTGCTGCGCTCAAGCCCATGTCGACCTGGAAGGCGCTCGAGGTGCTGCAGGAGTGCCGCGAGGCCTGCGGTGGCGCGGGCTTCCTCGCCGAGAACCGCATCCCGCTGCTCCGCCACGACCTCGACGTGTACGCGACGTTTGAGGGCGACAACCACATCCTGCTGCAGCTCGTCGGCAAGCGCCTCCTCGGCGACTATGCGAAGCAGTTCAAGGGGCTCGACCAGCGGCAAATGGCGGGACGGATCGCCGGGCAGGTTGCCTCGCGCATCTACTCCGGGTCGGGGCTTCGTCGCGTCGGACAGACGATTGTCGACTTCGGCCAGCCGGCCCGCTCGGTCGGGTGGCTGAGGAACCCGGCGACGCAGCACGAACTGCTCTCGGGTCGTGTCGAGACGATGATCGCCGACATCGCGGGGGCCCTCCGCAACGCTTCGAAGCTGCCGAAGGCGGAAGCTGCGGCGCTCTTCAACGAGCACCAGCACGAGCTCATCGAGGCGGCTCGCGCGCATACCGAACTCCTGCAGTGGGAGGCGTTCTCGGACGCTCTCGAGGACGTCCGCGACATCCCGACGAAGCGCGTGCTCACCTGGCTGCGCGACCTCTTCGGGCTCTCGCTGATCGAGCAGCACCTCGCCTGGTACCTCTACACGGGCCGCATGTCACCGCAGCGCGGTGCGCTCGTCGGCAAGTACGTGAACCGTCTCGTGTCGCGGCTGCGCACGCACGCGCAAGATCTCGTCGACGCCTTCGGCTACGACGATCCGCTGCTGCGCGCGAAGATCGCGACCGGCGCCGAGGCTGAGCGTCAGGCGGAGTCGCGTGAGTATTACCGCGCGCTGCGCGAGTCGGGCGAGGCTCCGAAGAGTGAGCACGAGGAGTTCAAGAAGCGTCGCAAGCGCTAGTTGCGGCCTTCGTTGAGCGGGCTGGTCTCGTGAGGTTGTGCAGAAATGGCAATATTTGGGGCTTCAAGGCGTGGTGCGCCTCGAAGCCCCAAATATTGCCATTTCTGTACACCGTCGGCTGGCGGTTCAGAGGTTCTTCCAGCGCGGCCGCTAGGTTTGCGGCATGACCTTCAACGAAAACGCCTCGATTGACACGAGCGGGATTCAGAAGCGCAGCGGCGGAGCCAAGGGCGCTGCCGTGGGTGGTGGCAGCCTCGTCGCGCTCATCATCGCCTTCCTCATCTCCCAGTTCCTTGGCGTTGACGTGACCGGCCTCGTGACCGGCCAGCAGGCGGGTGGCAACGAGACCACGGAGCAGCTCAGCTGCTCTGGCTCCGACGCCAACAACTCGAGCGAGTGCCGCCTCGCGGGCGCCCAGAACTCGATCAACCAGTACTGGTCGAACGAGGCACCGAACGTGGGCATCAAGTACCAGACCCCGACGCTCGTGCTCTACGAGGGCTCGACTTCCTCGGCGTGCGGCACGGCCTCGAACCAGGTCGGCCCCTTCTACTGCCCGGGC
The DNA here is from genome assembly GCF_001570905.1 of [Zimmermannella] alba NBRC 15616. Lineage (GTDB taxonomy): Bacteria > Actinomycetota > Actinomycetes > Actinomycetales > Microbacteriaceae > Pseudoclavibacter > Pseudoclavibacter albus. Next base: position 37,756 of record NZ_BCSO01000011.1, on the reverse strand, counting down.
GATGAGGGCATCTACATTGATGCGGACTTCTTCCAGATGCTCGAGTCGCAGTTCGGCGCGAAGGACGGCCCGATGGCTGAGATGTACATCCTTGCGCACGAGTGGGGCCATCACATCCAGCAGGAGGCTGGCATTCTTCAGCAGGTCGACCACCGCGATGTGGGTGCCACCTCGGACATGGTGCGTCTCGAGCTGCAGGCCGACTGCTTCGCGGGTGCCTGGGCCGGTGCGGCAGAGGGCACGACGGATGCCAATGGGCAGAAGCTGTTCTCATCGATCACCCAGGACGACATTGACAACGCGATGAATGCTGCCGGCGCGGTCGGCGACGACCGCATCCAGGAGTCGCAGGGTGGACGCGCGCAGCCGGACACCTTCACGCACGGTACGGCTGAGCAGCGTGCGAACTGGTTCGCGACGGGCCTCAAGGGCGGATGGCAGTCCTGCGACACGTTCTCGGTGGACGCAACGCAGCTGTAGACCGCGACACTGAGCTGATCGAGACCTCCCGACACTGAGCTGGTCGAGTAGCCGCGTAGCGGCGTATCGAGATCACACGGGGTGGCAATGCTGTCGGCCCGTGGTCTCGATACACGCGCTTCGCGCGGCGCTGCCGGACCGAGTAGAGCAAAGCCCGTATCGAGATCTCGGCCACCTCTCATGGCAGAGGGAAGGCCCCCGATTCCCTGCGAATCGGGGGCCTTCAGCATCCGTTGCTCGGCGGTTGCGCTGCGCGCTCGTGCGAAGCGCGCTATCCCTGCGTGTGCGCGTCCGTCCCGTGGAACCCCGTGCGTGGCATCGCTCGCCCTGAGGGTGCGAGGCACCTGAAACCTCGGACCCGGGCTGATGAGCTGATGGAGCGTTCGGATGTGGAGATGGCGCCGCTGCTGCCCGTGCTGCTGACGCCAGTGGCGGTCAAAACCGCCGAGGTGGTCCAGCGGTGACGTGCCCGGGAGCTGTGACTGCTGCGGACGGCCGCCGTGGACCGAGGAGCCACGACCAGGTGCGCCGCGAACATCGGACGGGGAGCGCGGCTGAGTGCGCATCCGTTCGTGTTCATGATGCTCCTGATCGAGGGGAGTTTTGTGTTCGTGCAACCTCTCTGATCCCGAGAGCGCCTCCAGCCTTGGGCTTGGAGAGGGCTTTCGTGATCAGTGGGGTTGCTATTGAAAGAGACTGTACGCCAAACGGAAGCAAAATGTGCAACTTTGTTTCCAGTTCACAGTTTGCAACGTGGAGTTGCGTACAAATACGCGCAAATCGTGCCGATATTGTCTCGATATCAAGCCAAAAGCATGCGGATTGTGAAGTTGTCTTGATGTCGAGGCATTTATTTTGTGCTCTGTTGGTGTTCAGCTACGAGCGTGAGCACGGCCTCGCCGTAGCGCTCAAGCTTTGCAGCGCCGACACCTGACACCGTGGCGAGCTCGTCGAGGGTGCTCGGCGAGAGGGAAGCGATCCCACGGAGGGTTGCGTCGTTGAAGACGACATAGGCGGGCAGCTTCTGAGCCTTGGCCTCGCTGATGCGCCACGCACGGAGTGCCTCGAAGAGGGATGCGGCGCCAGTGTCCAGTTCATCGGCGGCAGCGCTCGAGCCGCCCGAGCGGCCGCCCGCGCTGGATCCTCCACGCGAGCGGCCAGAGGAGGACCCGCCCCGCGCCTGCTTGAGCTCTTCACGCAGCCGCACCTGGCGCTCGCCGCGGAGCACGCTCCACCCCGCTTCGCTCACCTTGAGCACGCCATATTCGCCTCGGACCGCGAGCAAGCCCTGGGCGAGCAGCTGCCGCACCACGCCTCGCCAGGCGGACTCGTTGAGCTCGGTGCCGATACCGAAGGTCGAGAGCGTCTCGTGATGGAACCGCTTGGACTGCTCGGTCGTCTTGCCGAGGAGGATGTCGATGATGCGCCCAGCGCCAAAGCGTTGCCCGCGCTCGCGGTCGAGGCGCACGACCGTCGACAAGAGCTTCTGGCTTGGGATCGTGCCATCCCACGAGGTGGGTGGGGTGAGGCAGGTGTCGCAATTCCCGCACGGCTCGGAAGCCTGGCCGAAGTACTGCAAGAGCTGGACACGGCGGCATCCGATCGTCTCGCACAGCGCCAGCATCGCGTCGAGGTGGAGGCTCTGCGCGCGTTTGCGTTGGGCATCCCCCTCGCCCTCATCGATCATGCGGCGCTGCTGCACGACATCCTGCAGCCCGTACCAGAGCACCGCCGTGGCCGGTTCACCGTCGCGGCCGGCGCGGCCCGTCTCTTGGTAGTAGCCCTCAATGGATTTGGGGAGGTCGAGGTGGGCGACGAAGCGGACGTCCGGCTTGTCGATGCCCATGCCGAAGGCGATTGTCGCGCACATGACGATGCCCTCTTCGCGGAGGAAGCGGAACTGGTGTTCGCTGCGCATGCTCGCTGAGAGGCCCGCGTGGTACGGGAGGGCGGGGATACCCTCGCTCTGGAGCCACTCGGTCGTCTGCTCAACCGACTTTCTCGAGAGGCAGTAGACGATGCCCGCGTCGCCGGGATGCTCGTCACGGATGAGGCGCAGCAGGCGCCGCTTCGCATCCTGTTTGGGCTCGATCCGGTACTGGATGTTCGGGCGGTCGAAGCTTGAGACGAAGACGCGAGCGCTGTCGAGGCGGAGGTTTCGGACGATCTCCTCGCGCGTCTCGACGGTGGCAGTTGCCGTGAGCGCGATGCGGGGAACCTCAGGCCACTCCTCGGCAAGGACCGAGAGCCCGAGATAGTCGGGGCGGAAGTCGTGACCCCACTGCGCGACACAGTGCGCTTCGTCGATTGCGAAGAGCGAAATTGGTGCGCTGCGGAGGAGCGCGCGTGCGGAACTCAGGCGCTCTGGTGCGAGATAGCAGAGCTTGAGCTCACCCGCGAGGAGCGCGGCCTCAACGGCGCGACGCTCCTCGGGCGACTGGGAGGAGTTGAGGTAGCCGGCCCGCACACCGAGCTGCTCGAGTGCCTGCACCTGATCGTGCATGAGTGCGATGAGTGGCGAGATGACGATCGTGACGCCGGAGGTCATGAGCGCTGGCACTTGGTAGCAGAGGCTCTTGCCACCGCCCGTCGGCATGAGGACGAGTGCGTCGCCCCCGGTGCTCACGTGCTCGATGATTGCGCGCTGTTGACCGCGGAACTCGGGGTATCCCCACACGGTGCGGAGCACCTCGTCGGCGCTGCGGGGGTGTTCGGCGACTGCCGGTTGCGGGTTGTGTCGGCTGCCGTACTCGGTGCCGCACGCGGCCCCGAGCTGCCCGTCGTCCTTCCCCGCGAGGTGTTCCCCGCTGCCGCCGACGGGCGACCCGATCGTGTTCGCGAAGCCAGCGAATTCGGGCGGCACGAAGTCGTCCTCGGGCGGCGGCTCGAAGTCGTCGAAGGCGTCGAATGGGGTACGCGGGCACATGCCCATGAGCCTAGGCGGATCCACTGACATCCCGTGCTGAACCGGGTGAGGCCTGTGGATTGAGGGCGGTGTTTCGGCATGTGGATGGAACGACATCCGCGCAGGCCAGTGCGCTAAATGAGACACGCCACACTTGCAAGTTAGATAGCTCTAACTCTAAGGTGAATCGCATGTTCGCACGACTCCACCACCGCGCCACACCAGAGTGGCTGCGCGCACTCACCGCCCTCCTCATCGGCAGCCTCGCCCTCGCAACACTCACCGCCTGCCACGCCGCAACACAGACGGCCGAACCCGAAGACGATCGGCCCCTCGTCCTCACCACCTTCACCGTGCTCGAAGACCTCGCCCGCGAAGTCGCGGGAGACCGCCTCCGCGTCGAATCCATCACGAAGCCAGGTGCTGAAATCCACCACTACGAACCCACTCCGCACGACCTCGCCCACGCGGGCGAAGCCGCGCTCATCGTTGACAACGGGCTCGGTCTTGAAGCCTGGTTCGAACAGTTCGTCGACGGCCTCAACGTGCCGCACGCCACCCTGAGCGACGGCGTCGAACCCATGAACATCGCTGACGGCGAAGCCGCCGGAACCGTCAATCCGCATGCATGGATGTCGCCCGATAACGCAAAGATCTACGTCGATAACCTCGTCGACGCCCTCAGCGACATCGACCCCGAAGGGCACGCCACCTATCAATCCAACGGCGAGAACTACAAGGCGCAGCTCGACGAGGTCAAACACGAGCTCGTTGACGGGCTGGCAGAACTCCCGGCACGCCACCGCATGCTCGTCACCTGCGAAGGCGCCTTCTCCTACCTCGCACGCGACGCCGAACTTGACGAGGCCTACCTGTGGCCAGTCAACGCCGACGGCGAAGGCACGCCGCAACAAATCGCGGCCCTCTCCACGAAGGTCGCTGCGGCACAGGTCCCCGCCGTGTTCTGCGAATCCACCGTCAACGATTCCGCCATGCGCCAACTCGCAGAAGAGACCGGAACCACCCTCGCCGGAACGCTCTACGTCGACTCCCTCTCCGAAGCAGACGGACCGGTCCCGAGCTACCTCGAACTCCTCCGCTACGACGTGCGCACGATCGTTGCCGGACTCAGTGGGAAGGCCACGCGGTGAAGAACCGGCAACATTTCGTTGAGCACGAGGGAGGCGTCCTTGCCCTCGAGCTCGACACGGTGAGTGTGCACTTCGGCGAGCGGACCGCGCTCGACAAGGTCTCACTCACCCTGCAACGCGGCGAGCTTCTCGCTCTCCTCGGCCAGAACGGGGCCGGGAAATCCACGCTCGCGCGCACCGTGACCGGGGCCGTCTCCGCCAGCGCGGGGACGGTCCGGGTCCTCGGCACCAGCCCGGCGCGGGCGCGACGCCGCGGACACATCGCCGTCGTCCCGCAGCGAGACGCCATCCCCTCCGACGCCCCAATGAGCCTGGTGCAGCTTGTTGCGAGCGGACTCGCGCGACACCTGGGCCCCTTCCGTCGCCTCGCGCCGCGCCACCGCGACGTCATCGACCGCGAACTCGCGCGACTCGAACTCACGGGGCTCGAGCGCCGACTTGTCGGTGAACTCTCCGGCGGGCAACTGCGGCGGGCACTCCTCGCCCGCGCACTCGTGCAAGACGCGCCGCTCATTCTGCTCGACGAACCCTTCGCGGGAGTCGACACCCACTCCGCCGACGTCATTCGCGGACGCCTTGCCGAACTTCGCCGCACTGGCTGCGCGATCCTCCTCATCACGCACGGGACCGACGGCCTCGAAGGACTCGCGGATGAACTCGTGCTCCTGCGTGGGCACGTGATCGACCGGGGGCCGGTGAAGGAACTCGCCACGCCCGAATCGCTCGCGCGCCTGTTCGACTCCGAGTCGACGGTGCCGACGAACGCGCAGCAGAGCGTGACTCATCACCCAACCCCGCTCGAACCGCGAACCGCCGATGTCGACGCAGGCCCGAGGGAGCACACCGCTCGCGGTGCCGAGGCATCCCAACCCCACAACACTCCCTTCTCATGAACCCGCTTGACCTCATCCTCACCCCACTCGGCTACCCCTTCGTAGCCCGGGCCGTCATCGCGGCTGTGCTCATCGGCGCGACCTGCGGGGTCCTCTCTTGCTTTCTCGCCACCGCACGCTGGTCGCTCATGAGCGACGCGGTCGCCCACTCCGTCCTCCCCGGCGTCGTCATTGCGGCGGCGCTCGGAGCGATGCTCCCGCTCGGAGCGTTCCTCGCAGGGTTGTTCACGGTGCTCGTGATCGGTCTCGTGCGGAGCAGGACCCGTTTGCGCAGCGACGCCGCGATCGGCGTCGTCTTCACGACGATGTTTGCGGCGGGGCTCGTCGGCATCTCGAAGATTCCGAGCCAGCTCGACCTCCAACACATCATTTTCGGCAACATCCTCGGCGTCGGAACCGACGAACTCGGAGTGGCCGCGGTTCTTGCGCCGCTGGTCATCGCGGTGTTGCTCGCGAAGCGCCGCGACCTGCTGCATTGGGCGGTCGACCCTGAGCATGCCCGTGTCCTCGGGTTGCGTGTCGACGCACTCCAGTTGCTGTTGCTCGTCGCCCTCGCGGCAACCGTGGTCCTCGCAACCCAACTCGTCGGTGTGGTCTTGGTGACGGCCATGACGATCACCCCCGGCGCGATCGCGACCGTTTTGAGCAGGCGCTTTGAGCGACGCCTCGTGCTGGCCCCCGTGGCGGCCATTGCTGCTGCGTTTCTCGGTGTGCTCGCGAGCTTCTGGCTCGACGTCTCGACTGCCGGCGCGATTGTCTGCACGCTTGGCCTCGAATTCGCGCTCGCTGCCGGGCTCCGCTGCGTGAATTTGCAACATATGGGCAAGCGATGAACATGGCATCGTGCTTGCCCATATGTTGCAAATCTGCGCACACACTCGTGATCACTGAATCGCAAACCACCGCTGAACCGCCTCAGATCGGTACTCCCCGAGCACCGGATCGGGAAGCCCCATCCGCTGCCACAGGCAGTTGCGCGCGCTCCAGCGGTGCTCGCGCGCACGAAGTGCAGCGCGAATCGTGGCCTTCACCTCATCCTGCTGCGACAGGATCTGGCAGTAGCTGAACCGGAAGACGAGGAAGCCGAGCTGGTGGAGGCGCATGTCCCGCCGTCGGTCAGCCGATGCATGCTCGCCGCTGTGATATTCCATGCCGTCTGCTTCGACCACGAGGCGGTCGCCGATGAGGGTGTCGGTGCGCCCCACATCCCGGATCATGACTTGCGTGCGGTGGCGAATCCCGAGCGAGCGCAACATGACCCGAAGGTGGCTTTCGATCCCGGAATCTGCGCTCGGATCAATGGCAGGTTTCACCCGGGCTCCGGGTTTTCCCGCGAGGCGGAGCGCGTCCATCACCTCGTGCGGCTCGAGCACGTGCAGGCGCAACACCGAGTCGCAGACGGCAACGGCGTCCGCCATCGGCAGGCATTTGATGGCGCACGCGAGTGCCGTGACCGGCAGGTCGACCGCTGACACAAGCGGCTGTCGTGGGCCGGGGATGCGGTGATCGATGACGTGCGGAGGGAGAGGCTGGGCGCGAAGAAAGCGGACGTGAAGCCCCTGCACGTTCGGGGGATGCCAGACCCCATCCGAAGAGAGTGCCTGGATGCAGCTCAGCGTCCCACCCGCGGCGACGGCGGCGACGGCGGCAGCATCAGCACCTGGGCCCGCGTACCAGCCGGGTCGAATCAGGCGGAAACCTAAGCGGAGCAGATGCCGTCGGGTGCGCTCGCGTTCCTCGCGTGGAACGGTGCGTAGCGGGATGACGCCGCGGCCAGCCTCGAAGGCGTGATGGAAGTCGTTCATGGCATAACTTGAGCGCATTGTCGGGCGGCGTGCGAAAAGTTATCCACAGGTGGGGGTGTGAATTGATCCTGTCGCGGGGCTCGGGCCGGGTGCGTGAATTTGCAATATGTGGGCAAGCGAAGCAGATGGAGCGGTACTTGCCCGCATCTTGCAGATTTGCGCGGGCGGGGAGGGGCTAGGGCAGGGGGGACCGGGATGCGCAGAGGGGCGGCTGGGGAGGTGCTAGGGCAGGGGTTAGGCGGGGAGGACTCGGACGGAGTGGGCGGCGGCGGGACCGAGGGTGAAGGATTCGCGCGCGTCGGCCACCTTGACGATGACGCCATCCGCGAAGGGGTCGGGGGCTGCGAGTTCGATGGTCGCACCTGGCACGAGGCCGCGCTCCGCGAAATACCGCAGGAGCTCGGCATCGTCGTCACTAATGCGCACCACGCGAGCACGCCCGGGAGCCTTCACCTCGACAAGCGGAAGACTCGACTCATGCTCCAACTCGCCTGCCCGGCTCGGGATCGGATCGCCGTGCGGGTCCCGTTCCGGGTGGCCAAGCAGCTCATCGATGCGGTCCAAGAAGCGATCCGACACGGCGTGCTCAAGGATCTCCGCCTCGTCGTGCACCTCGTCCCAGCCGTAGCCGAGCGACTCGACAAGAAACGTCTCGATGAGACGGTGTCGACGCACCATCCGCACCGCGTGCCGACGACCAGCCTCGGTGAGCGAGATGCCGCCAAAGCGAGGGTGCTCAAGCAGGCCCTGCTCCGTGAGTCGGCGCACCGTGATCGACACGGTCGCAGCCGTCACCCCGAGCCGCTTGGCGAGAGCCTTTGTGGTGATCTTCTCGGTGCCGAGTTCCTCGAAGGACCACACCACTTTGAGGTAGTCCTCGACGGTCGACGTGAGCTCGGTCATGCGCATCAGGCTACTTGGCGAGGATGACAGGAAGCGTCACGGGACCCGCCATGACCTTCCCCATCACAGCTCGATCGAACGGCGGGTTTGGGTTCGGTGGGTGTTGGTGGCAGGTGGGTCTTGGGCCGGCAGCCCTCGAGCCGGCGGTCCGGTGCGTTGGCTCTAGCACGGTGCCCACAACGGATGCAGCCACAACGCATGCAGTCAGCATGCCCGAACCACCCCGCGCAGCCCGGGCGCACCGATCCCGCTACGGTGTCGGCTGCGGGGCTCCGTCAGTCTCGCCGGCTCCGTCCGTCTCGCCGGCCCCGTCCGGGTTGTCGATGACGCCGTCGCCGTCAAGGTCGACCGCACCTCCATCGTCGGGCGTCTCGCTTGGCACCGCCGTCGGCACGCCATCCGGGCCAATCGTCGTCTGTGCGTTCGGATCCGGCTTGTTCGGGTCGGCGTATGGCGTTTCGGGCGCGACCGGCACCGGCGGAAGTTCCTGGCCAGCGGGCGGCGTCCCGTCCTCCTGCAGCCCAAACGACTCGGTGCGGACGACCTCGTACACCGCGTGCGTGCGGAAGTTCGTCGCTTGCGTCACCGCGAAGCCTTCGTTACGGAACGCCTCAAGGTCGGGGTCGGTCGACAGTAGCGGGTCGTCGAGTTCGCGCACGAGCCACACGCGGTTGATGCCGTCGAGGCGAAGACCCGCCATGCTCGAGCTCAGTGTCTCGTCCCACAGCTCGTCCATGTACTCCGCGGGCTGCGCAATCGCGACATCCGTGAGGCCCTCAAAGTTGCTCGGGTACGCCTCGAGCATCGTCCGCGGGTCAGTGAGCGGGGCTTCGCCGATGAAAAGCATGCCGTCGCCCGGGGCTGCGTGCGCGGCGACAAAGCTCGACACTTCACGGCCGTCAGTGTCGTGGAGGCCGCCCGGCATGCGCTGGCTGCCGTAGCTCGGCACGGCGGCGAGCACGATCGCGCCCGCAAGCGCCCACATGATCCAGCGGCGGGATGCGGCGAGCGAGAGGCCGACGAGAAGGGCGAGTGCGGGTGCGGATGCGCTCAGATAGTCCGGGTGAATCGGCATGCCGAGGAGTGCGAGCCCGCCGAGCAGCAGCATCGGAGTGATAAACCACGCGACCGAGAGCTCGAGGAGGGTACGGCCGAAACGGTCGGTAATCTCGCGCAGATTCACGATGCCAGCGATGAGGGCCAGCGCGATCGGGATGAGCGGGATCCAGCCGAAGGGGCCCGCACCGTAGATTGACAGCAGCCACGGGCCGATGCCGCCGACCTTGGCTTCGGCACGCCAGTCGAGGCCGCCCTGCAACACCGTCACGATGAGGAGCGGTGCGATGATGACGAGGCAGCACATCGCGGCGATGAACCACTCGCGGAAAGCATGGCGGCGTGCGCCGGCGACGAGGAGGACGGCGGGATGCACGATGAGCATCGTCGCGCCCGTCGGGAACGCGTACGCGGCGAGGATGACGAGGAGTGCGTAGACGGCCCAGCGGCCAGCGCAGCGGCGAAGCGCGGCTGCCCGCTGCTGGCGAAGGTGCGGCGGCACGAGTGAACGCGGCACTTCAAAGCTCAAGACCGGGTCGTGTGCGACGGCGCCGACCGCCCACAGGAGCGCCACCGTCGACCAGCTCGCGGCGGCGAGCTCAAGCGCGAAGCCTTCGGCGGTCATGCCCACATCGGTCGTGCGCGGCAGCACCATCATGACGATGCCCGAGATGACGCCAATCGTGAGCGATCCGGCCCGCTGGCCAACGAGCACGACGGCACTCACCGCAAGGCCAGCGCACACTGCCGAGGGGAGGCGCACCATGAACTCGGAGCCGCCGACAAGGTTCGCCCAGAGCCACATGAACGCGGTCCAGAGGCCGTGCGTGGCGTGTCCGTTCGCGATGAGGTCGATGACGTCCGGGAAGCTCCGGTGGGCGCCCGAGAGCACGCTCGATTCGCCATAGGTGAAGGACGGGAACCAGCTGCCGAGCGCGATGAGCACGGTTGCGAGCGTGCCAAGGAGGAACGCGGGGCTGGTGAGCGTGTTGCGGGCGATCGTGGCAACGCCCGGGCGCTCGCGGCGAGTGCGGGCTGCGGTCTGGGGCGTCGCTGCCGGAGTCGGGTCGAGTGGGGCGACGGTCGTGATCGTGCCCGTGTTCGTGCGTTCACGCTCGACGACCGCGGTCGCGGTGTGGGTGCCGAAGTGGGGTTCCTCGGCGCTTGCCTGCGGGTAGGCGTTGGCGTTGGACGTGTTGCTGGTGGCTGCGCCGCCGAATCCGCTGTTCGTGGCCGGTGCCTGTGCGTTCTGGACGACGGTGGGGCCCGTGTTCGTTGCGCGGAGTCCGCCGCGGCCGTAGACGAGGGCGATGCCGCCGGTGGGCGGGTTGGACCCGTTGGAGAGCGGTGTAGATGCGGGCGCGACGCTCTGCGGGGTGGCACCGAAACCTCCGGCGGGGGCGCCGGTCGCGCGCGCGTTCGTGCCAGCATCCTGAGCTGGCCAGCCCGCGGGGCGTGCGCCAGGAATGCGGGGCCCGCGCACGATGTCCTGGGCTCCGGTATTGGTCGAAGTCCACGGTGCCGCCGGGGCCTGCGTGCCCGCGGCTAGCTGCGCTTGTACCTGCTCGCGCGGTGTCGTTTCGGGTGCAGAACCAGCCGGGTAGGGAGGACGGTTCGGGTTCGGGTAGGGCGGCGTCGGCGTCGGATTCACGCCGCGAAGATCGATTTGTCCGGTGCGGGGGTAGTAGCGGTAGGCCGACTCGACATTGAGTTCTGGTGCTTCTTGGGCAGCGAGTTCGGCCGCCTTCGCGAGAGCGATCTGGCGAAGTTCACGGCGCGACAACGGCTGCTGTCGTGCCTGGTCTTGCTCGTTTCCCTCGCCCATAATCCCCTTCGTCGTCCCCCTGAAGCGGCCTTGCTTCAGCAACAACGCTACCGATGAGCGCAGGATTCCGGAGTGGGGACTTCTCCCCATTGCACAGGGCGGCTTCGCTAGGCTGAGGGTGCCGGAAGCCTGAAAGTGGGCCTTCAGGACCGCGACCCCGAGGAGTTCCCGTGGAACAGATGACGACGTCTGAGTTGGCCGCGCAGGGGAGTGTTCGTCCCCTCATCGATGTGCGTGAAGCGGATGAATTTGCGAGCGGGCACGTGCCGTGGGCGGTGAATGTGCCGCTGAGTGAGCTGGTCGCTCGCGTCCACGAGATTCCGGACGGTCCGGTCAACATTATTTGCCAGTCGGGCGGACGCTCCGCTCGTGCTGCGGAATACCTCGAGCAGCAGCACGGTCGCCAGGCGACGAACGTGACCGGTGGCACTGGGCAGTGGATTGCTGAGGGGCGCGAGACGGCGCAGTAGCTGCGTGCTGGGCGCCGGGAAATCGAATGTCGGTGGTCCCCGATAATGTGAAACACACCCACTGAATCGTAGATACTCGATCTAGATCGATCGTGCCATTGGCTGAGGAACAGGCCGAGCCGAACCGGAGGAACACAAGATGACCGCGAGTGACGAACACGACGCCGGTTCGCTCATCGAGCGCGATGCGTCGGGGCGCATGAAGCGTGACCGCTCCGAGCGGCGGCCGCGCACGTGGCGCACGGGTCTCTGGTGGAAGGCGCTCCTGGGCGTCCTTGTTCTTGGGCTGGTCACCGTCGGCGTGTACGCCTTCACACTCAATCAGCGCCTCAACGACATCGAGCGTGTCGATGAGGGGCAAGTCCTCCCCGACTACGACGGTCGGCCAGAAGCCGTCTCGGACGGCCCGATCAATGTGCTCCTCCTCGGCAGCGACACGCGCGAGAAGGGCACCTCCATCCTTGCGTCGAGCGGCAGTCGCTCCGACGCGATCATGATCGCCAACATTTCGGGCGATCGTCAGCACGTCTCGATCATGTCGGTCATGCGTGACTCCTACGTCGACATCCCCGGCTACGGCACCGACAAGGTGAATGCGGCCTTCGCCTACGGCGGTGTTCCGCTCCTCGTGCAGACCCTTGAACAGCTCATCGGTCAGCGCATCGACCACGTTGTCGGCGTCGACTTCGAAGGTTTCAAGGGACTCACTGAGGCGGTTGGTGGGGTCACGCTCAACAACCAGATCCCCTTCACCTCATCCCCGCCCGGAAACACCACCTTCGAGCAGGGCGAAATCACGATCACTGACGGCAATAAGGCCCTCCAGTACGTGCGCGAGCGCAAGGCTTTTGACGATGGTGACTACCAGCGCGTGCGCAACCAGCAGGCCTTCCTGAAGGGGCTCGTTGGGCGCATCCTTTCGAAGGAAACGCTCTCAAACCCGGTGACGATACAGCAGCTTGTGGGTTCCCTCGGCGGCTATGTGGCCATGGACTCCGGGCTCGACAACGCGACCCTCGCGACGCTCGGCGCGCAGCTGTCGGGCGTCCGCTCAAGCGACCTCCACATGTTCACCCTGCCGTCGACCGGCACGGGCATGGAAGGCGGCCAGTCCGTGGTGTACGTCGACGAGGCAGCCCTCGCCGACGTCCAGCAGGCCTTCGCCAATGACACCGTCGCACAGTACGAACCGCCCGCCTCGTAACTCGACATCTAGGTTTCGTCCCCATGCGCATCCTTCTCATCACGCACTACTTCGCCCCCGAGAACGCGGCACCTCAGCGACGTTGGGATGGCATCGGTGCCGAGCTTGTGAAGGCGGGCCACGAACTTCACGTGCTCTGCCCACCGCCGCACTACCCAAGCGGTCGCGTGTGGGAGGGGTATCGCAAGCGTTACCGTCCCGGCAGCTGGCAGACCACGTGCTACGGGGCGACGGTGCATCGCGTCGCCTACCTGCCGCACGGACTCAGCATGGTGTCGCGAGCCATCGACCACCTCGTAGCTGGTGTCGACTCGATCCGTCGCGCGCTCAAGCTCTTCTCTCGCCGCAAGCCTGATGTCATCATCACCACCGCGCCCGGCATCCCGAGCATTTTCGTCGGTCGCGTGCTCGGCAAGCTGTGGAAGCGGCCCGTCATTGTCGAGATGCGGGATGCCTGGCCTGACCTTGTGACGCACGTGCCCGGGCTCGTTCAAGAGGGTGGCCCACGTGCAGTCGTCAAGCGACTCATCCACGAACTCATCACTGGCGGGCAGCGGGGTAGCTCAGGCATCGTCACAACGACGTCTCGCTTCGCCGATGTCTTGGCCCAACGCGGGCTCCATCAGCCGACCGTGATCCGTAACGGTGCCTCGCTTGCGCTCCACCGGGCGATTCCACCGCGCGAGATCCCGCAGGGAGATGAGCCACGTGAGTTGCGGGCCGTGTACGTCGGCAATCTCGGTCGCAGCCAAGGACTCGACGTTGTCCTTATGGCGGCAGCCAAGCTTCGCGACGAAGGCCTCCCGGTTCGTGTGCGGCTCGTCGGGCGCGGAGCCGAGGCGGCACGTCTTGCGAAGCTCAATACCTTGCTTGGGTCACCCGCTGAACTCGTCGGCCCCGTGCCCGCCTCACAGGTCGGCATCCACTACGCCTGGGCCGACACGACGATCGTGTCCCTCAAAGATTGGGAGCCCTTCGAGTGGACGGTTCCCTCCAAGCTCTATGAGCTGCTGGCGGTGGGGCGTCACATCACGTGCCTTCTCGGTGGCGAGGGTGCGCAGATCGTCCGCGAAACGAACGCGGGTGATGTCGTCACGCCGGGCGATGTCGACGGCCTGGTGACTCTTTGGCGAGGTCTCTTCGAAGAGCCGGAGCGGCTCGCACGTTCAGAGGAAGGCCGCCGGTGGGTGTCTGAACATGTCGAGTTTGAGCGGCTTGGCGCGAAATACCTCGAACTCATCGAGCAGGTCGCCGCGGAGACCAAGGTTTCGTAGCTGCGCCCTAGCCGGTGATGCCAGCGGGTTGATCCAGCGGATCGGTGGCTTGCCGGGTTGGGAATGCCCGCAGGCTGCAGCTCTCATCACGCGTCCTGCGTTACGAGTCGCGCGTCATGCCAGACGTGCGTACAACTCCGCGTACCGCTCGCCGGCGCGCTGCCAGGTGCGCTCCGCAGCAAAGGCGTACGCAGCGGTGCAACGTGCGTCATTCGGTTGTGCAGCCCGAATGATTGCCTCCGCGAGCGAGGCAGGGTTACCCGGCGCGGCAAGCGTCGCAAGCTGTGCGCCGTGTTCGTCGCGCGCCAATTCGGCAAGCGCCGGGATGTCGCTCAGCACGACCGAGCGGCCGAGTGCCATCGCTTCGACCGGCTTGAGCGGCGTCACCGACCGCGTCACCGGAAGATCGAGCCGCGGCACCGTCACTACGTCGAGCGCGTGCAGGTGCTGGATGGCATCCGCATGCGTGAGCTTCCCCGGAAAGTGCGCGGCCCCCGCATCCGTGAGGCCGAGCTCAGCTGCCCGACGCTCGAGCGACACCGCCGCCGCGCCGTGCCCGCCGATGAGAGCGCGCACATCGTGGCCCCTCGCTCGAAGTTGCGCGACCGCCTCCAGCAGCACGTCGAAGCCCTCATAGTCCACGAGCGACGACACCGCCCCGACCCAGAGTCCCTTGCGCGGTAGACCCAGACGCGTCCGCCCCGACGGCGGGCACACCTCGGGCTCCCGCAGGAGGCTGGCATCCACCGAATTCGGGATGACCGTGATGCGCTCCTCGGGGACGCCCCGGGCAACAAGTTCCGCACGCATCGTCGCAGAAAGTGTCACGACATGGTCGGCGCGACAGGCAAGCTCGATTTCGCGCGCGGATGCGAGACGGTAGCGCTCACTCGATGCAGCAGCCGCGCGCGCCTCCGGGGTGCGCTTGGCAGCAGCCCACGTCTTCTCGAGCATCCCGCGCACCTCGTACACCCACGGAATCCCGAGGCTCGCGGCGGCGGCCTCCACGCTCAAGGCGTTCTGGTGGTGCGTGGTGGTGTGGAGGACGCTCGCGCCGTGCTCGTTCGCGATGTTGGCGAGAGCGCGCGCTTGTCGTGCGAGGCGCGCGGGCATGGAGGCCTCGAGCCGCCACGGGATGAGGCGGCGGTATTCGATGTCGTCCACGACATCGCGGCCGGACGCCGTGAGCGAGCCGACCATGACGGGGTAGCCGAGGCGCGTGACGGCGAGGGGTTCAAGCCCCGCATCCTGCTGGGCGCGGAGGACCGCGTGCGAGCGCCGCGCGTAGCCGGAGCTTGTATGCGGGCGGGAGTTCGTGAGGAAGTGCACGACCCGGCCGGGCTTCGCCGTGTGTGGCTTGCTCGGCGGTGGCACGAGTCGCCTGCCCGGGAGGAGGATGTCGCGCTCGCCGCGGAGCGTGCGCGCGTACGGGTGCCGGGGTGAGAGCTCGTCAAGCGCGTCGCTCACGGCGCCTTCATTCCAGAGCTTCCGCGCGCGCAGCTCGTTCGACGCGGCGATCGGGCCGGGAGCGAGGCGCGGCTCGTCGAGAGCGATCGCGAGTTCGCCGGCCATACGGTCGTGGCTGAGGGGTGGATGCTCTCGCAGCAACGTCCGTGCCTGCTCAGGATCGTCGGCGAGGAACGCGGCGAGCGCCTGCGCGGCGGGTGCGGGCTTGTGGGAGAGCACCCGGGTGAAGAGTGTGCGCGCCGGGGTGAAGCGGCGAGTCACAAGCAGCAAGAATCCTGCCGGTGATGCCGTGAGCTGGCGCAGCGAGGCGCTCGCTACCAGTGACAGGTTTCGTGCACGCATGGGTGGCTCCTGAAGCGGCGAGGGAAACGCGGGAGATATCTGAAATTGTGGATGAAGCTGATGCAGCTACCACCATACCCAGGGTTGACGGCCTACGATCGACGCATGAGCAGCGCTGATGTGACCCCCGACGCGCCCGCGCCAGCCGCAGCCGCGGAGGCTGCTCCTGCTGAACCAGCTCCAGCTGCTCGAGTAGCGCCGGATGCGCGTATCGAGAGCATCCCCGCCGGCCCCGCCGCCCCTGCCGAGCCTGCCCCCACGGCATCTGTCACTCCAGAACCAGCTCCGGCTCCGCCCGTCGAGCCCGCCCGCACCCCACTCAAGGTCGCAATCCTCGGCAGCTGCGTGAGCCGCGACGCCATCGCGCACCACGAAGAGGACTACGAGGTCACCGGCTACCTCGCCCGCACCTCCCTCCTCTCCGCGGGAACGAACGCGCGGCACCACCTGCCGCAGGAGTTCGACATGTCGAGCCCCTTCCAGCAGCGCAACCTCCTGCGCGATGTGGAGGGCGGTCTCCTTGCCAACCTCAAGTCCTTCGCGGATGCGAGCGACGTCCTCATGTGGGACCTCGTGGACGAGCGGCATGGCGTATGCGTGTTTCCAGACGGCAGCATCCTCACCCGCAGCATCGATCTCCTGTCCGTCCCCGAACTCGTCGAAGCGTGCGAGGCGGGCGAGATCCTTGCCTTCGGTTCGGACGAACACTTCGCCCGCTGGTGTGGTGCCGCGACGATGTTCGCTGATGCGCTCGACGTGCTTGGCCTCAAAGCGAAGACGATCGTGATCGCCGCCGACTGGGCGGTGCTTGACACTGCCGGGAACCCGACCCCGTGGTCGATGGGTGTGCGGGCGAAGGAAGCGAACACGCGCTACGCGCCGTACTACCGTCACCTCGAATCCCTCGGCTTCACGATCGTGCGGATTGCGGATACGGTCGGCGACCCCGAACACAAGTGGGGCCTTGCCGCCTTCCACTTTGTGTCAGAGGTGTACGAGACGATCCTCGCGGCCATCGAGGACTTCGCCTGGCCGGAACCGTCGGTGAATACCCTGCCTGAACCTGCAGCCGATCAGGGGAGTTCCGAAGGCGACGCAACATAGACACACGACGATCTAGTAAAGTGAAGCATCAAATGCTGGCCACGTCGTCCCCCACGAGGCTGGACCGGCAGTCGTTCGACTGAGGAATGATTCGTGTCACCACTCTCGATCCGAGACCTCCGCACCGGTTTGTGGCATGTGCGGAAGGGCGGGTTCCGCCAACTCGCAGAGTGGCGCCGACGTCGTGCGAACGACACCTGCCCGAACGCGTCAGCACAGAGGCCGTCTGACGGCACCTTCGACCCGATGGCCATGCCGGCCTACGAGCCCACACTCAAGCCCAGAAGCTTCCCGGGGCTGCGTGTCGGTGTCATCATGGATGACTTCTCGCTCCAGGCCTGGGCCTACGAGTTCGACACGGTCGAGCTCACGCCCTCGAACTGGTCGAGTGAGCTGCGACGCGGCCTCGACCTCCTCTTCGTTGAGTCGGCGTGGAATGGCAACCACGGCGCGTGGCAGTACCAACTCACTGGTTCGAAGGCCCCGACCGCGGCGCTGCGCGACCTCGTGGCAGCCTGCCGAGAGCAGGGCATCCCGAGCGTGTTCTGGAACAAGGAAGACCCGCCCCACTTTGAGGACTTCCTCGAGACGGCCAAGCTCTTCGACGCGGTATTCACGACCGACGTTCGCCTCATCCCCGAGTACCGCAAGCGGCTCGGACACGACCGCGTCGACGTCCTGCGGTTTGCGGCGCAGCCCGCCATCCACAACCCCGTTCGGATGCCCGCGATTCACCAGCGTGGCGACCTCGCCTTCGGCGGCATGTACTTTGCGCACAAGTACCCCGAGCGGCGCGAGCAGATGGAGCTTCTCCTCGGCGCGGCCCACCGGGTGAGTGGTCGCATGGAGCACGGGCTCACGATCTACTCGCGCTTTGCGGGCGGGGATGCCAACTACCAGTTCCCGGCGCCGCTGGATAAGCATGTCGTCGGGTCGCTGCCGTATGAGCAGATGCTGTCGGCGTACCGCGCGCACAAGGTGTTCCTCAACGTGAACTCGGTCGTCGACAGCCCGAGCATGTGCTCCCGGCGCGTGTTCGAGATCCTTGCCTCGGGGACGCCGTGCGTGAGTACCGAGAGCGCCGCGATCCCGGAGATTTTCCCGAGCAACGAAGTGCCGATCGTATGCGATCCGCAGGAAGCCGAGCACGTGCTGCGCGCGCTTGTGCGCTCGCACCGGCTGCGTGACCGGATGGTGCATCGCGCGCAGCGCCGGATTTGGCAGGAGCACACCTACGCGCACCGGGCCGTGCAGCTGCTCGAAGCTGTCGGGCTTGACGCCAGCACGCCCATGGTCGGCGCGCCCAAGGTGACCGCGATCTGCTCCACCAACCGGCCGCAGCAGCTGCAGCACGTCCTCGAGCAGATGGGCCGCCAGCAGGGCGTAGAGCTCCAGCTCGCACTCCTCACCCACGGCTTCACCGCTGATGAGCGGGCGCTGCGCACCCAGGCAGAAGCGTGCGGGATCACTGACTTCGTGCTCTTGGCGCAGCCCGACGATGTGTCGCTCGGCGCGTGCCTCAACGCGCTGGTCGCCGCGGCCGACGGCGACATCCTCGCGAAGATCGACGATGACGACCTCTACGGGCCGAACTACCTTCTCGACCAGGCGCACGCGCTTCGCTACACGGGTGCGGATCTGGTGGGGAAGCAGGCGGTGTATGCGTACCTCGAGCAGCGAGACGAGCTCGTCCTGCGCTCGCCCGAACGGGAGCACCGCTACACGACGTTTGTGGCCGGGCCGACGCTTGTGGCCCCCAGGCGCACGCTCGTCGAGGTGCCCTTCGAAGACCGTACGCGCGGCGAAGACTCGACCTTGCTGCGAAACATCACCGCGCAGGGCGGCCGCGTCTACAGCACCGACCGCTTCAACTTCGTTCAGCGCCGCGCAGGCCACGGCCACACCTGGGACGTCTCGGACCGCGAGTTCCTCGCGAACGGCGTCGTCGAGACCTTCGGGTTCAACGAGCAGCACGTCTTCTGCTGACCCGGACTGTCTGGTTTTCGTCATATAGCGCTTATCGGCGCCCACGGGAGAGATAGCAGCTATATAGCGAAAACCGGACAGAGTTTTGGCTACTGAATCGCGCGCCACCGTTCGGTAACGGCTCGCACCTGGACTCCAATTACCGGTTCGGGAGCGCCAAGGCGACGCCAGTGGGCATTTGACTTGCGCCATTTGTGGCGCCCCGCTGCCATCGCGGCCAGAACTGTATCGACCACGTGACGAGGTCGATTCATGACCTGGTTGTACGAGAACCGGATCACGGTGAAGCCAAGTTGGTGAAGTATCGCGTCTCGACTGCGGTCGTGCTCGAATGCGTCTTTGCTGTGAAACTCATAGCCATCAACTTCGATGACGAGACAATCTCCGACAAGGAAGTCCACGCGGCCTACGTCCCGAATAATGACCTGCACTTCAAACTTGATGCGGGCAGAGACGAGCAGGGAGCGCATGTGGCTCTCTAGCCCAGAGTCGACGCTTGGGTTAACCAATGGCAAGAGATTTCTCCCCGCTGATCCTGCAGCAAGCAGCGCGCTCTTTGCCTCGTGCGGCTCCAGGACGGTGGTAGCGAGCATGGTGTCGACGATTGCGATTGTGTCGTGGCGAGGTAGGCACTTCACTGCACATGTGACGGCGACGGACGGGTCATCAGTGGCGCGGAGTACAGGCACGCGAGGGCCTGGCAGCACATGATGCCTGATGCCTGCAGCCGGAGGTTTCGGATCGCGCAGACGTACGTGGAGATGGCCATCGCCTCGTGGCACCCACACTGACGGCAACGTGCTCAGCAGACTGACGCAGGTGAGAGAACCACCTGACTTCACGGCAGCGACAGCTCCCGCATCTGCCCCCGGTGCGGCGTACCACCCTGGTCGAATGCGCCGGTATCCGGCGCGCAAGAGTGAGCGCTTCACGGCCTTTCGTGCAGTGTCATTGGGTGCGAGCTGTCGTAGGGCCACGACTCCGCGGCCCCGCTGCGTCAGTTCGTCGAGAGCGTCCATGCTGCCACTAGAGCGCATGTGAGCAACATCTGCAGAAAGTTATCCACAGGCTGCCCATTCGGGGGTGGGTGTCTGGTTTTCGTTCTCTAGCGACTATGCCGTCTGGGAGCGCAGATAGCCGCTATATAGCGAAAACCGGACACGAACTCACGACGGTCAGGGGCTAGGCCTCGTAGCCGCGGGGGTTTTGGCGCTGCCAATTCCAGGCGTCGCTGCAGGCCTCCTCGAAGGTGCGCTTGGCACGCCAGTCGAGGCGTTCGGCGGCGAGGGCTGGGTTTGCGGTGGCGATGGCGGCGTCGCCGGGGCGGCGCTCGACGATCTCGTAGGGGAGTTCGTGCCCGACAGCCTGCTCGAAGGCGCGGAGCGCCTCGAGCACGCTCGTGCCGCGGCCGGTGCCGATGTTCGTGGTGAAGACGCCCGGCGTCAGGTGCTCGAGCGCCGCGACGTGCGCTTCGGCGAGGTCCATGACGTGGATGTAGTCGCGGATGCCCGTGCCATCGACCGTCGGATAGTCGTTGCCGAAGACGCGCAGGCGCTCGCGGGTGCCGGTCGCGACTTGCGCGATGTAGGGGAGGAGGTTGTTGGGGATGCCGACCGGGTCTTCGCCGATGCGGCCACTCGAGTGGGCACCGACGGGATTGAAGTAGCGGAGGATGCCGACCTCGAGCGCGGCGTCTGCGGCGGCAGCGTCGCGGAGGATCCACTCACCCATGGCCTTTGTGCGGCCGTAGGGGTTCTCGAGGTTCGTGCCGACCGGGTCGGACTCCACGAGGTCGGAGCCTGGCTGCTCGTACACGGTTGCCGAGGAGGAGAAGACGATCTTGTGGATGCCAGCTTCCGCCATCGCCTCGAGGACGGCGAGGGTGGAGCCGAGGTTCACGCGGTAGTAGTTGAGTGGCTCTCGGACGGATTCCGACACGGACTTGAGACCAGCGAAGTGGATGACGGCGTCGGGGCGGTGTTCTTCGAAGACGCGAGCGAGCACGGCGGGGTCGGTTGCGTCGCCTTCGATGAGCGGGAGGGCGCCGCCGGTGATCTCCCGCACACGGCGCACGGATTCGGGGCTGCTGTTTGCGAAGTTATCGAGGGCGATGGCTTCGTGTCCGCGTTCGATGAGGCAGACGGCGGTGTGGCTGGCGATGTAGCCGGCGCCGCCGGTGAGCAGCACGCGCATGGTTCCTCCGTGCGGTGGGTGGTCCGGGATGCTGGCCACGATACCCGCCCCGATGGTCGCGTATTCGCCGCGCTAGGCCGAATTGGAGGATCGTCGTTCAAGAATGTTGTGAGCCGTGGGCGGCGGAGGGATCGAGATGGTGTGGAAGCGCGGGACGCGCGGTCGGCGATCGCGACGCTGGCGGGCTGCGCTTCTGGCGCTGCCCCTCGTGCTCAGTGCGTGTTCGACACCGCCGGTTCCAGACGAGCAGGCGAAACCTGCCCCGACGCAGGAGGCCGACTCTTGGGCTGAGCTCATGCGGTACGTCCCGGGCCTCGAGGCGCAGGGGCAGCCGTTTTCGCAGCCGGTGGCATCCGTGCAGACTGCTGGCGCGAACCTGACGATCACTCCGGACGCGACCGCTTACGCTGCAGCGTCGACCCTCGCGACGGGTTCTCCTGCGCCGGGCAGTGATCCCTCCCAAGCGAGTGTGTCGACGCCCGCCTGGCATCACACGAACGTTGGTCTCTCGTTCGAGATGAGTGACCTGGCGGATCCGCGTTGGGAACCTGGGGCCTCGAGCCTTGACATCCTGATGAGCCACCTTGACGGGCCGGTGCTGCGTTTTGGCGGCAATTCGGTCGATCGGCGGGTGTGGTTTACCGGCTCGGATGAGCCCGCACCGGAGTGGGCGAAGGCGACGGTGACGCCGGAGGACTTTGCGCGGCTCGCACGTTTCGCTGAGGCGACAAACGCGACGGTCGTCCTTGATCTCGATCTTGGCCACAAGGATGCGGAGCGGGCCGCCTCGATGGCGGAAGCCGCGAGTTTGAGCCTCGGCGAGAGGCTCCTGGGCGTCACGCTCGGGAACGAGCCGAACGGTTTCTTCCTTGAGTCGCAGCCGCAGTATGCGATCCGCGACGCGTCCTGGAGTACCGAGGAGTATCAGGCGGAAATTGCCGAGTATGAACGGGTGATCCACGCGCGCGTGCCGGATCTTCCGATCTCTGGTCCGGGCACCTTCGACGCGAAGTGGTGGCGCGCGTTCGTCGCGGCGGGGCTGTCGAACACGGTGTCGTTGAATTCGCACTGGTATCCGCTCTGGTCGTGTCCGGGGCGCCAGGGGACGACGGATGCCGCCTTCGAGCCGACGGTGGCAAATCTTGTGGCGCCGTCGATGCATGAGAAGGCGGAGAGGATCGTCGGCATGGCTGCGGATGAGGCGTCGAAGTCGGAGCTGCCGCTGTGGATGACGGAGACGGGTTCGACCTCGTGTGTTGGCTCGAATGAGAGTTCGCGTACGCACGCGCAGGCGCTGTGGACGGTGGATTACGCGGTGCATGCGGCAGAGCTTGGGGTGTCGATGATGGCGTTCCACTCGATGCTTGGGGCGTGCAGCGGGGGAGCGCCGATGAGTGTCGTGTGCGATACCGGCAAGCAGGGGCAGCCCGCGACGCCTGATCTCAACGGTCAGGCGAACTACTTGGCGCTGCTCTTTCTCGCGCAGCTGAGGGAAGGCGCCGTGGTGCCGGTCGAGGTGTCGGGCGGTGGGGATGTCTACGCCTATGGCGTGGCAGCGGCAGAGGGTCTGGATGTTGTGGTCGTGAACATGGCTGATCCGGCTGCGGTGGGGTCGTCGCCGGTTGAGGTTGTGACGCCGGCGGGCCTAGAACTCCGGGAGGCATCGCAGCTCTCGGGGCCTTCGTTGGATGCGAGGAATGAGTCCCGGCTGCTGCCGCTTGGGCCAGCGGATGTGTCGTCGGTGTCCGAGCTTGCCCCCGGATCGGCGACCCTGCTGCGGTTCGACAGTGCCTAGCGGCGGAGCTTGAACCCAATCCAATTGCCAAATTGAATCAAAAAATCTCGATTAGGTTGCGGTAGGATAAACGACGCGACATGTTGCCTACCGCAGCGTGTGCGCTCAGTTGCTTCACGAAGGGTTCCCCCACTCTCATGTCTGCTGCTCCTGTTGTGGAATCTCCGTTCGAAACGGTTTGTGTTATTGGTCTCGGCTACATCGGCCTTCCGACTGCCGCGTTCATGGCCTCGAAAGGCATTAACGTCATCGGCGTAGATGTCAATGAGCGTTACGTTGAGCAGATCAACGCTGGCCAGGTGCCGTTCTTCGAGCCTGACTTTGAGTCGATGCTCGCTGGTGTTGTGGCGCAGGGGCGTCTTCGCGCCCAGACGACGACGCCTCACTCGGACGCGTACATTGTGGCGGTTCCGACGCCCTTTACCGACGACCACGACGTCGACATCAAGTACATCCGTGCGGCCGCGGAGGGTATCGCCCCGCAGCTGCAGGGTGGCGAGCTCATCGTCCTTGAGTCGACGTCGCCTCCTGGAACGACTGAGCGCATGGCTCAGTTCATCCTTGACGTGCGCCCCGACCTTACGCTGGACGAGGGTAAGTCGAACAGCGTCTACTTCGCGCACTGCCCCGAGCGGGTGCTGCCGGGCCGCATCGTCGTTGAAATGGCTGAGAACGACCGCGTAATCGGCGGTATTGGCGAGAAGGCGGCAGAGCTTGCGCGTGCCTTGTACGCCACGTTTTGTAATGGTGAGCTGCTGCTCACGACGGCGACGACGGCTGAGATGGCGAAGCTCACCGAGAATTCGTTCCGTGACGTGAACATCGCGTTCGCGAACGAGCTGTCGATCATTTGCGACAAGCTTGCGATCGACGTGTGGGAGCTCATTGAGCTTGCGAACCATCACCCGCGCGTGAACATCCTGCAGCCTGGCCCTGGTGTTGGTGGCCACTGCATCGCGGTGGACCCGTGGTTCATTGTGTCGTCGTGCCCCGAGGAGTCCCGCCTCATCCGCACCGCACGCGAGGTGAACGACTCGAAGCCCGAGATCGTCATCCAGAAGGTGCTCGAAAAGGCAGACCGTTTCAAGGCTCCGAAGATCGCGATGCTTGGTATTGCGTTCAAGCCGGACATTGACGACCTCCGCGAGTCGCCCTCGCTGAACATTGTTGAGCGCATCGCCGGCGAGCTGCAGGACGCTTCGATCCTTGTTGCGGAGCCGAACGTCGAAGAGCTCCCCGAGAAGCTCACGCGCTTCGAGAACCTCAAGCAAATGCCAGCGCTCGAGGCGATCGAGGAAGCCGATATCGTCGTGCTCCTCGTCGACCACGCGCCGTTCAAGCAGATTGATCGTTCACTTCTTGCAGAGAAGATCGTGATCGACACGAAGGGTGTGTGGCGGTAGGCCTCACCCCCTGCGGGCAGAAAGGGCAACATGACGACTTTCCGATCGACCCTGTCGCGATCGATTCGCCGAAGCAAATCTCCCGGTAGCTCTCTCCCGAGGCGCATTCAGTGCGGAGACGAGGTGGTGTCAACTGAAGCGATTGAATCCGTCTCGCACTCGATGTCGGTGAGCGAGGGTCAAGTTCTTGATATCGCAGTTGAGTCCTTTTCCTCGGAAGAGGTAGAAGGGGCGGCACTTGTCGAAGTTCGTGCACTTGACGCCCAAGGCAAGCGTGTGCCGCTGCCGGAGTGGCCGACCTACTCGCGTCGTGTTGGCGAATACATGTACTTGACTCCCGGTGACCAGAACTCACCTTCCATCGACGAGTTCTCGGTAACGGTACCCAAAGGCGTTACGCTCATTAAGCTGCAGGGCCATCGTTGGAAGCAAGCTGTTGAGACACGGGTGCTCGAGGGGCTAATCGTCAATGTGCGAGGCGCTTCGAACAGTCGAACCAGTCTCCCCAGCGGCGCGCCGCTCCGATACTCGGCCCGAGACCTTGACCTGAAACAAGAGTTGCATTGCGGCACCGACCGGGTCAACATCTTCATTAATCACCTTGCACAAGAGGTTGACTCGAGCGGACCCGTCCAAATTTCGTTCTTCAATGAGAATGACCAGCTCATTACGCCGATCGGTGATTCGAAGCAGAACCCGAAGCTGGGCCCCATCTTCGTTCTTCAAGGCGTCGCTGAGACCCGAACGACTACCCAGGTTGAGGTCGAGGTTCCCCGCGAGGCTGCCTGGCTGAGGCTGAAAGGCCAGGACTGGGGCTCTAAGACAGCGCTCATTTCGGGAGCTGTCAAGGTTGAACAGCATTCAAATCAAGATGACAGCACCTTACGTGAATTCGTGCGGTCAATCCCTAGCGAGGTGCCGCTGATCATTATCGATACGACGGCACCCCCTCTTGGCCACGAAACTCTTGCGCTGCGGCCGAACAACCTCACCGCAGCCTACGCACGTCTTGGCGCATACGTGATCTTCATTCCGTTCGGCTCACTTCAGGGAATGCCGATGGTGCATGACGACCACGTGTTGCAGATCCCCCGCGAGGGCGTGGACGAGATGTTGAGCATTGTGCTTGCGGATCGAGGGGCTGACAACAGCACCTTCATCTGCAGCTCGTTCCCTTCGCTGCAGTCTGTCACTGTCGCGACCATGCTGAAGACGCAGGGATGGAAGGTAGTCTACGAAGCACGTGACGACATGGAGGAATTCAACCGAGTTGGATACTCGAAGTGGTACTCACCGCTTCTCGAGCGCCGAATGCTGGGCATCGCCGACTACGTCATGAGCGTGAGCACCGCGCTCGACGAGAAGCTCGTCTCTATGAAGCCCCAGCTTGAGGCTCATCGCGTCATCCCGAACGCCGTGAACCGTCACGTCATTGACAATGGTGAGTCGCTTCGCACCGAGTCCGCCGCGGTGCGTCGTGCGGACAGCACAACGGTGGGCTACGTAGGCCACCTGACGAGCTCATGGTTCGATTGGCCCCTCGTGGTTCAGGCTGCCCAGCGCATGCCCGACGTCCGGTTTGAAATCGTTGGTCACGGGATGCCCGCCGGGCTTGAGCTGCCTGAAAATGTGATCGCTCTTGGCCCGAAGACGCACGAAGAACTTCCTGAAATTGTTCAGAACTGGAAGGTCGGCCTAATCCCGTTTAAGGACATTCCTCTCACGCGATCGGTTGACCCCAACAAGATCTACGAGTACTTCGCGTGGGGACTCCGTTGTGTCACTGCTCCCATGGGGAAGGTTCATGAGTACCCCGCTACGTGGACTTACCACGGTGTCGACCAATTCGTGAAGGCATTGCGTGAAGCGGTTGATTCACCGGTGTTGAACGCAGAACGCGACGAGGTCGAGCGTTTCGTCCAGGGAGCGAGCTGGGACGACCGTGCTCGTGAATGCCTCGATTTCATTGACCTCACCGTCCCGAGCCAGGAGGCATAGCCGTGCGACATCTCATTGTCTACCCGAACTGCTCCAAGGGCGGCGTGACTTCGGTCATCCGTGGCCGTGCGCGCAAGAATCCAGAGGCTCACTATGACGTGGTCTTTTTCAATGATCGCGGTGGCCGTTTCGCATTCGAGGATCTGCCGAACGTGACCGTCCGGATCGTTCGTCAGGACCGCTCGACGTCATACTTCAACTACCTCATGGAGAACTTCTCCTATTCGAGCGTGTCGGTGCTGAGCTCACCAGCCACGTCGAATCAGCTAGTGAAGTTCGAGAATTGCCGTGTTACGTACGAGTTTCACTCCTCGGACATGTCGATCGTGAAAGAAGAGATCGACCAGCTCGAGGTTGATCGCATTGCACGATTCATCGCGCCGACTTCAGTCATGACTGAGCAGATTCGCGACCTTCTTCCGCTGCGAGTCCGGGATCGACTCGAGGTCGAATCTAACCTGGTGGACACGGCACTGTTCTCGACCGATGGCAGGGCCGAGTTCTTCGCCAATTCACGCTTTGAGCAGGACGCGAACGCCATTCCACTGATTTGGGTAGGACGATTCGATTCGGGTAAGGGATATCAGTACTTCATTCGAACGATCGCCCAACTGCCGGAGCAGTACGTGGGCCACGTCATTGTGAGCCTCGAAAGCGATCCGGATCGCGCGGACAAGTTTCTGTCTGAGTGCGCTGCCATGGGTGTAGAGGATCGTGTTCGCCTCTACCTGAACCTGTCGCAGGCACAAATCGCTGAGGCATACCGTAGCGTGCGTGATGCAGGCGGCTGGTGCGTCTCGACATCCCTGATGGAGTCGTTCGGCTACTCGGTGGCGGAAGCTACCCAATGTGGTCTGCGAGTCGCCGCCTTCGAGCTTCCCGTGTGGGATCGATACTTCGGGAAAGAAATGCTGGTCTCTGTGCCAGCAGGCTCTGTGCAGAAACTAGCCTCAGTCATTCTTGAAGAGAACTAAGCGGCACGATAACTGGATCGATAGAAGTGCAGAACATGAGACATCAAATGCAGCCCGACTACCTGACTCGCGTGCGGTGGCGCGGTTCAGGCAAGGAGCCTGGTTTGCCGGGGTACTTGCATGACAAAGTGAGGGGTGAGCAGTTTGTCAGATCGCTGGGAGTGGACTCGCCCCAGGTGTATAGCACGTTCAATTCTGTTGATGAAATCACTTTCCTTGATCTACCAGATGCTTTCGTTCTGAAGCCGACGTTTCTTTCTAGTTCGCTTGGCGTGATGGTTTTGCGTCGGCAAGGTGACGTTTACGTCGATAGTTTGTGGGGCAAGGCTTACACTATCGAAGAGGTGCGGAAGGAACAGTTCCGTCTCGCTGAGAAGTCCCAAGCCGGAAACAAGGCATGGATCGCTGAAGAGCTTGTCGAGGATGTGACGGGATCACTAGTGCCCGACGACTGGAAGTTCTACTGCTTTCAGGGGCGCATTGGTCTGATCCATCGGGTTGTTAGGGCGGAACCTCGGGTACGCCACGCATACTTCGATGGGGACTTTGTTCCACTCGCGGATGAATCTGGCGAATTTATTCGCGTCAATGAAAAATTGATTGAACGCATTTCGGTGGCCCCGCCGGCCGAATGGAAAAGCTTAATGAACGCTGCGCGTCGAATTTCTGTTGCCGTGCCTACTCCTTTTGTGCGCGTAGACATGTACAACTCCGCCCGGGGGCCACTATTTGGAGAATTTACCCTCGTCCCGGGTACATTCTATTATGAGGACCGCGAGCGGATGATGCCGCCGCTCTCCACCCGGCTGGGGCAGTTGTGGGAACAAGCTGAGACTGATCTGACTTGAATGAGAAAAAACAGACTGGTGGCTCCCTCCTAAAGGGCTTGAGTGAAGGTGCAGTCTTCGCGATTGCCTTGGGGGCTGCGGTCGGTTGGGGTGCATTCGTCCTTCCGTACTCCTGGTTGACGACCTCGGGTTGGCTTGGAGTGTTGGTGGGGTTTGCGATCGGTGGCGGTCTGATCGCCGTCATCGCTGTGAACTATGCGGTGGTGATCAAAGCTCTCCCTGTGGCGGGAGGTGGGGTTGCCTTTGCTTTGTCGGCGCTGGGGCGGGTGCATGGGTTCATTTCCGGGTGGTGTCTGGCTCTTGCCTACTCGGGAATTGCCGCGCTGAACGGATCGGCGATTGCGCTCGTATTTCGTCACGCATTTCCGAGTCTGATGATGCAGGGGGAGCTCTATGTCATTGCTGGCTGGTCGGTGTACTGGCCGGAGATCATAGTTTCTAGTTTTGCGATCGTTGTTTTCGGACTGATCAACATGAAGGGCATTCGTGTCTCGGGCGGTGTGCAACTTCTTGCTTGCATAGTCATGCTTGCTGCTGTTGTTGCGCTGTTCTTTGCGACCATATTTTGTGCCCTGCCGGGTGGGTTGCGACTAGCGCCACCAACTCCGACAGGTGTGGATATGTGGTCTGCTGTGGTGACGATCGTTGCGTTTGCCCCGTGGGCATACGTTGGCTTTGACACGGTCCCGCAAACTGCGGCAGAGTTTAACTTTTCGCCCCGGCGCGCATTCGCGTTGCTCATGTGGGGCATTGGCGCCGCTACAGCGATTTATGTCGCTATGGCCATGGCGACTGCGTTTGCTGCGGCCGATTCCTTGGAACCCTGGGCTCACGAAGTCTGGCCAACTGCCTCAGTCATCTCGCACCTCATTGGCCCTATTGGGGATATCATCATGATCATTGCCGTGGCCATGGGGGTCTTGACAGGGCTTAATGGTTTCTATGTTGCCGCAAGCCGGGTGCTGCTAGTAATGGGACGCGCTAAGATGGTCCCCGAGTTCTTTGCGTGGGTTAGTAGAAAGCAGGGTGTTCCCTACGTTGGCATCCTAGCTGTCATGTTTCTGTGCTTGATTGCTCCGTGGTTTGGTCGTCAGGCCCTGCTGTGGGTGGTTGACATGACAAGTGTGGGCATTGCTGTCACGTACTTTTATACGTCCTACTGTTCGTACAGAATTGGACGCTTCGGGTTTGTTCCCGGGATGGCTGAAAAGATCCCGGCTTCTATAGTGGCGGCTATCTTTGGCGTGATCGGGTGTATAAACTCTGTAGGGTTCCTGGCGTTGCTGTTGATACCTGCTTTTCCTGGTGCTCTGCGCGTGGAATCGTTAGTTGCGCTTTGTGTATGGTTTATAGCTGGGGTCGCGGTCTTGGGCTTTCGGTGGCGGAGTTTCTATGGCCAGCCTGGTGAGCAGTTGCACGACGCAGTTTTTGGTTCGTTGCAGTCTGGCGACGGGTAGGTCGGCCGATGTGGCATTCCAGCTCAGTGATGTGTTGACTCGAACTAGTCCACGGTGGTGAATGGCGTGGAGCATGGGAAGACTTGCCCAACCTCGGGGGTCGAGGTGATCGATGACTAACGAATTGATCTGGGATAGGCCCGAAGTCCCTGGTGTTCGGCGTTCATGGCGAAATGTGTCTACTGCTCTGTGCTGAGTTGTGAGCCGATTCAGTGTGACCTGGGTGTGAACTCGGACTACATGGCCAGCAAATGCTGTGCGGGTGCGAGGTCCATTGTCATCATCTGGTGTTGCGTATTGCGTGTTGTCGGGTTGGTGACGTTCTCTCGTCGAGCCAAGATTCTGAGGTCGACAAAGGTGAGTGCACAGCTCGGTAACCGGTCAGTGACTCGCATTGGAGGCGACTTCGCGATTGTGAGGAAAAGTGTCTCTTCGGTGCCTATCTTTTGACTGCACAAATGTGGAGGGTCACTGATCCACGTTGCTTCCTCGGTATTCAGGTTTGGGCATCATTGCGCCCGCTGCAAAATCAG
Source organism: [Zimmermannella] alba NBRC 15616 (assembly GCF_001570905.1). GTDB lineage: Bacteria > Actinomycetota > Actinomycetes > Actinomycetales > Microbacteriaceae > Pseudoclavibacter > Pseudoclavibacter albus. The sequence goes on along the minus strand of NZ_BCSO01000011.1, from coordinate 7,690 downwards.
CTAGGCGCGCTCCTTCGCCCGTAAGGGCGCTGACCGCCGCAACTGCACGCGCGGCGGCCTTACCGTCGCCGTACGGGTTCACGGCATTCGCCATGGCCGCGTAGGCCTCATGGTCATCGAGCAGCCTCGCGGCCTCGGCCACGATGCGATCCTCGTCAAGGCCCACAAGTCGCACCGTCCCCGCTTCAACCGCCTCCGGCCGCTCGGTGTTCTCGCGCATGACGAGCACCGGCTTTCCAAGCGCGGGAGCCTCCTCCTGAACCCCGCCCGAGTCAGTGAGGATGATCGTCGCACGAGCCATGAGCTTCGTGAACTCGTTGTAGGGGAGCGGCTCCGTCACGATCACGTTCTCGACGCCATCGATCTCCGGCAGCACAGCCGCGCGAACCTTCGGGTTGAGGTGAGCCGGCAGCACGACCGCCGCATCCGGGTAGCGTTCCGCGAGGCGCTTCATGGCTCGGCCGATTGCCGACATCGCGGTGAGGTTTTCGCGACGGTGCGTCGTGACCAGGATGACACGGCGGTCATCGTGTGCAAGCTGCTCGAGCTTCTCGTCGGTGAAGTGGGTGTCCCAGCCGCTTGCTTCAATGAGCGCGTCGATGACGGTGTTGCCGGTGACGACAATGGTTGCCTCGTCAGCGTTCTCGGCGAGCAGATTTCGCTTCGAGAGCGCTGTCGGAGCGAGATTGAGGGACGAGACGCGAGAGATGAGGCGGCGATTCGCCTCCTCAGGGAAGGGAGAGAAGAGAGTGTCCGTGCGAAGGCCAGCCTCAAGGTGCACGACCTTGATCTCGCGGTTGAACGCGGCAATTGCCGAGGCCATAGCCGTCGATGTGTCGCCGTGGACCACGACGGCATCCGGCTGCTCACGCTCAAGCACCTCATCGAGCGCGGCAATCACGCGCGAGACGATGCCGTTCAACGTCTGGCCCGGCTTCATGATCGCGAGGTCAACGTCGGGGACGATGCCGAACATGGAGTTGACCTGTTCGAGCATCTCGCGATGCTGGCCGGTCGACACGACAAGCGACTCGAAGCGGTCATCGGCGGCAAGCGCCTTCACGAGCGGTGCGACCTTGATCGCTTCCGGGCGCGTGCCATAGACGGTCATGATCTTGGGGCGGGTCATGGTGGGCTCCAGGCGCTCAAGAGGGGGGGGACTAGGGGTTGTACCAGCCGATGGTGTATCGGCAGAAACCTATGTTTGAAATTGTAGTGCGGCATCCGCCAGGAGTTGTTCGGCCTTGTCGTTGTTGCCCTGAGCCAGGTTGTGGGCAAACCACCGATAGGCTCGCGCAATGTCGCCCGCAGGCCCATCGGCGATAACGCGGCCACGGTCGAGCCACACGGCTCGCGTGCACATTTCTTCGATCTGTTGGGCGGCGTGGCTCACGAGGAACACGGTGCCCGCCGAGGCGATCATCTGGTCCATTGCTCGCCGTGATCGCTCCATGAAAGCGGCATCGCCTGTGGAGAGCGCCTCATCAATCATGAGGATCTCGGGCTTTGCGGCGACTGAAATCGCGAAACGGAGACGCGCGGCCATGCCAGACGAATAGGTTCGCATCGGCATTCGGAGTGCGTCATCCAGGTTTGAAAGTTCGGCAACCTCACTGCGCTTCTCTTCGACGACTTCAGGGCTGAACCCCATCGCCAAGAGGCCAAGCCGAATGTTTTCCTCTCCTGAAAGCTCAGGAAGCAGAGCGGCGCTCACGCCGAGAAGCTGTGGTTGAGCGGAAGTGAGGACGAGGCCCTCGCTCGGCGGCTCAAGGCCTGCCAGGACGCGCAGGAGCGAACTCTTGCCGGACCCATTTCGCCCAACTAGGCCAACAAACTCGCCTTCGCGAACCGCAAGCGAAACGCCACGTAGGGCTTTCACACTCCGGGTGCGGGGAAAACGGAAACCCTTCCGCTTCGATGCGCTCGCTCGGACTTGGTATCGCAGGTGAACATCGTCTGCAAAGACTGTGATGTTGTCGTTGGAGATGCGGCGGCCAGCGCGGGCAACTTCGTCAGCGTCGAAGGCGTATGCCTCAGTCTCGGTGACGCGGATCGGAGAGGTGTCCAGCGGCACGCTCTCGCTCGACTTGGGGTTACTCGCGGCCATAGGACTCCTCCTTCAGCCAGAACGTCAAGAACCCGACGACGAGAGTGCCGATCGACCACGCAAGCATCGTCATCCACCGCTCAAATGAAGGGAGTGCTCCCTGCATAAGGATCATGCGGTAGGAATCAATGAATTGATAGATCGGATTCAGTTCAACGATGAACAGCGCTAGCGGGTGGTTGACGAACCGGTCAATTGGGAAGATGACACCCGAGGCGTACAGCAAGATTCTGCCGACGAAACTCACGAACTGACCCAGGTCTGGAATTGCGTGGCCGCACCGGGCGAGCCCAAGTGCGATACCCAGGTTCAACAGAATTTGAATCCCAAGCAGCACCGGAAACAGGAGCCACAGCAGAGTTGGCTGTTCGTGCGGGGGGATTGCCCAGATGAGCACGAGCATGACAGCGAATCCGGGTGCTGCTTGGAGGAGTTGCCGGATGACCAGCGAAACAGGGATAGCGGCTCGCGGAAAACTGAACGCGCGAATGAGCGCGCGCTGTTGGCGAATGACGCCCGGGGACTGCGAAATTGCGGCATTCGTGAACTGAAACATGAAAATGCCGATGAGGATGAACGCGACAAAGTTTTCAGTACCGCGCCCCGCTTTGAGGACCAGCCCGAAGATGAGGCCGTAGAAGGCGGCGTCAAGAAGTGGCCGCAACACGAGCCACAGCGACCCCAGCCGCTCATTCGCGTTGCTCGTCCGAACCCGGCTCTTCACATCCCGCCAAATGAAGTGGCGCCGACACCACAGCGCCGCAAGGTACGGCCCGAGTGGAAGGCGTCCACCGGCAGGCTTCAAGCGGTCGAGCGCGCCGAACTGTGTCTCGACCTGCAGCGCGAATTCCGACTCCATGAGTTGGCTCCGCAGTCGCTCATAGCGTCGATCACCCTTCTTGCGGGCATGCATCACCTGGCCGGGGGTCAGGCCAAGCCCAAGATCAGCGTCCACGTTGAGGACATGGTCCGGGGTTTCCCGATGTCCCATCGTGTCTGCCTCACTGTGAGGGAGCGCGAGCCCCGGTCGAAATTGTGCTCGTCTCAGGATAGCGGTGAATTGCCCTCGCTATATCCAGTCCGAACGATCCAGTCGGGGTGTCGGCGAGTTAACGCAAATCTTCGAGTGCCTCCGGCGACTCCGGCAGCACCTGCCCGCCATCCACGATGATCGACTGGCCCGTCACGTAGCGCGCGCCATCCGACGCAAGGTACGCAACCGCCTCGCCGATGTCCTCCGGCTCGCCCAGGAAACCAAGCGGCACCGAACGCGCCATCCGCTCGAGATACGTCTCGCCCATGTCCTTGAGGCCTGGCGTGAGGATGTTGCCCGGCAGCACCGCGTTCACGGTGATGTTCTTCGGTGCGAGCTCAATCGCGGCCGAGCGCATGAACCCGAGCTGCGCAGCCTTCGTTGCCCCGTAGTGCGACCACTTCGGGAAGCCCGTGAGGTTACCCGTGATCGAGCTCGTGAGTACGATGCGGCCCTTGCCCGACTCCTCAAGCGCCGGCAGTGCAGCCTGAACCGCGTGCACCGTGCCCTTGACGTTGATGTCGAAAATGAAGTCGAGGTCTTCGTCACTCATCGTCGCGATCTCGGCCTGCGGGTACACGCCAGCGTTCGATGCGAGGATCGAGAGGCCGCCAAGCTCGGCAATGAGTTCCTGGAAGACCTCGCGGGTGCGGGCTGCATCGCGAACATCGAGCGCGGACGCCAGGAAGCCCGCCTCGCGCATCGGAGCGCACTCCTCCTCGGTGAGGCCCGTGACGGCAACCTTCGCGCCGTGTGCACGGAGCACCTCGGCGATGCCCCGGCCAATGCCGAGCGTTCCTCCCGTGACGATGGCGGTGCGGCCTTCAAGCAGTGCGGACATGACTCTCTCCACTTCTCGTAGCGGGCGCTCACGCGCCACGTTGCGGGTATTCGCCACCGTAGATGCCCCAGGTGAACGGTGGCTCAGGTGGGCCTACCCGACCAGCTCACCCAACTTTGCAGATTGTCAGGCATCCCGTGCGAAATCCTGCCGATGGGCTGAACGGCTGTGCGGTCTCCTCGCATTTCATCGCATTCTGTGAGTACACTGCCTTATGCAGGCAGCGCCGCCTGCAGCGAGTGCACGTCGGCAAGGACGCCGACAGGAGGAGTCACGATGCAGTTTCACCACCACGGCTACGTCTCGACCGACCCGCGCATCCAGCCCGCGGCCCGGAGCGGCAACATCTGGAGCCCCGAGTTCCCCGAAGAACTTGATGTCCTCATCGTCGGCGCAGGCCCCGCTGGCATGATCACCGCTGCCCAACTCTCCATGTTCGAGACCGTGCGCACCCGCATCGTCGACCTGCGCGCCGGACGACTCGAAATCGGTCGCGCGGATGGCCTGCAATCCCGCAGCCTCGAAACCTTCCAGGCCTTCGGCTTCGCCCACCGCGTCGCCCACGAGGCGTACCACATCCAGGCTATGAACTTTTGGTCGCCCGACCCCGACAACCCGGACAACATCATCCGCACCGCCCGCACCGAGGACGACCCGCAGGGCATCAGCGAGTTCCCGCACGTCATCATGAATCAGGCGCGCGTCATCGACTACTTCGACGAGTTCATGCGCTTCTCGCCCACGCGCCTGCAGCCCGACTACGGCATCGAGTTCGTCTCGCTCGAGGTCGACCGCAGCGAGACCGCAGGGGAATACCCGATCACCGTCACGCTCCGCCGTCGCGCTGAAGCGGGATCCGTTGTGGACGACGCGGACGCAGCCCACCGAGACGCAGGCGGCGGCACGGGTGACGACTTCGTCGTCCGCTGCAAGTATGTCGTCGGCGCGGACGGAGCCCGCTCAGGCGTCCGCAAGGCAATCGGTCGCAGCCTCTCCGGCGCGCAGGCGAACCATGCCTGGGGCGTTGTTGACATGATGGCCGTGACCGACTTCCCTGACATCCACACGAAGTGCGCGATCACCTCGAAGAACGGCTCGATCCTCCACATCCCCCGCGAGGGCGGCCACCTCTTCCGCTGCTACGTCGACCTCGGCGAAGTGCCCGAGGGAAGCCGCGGCGAAGTGCGCAAGACCACCGTGGATGAGGCGATCGCCCGCGCGAACGAGATCCTCCACCCCTACTCGCTCGACGTGAAGGAGGTCGCCTGGTACTCGGTGTACGAGGTCGGTCACCGGCTCACGGACGACTTCGACGACGTCGCCGACAACGACAACGCCTGCGACCCGCGCGTGTTCATCATGGGCGACGCCTGCCACACGCACTCCGCCAAGGCTGGCCAGGGCATGAACGTCTCGATGCAAGACGGCTTCAACCTCGCGTGGAAGCTCGGCCACGTCGTCGACGGGCGCGCACCGAAGGAACTCCTGCGCACCTACTCGAGCGAGCGCCAGGTGGCCGCGAAAAACCTCATCGACTTCGATCGCGAATGGTCGAGCCAGATGGCGAAGAAGCCCGAAGACTTCGGGAGCCCGCAGGAGCTCGCCGACTTCTACTGCGCGAAGCAGGAGTTCGCAGCCGGATTCCTCACCGACTATGACGAGTCGATGATCACCGGCAGCGACGAGCACCAGGCGCTCGCGGCAGGTTTCCCGATCGGCCGCCGTTTCAAGTCGGCCGAGGCGATTCGCATCGCGGATGACGTGACCCAGCACATCGGCCACCAGCACTCGGCCGACGGCCGCTGGCGCATCTACGTCTTCGCCGACGAAGCAGCGCCCGGTGTGGAAGGCTCGGCAGTTGAGCAGTGGGCAGCCTGGTGGGCTTCGGATGACTCACCCCGCCAGCGTCACCAGCTCCCCGGCGGCGATCAGGCGAGCATCTTCGATACGAAGGTCATCTACCGACAGGCCTTCGACACCTTCGACGTGCAGCGCGCGCCCGCAGCCTTCCGCCCGACCGTCGGCAAGTACGGCCTCCACGACATCGAATGCATCTACGGGACGGGGCGTGGAACGGACATTTTCACTGAGCGCGGCATCGCGCCACAGGGTGCGGTAGTCGTCGTCCGTCCCGACCAATATGTTGCTCATGTTGTGCCGCTTGAGGCCACGCAGGAGCTCGCCGAGTTCTTCGCTGGCACCCTCATCGAGCGTTCGGCCTAGCGGCGAGCGGGCACGAGGCGGGCACCCAGAGTTTGGGCGCCCGCCTCGTCGTTCCACGATAGAAGTGAGCACCTTTCGGTGCGGTCTGGGCGGACCCTCCGAAACGTTGTAGCAACGGGACCTTTTTCGGGAACCGTTCAGAATTTTATGGCCCTGACCTGAGGTTTCTTCGGATCGCGCAACTGGATCCAGCAGTTTCGCGGGTCGTGCAGGGTGGTAGTGACGTTTTTTATGCGCCGTCATTGAATCTTTTCGCCGTGTTCCAGCTTGATGTTTTGGGCCCGGTGTGGTGGCGGGGGTCGGGAAGCGCGCTCCCTTGGTCAGTGGGCGAAATCTATAATGGTTGATGAGTGGTGAAGAACCCTCGCTGCGAGTGTGCGCATTCGCTCGGGGTTGTGAACAGCGCCGTGGGGAGTGGGGCGTCTGTGGTGTTGCCGCTTGGATCCGCAGATACGAAATGTGAGGAACGTACATGCCACTGGCCAAACGAGTGAGGGCACTGCTGGCTCTTGCGCTCGGTGTGGTGATTGCCATTCCCGCGTTCGCAATGGGGTTTGCTAGCCCCGCGAACGCTGCATTTGGCGACACCTACATCGGTTATTCAACGGATGACGGTTGGGATGCCACCACGGGCGCCCTCGACAACATCTACATCTACGAGGGCACCACCGCGCCGATCCCCGGCTCGAACTCGGTGCTCGCGAACCTCGTCTACTGCTTCAATATGGGCCGGGCTCACCCGGTCACGACGCTCGACGACCCGAACGCCTCGGACTTCGAAACCTTTGTCCGTCAGATCGGTTCGGGCAACCTCCTTGGTTACACCGACCGCGCTGCCTCGCCCGTGTACACCCCGCTCGGGCTCGACGCGCACGTCGAAAGCGTCCTCTACAACGGTTACCCGAACGACAACGCTGGCATCCAGGCCCACTACGGCCTCACGGACGCGGAATTCCACGCCCTGACGCAGAGCGCCATCTGGGCCCTCACTGATGCCCACGGCGTCTCGCTCGCTGACAACCCCAACGGCGGCGACATGCGCTACGACATCGCGACCGCCCGCGTTGACGGCAACCTCTTCACGACGGACGCACAGAAGCAGGCGTACTACGCCCTCCTCGGCATCGCCGCTCCGGTCGATGGCACCGACATGACCGGTGCCCCGACGCTCGCACAGGTCCCTGCCGACGTCCGACTCGACATTTACGAGTCGAACAACCCGGGCTACCAGAACCTCCTCTCCGCCTCGTTCGTCCCCACGAACCCGACGCCGACGCCGACCCCGGTTCCGGTCAAGGTCTCGAAGGTTGACCTGGGCGGCAAGGAGCTCCCCGGCGCCGACATCGAGATTCACGACGCACAGGGTGCCGTCGTCGAGAGCTGGACTTCGGGCTCGACGCCGCAGCAGGTCACGCTCGCCGAAGGCACCTACACCTTCCACGAGGTTGCCGCACCGACCGGCTACAAGGCCGTCACCGAGATCACG
>NZ_BCSO01000010.1 GCF_001570905.1 [Zimmermannella] alba NBRC 15616 | reverse complement strand
TTTCCGCGCCCCAGCCTCACGCAACCATCTACAAAACGAAGAGGGCCCCTTTCGGGGCCCTCGACCGCGGAGGATAGGGGATTCGAACCCCCGGAACGCGCCAGCGTTCCGTGCCCCAGCCTCACGCAACCATCTACAAAACGAAGAGGGCCCCTTTCGGGGCCCTCGACCGCGGAGGATAGGGGATTCGAACCCCTGAGGGCTTGCACCCAACACGCTTTCCAAGCGTGCGCCATAGGCCACTAGGCGAATCCTCCAGCGCCTGTGTCGCGACACAGACCAGCGACCATCCTAACCGGATCAGGCCAGAATCCGCGAATCCGGTTCTGGCCTGATCTCACGACTGAGTCACCGCGTGGATGCTGTGTCGCTCCTTACTCGCTGCGGCGGCTTTCGGCGCGACGCGTGAGGGCGAAGATGCCTGCCCCCGCGACAAGCGTGACGAGTGCGAGACCGGCCGGACCGAAGGGCTCGGCACCGGTGCCAACGAGGTTGTTGGGTTCGGACTGCTGGGATGCCGGAGCCTGGCCAGCATCTGCAGCGGCGGCACCGTCGATCACAAAGGTGAAGGTGGCGTGCTGGCGCTCAGTTGCGGCTGCTGCGGCGACGATGTTACCGGCTGCGCTCTGCTCGGGTTTGGCCTGCACCTGGACGAGGTATTCGCCCGGCTGCCACTCGCCAGTGTTGCTGATCGTGCCGGCGTAGCCCCCCTCAGCGTCCGGGATGATCGCGTCGCTCGACTCGAAGTGTGCGGCGGAGCCGTCGGGCAGGGTGAGCACGAGTTCGAGCTCCTGGCCGGGGGCGAAGTTGCCGAGCTCGTACGAGACACCGTCAGCCTGCGCTTCGGCGGCAGTGAGCTTCTCCTTGAGCGCGTGCGCCCAGGGTTGCTCAGCGGGAGCAATCTCGGTCGGAACAGCCTGGGTTGCCTCCGAGGTTGCCGAGGCTGCCGGAACTGCCGGCTCGGTCGGGAGGGCGGGCGAGGTTGTCTCGACCGGCACAGCAACTTCAGGAGTCGCTTCCGCAGTCGGCGTTGCCGTGGCTTCCTCAGTCGGCGTGGCCGTCGGTGTCTCGCTCGGAGTTGCCGTAGCCGCCTCGGTCGGGGTGGCGACCGCAGTCTCCGTCGGCGACGCAGTTGCGGTTTCCGTGGGCGTTGCGGTCGGGGTGGCCGTTGCCGCAGCATCCACCGTGATGGGCAGGGCAGCCTTCATCGAGTCGGATTCGAAGAGACCAAATTCGTAGGTGCCTTCATCCCAACCGGTGCTCGGGGCATCGATGGTCGCAGTGACGACACCTGCGTCGTCAGCGGTGAGGGCCTCGGAGTCGTAGGCGAAGTTCGGGACGCCGTTCGGGTCGGTGACCTGGACGTACACCATGGCGCCGGGCGTGAAGCCAGCACCGGTGACGGTGAGGGCATCCTTCGGGGTGATCGTGTCGGCGCTCGCCGTCAGCGTGACGGGCGAGCTCTGTTCAATGGCCGCATCCGGGTTTGCGAAGCTCGGGGCGGCCGCGAGGGCGACGCCACCAGCCACGACGCCGAAGGCGAGCGTGAGTGCGGTCACGCGCGTGCGAGTCGTGGTCGAGGAGAAGGTGTCCGAGATCATGGCAGCACGCTAACAGCGGGGCGCATTCTGTGTCTATGCACCATGAAGGTCAAGCACCGCGCGGGAGTGGCGCGCAAATGTCCAGCACATTTGCATCTTCCGACCGTCGAGACGCAGGCGAAACGGCCAACTCCCGCGTATTCATGCGCATCGTACGTAACGTTCGTCACATCCGCTACACCCGAAACACGAGACACAGCCGACACGACACGCCCCGAAAAAATCTTTAATCGAATTTTGCGACACGCCGAGAGGCCTCCCCGAGCACCTCGACCAGAACGCCCACAAGAACGGCCGTAGCCCCGCCCAAGAGCTGGACGGGGCTACGGGTGGGAGGCAGCTCGTGCTGCGGCCTTCCTTACTTTGCGAAGCGGCGCGAGGCAGCGACAGCGCCTGCACCAGCAATGAGCGTCATGAGCGCGAGACCGGCCGGGCCGAAGGCGTCAGCACCGGTGGCTGCGAGGCGCTGTGCTTCGCCGCCCTGCTCGCCCTCGTCGGTCTTGGCCTCACCGTTCGAGACAGTGAAGGGGATCTCAACGGTCTTGCCGTCGACGGTCACAAGGATGACGTAGTCACCCTCATCCCACGAAGCGTTCTCGAGCCACACTTCACCAGCGACGTTCCCGTCAGCGTCGGTGATGTACTCGGCGTCGTCGAGCACCTCTTCAGTGCCGTCGGGAAGGCGGAGGACAACCTTGGCCGGCGAGTCCGGAGTGAGGCCCCAGGCCCCCCAAGCGATCCCCTTCTCATCCGCCTGAGCAACGGTGTAGATGCCGTCTTCACCCTCGTCGTTGGTGAGGGCGCCGCCCGGCTCGACCGTCTTCGCTTCGGCAACAACCTCGAAGCCGACCTGAAGCTCAGTCTGGCCCTCAACAGCGGTGATGACGTACTTGCCGGTGTCCCACGAGCCACCCGTGATCGTGACGGTGCCAGCAACGCCACCGTTCGGCTCAACGATGTACTGGACTTCGTCGAGAACCTCGACCGAGCCGTCAGGGAGAACCATCGAAACGGTCACTTCGGCAGCGGGGGTGAGGCCAACTGCCTCCCAGGCGACACCGTTGGCGTCTGCCTCGGCGACCGTGTACTGGCCGTCGCCACCGTCGTTCGTGAGGTGCATGCTCGGCTCGACAGCGACGTCAACGAGCGTGAACGGTGCCGTCACCGTCGCGCCCGTGCCACCGACGGCGATCGAGTAGTCACCGGCAACCCAAGTGGTATCGAAGACGACAGCACCCTGCCAGGTGCCGTCTGCCTCAGCGGTGAACGGCTTGTTGACACCTGCACGCGGAGCGATCATCGAACCGTCCGCCTGCGAGTAGGCAACCATGTCGAAGGTCTGGCCCGGCTGGAGGCCCGTCACGCGGACCTCGATGCCGTTTGCGTTGATAGCACCAACCGTAAGGTCGGTCGAGACAACCGACACCGCCGGAGTGGCCGCAGCAGGCGCCACCACCGGGTCGGTCGGAGCCGCAAAGGCAGCGGGAGCAGTCATAGGAGCCACGAGGGCGACGCCACCGGCAACAACACCGAAGGCGACCGTCAGGGACACTGCGCGGAGGCGCGAAGAGTTCTCACGAGCGATCATGCCTCAAGGCAAACACGAACATCGGCGTTATTCAATCGTCCTCAGGTTGTAGGTGGATTCACACCCAGCAGAAAGGCCTTAATCAGCCTCACGCACAGCATCCACCCCAATGAACACGGAGCATCACTTCTGTCACAGCCTGAACCGACACAACACTGCCCCGCGACAACGCAACAGGGCGCCGTCCCGGAGGACGACGCCCTGTACAGTGCGTTGATCGCGAGGCGATCGAAGCAGTTCGCGAAAGCGAAGACTACTTGAGGGTGACGGTGGCGCCGGCGCCCTCGAGGGCCTCCTTGGCCTTCTCAGCCGTCTCCTTGTTGACGCCCTCGAGGACGGCCTTCGGAGCGCCGTCAACGAGTGCCTTGGCCTCGCCGAGGCCAAGCGACGTGAGACCGCGGACCTCCTTGATGACCTGGATCTTCTTGTCGCCAGCAGCCTCGAGGATGACGTCGAACTCGTCCTTCTCCTCAGCAGCCGGAGCGTCGCCACCGGCAGCCGGTGCGCCAGCGGCAGCAACAGCGACAGGGGCAGCAGCGGTGACCTCGAAGGTCTCCTCGAACTTCTTCACGAACTCCGAGAGCTCGATGAGGGTGAGCTCCTTGAAGGCTTCGATGAGCTCGTCAGCGGTGAGCTTTGCCATGGGTTTCTCCTTGTTGTCGTTAAACCGCGGGGTCCGGATGGACTAGTTCGCGGACTCCTGCTTTTCGCGCAGCGCGTCGACCGTACGAACGGCCTTGGCAGCGGGCGCGGTGAACATGTATGCGGCACCGAACAGCGAGGCCTTGAAGGCGCCGGCAAGCTTGCCGAGCAGAACTTCGCGGGACTCGAGGTCGGCGAGCTTGTTGACCTCTTCCGGGGTGAGCGGGTTACCGTCGAAGTAACCGCCCTTGATCACCAGGAGAGGGTTGTCCTTGGCGAAGTTGCGCAGGCCCTTGGCCACGGCAACGGGGTCGCCGTGCACGAACGCAATAGCGCTCGGGCCGACGAGCTCGTCGTCGAAGGCGGAGATTCCGGCGTTGTTTGCCGCAATCTTGGCCAGCGTGTTCTTCACCACGGCGTACGTCGCGTCTTCACCGATCGAACGGCGCAGCGTCTTGAGCTGCCCCACGGTGAGGCCGCGGTACTCAGTCAGCAGAACGGCGGTCGAGCTCTGGAACTTCTCCGTGAGCTCGGCGACGGTTGCCTCCTTGGTCGCCATGGCACTCCTCTCTGTCATATGCACAGTGTGAGCAGTCGCTCACATGTACCGCAGATCCTCAAAACCCAACAAAAAACGCTCCGGCACAGGAGGCCGGAGCGTGGGCATGCGCGTGCGTGAGCACGCGAAGCATTGCTTCGATCACCTGCGCGGGTCGCCCATCTGTGGGGCCTTCGCTCCCTGCTGCAAGCAGCCGGGAAGAACCAGCGGTCTAAGGCTTCGGATAGCTTAAGCCGGATTCCACGCGCTACGCAAGCGGCGAGTCGCGCTGAGGTCGTGTCAAAAATGCACTCCAAGCGACGTATCCCTTCCTATATGAGGGGATAGCCCTTTCAGCGTGCAATATTGCAACTCCTCGCCCCGTTCACCCCCATCAGTTACGGTCGAGCAACCCCGTGGAAAGGCCCGCCAATGACTGCCGTCGTCTCGCTCACCCCTGCTCCCGTCATCGACCGCACCTACCTCGTCGACGAGTTCGATGCCGGCAAGGTGAACCGTGCGAGCGAGCTGCGCGAGTTCCTCTCCGGCAAGGGGCTCAACGTCTCGCGCACGCTCCGCGAGGCTGGCGTCCCCACCTCCGCGGTCCTCCCGATCGGCCGCGAAGACGAACACCTCCTTTTCCGCACGCCACATCCCTACGTCCTCCGCATCCGCCAGATCCCGGGCCGCATGCGCGTCAACACCGCCATCCTCGAGCCCGACGGCCGCACGACAAACATCAACCAGCGTCCGGTGCCGGTCCCCCGCGACGACTGGGAAGCGACCGTCGACATGACGCTCGCCGAGATCGAAACCCTCCGCGCCGACTGGCTCGTCGTCTCGGGCTCGCTCCCCCGCTACGCCGGTGAAGGCACCGAGTCGAAGAAGGCTGACCGCGTCGACCTCTCGCGCCTGTTCGAACGCGCCCGCGCCCTCGGCGTACGTATCGCCTTCGACTCGAGCGGCGGCTCGCTCGACCGCTGGACGTCATCCGGCCTCGTCGACCTCATCAAGCCGAACGCCGACGAGCTCGCCACCCTCGTCGAGCGTCACCTCACGACGGTGGGCGATGTGCTCGAGGCAGGCCGCGAGGTCATCGACCGCCACGGTCTCGAAGTTGCGCTCGTGTCGATGGGCGGCGACGGCGCCCTCGCGATCACGCACGACGAGGCCTGGTGGGGCCTCGCAAAGGCACCCGCGATCGTGAACACGACCGGCGCTGGCGACGCGACGCTCGCTGGCTTCCTCGGCCACTCCATCCAGGGCCCGGGACGCGTCGGCGGCGCCATCTTCCATGACGACCTGCCGCGCCTCGGCATCAAGCGCGCTCTCGCCCACGCGGTCTCATACGGCGCGCTCTGCGTGAGCCTGCCGACGACGATCATCCAGGACCTCTCGCAGCTCCCGGAGGCCGTCATCGAACGGCCTGACCCGGAGCGCCCGCTCTCGGAGCCGACGAAGTTCTTCGCGAAGTAGCGGGGCGCCGGCCAGATTGCACGCTCTAGGGGAATGGATGCTCCCCCCGCATCCATTCTCCCCTAGAGCGTGCAATTCAGTCACGACTTCGGCCACCCACCGCGCCCGAGGCGGCGCGTGCAGGCCCGCGTGTCGGTGGTCTGGGCGAGAATAGGGCAATGGTCTTCTTCCAACCGAGCGATGCCGCGCGCCCAGATTTCACGCGCGCGCTCGAGGAAGAACTTGCCGTCTTCGACCGCGATGCCCCCGGAGCCCGGCCGTTTGCGCGGGCGAATCGTCCGGAAACGCGTGCCCGGACGCGGCTCAGCAGAGCATCCTTTGGCCCGATGATTTTCGATGACGAGGCCGCGGAAGCTGCCGAGCAGGCGGCCGAGGTGCCCGCGCTCACCACTGCACCAGCATCCGAAACCGCGCTAGAGCCGACTCCGGCTCCCGCTCCCGCGAGTGCGGTCGGCGTGTGGCGCCTCCCCCGCCTCCACCCGCACGAGCAGCGCATCCTCGCCGACTCGAACGACCGCCGCGCCTGGCTCGAGCATCGCGCAGCGGGTGTCACCGCAACGGATGCCGCAAAGCTTGCGACCGAAGCATCCGTGCGCCAGGTCGTGAAGGACAAGGTCCGCGGCTCGAGCTTTGGCGGGAACGCCTACACCGATTTCGGCCGCGAGCGCGAGCCGCACATCGCCGCTTGGGTTGCGGAGCGTCACGGCGTTGAGCCGTGTGGGCTCCTCTTCCACGCGGAGGAAGATCGACGTCACCTGGCCACACCGGATGGCCTGTACTGCGACGACGACGGCCGCGTCATCCTCGCCGAGATCAAGACGACGAACAAGCCCTGGTCGCGCATCCCGCGGAACTACCTCCGCCAGGTGTGGTGGCAACAGTACGTGCTCGGCGCCGAGCGGACGCTCTTCGTGTGGGAGCGGCACAAGGACTTCGTCGTGGTGGATGAGGAGCCGCGCTTCGTGTGGATCGAGCGGAATGATGCCGAGATCGAGCGGATGCGCATCCTCGCCGATCGCGTGCTCGCCGAAGTCGAGTCCCTTCGCGCCCACCTCGGCTAGCCCCCAGCGCGCATCTCCGCCAACGCCCCACCTCGCCCCCCTTCCACTCAGGTCGCAGTTTCGACCTTAGGTATCGATACCTAAGGTCGAAACTGCGACCTGAGCTGGGGTGGGAAGCGGGGCGGGACGAGCGGCAGGAGCGGGGCGGGACGAGCGGCTGCGAGAATGGCGGCATGAGCTATGACCTCGCTGCCCTTGCCCCGCGCGACGTGATGCGCGCCGCTGTCCTCACCCGGTTCGGCGGGCCGGAAAAGCTCGAGTACCGCGAGGATGTCCCTGCCCCGGTCCTGTGCAACTCTGAGGCGCTCGTGCGCGTCTTCTCGGCGGGCGTGAACCTGATCGACGCGAAGACCCGCTCCGGGAAGGGCGTCTCGGCAGCGATCACGCAGCTGCCGTGGATCCTCGGTGGCGAGTTCGCGGGCGTCGTCGTCCAGCCGCCGTACGAGTTCGCACCGTTCCAGGCGGGCGATGAGGTGGTTGGGATGCTCTTCAACCCGCGTTTCCAGGGCGCCTACGCCGAGTACGTGACGGCCCCGATCCTCTCGCTCGCGAAGAAGCCCAAGAACCTCTCGATGGAGGTCGCGGGTGCGGTCCCGCTCGCCGCGCTCACGGCGTGGAACGCGATCGTCGAGGCGGGCAGTGTCCGCCACGGGATGCGGATCCTCATCCACGCGGGCGCTGGCGGCGTCGGGCACTTTGCGATCCAGTTCGCGAAGGTGTTCGGCGCGCACGTCGTGGCGACCGCATCTGCCCGCAACCGTGAGTTCTGTGAGGAACTTGGCGCAGACCAGGTCATCGACTACACGGCGACCCGTTTCGAGGATGCCCTCGAGGAGCCGGTGGATCTCGTCGTGGACCTCATCGGCAACGTGCAGGATGCGACCGGCTCCCGATCCATCCAGTGCCTCGCGGATGGCGGCACCTTCCTCTCGGTGCCGACGGGAAGCTTCCCGACGATGCACGAGGAGATTCAGGCTGCTGGGCGTGAGCTCCACGCATCCCACCTGAAGTGTTCACCGGATGGCCGCGCGCTGCAGGCGATCATGCGGCTCATCGAGCAGGGGGATGTCGTCCCGCACCTTGAGCGAAGCTTTCCGCTCAAGGACGCGGCCGAGGCGCACCGCCACATTGAGTCGGGCCGCACGCGCGGCAAGATCGCGCTCACGATCGACTAGACGCCCGACCCGGGCATACGGATTGGCAGATATGTGTCGCATCCCTCGGCTTGTTCAGGATGCGACACATATCTGCTTTTCCGAACACCTTGCCACCACAGCAAAAGGCCCCACACCAAACGGTGCGGGGCCCTTCTGCGCGTTGAGCGCGTGGCTTAGATGGCCGAGACGTCGAGCGGGATGCCCGGGCCGAAGGTCGTCGAGACGACAGCCTTCTGGATGTAGCGGCCCTTCGAGCTCGACGGCTTGAGGCGGACGACCTCGTCGAGAGCCATACGGAGGTTCTCGAGGAGCTGCTCCTGCGAGAAGCCGGCCTTGCCGACGATGAAGTGAACGTTCGCGTGCTTGTCGACGCGGAACTCGATCTTGCCGCCCTTGATTTCGGTAACAGCCTTCGCGGTGTCCATCGTGACGGTGCCGGTCTTCGGGTTCGGCATGAGGCCGCGGGGACCGAGGACCTTACCGAGGCGACCGACCTTACCCATCATGTCGGGGGTTGCGACGGCGGCGTCGAAGCCGGTCCAACCGTCGGCGACCTTGGCGATGAGCTCGTCGCCACCGACCTCGTCGGCGCCAGCTGCGATAGCGGCCTCAGCCTTGTCACCGACTGCGAAGACGATGACGCGGGCGGTCTTACCGGTACCGTGCGGAAGATTCACGGTA
This sequence comes from [Zimmermannella] alba NBRC 15616, assembly GCF_001570905.1. Lineage (GTDB taxonomy): Bacteria > Actinomycetota > Actinomycetes > Actinomycetales > Microbacteriaceae > Pseudoclavibacter > Pseudoclavibacter albus. Next base: position 78,123 of record NZ_BCSO01000010.1, on the reverse strand, counting down.
CCGCGGACCATCTGGTCTGCCTTGCGCGGGTCGACACCGAGGCGGAGGGCCACCTCGACGGTGCTGTTGAACTTTGCCGAGCCGGTCTCGCGTGCGAGGGCGACTGCCTCTTCGAGCGAGTACTGCTTGCCCTCTTCGAGCTTCTCGGCGGCGGCGCGATACGCCTTGGACTTTGCCATGTTGATCTCCTTCGAGAGAGTGCGGTTACGAGCCTGGCCGGCTCTCCCGCGATGTGAAGTGTTGTGGTCGAGGACTAGCCCTCGACGGTGATGCCCATCGAGCGAGCGGTACCGGCGATGATCTTCGCGGCCTGGTCGACGTCGTTGGCGTTGAGGTCCGCCATCTTCGTCTCAGCAATCTCGCGGCACTGAGCCATCGTGATCTTGCCGACCTTGTTCGTGTGCGGAACGCCCGAACCCTTCTTCACGCCAGCAGCCTTCTTGATGAGCTCTGCGGCCGGAGGGGTCTTGAGGACGAAGGTGAAGCTGCGGTCCTCGTAGACGGTGATTTCCACGGGGATGACGTTGCCGCGCTGCGACTCGGTCGCTGCGTTGTACGCCTTGCAGAACTCCATGATGTTGACGCCGTGCTGACCGAGGGCGGGACCGATCGGCGGAGCGGGGTTGGCGGCGCCAGCCTGGATCTGAAGCTTGATCAGACCCGAGACCTTCTTCTTGGGTGCCATGTTTCTTCCTTTTCTGTGTTCGAACCGCAGCATGTGCTGCTGGCTCTCCCGGTGGTCCGGCCGTTCCGGACTCCGGTGGTGTGTGCCAAGTCGCCGGGGCGCTTGGTGAGTCTGTGCCGTGGGCGACGCGATGCGTCGCGCTGGTGGCTAGAGCTTGGTGACCTGGTCGAAGCTGAGCTCGACCGGGGTTTCACGCTCGAAGAGCGACACAAGGACGGTGAGCTTGCCGCTCGCCGTGTTGATGTCGCTGATCGTGCCGGTGAGGCCCGCGAACGAGCCTTCCTTGATCGTGATGGTCTCGCCGGTTTCGAAGTCAACCTCGGCGACGGGCTGACGCGGTGCGCCACCCTCGGCAGCCTGGGCCTGCTTGGCGGCAGGCGCTTCGGCGACCTCAACGAGACTCTTGAGCATGTCAAATGCTTCGTTGAAACGCAACGGGGTCGGGTTGTGGGCGTTGCCGACGAAGCCGGTGACACCCGGGGTGTGGCGGACGACCGACCAGCTGTCTTCGTTGAGCATCATGCGAACGAGCACGTAGCCGGGGATGCGCACGCGCGTGACCATCTTGCGCTGGCCGTTCTTGATCTCGACGACGTCCTCCATGGGGACCTCGCACTGGTAGATGAAGTCCGACATGCCCATGGATTCGGTGCGCTGGGCGAGGTTCTGCTTCACGCGGCGCTCGAAACCGGCGTAGGTGTGGATGACGTACCACTTGCCCGGCTTCATGCGGAGTTCGCGCTTGAAGGCCTCGTACGGGTCGGCCGTTTCGTCGGCTTCCTTGGCGAGGTCTTCTTCGTCGAGGCGCGCGGCGACTGCGGCGGCGGCCTCTTCGTCGTTGTCGATGTCGAGGGTGTCGTTGACCATGGCGTCAACTTCGCCGTCGGTGATGTCGGCTCCTTCGCCGTCTTCGTTGTCCTCGTTCATGCCTTCGTCGTCGCTCGACTCGAGGACGCGGGCACGCTCGAGCCCCTGGTCGACGTCACCTTCCTGGGCTTCGCGCACCTCGGAGTCCTGCTCTTCGGCGGTCTCGAAGAGGCCGTTCGGGTCAGACGTGGTCTGCTCGGACACGTTTCCTCGTTTCGTGATTCGGTCGGGATGAAGGATGGATTACTGCGTGGCGCCCTGGTCGGCGGGGGCTTCCTCAGCCGGAGCGGCCGGGTCTGCCGGTGCCTGCTCGGCGGGGGCCGTCTCTGCCGGAGCTGCCGGGTCAGCCGGAGCGGTTTCGGCGGGAGTTTCGGTCGCTGCCGGGCCGGCCGGTGCGGTTGCGGCCGGGTCGGCTGGGGCAGTAGCTGCCGGGTCTGCTGGTGCCGTTGCGGGGGGCGGAGCCTCAGGGAAGAGCGGCTGGCCCTTACCGAAGACCCATCCAGCACCCCATCCGAAGAGGATGTCGAGCGCGGTGACGAGCAGCATCATGAAGACGACGAAGCCGAGGACCACACCGGTATAGGTGAAGAGTTCCTTGCGGGTGGGGGTGACGACCTTCTTGAGTTCCGACCAGACCTGGCGGAAGAAGAGGCCCACCTTCTTGAAGGGGTTGCCGCGGCGAGCGTGCATATCGCGCTTGGAGGACTCGACGACCTTCTCGTCGGGTTCTGCAGCCTTTGCTGGCGACACCTTGTTCCCTTCACGCCGAGTCGCCCGGGTGGCGCACGGCTCGATGTTCGGCTCGCGCCGTTGTGGACGACGCCGCGGCGCAGCGCCGTTTTGCAGGGCGGACAGGACTCGAACCTGCAACTTGCGGTTTTGGAGACCGCTGCTCTACCAATTGAACTACCGCCCTAGGAAGCTGATCTCACCTGCTTCCGCCCGCCAAACAGGCACGCTTCAGCATGTTGCGATCGGCAACTCGTCGAGTCTAAGCGATGGGTGGGCGCGGTGTCTAGCTGGGGGTGTTGAGGGGTTCAGCCAGGCGGTTCCAGGCGCAGCTAGGCTTTCCTCAGCTGGAACCGCAATTTCAAGGGGGCTCCGTGTCCGTCAAGACCATCACTGTTGTTGGCGCGATCATCCGACGTGGCGATGAGGTGCTCACGTGTCGTCGCCGTGCCGACAAAAGTGCAGGCGGCTTGTGGGAGTTCCCGGGCGGCAAGATTGAAGAGGGCGAATCCGCCGAAGCAGCGCTGAGTCGTGAAATTCACGAGGAACTCGGCGTTTCGATCACCGTCGGTGCACTGGCTTCGCGACACACGACCCCGCTTGAAGGTCGCCTCATCGACCTCGCTTGCTACTGGGCAGAGCTCGATGACGCTGCACCCGAGCAGAGCACGGATCACGACCTGATGGCATGGCGCCCACTGGCTGAGCTTCAGGGACTCGAGTGGTCACCTGCAGATGTCCCCATCATCAACGACATTGTGCGGGCTCTCCCCCAGCAATAGGCCATGACCCAACCGCCGCGCGATCGCGCAATTCTCGAGAACGACCTGGCGTTCGGCTTTCTCGATGCGACGCACCCGTCCCGGCGTGCGTTCAACCCGGAGCTCATTCGCAACAGTTCGCTAGGGCACACCGCTCTTCGGGCAATCAAGCACGAGATGAAGCGCTCTGAGCGAATGCGGATGTCGGTCGCATTCGTCACGACGGGCGGGTTGGCGCTCCTCAAGCAAGATCTCATCGATAGCCGCGCCCCTCTGACGCTCGTCACCTCGACCTATCTGAACTTCAACGAGCCGAGCGTTTTCCGCGAGCTGGCTGGGGTCGACAACCTCGATGTGCGCATCATTGACGATCCCCAGCGGGGGTTTCACGCCAAGGGTTACCTCTTCGACCACGGCAGCACACTCACCTCAATCGTGGGCAGCTCAAATCTGACCCGAAACGCGCTCCTCTCGAATGAGGAATGGAACGTGCGCGTCACATCAGATATTCGTGGTGATTTCGCGCGCCAGCTCCACGAGTCAATTGAGGAACAAGTCTCCCGATCTGTTCCACTCCATCTTGATTGGATCGAGGACTACGAACAGCGTTGGGAACGGCTCCCCCGTTTCAGGGTTATCGAACCCGAAACTGCACACGACGAGGTGACGACGCCCATCGTTCCGAATGCGATGCAGCAGGAAGCGCTCACGGCGCTTCGAGAGCTTCGAGCCGCGGGCAAACGTCGAGCACTCGTCATCTCTGCAACAGGCACAGGCAAAACCATCCTTGCTGCGCTGGCCGCTCGCGAAATGGCCCCGGAGCGGATGCTCGTCGTTGCTCATCAGGAGCAAATCCTGAGCAAGTCGATGCGCGATTATCACCGTGTCCTCGGTGGCCCTGCGAGCGACTTCTCACTTGTTGCGGCTGGCCGAGGTGACCTTCATGCCCGGTATGTGTTTGGGACGGTGCAATCGCTCTCGCGTGAGAACACGCTTGATCGGCTCCATCCCGAAGCTTTCGATCTCGTGATCGTCGATGAAGTGCACCGCGCAACCGCCGCGAGCTATCAGCGAGTGCTTCAGCGACTCCAACCTGATTTCTTGCTCGGGATTACTGCGACGCCGGAGCGAACCGACGGGGCATGCGTGTACGAGCTCTTCGACCACAACGTTCCGTATGAGATTCGGCTGCAGCAGGCGCTCGAGGAAGGCATGCTGGCTCCGTTCAACTACTACGGCATTGAGGACTACACGCGGGACGATGGCGAGACCGTCAGCGAAGATTCGCCGATCAACCACCTGAGTTCCCCTGAACGCGCAGGCCACATCGTGGCAGCGCTCGAGCGGTATGGACATGCAAGCGGCGTGAAGGGCCTGATCTTCTGTTCTCGGAATGACGAGGCTGCCGCACTTGCCGAAGAGCTAAACCACCGTTCTGTCTTCGGGAAGCAACTCCGGACACGAGCGCTGAGCGGCGCCAACTCAGCCGCGGAACGAGATACAGCAATCGCTGAGCTCACGGCCGGCAAACTCGACTATCTCCTCAGCGTTGACATTTTCAATGAGGGAATCGACATTCCCGAGGTGAACCAGGTGGTCATGCTCCGCGCTACCCAGTCGAGCATTGTCTTCACTCAGCAGCTTGGACGCGGCCTCCGCAAGACGAAGGCAAAGGACCATCTCCGGGTCATCGACTTCATCGGAAACTACGCCAACAACTTCCTCATCCCGATTGCACTCTTTGGGGATACGTCACTCAACAAGGACGTCGTTCGACAGCGGGTGACGAAGGCGATTGCTGACGGCGCCATTGCCGGGGTTTCCAGCATCAATTTCACCCACGTTGCGCGGGAGCGAATCTTCCGGTCGCTGGCACAAGCGAGACTCGACACACGGCGCGCGCTTCGTACCACCTTCGCTGAAGTACGCGACCGGCTCGGACGGCTTCCCATGCTGATCGACTTTGCGAAGATGCAGAGCGTCGATCCAACCGTCATCGCGTCAAACGACAAGAACTATTGGCGTTTCGTAATCGGGACCCGGACTGAGATAGCTCAACCCTCAAAGCAACAACATCGATTCCTCAACGTGTTCACCTACGAGCTTCTCGATGGGAAACGTCCACACGAGCTTCTCCTCATGGAACACCTGCTCGCGCATCCGGAGGAGATCCTGACCACGGATGAAGTTGCGCAGCTTGTTGCGCAACACGGCTGCACGAATGACCAAGCGACCATCGCGTCAGTACTTGCGATCTTGCGTCTCTCCTTTGCCACGCAAGCGGAGCGAGACTCCCGATACGGGGAAGTGGGGCTGCTCGACAACGAGCACATTCGACTTCATCCTGAGTTTGCTCGCGAATACCGCGATTGCCCCGAGCTGAAGGGCTTCGTTGATGACGTTGTCGCGACCGGTCTTTATCTTTCGAAGCATCGGTATGGCGGCGCGTCTGAGCTCATCGTCGGCGAACGCTATTCCCGACGGGACGTCTGCCGCATGCTGAATTGGTCGGGCGCCCAGCAAGGCACGATGTACGGCTACAAGGTTGATGCCGCTACGAATACGTGTCCCATCTTCGTGACCTACCACAAGGCTGAAGACACGTCCGAGTCCACTGCGTACGAAGACGAGTTTCTCTCTGAAACGGAAATGCGTTGGTACACGCGAAGCCGTCGAACGTTGCAGAGTGACGAGGTCCGCGCGATCCTCCGCGAAGGCAATGCCCCAACGCTGCATCTGTTCGTCAAGAAGGACGATGCCGAAGGCACCGAGTTCTACTACGTAGGAACCGCCACCCCAACGTGGGCGCAAGACACGACGATGCCGAAGTCCGGAGAGAGCGTCGTCGAGATGCGGCTCGCCCTCACGAACCCGTTATCACCCACAATGCTCGAGTACTTCACGGGCACCGATGCTGCGGGTCTCGCTCAGCACGTCAGGATGCCCGACGTCGCGTTCGCGCCGGACGTCGACGCGACGGCGCTTGAAGCTCATCGTCAACCGGCGCGGACACCGCTTGAGGCAGGATCGTTGGTGAGGGACTAACCCCCATACCCCCGCCCGCGCTGAAGATCCTCGGGGTACTGCTCGCCCCAGCGGCGCATCTCGTCCGCGAGCGCGTGGTGGGCATATGGCCCGTAACCGCTGAGCTCACGGATGATGTTCTCGCGAACATGCTCGGGCTTGTTTTGCGAGAGCTTCGGGCGGAACTCGAAGTGCGAAACGCGCAGCCGCATCCCGACCGTCGCTCGCGCGACCGCCCGCACGCCCGGATCATCCTGCGGCAGCGTCCGCCCGAGTGGCAGGCCCCGCTCGAAATGATTCACGAGCTTCGTGAGCACCTCGAAGTTCTCGTCATCCGTGAGGATCTCCGGCACGCCATACAGGTGCGCGGTCACGTGATTCCAGGTCGGGATGACATCCCCCTCGTCGTACCAGCTCGACGACACATACGCGTGCGGGCCCTGCACAATCGCGAGAATCTCGCTCGCACCCAGGGCGTGGTACTCCTCATCCGGGCGCCCCAAATGAGTGAGCAGCGAAATGTCCGTCGTGTCGCTTTCATCGAGGAGCGTCGGGTAGTGGCTCGCGACAAGCCCCGACGGGGTCATCGAGACAAACGTCACCCACGGGTTCCGGCGGATAAGACGGCGAACCTCGTCAGCGTTGTCCGAGGCGAACTTTTGCGTGCGCAACATGCAGAGATTCTGCCCCCGCGAGCTGAACGCGGGGCGTGCACAAGTGCAGTGGATTTGCTGATCGGGGTGATCTCGGTGCGCGCTGCGCGCTACTCGATCAGCTCGAACTGAGGTGGTCGAGTGCGCGCGCTGCGCGCGTATCGAGACCACCGGCCGGTCAGGGCCCTTCGATCAGCCCAACGCAAATCTCCTGCAGTTGCGCACGCCCATGCACCGGCCTGTTACCTGTACGGGCTAGGCTCGAAGGTATGGCACCCACGAACCGTCTCTCTGCCCGCGTCGCCGCCATCGCCGAGTCCGCAACCCTGAAGGTGGACGCCAAGGCGAAGGCTCTCAAGGCCGAAGGCCGCCCGATCATTTCCTACGCAGCCGGTGAACCTGACTTCCCGACCCCCCAGCACGTCGTCGACGCAGCCGTCGAAGCCGTGAAGGACCCGAAGAACCACCGCTACACCCCCGCCCCCGGCCTCCCCGAGCTCCGCCAGGCAATCGCCGAGAAGACCAGCCGCGACTCCGGCTGGAACGTCGAGCCCACGCAGGTCATCGTCACCAACGGTGGCAAGCAGGCCGTCTACGAAGCGATCAACGCCATCATCGGCGACGGCGACGAGCTCCTCCTCCCGGCCCCGTACTGGACCACCTACCCCGAGGTCGTCAAGCTCGCCGGCGGCGAAACCGTCGAGGTCTTCGCTGGCGCCGACCAGAACTACAAGGTCACCGTCGAGCAGCTCGAAGCTGCCCGCACCGACAAGACCAAGGCCCTCATGTTCGTCTCGCCGTCGAACCCGACGGGCGCGGTCTACACCCCCGAAGAGACCAAGGCCATCGGTGAATGGGCCCTCGAGCACGGCGTCTGGGTCATCGCCGACGAGATCTACCAGAACCTCACCTACGACGGCGTCAAGGCCACCTCGATCATCGAAGCTGTCCCCGGCCTCGCCGACCAGGTCATCCTCGTCAACGGTGTCGCGAAGTCCTTCGCCATGACCGGTTGGCGTGTGGGCTGGATGGTCGCCCCCGCCGACATCGTCAAGGGCGCCTCGAACCACCAGTCGCACCTCACCTCGAACGTGAACAACATCGCGCAGCGCGCCGCGATCGCCGCCATCACCGGCCCGACCGAGCCGATCGACGCCATGCGCGACGCTTTCAACCGCCGCCGCAAGCTCATGGTTGAAGAGCTCTCGAAGGTCAACGGCTTCCGCGTCCCCACGCCGGAAGGCGCGTTCTACGTGTACGCCGACGTCACCGAGCTCCTCGGCAAGGACTACGACGGCCGCACCGTCACGACCTCGCTCGACCTCGCCGACTACATCCTCGAAGAGGCTGAGGTCGCCGTCGTCCCTGGTGAGGCCTTCGGTCCGTCGGGCTACGTCCGCCTGAGCTACGCACTCGGCGACGAGCAGCTCCTCGAAGGCGTCCAGCGCATCCAGAAGCTCTTCGGCACGAACTAGCACCCACCGGATGACGGGTCCGGATGACGCTTCCGGCTCCCGCGCAGGTTCGCATCCCGTATCCGCGCCTGCCGCATCCCACCCCGAGGCCCCGCCGGAGCACCCGCTCCCGCGGGGCTTCGGCGTTCCCGCCGCCGAACGCCGGATGCCCGGCGCCACCGCGAACTCGTCACCGGACCCCGATCATCCACACAAATAGGTCGAAAAGTGCTTGTTGGGTCACTCGGACACTGACCCAACAAGCACTTTTCGACCTATATCGCGCGGGAAACAGAACGTCAAGGGACGGGATGCCTGGAACACGACGTCGGCGCGAGACGCGGGCGCGGCACCACGGGCACCTCACCGGAGTCGCCGTGCCCGGCTACGGCGTCGTGAAGCTGATCTCGGCGAGCTTCTTGCGGATCTTGGAGTTCGGGTTGTCCAAGTCTCCGGTCGGGCACAGGACGACGATTTCGACGCGGGCGTCCGACTGCGGCATGTAGCGCGTGATGACATACGCATCCTGGCCGCCAGCCCAGCCGCCCCACTGCATCTTCTGCGCGAGCAGCTCAAGCTGATACCCGCCCGAGCCCTGCAGCGTGTAGCTCACCGGCTCACCGACGAGATCCGGCTGGTTCACAAAGCTCTGTGGCGCAGACAGGAGCGCCGAGCGGGTGAGGTCCTCATCCCGGTAGTGCTTCGAATCGAGCGTCGAATGCGTGAAGGTGATCGCGTTCATGCCAGCCGAATCCTTGAGCGCGATGCCGTTCGGGTCACGCGTCGTGAGCTCGGTGTTCTCCGTCCAGCCGGTCGTCACGGTCGGCGCGACAAAGCTGATGCCCTGCGCAAACTGCACATCCTGCGTAATCGGGATGAGGGCCCCAGGCGCTGCAGCAACCGGGGTCGGCGGCTGGAAGGTGCTCGTCGCGGGAGCTGTCGGAGTCGCGGCCGGGCCACTCGTCCCGGCAGCCTGCGGCGGGGGCGTCGTCGGCGCTGAACCGAGCGTGATGCCGAGGACGAGCGCGAGCGCCACAGCACCGGCCACACCCGCGAGCGTCCATGCCATCCACGGGCGGAAGCTGCGCTCCTTCGGTGCCTCAGCAAGTTCGGCATCCTTCGCAGCCTCTGCCTGCTTCGCACGCAGACGCTCGAGCGGATTCTCAGCCTGCTCCTCACGGAATCGCGGCGGAGGTGGCGTGAAGCCAGTCGGACGGGGCGCACCCGGCACCTGGTTCGGGCGCGGCGGCATGCCCTGCGGAGGGATGTTCTGCGGAGGACGCTGCTGTGGCACGGGGATGCCATAGCCGGGCACCCCCTGCGGACGCTGCGGCGCCGGCTGCCCCGGCTGGCCGAAACCGCCCTGGCCAGCAGACCCGAAGCCACCCTGGCCATAAGCTGCGGGCCCGTAACCACCCGGCCCGAAGCCGCCCTGCGGCATCCCGGTCCCGCCCTGCCTCGGCGGCAGCCACTGCGTATTCGGCGTCCCAAACCGGCTCGGCGGCGGACCAATCGGGGCCTGGGGCGATTGCCCCTGCGGCTGTCCCTCAGGTGGACGCTGCTGACCGCAATCATCTCCGGGCGTGCTCATGCCTCGAGGGTACGGAATCTTCCCGAACACGAACCAAGCTGCCAACCGGAGGATGCCCCAATCCCGCCAGGATCAACCGATCGGTGGACCCCCTCCTCCACCATCCCCCGGTGCCGACACCCACCCGCGCCGCGTGAAATGGAACCATGAACGCCACGCAGCACCCCGAACTCGCGGTCTCTACCCGCGGCCTCACCAAGCGCTACGGCGACTACACCGCCGTCGACCACGTCGACCTCGAGATCCGTCGGGGCGAAATCTTCGCGCTCCTCGGACCGAACGGCGCCGGCAAGTCCACCACGATCGAGATGCTCGAGGGATACCGCTCCCCCACCTCCGGCACCGCGACCGTGCTCGGCGAAAACCCGCTCGGGGCGAGCGCCGCGTGGCGTGCCCGCATCGGCATCGTGAGCCAGCAGGCCGCCGACATCGAACGCTTCACGGTGCGCGAGATCGTCCGCCACTTCGCAAGCCTCTACCCGGATGCATTGAATCCCGAAGAGACCCTCGAACGCTGCGGCCTCGGCGAGAAGATGAGTGCCCGCGTGCCGAGCCTCTCCGGTGGCCAAAAGCGTCGCCTCGACGTGGCCCTCGGCATCATCGGTAAGCCCGAGCTGCTCTTCCTCGACGAGCCGACCACCGGATTCGACCCCGCCGCCCGACGCGAATTCTGGGAGCTCATCCGCGAACTCGGCGACGACGGCACGACCATCCTCCTCACCACCCACTACCTGGACGAGGCCGAGCACCTCGCGCAGCGCGTCGGCGTCATCGCCCGCGGCAAGCTCCTCGAGGTCGCCCCGATCGATGAGCTCGGCGGCGTCGAAGCCCGCGTCCCGATCGTGAGCTGGCGGGATGCGGACGGCCGCCAATTCGCTGAACGAACCCGCACCCCCGGCGCGCTCGTCACGAAGCTCGTCGCCGAGCACGACGGCGAACCGCGCGACCTCGCCGTGAAGCGCCCGAGCCTCGAGGACATCTACCTCGACATGCTCGAGCGGATCAACACCGAAGCCGCCGCGAGCGCGCCCGCATCCCCGGCACCCACATCCACCACGACGGAGCAGAACCGATGAACACCCTCAGCCTTGGCCTGAAGCGCATCCGCTACGAACTCGTTGGCTACTTCCGCGCCCGCGACGCCGTCGTGTTCACCTTCCTCTTCCCAATCGGGATGCTGCTGCTCTTCGGCAGCATCTTCCGTGACCAGCTCGTCGGCCCTCCCGGCGAAGAGATCTCGATGGCCGCGATCTACTTCGCTGGCATGCTCGCCGCCGGCGTCTGGCTCTCGGGTCTGCAGACCCTCGCGATCGACCTCGCGACCGAGAAACATGAGGGAGGGCTCAAACGCCTCGCCGCGACCCCGCTCACCCCGACCGCCTACTTCATCGGGAAGCTCGGCCTCGTGTTCATCACGAACCTCATCCAGATGATCCTGCTCGTACTCGTTGGTGTGTTCGTCTTCGACATCGCGCTCCCGACCGAGCCCGAGGAGTGGCTCACCTTCGCGTGGGTGTGGATGCTCGGCCTCGCCTGCTTCACGGCCCTCGGCATCGCGCTCTCGGCGCTCCCCCGCTCGGCGCGGGCGGCATCCGCGGTCATCATCCCGATCGTGCTCATCCCGCAGTTCCTCACCGGCGTCTACCTGCCGCTCATGCTGCTGCCGGACTGGCTGCAGCAGGTGGCGCAGTTCGTGCCGCTCACCTGGGTGGGTCGCGGCATGCGCGCCGTGTTCCTCCCCGACTTCATGGAGGCGATGGAGCTCAACAGTGCGTGGGACCTCGGCATGGGCGCTATCAACATCGCGATCTGGCTGGTGATCGGGCTCGTCCTCTCGAAGCTCACCTTCCGCTGGATGCGCGAGCGCTCGAAGTAGCGCGGGCGCCTCCGGAAATCTGGCATCTGAGGCCCCTTCAGCCCACCTATGGCCGCAAGGGCCCGCCACATGCCAAATTTCCGGAGGCCCCACGGCACCCCATCCCGAACCCCCATCTGGAATGATCAGACCATGAGTGAGACGACCACCTCGAAGCCGGGCATCCCGTGGTGGTCGGTGCTCATGACGGCAACGCCGATCGTGCTCGCCGCCATCCCGCTGTGGGCATGGCCCGGCAGCCTCTTCGGCTCACCCGTCATCGCGCTCATCTGCCTCGGCACGATCGTCGTCTCGTGGTGGCTCATCGGCCGTCTCACCGCGAAGCACCGCGCGGCAGGTGTCATCCACCTGATCGTCTTCACCGCGGCGATGGTCGTAATGATGCACGCCTGCCCGCCGCTCGCGTTCATCCAGGCCCTCTACTACCCCTACCTCTGGGAGGTACTGCGGGCTCCCCGCCTCGCGACGATCGCGAGCCTCGCGGTCGGCATCGGCACCGCGCTCACGACGCTCCCGTACGACCCCGAGTTCTTCCCCCTCGCCCTCGCAATGGGCCTTGCAGGCTCCGCGGTGAGCATCGGCATCGGCTGGTCGGCTGTCCTCTCCGAGCAAAAGGCGCGCGAGCGCGAGCAGCTGTACGAGGCGCTGCAGGCGACCCAGCAGGAGCGCGAAGAGCTCTCGCAGATGCGCGGCATCGCCAGCGAGCGGGAGCGGATGTCCCGCGAGCTGCACGACACGATCGCGCAGTCGCTCATCGGCGCGGTCATGCTGAGCGACCGGGGCGTGCGCACCGCCGAGAAGCTGACGGACCACGTGGATGCTGAGGGCGAGCGCACCCTCAAGAAGCACCGCCAGCAGCTCGAGCTGCTCGCCGAGTCCCTCCGCGACTCTCTCGCGGAAACCCGCGCGCTCATCGCCGAGACGGCACCTGTGGTCGACCAGGAGGCGGGCACGAGTTTCGACGCGGCACTCGCCCGCCTCGTGGAGCGCTTCCGCCGCGAAACCTCGATCGCGATCTCCTGCACGAGCGCGCTCGGGGAGGTGGTCCTCGACCGCGACCGGCAGGTGGTGCTGCTCAGGATCGCGCAGGAGGGTCTCTCGAATGTGCGCCGCCATTCCAAGGCCGAGCACGCCGAGCTTGATGTCGCTGCCCTCAACGACGAGGCAGGCACGCGCGTGCAGCTGCGCCTCAGCGACGACGGCGTTGGTTTTGCGCCCGGCGCCGGGTCAGCAGGATTCGGGCTGCCCGGACTTCGGGAACGCGTCCGCGCGCTCGGCGGCACGCTCGAGATCGACTCTGCTCCGGCCGCTGGCACGCGCCTCACCGTCACCCTCCCGACGAAGGATGCCCATGTCTGAAGCTGCCCCGATCCGTGTTCTCGTTGCCGACGATCACCCGATCGTGCGCGCCGGCATCGCGGGCCTCATCGACGACGAACACGACTTCGAACTCGTTGGCGAGGCGGGCGATGGCGAGCAGGCTGTGCGGATGGCGGCGGCGCTTCGTCCGGATGTCGTGCTCATGGATTTGCGGATGCCGAAGCTCGACGGTGCTGCCGCGACCGCGCAGATCCTTGCAGCGGGGTCGGCGCGGGCCCTGCTCATCCTCACCACGTACGAGAGCGACGACGTGATTCTCTCGGCGATCGAGGCGGGTGCGAGCGGCTACCTGTTGAAGGACGCGCGGGCGGAGGAGATCGTGCACGCAGTGCGGCTTGTTGCGGCGGGCGAGGTGGCCCTTGCGCCGTCGGTCGCGACGAAGCTCGTGGCGCACACGCGCGGGGAGCATCGGGATGCGGTGGAGGCACCTGTGCTGAGCCCCCGCGAGCGGGAGGTGCTGGCGCTTGTCGCGGAGGGGCTCTCGAATCCGCGGATTGCGGAGCGGCTGTTCCTCGGCGAGGCGACGGTGAAGACCCACCTCGGGAAGGCGTTCGAGAAGCTTGGCGTGCGGGATCGCACGAGCGCGGTACTCACGGCGATGGAGCTCGGCATCCTCCCGCCGCGGTCCTGACCAGATTTGGGAATATAGCGACTATCCCGCTCTCTACGAGGGATGCGAGCTATATTCCCAGTTTTGGTCACGGGACCTCCGGCGGCTACCGCCCGAAGCGCTCGGTGAAGCCGCGCACGATCATCCGCGGCCACTCGGCAACGCCCGCCGCCCGCACCTGCGCGGCGATCACCTCAAGCTGATCCGCCGGGAAATAGCCGATGTCGCGGTAGAGCACCATCCGCGCGATGATCTGCTCGGCCGTGAGCTCCGCGTGGAACTGCGTTGCGTAGCAGCTCTCCCCCACGCGAATCGCCTGCACCGGGCACGCCTCGCGCGTGATGAGGTTCACGGCGCCCGGCGGCAGCGTCGAGCACGCCTCCTTGTGCCCCGTGCACACCCAGAAGCGGTCGGCGAGCTGCCCAAAAATCGGATCCTCACGCCCTGCATCCGTGAGCGTCACTTCGACCGCGCTCGACTCTTCACCGAAGCGGCGGTCCATGACGCCGCCGAGGTGCTGCGTGATGACGCCGATGCCGTAGCAGAGGCCGAGCATCGGGAGGCGCCCCGCGACCGCGTGGTCGACAATCGCGCCAAGTTCGCGCTCGACGCGCAGCTGCGTGGCGTCCTTCTCGGCATCCGACACGCTGAAGGGGCTGCCGCCGAGGAAGACGCCCGAGTAGTCCTCAGGGCGAATCTCGGGGAGCGGCCCGGCGTCGGTGCGGACGTGGATGAGCTCATCGCGGGTGAGGCCGGATGCCTCGAGGATCGCCTCGTACTCGTCGTGCGCGGCCACGTCGAGGTCGCGCGTGGCGAGGTGGAGAAAGGGACGCATGGGATGGGCTTTCGTGTGTGAAGGAGGTGGTCGAGTGTCGCAATGAGGTGGTCGAGTGCGAGCCGAAGGCTCGTGTATCGGGGCCACCAGGTCGAGCGTCGCACCGATGCCGCACCGCGTGATCTCGATACACCGGCTTTGTCGGCACTCGATCAGCTCAGTTTGGACCGACTAGATGTCGAGCCCGATGACCACCGGCTCGGGGCGAAGGTCCACCCCGAACTCCGAACGCACTCGAGCCTGCACGTACCGCGCGAGTTCCGCAATCTCTTCGGCCGCAGCACCGCCACGATTCGTAATAGCGAGCGTGTGCTTCGTCGAGATCGAGGCCCGGCTGTTCGGCAGCTGATACCCCTTCGGCACACCGGAGTGCTCGATGAGCCAGGCCGCCGACAGCTTCGTAAGCTTCACGCCTTCCTCGGTCTCACCCGCCGGGAACTTCGGCGCTTCGGCGGGGAGTTCGCGCGCCGCCTCGGTCGAGATGACGGGGTTCGTGAAGAAGGATCCGCTGCTTCGCGTGTCGAGGTCGTCCGGGTCGAGCACCATACCCTTTGAGGCACGAAGCGAAACCACGGCATCCCGCACCTCCTGTACGGAACGACGGTCGCCGGGCTCTGCGCCAAGCGCCTTCGCAAGCTGCGGGAACGCGATCGGGGCACCGAGCCCGTCCTCGCGCGCAGCATCGAGCGCCAGCTCCACACGCAGCACGGCGCCGCGGAGCTCGCCGCGCTTGAGCCGCGAGGTGCGGTACGCGAGCTTGAGTTCCGCAGCATCCAGCCACGACACCTCGCCCGTCTCCGCATCCAGGAACTCGATCCGGCGAAGGCTCGAGGAGAGCTCCTGCCCGTAGGCGCCAATGTTCTGCACGGGCGCAGCACCGGTCGCGCCGGGGATGCCCGCGAGCGCTTCGATGCCGCTGAGCCCCTTCGCGACGGTCGCGTCGACGAGTGCCGCCCACGGCTCACCCGCCTCGGCGACGACGAGCACGCGCCCCTCAGCATCCGGCTCACCAAACTCGATACCGAGCGTTGCAGTACGAATAACCGTGCCCGCGTAAGGGTCGTCGCTCACGAGCAGGTTCGAGCCGCCGCCCAGGACGAGGACGGGTGCCTCCTCGCTCTCGTTCGCGAAGGCTTCGCGGGCTGCCTCGATGAGCTCCTCGCGGCTTGTGGCCTCAACGAAGTGTGCGATCTCGCCGCCGATGCCGGTAGTCGTGAGTTCCGCGAAGCGCGTCATGCGGCATCCTCAGCCGAGGCGGCCGAGACTCCGGAGCCAGCAGCCGCACCGGCCGCCGCAGCCCCGCCGCCAACGCGCGCCTTCACCTGCGCCCGACCGAGCACCTTCTGCTCAGCGCACTGCACGTCGAGATCGATGCGGCACACCCCCTCATCATCGGCCAGAGCGCCGAGCGTCGCGCGGACGGTGAGCTCAGCGCCCTCCACCGGGTCAACGATGACCGGCTTCGTGAACTTCGTCCGGTAGCTGAGGACCCGCTCCGGCCCGCCGAGCACCGAAATGACCGGCTGGATCGCGAGCCCCATCGTGAGCATCCCGTGCGCGAGCACGCCCGGAAGCCCCACCTGTTCGGCGATGTCGTCGCGGTAGTGGATGGGGTTGAAGTCGTTCGAGGCGCCCGCGTAGCGCACGAGGCTCTCGCGCGTGAGGTGGATCGTGCGCTCCACGAGCACGTCGCCCACCGAAGCTGAAGCAAGGTCGAAGGTCTGGATGTCGCTCATGCTGCATCTCCTCGCACAACCAGGGTGGCGCCCGCGGTGAGCACGAGCTCACCCTTCGCGTCGGTGATGCGCGTCTCGGCGCTCACCATCGCGTTCGAGCCGAGCATCTTCACGCTCGTGATCTCAAGCTCAGCGCCGAGCTCGTCGCCAGCGACGATCGGGCGCACGTAGTCGAAGGACTCTTCGCCGTGGACGATGTGGCTGAGTTCGATGCCGGAGTCGGCGAGGAACAGCTGCATCCCCGCATCCTGCAGCACTGCCGGGAAGGTCGTCGGCGCGACGAGGTCCGCGTAGCCAGCCTCGCGGGCCGCAGCCACATCCAGGTGCACGGGGTGCTCGGCGAACACGGCCTTCGCGAAGCTGCGCACGTGTTCGCGCCCGACAAGGTACGGCTCGGGCAGCGCGTAGCGGCGGCCCTGCAGATCTGGATTCACGCTCACCTCGCCGAGTCTACGCGGGAAGGTTTCCCGCAACCCGAGTCGTGGACTCCCCCGAATCGGTGCGACTCGGGTTGCGGGGTGGGGTGGCGAGCGGGAGATGCGGTACTCGCCACCGGTCTCGTGCCGGAGCGGCGGCTAGTGCACGTCGTCCGGGCTGTGCTCCCACTCGGGGAGCGGGTCAGCGAGGTGCTGCCAGAGCACCTCTCCGGCAAGGAATTCGGCGTCGCTGAGCGCGGTTTCGGCGAGGCCGGCGCGGATGCCGTCCTCGTCGAGGTCGATCCCGATGAGGGTGAGGTCGAGGCCGACGAGCTCGCCATCGAAGGCGTCGTGGTCGATCGGTTCGAAGGCGATCATCGAGCCGACGTGGTCCCAGTGCGCGAGGCGTGGGCTGCGGCTCGCGAGGCGGCACATGCCGCTCGAGCGGGCGACGTAGCCGAGTTCGCCGGTTTCGAGTCGGCGGTTGAGGAAGCGGACGAGGCGGTTGGGGTGGATCGGCCGCTCGATCGTCACGCGGATCGTGTCGACGTCATCCCGTTTCGGCTCGAGGATTTCGCCGGAGAGGCCGAGCGCCCAGCCGGGGTGGGCGGCGTGGAGGCTACCGTGGCCGAGCTGCGTGTGGATGCGGTGGAGCGCGTCGGGGAGGCTCGTCGCGGCGTCGACGCTGGCGAGCGGGGCGAGGGCCTGGAGGAGGTGCTCGCTGCGGCGCGGGCCGTCCGCTGGTACTGGAGCGAAGGCCTCGGGTCGGCTGCCGGATGCACTTCGGAGGAGGACGAGGTGATCCGCCCCTTCGAGCTGGTTCACCGCGATGACGGCTTCGGCGTGGAGGGCGTCGCCGTGGTGGCCGGTGACGGGGAGGTAGCCCTCGTCGGCGATGGCGCGGGCGACGGCGGCCGGGGTGGTGACGGTGATGATGCGGGCGAGTTCGACGCGGGCATCCCGTGCCTCGGCGGCGTCCGGGTTCATGGCCCGGGCCGGTTGGGCGTCGGCGAGCGGGTCGTGGCGCGTGAAGAGGCCAACGATATCCAGGGGGCGGAGCCGCTCGTCCACGTCGATGACGAGTGTGCGCGGCGCGTTGGTGTCGTGTCGTTCGAGCGCTTCGTCGAGGCTGTGCGCGAGGGCGGTGGTGGAGCCGTCGAGGTCGACCCGCTCCCCCACTTCGGCGCACGGTTCCGTGACGGCCTGGGCTGCGAGGTGGTCGGCGCCGATTGTCTCGGCGAGCTCCTGCGCAAGTCTCGTGCGAAGCATCCGGTCACGCCCGAACACGAGCACAGCGCTGTTTGCTCGCCGCTCGGCGAGAGGGTTCGGAAGGTGGCTGCGTTGCGAAAGCATTTTCGACACCCTACAGTACTGACATCGTTTCTCAATAACTGCTGGATGTCGTGCCAGCGCAACGTCAGGAGTCTCCATGAAGGTCCGCGCCTCTCTCAAGAACCTCAAGAACCAGCCCGGCTCGAAGGTCGTCCGCCGCCGCGGCCACACCTACGTCATCAACAAGAAGAACCCGCGCTTCAAGGCGCGCCAGGGGTAGGCGGCACCGGAGGCCCGACTCCCGTTCCACCCCAGCTCCGGAAATTTGGCAATTGGCGGGGGTTCAACCCGCATATGGTCGCGAAGGTCTCCCAGATGCCAGTTTTTCGGAGGTGGCACCGGAGGCCTGCTCCACAATTGGTCAGTTTTCGGGGGCATGAACCCATATGCGGCACGTACCCCTCGAAATTGACCAATTGCGGAACCGCGACCGCCGCCCGACGCGCGCACTCATCGCCCAGACTCAGCTCTGATCGATAGAACTGAGGCATGGCCGTCCGCTTGCACCGCTTCCGCACCCTCGTGGTGACGCTCGTCGCGATCGCGATGCTGCTGCAGGCAAGCCCCGCGAGCGCGACCGAGCCCGCCCACCAGACCGTCGCAGCGGAGGGCACCCCGACCACCGCCCTCGAGCTCGGCCTCACGATTCCGCCGAGTTCGGCCGAACGCTTCGAGGGCGAAGGCACGCCCCTCAGCGCCTACACGACGATGAGCGCAAGCGAGCCGGGCTGGGCACACGACCTTCGCGATCCCAACGATGTCCACCCGGATCTCCTCGCCGAGGCCACTCGTCTCGCGAGCGAGCTCGCCGCCCTGAACGGCACGGTGCCAGCCTTTGCGGCCGATGCGGCCACGCCCACGATCCGCTTCATCCACGATCCAAACCACCGCGAACTACACCTCGCGACGACCGCGCAGGAGATCCAGCTGACCGCCCCAGACCGGGACGGCTTCGCGATCCTCACCCGCACCCTCCTCGCCCTCGACGAGCACTTCAGCGAGGAGGGAATTCCGCCACTCAACCTCACCTTCGCCCCGCCGCTCGAACACCGCAGCATCCACCTCGACATTGCTCGGAAGCACTACTCCCCCGAGGCCATCCGCGGCTTTATCGACGAGGCGGCGTGGGCTGGCCTCAACGAGCTCGAGCTGCACTTCTCCGAGTTCGAGGGCTTCGCGATCGAGAGCGAGCGCTACCCGGACATCGCGTCACCGGATGCTCTTTCGAAGGATGAGGTGCGGCAACTTGTCAACTACGGCGCCGCCCGGGGTGTGCGCCTGAGCCCCTCGCTCGACATGCCCGGCCACCTCGAGCACGTGCTCGACACGCATCCCGAGTTTCGCCTCCAGACAGGCAGCGGCCAGGACACGTACGGCGGCCTCGACATCACGAACCCGGAGGCGGTGGCCTTCGCCGACAACCTCATCGGGGAGTACGCGGAGCTCTTCCCGAAGGGCAGTTGGAACCTCGGCGCCGACGAGTTCGTCGACTTTGACGACGCGGATGAGGTTGCGCGCCTCACCGCGCACGCGCAGGCGAACCACGGCCCGACGGCGACGGCCTTCGACGCGCTCACGGAGTTCGTGAACGGCCGAGCGGCGAAGCTCGCCGAACTCGGCTTCACGACGCGAGTGTGGAGCGACGGGATGCTGCGCGGAAGCGTCGTCACGCTCGATCCGGCAATCGAGGTGGCGTACTGGACGACGCGGCCCGAGGGCGTCGCGACGACGGACGCGTTCGCCGCGGGCGGTCATCCGCTCATCAACGTGAACGACGAGTTCCTTTACTTCGTGCTCGGCGAGCGGGTGGGGTACGCGTATCCGACGGGCGAGCGCATCTTCGAGAGCTGGATGCCGGAGACATTCCCTTCCCTCGGCGGCACAGCGCAAGAGGCAGAGGCTGCGGGCGCAATGTTTGCGATCTGGAGCGATATTCCGGATGCCTTGAGCGACGCCGAGGTGCTCGAGCGGGCCAGGCCTGGCATCCGCGCGATGGCCTGGAAGCTTGCGGCGGGCGGGGAGCCCGCTGAGGCGAGTTGGACGGAGTTCGCGGCATCGACCTCGGAGCCCGCGCCGGCAGTGGCGCAGGCGGAGTTGCCTGCCGGATGGGGCGAGTCGATCGAGGTACCAGCGGATGAGGATGCTGCCTCCGCACCCGCGGGGTCGCCGGAGTTTCCGTGGTGGATGGTGTGGACGGCAGGAGTCCTCGCCGTCGGCCTGGCGCTCGCCGTGATCTCCCGCCGAAAGCACCGCCACACCGCGTGAGGTCGCCTGTCGCGTTTTCGTCATATACCGGCTATCCCGCTCCCGACGAGGGATAGACGATATAGAGCCGAAATTCGACGCCGCTCGCCGCACACCGCGTACTCTCGATACGGCCTGCGGCCTCCTCGATCAGCTCAGTTGCCCTAGTACACAGTCAGGCCACGGGCCCGGAACTGGTCGCGCACCCGCTCCAGCAGCTCCGCGCTCGGCGGCTGCGTGTCCTCAAGCTCGTACCGCCGCCCGAGCGCCTCCCACTTGTCGCGCCCCATCTGGTGAAACGGCAGCACCTCGACACGCGAGAGCGATGACCAGCGGGCCATGATGTCAGCCACGTTCTCGACGTTGTCCCACGAATCCGTGAGCCCCGGCACGAGCACGAAGCGCCCCCAAATCTCGACGCCGTGCGCCGAGAGCCGGTCACCAAAGTCGATCGTCGGCTGCAGCCGCTGCCCCGTCACGCGGTGGTAGGTCTCCTCATCCCCCGCCTTCACATCGAGCAGCACGAGGTCAATATCGCCCATCATCTGGTCGGTCACGTTCGCGCCCAAAAACCCAGAGGTGTCGATCGCCGTGTGCACGACCATATGCTTCGCGGCCTTCAAGAGCCGCGCGGCAAGCTTCGGTTGCTGCAGCACCTCACCACCCGAGAGCGTGATCCCGCCCCGCGTTGCACGGAACACCGACTCGTAGCGTCGGATCTTTTGCACGAGGTGGTCGAGCGGCACATCCTGCCCGTCCTTCGCCTCGATCGTGTCGGGGTTGTGACAGTACAGGCAGCGCAGCGGACATCCCGAGAAGAAGATCGTGAGGCGCGTGCCCGGCCCGTCAACCGCGGTGACGAGCTCCCACGAGTGGATCGTGCCGAGCTCACCTCGGCGGATCCGCGAGAGCCGGTCGTGCCGCTCAAGCGTCACCTCGTCGAGGCCGTCTGTCCCGGCACCGGCACGTCGCGGCGCAATCGGCAGCTCGCCGCCGGAGCCGAGCGTGACGGCGTCCAGCCCGCCTGGGTTCAAGCATTCAGCAGGCATCGCTCACCCACGCCGCGTCGCCCGCGGCATCCACAACCAATTCCGCCAGCACGCCCTACGCGTTCTGGTGGAAGGTGCGCTCGAGCACGTCGCGCTGCTGCTCGGGCGTGAGCTTCACGAAGTTCACGGCGTAGCCCGAGACGCGGACGGTGAGGTTCGGGTACTTCTCGGGGTTCGCCATCGCGTCCTCGAGCGTCTCGCGGTTCAGGACGTTGATGTTCGCGTGGTAGAGCCCCTGCTCCATGTTGTGTTCGGTGCGGGCTGCCTTCATCGCTTCGAGGCGCTCGTCGAAGGTGTGCTTGGCCATGATGTACTCCAGTGCTGGGCGGGCGGTGGATGGTGTGGGGGGGATGCGGTGGATGCTGGATCCCGCCGCATCCGGGCGACGCCGGGGTGTGCGCCGCCCGTGAGGCCGAGGGGTTAGGCCTTCGGACCGAAGGCCTTGTTCGTGTCCATGATGAAGCCGGCGTCGAGGATGCCGACGAGGTTTTGCACCTGCTCCTCCTTCGTGCGACCGAGCCCCTGCGGGGTGATCGTGTTCGTGAGGGAGATGCCGTCGAGCGCGTCTTCGTAGTCGAGCTTGCCGACCGAGAGCATCGACGCGACCATGCCGTGCGTGTCCATGCCGTTCTCGGGGTTGGCACCCGGCGCGAAGGGCGTTCCGGCACGGTGGCCGGACGGGAAGTTGCCGGTGTTCTTGCCGTAGACAACGTTCGAGGTGATCGTGAGCACCGACTGGGTGGGGATGGCGTCCCGGTACAGCTTGTGCTCCTTGATCTTCGACATCACGGTGTGGACGACGGTCGCGGCGATGTCGTCGGCGCGGTCGTCGTCGTTGCCGTAGACCGGGAATTCGCCTTCGACGCGGTAGTCGACGATGAGGCCCGTCTCGTCGCGCACCGGGTACACCTTCGCGTACTTGATTGCGGCGAGCGAGTCAGCGACGATCGAGAGCCCGGCGATGCCGCAGCCCATGGTGCGGATGATTTCGCTGTCGTGGAGCGCCATCTCGATCGCTTCGTAGGCGTACCGGTCGTGGCAGTAGTGGATGATGTTGAGCGCCTCGATGTACGTGCCGACGACCCAGTCGAGCATGTCCTCGTACTTGTCCCAGATGTCGTCGAAGTCGAGCGGGCCGTCGCCCTCGACGGCGGTGTGGCCGTCGACGATCTGCTTGCCGCTCATCTCATCCCGGCCACCGTTGATGGCGTACAGGAGCGCCTTCGCCGCGTTCACGCGGGCGCCGAAGAACTGCATCTGCTGGCCGATCTTCATCGGGGAGACGCAGCAGGCGATCGCTGCGTCGTCGCCCCAGCGTTCTCGGATCTGTGCGTCGGACTCGTACTGCACCGAGCTCGTCTCGATGGAGATCGCCGAGCAGAACTCCTTGTAGCCGGCGGGCAGGGCCGGGTCCCAGAAGATCGTGATGTTCGGCTCGGGTGCGGGACCGAGGTTGCGGAGGGTCTGCAGGAGGCGGAAGGAGGTCTTCGTCACCTGCGAGCGACCGTCCTCGCCGAATCCTGCGTCGCTCCAGGTGGCCCAGTACGGGTCGCCGGAGAAGATCTGGTCGTAGTCGATCGTGCGGAGGAAGCGGACGATGCGGAGCTTGATGACGAGCGCGTCGATGAGCTCCTGCGCCTCGGATTCGGTGAGCGTGCCCTCGGCGAGGTCGCGCTCCACATAGCAGTCGAAGAAGGCGGAGAGGCGGCCGATCGACATGGCCGCGCCGTCCTGGCTCTTCACCGAGGCGAGGTACGCGAGGTGGGTCCACTGCACGGCTTCGCGAGCGTTCGCGGCGGGGCGTCCGAGCTCGAAGCCGTAGAGTTCGCCGAGCTTGAGGAGCTTCTTGAGCGCCTTGATCTGCTCGGCGTGCTCTTCGCGGTAGCGGGCCCAGTGCTCGCTGAAGGGCATGTCGGCGTAGCGGTCCTTCGCAGCCTGCTTCTCGGCGATGAGGGCGTCGACACCGTAGAGCGCGACGCGACGGTAGTCGCCGATGATGCGGCCGCGGCCGTAGGCGTCCGGGAGGCCGGTGATGACGTGCGAGCTGCGGGCGGCGCGGATGCGCGGCGTGTAGATGTCGAAGACGGCGTCATTGTGCGTCTTCCGGTAGCGGGTGAAGGCCGTCTCGATGGTCGGGTTGACGTCCTTGCCCGCCTCCTGGATGGCGGTGCGGACCATGCGCCAGCCGCCGTTCGGCATCATCGCGCGCTTGAGCGGGACGTCCGTTTGCAGGCCCACCACGACGTCGTCGTCCTCGGAGATGTAGCCGGCCGGGAACGCATCAATGTCGGCGGGGGTGTCGACGTCGACGTCGTAGACGCGGCGCTCGCGCTCCACCTTGAGGTAGTTCTCCTCGAGCGTGTTCCAGAGGCGCGTCGTTTTCTCGGTGGGGCCGGCGAGGAATGAGGCGTCACCGTCGTAGGGCGTGTAGTTGCGGACGATGAAGTCGCGGACGTCGATGGACTCGGTCCAGGCTCCGCGCTCGAATCCGCGCCAGGCATCGCGGATCTCGTCGGCAGCGTGGGTGGTGTTCTGGGCTTCGGGCATGCCAATCACTTCCCTTTGGCGGGCGTCAGGGTTCACCCGCTGTCTCTATTTTCGCGCGCCGAAATGAACGTGTCGGGTGGATGTGTGGATGTGCACGAAGCTCGGAGCCCGATGCCATCCAGCTTTGTGGCCATCGCGCGGCCTCATGCCGTGCCACCTCGCGACGTGCCGCCCTTCCAAAATCTGGCATCTGGTGGGTGTACGACCCACATATGGCCGCGTACCCCCGCCAGATGCCACATTTCCGGAGACCGCGACCGGCAGCGGCTTCCGCACTTGGTCAGAAATCGGGGGTACGTCGACATCTGCGCCACGTACCCCTGATTTCTGACCAGTTCTGGAGCAGCACCTTCGCGCGGCAGAAACGGCGGTGACCGAGACGAAGCCCTGGGCACCCGTCGACACGAGCGGTTCACCGTTCGGGCCATGGACGTGCGCATTCGCCTTGTCTTGGTGCGTCACCTTGCCGGAACACGAGAAGCTCGCCGTCTCACCAGGCATGCGGAAGTACTCGCCCGGCGAGTAGACACTCGCCGTGAAGCCAATGACCTGCGTAGCGCACACGTTGTTGTTCTCCGTCGTGTACCAGAGCGCTTCACTGCCGGTGTTGGTCAGCGTGTAGGTGAGCTTGACCGTGCCATCACCAGCGGGCAGCGAGATAGGCGTCACCGACGACGTCACGCTGAAGAGCCCGTTGGTGTAGGCGCCACTGGACGAGACGGGGCCGGCTGCCTCAGCAGCTGGCACCTTGGCGACGAACAGGTTGATGCCCGTCATCCCTGACACTGCAACATCCCTGAAACTGCAAGGAGCAGCGCACGGCTGAAGGCCACCACCGTTCTCAGGCTTTTGGGGAGTTGTTCTGAATGCAACACGTGTTTTCTCAGGTAGTTCGAGATGCCCGGGCTGGCACACCTCAGTGAGATTTTGCGTCGCCACAGGGACCCAACGGATGCAAGTCGACGCAAGCGAACCTCGGAAGACTGAGCCAACGAAGAACGTTTGTTCAGCTTTAGTCACAACAAGCTGCAGAGCTCGTCACGTTGCGGACAGAAACGAGTCATTCTTGGCCGAATCGCTCCGAGTGGATGTTTCCTACTGAACGTTGGCCGAGTATTGGCTTGTTGACAGCCGTAACCAACAAGTCACCACCTGCAATCACACTGATAGGTCCGCTCCTCTACCCAGCTCAGCCACGGCACGAACGCCCATATCCTCGCAATCCACTAGCCAAACAAGAAACGCCCCTTTCGGGGCGTTCTTTTCGTAGCTGAGGCGGGACTCGAACCCGCGACCTCACGATTATGAGTCGTGCGCTCTCACCAACTGAGCTACTCAGCCGCAGCCTCCGAGCCCGAAGGCTGAAGACAGGGCCCCGAGTCAGGATTGAACTGACGACCCCTTCCTTACCATGGAAGTGCTCTACCACTGAGCTATCGGGGCATGTTCCGCACGTCTCGCGCACGGCACCGAGCAACTATAACAGCTTAGTCGGTCATTCGCCACATGGACTTAGTACGTGTACGTGTACGTGCCGTCCGGGTGGTACGTGTACGTCGCGCCGTTGCTCGACTGCTCCTGGTACGAGCCGCCGTACGACTGGTCGTACGAGTTTGAATCATTCTGCGACGCGACATCCGAAACCTGGCTCGGCGTCACCGTGACAACCTGCGTGCCCGCGTCGTAACCGACCGGGTTGGTCACCTCGGAAACAACCGTGTTCGGGTTGTTGTGAGCCTTGAGCCACGCCATCGGGTCGGTGTGGTTCTGCTGAGTGCCGATACCAATCTCGAAGTGAAGATGCTCACCGGTTGAACGGCCAGTGGTACCCACGAGTCCGACGAGGTCACCAACGTGGACCTTGTCGCCAACCTTGAGCGGCGAGGAATCCTGCACCATGTGTCCGTAGGTCGAGAAGATCGTCTGGCCGTCGATGACGTGCTCGATAACGACGTAGCAGCCGTAACCGCCCTGATCGACCTTCTGCACGTGCGCGACGCGGCCATCAGCGATCGCAGCAATCGGTGTGCCAGCACCCGGCGTGAAGTCGACGCCGGTGTGGAAGTCGTAACCAGCACCAGTCGGGTTGTTTCGAACGCCGTACATGTCGGTCATCTCAACGCCCGTGTAGAACGGGAACTGGACGGCAGCCGTCATGTCGTTCTGGTACGTGGTGTTGTCCAGGCGCTTGATGCCATTCTGCACCTGCTGCGCGGTTGCGGTACCCATCGTCGAGACGGTGACCGTGTCGGTGCGCGACACCTGCGGAGCCTCCGGGCCAGAATCGCCCGACTGGTTCACAACAGCGTGGAGGTCGAGGCTCTGCGCGTGCGCGTTAGCACCGCCAGCAGCGGCGTTCGCAACATCAGCGAGGGCCGGGACCGTCACGGCAACGCCAGCGCTGGCGGCCATACCAAGGGCAGCAAAACCAGCGAGCTGACGGGTTGCCGACTTCGGACGGCGAGCGAGCGACGACGGCGAGACGCGCGTCGAACCGGTGCGGACCTCGTCGCCGGCCGGCACGAAGTTCGAGGAGGACGCCTCAACCGAACGCGTCATGAGCTGCTGGCGAGCCTGAAGGGCGGCAGCCTCGGCGAGGACGTCGGCGACGTTGAAGGCGTTGGCGCGCTGAGCAGCCTCTGCGGCACGGCGCTCACGGCGCGAGGAGAAGGTGGTCGAGGCGGCTGCAATCACCGTCTGGGAAGCGGCAGCCTGGCGTTCCGCTTCGCGACGTGCGCGACGCGTCAGGGGCTGCGCCTCGATGGTGGTGATGTCAGTCATAAGCTCTTCGATCCACAGTCCTTCTGTTTGTAACGACTCGGTAAAGCGTAACGGGAAGGTCACGGAAAGATCAAGACGCTATGACAAGAAGCTCCAGAACCCCGCAGAGCGCTTGAATCCGTGCCGTTTCCAGAGGATCCGGTCGTTAGCTTCGCGTGTCATCGATGAGCCGCGTGATCTCGATACGCGCTGGCGCGCTACTCGACCAGCTCAACCGAGCGCTGCAGCAAGCCGCGGCTCAAATTCCGCCACAGCATCCGGATGCCCCGCTATGAGCATCCCCATCCCCTCACGATCAGCGCCGAGGCCCTTCACGACTGCGCCAGCTTCGCGCGCGATGAGCGAGCCCGCCGCGAGGTCCCATGGCTTCAGCCCCCGCTCGTAATAGATATCGAGTCGACCGCACGCGACCGCCGTGAGGTCGAGCGCCGCAGCACCCATTCGGCGCACGTCGCGCGTGTGCTCGGCCAGCTCGGCCCACACGCGAGCCTGATCGCGTCGCTCGGCCGCGTCATAGCTGTACCCGGTGCCGACGAGCGACTCGGCAAGACTCGGCGCAGGCTCAACCGCGAGCGCTTCACCGTTGTGTGTGGCACCACAGCCGAGGGAAGCCGCCCACTCCTCCCCCGTGAAGATATTGACGACGGCACCGGCAAGGACGCGCATGGACGCGGGCTGCGTGGCCGGGTCACCCTCGGCGACAGCGACGCTCACCGCCGAGTGCGGGATGCCGTAGAGATAGTTGACGGTGCCGTCGATGGGGTCGACCACCCAGTTGAGGCCGTCCACACTCGTACGCGGATCGCCCTCTTCGCCGTAGAAGCCGTCCTCGGGGCGCAGCTGGGCAAGGCGCGCGCGAATGTGTTCTTCGACCTCGCGGTCGGCCTCCGTCACGACATCCGTGATACTCGACTTTCGCGCTGCGAGCTCGACTCCCTCTTCACGGCGACGGCGTGCAAGCTCCGCCCCTTCCCGAGCGAGCATGCGCGCAATCTCCAGCAGCTCAGCTGCGTCAGGAACCGTGAGAGTCGTCATACCCGCACCGTAACAAGCCGATGTGTCCGGCTCACACCTTTGGAAGCGCATCCACACAACGAAAAGCGCCCCGGCCGGAGCCGAGGCGCTGAGCGTGGCGAGTGAGGGATTCGAACCCCCGAAGGCAGTGCCGGCTGATT
Organism: [Zimmermannella] alba NBRC 15616; assembly: GCF_001570905.1. Classification (GTDB taxonomy): domain Bacteria; phylum Actinomycetota; class Actinomycetes; order Actinomycetales; family Microbacteriaceae; genus Pseudoclavibacter; species Pseudoclavibacter albus. The sequence goes on along the minus strand of NZ_BCSO01000010.1, from coordinate 50,378 downwards.
TACAGTCAGCTCCCTTTGGCCGCTCGGGCAACTCGCCAGGAGTCATCGCATGCGATGAGCAGCGTTCAGACTACACGGAAAACACTCCCGCGCGCACCTCGGCGCGTCGCAGCCTGGCGCGAGGCGCTCACCCATGTGCACAAATGGCAAGAAAACGGGGTCACAAGCCTCCACACGCCTCAAACACCCAAATGTTGCCATTTGTGCACACCGCAGGCGGCGCGTCATGCCGATAGGCCGCTTCGCGGCTCCTCGATCAGCTCACTCGACCCCGAAGAAGCACGTCACCCGGTCTGGCTACCATGTCGGCCATGGCTGATTCCTCGTTTGATGTCGTTTCCAAGGTCGACAAGATGGAGGCGGACAACGCCCTCAACCAGGCACGTAAGGAAGTCGAGCAGCGCTACGACTTCAAGAACACGGGCGTCTCGATCGAATGGTCGGGCGAAAAGATGCTCCTCAAGGCGTCGAGCGAAGACCGCGTCGTCGCTGCCCTCGACGTCCTCCAGTCGAAGGCAATCAAGCGCGGCATCTCGCTCAAGTCGCTCGACGCGAGCGACCCCTATCCCTCGGGCAAGGAGTTCCGCATCGAGGTTGCGCTCAAGCAGGGCATCGACCAGGAGCACGCGAAGAAGATCTCGAAGATCATCCGCGACGAAGGCCCCAAGTCGGTGAAGTCGCAGATCCAGGGCGACGAGCTCCGCGTCACCTCGAAGAGCCGCGACGACCTGCAGGCGACGATCCAGCTCCTCAAGAGCTCGGACCTCGACATCGACCTCCAGTTCATCAACTTCCGATAGCCCAAGCGCGTGTGGTGGTGGTCCCCGCAGGACGCTGACTGGTGGGTCACGCTTGTCCTGCTGCTCGTGAATGCCGCCGTCATCATCGCGGCCGCGGTCACGATCCCCCGTAAGCGGCGGCCCACCACCGCACTCGCCTGGCTCCTCACAATCTTTCTCATCCCGTATCTCGGGTTCCTCATCTTTCTGCTGTTCGGTACGAACCACCTTTCGAGTACACGCCGACGCAAGCAGGCAGAAATTGACAAGATCATCCGGGATGCCACCAAGAGCATCGACCACGAGGTGGTCATGCCGAGCGATCCTGACTGGATTGCGCCCCTTGTGAACCTCAGCAGAGAGCTCTCCTCTATCCCGGTGGTTCCAGGCAACCGCATCACACTCCTCAGCAGCTACGACCGTTCCTTCACGCAGATCGCGCGTGAGATCGATGCCGCTGAAGAGCGAGTCCACATGCTCTACTACACGCTCGCCTACGACGAGGTGACGAAGCCCGTCTTCGATGCACTCGAGCGGGCCGTGCAGCGCGGCGTGTCTGTCCGCGTCCTCTACGACCACATCGGCTCCATCCGATACTCCGGATACCGGCAGATGAAGCGACGCCTCAAGGCGATCGGCTGCGAGCACCGCCCAGTCCTCTCGATCTGGCCCTGGCAGGGCGGGCTGCAGCGCATCGATCTGCGCAACCACCGGAAGATGGTCATCATCGACGACCGCACCGCGTTCATGGGTTCGCAGAACCTCATCGATCGCCGGTACCACCAGAACGCGAGCGGCGATGCTGAGCGGCGTTGGAAGGACCTCTTCCTGCAGGTGGACGGCCCAATCGCCGCCGCCGTGAATGGTGTCTTCATGAGCGACTGGTTCGGCGAGACGAACGAGCAGCTCGTCTCGCCCGATGAGATGCGTCCCTTCCGCGAGCCACTCGTGGAGCCGGACGATGAGCGCGAGCGCTCCCGCTACCTCTGCCAGCTCATCCCCTCAGGGCCTGGCTATGAGCACGAGAACAATCTGCGCATCTTCAACCAGCTCATCTACTCGGCGAAGGAGCGGATCACGATCGCCTCGCCATACCTCGTGCCGGATGACTCGCTGCTCTACGCGATCACGACCGCAGCCCAGCGCGGTGTGGAGGTGACGCTCTACGTGAGCGAGGTGGGTGACCAGTTCTTCGCGTTCCACGCGCAGCGCTCCTACTACGAGTCACTGCTCGAGGCGGGCGTGCGGATTCGGCTCTACCGCAGGCCGTACATCCTCCACTCGAAGCATCTGACGGTGGATGACGCAGTCGCGCTCGTTGGCTCGAGCAATATGGACATGCGCTCCTTCACGCTAAATGCGGAGCTCATGATGCTCGTGTGCAGCGAGGAGTTTGTGGAGCGCATGCGCGAGGTCGAGAACGGCTACCGGCAGCGTTCACACGAGCTGACGCTCGAGGAATGGCGTGCGCGGCCGATCGCGGGGCGCGCCTTCGACAACATTGCGCGCTTGACGAGCGTGCTGCAGTAAACGGCGCTGGGACGTGATCTCGATACGCGCTTCGCGCTACTCGATCAGCTCAGGTGAGGTGGTCGAGTGCCGCCGCAGGCGGCGTATCGAGACCACCGGCGCGGCAAAATTGCACGATATACGGGTTACGAGGCCGTATATGGGGGTGTGTTCCGCTGAGCGTGCAATTTGGGCACGCCTCTATCCAGCTTGCAGCTCGTACCCGTAGTTCGGCCCGAAAACCTGCTCTTCCGCATCGAGCGCGGAGCGGCGGACGTCATTCTGCGTCCCCGGTTCAGCAATCTCGTCCTCGGTGCTCGCAGTAAACGAGGTGATCTGCAGCACGCGATGCTCGTGCAGGAACGTCACCGAGTGGAAGCCACCGCTCGCGTCCAGCATGTCGAGCCGGAGCGCACCGTCGGCCTTCTCGTAGCCGAAGCGCTCATCGAGCTTCGGGTTCCACACCGTGAGCGCCGCCTGCAGCACGGCTTCTTCGTCGAAGGCGCCCGTCGGGAGTTCCACCTGGATGCGCTGCGACACGACCCGGTCATCGAGGAGTCCACCGTGGCGCGGCGTCGCGAGGGCACCAAGTGACTCGATGTCGGGCACCGAGAGGCGAATCACTTCGGCCTGCGCTGCGCGCAGTTCATCGAAACGCGGATCCATGGGGTTGACCATCACTGACCTCCAGACGTCGCAGCGCGGTGCTGCCGCTGTTGCAAGTGTTACCGCTTTCGCTGACGGTTCGCCCGACGCTACTTCTTCCTGTACAGAAACTCTTCGATCGAGTCGCGGGCGAAGGCGTTCGAGTCGTCGGTCTTCGTGATGTGAGCGTGCGCTTCAGCCCCATCGTGGTTACGGAATTCGAAGTCAACATCCGCGTTTTCAATGGTCGGGACCTTGATCCATCCAAAGTCCTTCTCGCCGTATTCGACCTTGAAGTCGACCATGGGCTTGTCGCCCTTGAACTTGCCGGCGTCGTACTGCTCGTACGTCTTCGACTGGTCCGGCGAGGAGCCGTAGAGAACTTCGCTCAGTGGCCACGGCTTCTGCGCAACGTTGAGCATGTCGTTCGAGTGCTGCACGTTCGCGTACTTCGTGTCCGGGTTCGGCGTCCACCCTTCCGGCATGTTGCTGCCGGCGAGCGACACGATGTGGTCGTATTTGGCTCCGAACATTTCTGAGGCGGTGAGCGCCGAGTGCCCGTAGCTGAAGCCGATACCTGCCTTGGAGGCGTTGGCGAGTCGCGGATCGCTGCCGAGCGCGTCGTGATGGAAGCTCGCGATTTGCTTGCCGTTGTTGATGGCGACCGTTGGGTCGTTCGCGTAGCGGTCAGCCTCGCCGAACGGTGGCGCCACCTTCTGCGCCCAGTCGCCACGCTGGTAGATGAAGGCGACCGAATCCGGGTGCATGCTGTGCAGGTGGTCGACGTGTCCGAAGTAGTGGCGAGTGTTGAAGTCCTCGAAACGGCCACCCGTCGGCGGCGCAAAGATGATGACCTTGTCGGTGTTCTCGCTCGGGGTGCCGACCATCTGAACGATGTCGCCCTTGGCGGGGTCAAAGAGGACGACCTTGAGCTCGCCGCTCGCGACCTTCTCAACAACCTTCAGCCGATCCTCTGAGAGGCCGCGACCGCCGTCGGCGAGGATGTCCTCGGCCACGGCCTGGTTCGCGCGGGCGCGGTCTTCGAAGGGGATGCCATCCACGTTCGCAACCCGCTCGGGTTCTTCGGCGAGGATGCGTTCACGCTCCGCCTCGGGGAGCCGCGTCCAGAGGTCACGTCGATCGTTCGGGGAGTCGTCGGCGAGGACGTCATCCAGCGTGATGCCGAGGCCGCCGGTCATGCCCGGGCCTTCCGGGAGGCCCATCTTCATGACGTCCCCGATGCTGCGTCCTGCACCGTGCCCGATGCCACTACCGACGATGTCTCCGAAGGCGGACATCGAGGTAAGCCCTGCTCCCCCACCGGGGCTCGAGCACTCGTCCTGCTCGTCCGCCTGCGCCTGGAGTTCGCGGGCAATCTGGCCGAGGACGGTGCCGAGCTCAGTGAGCTGGGTTGAGGGGCCTGCGCTCCAGTCGGCGCGGAAGGCCTCAGCGTCCGGGCCGATCCACATCTCCCGGCGTTCGATCCCGGGATCGGTGATGCCGGGCACGCCCTGCAGCATCTCACCTTCGCCGGTGAATTCTGCAGCCAGTGCGCGAAGTTCGTCCGTATTCGCGCCGAACATCCCAACCACGAGCATCCCCCTCACTCGCCGCCCAAGGTAAGCAGGCCGCGTGCGCTTCTCAATGGGCATGAGTCCCCATCCGAGAACCAGCTCAGGTCGCAGTTTCGACCTGAGGTGTCGATACCTAAGGTCGAAACTGCGACCTGAGCGAAGTGGATCGGGCGGGATGAGCGCGCCGCCGGGCTACTCGCCGCGGGAGATGCGCACCATTTCGTCGCGGTCGACGACCTTCACGCGGGTGCGACCCTGCGCCTCACCGAGCGCAAGCTCGTGCTCGTCGAGGCTGTGCCAGCCATCAAGGTTCGTGTACTTCACGCCACGCTCCTCAAGCAGCGCCGTCACGGCTTCCTCGGACGGCTCGGCCGGCGTCCACCAGTTCGCCTGGCCGTTGATGAGGTGCTGAATCGTTTCCATCGCGTCCGACTTGGTGTGGCCGATGAGGCCAACCGGGCCACGCTTGATCCAGCCGGTCGTGTACATGCCGGGAACCTGCTCGTTGTCGTCCCCGATGACTTCGCCCTCGCGGTTCGGGATGACGCCGCGCTTCTCGTCGAAGGGAACGCCATCGAGCGGCGAACCGAAGTAGCCGACCGCGCGGTAGATCTGCCCAACCGGGAAGTCGCGGAACTCACCCGTGCCGCGCACGCCGCCCTCGCCGTCCGGCTCGGTGCGCTCGATGCGCAGCGCCGACACCTTGCCGTCCTCGCCGAGCACCTCAGCGGGACGCGAGTACCAGTGCAGGTGGATGCGACGCGAAGCCGTGCCCTCGGGGCGCTCGCGCCACGAGGTGAGGATGCGCTTGATGACGAGCAGCTGCTTATTCGTTTCAGCAAGCTTCTCGGCCTCCGGGTCCTTCCCGAAGTCTTCCTCGTGGACGACGATGTCGACATCCGGCACCTCGCCGAGCTCGCGCAGCTCGAGCGGCGTGAACTTCACCTGTGCCGGGCCGCGGCGACCGAACACGTGCACATCGGTGACCTTTGAACTCTTGAGGCCCTCGTACACGTTCGCCGGGATCTCGGTCGGCAGGAGGTCATCCGCGTGCTTCGCGAGCATGCGGGCGACATCGAGCGCGACGTTTCCGTTGCCGATCACCGCAACGTGCTCCTGGTCGAGGGGCCACTCGCGCGGCACATCCGGGTGCGCGTCGTACCAGTTCACGAAGTCGGCGGCACCGAAGGAGTTCTCGAGCTCAATGCCCGGGATGTCGAGCGGAGCATCCTTGATGGCGCCGGTCGCGAAAATGACCGCGTGGTAGTGACGCTTGAGGTCGTCGAGCGTGATGTCGGTGCCGAGGTTGACGTTGCCGAAGATGCGGATATGGCCGCGGTCGAGCACCTCGCGCAGGGCCGTGATGATGCCCTTAATGCGCGGGTGGTCGGGGGCGACGCCATAGCGGACGAGACCGTACGGGGCGGGGAGTCGGTCGAAGAGGTCGATCGACACATCGAAGTTGCGTTCCGCCTTGAGCAGAATGTCGGCGGCGTAAATGCCTGCCGGGCCCGCACCGACAATCGCGAGTCGGAGCTTCTCCATGAGTCCTCCTGGTGCGCCTGGGCGCAGTTGTGGGTGGTTAGCGGTCGCGCTCGACAATCTGTCGGGCGAACGCGATGAGGGCCTCCTTGGCGGGCCCATCCGGAAGCGGGGCGAGGGAGGCGACTGCGTCATCCGCCCAACGGCGGGCTTCGGCGCGCGTGCGCTCGGTCACCTCGTGCTCGCGAAGTTCAGCAACGATTGCGTCGATTTCGGCGTCATCTGCGGGCTGCTGCTCGGGGACGCCGGGCATACCGTCCGCCATCTGTCCGGGCGCCGGGGCACCCAGCTGGCGGGTCTTCGCCGAACCGGCGACGCGGGTGCGAATGCGTTCGAGGAGCGACGCCGCAGCAGCATTCCCCGCTGCAGCATCCGCCGCGAGCAGCAGCACCGGCAGCGTCTCGACGCCCGCACGAAGGTCGGTGCCGGCGAGCTTGCCGGTGGCTTCACGCTTCGGCGACAGATCAATGACGTCGTCCGCGATCTGGAAGGCAACGCCCACCTTCTCACCGAAGTCGGCGAGGGCCGGGACGACGTCCTGCGGGGCATCCGCGCAGATCGCACCAAACTGGGCGGCTGCGGCAATGAGCGAACCGGTCTTGTCGGCGAGCACCTGGATGTAGTGCGCCACCGGGTCGTCGCCCTCCTTCGGGCCGACGGTCTCGCGCATTTGGCCGAGCACGAGGCGCTCAAAGGTCGTCGCCTGCAGCTCGATCGCGCGCTTCCCGAGCGTCGCAAAGATGAGGCTCGAGCGGGCGAAGAGGAGGTCACCGGCGAGGATCGCGACCGAATTCGACCAGTTGAGGTGAGCGGCCGGGACGCCGCGGCGCAGGTCTGCCTCGTCCATGACGTCGTCGTGGTAGAGCGAGGCGAGGTGCGTGAGCTCGACGGCCGCGGCGGCACGTGTCACGGTCTCGTTCTCGGGGTGGGCACCGAACTGGCTCGCGAGGAGCGTAAGCACGGGGCGGATGCGCTTGCCGCCGGCATCCATGAGGTACGTGGCAGTGACGCGGGCAACCTCGTCCGCGTAATCCACCTGCTCGTGCAGATACTCCTCGACACGGCCGAGGCCCTGCTCGATCGTCTCGCGCAGCTCAGCCTGACCGGGGCCGTCGAACATGCCGACCTCGCTGCCGGTCGAGGTGGCCGGGGTACGCCGAGCCTCGGGGGCGGTGAAGTTCACGCGCTGCTCCTTGATGTGGTGGTGGCCGCAGCCACGGGGTGGGGTTCGAAAGGGGTTCGGGTGAGCCGAGCTACTTGCTGGCCGGGACGCGCCCGCGGTGCAGGGCGACGATACCGAAGCTCAGGTTGCGGTACTTGACCTCCGTGTAACCGGCTTCGCGCAGCCACGAGGCGAAGGTGCGCTGGTCGGCCCACGCGTCGATCGACTGGTCGAGGTACTCGTACGCCTCCGGGTCGGTGCTCGCGATGCGGGCGAGCGCCGGGATGACGTAGCTGTTCCAGCTGTCGTAGAAGCGCGAGGCAAGCGCGTTCACGGGGCGTGAGAACTCGCAGACAAGGATGCGGCCGCCGGGGCGCGTCACACGGTGCATCTCCTTGAGCGCCGTGATCGGCTCCTGAACGTTGCGGATGCCGAAGCTCACGGTCGTCGCGTCGAAGGTGCTGTCCTCGAAGGGAAGCTGCGTGGCATCCCCCTGCACGAACTCGATGCGCCGGTTGTCACCGTGGCGGCGCTTCGCTTCGGCGAGCATCCCGGCGGAGAAGTCGAGGGCGGTGACGTGGGCACCGTCGGCGGCGAACTGGGCGCTCATCGTGCCGGTGCCGGCAGCCACGTCGAGGATGCGCTCGCCTTCGCGCGCCCCGAGTGCGTGGCGGGTCTCGGCACGCCAATAGACGTGGCTCCCCAGGGTCATGACGTTGTTCATGCGCTCGTAGTTCGGCGAGACGCGGTCGAACATCGACGCCACTTGCTCGGGCTGCTTCGAAAGATCGGGCTTCATCGCGACCATCCTACTGACGCGGCGCGTTAGTGCACTCCCGACATTGCGCGGGGCCTGGGATGCGACCAGTCCCGACACCCTGTGTGGGTTCCGCCAAGACTCCTGCCAGCTTCGAATCCGCTGGCTATCGTGACAGCGTGAATCAATTCCCCAGCCTCCGCGTGCGGACGGTGCGGCTTGAGCCCGGCACACTCCGCCAGTTGTGGCGTTATTCCGACCCTCACTCGCCGCTCGTGTTCCTGCGCAACGGCGACGGAATCGTTGGTTCCGGGCAGATTCTCTGGCGCCGTGAATTCTTCGGCCCCGACCGGATTCGCGAAGCGGCGGATGCCTGGTCGAAGCTCACGTCCTTTGCCGAGGTGAAGGACCGTGCGAAGGTGCCGGGTTCGGGCCTGGTCGGCTTTGGCGCGTTTGCGTTCTCCGAGAACTCGCAGCAGGCAAGCGTCCTTATCGTCCCAAGCCTCATCGTGGGCCGCCGAGACGGCATCGAGTTCGTCACCGCCATCACAGCCGACAGCACGAAGCCGGATGCGAGCCTGCGCGACCCGGCACCCCTTGGCCCCGACGAGCGAGCGGTGTTTGAGACGGGCGAGATGGATGTCGTCCAGCACCAGCAGGCAGTGGATCACGTCGTCGACCTCATCGGCTCCGGCGTCCTCTCGAAGCTTGTGCTCGCGCGTGACCTCATCGCGAAGCTGCCGGAGTGGACCGACCGCCGCCACCTCATTGGCCGCCTTGCCGAGACGTACCCGGACTGCTGGAATTACTCGGTGGATGGCCTCACGGGCGCAAGCCCGGAGACGCTCGTGCGGGTGCGTGGCCGCGAGGTTCGTGCACGCGTGCTTGCGGGCACGGCGCCGCGCGGGCTTGAGGAGCACATCGACCGCGATATCGCCGAGCAGCTGAAGTCATCCCCGAAGAACCAGCAGGAGCACCGCTTCGCCGTTGAGTCGGCGCTGCACGCGCTCTCGAGCCTCAATGACTACACGGATCCGGGCGACAGTCTCACCGCGAGTCCGGAGCCGTTCCTCCTCGCGTTGCCGAATGTGTGGCATCTCGCGAGTGACATCCGCGGCACGCTGCCGCTGGCTCACACGGTGCTCGACCTCGTGCAGGCACTGCATCCGACCGCTGCCGTTGGTGGGACGCCCCGCAAGGCGGCGCTCGAGGCGATCGACCGGATTGAGCCGTTCGACCGTCGCCGATACGCGGGCCCGGTCGGCTGGATTGGGGCGAAGGGCGACGGCGAGTGGGCGATCGCGCTGCGCGGTGCCGAGATCGACCCGGATGGGACGACGACGGCGTATGCGGGTGGCGGGATCGTCGCGACCTCGGTTGCTGCCGACGAGTTCCGCGAGACGGAGTGGAAGCTGCGTCCGCTGCAGGATGCCCTGAGCTCCGGCTCGATCGACCCGTACGGCGACGCCCTCTTCACCGACTTCGGCACCGGCGTCTAGCGCAAGACCGCCCCGGCATCCCCTGACCCGGCGTCCCCTGACCCGGCGTCCCCTGACCCGGCATCCCCCTCGGAAATGGGTCGAAAACTGTTCGTCCGGCCACAACATTTGCGACCGGACGAACAGTTTTCGACCCATTTGCTGCGGGGTTGCGGGATGCAGGGGGCAGGATCGGGATGCGGGGTCAGGGGGATGCCGAGGCCTGAGGGCAGCGTTGGGATGGGACATGGTGCTCTTCTCAAAACGCGCTGACAATGGCGCCGCAACAGATCAGGCCGATTCCGAGCCACGACGTGCGACTGGGGCGTTCGCGCAGGAACAGGATGGCGAACAGGCTGCCGACCGCCACGTTGAGCGAGCGGGCCGTCGACACCATGCTCGGAGTTCCCGATTGCAGGGCCAGGATCACCATCGCGTAGCTCAACGGAGCCAGGAGCGAGATCGGCAGCGCCCGCAGACCATCGCTGCGTAGCCGGGAACCGAATTCTCCGCGCCGGCGCCACAACACACCGGTCAGCAGCAGGGACTGCCCCGCACCCGACAGGGCCATGTATGGAATCACCGCGACGTGGAGGACTTCCGCGGCGAAGGCATCCCACAGCGTGTACGAGGCAGTCGCGGCAGCCACGAAGACGCCCCAGACCGCGCCCCGCCTGCCTGGAGAGGCCTCGCCTCCGCCCACACAGGCGGAACCCGCGATCACGAGGACCATGGCAGTCCATCCCCATCGTGTGGGGCCCGTTGCCCAGGCCAGGGAGGCAAGAGTGACGAGCACGGGCGCGAGTCCGCGCGAGATTGGGTAAACCACGCTCATGTCGGCTCGGGCGTAGGCCTTCTGCAGCACCACCGCGTAGCTCGTGTGAAGCATCATGCTGACCACGCCCGCCCACCAGGCTGGACCGAGGCTGCCGTCGTACAGGAGCCATCCGACCAGCGCCATAGCCAGCAGCGGCAGGGACACGATGCCGTAGCACCAGACGAACATCACGTCGTCTGAACCGCTGCGCTTGACGAGGTAGTTCCACCAGGCGTGAAGGACTGCACCAGCAGCGATCAACAGGAGAGGGGTCATCTGACTCATAAGTAGACAGTGTCTACTCATTTGTAGACGGTGTCTACCTGCGTCATGCTGTCAGCATGGAGAACTTGGCGGATCAGCTGGTCACCACAGCCGCACAGATCCTGGACGAGTCAGGACTTGCCGCGGTAACCGTGCGAGAAGTCGCCCGACGCACAGGCGTCTCCCATGGCGCCCCGCGACGCTACTTCCCAACCCTGGAGTCCTTGCACGCCGCCGTCGCCCACCGCGGCCTCACGGACCTGGCCACAGTGTTGCATGCGGCTGGTGGGACGACGGATGCGTGGGCCAGCGCCTACGTTGCCTTCGCCATGGCGCGCCCCGACACGTTTGAGCTCCTGTTCCGCCACGACGATCTCGAAGGTGCTGGCTCGAATCTGCGCGGGGTGTCGCTGCCCCTGCTGCAGGGGTGGTGCGAGCTGTTCCAAGGCGAGCGGCCCCATTGCACGAAGACGGATGCCATCACGGCATGGACCGGAATCCATGGGATCGCCACCCTCAGTGCACGACGTGCCCTGGACTTGGTTGGTGCGGATCCGCAGGCGCTACTCGCGCGCATCCTGGCCTGATGTTGCACTCAACCAACGTCTCCGGTCAGTACAGCTAGCTGGCGGCGAGGCGGGCTTTTTGCTCCTCGACGTCGAAGTCGGCCTTCGGCCAGTCGAGCTCGAGCGAGCGGAGCGTCTCAAGCAGCAGCTGCTTCACGATCATGCGTGCGTACCACTTGCGGTTCGCTGGAACGCAGTACCAGGGGGCCGCATCCGTCGAGGTGCGCGTGAGGGCGATCTCATACGCCTGCATGTACTCATCCCAGAGTCCGCGCTCATCAATGTCACCCGGGTTGAACTTCCAGTGCTTGTCCGGACGCTCAAGGCGCTCGAGCAGGCGCGCACCCTGCTCCTCCTTTGAGATGTGGAGCATGCACTTCACGATGCGGAAGTTCCGCTCCGAGACGAGCTTCTGCTCCCAGTCGACGATCGCACCGTAACGGCGCTCAATCTCCTCGGGCGGCGCGAACTGGCGCACGCGCTGGATGAGGACATCTTCATAGTGCGAGCGGTCAAAGACACCGATCGCTCCCGGCTCGGGAAGTGCCCTCTCAATGCGCCAGAGGAAGTCGTGCTTGCGTTCCTCTTCGGTGGGCGCCTTGAAGGATGCGATGCTCACCGACTGCGGGTCAATGCCCTGCATAACGTGGCGGACGACGCCACCCTTGCCGGAGGTGTCCATACCCTGGAGGACGAGGAGGACGGTGGGGACGTCGGGATTGCCGGCGCGCGCATTGGCGAAGAGCTTCTGCTGGAGCTCGTCGAGTTCGGCGTCGTTGTCGTCAAACGCGGCTGCTGCGTCGTCCTTCGAGCCGGAGTAGCCGGGCTTCGAGTCGGGGTCGATGTCCGCGAGCTTGAAGTCGGGGCCGACGCGGAGCTCATCGAGCGCTGCAGCAATGTTGTCGTGTGCCATACCCGCACGCTACTCCGCTTCGCTGCGTGCCTTCCCGGGAGTCGAGCCACTGACCAGATTTGGGAATATAGCTCGCATCCCGCCCCAGAGGAGGGATAGGCGCTCTATTCCCAAATCTGGTCACGCACTCAGCCACCGGCTCAGCTCAGGCGGCTCACCGGGGCAGAGGGACTTCGATGAGGATGCGCTCGGGGCCGCGATCAAGCAGCGCCGCTTCGAGCTCCGAGCGGGTCCGCACCAGGCGGTGATCCCAGCCGTAGGCCGCCGCAAGCTTCGCGAGGTCCGCGGACACCGGTGTGAAGAGCACCCGCTCGTGGAGCGCCCCAGCGGTCGATGCCACCTCGAGCCCGTCGAAGATCGTCCCGCCCCCGTCCACGCCGACGATGACCTGCATCCGCGGCGCCGTCTCGCCTCCTTGACCAACGAGCAGGGAGGAGGCGTCGTGGAGGAGCGTGAGATCACCCACGAGCACCCGTGTCACCCCGAGCGCATCTTGCGCCGATCCATCGCCGAGCTGACTCATCGTCGCGACACCGAGCGCGGTCGCGATCGTGCCGTCGATCCCGGCAAGACCGCGGTTCGAGTGCACCCGGATGGCCTTCCCTGGCACGCGCTCGTCGAGGATACGGATGAGCCGGGATGCGCCGAGCACGAGCCGGTCATGCGGCCAGCTCGCGCGCCACACCGCATCCACCAGCATCTCCCGTGTGACGGCTTCGCGCGCGACCGCGAGCTCGCCGCGGGCGAACGCTGCCCGTTCGTGGCGGTCCTCCGAGCGCGCCTGGCCAAGGCTCGGCGCTGGCGCATCAGAACTTGCCCGCTCCGCACACTCGTGACTTGCTTCAAGCCATGCCCGCAGCCAGCCACGCCGTGCCATGAGTGCCGCGTGCTGCTCGTCCGCGCTGAGCTCCGAGGCGGCCACGAGTTCCACCGAGCTCACGCGCTGCAGCCCCTCGCGATCGGCGCCCACGGGGTCGGCCGCGCCGACCCGGTCCACGACGTACGCCTCAACGTCGGAGGCAATGAGGGCTGGCACCTCGCGCGTGAGCGTCGGGTGCCCGAAGACGATGATCCGTTCGATCGCGTCGCGAAGTTCCGGCACGGGGGATGCGGGCCCGAGCAGCTCGCGCACGTGCGTGATGAGGTTGCGTCCGAAGCGCACACCGGAGCTTGCCTCGGCAAGGAGTGGCCAACCGCCCTCGTAGGCGATCGCTTCGGCCTCGTCGCCGGCGTCCGCGCCCGCGATCACGAGGGTCGGACGGCCGTCAAGCAGCACCGGGACGCTCCCGCCCTGCGCGACGCGCGACCGCGCGATGGGCCCGGTCACGGTCGAAGTAACGCACTCCTGCACGTCACCCCACCAGGCATCCAGCGACGGGATCGCGCCCGAGAGCGGCGCCCGGAACTGCATGTTGATGTGCAGCGCACCCGGGGATGCCATGAGCAGGCGCCCGGTGTCGCGCGCCATGTCGATCCCGTCTTCGATGACGATCTGAGCTTCGTCGTCAGCGGTTCCCGGCAGCGGCACAGCGGGCGGTACCTCGACGCTCGGCAAGATCGCGCCAAACATGTCGCTCTGCACGGTCGCCTGGTTCGCCCCGATGCCGACAAGCTCCGAGGGACGGTCGGCGGTAATGACTGCCAGCGGGACGCCCGCGTGGTGGGCTTCGAGGAGCGCGGGATGCAGGTTCGCAGGCCCCGTTCCACTCGTCACAATGACGGCGACGGGCACGCGACCTTCCCGCGCCAGTCCGAGCGCGAAGAACCCAGCGGAGCGTTCATCGATGCGCACGTGGAGGCGGATGGCGCCGACCCGCTCAAGCTCGGCGGCGGCCAGGGCGAGCGCCTGCGAGCGCGAACCGGGGCACACCACGACATCCCGGAGCCCCCGCTCAACGGCGGCGCACAGCAGCGCGATCGCGCTATCTGTTGAGGGGTCGCCACTGCGCGGCGGCAGCAACGAGGGCGTCACACCGCGTGAAGAGGGGGATGCGGTGGGCTCAGTCATTGCGCCGGGTCTGACCGTCCGTCGTCGAGTCGTCAGGGTCGTCCTCGGCCGCATCGTCTGAACCTGCCCCGGGAGCAGGGTCCGTCGTGGCGTCAGCATCGCGGCCACGTGCCGCTGGCTCACTGGACGCCGGGAACGTCACCTCATCGAGCGAGGCAAGCTCTTCTTCGAGCCGCTTGAGGCGCTCCTCCGGCGTCTCTTCGCGCAGCTTCCGCAAGAACTCGGTGTCGTCGTCCGGGGCACGCTGGCCGCCGTAGTTCGGGGTGGCCGTCGACGATGCTGCGCTGGATGCGCCGCCTCCATTGATCGTAATGAGGCCCTTGCCGAAAAGAATCCAGCACAGCGGCCCGATGAGCGGCAGCAGCAGCACGATGACGAGCCAGAGCTGCTTCTGGAAGATGCGGATGCGTCGCGGCTCGCTCATCGCACAGTCCACGACCGCGTAAATGGACAGCGCGATCGTGAGGGCGGCACCGAGGATGAGGAAGCGAACCATGGTGGTGACAGTCTAGGCGGGCACGTTCTGGGCAGATTCTGCCGTGTGGGGGGATGCACAAAGCGCACCCGTGACGCGGTGCGTCCACACTGCCGAGACGTCACAGTCGGGGCCTGACAGGAGCCGACCGCCGCCATAGACTGGCGGAATGACCAGCACACGTGCGTGGATTTCGTACACCATCGTCCGCCTTCTCGCCTTCGCGCTCCCCTGCGCGGGCATCATGCTCGCCCTGCCGACGTGGGAGTGGAACTGGCTGCTGGGCGTCGGTATCGGCGCGCTCGTGAGTGCGCTCGTGTCGTACCTCTTCCTGCGGGAGCAGCGTCAGGCGATGACCGCGGGCATGATCGCGCGCCGTGAGGCGAAGCACGCGAGCGATGTTCGCGGCGAGGACGAGCTCGCTGAGGATGAGGCGCTCGACGGTGCAGCGGAGTCCTCGCTCGAACACGACGTCCCGAAGGATCCGTCGAGCGACGACACCGCGGCTGACGATGCCGACAAGCTCGACGAGGAACTCGCTCCGGCGACAGAGGATGTTGAGCCGGTCGAGCAGCGCCCGGACCCGGAGGACGTCGTCCCTGCCCACACCTCGTCGCTCGAGATCGCCCCGAGCGACCGGTAGCCCGGAGAGCGCCGCCCGCGTCCTAGTACACGGTCGGCAGCATGAGCGGGATCGCGATCCCGAGTGCGTACACGAGCGCACCGAGGCTCGTGAGCTTGAGCGCGAGCACGAGGTCCTTCGACTCATCCGCCATGAGCGTGATGATGACCGCCGGCGCGATGAGCAGGAGTGCGCCGAAGGAGAACACCGTTGCGGGGATCGTGATGTAGAACATCGCCGCAACCACGAACGGTGCGAGCGCCATGACGGCGAAGGAGATCCGCGCGGCGCGGTCGCCGATGAGGACCGCAAGCGTGCGCTTTCGTGCGAGACGGTCCTGCTCAATGTCGCGGATGTTGTTCACCATAAGCACGGCACAGGAGAAGAGTCCTGCCGCGACCGCGAGGAGCCAGCCGTTCGTCGTGACGACGCCGCGCTGAATGAAGAGCGTGCCGGCCGTCGCGACGAGGCCGAAGAAGATGAAGACGAACACTTCGCCGAGGCCGTAGTAGCCATAGGGGTGCTTGCCACCCGTGTAGAACCAGGCTGCCGCGATCGCTGCCGCGCCGACGACGAGGAGCCACCAGTGCGCGGTGGCGATGACGAGGGCAAGGCCGACGACAGCGGCGATGCCGAAGCAGATGAAGGCCGCGCGCTTCACGTGCTCGGGCTTTGCGAGGCCGGATCCGGTCAGGCGCGGCGGGCCGACACGGAAGTCATCTGTCCCGCGGATGCCGTCTGAGTAGTCGTTCGCGTAGTTCACGCCGATCTGCAGGAAGAGCGCCACGGCGAGGCAGCCGAGTGCGAGCAGCCACTGCCATTCGGTGGGGCGAGCACTCGCGTGTGCCTCACCGGTGCCAAGGAGCACGGGGACGATTGCAAGCGGCAGGGTGCGCAGGCGTGCGCCCTCAAGCCATGCGCCGAAGGTCGAGACACGACGTCCGCCCGAGTGCGCACCGCCAGTGAGCTGCTTACGCGGCTGCTGGCTCGGGTGCGCCTTCTTCGGGGTCACGGCCGCGTGCGGACGCTTGCGGATGCCCTTCGGCAGCGCGGGCGACTGCGCCTTCTTCGCGTTCGCTTCGCGACGACGCGTCTGCTCGGCGCGCTTGACCTGGGCGGGCTTCTTCTTGGGGCTCACCCGGGCATGGTAGCGCCGATGCGGTGCTCCGCGCGGGCAGGCCGCTAGTTGAGCTCGTCGTCAGGGTCGAGCGCGTGCGGCGAATAGCGCGCCTCAATGTGCTCGCGAACGAAGTCGGCGATGCGGCGGCGGTCGGGCTTGCCACTGCCGAGGAGCGGCAGTTCGCTCACTTCGATGATGTCGTCTGGCCGTGCGGCGACGCCGACTTCTGCGCGGACTTCGGCGCGGATCTCCACGAGCTGTTCGGCAAGATCCCCCGGATGTTCCGGGTCGCCGGTGACGACGACGATCGGCACTTCGCCCCAGCGCTCGTGCGGCCCCGGCACGACGACGGCGCCCTCGAATCCGGGCTGGGCGCGCACGATCTCCTCGACTGCACCGAGTCGTACTTTGACGCCGCCGGAGATGAAGACATCATCCATGCGTCCGTACACACGCACGCGCTGCCAGTGCTCCGGCGGTACGTCGGCGGGACGCACACCGCTGCGTGGGCCGAGCGCGCCGCGGTCGCCGGTACGGTACCAGCGCTGCTCGCCCTCGCTCGTGAAACGTTCGGCGGTGCGGGCCTCATCGTCGAGGTAGCCCCAGGCGAGCGTCGGGCTGGAGATTTCGAGCTCGTCGTCGTTGAGACGCAGCGAGACGCCATCCAGCGGGATGCCGTTGTAGACGCATCCGCCCGACGTTTCGCTCGAGCCGTAGCTCGTGACGACGCGCCAGCCGAGCTCGCGGCCGCGGTTCAGCCAGGGCCCGGGGGTTGCCTGCCCGCCGACGAGGATCGCGTCGAAGCGGCGGCCGATGCGAAGGACGTCGTCGCCGAGCGCCTCGTGCTCGTCGAGTGGCTCACCGGAGGCGATCGCATCCATCGTGACCGGCGGCGCAAACCAGCCGTCGGCGTTGTCGTGCGCATCGAGATCCCGCTCGCGCTCGAGCTTGAGGCCGACCTCGCCGAGTTCGATGAGGCGCTGCACCTGCGCGGGGACGAGCGAGACATAGCGGCGCTCAGCCGTCATCCGCTGCGCAGCATCGCAGAACTCGCGCGGGTCAAAGCTGCCTTCGGGGAGGATGATCGGCTCGGTGCCCTCGACGATTGAGCGGGCAAGCACCTGCATGCCCGCGACGTACTCGGCGGGAAGCGCCAGCAGCCACTGCCGAGTGGCCCGGCCTGCGTGGCGTCCGGCGAGCTCGTCGAAGCGCTGATGGGTCGCGTTCGCGGAGGCACGCAGGGCGCTCGCCGTGAGCACGACGCGCTTCGGCTGCGCGGTGGAGCCGCTCGTTTCGACGATGAGGCAGGCGTCCTCCGGGGCGTTGTCAGGGAGCGTGAAGTGACCGTCATCCCCGCCTTCATCGAGCACGGCGCCGCCGATCGAGACGACCTCGGCGGCAGAGCGGCGGGCCAAGATTGCGGGACCGCGCCCGTGCATGGCGTCGTCGAGGGCCCGCTTCACGCGGCGCGGGGAACGGGCATCGACGATCTTGATCGTGCGCATGGCGGTCTCGTCCAGCATCCCTAGAACCGCCACGGGAAGGGCGACCAGTCGGGTTCGCGCTTCTCGAGGAACGCGTCGCGACCTTCGACTGCTTCGTCGGTGCCGTAGGCGAGGCGCGTGGCTTCACCGGCGAACACCTGCTGGCCAACGATGCCCTCGTCGACCGCGTTGAAGGCGAACTTGAGCATGCGGATCGCGGTGGGCGACTTCGTGAGGATCGTGCGCGCCATCTTGAGCGCCTCACGTTCGAGCTCGGCGTGCGGGACGACGCGGTTCACGGTGCCCATCTCGTAGGCGCGGTCTGCGGAGTACTCCTCGGCAAGGAAGAACACTTCGCGGGCGATCTTCTGGCCGACCTGGCGGGCGAAGTAGGCCGAGCCGTAGCCGGCGTCGAAGGAGCCCACATCCGCATCGGTCTGCTTGAACTTGCCGTGCTCGCGGGACGCGATCGTCATGTCGCAGACGACGTGGAGCGAGTGCCCACCGCCTGCTGCCCAGCCGCCGACCACGGCGATGACAACCTTTGGCATGAAGCGGATAAGGCGCTGGACTTCGAGGATGTGGAGGCGTCCGGCGCGGGCTTCATCGATCGTGTCGCGCGTCTCACCGTCGGCGTACTTGTAGCCGTCGCGGCCGCGGATGCGCTGGTCGCCGCCGGAGCAAAACGCCCAGCCACCGTCTTTGGGGCTCGGGCCGTTGCCGGTGAGGAGGACGACGCCGATCCTCGGATTCATGCGGGCGTCGTCGAGTGCGCGGTAGAGCTCGTCGACGGTGCCGGGTCGGAACGCGTTGCGCACCTCGGGGCGGTCGAAGGCGATGCGGGCGATGCGACCGCTCGTATCGTGGTGGTATGTGAGGTCTTCGAAGCCGAAACCGGGGACTTCAGTCCATTCGGCAGGGTCAAAGATCTCAGAGACGTGGGCGCCAGTCATGCCACCAGGGTAGCCGCGCCTGCGAAAGAGCTGCCCGAGTGCGCCTTGAGGTGGTCGAGTGCCGCCGAAGGCGGTGTATCGAGACCGCCGGCCACCGGTCAGCTGACCGGTTTTCGTCATATAGCGACTATCCCGCCGTATACGAGGGGATGCGCGCTAGAGAACCGAAACCGGTCACTCGTGTCTGGCGTCGTGGTCACCGCGTGACCTCGATACGGCCGTTCAGGCCTACTCGACCAGCTCAGTCGCGGGCGCGCCCAGCGCAGTGGAGAGCTAGAGCAGGTTGTCGGGCGGGGGCAGCGTGCCGCCGTTCACGATGAACTGCACGATCGTGTTGCCGAGCAGCCACGCGGGTGCCGCACCAAAAGCCAGCCCAAGCAGGAGCGCCCAGATTGCGGGGCCGCGTCCGCGGTTCTTCCAGATCGCCCAGAGCGCCGCCGTGATCGTGAGGAATCCCGTCACGCCAGCGATGACGAGCCACATCTCAGTCTCGAACGCGTGCCCGATGCCGAGCAGGTTCGCCACGTAGAAGAAGGTGATGAGGTCGGCGATCGCCGTGAGCAGGGCCCCGAAGAGCGCCCAGTGGCCAACCTTCCAGGAGGCCGGGTTGAAGAGCACCGCGAACCACTTCTGCGGTAGGACCGTGCCGTGCCGAAACTCCGGTCGACGGGGCTGCCCCTCGGGGGTGCCGTCGTGCTGCAGCCAGCGCTGCAGTGCGGAGGTGTCGAGGCTCATGGTCTCGCTTTCGCGAATCGGGGACACACATCGAAGAATGTGCGACGAACAAGCCTACCCGGCATGCTCCGAAATCACTCCATAGTTCGTTCGAGATCGATGCAGGGTGCCGCGTGACCCGGCCCAGGGATGCCATCCCGCCGCCGTGCGAGGATGAAGCGGTGCCATCCTTCGACGAGCTCCTCCCCCGCATCCATGTCGTCTCGCTGCCGCTCGTGACCCGCTTCCGCCGCGTCACCGAGCGCGAGGCAGTGCTCATTGATGGGCCGGAGGGTTGGAGTGAATGGTCGCCATTTCTCGAGTACGGCGACGCCGAGGCAGCCCAATGGCTCCACGCTGCGCTCGAGTACGCGAACGATGCCGAGCTGAATCTTGCCGACAGCGGCAGCATCCCCGTGAATGCGACGGTGCCGGCGATTGCGGCCGCCGAGGTGCCCGCCCTCCTCGAGCGGTACGGGACGGTGCGCGCCGTGAAGGTGAAGGTCGCGGAGCCCGGTCAAACGCTCGAAGATGACGTGGCTCGAGTGCGGGCCGTGCGCGAGGTGCTCGGAGATGACGTCCTCGTGCGCGTGGATGCGAATGGCGGATGGAGTCTCGAGGAGGCCGCGCGGGCACTCGAGCAGCTTGGCGCCTTCACGCTCGACTACGCGGAGCAGCCGGTGGCGAGCGTTGAGGATCTTGCCCGGCTTCGTGAACAGCTTGACGGACGAGTGGCGATTGCCGCGGATGAGTCGATTCGGAAGGCGAGTGATCCGCTCCGAGTCACGCAGCTTGGTGCGGCCGACCGGATCATTGTGAAGGCGCAGCCCCTGGGTGGCCTCCGTCGCGCGACCGAGATCGTCCGCGAGGTGGGGCTTCCGGTGACGGTCTCGAGCGCGCTCGACACCTCGGTCGGGCTCACGATGGGTGCACAGCTGGCGGCACGCATTGCCCGCGAGACGGGCACGGAGGTCTCGCCCGCGGGGCTTGGCACAGCGGCGCTCTTGAGCGCGGATGTCACGAGGGCACCAAAGCGTCCGGTCGAGGGCACGATCTCGCTTGCGCCGGTTGTGCCCGACCGCGATCTCGTCGAGCAGCACGCCGCGAGCGCTGAGCGCCGTGCGTGGTGGCTCGCCCGCCTCGAGCGCTGCCTCCCGCTCCTCCCCTGAGTCACCACGAGGTGGTCGAGTGCCGCCGCATGCGGTGTATCGAAGCCACCAACGTCAGCACCACCACACCGCGTGATCTCGAGACGCCGCTACGCGGCTACTCGATCAGCTCAGTCGCGGGCTCGACCAGCTCAGCCGAGACCTAGAGGCCGGAGTAGGTGTGGAGGCCCTTGAAGAAGACGTTCACGATGCCGAAGTTGAAGAGCACCGTGCCGAAGCCGACGATCGCGAGCCACGCGGACGGCGTGCCACGCCATCCCTTCGTCGCGCGCGCGTGGATGTAGCCGGCGTAGACCGTCCAAATGATGAAGGTCCACACTTCCTTCGTGTCCCAGCCCCAGTAGCGGCCCCAGGCGCGCTCCGCCCAGATGGCACCCGCGATGAGGGTGAAGGTCCAGAGGATGAAGCCGACGACGATGACGCGGTAGGCGAGGTCCTCGAGGCGCTCTTCGCTCGGGATCGCGGCAAGGAAGCCGAGGTGCGAGCGGCCACCCTCGCGGATGCGCTTCGTGCGGGCGTTCTGCATGAGCTGCGCGATCGAGAGCCCGAAGCCGAGGGCGAGGCATCCGGTCGAGAGGGAGGCGACGAACACGTGGATGACGAGCCAGTACGACTGGAGCGCGGGCTGCAGTGGCGCCACCTCAACGTAGAAGCCGACGGCGGCGATACCGAGGCAGAGGGTCACAAATCCCGAGATGAAGGTGCCGAGGAAGCGCAGGTCGTTCCAGAACTGGGCGAGGAGGAACACGAGGACGACGAGCAGCGTCGAGGTCATCGTGAACTCGTACATGTTCGACCACGGCACGCGCGAGGCGGCGAGACCGCGGAGCACGGTTGCGACGAGGTGCACGGCGAAGCCTGCCCACATGAGCGCCATCGCGATGCGGAGCGAGGTGGAGGCGCGTTCGTCGCGCCACTCGTCGGCGTCGCCCGCCTTCGAGTGCGCCATGGCGAGCTCGCTCGACGAGGCGTCACCGTCCGCAGCATCCGCCGCAGTGTCGGCCGCGTCGCCGCCGCGCTCGAGGACGAGCGTCCCCACCGTCGACACCGACGATGACGCAGCGCCAGCTGCCGATGCCCCGGCCGTCACGCTCTCACGACGCTTGGTCGCACCGAGCGCCGAGCCCTGGCGCTGTCGCGTGCGGGCGGCGCTACGGTTCGCGAGGTCCATCGAGAAGAGGATGAGCGCGATCGCGTACATCGCCATCGTGACGTAAATGAGGACGTTCGACCAGTCAGACTGCACTTGCGTCACGGTTCCATCGCTTTCGTGTCATCCACCCGTGGACGGGGGCGGAAAGTGTGTGAAGAGCCTACGAGGTTCGCGGCGTGATCGTCGAGCAGTTGGTTCACCGCTTGGACGAGTCGCGGGTCTTCGCCGCGCGCAAGGCCCGCATATTCAAGAAGGAGTCCGGAACCGCTCGGCACGGCACGCACCCAGAGGCGTCGGCGCGGGACGAGCAGCGACATGAGCAGGCCGCCGATCACGAAAATCGCCGAGACCATGACGGGCATCTGCGTCGGGTCGTGGTGGATGTCGAAGGATGCGTAGCGGGGGATGTCACCGAGCGTGACCGTGCCGCGTCCGCCGGGCAGTTCGACCGTCTCACCCGGGCGCAGCTGCAGCGGCTTGTGCTCGGACTTGCGCCCCGCGATCTCGGTCATCGTGTCGGTGTCGAGCTTGTAGACCGACTGTGGCACACCGGAGTCGAGCCCCAGGTCACCCTCGTACACGTTGAGGGTGAGGAGCGGGTCCTTGAGGTCGGGGTGGTTCGAGGTGTACGCGCCGGATTCAAGCTTCGTGGCGCTCGGGTAGAAGAAGCCGAGCATGCCGATCTGCTGCTCAAGACCATCCGGCACCTTGACGACGCCGAGGCCGGTGAGGTTCTTGTCCTGCGGAATGAAGATGACGCGGTCGCGGAACACTTCCTTGCCGGAGGGGTCCTTCACCGTGATTTCGGGGGCGTAGCCGTTTGCGAGGAGGTACATGTCGGTCCCTGCCACACGAAGCGGCTCGTTCACGCGAACTGACTGTTGGCGGGCCTCCTGACCGGGTTCTTGCACGGTGACGTTCGCGTCGAAGAGGGTGGGCTGCCCGATGGCGTGCTGGTTCTGCTCTTCGTAGTTCACGGTGAAGCTGTCGAGTTTCACCGAGTAGGGCGCAAGCTGCGAGGGGTCGAAGAAGCGTCCGGGCGTGAAGGACGAGTAGCTCACGAGCCCGTTCTGGAAGGTTTGCCCTTCGACGAGCACGCGCTGTCCGTGCCACGAGAAGCCGCTGCCGATGCCGATCGCGACGATGACGCCGAGCATCGCGATGTGGAAGATGAGGTTGCCGGTCTCGCGAAGGTAGCCGCGCTCGGCCGAGACGGAGAGGCCTCGCTCGCCGCGGTCGATGATGACGGTGCGGTAGCCGCGCTTGTTGAGCAGATCTTCCGCGCGGGCAATGATCTGGCCGCGGTCGGGCAGCTCCTCACCGCTCACTTTGAGGGTCGAGTAGGCGGCAAGCCGGTCGAGGCGCGCGGGCGTCGCGGGTGGTGCGCTCCGGAGCGCACGCCAGTGGTGGGCGATGCGCGGCAGGATGCAGCCGACGAGCGAGACGAACAACAGCAGGTAGATGGCGGTGAACCACACCGAGCTGTAGACGTCGAAGAGCTGGATCTTGTCGTAGAACTCGGCAAGCTGCGGGTTCTCGTCGAAGAACTTCGTGACACCGTTCGGGTCGCTCTGGTGTTGCGGGACGAGCGATCCTGGCACTGCGGCGATGGCGAGGAGCAGCAAGAGGATGAGCGCCACGCGCATCGAGGTGAGCTGGCGCCAGAGCACGCGCAATACCGATAGCACCGGGTTCGTAGTGCTGGATGACTTCTTCACACGGTCGCGGGATTCGAATCCTTCACGACCGGCGTCAATGTGATCAGACGGGCGAGACATAGCCGGGAATCCACGCTCCGATCGTTGCGATGAACTGCTGCCACACGCCCGCGATCATGAGCGTGCCGATGATGATGAGAAGGACGCCGCCGAAGAGGTTGATGGCGCGTACGTGCTTGCGCAGCCACGCCATGCTTCGCGTGGCGGTGCCGAATCCGAGGGCGACGAGGATGAAGGGGATGCCGAGCCCGAGCGCGTACACGGCGGCAAGCAGCGCCCCGCGCCACGCGGATCCCTGTTCGAAGCTCAGCGCGTTGATGGCGATGAGGGTCGGCCCGATGCAGGGCGCCCAGCCGACGGCGAAGATCATGCCGAGCAGCGGTGCCCCGATGAGCCCTGCCGGTTGGCGGTGCGAGCGATGTTCCCGCTGCAGGCCGCTGATCTGGCCGAGGAAGACGAGTCCCATGAGGATGACGATGCCGCCGAGCACGCGCAGGATCGTGCTCTGGTACTGCAGGAGCCACACGCCAAGCTGCCCGAAGGCCGCACCGCTGAGCACGAACACGAGCGCGAAGCCCAGGACGAACAGGGCCGCGCCGGTGACCACGCGCGAGCGCGAGGGCTTCGCGGATTCGCCCGTGCCGGAGGGTTCCGCGACCGAACTCACGAGCCCGAGGTAGCCGGGGACAACCGGCAGCACGCACGGCGAGGCGAAGGAGATGAGGCCGGCGAGCAGGGCGATGGGGATGGCGACGATGAGGTCGCCACTCAGCACCAGTTCGCCCGGACTTGCTTGGAGCGCGATCATGCCTTCTCTGCCACGACTCGGTCGATCATGTCGCCGAGCATGGTGGTGTCGATGGGGCCGCGTACGACGGCGGCGACGCGGCCCTCGTGGTCGAGCACAACGGTGGAGGGGATGGCCTGCGGCGGCACCGACTCCGAGAAGACGAGGCGCACGGCAGCCGAGTCGACGTCAAGGATGGAGGGGTACGTGATCCCGTAGCTGTCTTCGAAGCTCTGCGCGGTCGCGGCCTGGTCGTAGATGTTGACGCCCACGAACTGCACCTTGTTGGCGGCCTGTTCGTCGGCAACCTTCTGGAGGTCTTTCGCTTCGGCACGGCAGGGCGGGCAGGCTGCGTACCAGAAGTTCACGACCATGACCTGGCCCGTGTAGTCGGCGCTCGTGAAGGTGCTGCCGTCACTCGTCTCGCCGCTGAAGCTCACGGCGGCACCACGCTGTTCGGCGGGGAGTTCCTGCCACGAACCGTCGCCAGCCACGTAGCCCTTGTCGGCGGTGCCGTAGTTCTGGGCGAAGGATTCGTCACTGCACGCGGCAAGGCCGAGGCTGAGTCCAGCGGTCAGCACGAGCGCGAGTCCGGCACGTAGGCGTCGGATCGGTGCAGTCTGGGTCACACGGCTCCCTCGTCAATGGCCCCGGCAAGCTCGGCTGCGGCGGGCTCGCGGTAGTCCACTTCAACGAGTCCCGTTGCCGGGTGGTATTCGAGCGTCGTGATGCTCGAGAGTGCGCATCGACGGTGCTTCGGATTGTGCACGAGCGGCACTCCGCGAAGGCGTCGGTGAACCATCCAGATGGGCAGCTGGTGCGTCACCACGATAACATCGCCGCCCTCTGCTGCCGCGGTCGCGTCGAGGATCGCCGCCTTCATCCGCTCGACAATCTCGCGGTAGGGCTCGCCCCAGCTCGGCTTCGTCGGGTTCACGAGGTGGCGCCAGCTCATGGGGCGGCGCAGCGCCGAGTAGCGGCCGTGCATGGTCTTCCCGGCGAAGGTGTTCCAGGGCTCGATGACGCGTTCGTCGAGTTCGGGATCGAGGCCGAGCAGTTCGGCGATGGGGGCCGCCGACTGCTGCGTGCGTTCGAGGGGCGAGACGATGAGCCTTGTCGCCTGAATGTCGCGTTCGCGGAGGTCTTCGGCGGCGAGGCGCGCCATCCGGTGTCCGCGCTCGGACAGCGAGAACCCGGGGAGTCGTTCGTAAAGGAGTCCATTCGGGTTCTCAACTTCGCCGTGACGGACGAGGTGGACGCGCTGAGTTGCCATGCGGGCATGCTACGGATTCGGGCTGAGGCACAGCCGAGGAACCACAGCGACACGCGGGACGGGTACGCTGGCTGGGTGACTGAACGCACCCTTATCTCCCAGCTGTCCGAGCGCGCCGATGGCCCCGTCACCGTCCAGGGATGGGTCGACAAGGTGCGCGATCAGAAGAAGGTGCAGTTTGTTGTGCTGCGCGACGAGTCTGGAGCGCTCCAGCTCGTGAATCCGCGCTCGGAGGATCGCGAGGAGATTTCGACCACGATTGCGGGCCTCGCGCAGGGCACGATGCTCACGGTGTCGGGCGAGCTCAAGCACGACGAGCGCGTGAAGCTTGGCGGCCTCGAGGTGAAGATCGCTGAGCTCAAGGTCGAGTCGGAGGCAATTGCCGAGACGCCGATCGCGGATGACTCCTCGATTGACAAGCGTCTCGACTGGCGCTTCCTCGACCTGCGCACGCCGCGCAACAACCTCATGTTCCGCGTCCAGACGACCTTCGCGCACGCGATGCGCTGCTACTGGATCGAGAACGGCTTCGTCGAGATCTTCACGCCGAAGCTCATGGCGAGCGCCTCGGAGACGAAGGCTGAGCTGTTCAAGGTCGACTACTTCGAGCAGACCGCGTACCTCGCCCAGTCGCCGCAGTTCTTCAAGCAGATGGCCCAGTCGGCCGGTTTCGGTCGCGTCTTCGAGATCGGCCCGGTCTTCCGCGCCGACCCGTCGTTCACGAGCCGTCACGCGACCGAGTTCACGGGTGTTGACTCCGAGATGAGCTGGATTGACTCCCACGAGGACGTCATGAAGATGCAGGAGGAGCTCCTCGTCGCCGGCCTCACCGCTGTCAAGGAAGCTCACGGCGAAGAGATCAAGGAACTCTTCGACGTTGACGTTGTCGTGCCTTCGCTCCCGTTCCCGCGCATCCCGCTCCTTGAGGCACGCGAGATCGTTGAGGCTCGCGGCCACAAGATCGAGCGCGGCGACCTCGACCTCGACCCCGAAGGCGAGCGTCAGATTGCGGCGCATGTGAAGGAGCAGTACGGCCACGAGTTCGTGTTCCTCACCGACTACCCGGCCTCGATTCGCCCGTTCTACCACATGCGTCACGAGGACGACGCCTCGCTCACGAAGAGCTATGACCTCATCTGGAACGGTGTCGAGATCTCGACCGGTGCCCAGCGTGAGCACCGCGTGGACGTCATCGAGGAGCAGGCTCGTGAGAAGGGCATGGACGTCGAGGAGCTCGGCTTCTACCTCGACTTCTTCCGCTACGGCGCTCCCCCGCACGGTGGCTTCGGTATGGGCCTTGCGCGCATGCTCATGCTCATGCTGCACCAGCCGAACCTGCGTGAGGTGACCTTCCTCTTCCGCGGCCCGAACCGTCTGACCCCGTAAGGATCAGCGTCATGGCAGGCGACACGGGGTACCCGTTGACCACTGCGTCGGGGGCACCCCGTGCTCCACGCTGGACGCGGGATAGCTGGCGCCTCACCGGCGCGACCGCGATGTCTATCCCGATCGCCGCGGTCGTCGCGTGGGCACTCCTCGCCATGTATCCGGCGATCCCCCGCTACATCATCCTGTTTGTGAGCACGGCGGTCCTCTGGCTCGTCTACGCGGTTATCTTCCTCGTGTGGTCGTGGCTCGCGTTCCGCCCGTTCCACGGCGAGACGCTCCGCGACGTGACCCGCGCAAGTACGCCTCAGACCGAGCACGAACGGCTCGTGCAGCGCCTCACGCTCATGGATGGCGTTTCCCTCCCGCTCACGGGCGCAGTCGTCGGCTTCATCGGCGTCATGGCCCTCGTGCTGACCCCGGGGATGCGTGAGGACTGGATCATGGTCACTGCCGCCTTCGCGCTCATCACGGGCTCGTGGCTGCTCATGGTCGTCGCGTTTGCGGTCACGTACCTGCGCGAGTGGGCGCAGTCGGACGGCGTCCACATCCCCGGGGATGAGGACGAGCACTTCAGCGACTTCCTCTATGCTTCCATCCAGGTTGCGACGACCTTCGCCACCTCGGACGTCGAAACGCGGACAGCCTCGGCCCGCAACTGGGTGACACTCAACTCGATCATCGCCTTCGGCTTCAACACCGTCGTCATCGCGCTGTTCCTCTCGGTCGCGACGAGCTCGACGCTCTAGGCACGTATCTCAACGAGGCAGGCCGTCTCACTCGACGAGTGCCGCCCGCAGTTCGCTCTCGTACACGCGCCACTGCGCGTGACGCTCACCATCGATATTCACGACCGGGACGAGTTCGCCGTAGCGCTCCTGCAGCGCGACGTCTTCGTCGATGTCGTGCAAGCGCAGCTGTGCACCACATTCACGAGCGATCGGCTCAACAATGGCGAGGGCGGCCTCGCAGAGGTGGCACCCCTGGCGGGTATAGAAGTCAACGGTCTTCACGCTTCTAGCTTGACGCACCCTGCTCGTCCTCAAGGCCCGCATCGTGCGAGCGTCGGTGTGCGGCGGAGCACCAGGAGAGCAGCATCCCGCCTGCGAGGGCTGCGAGGAGCGATCCCGCGATCACGCCAAGATGCGCGTGGTCGATGTGCGTTTCGTCGCCTCGGAAAGCGAGCTCACCAATGAGGAGCGACACCGTGAACCCAATGCCCGCGAGACCGCCAAGGGCGAGGATGTCGCGCAGCTTGAGGCTCGCATCCAGCGCGAAGCCCGGCACCCAGCGGAAGATCGCCACGCTCGCGAAAATGCCGAGCGGTTTGCCAGCAAACAGGCCGAGCAAGACACCGAGAAACACCGGGTCGCTCACAACGCTCGAGAGATCTCCACCGCCAGCCGCAACCGGGACACCCGCCGAGAAGAAGGCGAACACGGGGAGTGCGACGCCCTGGGAGAGCGCGTTCCAGTCGTGCTCCATATCTTCGGCGAGCGAGATTTCGTCGTTGCCGATGGGGCGCGCGGGAACCGAAAGGCCAAGGAGGACACCAGCGATCGTCGCGTGGACGCCGGATTGCAGCATGCAGTACCAGGCGAGGACACCCAGCGGGATGAGCAGCCAGCGCGGGTTCCAGCCCCGGTGCGTCATGACCCAGTACGCGGCGATGACCGCGAGCGCGGCGGCCAGCCAGATGAGCGAGAGGTTCGCGGTGTAGAAGATCGCGATGACCGTGATGCCGAGGAGGTCGTCAACGACGGCGAGGGTCAACAGGAAGACGCGGAAGGCAGGCGGCATCCCGCGACCGAACACCGCCACCAGCCCCATGGCGAAGGCAATGTCGGTGGCGACGGGGATGGCCCAGCCTCGGAGCGCGGCATCCAGGCCAGCAACAGAGACAACGATCGAGTAGATCACCGCGGGGACGGCCATGCCAGCGACCGCCGCAAGAATCGGCAGCGAGACCTTGCGGGGATCTCGAAGCGAACCGGTGACGAACTCGCGCTTGAGTTCAAGGCCCACGACAAAGAAGAAGATGGCGAGGACACCGTCGGCTGCCCAGTGCGCGAGGGAGAGTTTGAGGCCGAGCGCCTCTGGTCCGATCTCGGTGTGTGCAAGATCGCTGAACCACTCCGACAGCGGCGAATTTGCGAGGACGAAGCCGATGGCGGCGGCGGTGAGGAGCAGGATGCCGCCAAGGCGCTCACCGTTGAGTTGGTCGCGGAGCGAAAAGGTGTCGTCGGGACGGTGCAGCTTGTGAGCGAGGGCGTTGCGAGCCATGGGCCTCTTTCGGGTGGTCGTGGTCACGAAGACGCGCTTATGCGCGACGCCGACCAGACTTCCCGGCTCACCAGTTGAGGGGTCAAGGGTAACAAGTCAGGCCCCGGACGGCGTGGCGCGGGTCACAGAGGATCGTGAGCACTCGGTTCCCCGCCCATCCGGGAACGCAAAAACGCGCCGTCCTGATGGTCGGCGCGTTCTGCGCGGTGTCGCGACTTACTTCTTGTTGCGACGCTGGTGGCGAGTCTTACGGAGAAGCTTGCGGTGCTTCTTCTTCGCCATGCGCTTGCGGCGCTTCTTGACAACAGAGCCCATGGGATCTTCCTTACAGTTGCGGATGAGCGGACGCGATGACGACGCACCGCGAAATTCGCGCTTCTTCGAGCTTACACGCTGCGTGCACACGCTGACACGCTGCGTGCACACGCGGAGTGTCGCGTGTGGCTTCTGCGGTGTCGGCGACTAGGCAGACTGTTCGCCGTACATGCGGTTGGTCTGCGCGACCGCTTCGGCAACAGCCGACTCGGGGACGCGGAAGGAACGACCAAAACGCACGGCCGGAAGCTCACCCGAGTGAACGAGGCGGTACACAGTCATCTTCGACACGCGCATCAGCTCCGCCACCTCAGCCACCGTGAGGAAGCGCACGTCGGACAGGTCGTTCGGCATGTGGTGGTTCTCCCTGTGGTGAAAGAAAAGCGATCAGCAGTGATGGCGCGTGATCAGAGTGATTCCTGCGCTCCGTGGTGAGCCTATGCTGGAAGGGACGCATGTGACAAGTCCAACGTGCGACACGCCCAGTGAAAATCCTTGATTTCATCCGATCGTCACGTATCTTGCGGGCCGCCAATCAGGACTTCTACCCCAGCGCCCACACTCTCTGTGAATGGCCCACGAGTTGGGAATAGCATTGACCGCGCATGTGCCGACATCCCGCCGGCGCCAGATCAAGGAGCGCAATGTCTCTCGGCCGCCGCAGCTCACCGGTCGCTGCGATCTTCCCTGGCCGCAAGTCCCCCACTGAGCGCTTTCACGACTGGGTGAACGGCTTCGCACAGCACAGCCCGTCTCGCTTTGCCGTCGTCATTTTCACCAGCATCATCCTCATTTGGACGGTGCTGCTCATGCTCCCTATCTCAACCGCCGACGGCACCGCAGCCCCCTTCCACGTGGCCCTCTTCACTGCTGTCTCCACGATTTGTGTCACCGGCCTCGCCGTCGTCGATATGTCGAGCTACTGGTCGGCCTTCGGCAATGTGGTGATCTTCATCGGTATTGAGGTGGGTGCGATCGGTGTGCTCTCGCTCGCGAGCATCATGGGTGCGGTCGTCACGCGCCGCCTCGGGCTCCGTCAGAAGCTCATGGCCGCGAGCGACTCGAACTCGCTGCGCCTGCATGCGGGCCCGGTCGCGGAGTCACAGGCGGTTCGCCTCGGCGAAATCGGCGGGATGCTCACGACCGTTGCCGTGTCCCTCCTCGTCATTGAGTGCGTCATCGCACTTCTCATCATTCCGCGCCTCATCATGTACGGCACCGAACCGGTGATGGCGATCTTTGAGGGCTTCTACTACGCTGCATCCGCATTCACGAACACCGGCTTCACGCCGAACCATGAGGGCCTTGAGCCGTTCACGCACGATGCGTGGATGCTCGGCTGCCTCCTCACCGCAGTCTTCCTCGGCAGCGTCGGCTTCCCCGTCATCTTCGCGCTCGCCCGCTGGGCACGCCGCCGCCAGCACCTCTCCGTGCACGTCAAGCTCACCCTCGTCACGACGATCCTCCTCTTTGTCGCCGGTGGGCTCCTCATCTACGCGATCGAGGGCAACAATCCCGCGACGATAGGCGCGCAAGACCCCTGGATGCGACCCTTCACGTCCTTCTTCCTCTCGGGCATGGCCCGCTCGGGCGGCTTCTCGACGATCGACATCGCGCAAGCCGATGAGTCGACGCTTCAGGTGCTCGCGATGCTCATGTTCGTCGGTGGCGGTTCGGCCTCAACTGCGGGTGGCATCAAGGTGACGACGCTCGCGATCCTCTTCCTCGCAGCCGTTGCTGAAGCGCGCGGTGTGAGCGATATCCAGGCCTTTGGCCGCCGCATCCCGCAAGATGTCCTGCGCCTCGGCGTCTCGGTTGCTCTGTGGGGTTCGACCATCGTCGCAGTCTCGACGATCGCGATGCAGCAGATCACGGGGGCACCGTTCTCGCACGCACTCTTTGAGGCGATCAGCGCCTTCGCGACGTGCGGCCTGAGCTCGGGCCTCACCTCCGACATGCCCGAAGCGGGCAGTTACGTGCTCTCGGCCACCATGTGGCTGGGACGAGTTGGTACCGTCACGATGGCCGCGGCCCTCGCGTCGAGTGAAACAAAGCAGCTGTTCCGGCTGCCCGAAGAGAGGATCATCGTTGGGTAACCCAGTTCCGCACGATGCACCCGTCCTGGTGATTGGGCTTGGCCGCTTCGGCGCCGCAACCGCGGGTCAGCTGCAGCGTCAGGGCCGTGAAGTGCTCGTGGTCGACACCGACGAGCGGCTCGTCCAGAAGTGGGCCGACCGCGTCACGCACGCCGTGCAGGCCGACGCTCGCAACATTGACGCGCTCCGCCAGATTGGCGCGCAGGAGTTCTCGGTCGCCGTCGTTGCCGTCGGTACCTCCCTCGAGGCGAGCGTGCTCGTGACCGCGAACCTTGCCGACCTCAAGATCCCGCAGATCTGGGCAAAGGCCATGAGCGCCACGCACGGCAAGATCCTTGCCCGCATCGGCGCGCACCACGTCATCTACCCCGAGGCTGAGGCGGGTGAGCGGACGGCGCACCTGCTCACGGGTCGCATGCTCGACTTCATCCAGTTCGACGACGACTTCGTGCTCGCGAAGCTCTACCCGCCGAAGTCGATCCGCGGCGTGCCACTCAAGGACTCGGGCGTGCGCACGAAGTACCGCGTGACGGTCGTCGGCGTGAAGAGCCCGGGCCGCCCCTTCACCTACGCGACGGCGGACACGGTCATCTCGAACCACGACCTCATCATCGTGTCGGGTGCCTCGGACGACGTGGAGAAGTTCTCCTCGCTCTAGTGAACGCTGCACGATAAGGGCAGATATGTTCGTCATCCGCCGCATTGCGGGGCACGGAGAACATATCTGCCAAACCGTGCGCAGCTACAGCCGGTGACGGAGCAGATCGCGCACGAGCAGCCGATCAACCTGCTCACCTTCGGCGGCGAGCCAATCCCCCACCTCGCGGAGCATCGACTGGCAGGTGGCCAGTCGCACACGCTCCCAGGTGAGCGCGTTGTCGACGGTGAGTTCACCCTCACGCTCGGCAAGCACGGTAATCCAGCCGCGCAGCTGCACACCCTCTCCGAAGAGCTCGTGGTACCGCTCGACCGCATGCGGGAATTCCGTCGCCGTTGTCGGAAACAACACGCCATCGCGCGTCATGCGGCCCTTGCGGTCGATCGCGTAACGGCCGGGCGCGACCAGCTGCGCGTCAATGAGCGCGATGCGTCGACCGGCAATGACCGCGTGCGGCACCGAGCCGGAGGCGCGACCCGGGGCATCCAAGCCGTGAACAATGCGCACGCCCGGCATGCGTGCCAGCTGTTCGAGCGCCTGGCCGACTTCGCGCTGCGCGAGGATCGCGCGCATCGGGTTGACGCCCGGGTAGAGGCCGACACCGCCGAGGACTGTCTGCCCGGGCTGGCCCCACACGCGCGTGAGTGAAGACTCACCAGGCAGGGCCTCTTCGGCGAGCTTCACGAGCAGGCGTTCCCGTTCTGCAAGCTTGGCCCGGTGCTTGAGCTTCACGGATGCGATGAACATCGTGACCGCGGTCGCGGCGTAGCAGAGCGACTGCAGGAAGAGCGTCACGGAGTCGGTGTGACCAAGCGTCGCGATGAGCGAGACGAGGCCGATCGCGCACACGACCAGAGCCGACACGATCGCGAGCGGCATGAGCGTGAGCAGGAGGGTCCGGGCAAGGCCGGGGCGGCGAACCCGCAGGCGAAGCGTGAGCCACGTCACCCCGAGGAGGCAGTACACCACGGGAACCGGCCACACGAGCGACCCCGGCTGCTCGTTGATGAGGTCGGGAGCCGTGAGACGAGCGGGCGACATGGGGAGCGCGAGCGCGAGCGTTGCGCCAAGCAGTACGACGACATGCGCGATGACCGCGGCAAGCTCACCCGGGCGCAGCTCCGGCAGCTTCGCCGTGCGGGCAGGCCAGAGCGTCGGAGTGGCGGGCCAGGCGGTGCGGAACCAGGCCATCTTGCGCACGTCCGTGTCCGGGGTGGGGATGCGCTCGGGCGGCTTGGATTCGGTCGGGGCCGGCGCGGGTGCGGGAGTCGCCTCCCGCTCACGCTTGGCTGGGGTCGTGCGCGGGACCGGTTGGCGGCGGATGCGGGGGCCGCGGCGCTGATTGCCTTCGCGGGCAGCGAGCCACGCGTCGTGCTCAGCTCGCATCCCCTCGTCGGTGAGCACTTCGACGGCGATGCGCACTCGCACGAACTCATCGGCGCTGCCGCCAAGATCGGGGTGTGCGGCGCGCTGCCGCTGCCGCCCGACGCGGCGAATCTCGGCGAGGTCCGCGTCGCGCGCGACACCGAGGACCCGGTAGAGGTCCTCAGTAAATTCGTGCCGTCGTGCCACCGCGCTACTTGTCTCCGGCGAGCGCTTCGGAGCGGAGGATGTTGGCGCGGAAGGCGCGCTTCGCGATGCCCTCAAGGTCGGCATCCTGGAACACGGCGACTGAACGCTCGGTTGTGCCGTTCGGACTCGTCACGCGGCGGCGCAGCTCGCTCGCCTCAAGGTCCGGGTTCTTGTGGAGCATCTCGGCGGCGCCGCGCAGCGTCCCGACAATGAGCGTGCGCGCCTGCGCCTCGTCG
The DNA here is from genome assembly GCF_001570905.1 of [Zimmermannella] alba NBRC 15616. Lineage (GTDB taxonomy): Bacteria > Actinomycetota > Actinomycetes > Actinomycetales > Microbacteriaceae > Pseudoclavibacter > Pseudoclavibacter albus. The sequence goes on along the minus strand of NZ_BCSO01000010.1, from coordinate 16,350 downwards.
AGGCCCTCGGCGATGGATGCGGCCATGAGCGCTTCCGCGAAGAGGTAGAGGTGTGCCGGGCCGGAACCGGATGCGGCACCCACCGCGTTGATGAGCGTTTCGTCCACGACGACGGCCTCACCGACGCACTCGAACGCAGCAACCGCGAGCGCGAGCGCCTCATCGTCGGCGGTCGCACCAGCGGCGATGCCGGTGACGCCGAGGCCGATCGTGGCGGGGGTGTTCGGCATCGAGCGAATGACGCGGATACCCTCGGTGAGCCTCGCTTCGATCGCGGCGGTCGTGATGCCGGCGGCGACCGAGACGATGACCGTGCCCGGCTCGAGGGCGTCACGGATCTCATCGAGGAGCTCTGCGATCGCGTACGGCTTCACGCCGAGGAAGACGAGGCCCGCACCCTTGACGGCGCGGCGGTTTGCCTCGGGGTCAGCTTCGACGGCGAAGGCTTCGACGTGCTCGCGCGCACCCTGCTTCTCGGCGCTTGCGCTCGAGCGGGTCGTCACACGAATCGGCGCTTCTGGACGAAGATCCGCGGCGAGCAGGCCTTCGAGGATGGCGCCGTTCATGTTGCCGCCGCCGAGCATGGCCACCGTGGGCAGGCGATCGGGGAGCGTGTGGGCAGTGGGCTGTTCCTCGTTGATCGTCACGTTCGAGAGTCTAGGCGCGGCCCCTGTTCGTACCCGGTTGCCGCGCCTTCAAGCTCAAGGCTCACGACAATGAGCACGCTGGAATTCGGGGACCGTGGTTATGCTGAGATATCCCGCCACCTGAAGCTGTGTGGACGAAAGAAGGCACCGTGACGAACCCCGAGCTCAACGCAGAGATCAAGGCAGCACTCCTCGAGAATCCCTATGTGGCCGAGGTGCTCTCGGTTCGCTCCTTTGCACCGTCTGGTGCGGAGTTCATTGGCATCCGTGTCTCGCTCACCGATGTGCAGACCGCTGCGGACTTCATGCCCGTTATCGCGACGCTGCGCAATCGCGTGCGCGAGTTCTTGCCAACGGCGAACATCTTCATCGAGCCGGATGTCTCCGGCCCACGCCAGCCGACCTTGAATACGGAAGCGATCGTCATCCGCGCCTCCGAATAGCGCGCTCGAGGTGGCCGAGTGCCGCCGACGGCGGTGTATCGAGACCACCGGCAGGAGCGCTGCCACACCGCGTGATCTCGATACGCCGCTGCGCGGCTACTCGATCAGCTCAAGTGTGGTTTGACCAGCTCAGCTGTTGGCGGCGTCGTTATCGCGGAAGAACGCTCGGATCGGCTCCGCGCACTCCTCGGCGAGCACTCCTCCGACGACACCTGCCCGCTGCGGCAGGTAGCCGTCCCGCACGAGGTCGTAAACCGAGCCGACCGCGCCTGCCTTGTCATCCCAGGCGCCGAACACGACCGCATCCACGCGTGCCGCGAGGAGCGTCCCGGCACACATCGCACACGGCTCGAGGGTGACGACGAGCGTGCATCCCTCGAGGCGCCAACTGCCGCGGTGCGCCGCAGCTTCACGTAGCGCCACCACTTCGGCGTGGGCGCTCGGGTCATTCCGCAGCTCGCGCTCATTGCGTCCGCGGCCAATGATCGTGCCGTGCTCGTCGACGACAACGGCCCCGATCGGCACATCGCCCCAGGAGGCTGCCCGGATGCCTTCACTGAGCGCCTCGCGCATGTGCGCGCGCATCGCTTCGGTCGCGTGCATCGGGCCTCCTCTCCCCTCCATTCTCCCCGCCCGACCCCGCCGCTGCGCACACCAGCATCCCGGATCGTCCTCTTCTCGCCGAGCTGAGTATGTTTCTGTTCTCCACGACAGCGAAACCCGATACCCTCAAACCATGCGTATCCACGTCGCCGATCACCCCCTCATCACCCACAAGCTCACGGTGCTTCGCGACAAGACGACGCCGTCGCCGACCTTCCGCCAGCTCGTCGAAGAGCTCGTGACGCTCCTGTCGTACGAGGCAACGCGCGAAGTGCGCGTTGAGCCGATCGACATCGAGACGCCGGTCGCCCCGACGACGGGTGTCCAGATCTCGAACCCCCGCCCCCTCGCGGTGCCGATCATCCGAGCAGGCCTCGGGATGCTCGACGGCTTCGTGAAGCTCGTCCCGAGCACCCAGGTTGGCTTCATCGGCATCCAGCGCAACGAAGACACCCTGCAGCCGGAGACCTACGCGAAGCGACTTCCGGAAGACCTCTCGAACCGTCAGTGCTTCGTGCTCGACCCGATGCTCGCAACCGGCGGCTCGCTTGCGGCCACGGTCGACTACCTCTTCGAGCACGGCGCGCAGGATGTCACCGCCATTTGCCTGGTCGCGGCCCCCGAGGGCATCGAGGCGATGCGCAAGGCTGTTGGCGACCGCGAGTTCACCCTCGTCGTGGGTGCTGTGGATGCTGGCCTCAACGAGCGCGGCTACATCACCCCTGGCCTCGGCGACGCCGGCGACCGTCTCTACGGCACGGCCGAGTAACACCGCACCGCCGTCACATTTCGAACGCCCCGCAGCCCCCCCTTCTGCGGGGCGTTCGTCATGCCCGGCGCGATGCCCGTGGAGGCTCGAATGGACTCTGGATGCCATCCCCCCGACACGCGGGTGAGTTGACCGCCCGCAATACCGTGACGAATACTGATTCCATGACCAACACGAAGCTGACCCTGTCCGCCCCCGTGGCGATGGGAACGAACGGCATGATGATGTCGTTCGCTGCTTCGAGCTGTCGAATGTGTCGCTGACTCGGCATCCACGCCTGAGTCACCCTTCAGCCGGTTGAGCACAGCTCCCGGCCATGCGGCCTCCTCGGTCTGCCGCGATCGCTCGCGCTGACCGCACACATCTGCACCGCACCCGCCCGCTCCGTGGCACCGGTGCATCTCGCACAGCATTCGCTGGACGCTCACCGATGAGCTCCGGCACACGAAAGGTCTTTCTCCCATGTCGTCGAACGTCACCGCTCTCCGTCCCCACCAGATCGTTACCGACCCGCGCTCGAACGCCGCCCGCGCGATCGACATCCAGCAGGCTCCCGAAGCCGAGACCCACGCACCCACGCTGCAGGCTGTCGGCGCGGCCGAAACTCGCGGATTCGTCCTCTACGTCGGCCTCGACGAGGCGAAGGCTGCCGCGGATGGCACGAGCCTCACCGAGCTCGTGCAGGAGCTCCGCCGCCTCACCGCCCAGCTCGCCCCGCACGCGACCACGCACGCCTCGGTCGCACTCGCCCCGAAGGGGGCCGGCGGCCGGGATGTGGATGTCGTCCGCCTCGCCCTCGGCGACCGCCAGGCACTTGCCGAGCGCGAAGCCGCGAAGCGCGCACAGCTTGGCCTCCCGCAGGACATCCACGCCGCCCAGGACGAGGTGGAGGGCGTCACGATCGACACGACGCGTCACCGCATCCTCATTGACGGCGAGAACATCCACGCCACCTACACGGAGTTCGAGCTCCTGCAGGCGCTTGTACTGCGCGAGGGCCGTGCTGCAAGCCGCGACGAGCTCATCGACGTCGTGTGGCACGAGGGCGAGGAGGAGCGTCCGAGCGAGCGCACGATCGATGTGCACATTCGTCGCCTGCGCGCGAAGCTCGGCGGCTACTCGGACATTATTCGCACGGTGCGCGGTCAGGGGTACCGCTTCGACCGTCACGCGGATGTTGAGGTGCTGCGTCGTCCTTCGAAGTCGCCCGACCGCATCTAGCGCGGGTGGATGCTGCCGCCTGTGCGCTCGCGGCGCCCCCTTCCGCAATCCGCACGCTGGCGGCGATGTGGCGTCCCTCGGCTCCGTAGAATGTTGCCCGATGTCTGATCAGAGTGCCGCGAATGCCTGGGAAAGCTTGTTTCGAGCCCAGGTGTCGATCATGCGTGATTTGCGAATGGCTTTTGTTGATCAAGGCATGACAATGAATGAATACGATGTGCTCTTCAATGTCGCACGCGAACCGGAACATCGAATTCGTTTGCGTGCATTGAATGCCAATGTGTTGATTACCCAGAGTTCGGTAAGTCGCTTGGTCGATCGTTTGGTCTCGCGAGGGCTTCTCGACAAGTGCGGCGATCCCGAGGATGCTCGCGGCGCGATCGTGTGCCTCACGCCGTTTGGCCTCAGCGAATTCCAGCGCGTCGCTCGCGTCCACACCGCCAATATCGGAACTCGATTCGGTGTGCTCAATGAAGAAGAGCGGGCAATCCTCGAACGCCTTTGTGGCAAGCTCCTCACACCATTGAGTGAAATGCACAACACGGTTGAAAAGTAACCGTTCCTGACACCTCCTCAGGTTCTTTCGCGCTACAGTCTTGTCACGCACCGCTCACGTTCCCCAGTGAGCACACAGGCGGTCGACGGGCACCCCACCTAGGCTCGTCGTACTCCTCACACGATGACAAGGCACTCTTTGGTTATGACTTCTTCAGCAGCCCGCATGACCGCTGCGTGGCCCGGATGCGCTGGCACCGAGCCCCTCACTGCCGCCGAGGCAACACGCCTCGCGCACGCGTTCCACGTCCTTTCGGACACCGCACGCGTTCGCATCCTCTCGCTGGCTGCAACCGAATCCGACGGTATCTCGGTGAAGGCGCTCGTCGCTGAGCTCGGCCTCCACCAGCCGACTGTCTCGCACCACCTCAAGGTCCTCACGGACGCTGGCTACCTCACGCGTGAGCGCCGCGGCACGTGGAGCCTCTACTCGCCGATCCCGGAGCGTCTCCAGGAGCTCGCAGAGCTCATCGCACCGGAACAGGCCTAGGCCCCATCGCACTCCCCCAGGCGCTGCCCCGCGCTGTTGCGGGGCGGCGCTGTTGTGTGGGCGATCGCTCGCCGGCCACGCACAAGCGTGTGTTGACGCCGTCATTCGTGCGGACACGAAAAAGCCCCGGTAGCTAATGCAGCTACTGGGGCTTTCACTCGCGCGCCCGGAGGGACTCGAACCCCCAACCTTCTGATCCGTAGTCAGATGCTCTATCCATTGAGCTACGGGCGCATGTTCTCGGCCTCCTGCGGGACCGGAGAACAGCATATACCGACTGTTCACCTCAACACAAATCCGCGTGTTGCCGAGCGTGGCAAGCTAGTCCGAAGGCCAACTTCACGCCATTCATTGGCGCCTCGCACAGTGCGTTCTGTTCGCCGCGAAGCTAGCGTAAAGGCTGATGACGAACGCATTACCACGCCCCGATGACGGCGCGTGGCTCGGCCATGAACGACCCAGCCGCGCCTATCAGCGGATCATGCTCGGAATGTTCTGCGGCGGCTTCGCGATCTTCGCGCAGCTCTACTCACCGCAGGCCGTCCTCCCGGAAATCTCTGCGGCCTTCACCGTGGATGCCCCGCGCGCGGCCCTCATGGTCTCAATGGGGACGCTCGGCGTCGCACTCTCGGTCCTCCCCTGGTCGCTCATCGCTGACCGCATCGGACGTGTGCGCGCGATGGCGTGGTCGATCTGCCTTGCGGTGCTCTTCTCGATCCTCACGGTCACGATGCCGAACTTTGAGCTCTCGCTCGCGGCGCGCCTGCTCGAAGGCCTCGCCATGGGCGGCGTCCCGGCCGTCGCACACGCCTACCTCAACGAGGAGCTGCATCCCAGCGCTGCACCTGCCGGTGCGGGCGTCTTCGTCTCGGGAAACACCGCAGGCGGGATGTTCGGCCGGCTCATCGCTGCACCAATCGGCGAACACTTCGGGTGGCAGTTCGGATCGCTCGCGGTCACCGCAGTTGCCGCCGTCACCGCCGTCCTCTTCCTCATCCTCACCCCACCCGCGAAGGGCTTCACGCCGCCACCGCGCGACGAGCACCGCTTCCGGGACGCGCTCCGCGAAGCACTCACGAACATCCGCTCACACCTTCGTTCGCGCCGCCTCGTCGTGCTCTACACGCTCGGCTTCATGCTCATGGGTGGCTTCGTCGCGACGTACAACTACCTCGGCTACCGATTGACCGCACCGCCGTACGATCTGCCGAGCTGGGTCGTGGCTTTCGTGTTCCTCGCCTACCTCGCCGGCACCGTCTCCTCCCCTATCGCCGGGCGCTACGCTGCCGCGAAGGGACGCAAGCGCACCGTCCTCATCGGCTGCGCGATCATGGCCGTCGGCATGCTCATAACCCTCGGAGAGCCGCTCTGGATGGTCGTCGTGGGGCTTCTCGTGCTCACTGCAGGGCTCTTTGCCGCGCACTCCGTCGCCTCCGGCTGGGCGGGCTCCGCAGCGCGCACCGGCAAGGCGCAGTCGACGGCGCTCTACAACCTCGGCTACTACGCGGGTTCGAGCACCTTCGGCTTCATCGGCGGGATCGCCTTCATCGCGCTCGGCTGGCCTGGCCTCGTGCTCATGGTGCTGGGCCTTGTGTCAGCCTCCGTGGCACTGACGCTCCTCGTGCTGCCGTGGCGGCCGAAGGGGTTTGTGCTCGGCGATCACCTTCCGGAGGGGCGAGACTAACGTCCAGATTGCACGCTCCAGGGACATGAATGCTCCCCACGCATCCGTTTCCCCATGCAGTGCAATCTGGTCACGCAGCGGCCAGCACAGCGCCCAGACAACAGCAAACGCCCCGCACGAGGCGGGGCGTTTACAGACTGGCGGAGACGGCGGGATTTGAACCCGCGGACCGGGAACCCGATCACTTCCTTAGCAGGGAAGCCCATTCGGCCGCTCTGGCACGTCTCCAGGCTGTGCCATCTTACCCATAACCCGGAGCTGGCGCTAACCGAAGGTGTTCGCGTTCGCGCAGGTCACTTTGTTGGCGTTGAGGTGCTGGACGTCCGGCGCACCGGTCGGCGTGGGGCTCGAGGTGGCAGTGTCGCCGGTCACATCTTCCTCAGGAACCGTCGTTTCCTCGGGCGAGGTCATCGTGTCATCAGACTGCATACTGGGGTCGGTGCTCGGGCCAGCAGCCGTCGGTTCAGGCTTCGCATCCGCGAAGGAGCGGTCATCCTTGAGCATCGACCAGAGGGCGTCGTCTTCACCATCGAGCGGTTCGACCTTGCCGGGGACGGAAGCTGACTCAACGACCGGGAGCGAGATGAACGAGATGTTCTCGGTCGGAATCTTCGCAACGCTTTGCGCCAGACCCATGAGCGTGTTCACGTCATTGAGCGACTGCGTCAGCGTCATGTTCTGCGTGACGGCTTGCGCGAGACCGTAGAGGCGCACCGGGTTCGTGAGTGTGTCGTTGCTCTTGATCGTGCGGATGAGGGACGACAAGAAGACTTGCTGGTTCGAAATGCGCGCGAGGTCGGATCCGTCACCCACGCCGTGGCGGGTGCGGAGGAACTTCAGCGCGTCTTCACCCTGGAGCGTGTGGTCGCCAGCATCGAGCTGAAGGCCCACGTAGGTGTCATTGATCGGCTCGGAGACACACACGGGCACGCCACCGACAGCATTCGACATTTCGATGACGCCGCGGAACTTCACCATCGCCGCGTGATGGATGTCGAGGCCGGAGAACGCTTCGACGGTCTTGATGACGCAGTTCATGCCACCCGTATCGAGCACCGAGTTAATCGGGACGAAACTCTGCGCCTCAATGTCCTCGCCGTCGTCACTCGTGCACGCGGGAGTGTCGATGATCGTGTCGCGCGGGATGCTCACCACTTCGGCGTGGCTGAGATCCTGCGAGAGGTGGATCACCATGTTCACGTCGTTGAGGCGGCCGGAGGCTTCGTCGAGCCCTTCGCCGAACTCTTCACCCTGACCGGTGCGGTCATCCGAACCAACGAGGAGGATGTTGACGCCACCTTCCACCTGCGTGGCCTGGACCGGCGCATCCTCACCCGGCTGGGCAGGGATGATGTCGAGGTTCGTGCGGAACTTCACGAACACGATGGTGCCCAGGATGAGCACCGAGGTGGCGAGGACAGCGGCGACAATGCCGACGAACTTGGCAATGCTGCCAGCCGGGGTGACCTGCTTGAGGCGTCCGTGTCGGGCGATGCCGACCTTCGGCGCGGCACGGCGCGACGAGGCAGTGTCCCGCATGGCGCGGCGGGGGGTTGAACTCGTCACGGGGCGTCCTCGGATTCATGTCGCGGGCACGGAGCGCGAAAAGGTCTCGCCACTCTGGCGGAGGGCGTGGGATTCGAACCCACGAGGCATTGCTGCCCACTGGTTTTCAAGACCAGCTCCATCGGCCGCTCGGACAGCCCTCCAGTCCTGCGCAACAATTGTGTATCGTTCGCAGCTCCGGTCTATCGTACGGGATACCCGCCCGAACAGATACTGCCATCCCGACAGAGTCCCCCTCGCGTGAGAGACAGGATCCCTCCATCGCGGGAGTCTGTTGAAAGGGCTACAGCTGCGCGAGCGCCTCGGCGAGTCCGTCTTCGTCGATCTTGCCGGTGATGCTCGAGGCAGCGTCGAAGACTTCCTGCGGCGCCTGGCCCATCGCGACCGACGTCCCGAACTCGCCCGCCCACGTGAGCATCTCAATGTCGTTTCGCCCATCCCCCGCAGCAAACACCGCCGAGCGATCAATCCCGAGCGCCGTGCGCACGCGTTCAAGAGCCGTCGCCTTGTTGACGCCCTCGGGCGCAATGTCGAGCCAGCTCGTCCAGCCAACCGAGTAGCTCACCTGGTGCAGCCCCGAACGCTCCACGACCGACATGAACTCTTCGGTCGAGCGATCCGGCGCGACGACGACCACACGGGTCGCCTCGAGTCCAAGCAGCTCCTCGAAGCTACACTCGCGACCGGCCGCTTCGAAGCTCGCCTCCGGGAAGGCGCCGCCCGCGTAGCGGAACTCACCGTCGGGCGTCTCGATCGCGTAATGCGCCTCACCGAGCCCGTCGCGCAGGCGCTTGAGCACGGCCGTCGGGTCGAAGGTTTCGATGCGGCACGGCGCGTAGCTGCCGTCGGCCTGCCGCTCGAGCGTGAACGCACCGTTCGCACTCACGACGAAGCGCGAGTCGAGGCCAAGGCGTTCGTGGATGGGCGCCGTGTCGAACCAGCTGCGCCCCGTCGCGAGCATCACCTCGTGGCCCGCCGCGCGCAGCCGGTCGACCTCGCGGTGGGTGGCCTCAGGAATCTGGCCATCGTGCGTCAGGATCGTGCCGTCAATGTCGAGCGCGACGAGCCGACGGATCATGCGATCGGCTCCATCACTTCGAGGCCGCCGAGGTACGGGCGCAGGCACTCGGGCACGATGACCGAGCCGTCGGCCTGTTGGTGCGTCTCGAGGATGGCGACGAGCCAGCGGGTCGTGGCGAGCGTGCCGTTGAGCGTGGCGACCGGGCTCGTCTTGCCGTTCTCGCCGCGGAAGCGGGTATCGAGGCGGCGAGCCTGGAAGGTCATGCAGTTCGACGTCGAGGTGAGCTCGCGGTACGTACCCTGCGTCGGGATCCACGCTTCCACGTCGAACTTGCGGGCGGCGCTCGTGCCGAGGTCGCCAGCAGCCGTGTCGATGACGCGATAGCTGAGGCCAAGCGCGTGCATCATCTCTTCCTGCCAGCCGAGGAGGCGCTCGTGCTCTGCCTCTGCCTCGGCCGGGTCGGCGTACACGAACATTTCGAGCTTGTTGAACTGGTGGACGCGGAGGATGCCGCGGGTGTCCTTGCCGTGCGAGCCAGCCTCGCGGCGGTAGCAGGTCGACCAGCCGGCGTAGCGAAGCGGGCCGTTCGAGAGGTCGAGGATCTCATCCGCGTGGTAGCCCGCGAGCGCAACCTCGCTCGTGCCGGTCAGGTAGAGGTCGTCCGCTTCGAGGCGGTAGACCTCGTCGGCGTGCTCGCCGAGGAAGCCCGTGCCCTGCATGATCTCGGGCTTGACGAGGGTCGGCGTCGTGAGCATCGTGAAGCCATTCGCGATGGCCTTGTCGAGCGCCATCGTCATCAGGGCGAGTTCGAGGCGGGCGCCGATGCCGCGGAGGAAGTAGAAGCGTGCGCCGGAGACCTTCGCGCCGCGCTGCATGTCGATTGCGCCGAGCAACTCGCCGAGCTCGAGGTGGTCGCGCGCGTCGAAATCGAAGCTCGGGCGCTCGCCGATCTCACGAAGCGTGACGAAGTCGTCCTCGCCGCCGGCGGGGACGCCCTCAATGACGAGGTTCGGGATGCGGCGGACGACGGCGGCGTAGGCCTCGTCGGCGTCGTTCGCAGCCTGGTTTGCGACCTTCACACGCTGGGCGAGCTCCTTGACCTGCTCGAGGAGGGCCGGTTTCTCGTCCTTCGAGGCCTTGGCGACCTGCTTCGAGAACGCGTTCTGCTCGGCGCGCAGCGACTCGAATTCGCTGATCGCGGCACGGCGGGCGGCGTCTGCTTCGAGTGCCGAATCCACGAGCGAGGGGTCGGCGCCGCGCGCGAGTTGGGAGGCCCGGACGAGATCCGGCTGGTCGCGAAGAAGCTGAGCATCGATCACAGGAACATCGTAGTCGGGGCGTGTGAAACGGCGATTCAGCAAGGGGCTGTGGGTCGCATCGGGAGGGCAGCTCCGCATCCGTGCTGCAACAACCCCCGGTCACCAGAGCTTTCTCGGCTCGCTCGCCTAGCGTGTCGATATGGCTTCCACTCCCCCGACCGCCACGAAACAGGCCGCCATCATCGCGAATCCCGCGAAGGTGGACATTGCGGCGCTCAGGCGCGCAGTGACCGCCGCCGAGCAGGAATTTGGCTGGCCCGAGAGCATCTGCCTGGAAACCACCGAAGACGACCCAGGTGTTGGCCAGACCGCCGAGGCACTCGATCGTGGCGCGAGCCTCATCGTGGCTGCAGGTGGCGATGGCACGGTGCGCGTGGTTGCGGAGGCGTTGCAGGGCAGCTCCGCACGCCTTGGACTTATCCCCGCAGGCACGGGGAATCTCCTCGCCCGAAACCTCGGTATTGACGTGAATTCGGTGACGCATGCCCTCGCGATCGCGTTTGGTGACAGCGAGCGCAAGATCGACCTCGGCATCGCCGACGTCGAGCGCCCTGACGGGTCACGCGAGCACACGGTGTTCACGGTGCTTTGCGGCGTCGGTATTGACGCGGCAATGATCGCGAACACGGACGATGACTTGAAACGCCGTGTGGGCTGGGTTGCCTACGTCGACGGCATCCGCCGCTCATTGAAGGGTGGCTCGACGATGCGCTTCCGTTGCCGTACTGACCAGGGCCCGACGATCTCCGTGCACGCAAACACGATCATGGTCGGCAATTGCGGCCTATTGCCCGGCAACGTCGTCCTCATGCCGGATGCCGTCATCGACGACGGGGAGCTTGACGTCGCAATTCTTCGCCCTAACGGCATCGGAGGCTGGATGCAGATCTGGGCGCGCCTTGTCGCGCAGTCTGGCCTCATCCAGCGCACCGAGGTGGGCAAGCGCTGGCTTGTGGATGGCCGCAGGATGCGCGCGCTCGACTACTCGCGAGCCCGCGAGTTCGTCATTCGGCTCGACTCGGAGCCTGCCGAGTTTGAGGTCGACGGTGATGCCTTCGGCGAGATGCGTGCCGCGCGCATCCACCTTGAAGCTGGCGGTTTGACGGTGAAGGCGCCCGAGCAATCGCGAACGGCGACAGCTGCGATTGATGCGGCCGTGTCGAAGCTGCAGCGGATGATCGGTCAGGTGAACTCGGTGTCGCTGCCGGGATTCGGCACGATCTCAATGACGGGTGGTTCGCGGGATGCGGCCGTTGAGTGCGCGACCGAGGAGGCCGCAGCCACCGGCGACGCTTCGACGGACGCTGCACCCGCCTCGATCTTCGACCAGCTGCAGCGGGAGCACGGCACCGAGATCCACGTCGACAAGCATCACGGCGACCACGTCGACGAGGCGACCCCGACCGACGAGACGCCGACGCACTAGGGCGTTACACGCTGGGCGAGCTGGTGCGGTCGTCCTGCGCATCCTCCGCCTCGAGTGAGGCGAGCCAGGCGCGTGCCGCCGCGAAGCGCTCATCACTGTGGGCGGGATCGGCCTGCTTCAGCACGACCCCGACGCGCGGGTACGAGCCGAGGAAGATGAGCTTCGGGCAGAAGCGGCGGATGCCGAGGAGCGCGTCGGCGACGCGTGCATCGTGCAGGTGCCCGTCGAGGTCGACAACGAAGCGGTAGTTGCCGGGCTTGTCGGGGACCGGCCGCGAGGTGATCATCGTCATGTTGATACCTCGCGTCGAGATCTGCTCGAGCATCTCAAGGAGCGCGCCGGGGCGGTCTTCCGGGAGCTCGACGATGATGCTCGTCTTGTCGCGACCGGTCGGCGCGGGCACGTGCTGGTTCATGCCGACGAGGACGAAGCGGGTCTGAGCGGTGTGGTTGTCCTGCAGATCGCTCGCGATGAGCTCGACCGGCAGATGCTCGGTGATGGTCGGCGGCGTGATCGCAGCATCCACCCCAGCTTCGAAGAGTTGCTCCGCGGAGGCGACGTTCGAGGACGCGGGGACGTGGCTGTGCGCGGGCAGATGCTCCGCGAGCCAGCGGCGGCACTGGCCGTAGGCGACCGGGTGGGCGGCGACGGTCGTGACCTCCTCGAGCTTCGTGCCGGGGCGGACAGCGAGGCAGAATCGGATCGGGACGACGTATTCGCCGCGGATGCGAAGGCCGGGCGTGCTCGCGAGCGCATCCTGGCTCGCCGTCACGCCGCCCTCGATCGAGTTCTCGATCGCGATCATCGCGCCGACACTGCGGCCTTCAACGACGTCCTGCACCGCCTCGGGCACATTGTTCACCGCACGCCAGGGCTTCCCCGCTGCCTCGGGCGCGAGCGCGAGCGCAGCCTCCGTAAAGGTGCCCTTCGGCCCCAGATAGGAGAAGTTCTCGATGCGTTCGCGCAGCTCTGCGGTCATGTCACCAGCCTAGGTGCACGGGAGCGGTGCACAGAATTGCAGATAGCTTGCGCATCCCTCGCTATTTCGAGGATGCGCAAGCTATCTGCAACACCATTCACCGAGGCTGGCTACCCCGCCAACGCTGGGTAGGCGAGATAGCCCGCGATGCCACACATGGCAGGAATGGTGATCACCATGGCGGCCCCGAGGACAGCGAGTGTCTTCACCGACACACCCACTGGCTCGCTGCGAACCTGAACCAGCCAGTACACGGCAACAAGCACGCCGCCAAAGCCGATGCTTCCAAGCACTGCAGTCGCTTGCGTGAATGGCAGGATGTCGAACTTCGATGCAACCCAACTCACAATTGCGAGGACCACGCTTGTTCCACTCATCGCCAGCAGCACCAACGCACCCCACCGGATACGCCGTTCAAGAGGGATGGAGTCAGTCATGTTGTTTCCTTTCGACATGCCAGTTCAGCACATGAGCGAAATCATCCAGAAGACGGTCGACACGCTGACGTCAGCAACCGCTGCAACGACAGCAGCAGGCGGAGCGGCCGCGGTGACACCCGCTGCGGTCCAGATTGCTCCCGCTGTGAGCCCGAGCGCACCAAGCACCGCGCTGCACGTCTGGGCGTCACCTTGGCTATAGGGGACAGTTTGCGAAGACGAAGCCGTGATGACCTCGCCTCCTTCAGACGAGTGTTTCGAAAGCATTTCACGGATTTCAGCTGCTGTGAACACTCGCTTTACCTGCCCATTCGTGAGCACCGTGAGGGTGTCGTCCTGCTTGTCGACAACCATTTGAACAACATCACCGTTCGACAGCTCATACGTGTCAACGATCCGATCAGCCGTTTCGTCGGACTGTGACCTCACGACCGTGGCGGCTTCCGTCTGGGCCGTTGTGTTCGTTTCAGCGGCGTGGGCGAGTGAATGATGACCCACGGGATTCAGCGTCAACACGACCGTTGCCATGAGCGCGACCACTACCAACATTGACCTCATTGTCCTCATCATCAAGCCACCCTGACCTCCCCCCCCTGCGAATCTCTACATTGCGCAAGGGCTCTTTTGTGCTAATGTTTCCCATTTGCTTTGGCAGACGGTCCGATGTCAGCCGCACACCTTCCGGTCATCTGGCCCTGTGAAAATGTCGGCATGCACGAGCGAGCCGGCACCCTTGCCAAGCCTGAAGACCTCATCAACCTCGACGAGCTCATCGCCGCGTACTCGACGACGACGCCGGATGTGACGAACCCCGCGCAGCGCGTCGCCTTCGGCACGAGCGGTCACCGCGGTTCGAGCCTCAAGGGCTCCTTCAACGAGCAGCACATCCTCGCGATCACGCAGGCCATCTGCGAATACCGCGCCGAGCAGGGCATCACCGGCCCGCTGTTCATCGGTCGCGACACGCACGCCCTCTCGGAGCCGGCCGAGCGCACGGCCCTCGAGGTGCTTGTCGCGAACGGCGTGAATGTCCGCGTCGAGGCTCGCGGCGAATGGGTGCCAACCCCGGCCCTCTCGCGCGCCATCATCCGCTACAACGCCGACCCGGCGAACACCGAGCAGGCGGACGGCATCGTCATCACCCCGAGCCACAACCCGCCCCAGGACGGCGGCTTCAAGTACAACCCGCCGCACGGTGGCCCGGCCGACACGGATGCCACGAGCTGGATCGCCAACCGCGCGAACGCACTCCTTGAGGCTGGTCTCGAGGGCGTCAAGCGCACCGAGCCGGGCGAGCTCACGAAGCACGACTACGTCGCCGAGTACGTCGCCGACCTCGCGAACATCATCGACTTTGAAGCGATCAAGCGCGCGGGTGTGCGCATCGGCGCCGACCCGCTCGGCGGCGCGAGCCTTCGCTACTGGGAGGCGATCCGCGACGAGTACGGCATCGACCTCACGGTCGTGAACCCGGAGATCGACGCCCGCTGGCCGTTCATGACGCTCGACTGGGACGGCAAGATCCGCATGGACCCCTCGAGCAAACACGCCATGGCAAGTGTCCTCGCCAAGAAGGACGACTTCGATGTCCTCACCGGCAACGACGCGGACGCTGACCGTCACGGCATCGTCACCCCGGATGCCGGCCTCATGAACCCGAACCACTACCTCGCGGTCGCGATCGACTACCTCATCGCGAACCGCCCCGAGTGGCCGGCCAGCGCGGGCGTCGGCAAGACGCTCGTGTCGAGCTCGATGATCGACCGAGTGGTCGCCTCACTCGGCCGCACACTCGTCGAGGTGCCGGTCGGCTTTAAGTGGTTCGTGCCGGGTCTCTCGGATGGCACGGTCGTCTTCGGTGGTGAAGAGTCGGCGGGTGCATCGTTCCTCACGAAGGACGGCTCGGTGTGGACGACGGACAAGGACGGCATCATCCTCGCGCTCCTCGCCGCCGAGATCATCGCCGTCACGGGCAAGACGCCGTCCGAGCGCTACCGCGAGCTGGAGGCCGAGTTTGGTGCTCCGGCGTACGAGCGCGTGGATGCTGCGGCAACACCGGACGAGAAGGCGAAGCTCAAGAAGCTCAACGGTGACGCGATCCAGGCAAGCGAGCTTGCTGGTGAGCCGATCACGCAGAAGCTCTCGGAGGCGCCCGGCAACGGTGCTGCGATTGGTGGCGTCAAGGTGTCGACCGAGTCGGCCTGGTTTGCGGCACGCCCCTCGGGCACGGAGGACGTCTACAAGATCTACGCCGAGTCGTTCAAGGGTGCCGAGCACCTCGCTGAGGTGCAGGCTGAGGCAAAGACGATCGTCCAGGCAGCCCTCGCGCAGTAGCGGCGCACGACGCAACTGCGGTGGTCGATATCTCGGCCACCGCAGTTGTGTGAGGTGGTCGAGATCTCGATACACCCTTCGGGCACTCGATCAGCTCAGCGAAAGCTGCGCGAGGGTTAGTTGTTTGGGGTTGCACCCGGTGTCGGCTGGGCTTCTTCCATCCGTCCGCCGGTCATGAGGCCGTTGTTGCGGTCGAGGACGAAGGCATCCCCAGCCTTGTTCACGCAGCGCATGCCGGTCGTCTCGCTCAGGTGGCAGCTGAACTCGCCAGCCTCGAAGGTGTCGCCCGGGTTGACGGTGACATTGCCATAGAGGGAGGCCGGGATGCACGGGTAGCTCACACCGTTCGAGGTGAGGCCCACGACCGTACCGAGCAGGTTGTCCGGGTCACACACTTCACCGGGCTTCTCGTAGTTGTAGCCCCACTGCTGGCAGACCACGCCGATGTCGCCGGAGATCTGGCAGACCATCTTCTGGGTGGGCGAGTAGAACGACACCGTCTCGAAGTTCGGGTCGGCGACGAGCGGCGGAGGCGTCGTCTCGGTCGGCGTCGGCGTCTCGGCGGGAGCCGCAGGGGCTGCCGTTTGGCTCGGCGCAGCAACGGGTGCCTGACGGTTGCCGATCGCACCGCCGATGATGACGGCGCTCAAGACGAGCAGGAGCGAACCCGCTGCCGCCACGAGAATCGTGAGCAGACGCTTGCGGTCCGGTCGGTCCAGGGATGCGAGCATCGCGCCGATCCGGTCCTGGCCACCGTTCTGGCCGCCGCCAGGAGCCGCGGCGGGAGCGGTCGCGGCGCGCGGGCCACGGTTGGCCGGTGCGGATGCTGCCGGAGCGGGGGCAGCGTTCGCGCGGG
>NZ_BCSO01000009.1 GCF_001570905.1 [Zimmermannella] alba NBRC 15616 | reverse complement strand
GCTGAAGGCATCACTCGCGTTCGCACTCCCTGTTTGCGGAACGCTATGGATCCACCGGGATCGAACGACGTCTCACCCTGTCATCCCCCCCTGTGCCTGGCGGAACCCCAACTATGCCGCCGCGCTGGCCATCGGCTTCACGAACTATGTTGCCCTTGGAGCTACCGTTTTTCTCAGTTCCCTGTTCCTGCAGGATGCAGCCCAACTCCCCGCAGCAGTCGCGGGTTTCGGCTGCGTCCCTCTCGCAGCTGCGACAGCTTGGGGTGCCACGTGGGCGGGTGCGCACGAGATGCCCGACGCTGCACGTCGAGTCGTTCAAGTTGCAGCGATGCTCCTCGGTTGCGGACTCACAGTGGCCGGAGCAGGCGTTGTTTTCCAAACAGTTTCTGATTCACCCGCCGTTGCTATTTTCACCTACGTCGTGGGTACATCGCTTATGGGGTTCGGCTTTGGCGCAGCGAATGCACCCGTCAATGTCATGGCGATGTCAAGTTTGCCAAAACGGCAGTCCGGGGTCGCAGGTTCCTCCGCTTCCACAGCTCGGCAGTTGGGTCAATCGTTAGGCGTTGCTGCGGGTGGGCTCCTCCTGAGCCTCGCCGATTCTCCTGGCGGTTCTACTTCACCGCAGAACTATGTCTTACCGAGCCTGTCGATCTTCATGTGCGCTGTCGTGCTCATGTTCCTGCCTTTACGTTTCTCCCGGCATTCATGAGACGGCACATCACCTGGCAAGTGATCGCTCCGGATTTTCATACCGGCGGCCCGCAACATATTGACTGGGCGAGCCTGGATTCACCTCATCCGCAATGCATCGTGTATTGATCAGCGGGGCGCGCCACCAATAGCGCGCGAGCCGCTCCGCATCCGCAGCAATCCGCGAGCGCGTCGCCTCCGTGTAGCAGGCCGCGAGCTGACGGTTATTCCCGCCCTCGAACACATTTGTTGCGTTGAGCGCGATCGACTGCGTCGCTGGCACGAAGGGGTAGTTCTGGGACTGGTCCGTCACCTGGCGAATCCGTCAACCGTGCGCGACCTCCATGTAGTGCAGCCACACGTCATCTGCCTTCGGCGCAAGCTCCAGGAAGCGACGTCCCTCAGCACGCAACTGCTGCTGCAGCTTCGGCGGCAACAGCTGCCCCGACACGGACGTCGCAAAACTGCGGCGCGACGAGCCGTGCTCCGGATGCCGTGCCGTGTCCTTCACACTCGTCTCCCTCACCGTGCGCCCTTCAACGCACCACCCCGAACCAAGCCGCCGCAACGGCGCAACCGGCGTGCCTACTGCGTCGAGAGAATGACCTTCCACATCTCTTCGGCCGAGCGGGCCCAGGTGAACTCGGCAGCACGAGCCCGACCACGCTCCGCGAGCTGAGCCCGAAGCGGTTCATCCTCAATCACATTGCCGATTGTCTCCGCGAGGCGTGCCACGTAGATCTCCTCGGGCTCGCCTCCGGCAACATCCTCAAGCTCCACCGCCACGCCCGCGCCACCAGCAACCTCGACGAGCGCGCCAGCATTCGAGTGCACGACCGGGCAGCCGAGCTTCATCGCTTCGACCACAGGAAGACCGAAACCCTCGTCGAGGCTCGGCATGACGAACGCATCCGCTAGACGGTAGAGCGCTGCAAGATCGGTATCCGAAATGAAGCCGAGCGCCTGCACACGTGCGGGGGTAATGCCGGCATCCAGCGCCACATCACCGAGTGAGGTCTCACCCCAGCCTTCAGGACCAGCCACAACGAGGTGCACGTGCTCAAGGTCAGGCCGAGCGAGCGCCCGCACAAGCGACGCGAGACGCTTGCGCGGCTCGAGCGTGCCCACGGCGAGGATGAAGTGCTCGGGGAGGCGGTGACGATCGGCCACCTCTTCAGCGGCCTCTCGAACGAGCGGCACAAGTTCAGGGCTCGGGGCGCCCGACACCACATGCGGCAGCTCGTCCAGCTGCAGCTCCTTCGCAAGCTCACGCGCAACCCAGTTCGTCGGGGTCGTGATCGCCGCGGCACGCTTCGCTGCCCGCGCCCCCATATCGCGGTGCCAGTTCGCGCCGCGCAAAGTGAGCGTTCCAGGATGACGCCATGGCACGAGGTCGTGGATCGTGACCGTCGTGGGCTTCGAACGAAGCGACAGCGGGGCAAACAGGCTCGGCGCGAACACGGCATCAGCGTCGACGCCGGCGCCACCCGTCGCGGCGCCGTGCCGCCAGGCCTCCGCGAGCACCTTCCGGGGCAAACCGAGGTGGCGGATCGCCGAAAGCTCCGGCAGCCGTGCCTCCACGCGGGCGGCTTCCGCGCGCGACACTGCGGGCAGCGCACCTTCCACCGTCCAGCCACTCGGTGCATTCCGCACAAGTTCGCGCGTGAGGTTTTCGGCATAGCGGCCAATGCCGCCGGGGACCGGTGCGACAAGCTGGTCAAGCAGAATCCGGAGCGTGCTCACGACTCCAACCCTTGCTCGGGTTCAGGCCGAAGGCGTCGATACCCCTCAGGAAGCGGGAACGTGGTCTTCAACATCTTCCAGTAGTGGACTTTGTCCCAAATGAGTCCGTGGAACTGGTTGGTCTCGTGGAGTACAAAATCAACAACCACATCGCTGCCGCGCAGCGTCCACCCCTGCGAGAGCGCAAAGCGAGAAAGCCACACGTCCTCGATGTAAAGGCCTTCTTCGTCCAAGAGACGGAAGAAGAGGTCCTGCCCGAAAATGGAGCTGTCAACCACAGCGCCGCCCGTGGCCGCGTAGTTCGCCCACTCACCAGCAGAGGCCCGGTCGCGCTGCCAGTAGTCGTCGTCATCCGCCTGCCAAGCCCAGCAGCTCGCGATCGTCCGTTCGCCGCCAGAAGCAACCAGCCGCGCAATGCCGTCGCTCGGGATGTCTTCGTCATCATCGAGCATGATGAGCGAGCCTCGATACCCCTCATCCACTAGGCGTCGTGCGTTGATGAACCGGCCGACGCCGCGAATATTGCGAGGACTCTGCACGATCTCGACCGAGCCGAGCGCACCCTTCACCTCGAAGCGCAACAGTGCGGACTCGTAGTGCTCGCGGTCGTCCTGGCAGTTGTTCCACAGCACGAGCCGGATAGGGCGATCGAGCCCTTCCTGGCGCGCCAGCATGTCGAGGATCTCATCAATCCGACTCGGACGATTCCACAAGCACATCACGACTGCCCACGAGTCATTGCTCGGCTGTCCAATGATCATCGAGGGCTTGGGCGGCAGCGGATACAGCATCTTGTACGCATGAAACGATTCAATGCGCTCGGCACGGCGGGCGCGCTCGTGAAGGTCAGCTTGGGCAGCTCGCCTCGCCTGGAGCCTCACCCGCACGCGAGGCCCAAGCACAGGCGTCCGGCCGAGAAGGTTTGCAAGTTCAGAGCGACTCGGGATCATGGGCTACTTCGTTCGATACGCCACAGCGTGCGCGTGGGCAGCTTGAGTCCAGGTGAAGCGGGCTGCTCGGTCGGGCCCTGCGGCGGCTCGTTCGGCCCGTTCTTCGGGATGCTCGAGGAGACGACGGATCTCGTCAGCGAGCTCGTCAGCGTCCTTGCCGTCGACATACGCGGCAACCTCGCCGCCAACCTCGGGCAGCGCCGTGGCGCGGGTCGTGAGCACGGGCGCCGCACACTGCATAGCTTCGAGTACGGGAAGGCCAAAGCCTTCGGCGAGCGAGGCGTACACGACGAGGTCGGAGCCACCGAGCAGGGCACGCAGCTGTTCAAGCCGCAGGTAACCGAGTTCCTTCACGCCGGCTGGGTGCTCGTCGAGCATGCGGATCGCGTCGGCATCCCATCCGCGCTGGCCACCGATGAGGAGCGTCGGCGTGGCAGGGTTCTCGGCACGCAGCTTCGCGTGCGCCTCCAGCAGCATCGGCACCTGCTTACGCGGCTCAATCGTGCCGAGGAACGCAATCCAGTGCTCATCGTCGGCGAGGCCGACCGACTGGCGGAACTCGTGCACCTCTGCCTCGCTGGGCGGGTAGAAAATCGACGAGTTGACGCCGTGGTGCACGACCTCGACGGGACTCTTCGGGTCGCCGAGTCGCTCGGTGACGAGGTCCACCGTCGCCTGGCTCGGGGCAATGAGCTGGACGTCAGAGCGGTAGCCGCGCTTGAGCCACCACGTGAAAAAGCTCGCCTTCATGCGCGAGTGTGTCTGCGGATCGGTGATCGCGGTCGCGTCGTGGATCGTCACCACGCGGCGGCCGCCGAACTTCACGGGGAAGGTGTAGTGGGGCGAGTGGATGACATCCGCGCCGATACGCTTGGCAAGACGCGGAAGTCCCAGCTGCTCCCAGGCGAAGCGACCACCACGAGCCGCAAGCCACGACGGGGCCTGCAGGTAGCGCGGCGAGGGAGCGAGGCGGCGGAAGTGACGCACGTGGGCGGGCTTTGCCACCACCCACGGCACGAATCCGATCTCTTCAAAGCCCTGCAGGATGCCCTCGAGGTACCGCCCGACACCGCCCAGCTGGGCAGGCATCGCTGTCGCGTCGATGAGGACCCGACGGCCAAGCGAGGCGAGTTCGTCGGGCGAGAGCTGGTCGAGATCGGCTGAGGTCACGGCTTACCTCGGACAATCCCGCGCACACGGCGGATGGCGTTGCCAGCGGCAAGACCGAGTCGGACACTGCGATCGCCCATGGCGCGCGCCGTGTAGCCCTGCATCTGCTCGAGGTTCTTGCGAGTGAGTTCGAGGGCAGCAGTGAGCGATTCGACGCGGCTCTTGAGTTCGTCGTTCTCGGCGCGCAGGAGTCCTTCTGCGTAGCGCATGCCTTCGATCTGCATGACGTGTTCGTCACGCTGCTGGATGAGCTGGTCGACTGCGGCCTGCATGCCGGTCATGTCGCCCGCCCATGTCGACTCGATGCCGCCAAAACCGGGGCCGAGTTCGGCGTGCGCGGCACGCAGCGTCGCCTCGTTCGGGAAGGCTGCTGGCTTCACGAGGAGCTTCTTGAGCTCATCCGGGAGCTTGGCCGTCTTCACCAGTTCGGTGAGGTGCTCAGTCAACCAGGTGTCCTCGACGAAACCAGCGGGCTTCGTGTCGTCCGGTGCCGGGAAGCGAGCCACGTAGAACGGTTCGAGCACGCCAGCCTTGAGCCAGCGGTAGTCGCGCATGCCGTGGTGGCGCGGAGACGGCTTGAGGTGCGGGCTCGCGAGGTACCCCTCGCCCGTGTTCACGACACGGGTCTCGTAGCGCTCCCACGAGCGGAACGGCACGTGGAGCACTTCGACGCCAAGCCTCTTGGGTGCTTCCTCAGTGACGGGCAGGTTCGAGAAGTGGTTGCCCTGTGCGATTTCGAGGCCGGGGACGCCGCGCACGAGCATGTTCGGCGTCGGCTGCGCGTGCAGGCCAACCGTGCGAAGGGCTTCCTCGTCGCGCTCGTCGCGCCAGCGAAGGCCACCGAGCACGGGACCCTTCTCGGTCGCGCTCGCGAGGACGTTTTTCACGGGGATGCGGAGCGACTGGATGTCATCGGGCAGCTCGCGGAGCACCTCAGCGAGGGTGCGCGTGCGGTCAGCGGGGACCCAGAACTCGTCGGCATCCGCGTTGATGACCCAGCTTGCGCCGAGCTCTTCCGCGGCGCGGCGCGCCATCTTTGTGACGACCTCCGACTGCTGCTTCTCGTGCCGCGGGTCGTCGTGGAGCTCCAGCACACCAAGCTTCTCGTACTTCGCGAGAATCTCACGCGTGCCGTCAACGGAGGCGTTGTCGGTCACGATGATGTGATCGACACCCTGCGCGAGGTGATGCTCGATCATCGCGGCAATGATGTCCACTTCATCGCGGACCATGAGCGTGAGGATGATGGGTCCTTGCGCTGCCATGGTGCTTCCGCCTTCCTCTCGTGCGTCCATTATCGGCGAAGTGCCTCGGAGTCCCCACTGGGAGCGATCTCGCCGCGTGCTGGCGTGTAGAGCGGCCCCATGGATGCCTTGTCACAGTGCACCGAGAACGAGGTCGCGCTCTCGGCACGGTCAATCTCACGGTACTCATCGTCGAACATGGCGGCACTCACCGTGTATTCACCTGCGCCAAGCGGCAGTCGCGGCAGCTCGAAGGTGAGGGTCTGACGACCCTCGACCGGGATGCCCTTGAGGCCAGCCCGGTGGGCGGTCGTACCGGTCACCATCTGCTGGAGCGAGTTCGTCACGGTCACGCCGAGGTCCCAAGCCTCGAGGTGCTCGCGTGCGTCGATGTCGACCTCGATCGTGAGGTTGCCGCCGGAATCGAGCCCCTCCGCATCCGCGCTCGTTCGGATCTCACCGATCTTCACGCGCTCGGACAGACGCTTCACTTCAGCGTCACGCAGACGCTCGCGCTCAAGGCGAGCCTTTGCCTCTTCGGCTTCGTCGAGCGTTTCAAAGCCCGAGCGTAGGAGCTTCACGCCCTCGTGGGGGTCGCCATCGAACACGACCGAACCCTGACCGAGCACGACGACGCGCGTGCAGAGCGACTCAACCTGACCGAGCGAGTGCGAAACGAGCACGATCGTGCGGCCTTCCTCCTGGAAGGACTGGATCTTGTCGAGGCACTTCTTCTGGAACGCCTCGTCGCCAACGGCAAGCACTTCGTCGACAAGGAGGATGTCCGGGTCCACGTGAATCGCGACCGCGAAGGCGAGGCGCACGTACATACCCGAGGAGTAGAACTTCACCTGGGTGTCGATGAACTCACGAATGCCGGAGAACTCGACGATGTCTTCGAAGTGTTCGTCAGTCTGCTCGCGCGTGAGCCCGAGGATCGCGGCGTTGAGGTAGACGTTTTCGCGGCCCGTGAGGTCGGGGTGGAAGCCGGCACCGAGCTCGAGGAGCGCGGCGAGACGGCCGCGGCTGAGCACGCGTCCGGTCGTCGGCTGGATGATGCCACCGATGAGCTTCAAGAGCGTCGACTTGCCGGCACCGTTCGGGCCGATGAGGCCTACCGTCTGACCCGCCTCAATCTGCAGGGACAGCTCCCGCGTCGCCCAGAAGTCTTCGCGGTTCTGGCGCGATCGGCCGGGATTGAGGAGGCGCTCCTTGAGCGTCTTGTCCTTGCGGATCACGAAGCGCTTGGAGACGTTCTGGACGTCGATCACAACTGGCTGGTTCGTCATTAGAGCTCCTGCGCGAAGTTGCCCTCGAGCTTCGCGAAGATGCGCTGGGCAAGCCAGAGCGCAACGCAGCCCACGAGGAACGCGATGACCAGGTGGAGGCCGAGGTGGTCGGGATACATGGCACCCGGCGCAGCACCCCAGAAGGCGTACTGGAACGCGATGACCGCGAGCGTGATCGGGCTCGCCATGTAGACGTCGAAGAGCCAGTCCGGCCAGCCGAACTGGGCGAAGGCACCCGGCACAAAGGTCCACGAGTACACGATCGGCGAGAACCACATGAGCAGCGTCACGATGATTTCGACCGTGTACTGCATGTCGCGCAGGTAGACGTTGGCGGCGCCGAGCGCGAGGCCCATCGCGAAGCCCCACACGAGCGCGACCAGGAAGCCGAGCACTGCGTAGAGCAGGTTGCCGCCCGCGTGGAAGGTGCCCATCACGACAGCTGCGATGGCGAGGAGTGCAAGTTGGATGACGAAGTTAAAGAGCGCACCGCCAACGGTGGCCGCAGCGAAAATCTCGCGCGGCAGATAGACCTTCTTCACCAAGCCCGTGTTTGCGACGATCGCCGCGGTGCCGGTCATGACGAGCTCCGAGAACAGGCCGTAGACCGTGAGGCCCGAGAAGATGAAAATCGCGAAGTGCGAGATGCTGCGCGAAGCACCAAGGAATTCACCGAGCACGAGCGCGTAGATGAGCAGCTGCGTGAGCGGGCGCGAGAGGCTCCACAAGAAGCCGAGCGCCGAGTCCTTGTACTTCGCCTTGAGTTCGCGGCGTACAAGAAGGTCGAGCAGACTCCGGTGCCGGAAGAGCTCGCGCGCCGCGAGGAGCGGGCCGGTGAAGAATCCGCCGCGGGGGCCGATCTCTTCGAGAGGCTGCTGCTCGAGTCGAGCTGCTCTGATCTGCGCACGCTGCTGGGCGAGCTCGAGCTCATTGATGGTCATAGGGTCCAATCTGCGGGTATCGTGCTTCGCGGGCGCGCCGCGACGCGAGCGGCGCCGCAGAGGAGGACGTCGTGCCCTCGATCACCGCGATCGTCGTCAATTGGAATGGCCCACAGCTTACGTCACGCGCAGTGGAGAGCCTTCTGCAGCGCAGCGGCGAGCCGGATGCCGAGATCATCATCGTGGATAACGGCTCCGAGGATGACTCGTTGACCGTGTTTGCGGAGCGTTTCGGCGCCGAGCCGCGCGTTCGCGTCATCCCGTTGCCAGAGAACCTTGGCTTTGGTGGCGGCGTGAATGCGGGCATCCGTGCGAGTGAGTCCCCGTACGTGGCGCTCCTCAACAATGACGCGGTCATCCGAGACGGCTGGCTGCGCGAGCTGCGAGCGGTGCTTGAGGCGCCAGGCAATGAGCGTGTTGCCGCGGTGACGAGCCGCATCCTCTTGGCTGGACGCTGGCGCGAACTCTCACCCGCGGAGTTGCAGGAGGCAGCCGAGCTGGGCGAGCGGATCCTCCGCCGAGGCCGTCGGCACGCAGTGGTCCGGGATGACGAGCACGGCACCGTGCGCATCAACTCGACCGGCAATATCGTCGACCGTTCCGGCAACGGCGCCGACCGTGACTGGCTCGCCCCTGCCGATATCCGGGCGCGCGAAGAAGTCTTCGGCTTTTGCGGGGGTGCCGCGATGCTGCGGCGGACAGCCCTCGATGAGGTCGGCCTCTTCGATGAGCGCCTCTTCATGTACTACGAAGACACAGACCTGTCGTGGCGTTTGCGGACAGCCCACTGGCAGATTCGCTACGCCGAGCAAGCGGTGGTCGAGCATGAGCACGCGGCCAGTTCCGGCACGGCATCCGAGCAGTTCTTGCGGTGGAATGCGCGCAACCGGATGCTCGTGGCCTGGCGCCACGGCGGACTCCGGATGGGGATGACCGCGATCCTGCGCACGAAGCTCCGCTTCTTCCGTGCGCTTGCGGGGCGCCGGTGGCCCGAGGTGCGCGCGGTGTGGCACGCCCTCTGGGATCTCGTCCTCCCCCGTCACTCCCGCTGAGCGGATCGAGTAGCGCGAAGCGCGTATCGAGATCACTGAGCACTCGAGTTGTTCAGCGGCTCAATCAGAGGCGGCAGTTACACTTTTCGACGGTGCGTCCGCGCTCGACGCGAGCGCGCTCTACGCCCGCCGACGCCCGCACGAGGAGACCCCATGGACAACCAGGCTGAACTCGAGCGCCTCCGCGGCGAGGTCCGCCGCCTTCGCGCAGAACTTCGCAACGCCAAGGCCGTCAACGAAGAGCTCACGCAGCGCCTCTCGGCAGAGCAGTCGAGCGCCGTCCACTTCGCCCGCCAGGTCCAGGAGCTCCGCGGCTCCGCCTCCTGGCGTCTCACGCAGCCGCTTCGCCGCCTCTCGCGTCGGGTCCGCTGATGGTGTCGCTCCCCCGCCTGTTCTCCCGTGAGCCCCGCATCACGAGCACCCTGCACCGCCACCTGGCACCAGACCTTCGCTGGGAGACTGCGCGAATGCCGTTCGGGGTCGAGAAGGCCGCGCTCGTGGCACAGTTTTCCGCTACGCCGAAGCTCTCCAAGTCGGTAACCGAGCTCGTCCGCGAACTCAACCGCAACGGGTACTTCGTCGTCCTCTCCTCTGCCTGCCCCGACCCTGCCCCGCTCGAGTGGCATGGCGAAGCACCGAGCGATGTTGCCGTGCTCCGGAAGCCCAACATCGGCTACGACTTTGGCTCCTGGGCGGTCGCCCTCACTGAAGAACCGAAGCTCCTTGGCGTTGACAAGCTTCTCATCGTGAACGACTCGATGCTTGGGCCGTTCTGGTCGCTCGAATCGGTCATTCAGGGCTTCGAGAGCTCGATGGGCGAAGCGTGGGGTCTCACTCGCACCCACCAGTTCGAGCCGCACGTCCAATCATTCTTTATGGGCTTCCACCGCCCCGTCGTCACCTCCCCCGTCTTCCACGACTTCTGGAGCCAAGTGCGCGTCGAAGCCGACAAGGGTGCCGTCATCCGCCGCTACGAAATGGGCCTCGCCCGCGCGCTCCACGTCGAAGGCTTCGTGACGACCGCCCACATCGACGGCGCCGTCGCGGCAGGCTTCGGCGAAAACCCGTCGCTGCTTGGCTGGCACAAGCTCCTCGAGCTCGACGTACCGCTCATCAAGCGCGAGCTCATCGTCCACCCGCAGTTTTTCGTCCACGGTGATCGCATCCCCGGAATTCTTGAACGCGAATTCCAGATCGACATCACGGAATGGCTCTAGTTAAGGAAGCAGGCAATATGCGCAAGATCACCAAGGCCGGCGTCCTCACCCGGGTTGCGAACGCCCGCCAGAAACTTGGCCGCCGCATTGCTGCGGCTCCCGCAGAGACGAAGAACGACCACCTCGCAGCGAGCTTCGCGAAGTACCTCGAGCGCCGCGAAGGCCGCACCTTCGTTGGCTTCCCGAGCCGCTGGCGCGTCGACCACCCCGCCTTTGACGCACCCGCCCCGATCGCGGTCGTCATGCACGTGTACTTCACGGACCTCGTGCCCGAGCTCATCCGCGAGCTCAAGGCCATCCCCGTCCCCTTCGACCTCTTCGTGACGAACGCTTCCGGCACCAACGTCACGCTCGAGGGCCTCGAGGAGACCGCCTGCCGCAACCACCGCCTCGTCGACGTTGAGAACCGGGGCCGCGACATTTGGCCGATGGTGCAGCTCGTGAACGCGGGCTGGCTCGACGACTACGACCTCATCTTCAAACTCCACACGAAGAAGAGCGAATGGCGCGAGTCGCACGAGCTTGAGGGCACGGGCGAAGAGTGGAAGCAGGGCTTCTACCGAGACCTCCTCGGATCCCCCGAGAATGTCTCGGACATCATCTCGGGCATCCTCGAAAACCCGCACATCGGCACCGTCACCTCGAACGGCTCCATCTGCGGCCCCGAGCACTGGGGCGGCGACCTCGAGATCACGGGCGAACTGCTGCGTCGACTCGTCGTGCCGCAGGACCCGAACGCGCTGCGCTTCCCGAGCGGCTCCATCTACTGGATCCGAGGCTTCATCCTGCAGGGCCTGCGCGCGCTGCAGCTTGATGCACCCGACTTTGAAGACGAGGCCGGCCAGATTGACGGCACGACAGCGCACGCGGTCGAGCGTCTCATCGGCATCCTCGCCGCCGAGGCGGGCTTCGAGACGGTTGAGCGCAGCGAGATCACCGCCGACGTCGCTCTCGACTCGGACGCGCTCACGCAGCGCCTCGCGAACCCGCAGCCCATCGCTCGCGCCGTTGCGTACTACCTGCCGCAGTACCACCCCTTCACCGAAAACAACGCTTGGTGGGGCGAAGGCTTCACCGAGTGGACGAACGTGGCGAAGGCCCGTCCGATGTTCCTCGGTCACAACCAGCCGCTGCTGCCGAGCGACCTCGGGTTCTACGATCTGCGCCTGGATGAGGTGCGTGAGCGACAGACTGAACTCGCGAACGGTGTCGGTATCGGTGCGTTCATGTACTACTACTACTGGTTCAGCGGCACGAAGCTCATGGACATGCCCATCGAGCGCCTACACCAGAGCGATCTCGACCAGCCCTTCTGCATCATGTGGGCAAACGAGAACTGGACGCGCCGCTGGGATGGCGCCTCAAAGCACGTCCTCATCGCGCAGGAATACGAAAAGGTTTCCGCCGAGCAGTTCATCGAGGACGTCATGCACCTGCTCAAGGACCGGCGCTACGTGCGCGTGGATGGCGGTGCGCTCCTGGCCGTATACCGAATCGCGCAGATGCCCGACTACCCGAAGGTGCTCGAGCACTGGCGCAAGCGTGCCCGCGAGGAGGGCGTCGGTGAGCTCCACATCGTCGCTGTGGATGTGGGCGCGAGCTTCGACGGCTTGCAGTCCTCCTACGAGGCGGCCGGCGTGCAGGGTTTCATCGCCTTCCCGCCGCACAACCACAAGTACTACCCGGCGAACCGCCACGGCCTCGAGGTGAGCCTCGACCTGCACGGCAACATCTTCGACTACCACGAGATGGTGCGGGATGCCGAGCGTCGCCACATCAACGATTTCCCCGACAACGACTACCCGGGCGCCATGGTCAACTTCGACAACACCGCCCGGCGTCAATACGAGCCCGACCTCTGGCACGGCTCGAACCCGTACACCTTCCGTCGCTGGCTGCGTTCGGCCGCCAACGCGGTTGCCGATCGTGACCCCGACCACCGCATCGTCATCATCAACGCTTGGAACGAATGGGCTGAAGGAGCCGTACTTGAACCCTCGCACCGTTTCGGCCGGAGCTACCTCCGCGCCGTCCGCTCGGCGCTTCACTGAGCGTCGACGCGCCGCTGTCCTGAGTAGCGGCGCTCTCCTCGCCCTGGCACTTGTCGGCTGCCAGGGTGCAGGGTCCCCCGCCTCCCCCTCGCCGACCATCACCCCGACCATCCTCACCGCGTCCGCAACGCCCTCCCCGGCCCCTGGCGACACGGACCCGTCGGCAACCACACCGCCCGCTGAGGCGAAGCCGAGCTTCACCCCGAGCACCGACCCTGCATCCGGCCTCCCCGGCGTGACCGTCGCGCTTGCCGGCGCGGAAGCCATGAACGGTGGCATCGAGGTGCGCTCCTTCGTCGCCGACTACATCGGCGAAGGCACCTGCACCGCGACCGCGGTCGCCGAAGATGGCACGAAGCTCACGGCGGAGCGTGACGCCAAGCCCGATGCAACGACCACCGTCTGCCCGCCGATCATGATCGAGGGCGTCACCGCTGGCACATGGAAGGTCACCGTGACCTTCCAGAACTCGGAGCGTGCCGGAACCTCTGCCCCCGAAACCGTTGAGGTGCACGAGTAATGACGGCCACGACCGCGCGTACTGAACTGCGCGCGC
This sequence comes from [Zimmermannella] alba NBRC 15616, assembly GCF_001570905.1. Taxonomy (GTDB): domain Bacteria; phylum Actinomycetota; class Actinomycetes; order Actinomycetales; family Microbacteriaceae; genus Pseudoclavibacter; species Pseudoclavibacter albus. Next base: position 75,255 of record NZ_BCSO01000009.1, on the reverse strand, counting down.
GCATCTCGCGTGCCTTCGCCGCCTTCGCGGCCATCCTCGTCCTCGCAACCGCCCTCGTCGCCGTCGAGTTCACCTTCTCCCCCGAGCAGCCCGAGCAGGCCCAGGCCGCCAACGCCGCCAACTTCAATCCCGGGATGATCATCTCGGACGCCGAGTTCTACAACTCGAACTCGATGACGGTGGCCGAGGTCCAGGCCTTCCTCAATTCAAAGGTCTCGAACTGCCAGGCCGGGTACACCTGCCTCAAGGACTTCTACCAGCAGACGCCGAGCTGGGGCCCGAACGCCTACTGCAACGGCTACAGCGGTGGCGTCCAGACAGCAGCTCAGATCATCGTCGGGGTCGCGAAGTCGTGCGGCATCAACCCGAAGGTGCTCATCGTGACGCTGCAGAAGGAGACGAGCCTCATCACGCTCAACGCTCCCTCGCCGTGGCGCTACGAGCGGGCAATGGGCTACTACTGCCCGGATGACCCGAACAACCCGGGCTTCTGCCACCCCGACTACGCCGGCTTCTTCAACCAGCTCTACAACGCATCCTGGCAATTCCAGGAATACCGCGCGAAGCCGACCGACTACAACTACCAGGCAGGCCGCTACAACAAGATCGCGTACCACCCGAGCTCCTGGCAGACCGGCGCGTGCCCCTTCGCGAACGTCTACATTCAGAACCAGGCGACGGCGGCGCTGTACATCTACACGCCGTATGTGCCGAACCAGACAGCCCTCGCGGACCTCTACGGCGGTTCCTCAGACGGCTGCTCCTCCTACGGCAACCGTAATTTCTGGCGTGAATACACCGACTGGTTCGGTTCGGGCACGTCCCCCTACGACCCGTTCGGCAACCTCGACTCGCTCACCGGCGGAAAGTTCCAGATCTCGCTGAGCGGTTGGGCTGCCGACATGGACGTGCCGACGCGGTCGCTCTACATGTGGGTGACGATCGACGGCCAGGGCCAGCACATTTACGCCAACAAGCCCCGCGCGGACATCGTCGCGAACTACCCGAAGTACGGCCAGTACCACGGCTTCGATGCGACGTTGTCGGCGAAGCAGGGCTGGCACGACGTGTGCGTCACTGCGTCGAACATCGGTCAGGGGAAGCACACGCGGTTCGGCTGCCAGCGGGTCTTCGTTGACGGCGAGTCACCAGTGGGCGACTTCACCGTCAAGGGCGGCGCAAAGAACATCTCCTTCGAGGGATGGACGGTCGACCGCGACGGAAGCGCCCCGCGCTACATCTGGATCACAGTGGATGGCCAGGGCCAGCACTGGAACGTGAACCAGCCGCGCCCCGACGTCCAGAAGGCGTGGCCGGGTTCGAGCCTGTACACGGGCTTCTCGGGCTTGCTGCCGGTCTCGGGCGGCAAGCACGAGGCCTGCATCACCCTCGTCAACGGGGGCACGGGCGTCAACAAAAAGTTACCCTGTCAGACGGTGTCCGCGCTCGGTGACCAGCCGGTTGGTCACCTCGACACGGCCACAGCGTCGGACGGCCGCCTGCGTCTGACTGGGTGGGCTGCGGATGCGAGCGACCCCTCGGCCCAGCTGTACGTCTGGGTCGCCAAGCTTGGTCTAGACGGTCAGCACATCCGCGCGAACACGTACCGCCCGGATGTGGAGCAGCGCTACACGGGCATCGGCGAGTGGCACGGTTTTGACGCCACCGTGCCGTTCCCGACCTCTGGGACCTACACCGTGTGTCTCACCGCACGCAATGAAGGCCCGGGCAACAACACCTTGCTGTACTGCAAGAGCGTGACCGCCAAGTAGCCGGCTGACATCTCACGCGGGGTGGAGTGAGCAAGGCTTGCTCCACCCCGCGTTTGCGTGCGGATGATGGTCGGCGCTGTACGTGCGCCCGGTGTCGTCTTGCCCCGTGCGGCAGGCTGATCGCGCATCGCACCTTTGCTAGGTTGTTCGACCGGGGGCGCGGCCCGGTCTCCGTCGAGCCAGCCGGTTACGCGATTCCACTCCCGAGAATGAACTCGAGTGTGCAGGTGATCGCGTGAGTGATGCAGTCCGGAAGCCGAAGCGGCCCGGCGGTCAGACGTCCTCACCGCGTGGGCGCGCAGCATCCACCTCCCGCAAGCGCACGCCGAAGCGGAACTCGCGCACCACGTCGCCGTTCATGCGGCACGTGGGGTTGCTCCTCGACAAGCTCTTCCCCGGGCGAACCCACAAGCTGACGCCGAAGGAACGCCGCCGACAGCGTCGACTCGCCGCCCTCGGCGCGATGGTGGCTGCGGCCCTCGTCATCGGGCTCGGGATCGTCATCGTCGATCGCCAAAACCAGCACGAACCCGGCTTCCACGCGGGCTACCTCATCTCGGACCGCGACTTCTTCAACGGAGACGCGCTCGATGCCTCGGGCGTGCAGGCTTTCCTCAACGAGAAACAGCAGGACTGCGAACCGGATGCCGGTGAGCGCCCCTGTCTGCGCCACTTCATAATGGACCTGCCCGATTACCCGGAATCCACGCGCTGCGAGCGCATCGACGCGGTCCCCGGTGCGAGCGCGGCGCTCATCATCGCCCGGGTCGGGAAGGCCTGCAACATCTCGCAGGAGGTGTTGCTCGTGCTCCTCGAGAAGGAGCAGTCACTCGTCTCGAACCTCACGCCGGAAGAGCACCGATATGACCGCGCGACCGGGTACTCCTGCCCGGATGACCCGGCACGGCCCGGCCGGTGTCATCCCGACTACGCCGGATTCGCGAACCAGGTGTACCACGCGGCCGACCAGTTCCAGCTCTACAAGGAGCGGCCACACAAGTTCAACGTGCAGGCGGGGCGCGTGAACCACATTGCCTACCAGGCGAATGCGCCAGAGTGCGGCGAGGCCGAGGTGTTCATCGAGAACCAGGCGACGGCAGGACTCTACAACTACACGCCGTACGTGCCGAATGAGGCGGCCCTCAACCCGACAAACCCGGACGGGGACTCGTGTTCGGCGTTCGGCAACCGCAACTTCTGGCTCTTCTACGAGAGCTGGTTCGGAGATCCGAAGAACCTCGGGCCGTGGGAGCCAGTCGAGTAGTTGCGCTGCCAGGTGGCGGCCGACGCGTCAAAAATGCACGCCTGGTGGCGTATCCCCCGATATACGGGGGATAGCTCTCCAAGCGTGCATTTTTGTCAGCGCGCCCACGCAGAAGGCCCGGCCAAGACGGCCGGGCCTTCTGCAGAGTGCCTTAGGCGAAGGGGTTCGGCGTCATCGTGTACTTCGTGTAGAGGTACTCTTCGATGCCCTCGTGCGAGCCTTCGCGGCCGATGCCCGACATCTTCACGCCACCGAACGGTGCAGCTGCGTTCGAGAGGACGCCGACGTTGAGGCCCATCATGCCCGTCTCGAGGAGGTCGATCATGCGCTGGCCGCGCTTGAAGTCCTCGGTGAAGACGTAGGACATGAGGCCGTACTCGGTGTCGTTGGCGAGGCGGACAGCCTCGTCCTCGTCCTTGAAGGTGACGATCGGGAGGACGGGGCCGAAGATCTCCTCGTTGAAGATCTTGTGCTCGGGGGTGACGTTCTTGAGGACGGTTGCCTCGTAGAACGAGCCCGGGCCCTCGACGCGCTTGCCACCGACGACGATCTCGGCGCCGTTGGCAACGGCGTCGTCCACGAGCTCAGCAACCTTGTCGACTGCCTTCTGCTCGACGAGGGGCCCAATGGTGACGCCCTCTTCGGTGCCACGGCCGAGCTTGTAGCCCTTGACGACGTCGGCGACCTTCTGCGTGAACTCGTCGGCGATCGACTCGTGCACGAGCACGCGGTTGGCGGCGGTGCAGGCCTGGCCGATGTTGCGGAACTTCGCGGCGATGACGCCGTCGACAGCCTTGTCGAGGTCGGCATCTTCGAAGACGACGAATGGGGCGTTGCCGCCGAGCTCCATCGAGGTGCGGAGGACGTTCTGCGTGGCTTCCTGCATGAGCTTCTGGCCGACGCCGGTCGAGCCGGTGAAGGAGAGCTTGCGGAGGCGACGGTCCGCGATGATCGGGCTCGAGACGCCACCGGTGTTGCGGGTGGTGACGACGTTCACGACGCCCTTCGGGAGGCCAGCCTCTTCGAGGATCTTGACCATGAAGAGGGTCGTGAGCGGCGTGAGCGATGCGGGCTTCACGACGCAGGTACAGCCAGCGGCAATCGCCGGAGCGATCTTGCGAGTGGCCATTGCGAGCGGGAAGTTCCACGGGGTGATGAGGAAGCAGGGGCCGAGCGGGTGCTTCGAGACGATCATCTGGCCGTTACCCTCGGGGGTCTGGCCGTAGCGACCGTTCACGCGCACAGCTTCCTCGGCGAACCAGCGGAGGAATTCGCCACCGTAGTTGACTTCGCCCTGAGCCTCGGCGAGCGGCTTGCCCATCTCGAGGGTCATGAGCATGGCCATCTCGTCGCGGCGTTCCATGAGGATCTCCCACGCCTTGCGGAGGATCTCGGCGCGCTGACGAGCAGGCATCTTTGCGAAGTCGTCCTGAGCGGCAACGGCAGCGTCGAGCGCCTTTATGCCCTGCTCGGGAGTTGCGTTGGCAACCTTCGTGAGTTCCTCGCCCGTTGCGGGGTCGTTCACTGCGAATGCCGGCTCGTCGCCGTCGACCCACTCACCGCCAATGAACAGCTGGGTGGGGACCTTGGCGAGGAGCTCAGCCTCGTTCGGGTACGTCATTGTGGTCTCCAATCGAAAGCGTGCCTCTGGGCTGACAGATCCAGGCGGCTAGACCGGTTCAGCGTATCGCTCGGGCCTGAATTCGCACCCTGTCACGGGGGCAAGCTCCCTGAACGCATCCTGTGCGCCTGCACAAGAACACGCGAGCTCGACCTCGGCCGCGTGATTCAGCTTTAATCCGCACGACACGGCTCGATGCCGTATGCCGTGTCAGCATTTGCCCCAAGTGGGCCACACTCGATACCGATTCGCCAGTACGCAGATTCGAGGGCACACGGGAATATCCGCAATTCCCCCCAATCGTTACCACCGACACCCGGCGCACTGTTCGCGAGCACACTCCCCCCGTCGTATGCGATTTCAAGGCCCCAGGAGTCGTGGGGTTTCCACGTAATCGACCCCGCATAGGGAGCTTCGTCAGTCACCTCGGTGCAAATCGTGCCGTCGGCTCGCTCAGCGAGACGGCCACGCGGCAGGTCTGAGGCCTGACCTTTACCACCTTCATTCAACTCGATGATAATTTCGTCAATCGCTTCGATTTCACTTGAGATTCGAGTTTCGCGTTCTGCACCCACCAACTTGGTCACCACCGACCATCTGATTGGTGTCTCGAAGGCCGGCTCGCCAGCGCAACCCGACAGCGTGAGGGCCAGCGCGCTCACAGCACACACAACGGTGAGCGACCGCCTAGTCATGCAGCTGCGCATCGTCCATCGCTTCTTGGAATTGCTCCCGCGTCATGCCGCCAGGATACTCACGCACCATGTCGTAACCAGCTCTCACAGCGTCGTCATCCAACGGGTCGTCACCACGCCCAACGTCACCCCCGCCTGCGTTTGCGGCTTTCAGGGCAACCTCCTCGCTCACGCCGGCGTTGGCCAGCATGGCACCAAAGGCCACATTGCCATAAGCGTCCGATCGAATTCGGTTACCTTCGCTATCGGACATTTCAAATGCACCTTCATTGAGCGGGTGACCATATTCATCTGCCAAATACGGCTTCATATCCCACGGGCCGCCGGTCTTGAATTGGTCGTAACCCTTATACGCAGCAATAACCATGTCGGGGTACAGAGCTCCAAGAGCCAGCGCTTTGGCTGCCGCCACTGGGTCACCCGCCCTCGCATCGATAACTGCTTCGAGAAGCTCATTGAACACCGCGGGGTTCTGTCGGGCGACGTTGTAAATGAACTGATAGGCACTCGACTGTGTCCACTCGCTCATTCGGTCGTAGACAAATCCAGAGGCTTCATCCATTCGCGAGTCGACCTGAGGCTGCCCCGGCCCCAGAGGCGCGTTGGGTCCACCCGGAGCATTCGAAGGCTTCGATTGAGGCCCATGTTGACCTCCTTGCGTCGGGAGCCCAACGTGTGCGCCCGTGGTTCCTGTGCCAGCGCTAGTGGCGTCCTGATCACCAGCTTGCTGCGCAACGTTACCTGAGACGACACCAAGCAACGCTGCGAGCTCCACCATGGCCGATGCAACATCGCCGCCATACCAACCACGAAAGACCGTAGCGTCATGCCCCAGCCAGCGAACACCCTGCACTTCACTGATGGTGAGGCCCTTCACCTGGCTGAGGACCTCACCTCCCTCCGAAAACGACTCAGCAACCAACCGCAACTCGTCAGTGTGAGCTCCAAACATTCCCTGCGCCACGCCGCATCCACCCCGTGTCAGAACCAAGTACCTCGGGGGAGGTTACGGTTCCGGCTCCATTCTCTTTGATGGGGAGGCCTCCCCATCAAAGATTACAAATCAATTGGGTAAGCGCCCCACTCAATGCCGACGGAGATCAAGAAGTGCTTGTTGGGTCGCGTGCATCGCAACCCAACAAGCACTTTTCGACTGAAATCTGGAGGATTGAGAGAGAAGACAGAGGTTTCCCGGAAGAGAGGGCGGTCCGGGGCGGTCGCCCGGGCTACGGGACGGAGTGGCCGAGCTCGCGGCGCTGCGCTTCGAGGTCGCGAAGGCGCGGGTCGAAGAGGTGGTACTCCCCCGATTCTTCGAACTCGACGCCAAGCGGGATGCCTTGGCGGTCCTTCAGCACGAGCGTCGCGGCAAGTCCCACGACCGACATCACGAGCAGGTAGAAGCCCACCGCCATCGAGCTGTGGAACTGACTCTGCAAGGCTGTCGCAATCGTCGGTGCGAAGGCGCCACCCACAATCGCACCCAGCGCGTACGAGATCGAGACGCCGGAGGTTCGAACAGATGCCGGGAAGGTCTCCGCATACCACGCCGACTGCGGCCCATAGGTGAGCCCAAGCCCGACCGCGAGCTGGCCGAGCGCAAGGAGCACCCAGATCACTTCGCCCGAAGCAATGCCGTGGTCAACAAGGAAGAAGAGCGGGAAGACGCCGAGCACCTGGCACAGGAATCCAATGACGTACGTCGATTTCCGTCCAATCCAGTCGGACATGTAGCCGGAGACGAGCGTCGCGACACCCCATACGACGGCACCGACCGTGACGCAGTTGAGCACCGTCGTCCGGTTCATCGCAAGCTCACCCCAGATGTCAGCGTTCGTCGAGTAGCTCAGGATGTAACCACCCGTGAGCATGTACCCGACCGCGTTGTTGCCGGCGAAGATGAGGGCAAGCAGGATGACGAGCTTCCAGTGCCGCTTCATGAGCGCCACGATCGGCATCTGGGCATCCTTGCCCTTCTCGGCGATCTCCTGGAAGACCGGGCTCTCCTCAACCGCACGGCGCACCACGAAGCCGACGATGACGAGCACGATCGAGAGGAGGAACGGCACACGCCAGCCCCACTCAGTGAAGGCATCCCCGGGCGCAATGAAGCCCGACATGAGGGCGAGGGTGCCGGTCGCGAGGAGCATGCCGAGCGGCACGCCAAGCTGCGGGTACATGCCGAAGCGGCCACGCTTGTCAACCGGGGCGTGTTCGACCGCCATGAGGACGGCACCGCCCCACTCGCCGCCAGCCGAAATGCCCTGTAGCACGCGGAGGGTGATGAGAAGGATCGGCGCGAGCATGCCCGCATCCCTGTAGGTGGGCAGGATGCCGATGAGGGCCGTCGCCGCACCCATGAGCACGAGCGTGATGACGAGCATCGCCTTGCGCCCGAGCTTGTCGCCGAAGTGGCCAACGAGCACGGCGCCGAGCGGGCGGAACAGGAACGAGATACCAACCGTCAGAAACGAGAACACCTGCCCAAGCACCGGGTCACCGTTCGCGGCCGGGCCGAAGAAGAGTTCCTTGAACACGAGCGCGGCAGCGTTCGCGTAAATGAAGAAGTCGTACCACTCGATCGTGGTACCGACGACGGTTGCCGCGATGACGCGACGCTGATCGCGGGGACTTGACGGCGAGCTCGAGGCCCCGTGCCCGAGGCTCGCGGTGGGGACAGTGGTCACCATGCGCATGACTCCTTTGTCTGCGGTGTGGATGCTGTGCGGGATGGATGGCAGCGACTCCGAGGCGCCCGTGCCACGATTCAGCTGCCGTGCAGGTGCCAGCACCATACCCCGAGACTGCACAAATGTGCATACCGTTTCGCGGATTTCATCCGCCTGACCTAGCACATTCATTAGTACATCGCGCGGAGAGCGCACATCTGAGATTCTCGGACGCGCCCGCTACTCTAGGCGCAGCCGTCCGCACGACAATGAGGTCAGAGCATGGTGTTTCGTAGCGCGCGCCCGCATCCGAACGAACAGGCGCGGCATCCCGCACGCCCGGGGATACCGTGGCGCACACTTGAGGATTTTCGGGCGGATGTGGATGCTTCCTTCTTTCCACTCGACGTCACGCCGAGGGAGGCCGCCTCATTTCGGGGTCGCCTTCGCAATAGCTCCGCGGAGGGCGTCTCCTTCACGTCAGTGAGGGCCGAACCGCACACGATCGAGCGCACGCCTGCGCTCATCGCGCGGCATCCCGAGCCCTACCTCAAGCTGTCGCTGCATCTTGAGGGCCGGGCACACCTCGTCCAGAACGGAACGGAACTTGTCGCGGGGCCCGGCGAGCTCCTCATCTACAACACGAACCGGCCGTACCGCGTGGAGTTCTTGGATCCGTTCCTCACCACCGTCGTGCAATTGCCAACGTCGATGCTCGGCGACTTCGCACCGCGTGCAGAGCACATCAATCCCCTCCTCGTGCCGGGCGATGACGGCATGGCACGCATGGTGACGCCGTTTCTTGCCACGTTGGGTGAGCACATTGAGGCCGTTGAGGCGGGGGCGGGCGCGAAGGTCGTGGCGTCCGCGACCAAGTTCTTGACGGCGCTCATTGAGCACGACTGCGATCTTGCGTCGCTCCGGGTGAGCAGCCACAACCAGCTCATGATTCGCATTCGGGATGACATTGATAGTCGTCTCGGTGACCCAGATCTCACGCCCGCCTCCATCGCCGCGAACGCGGGCGTATCCGTGCGGCAGTTGCACAGCCTCTTCGCCCCGACGGGGACGACGGTCGGGAACTATGTTCGCTCGCGGCGACTCGAGTGTTGCTTCCTCGATTTGGCGAATCCGCAGGATGACGCGCACACGATCGCAGAAGTTGGACGGCGCTGGGGTTTCCACGACGCTGCTCACTTCTCGCGTTCATTTCGGGCCGCGTTCGATGAGACACCGACCGCACTCCGCGAGCGCGTGGCCGGCGTACTCACCTGACATGGTCGTGGTCTCGATACCGCCTCCGGCGTGCTCGAGTGCCTCCGTTTCGAGGTGGTCGAGCACGCAGCGAAACCGCGCGTATCGAAATCACAGACCCGTTCAATAACTACGGCTGCAGCATGAAGTCGGCCACACGTTCCCCGATCATGATGGCCGGGGCGTTCGTGTTGCCCGAGGGCACACTCGGCATCACGGACGCATCTGCAACTCGAACGCCTTCGAGCCCGTGCACCTTGAGCGTCTTCGGGCACACGACCGCGAGCGGATCAGCTTCGGGACCCATCTTGCAGGTGCCAACCTGGTGGTGATAGGTCACGACCTGCTCGCGCATGTACTGGATGAGCTCATCATCGGACTCCACTTCGGCACCGGGCAGGACTTCAACAGCGCCCCACTCCTCCGCGAGCGCAGGCTGCGCACCGATCTCTCGCATCTGCTTCATTGAGGCGAGGAGGGACCCGACATCCTCCGGCGCTTCGAGCACATGCGGGTCCATGAGCAGTGGAGCCTTTGGATCGTTCGACGCGAGGCGAAGGTGACCGCGCGAGACAGGACGCACCATCCCGGCCTGCAGGGTGAAGCAGTTCTCAGGCACCTCAGTGCCGGGCGGCACCATCGGCAGCGCGAAGAAGATCGGCTGCGTGTCGGGCACAGGGGATCCTTGACGGAACGTTGTCCACGAGTGCACCTGCGCGACGGGCTGGTTCGTTTGGCGCTGTGCGATCTCGCGCCTGGTGGCATGGAACACGATGGGCACGAGGAGGTGGTCGTGCAGGTTCTCGCCAACGCCCGGAAGGTCATGGGTGAGGGGGATGCCAACCTCGGCGAGGTGCTCTGCCGAACCGATACCGGAGTGCAAGAGGATGCGCGGCGAATCCAGTGCGCCAGCACAAAGGATGACCTCGTCCGCGCGGAATTCACGCTCCTCGCCATCCTGCTCTGCGAGTACACCCACGGCACGACGTTCTTCAATGAGGAGCTTCGTCACCCACACACCCGTGTGCACGGTGAGCTTGGGGTCGTCCATCCGGTCGTGCACGTAGGCGCGCCAGCTCGAGAGACGCTCACCGTTGCGGGTGGTGAGCTGCATCCAGGAGACGCCCTCGACATCGTCGCCGTTGTAGTCGTCGTTGTGTGGGATGCCCGCTTCAACGCACGCGTCGTGGATGCCTTCAAAAATCGGCATTCGTTCGTATCCTTCATCGGACACGTCCTGCAGGCCTTCCGTGCCCCGCCCCTCGCGCTCGGGGCCAATCCAGCGTTCTGCGCGCTCAAAGTAGGGCGCGACCTCCTGCCATGACCACCCCTCCGCACCTTCGGTCACCCAGCGGTCGTAGTCCGCATGCGGGCCTCGCACCCAGATGGATGCGTTGAGCGAGTGAGAACCCCCGAGGACTTTGCCGCGCGGCCAGTGAAGCTTTCGTCCCGCGGCGTGCCGCTGCGGGGTCGTGAAGTACCCCCAATCATCATCGGAGAGCCACAGCTCGCCCAGTCGGCCGAGATCATGGATGGCTGGATTCTCATCGCTTCGGCCCGCTTCAAGCAATTGCACCTCGACTCCTGCGTCGAGGAGGCGACGGGTCACGACCGATCCTGCCGACCCGGCACCGACCACGATGGCTGATCGCAATACATTCATGGGTATCCCCTGTTCTCGTCGTTGAGTGGGTGGAATCATTTTCAGTGCTCGCCTCCCCGCCCGCTTGCTTGCGACTGCACGGCTCATGCTCGGGCGCGCAAAGGCGGCCCGTCGCCTTGCTGCCAGCAAGCAGGCGCTGGCACCCTGTCCGAAAGCACGATGGCGCAGCGTCGCGCCGTTATTGGCGACAAGGAGGTCACCATGGCTGATGTCACGCATACGCACGGCAAGCGCGTGTCGCATCTCACCGAGCCAACGCATCCACTCGATCAGCTTGCACCGAGTGAGATTGAGCGCGGCCGCGCAATTCTGGAACGCGAAGGCAAGCTCAGCGAGACGAGCCGGTTCCCGAGCGTCATGCCAGTCGAGCCGCCGAAGGACGTCGTCCGCGCCTTCACGCCTGGCAATGACCTCCACCGCCGCATCGAGTACATCGTCCTCGACACGGCCACGGGAATCTCGGTTGAATACATCGTGAACCTCTCGGAGGACGCCATCGAGCGCGAGCGCCGCGTCGACTCAGACGTCCACCCCTACGGTCAGCCGACGTACCTCTTTGAGGAGTTCGAGCAGGCCGATCAGATCGTTCGCTCGTGCCCGGAATGGCAGGCAGCGATGCGGCGTCGAGGCCTGGAAGACCATCTCGACACGGCATTCATCGGGCCGCTCGCGCCTGGCTTCTTTGCGCGGGATGACGAGCAGGGACGCCGCGTCATCCGCTCGGTGACGTTTCTGAAGGAGTTCGAGACGGACTCGCACTGGGCGCACCCGGTCGAGGGGCTCCTCGTCACGCTCGATCTCACAAAGGGCGAAGTGATTCGCGTCGAGGACGACTCGGACACCCCCACGCACATGGGGTCGGGAAACTACGGGCCGGATGTTGCGGGTCCTGATCGTGAATCGATCAAGCCGATCGAGATCACCCAGCCGGAAGGGCCGTCGTTCACGGTTGAGGGATCGAAGGTCGAGTGGGAGGGATTCTCGTTCCGCGTCGGGTTCAATGCCCGTGAGGGTCTCGTGCTGTCGCAGCTCACAGTGAAGGACGGCGACGAAGAGCGCCCGATCATGTACCGCGGTTCGGTGCCGGAGATGGTCGTCCCCTACGGCGATACCTCGATCAATCGGTACTGGATTAGCTACTTCGACGCGGGCGAGTACTACCTCGGCAAGAACGCGAATTCCCTCGCGCTCGGCTGCGACTGCCTCGGCGTCATCCACTACTTCGATGGATCGTCGCACGACGATCATGGCCGCCCCGTCACGATTCCGCAGGCGGTGTGCATGCACGAGGAGGACTACTCGATCCTCTGGAAGCACACCGAGCTCGGCCACCAGCCGGATGTGCGACGCCAGCGTCGCCTCGTCATCTCGTACTTCGCGACGGTCGGCAACTACGATTACGGCTTCTACTGGTACCTCTACCTCGACGGCACGATCGAGGTAGAGGCGAAGGCGACCGGCATCGTCTACAACGGTTCCGGCATCCCGGGCGAGATTGAGCCACACCGCAGCGAGATCGCGCCGGGGCTGTTCTCACCCGTCCACCAGCACCTCTTCTGCGCCCGCCTCGACCTCGAAATCGACGGCGCCGACAACTACGTCGACGAGGTCGACCTCGCACAGGTGCCGATGGGCGAAGCGAACCCGTACGGCAACGCCTTCACCTGGACGAAGACGCGCATCGAAACCGAGCAGGGTCGCACGGCCGACAATCTCAAGGGTCGCACCTGGCATATCGGCTCGAATTCACGCCGGAACCACATCGGAAAGCCCACCGAGTACCAGCTCATCAGCGAGGGCCTACCGACCCTGCTCGCAGACCCTCATTCGTTTGTTGCGGCGCGCGCGGCCTTCGCGTCGAAGCACACCTGGGTGACGAAGTACCACGAGGAGGAGCTCTGGCCAGCGGGCCGCTACCCGAACCAGCACGCTGGCGGCGGAGGTCTTCCCGAATATATCGCGGATGCGGAATCGGTGGACGGCGGCGACATCGTGCTCTGGCACACCTTCGGCCCAACCCACATCCCGCGGCCGGAAGACTGGCCGATCATGCCGGTGGATGCCTACCACTTCTGGCTCAAGCCCTACGGCTTCTTCGACCGGAACCCCGCGCTCAACGTGCCGGACTGGTCGACGCGCGGTGCGGGCGGATGCTGCGAGAGCAATAGCCCCTCGGACGCGGACGTCGCCGTGAGTCCCTGTTGTTCGTCGGGCGCCGATGCACCGGCTGAGGTCGAGTCCATGGAGGCGCAGCACGCGGGCGCGAACCCCTCCGCGGCGTCTGCACCGCCGCCGGAGACACCGCTCCCCCGCTTCGGCGTCCGGAGCTAAGTCAGCTCCCCCCTCTCAACTCGCGCAACAAGCCCACATTTTCTGGCCCAAATGGTTGGTGCGGTGCCATATGTGGCACCGCACCAACCATTTGGGCCAGTTTTCTCGGCATGGGGCTTCGGTCAGGGAGGGAGGGAGGGGGTTTCGGCGGGGTGGCGGATCGTATATGATTGGGGGTGACGCAATGACGCGAGCACACCCTGTTGGAGGACGCCATGACGACCGACTTCACCACCCCTGAGCACCGTCCGGGCAAGATCATCGCCCTGCACCTCAACTACCCCTCGCGCATCGCCCAGCGCGGCCGCAGCCCGAAGTTCCCCGGCTACTTTTTGAAGCCCGCGACAAGCATCGCCAACACAGGCGACACGATCGAGCGCCCGAAGGGCACCGAGCTCCTCGCATACGAGGGTGAGATCGCGCTCATCATCGGCGAGACCTGCCGCCGCATCTCCCCCGAGGACGGCTGGTCGAAGGTATCTGGTGTGACGGCCGCGAACGATTGGGGCCTCTACGATCTCCGCCACGCCGACAAGGGTTCGAACGTCAAGAACAAGGGCGGCGACGGCTACACGCCACTTGGCCCGAACGTCATCCCGGCATCCGCCATCGACCCGACGGCGCTGCGCGTGCGTACCTGGGTGAACGGCACCCTCGTACAGGACGACACGACGGATGCCCTCGTCTTCCCCTTCGGTCAGCTCGTGGCCGACCTCTCACAGCTCATGACGCTCGAGCCTGGCGACATCATCCTCACTGGCACGCCCGCTGGCTCGTCGGTTGCCCAGCCCGGCGACACTGTCGAGGTTGAAGTGGATGCCCCGAGCGCGCCCGGCGCCCCGAGCACGGGCCGACTCGTCACCAAGGTCGTCGAGTCAGAGTTCGAGATGGCCGCCTTTGGTGCGCAACCGAAGGTCGACAACACGCAGCGCGCAGAGGCCTGGGGTTCCCGCGAAGCTGCCGGCCTTGACGATCCGCGCGCGATCCTCAGCCCCGAGATGCGTGCACGCATCGAGTCGGTTGCCGTCGCCACGATCTGGGCACAGATGAACAAGCGCGGCATCCCGAACTGCACGATTGACGGGGTCACGAGCAACAAGCCAGGCCGCCGCATCCTCGGCTTCGCGCACACGCTCCGTTTCATCCCGAAGCGCGAAGACCTCTTCCAACAGTTCGGTGGCGGCTTCAACGCACAGAAGCAGGCAATCGACTCGGTCAAGCAGGGCGACATTGTCGTCATGGAAGCTCGCGGCGAGAAGGGCACCGGCACGGTCGGCGATGTCCTCGCGATGCGCGCGCAGTTCCTCGGCGCCGACGCAATCATCACCGACGGCGGCGTGCGCGACTCCGAAGCGGTCGCCGAGCTCGACATCCCCGTCTACTCCTCCGGCAACCACCCGGCAGTCCTCGGCCGCCGTCACGTGCCGTGGGAAGTCGGCGGTACGATCGCCTGCGGCGGCACCGCCGTACAGCCGGGCGACATCATCATCGGCGACAACGACGGCATCGTTGTCATCCCGCCCGCCCTCCTCGAGGAGGTCATCACGGATGCGGAGGCGCAGGAGCTGCAGGACGCGTGGGCGTTCGAGCAGGTGAAGCAGGGCCACAAGGTGGACGGTCTCTTCCCACCGAATGCCGAGTGGAAGGCGAAGTTCGAGGAGTGGAAGGCGAGCGAGGGACGATGACCCCCACGCCCCTCGCCACTCGCCAGCACACAAACTCGGCCCCCGCCACGACGGGTCGCTCAAAGTCGCAGCTTGCGCGTGAGTTCATCCGCGAACGCATTGCGAACGGGAGCTATGTGCCCGGTTCGCGGCTCGTGCTCGACCAGATCGCACGGGAGCTCGAGGTGAGCCCGGTGCCGGTTCGCGAAGCGATCCGCTTGCTCGAGGCGGAAGGCCTCGTCACCTACGACCGCAATGTTGGGGCACGCGTCGCCGTGCTCGAAGAAGATGTCTACGTCGACTCCATGCAGACGCTCGCACTCGTCGAGGGCTTCGCGACGGCACTCTCGGCACCCCACCTCACCGCCGACGACCTCACCGAGGCACGCGAGGTGAACGCACAACTCCGTGAAGCGATCACCTCAGAAGACCCGCACGCCTTCCGCACCGGAAACCAGGCGTTCCACCGCGTGCTCGCCCGCCGCTGCCCCAACGCACACGTCTTCGAGCTCGTCGAGCGCGGATGGACGCGCGTCGACACCCTCCGCGAAACGACCCTCGGCTTTGTGCCCGGTCGCGCACGCAATGCGGTCGTCGAGCACGACACCATCCTCACGCTCCTCGAAGCGCACGCGGATGCGGGCACCATCGAAGCCGCGGCCCGCGGTCACCGGCTCGCAACCCTCGAAGCGTTCCGGGCACGCGGCTTTGGCGCGGACGCACCCGGATCCCCTCAGGCAGCACCCGCGCCAGTCGGCAGCCCCGACCTCGTCTTTCCAACAACGACACACATCGATCACTGAGTCCACGGACGCAACGACGCCCCCAAGGAGCACAGCATGACCACGATCCCGCAGCACGTCCCCACCGACATCAAGCACTACATCAACGGCGAATTCGTCGACTCGGTCTCGGGCGAGACCTTCGAGGTGCTCAACCCCTCCACGAACGAGGTCTACGGCAAAGCCGCCTCAGGCGACAAGGCCGACATTGACCTCGCAGTCGCGGCCGCCACCGAAGCCTTCTATAACGGCCCGTGGCCGAGCATGGCCCCGCGTGCCCGTGCCCGCGTCCTCAACAAGATCGCCGACCAGGTCGAGGCGCAAGACCAAGCCCTCGCCGAAATCGAAACCTGGGACACGGGCCTTCCCATCACTCAGGCGAAGGGCCAGGCTCAGCGCGCGGCCGAAAACTTCCGCTTCTTCGCGGACCTCATCGTTGCCCAGCACGACCACGCCTTCAAGGTGCCCGGCCGCCAGATCAACTACGTGAACCGCAAGCCCAAGGGCGTCGCTGGCCTCATCACGCCGTGGAACACGCCGTTCATGCTTGAGTCGTGGAAGTTGGCACCCGCGATTGCTTCCGGCTGCACCGTTGTCCTGAAGCCCGCCGAGTTTACGCCGGCATCCGCGCAACTCTGGGCGAAGATCTTTGAAGAGGCGGGCCTGCCGAAGGGTGTCTTCAACCTCGTGAACGGCTTCGGCGAGACCGCCGGTGATTCGCTCGTGAAGCACCCGGATGTCCCGCTCATCTCCTTCACCGGCGAGAGCCGCACCGGCCAGATCATCTTCGGAAACTGCGCCGAGCACCTCAAGGGCATGTCGATGGAGCTCGGCGGCAAGTCGCCAGCCGTTGTGTTCGCGGATGCCGACCTCGAGAAGGCCATCGACTCGACCCTCTTCGGCGTCTTCTCCCTCAACGGCGAACGCTGCACCGCGGGTTCGCGCATCATGGTCGAGCGCTCCATCTATGACGAATTCGTGGAGCGCTACGCGGCCCGCGCGAAGAACATCAAGGTTGGCGACGTGTTCGACCCGGCGACCGAGGTTGGTGCGCTCGTGCACCCGGAGCACTACGACAAGGTCATGTCCTACCTCGAGATCGGTAAGAGCGAAGGACGCCTGCTCGCTGGTGGTGGCCGTCCCGAGGGCTTTGGCGAGGAAGGCAATTGGGTTGCTCCGACTGTGTTCGCAGATGTGAAGCCGGATGCCCGCATCTTCCAGGAGGAGATCTTCGGCCCGGTCGTCGCGATCACGCCCTTCGACACCGAGGATGAGGCGCTCGAGCTCGCGAACAACACCCGCTACGGTCTCGCCGCCTACATCTGGACGTCGAACCTCGAGCGCGGCCACAACTTCGCCCAGAACGTCAACGCCGGCATGGTGTGGCTCAACTCGCACAATGTGCGCGATCTCCGCTCCCCGTTCGGCGGCGTGAAGGCCTCGGGCCTTGGTCAGGAAGGCGGCTACCGCTCGATCGACTTCTACACCGATCAGCAGGCCGTCCACGTCACGCTCGGCGACGTCCACACGCGCCGTTTCGGTGCGGACGAATAGTCGCACCCGCCGCGGGCATCGCCCCGCGCCTTCATCTGCGGCGTCGGCCGCATCCCATCCACCAGCCGTGGCGTTTGGTCAACGGCGCCCAGACGGCACACCGCGGGAGGTCTCCCGCCACCCCTCGCTGGTGCGGCGGCACCCCGCTGCCGCCGCACCAGCACCCCACTTCACTGGCACTCACGCAAGGACGCATGATCATGTCTGCACTCAACGACCGCACGCTCTCTTCCTCCGGTTTCTACGTCACGAAGGAAGCACCCATCCAAGCCCCGAACCCGGTCCCCACCCCTACCGCTCCCGCGCCCGACATCCTGCGCTGCGCGTACATGGAGCTCGTCGTCACCGACCTGGCGAAGTCGCGCCACTTCTACGTTGACGTGCTCGGCCTCACCGTCACTGAAGAGGACGAGCACACGATCTACCTCCGCTCGCTTGAGGAGTTCATCCACCACAACCTCGTACTCCGCAAGGGTCCAATCGCTGCTGTTGCCGCGTTTTCGTACCGTGTGCGCAGCCCCGAAGACGTGGACCGTGCTGAAAGGTTTTACCGGGAGCTCGGCTGCCGCGTGGAGCGCCGAAGTGAAGGTTTCGTGAAGGGCATCGGCGACTCAGTCCGTGTCGAAGACCCGCTCGGATTCCCCTTCGAGTTCTTCTACGAGACCGAGCACGTGGAGCGCTTCGCCTGGCGCTACGACCTGTACACGCCGGGTGCGCTCGTGCGCCTCGACCACTTCAACCAGGTCACCCCGGATGTGCCGCGCGCGGTCCGCCACTACCAGGACCTCGGCTTCCGAGTCACCGAAGACATCCAGGATGACGAGGGCACGGTCTACGCCGCGTGGATGCGTCGCAAGCCCACCGTGCACGACACCGCCGCGACCGGTGGTGACGGCCCGCGCATGCACCACGTCGCCTTCTCGACGCACGAGAAGCACAACATCCTCGCCATCTGCGACAAGCTCGGATCGCTCCGCATGTCCGACTCGATCGAGCGCGGCCCCGGCCGTCACGGTGTCTCGAACGCCTTCTACCTCTACCTGCGCGACCCGGACGGCCACCGCGTGGAGATCTACACGCAGGACTACTACACGGGCGACCCGGACAACCCCGTCATTACCTGGGATGTACACGACAACCAGCGTCGCGACTGGTGGGGCACGCCCGTCGTCCCGTCCTGGTACACGGATGCTTCACTCGTGCTCGACCTCGACAGCAAGCCACAGCCGATCATTACCCGCACGGATGCTTCCGAAATGGCGAAGACGATTGGCGCGGATGGATTCTCGTACACGCGCAAGGAGGATGGCACCGCCGAGGGCATCAAGCTCGGCAACCAGCTCTAGGCGCACGACTCCATCAGAGCCTGATGCTCCGGCCCGGGCCGACCTCGTTCGGCTCGTGGCCCGAAGCTATGCCCTCAAGCTTGTGCCACCGTTTCGGACGTTTGCCACCGGTTTTTCGGTGGCAAACGTCCGAAACGTTGGCATTTGCGTACCCGCTCCACGGGGAGCGGTAGCCCACACACGGGCACGCCGCATGGTCACCTCTCCCCATGGCCTGCCAGAGAAGGCCCACCTACGCTGGTTCGGGTTGCGGTTGGGGGATGCCGCAGAGCCGGGCACCGCATCCTGATGACGAGGGGGGACGCACGATGCAGATCGGAGCAGCAGCGCGTCCAGCCGACCTCGCCCTGGGCCTCGCCGCAGATCCGCGCCTTGCCGCCCGCGTCGCTGAGCTTGAGGCATCCGGCGCCGCCTACGCCTCCGACCTCGCCTTCATGGCACCCGCCGTGCGAGATGTGCACCGCCAGATGGCTGGCGCTCACCAGATTCACGTCGACGATGCCGCGAAGCACACCATCCGCCCGGGCCACAACGTCGTCGATGGCACCTTCCATTACGCGGATGTCAACCAGGGTGCGCTCGACGACTGCTGGGTGCTCGCTCCGATCAGCAGCATCGAGAAGGCCGATCCGGGGTTTCTTGCCCGCCACGTGAGCTACGACGCGGCCAGCGATGCCTACAAGGTGACGCTTTTCGATGAAGCGCGCAAGCCGGTCACGATCGATGTCGCGAACAGCTACGTCGGCAACGGCAGCGACCTTGCCTTCGCGGGCAGCGACGCCAGCAAGGCGAACCTTGCGAGTGTTTATGAGAAGGCGTTCGCTGACTACTACGGCACACGTTCCGGGCACGGCGACTACGCCTCCATCTCGGGTGGGCCGCCCGCCGAAGCGATGATTCGCATGACGGGCGAAACCCCGCAGTGGCGCGAAGTCATCCCGAACCCCTACGACATCGCCGACAAGGGTGTGGATGGCGCGTGGCTGCGCGAACGCATTGCCCACAACGAACCGACCGTCCTCACGACGAAGGGCGACGGCATCACTGATCTTGACCCGATCGTCCCCCGCCACGCGTACCCACTCATTGACGTGCAGGATGTTGCGGGCCGCGACTTCGCCGTGCTCTACAACCCGTGGGGCTCGAACCCGGTGAGCGCGAAGGCGGCGGAGGCGATCGCAAGCCAGCTGAAATACGATGCGGGACATCTCGCGATCCCCGTGGAAGACATCCAGCGACTCGGGAACGCGGTCACGCACCTCAAGCGGTAACGCTCGCTGATTGGAGGCCTCATGGATGCACAATCAATCATGCAGGGCGCGGTGGGATCCGCGTTCCAGGTGAAGATCGGGCTCGTGGATGTGCTCACCGACGGCGATTCGGCGCGTGCCCGCCTCCACACCTGGACTCGAGAGGGTGACGAGTTCGACCTCACCGTCCACGAGGGCGAAGAGGTCGAGCTCTTTGGCCGCGGATCGATTCGTGTCACGAAGGTGCTGCCGCTACCGCCAGCACCGAACTCTCCGAGCGGTGCGATCGAGTTCACGCCGCTCGAGGCTGAGGCCTAGCAGTCGGTCAGACCAGCTGCCGTTCGGTGACAGGCTCGGTTGCAGGGACTGTCGCTGCGACGTCCTCGCGGTACGGCTCAATCTTCAGGATCCCCGCGATCGCGACAATGAGGAACACAGCGGTG
Organism: [Zimmermannella] alba NBRC 15616; assembly: GCF_001570905.1. Lineage (GTDB taxonomy): Bacteria > Actinomycetota > Actinomycetes > Actinomycetales > Microbacteriaceae > Pseudoclavibacter > Pseudoclavibacter albus. The sequence goes on along the minus strand of NZ_BCSO01000009.1, from coordinate 54,950 downwards.
CCGAGGTAGAGCGCGAGCGGCGTCGCTCCCCCGTCAAGAAGCGCGCCGACCAGCACCGGCGATGCGATGCCGCCGATCTTGCCGACTCCGAGCGCGACGCCGACACCCGTCGAACGGAGCGAGGGCCCATACGCGGTGGGAGCGGTCGTGTAGACCCCGGCAATGGCTGCGTTCAGGAAGAAGCCGACGAGCAGCGCTGCGGTGAAGGCGAGCGGCACGATGCTCGTTGTGAGGATGAAGGCCGCAAGTGCGAGCGAGGCGAGGGCTGTGAGGACAGCGAAGACCGAGCGGGCAGGCCACTTCGAGGTGAGCGCACCGTAGCTGAGGGCGCCCGCGATACCGCCGATCGAGATGGCGATGACCGCGAAGATGCCCTGCTCAGGCGTGAGTCCGGTCTTCACGAGGAGCTTCGGCGTCCAGGAGCTTGCGAACTGGTAGGCGGCCTGTAGGAGGAAGAAGGTAAGCCAGACAGCGAGTGTCGTCGCGAGGTAGCGAGGCGAGAAGAGGCCAGCGAAGGCACCAAACTGGCCGTGCTGGCGCGGTGCAGCTTCGACCACAACCGGTTCGGAAACACCCAGTCGCTGGATGAGACGTTCGAGTTCTCGTTCGATGCGGGCACTTGCTCCGCGTCGTTCCGCGAGGAAGGCGAGGGACTCGGGCAGGAACACCGCGACCAGGGCGAGCACGACGAGGTTGAGGGCGATCCCGAGGACAAACACCCCCTGCCAGCCGAAGGTCTGGATGATGGGAGCTGCCGCGAGACCGCCAAGCGCGCCGCCGATCGGAAACCCGGCCGTGAACAGGCTCAGCACCAGCCCGTGGCGGCGTTCGCTTGCGAACTCGCTGGCGAGCACGGTCGCCGCGGCAAGGCTGCCGCCCACGCCGATGCCCGTCACGAGTCGCCAGCTGATGAGCCCGGTGAGGTCATGTGACAGCGCAGTCAGGGCAACGCCGAGGGTGCTGAGTGCAAGTGAGGCAAGAAGGGCTGGACGTCGCCCAATCCGGTCGCCGATCGGGCCGAACACGAGCGATCCGATACCCGCGCCGATGCCTGCCGCACCAAGTACGAGGCCGAGGTCTGTGCCGCTCAGCGCCAGCTCGGTGCTCACAGCATTCGACGTGAAACTCATGGCGAGCACGTCGTATCCATCGAGCGCGCTCAGGAGCGCGCAGACGGCGACGATGATCCACTGCGCGCGGGACATGCGCGCAGTGGCGAGGTAGTGGCGAAGGTTCATGGCGCGCGTCCTTTCTGTCGTTGCGCGGGCCCGCCGCGTCGGTACAACGTTGGGCCGTGGGACGCGTTCAGTTTCTCGGCCTCCTTCCGCCTCTGCAGCTGTCACGGTCACGAACCGTCGCGCGGCGTCACAGAACGACACAGAGCGATGCGCTCATGGCGTGGAAGAGTGCCCGGCGGCCCCAACCGTGCCGAGGCGCAGCCCGAGCAGCACTGAGCGTGAGCGCGACTAGATCCAGCCGCGCTCGCTCGCGATGCGAGCAGCCTCGTGGCGGTTCGATGCACCGAGCTTGGTGGTCGCGAGCGAAAGATAGTTCCGAACGGTGCCTGGCGAGAGATTCGCGCGCCGAGCAATTTCGTCAACGGGCGACCCTTCTGCGGCGAGCGCCAACACGTCCGCCTCACGCGGCGAGAGTGGTGAATCTCCAGCACCGATGGCTTCAGCCGCCAGCTCCGGGTCAACATAGCGGCCACCGCTGGCCACATCCCGCACCACCCGCGCGAGGACCTGTGCAGACACGGTCTTTGGCAAGAATCCACGCACACCGGCCGCGAGCGCTGTCTTGAGATAGCCAGGGCGGCCGTGCGAGGTCACGATGATGCTGCTGCACGACGGCGCCTCGGTGCCGAGAACGCGTGCCGTTTCGATGCCGTCAAGGGCTGGCATCTGCAGGTCGAGGACGGCAATGTCAGGCCTCATCGCTCGAGCCTGCTCAAGCGCTTCAACGCCGTTCGATGCCCGCGCCACAACGGTGAGGTCATCCTCGAGTTCGAGCAGTGAAACGAGCGCATCCCGGATGAGGGTCTCATCATCGGCAAGAAGGATGCGGATCATGCCGAAACTCCCTTCGTTGCGTGCGCCGTCACTTCGAGTGTGAACCATTCCGCGTCTCGCGTGGCTGTCACCGTACCGGCAAACGGCTTGACGCGCTCGCGCATCCCCGCGATCCCGGTTTGACTTCCGGACGTGTCGCGTCGCGCACCGTCGTTGGCGAGCAGAAGCGTGAGCAACCCACCCTCGACATTGATGCTCAGCGATGCCTGTGTCGCGTGGCTGTGCCGGAGGATGTTCGTGACGCCCTCGCGCACGATCCAGGCGAGCGCGGCACCCAACTCCTGCGGCACCGTGTCCGGTTCGCCCACGACCGTCGTGTGGATACCGGCCGAGGCGAGCAACGCTCGCGCCCCAATGAACTCCTGCCCGAGCCCGACTTCGGCTTCTCCGCGGACAATCGCACGCACTTCCTTCCCAGCACGATCAGCAATGTCACGAATCTCGTCGAGCTCCTTTGCCGCGTCGGTGGCGCGATCACGACGCACGAGTTCGCCGGCCAATGTCGACTTCACCGAAATCGTCGCGAGCGTCCGACCAAAGGTGTCGTGGAGGTCGCGTGAGATGCGAAGGCGTTCATCGGCCACGGCCAGTCGCGCTTGCGACTCGCGCGCCTGCTCCAGCTGCAGGAGCACGCGAACAACCCAGGCGAATGACCATGCGGTCATGAGCATGATGATCCCACCCATAGTCCACCACACGGAGACAGCGATGCCCGTGGCTTCGCCGAACAGGAGGAACAACACGCAAGCCTCAATCGCGTTCGCCATGATGAACGCGCCTGAGACAGCCAGCAGCGTCCTCCACGACATCCGGGGCGTCAGCATGGCAAGAGACGTGACGACGATGACGTTGACCGTCATCGTCCACGGCGTCATCGGGGTTTCCCACGGCATGCTGAACGCGATTGATGCGAGACCAACGAGGCCCCACGCCACAAGCAGCGGGCGCGGTGTCGGCGCGGGCGTTCGGATGGCGTTGAATGCGCTCCGCCCGACGAGCACCTGCAGTGGCACGTGAGCGACGCCCAGCAGCATCGATGCAAGGAACGTCCACGTAGCCGGGAATGCACCAGCTGATCCCGACGCCGCGAGCGCCCCCGCGAAGAAGAAAAGCTGTACGAGGGTGAAGCTGTACAGCGACCAGCGATAGTAGGCCTCGAATCGGCGAGTGTCCCGCACGAGGTCCGGCCGACGCTTCGTGTTCTTCACGGCGTTCATCCTTCCACGGGGGCGTCGCTGCACGAACTACGCCAGTTGCTTCAGGCGATGTTCCTTGCGACCTTCCCAGTACCAGGTGACGGCGACGATGACCGCCATGAGCGCGAGAGGAATGAATACGAAGGGGCCGCCGACACCGTTGCTGCGGTCGAACATTGTGTTGAAGTCAGCGCCCGACAAGCTCGCGAGCACGAAGGAGACAACGTTATTCGCAGCGTGCACCACGATCGACGTTTCCAGGCCCCGCGTCTTGTAAGCGAGGAGCGCACAGCCGAGCCCGAAGAGCGGGTAGTACACGATGAGCCAGGGATCGGTTGCGCCGTGAGCAAGGCCGAAGATGAGGTTCGAGACGATCATGCCGACGACGAGGCCTGCGCGTTCGCTGCCCGCCCAGCTCGCTGCAGCGATGTTCGCCGCCCCGCGGAAGGTGTACTCCTCACCTGCGGCCTGAAGCGGGGTGGTAAAGATCGCCACAGCGAGAAGCCCCCAGTGCATGGCGGTCATCGCGCCGGTGCCGAGCGAGGGCATCCAGAGCGGGTAGCTGAGATTGAGCAGCAGGTAGAGCGGCAGGATCCACAGCAGCGCCTTGCCGAGACGGCCCCAACGCAACCGCCCTTCGAGCGAGGACACGCTCCCCTTGGGCACCTTGTAAAAGAGGCGAGTCACGAGCGGCGCAATGAAGATCATGGACGCCCAGCTGAGGTTGAGGGCGAGCATCGTGATGGGGTTGATGGGGTTCGTGAAGCCGACGAGCACTCCGGCGAAGAAGCCGAGCACCTGGCTGATCACCATGATGACGCCGTAACTCAGTGCAAGCGTGAGGATGACGAGCAGGCCCTTCCACCATGGCTGACGGTGCGCGTGGAGGCCGTAGGTGTGGGGCATGGGGAGCCCTTCGCGAGGCTGAGCAGCCGCAGGAGTTTGCGCGGCGGGATCGAGCCCAACGGCGGCAGTGTGGCCTTCGGAGTGCGCCAGGAAGTGTGCGGTGGGGGTCTGGTTCTCGGTCATGGTTCCAGTGTGTGGATGAGCGCTCCTGCGCAGTAGTGCCACCAATCACTATCTTGCGTGAGGTATGTCATGGCCCGGGCATGACATGTGTCACGTCTGCGCTTGCTGGCTGATGCCCGCCTGCGCCCCGCGTTCCCCGGAGTCTTCCCGGATCCGCATGTGAGAATAAGCCGCATGCTTGAGCGATCAGACATCGAAGTCATCGCGGAGGAGCTCGCGCGCGCAGAGCGCGACAGGAGCGTCATTCCCCGCATCACCGCCCGTTACCCCGACGCAACCGTCGAGGATGCTTACGCCATCCAGGGGGTGTGGCGCGACAAGGCACTCGCTGAGGGGCGCCGCATCGCTGGCCGCAAGATTGGTCTCACATCAAAGGCGATGCAGCAGGCCACCGGCATCACCGAACCTGACTATGGCGTCATGTTTGCTGACACGATTCACGAGAACGGTGCCGTCATCGAACACGGCCAGTTCTCGAACGTCCGCATCGAGGTCGAGCTCGCCTTCGTCCTCAAGGATGCGCTCGAAGGCCCGAACTGCACGCTCTTCGATGTGCTCCGCGCGACCGAATACGTGACGCCTGCCCTCGAAATCCTCAACTCGCACATCGAGATGGAGGGCCGCACGATCGTCGACACGATCTCCGACAACGCGGCCTACGGCGGGATGGTGCTCGGTGGTAACCCAATGCGCCCGGACGAGATCGACGTTCGCTGGGTCTCCGCACTCCTCTACAAGAACGAGACGGTCGAAGAGACGGGCGTCGCCGCCGGGGTCCTCAACCACCCGGGCATGGGCGTCGCGTGGCTCACGAACAAGTTCCACCAGCACGGCCAGAAGCTTGAGGCGGGCGAGATCATCCTCGCCGGCTCATTCACGCGCCCGATGTGGATTGACCGGGGAGACACCGTGCTCTGCGACTATGGACGAATGGGGACGATTTCATGTCGCTTCGTGTAGACCTTCCGCCGACCTTCGCCGACCGCCTTCGCGAGGCTTCACGGCAACGCGCACTCGCCGGCATGTGGGTGTGCTCCGGTTCGCCGCTCATGGCCGAGATTGTCGCGGGCGCTGGCCTCGACTGGCTCTTGATCGATGCGGAACACTCGCCACTCGGGCTTGAATCGATTCAGCTGCAGCTGCAGGCGGCCGCCGCGTACCCGACCACGCCGGTCGTGCGCGTGCCAGTCAACGACAAGGTAGTCATCAAGCAATACCTCGATCTCGGGGCGCAGAACATGCTCGTTCCGATGGTGAACACGGCAGAGGACGCTGAAGCTGCGGTCGCGGCCATGCACTACCCACCGCGCGGCGTGCGAGGCGTCGGCTCAGCACTGGCTCGTGGTGCGCGGTGGAATCGCGTGCCCGACTACCTGGCGCGAGCATCCGAACTCGTTTCACTCACCGTGCAGATTGAGACGGTTGAGGCGGTCGAGAATGCTGACGCGATCGTCGCGGTGGATGGCGTGGATGCGGTGTTCGTCGGACCGAGCGACCTTGCCGCGTCCATGGGCCTACTCGGCGAGCAAGAGCGTCCCGAGGTCGTTGCCGCGGTCGAACGTGCGATCACCGCTGCGCACAAGGCGGGCAAGCCCGTCGGCGTGAATGCATTCGGTGAGGAAGCCCGCAAGCGATACCTCGATGCCGGGGTCGATTTCGTGCTCGTCGACGCGGATGTGGCGACCGTCGCCCGCACCTCCGAGAAGTTCGCCGCCGAGCTCTGCTCCGGCGATTCCACCACCCGCGCGAGCTACTAACCCCAGCCCCTCTCCCCCGTCCCCTCCCGTCTCCCGCCTCCCGCAAGAAATCTGGCGCAAATGGTTGGTCCGGTCACAAATTTGTGACCGGACCAACCATTTGCGCCAGATATGTTGAGCGCCAGGCATGGGCGCGGGTGCCGGGCGGAACCCGGACCCCCGACCCGGCTACTTGGTCACGGTGATGACGTGGGGCTGCGCGACGTGCTTGAGCCCGTCGACGCCGAACTCGACGCCGTAGCCCGACTGCTTCGCGCCGCCGAAGGGGACGGCAGGGTGCAGGGTGCCGTGCGAGTTGATCCACGTCGTTCCGGCCACAAGTCGAGACGCAACCTCAAGCGCGCGCTCCTCGTTGGACGACCACACGGATGAGCCGAGCGCCACGTCGAGCGCGTTCGCCCACTCGATCGCCTGGTCGAGCGAGTCGTACTTCACGATCGGCAGCACCGGGCCGAACTGCTCCTCCGCGACGAGCGGGTTGTCGTTCTCGATGTCGGCTACGATCGTCGACGGGTAGAAGAATCCGGGCTGCTCAGGATCCGGGTTGCCGCCGACCACGATGCGGGCACCAGCCGAGCGCGCCTTCTCCACGAGGTCCGCGACAATCTCGTACTGATCCTTGTTCTGGAGCGGCCCGAGGACGTTCTGCTCGTCAAGTCCCACACCCATCGGCGTCGACTCGGCGACCTTGGCGACCGCATCCACAACCTCGTCGTAGATCGATGCAGGGACGTAGAGGCGCTTCAAGGCAGCACAGGTCTGCCCGGTGTTGATGAAGGCGCCCCAGAACACACCCTCGGCGATCTTCGCGGGATCGGCGTCGTCCAAGACGATGCCCGCGTCGTTACCGCCGAGTTCGAGGGTCACACGCGCAACCGAGCCAGCCGCTTCGCGCGCAATCGTCTTTCCGACTTCGGTCGAGCCCGTGAACATGACCTTGCCGATGCGCTCATCACTCGCGAGCTTCGAGGCAATGCGGCCGGATGCGGGGACGACGATGAGGAGGTCCTCCGGCAGCACCGAGTTCACGACGTGGCCGAGCGCGAGCACCGAGAGCGTCGTCGACGATGCCGGCTTCGCGACGACTGTGTTCCCCATCTTGAGGGACGGAGCCCACTGCCAGACCGAGATCATCATCGGCCAGTTCCACGGGCTGATCGCCCCGACGACACCGATCGGGTCGTAGACCATGACCGAGCGCTGCGTCTCGTCATCCACGATCGTTTCCGGTTCGAGGGCGAAGCTTGCGTTCGCGCGGAACCAGCCCGCGCATCCGCCGACCTCGAAGCGGGCGTTCGGGCCGTTGAGGGGCTTGCCCTGCTCGCGGGAGAGGATTTCGGCGAGGGGCTCGGCCGCCGCCTCAATCGCTTCAGCAGCCTTCACGAGGAGCTCGTTGCGCTCGGCGACGGGCTTCGCTGCCCACGCCTTCTGCGCTGCCTGGGCGCGCGCGATCGCGTCCTCGAGATCGGCCTCGTTCGCGACTGGCGCTTTGCCGATGAGCTCGCCGGTCGCCGGGTCGAAGACTTCGCGACCGGTCTCGTCGGTGATCGCGTCAAGTAGTTCCTGTGCGGTGTTCCAACTCATGGTTCCTCCTTGGTGAGGGTCGTACATGCGAGTGGTGGTGAATGTTTCGGTGAGGTGATTCGATTCAGCGACGGGTGGCCGGCGCCCCGGGAGCGGGCTCATGTGCATCAGCCATGAAGGGAGCACGGTCCGCGCCGGGTGCGGGATGGACGATCGGGATGACGCCGGTCGGGGCATCCATATCGGCTGCGATCCCCGCATAGGCCTCGGGTCGCGCGCTCTTGAGGTACATCGCCCAGGCAAACCCGAGCGCACCGGGCACGATGACGAGGCTTGGCAGAATCCAGGTGAGCAGGTCAGCTTCCTCCTGCCCGAGCATGAGCGGGAAGTTCACGAGCACGAGGATAAACACAGCCCCGAGCGCCATCGCGGCGATCGCGGGTGCGAACAGCCGCGACCAGGCGCCCACACCGCGGTCGTCGCGGATGAAGAAGGCAATGATGGCGACCGCCACAAAGCACATGAGCAGGACGAGTCCGAACGCACCCGTGTTCGTGAGCCAGGTGAACATGGTGAGGACCGGGTAGAGGGGGTCACCCGGGTCACCGAGCACGAAGCCGAGCGTGACGATGATCGAGAGGACCGTCTGCGTGAGCGAGCCGACGATCGGGGCTCCATTCTCGGTGCGCTTCGCGAAGACCTGCGGGGCAACGCGCTCCCGGCCAAGCTCGGCGATGTAGCGAGAGACCGCGTTGTGGAACGAGAGGAGCGCTGCGAAAAGACTCGTGATGAAAAGCGCGTTCACGATGTCGACGACGACCTCGGGCAAGTGCGCGCCGATGAGCGCGAAGACGATGCCGGGACCGAGTTCCTCGGACTGGGCAACGACCTGCGAGGGCCCGACGCCGACGGTGAGTGCCCAGGCCGAAATGCTGTAGAAGAGTCCGACGCCGATCACCGCGAGGAAGGTCGCGCGACCGATCGTCGTGCGCGGATTCTTTGCCTCGTGCGCGTAGATCGCCGCCGACTCGAAGCCCATGAACGCGGCCACACCGAAGGCGAGCAAGACGCCAACTTCGGGCGTGATGAGAGATGCCGGGTTGATCGCGTCGAGCGGGTACCCCTCTGGCGCTGCACCCAGCCCGACGGCATCCACAACGCCAACGGCGAGGAACTCAAGCGCCACGAGCACCGCGATGACCCGGGCTGAAAAATCGATTCGCCACATGCCGAGCACCCCGACGATGAGCACGCCCGCGAGCGCCCACATCCACCAGCTCGTTTCAAGCCCGAATCGAACGGTGAGCCAGTCCGCGACGGTGAACCCGAACATGCCGAAGATGCCGAACTCCATGGCGAGGTAGGACACCATCGCACCGATCGCGGAGGCGACACCGAGGGGTCGCCCGAGCCCGCGGGCCACGTAAGCGTAGAAGGCACCGGGGTTCGTAATGTGTCGCGCCATGGCCGCGTATCCAAAGGCAAAGAGCGCGAGGACCGCGGCAAGCACGAGGTAGGCGGCAGGAACCGAGGTGATGCCACTCACGGCGAAACTACTCGGTGCGCCACCGGCGATAACGGTGAGCGGCGCGGATGCCGCGACGATCATCATCGCGATCGAAAACGTCCCGAGCTTTCGTGTTGGTGTCGGGATGCCGGATGCTGGCGTCACAGGTGCCGTGGTGGCAGGCGCGGCCTGCCCAATTGTTTGGGTGTGCATGATGGCCTCCGTCATTGCAGGCGATGCGTTGTCGAGCCTCGTCGTTGAGGTTCGTTGCTCAGGAGCCTAGGTGCCGTGCTGACACGAGACAGCATCCGCGCTCCCTCGTGCACGCCGCGGCAACGACTCCGCGCTCCAACGCAAATGCGTCATGCCGTTTCCCTGAGCTACGCACACCGCATTGTTTATTCCCATAACGTGAATATATGATCACGTTATATGAAACGAGCACCGGCAGCGCTCACACCCTTCATACGCTCTGACGCCGTCGGAGCGGTGCTCGCCGAACTTTTCCTCCATCCAGACGAGGAACTCACACTGAGCGAGCTTGGGCGCCGATCGAGCGTTAGCGCACCCATCGTGCATCGCGAGATCGGTCGCCTTGTCGAAAGCGATGTCGTCGTCGACCGCATCGAGGGTCGAAACCGCCTTGTCCGAGCAAACAAGTCACACCCCCTGTACAGCCTCATGTCACAGCTCGTGCTGGCTACGTACGGCCCCGTGCCGGTCGTTCGCGAACTCTTCGGTGGCATCGACAGCATCAGCGAGCTCCTGATTTTTGGATCATGGGCCGCACGACGGGCTGGAATTGCCGGACCGTACCCGAACGATCTCGACGTCCTTGTCGTTGGCGACATCCCGCGACGCACCCTGAGTGAGCAAGCTGCCGTCGCATCTGAGCGGCTCAACCTTGCAGTCAACATCACTCGTCTGGCCGAAGACGAATGGCACGCACAATCCCCCGCACCGTTTGTCGCGACCGTCCGTTCACGACCAATGCTGGATGTCCTGACGGGCGAGCTGCGTGAGTAACACGATTCGGCAGCTCGTCGAGCAGCGACGGATTGAAGAGGTCGCCCCGAACACCGAGCACGCACAGTTCATCCTCAAGCAAGCGGCGCAGCACGTGCGAACAGCACAAGCGCTGGCCGGAACGGAGGACCAGGCCATGGCCTTCACTGCCGCATACGATGCCGCACGGAAGGCGCTCACAGCAGTTCTCGCTGCACACGGGCTTCGCGTTCGACCGAGCGGTGGAGCTCATCGAAACACGGGCATTGCCGCCGCCGAGTTCGTCTTACACCCGTCACTCGCGGAGTTCGAGTGGATGCGGCACGTGCGCAACGCGACCGAGTACCCGAGCGAAGACCGAGCACCCGCGACAGCACTCGATGTTCGAGATGGCATCGAAGCAGCGGAGGAAATCGTCAGCGCGTGACGCGATCACATTCACGACGTCCTCGCTTCGTCAAGCAGCTAGTTCCTCGCGAAGGCGCGGCGCCGCACCTCGCTTGGCGACTCGCCATAGCGCACCTTGAAGAGCCGGCTAAAGTGGGCCGCATTCGCGAGCCCCCAATCCGCGCCGATGGCGCTCACCGAACGGTGCGCGTACTCGGGATTCACCAGGTCGAGGTAGGCGCACTCGAGGCGGCGCTTGCGGATGTAGCCAGCGACTGTCTCGCCACGATCGTGGAAGAGCGCATGGAGGTGCCGGACAGAAATGTAGGCGCGTTCCGCGATGGTGCTGGGGCTCAGCGTCGTATCACCGAGCCTTTGATCGATGTCATCCCGAATGGATTCGAGGAGCGCCCGGTGCGGGTCAGCCGCCACCCGGTTGAGGTCAAAGGAGTTCGCAAGCAGGGTGTCCACGAGCTGCACCGCACTCTGCACAAGGTAGACGCCTGCGGGGCCGCGGAGTTCGTCAAGGCTCGTGCCGAGGGTGGCAAGAAACGGCGAAACCACCCGGCCAAGACCGCTGGAGCCGTCGAGGCGCACCGCGGTGATGTCGTTCATGGCGTGCGGTGGCACTTTGAGTCGCTCGTGCGGCACCATCATGACGAGCACGCGAAAGTCGTCCGTGAAGCTCAGCTCGTAGGGCTGCGAGGTGTCGTAGACGACAAGGTCACCCGGCTGCAGGTCAACACTTCGCCCGTGCTGCCGGTGGATGCCGCGCCCCTCCATTTGCCGCGAGATCTTCACACAGTGCTCACTCGATTCAGCAATGAGCTCGGGCGTGCGCAGCACCGTGTGGGCGCCCGCGCGGATGTCCGTGAATGAGACGCCGTGAACATTGACGTGACTTACCCGCGCCCGGAATGACGCAGGATCGTCGGCGGTGATCTCGAGCGGGACGAAGGATTCGTTGACGACGTTGCGGAATCGATTCAGATCCAGTGACTCATCAGCGGCGGGGTCGTGTTCAGCACGCGTCACAGCACCTCGCGCAGCTCGTGCGGGCGGCTCGCTCAAGCGCGATGCGGCCCCATTGCTCTCCACCACGATTCCTCCTTTGGAATTGCGCCGCATCTATTCTCCCCCGACCAAGGTCACGGATTCCTGCCAACAGGCCTGATCAGCGAGGAAATCACGCCGATTCTCCACCGCAAAGGGAGGTCTGGATAACGGTTCCACAACGCATTGCAGCAATCTTGAACCCACCTTTTCGTCTCGCGAGACCCCGCCTGATCCGCGTACCCATGGGGATCTCGGAGGATCGCGCGTGGTGAATTGAACCGGTTTTGCACCCCGCTGCCAGTGAGACTGGCTTGCTACCGTGCTTCGCGTGGAGTTGTGCCTGACGGGCTCACGTCCTCGGCGCTGGCGCTCCGCTACCTCCGGCGTGCCGCGCGAGCACCGGCTCGCGCCTTCGACGCTCAGGCGCCCGGTCGAGAGTCCAGCGAACCATTTTTCGCAGGGCTTGATTGTTGATGCCTTCCGATCCACGCAAGGAGTTTCACTTCGTGTCAGATCCCATCCTTTCCGTCCGCGGCGCCACGAAGGTGTTCGGCCGCGGCGCAAGCGATGCCGCCAAGCAGCTCGCGCGCGGCGTCGCCCCCGAAAAGCTCCCCAAGCACCTCACACCGGCCGTCGTTGACGCGACCTTTGACGTGAAGCCGGGCGAGATCTTCGTCGTCATGGGCCTGTCCGGTTCGGGCAAGTCCACCCTCATCCGCATGCTCAACGGCCTCTGGGAGCCGACCGCGGGTGAAGTCATCGTCGCCGGCACCGACCTCGCGAAGGCGGACGCCGCAACCGTGCGCAAGGTGCGCCGCGAGCACATCTCGATGGTGTTCCAGCACTTCGCGCTCCTCCCCCACCGAAGCGTCCTCGACAACGTCGCGATGCCGCTGGAAATCCAGGGCATCGGCAAACAGGAGCGCCTCGCGAAGGCCGCCGAGATGCTCGAGAGCGTGGGCCTTGGCAAGTGGAAGGACAAGCGTCCCTCGGAGCTCTCCGGCGGTATGCAGCAGCGCGTCGGCATCGCTCGCGCCCTCGCTGCGGACACCGACATCCTGCTCATGGATGAGGCCTTCAGCGCCCTCGACCCGCTCATCCGCCGCGAGATGCAGGAGGAGCTCAAGGACCTCCAGGAACAGCTCCACAAGACGATCATCTTCATCACGCACGACCTCAACGAGGCCATGTTCCTCGGGGACCGCATCGCGGTGATGCGCCAGGGCAAGATCGTCCAGATCGGCACGCCCGAAGAGATCCTCACCGACCCGGCCAACGACTACGTGGCCCAGTTCGTGCAGGATGTCGACCGTGCGCGCGTGCTCACGGCCGCAAGCGCCATGGTCCCGGCTGTCTCGGCAGTCCCGCTCTCGGCAGGCCCGCGTGCCGCGCTTCGCGTCATGAACGATGCGCAGTCCGGCGGCGCGTTCGTGCTCGGCCAGGGCCGGAAGCTCGAGGGTGGCGTGACCGACCGCCGCGCCATGCGTCTCGTGAAGGAAGGTTCGACCGACCTTGCGAGCATCATCAAGCGCGATGTTGCCACCGTCTCGCCGGACACCCCGCTCAGCGATCTCTTCGAACTCGCCGCCGACACGGCCTTCCCGATCGCGGTCGTGGATGAGCAGCGCCGCCTGCTCGGTGTCGTCCCGCGCGTGACGCTCCTGGCGTCCCTCGCGAACGTCCCGTCGACGACGTCCGCGATTCCGGTGCCGCACGACCCGATCACCGATGTGCGCCCGGAAGAGGTGCAGGCGGTCCTCGACGAGCACCCTGCACCCGAAGGAGCGAGCACCCCGGCACGTGCTGGAGCCGCCGCCCCGCTTGATGACGCTTCGACGGAAGGGAGCACGAAGTGATCCGCATTCCTCTCGGTACCTGGGTTGAGGCGTTCATCGAGGGACTCATCTCGGTCGCTGGCCCGGTCTTTGATGTCATTCGCGCCATCTTCGGTGCGCTCTACAGTTTCTTCGAGTTCATCCTCCTCACGCCGCCGGTGGGCGTCATCATCGTCGTGTTCGCGGCCCTCGCGTTCATCGCGAGCGGGTGGAAGCTCGCCCTCGGCACGGCGCTCGGTCTGGGCCTCATTCTCACCGTCGACCAGTGGGGCAATGCGATGGAGACACTCGCGCTCGTGATCGTCGCGAGCCTCATCGCGATCCTCCTCGCAGTGCCGCTCGGCATTTGGGCGGCGAAGTCGAACACGGCTTCGGCGATCATCCGGCCCATCCTCGACTTCATGCAGACGATGCCAGCGTTCGTCTACCTCATCCCCGCACTCATCCTCTTCCGCGTGGGTGTTGTGCCGGGCATTGTCGCGACGATCATCTTCGCGATGGCACCGGGTGCGCGCATGACCGAGCTTGGTATTCGCGGCGTAGATGAAGAAGTGGTTGAAGCCGGTAAGGCCTTCGGTGCCACGCCTGGCCGCATCCTCCGTCAGATTCAGCTGCCGCTCGCGATGCCGTCGATCATGGCGGGCGTCAACCAGGTCATCATGCTCGCGCTGTCGATGGTCGTCATCGCCGGCATGGTCGGTGCGGGCGGCCTCGGCGCGGATGTCGTGCAGTCGCTCAACCGCATCGACGTGGCGCTCGGTTTTGAGGCCGGTATCTCGGTGGTGGCCCTCGCGATCATCCTCGACCGCCTCACGGGTGCCTTCTCTCGCCGTCACGAGAACGGCCAGAAGACGCTCGTCGAGCGCGTGATCGAGCGCCGCAAGGCTCGCGCGAACGGAACCACCGACGACCAGGTGGACCCGAAGCCTGCCACCTCGCAGCCCGCATCCGCGAGCGCCTAGCAACTTGCACTCGGCGGGATGCTCCGCCACCTACGGAACACCATTCGATACGTATTTGGAGAAGACACGATGAAGCGTTCGCGCAAGATTCTCGCGGGGATCAGCCTCCTCGCGGCCTCCGCTCTCGCGCTCACGGGCTGCGCCTCGGGTGCTGAGCTCAGCGGCAAGAGCGGTGAGAAGCTCGACAACGGCGACGAGAAGCAGATCACGATTGCCGTGTTCAACGGCTGGGATGAGGGTGTTGCCGCATCCGAGCTGTGGAAGGTCGTGCTCGAGGAGCAGGGCTACGACGTCACCCTCGAGCCGGCCGATGTGGCGCCGGTGTACTCGGGACTGTCGACGGGCGACTACGACCTCGTGCTCGACGGCTGGCTGCCGATCACGCACAAGTCGTACGTGGAGCAGTACGGCGACAAGATCGTGGACCTTGGCGCGTGGAACGACGAGGCGAAGCTCACCTTCGCAGTGAACGAGGATGCCCCGATCACGTCGATCGACGAGCTCGCCGCGAACGCCGACAAGTTCGACAACACGATCATCGGTATCGAGCCGGGCGCTGGCCTCACCGAGGTCACCCAGAACGACGTCATCCCGGGCTACGGCCTCGACCAGATGACCTACACGACCTCGTCGACGGCCGCGATGCTCACCGAGCTGAAGTCGAAGACGGATGCGAAGGAGAACATCGTCGTGACGCTGTGGCGTCCGCACTGGGCGTACGACGCGTTCCCGATCCGCGACCTCGAGGACCCGAAGGGTCTGCTCGGTGACGCTGAAGGCATCCACTCGTTCTCGTCGAAGGAGTTCGAGACCACGCACCCGAAGGTGTCCTCGTGGATCAAGAGCTTCAAGATGGACTCCGAGAAGCTCTACTCGCTTGAGAACGCCATGTTTGGTGGCGAGAAGACCGACGACTACGGCCCGATCGTGGAGCAGTGGATCTCGGAGAACCAGGCGTACGTCGACTCGCTGACCGCGCAGTAGCCTTCCGCCGCTGAGCCGAGCGCGACCGGGACCTCTCGAGACGCCCGAGCCTCTCGAGCCCCGCCCCGCTCGCCAGAGTGCGCAAACTGTTGGTCCGGTGCCAAGTTATGGCACCGGACCAACAGTTTGCGCACAGTTTCTTGCTCGCGCGGCGCACGACGGTCAGGACAGCTCCTCACGAATGCGCAACGAGCCGACGCGTCAGTCGTGGAAGACGTCAGCGATCTGTTTACGGCTCGAATCCTGAGCTTGTGCAGGATTCTCGAAATCGAGAGCGCCACCGAGGAACGACTCATGTTGATTTCGCCAGCGATCTCAACGTTGGTCCACCCCTGCATCGCCAATCGGTCAGCTTCGAGCGCTTCCTCGACGAGCTCGTCAGCCTCGATCGCGTGTCCACGCAACAGCATGAACTGTGCACAGAGCGTACGTGCGTCAAAACGATCGAGACACGTGAGAGGAATTGTGCGAGCGACAGCTGCTGTGGCTGCAATGCGCTCATCAAGCTCTGGGTCATCCACTGGCGCCAGATACAGCTCGAGCGCGTCTAGGAAGGCCTGACGGCTTGAATACTCACCCACGGAAATGTGTCGCTGGTGTCCCCTTCAAGTGCCGAATAGGCACGGTGCGCCTCAATCAGCGTCGATGCAATCGACAGCAGGTTGCGGTAGGCCGACAGCAGAATGGTCCCAAGCATGAGTTCGACATGAATCCATCGCTCGCACAATGTTGTTGCCGGTGGGATGTCCTGAAACTCCTCCAACTGCAGCTGTCGCACACCAGCGGACATCAAGCGGGCCCACACGCGCGTGTAGGCGCGAACGAGCGAGCGTTCGAACCGACGTTTTACCTCGCGAAGAATCGAGTGTCATTGACATAGAGGTCGTGCCGCCGGTGCACATTGACGATTTCGGACACAAGCCGTTCCAGGTCTTCCCGCTCCTGACACCTCGACAGGCTGCTTTGCTGGAGATCAGACACCTCACGCGGGTGCCCCGCATCCTCCAGGTCTCGCGCAAAACTGAGCAGCCGTTCGCAGTCCAATGGGGTGAGGCGCGTGTCGATCGGCACCATGGGGTTGTCCGGTGCGCTCTGGATTGTGACGGGCGCGCCAAGCGGCAATTCTGGGACCTTGGGATGTCACACGTCCACGCGCATTGGACGACGACAGGCCCAGAGCATGCATGCCGTGTCACGCTCGGACCGGTGATGTTTGACACATGGAAAACCCCCTCGAGTTGAAACTCGAGGGGGTTTGCGTGGCGGTGACGGTGGGATTTGAACCCACGGTAGGGGGGTACCCTACACGACATTTCGAGTGTCGCACCTTCGGCCGCTCGGACACGTCACCGTCGTCAATCATAAGCAGGTTCTTCCTGATGATGCAAGACGGAGTTGTACTTGGAGTTCATTGGGCGTGTCGTAGACGTCTCCCCCCTCCCCACCGAGCCTGGCGCTCGCCGCTTCAAGAATCGAATGTCGGTGGTCCCCTCTACCCTTGGTGCCATGGCCAAGAGTCGCGAGAAGACGCCGAACTACCACTGCACCGAGTGCGGTGCCACCATGCTCAAGTGGCTCGGCCAGTGCCCCGAATGTCAGGCGTGGGGCACCGTCGTCGATCGCTTTGAGTCACGCACGGCCCACCGTGTGCAGGCTGCCGCGATTGCACCCTCGCAGGCGGCTCGGCCCATCACCGAGACGCCACTCGAACACGTGCACCACCGTCCTACGGGCATCGGCGAGCTCGACCGCGTGCTCGGCGGCGGCATCGTCCCGGGGGCTGCCATCCTTCTCTCAGGCGAGCCCGGTGTCGGTAAGTCAACGCTGCTGCTCGAAACCGCCGCCCGCGTTGCCCAGACGGGAGCCCGCGTGCTCTACGTCTCAGGCGAAGAGTCCACGAGCCAAGTTCGGCTCCGCGCCGAGCGCATGGGCACGCTGCACGACACCCTCTTCCTCGCGAGCGAAACCGACCTCGCGGCCGTGCTCGGCCAGGTCGAGCACGTCCAACCGGCGCTGCTCATCGTCGATTCCATCCAGACAGTAGCTTCTGCAGAGATCGACTCGCTGGCGGGCCAGCCGAGCCAGGTGCGGGAGGTCGCGTCAGCCCTCATTCGGCTCGCGAAGGCCAAGTCACTCCCCGTCATCATCGTTGGTCACGTCACGAAAGATGGCCACGTTGCTGGTCCGCGCCTGCTCGAGCATCTCGTGGACGTCGTCGCGCACGTCGAAGGCGACCGCCAAACCGCGCTCCGCTTCGCCCGCACCCTCAAGAACCGTTTCGGTCCAACCGACGAAGTCGGATGTTTCGAAATGAGCGGCGAGGGAATGCGCGAAGTTCCCGACCCCTCAGGCCTGTTCATCTCCGAGCGCGGCGCCCCCGTGAGCGGCACCTGCGTCACCGTCGCGCTCGAAGGACGCCGTGCTCTCCCCGTCGAAATCCAGGCGCTCGTCGTCCCCACCCAGGCCCCAAACCCTCGCCGAGTCACGAACGGTGTCGACGCGAGCCGCGTTGCCATGCTCCTCGCCGTCCTCGAAAAGCGCGTCGGCATCAAGCTCGGGCAGTGCGACGTCTACGTCTCCACCGTCGGTGGAGTGAAACTCACCGAACCGGCCGCCGACCTCGCAATCGCCGGAGCTATCGCCTCCGCCGCCGCGAATCGGCCCATCACCGCAGGCACCGTCGTCATCGGTGAAGTCTCACTCGCTGGCGAAATCCGCCGCGTCAACCAAGCGAACCTCCGAGAGCAAGAAGCGCGACGCGTCGGGTTCGACCGCGTCATCTCCACCGGCTCCCAAACCGTCGGCACCGCCTTGCGCGCTGCTCTCGCCAAACAACAAAGCCGCACCGACAGCATCGACTAGCGAATCCAGGGCCAGACTCCACGGCGATCGCTCACATGCGCAGCAACGCCGCGACAAGACCGTGGCGCTCCTCTGGCTGCGGCAGGTCAGACCCGTCACGTCCGGCGCCCGCAACTCCCCCACGCACACAAGACAACGGTGGCCTGGACATTGTGTCCAGGCCACCGTTGTTGAACAAGCTGGTTCAGCTATGCGCGACGACGTGCGAGGAACGCACCGCCGGCCACGGCGAGAACTGCCGCCACTGCGATCCAGCCAGCAACGTCAAGCTCGGCACCCGTGCCAGCAAGGGCTTCGGCGGCCGGAGCCGGCGCCTCGGTCGGCTGAGCAGTCTCGCTCGACTGAGCGGTCTCAGTCGGGGCCGACTGCGGAAGACCCTCAACCGAGAGCGGGAGGTACGTCACCGTGTCCGAGTTGTCGAAGCTCAGGACGAGCGTGTACTGACCGGTCGCGAGGTTCTCAGGGATCGTGATCTCGAGACCGGCGATGTTCGGGTCGGTTACCGTCGCCTCACCGGGGAGCGCGATGCGTGCGCCGTCCGGGCCGATGAGCTCGCCCTTGATGACGCTGTTCTGCGTGTAGCCGAGCGAAGCGAGGTCGAAGCCAGCCACACCGAAGCTGAAGGTGCTGCCAGCCTTCACCGTCTCGGTGTAGGGGTAGCCATCCTTACCAGCAAGGGCGGGCACGATGACACCATTGCGGTTGTTGTCGATCGGGAGCTGGCCCTTCGCCTTGACCCACTTCACGAACGACTCGAGGTCGATGAGACCCGTGTCCTTCACCAAGGTCGCCTTCTTGAACCCAGCGAAGTTGTCGCCACCAGTGGCGAGGAAGCTCGGCGCGGCCACGTGGTAAACCTTTGCAGGATCGATGAACGTGCCGTTCAGCGACATCGAGAGAATGCGGTCACCGCGGGGGCGGTCAGGGTCGTAGGTGTAGGTGAAGCCATCCGAGAGGCCGAGCTGCAGATACGGACGCTGCGAGCCATCCGGCTGCCACTGCTCTTCAAGGATCTGCTTCAGGTCAGCACCCGTGAGCTCCACCTGCATGAGCGTGTTCGCGAAGGGAAGCACCGAAGCGGCTTCCTTGTACGTGACCTGGCCGTCATTCATGATGTCGGCGCGAAGACCGCCCGGGTTGATCATCGCAATGTCGACGGGGTGGCCTGCGCCGTTCAGCGAGTCAAGCATCGAGTTCGCGACCACACCACCGAGTGCCGACTCGTTTGCACGGTCGTCCTTGACCGCCACAACGCAATTCGACGTCGTGCCATCAGCAGCAACCTGGATCGAGCCCGGCTCGCACTGCTTCGCGCGCGTGAGGTCTGCCGTCTGGGTCGCGATGACCTGAGCACCGATCGGGCCCGACTGTGCGACTGCATCGGCCATGATCTGCTGGATCTTGAGGATCGTCGGGTCGTTCGCGAGTTCGGTCGGAACCGCCTTCGGAGTCGGAATGACCGAGCTCTGGGCGAGCGTCACGTTGTTGTTGGCATCAATCGTGAGCACCACCTGAGCAATCGAGGTCCCGTACGAGTCGGCCTGGATGACCGGACGGGTCGATGCACCGATCGGCGCGTCATAGGCATAGGCCATGTGCGTGTGGGCGTTGAAAATGGCGTCAACCGCAGGGACGGTGTCGTTCACCATGTGCGCGAACGAAGTGTTCGCCATGTTGGTCTGAAGCTGGTCGTTGCCTGCAACGGGGCCACCATCGTGGTACGACGCAACGATGACGTCGGCCTCACCGTTGGCAGGGTTGCCATCGGATAGCTGGGCTGCAACACGGTTCACGGCGGCAACCGGGTCTTCAAAGGTGTAGCCAGTGATGCCATCCGGCGAAACGAGCGAAGGGACCTCGCTCGTCACGGCGCCAATCACCGCGACCTGCTTGCCAGTGACCGTGAACAGCGCATACTCACCAAAGGGGTGCGCCCCCGATGCATCGGTCACGTTTGCCGCGAGATCCGGGCCGTTCGTGCCGTTCTGAATACGGCCAACGGCGTCAGCAGCACCCTTGTCGAACTCGTGGTTGCCCTGCGTGTAGCTTTCAACGCCCAGGGCGTTCAGTGCGTCGATCGTGGGCTGGTCATTGAGCGCGGCCGATTCGAACACCGTCGCGCCAACCTGGTCGCCGTTACCGAGAATGAGCGTGTTCGCGTCGCCAAACGGGGCCTGCGCGGTGAGGACGTTTGCGGCGAAACGGTCAGCATCGTTGATACGACCGTGGAAGTCGTTAAAGCCGATGAGGTTGACCTGGGTCGTGCCAGCGGTGGGCTGGATCACGGCCGGCGACGACACCTGGGCGAAGGCCGGCGACACGCCAGCAACTGCAACACATGCGCAGGCGGCAAGCGCGGCACCACCGAAGCGGGCAAGGGGACGGGGAAGCTGCACGAGGACTCCTCAAAGGGTTTTGCCGCTCAATGCGGATAGAGCCGCAATACATCACAACTGAGTAACAGCTGAGTAAACCCTTGGCGAGACCTCTGCGCCCAATGTCGCACAGGCATTCCGTCTCGATGTCCGTGCAACGCCCCCGCTACTGCAAGACGAACCTCGCCGGCTCCGACGTCAAGCTGTCCATCTGCACGGTGAGTTGATACGTGCCCGGGAGCGCCTTGGGTCGTTCCCCCGAACAGCTGCTTGGCGCCGATCGCTCCTTCACCCACGTAATAGGGGGCGCTTCGAGGCGTTGCCCGGCACCCAATTGGACCGGCTGCGACCGAGCCTCGCTCTGGCAATCCGTCGAAGTCCAAATGTGGTCCGCGCCACTCGTGATCGTGTACACCTGCTTGGCAGTCCCAACATCAATCGTGCACGGCTTCGACCCTGTGTTCTCGAGCACAAGCGACAGCTTCGGCTGCTGATCTGCGCTGTACGTTTCAGCATCAAGCTTCGCAGTGAGCACAACCTCAGGCGGGATGCAGGGCTGCAACGCCTCCGCCGTAGGCGCAGCCGATGTGGCGGTGGATGCTCCCCCACCAGCATCCGGCGTCGGCGCAACGTCTTGCGCAGTCACGCTCGTCGGGGTGGGGCTCGCCGTGGGCGTGTCCGGAGCCTCAGCCGTCGAGTCAGCGCCACTGCCCACGAGGTGAGGAACAAGAAACACCAACGCGGCAAGCATCAACACCACACACGCCACAAGGGCAGCACGGCGACGACGAAAGATCGTCTGCCGACTTGGACGAGGTGTTGCAGGCATGCCGACACGCTACCGGCCCGGCATCCAAATCTTGACGACGCGCAGGGGCGGGGCGGGAACCCTTGAGTTCCTGCCCCGCCCCTGGCGGATTCGTGTGGTCTAGCGCTCAGCCGGTCGACGGCGAGCCACCAGGCCACCCAGCAGCAGCGCGAGGCCCGCCACTGCTGCTGGAATCATGCCCTCAGCACCAGTACCCGCAAGGCCACCGTTGCCAGAACGCTCGCCGTCCGTGGCCGCCGCGTCCGGCGAAGCCGTCAGTGATTCAGTGGGGTTCGAGCTTGCGACAGGGCTCGCCGTTGCCGTGCTGCTGGGCGCCGGTGTCGGCTGTGCCGTCGGGGTCAGTGCTGGCGTCGGGAAGACAAGCTTCACGACCTCCGGGTTGTGGTCCGAGGCACGGAACTGGTCAGGCGAGTAGAACGCTTCGACGTTGCTGTTCCAGCGGCTGTACTCGTAGGCAACCGACTCATAGGAGTTGATCGTCCAGGTGTCAACGCCACCGACGAGTGCCTGGGCCGCCGGCGAAGCGAAGACGTGGTCGAGCGAGCCAAGCGTGCCACCGAAGAGGTACGAGTACTCGGTGAAGCCGGTCGTCGAGCTCGTCGAGTGGCCAAGGTCGGCGAAGCCAGCATCCGTGATCGTCGTGACCGGCGACTCCATCGAGTACGCGTTGAAATCACCAACGAGGAAGGTGGCGGGCTCGTCAACCGGGTTGCTTCCGCTCACCGGGACAGTCCGCTGCAGACGTCACCTGTCAAAGCCGTACGAGAGGATGACCGGCTTCGTGAAGGTGGCCGTTGCGCCAACCGTCACCGGGCGGTCCTGGTCGATGTACGGGGTTGGGATGCCGGATCCTGCGCCCGTGTACTTCGTCGAAGCACCATCGTCGAGGAGGATGCCGCGAGCAGCGTTGTCGGCAGCCTGAGCCTTGGCCTCGGCGCTCATCGGAGCACCAACTTCAGTCGGCGTCACGAGGACGTCGTTCACCGCAAGACCAATCTCGCCGTACTGGTTCACGCCGTAGTTGTCGGTCACGACGAGCTTGTCCTTCGGCATGACGAGCATGCCCTCGAAGGATTCGCGGACGGCTTCGTCACCGGTCCAGGTGAGGCCCGTGGCGGGAACCTCGCCAAGTGCAGCGATCTTGGCCACAGTTGAGGCCGAGATCTGCGTGAGCCCAAAGTACTCGGAGACGTTGCCGGTCACGGTGACCGAGTCACCGATCGTCACCTTGGCATCGTCGTTCGGGGCGTACACGAAGATGCCGCGCGAGGCCTTGTGCGTTGCGAGATCAACCACACCAGGCATCTGGATCACGAACCCCTTGAGACCGCCCGTGGGGTAGACCGCCGTAACAACACCCTGCGTGGTGACGTTCTGCCCCGCGAGCGGCGATGTATCACCTGTGCCCTGAATCTGGTCGATGGGTGTCACGACCGCCGCGGAAGGGGTTGGGGGTCGCACCCGGATCAGTGACCGGAGTGGTACTCGAGTTCTGCGGGGTCGGCGTCGCACGACTGAAGTCAGCGGCGTTGTTGTCGGTGTCGAGGCCGTTCGTACGCTGCGTGGATCGCTGGTCCGAGGTGCCACCGAGACCCGCAGCGGCGGATCCCTCAAACAACGTGACAGTTCCGTACCCGACGGCGTCAATCACGCCGTTCGCGGCGACAACCGAACCCGCCGGGAGCGTGAGCGCAGATACCTGGTTTGACAGGAAGATGACACCGTTCGATCCGCTCGGGTTCATGCCGGGGGCGCTGGCGTCGGGCGTCGGCAGGGCGGCGCCATTGGCGCCGTTCGAGCCGAGGCTCACGAGGTAGTAGCCCTGCGCAGGAATCTGTCCGCTCAGCGGCGCGACACCGTTCGCGGCGCCCGTCCCCGCCGCGCTCCGGTACTGCACCGACCAGCCGTCAAGCGAGATCGGGGCGCTCGTCGGGTTGTACAGCTCCGTCCCCGGAGCTGACCTGGCGTGTGCCCACGTTCGGAACTAGGCCGCCTCGTGCAGCTCCCGAATCATGCGCGTGTTCCCGAGCGTGTTGGGCTTGAGATACGGCAACTCGTGGAACTCGTGGACGCCCATGTCCGGCGAGCGGAGGATCTCGTGGAACGTCGCATCGTCGATGATTCGCTCTTCCACCTCACGGAATCCATGCTTCGCGAAGAAGCGCGTCTCGAAGGTGAGGCAGAACAGACGGTCAAGGCCGAGCGCGTAGGCACGCTCAACGAGCTCGCTGAGGATGCGCGAACCAAGGCCCAGGCCGCCAGCATCCGGATGAATCGTGATCGTGCGGATCTCGCCGAGATCACGTCAGAGGACGTGAAGTGCACCGCATCCAATAACCTTGCCATCCGATCGCTCAGCGACGACAAACTCCTGAATCGACTCGTAGAGCCAGACCCGTTCTTTCCCAAGAACACGACCATCAAGCACGTAGGGCTTGATGAGGTCTTCGATGGCGATGACATCGCGCGTCGTTGCTGCGCGAACGGTGAACTGCTGCACGGGACGAGAGTAGGGCACAAGAACGCCCGCCACGCCAGTGTCGTGCAACACATTTCACCGAGACGCCAAGAGCGGGATCCAGATCTGTCGACACTCGACGAACAATTGGTTCAGCATGCGACCGGGCGGGCTTTCTGAGTACCCTCGACACCATGCGACTTGGAGTACTCGACGTCGGTTCGAACACCATTCACCTCGTGGTGGTGGACGCCCATGTTGGCGCACGTCCCACGCCCGAGGCGTCGCAGAAGAAGACGCTGCGTCTCATGCGCTACCTCACGCCGGATGGGTCAATCAGCGACGAGGGCGTCGACACGATCATGTCGGCGATGCACGATGCCGCGAAGGTGATCCGCCGCTCGAACCTCGATGCGCTGCTGCCGATGGCCACAAGCGCACTGCGCGAAGCGAAGAACGGCCCGGCGCTCCTCGAGCGGATCAAGCGCGAAACCGACATCGAACTGCAGGTGATGTCGGGCGAGCAGGAGGCTTCGACGACGTTCCTGGCTGCGCGCCGCTGGTTTGGATGGGCTGCTGGCAGGATCATGCTCGTCGACATTGGCGGCGGCTCGCTCGAGCTTGCGATCGGTAACAATGAGGTGCCAGAGAAGGCGGTGTCGGTCCCGCTTGGTGCGGGCCGCACGACGCTCGGTTTCCTGCACGATGACCCGCCGACGCTCAAGCAGCTCGAGGCCCTCCAGCGCCACGTGCGCAAGACCCTGGAACCGCATGCGGCGACGTTCCGGAAGCGTGACCGCCCCGACCAGTTTGTGGGCACCTCGAAGACGGTCCGTTCGCTCGCTCGCCTGGCGGGGTCGGTGCAGGATGGCATCGGCTCGGCCGACCGCGTCACGCTCCGCCAGTGGCAGCTTGAGGATTGGGTGCCGCGCCTCGCGCAGATGCCGGCGGCGGCTCGTCCCGCACTCCCGGGCATCACGCAGGACCGCGCCTTCCAGGTCGTGGCTGGCGGCACGGTGCTCCTCGAGGTGATGCGCATGTTCGACATCGACGAGCTCGACGTGTGCCCCTGGGCGATGCGCGAAGGCGTCCTCCTCGACTACCTCGACCGCATGTAGTCCCGCACTCCCTCCCCACTCAGGTCGCAATCACGACCCTAGGTTTCGCCACCTAAGGTCGAAACTGCGACCTGACTGCCGGCGGGAACTACGTCGCGCCGCATCACGCCCACGTCACGTGGTTCAGGTCGCAATTGCGACCCTAGGTCGCGCGACCTGAGGTCGAAAGTGCGACCTGAGCAGAGGGAACGGGGACGTGTGTGTTCGCGCGAACGCTACTCGGCAGTGGCGGATTCCGTTGCGACCGGCTCGAGGCGCTTGCGCGTCTCGAAGGTGAACTTCGTGCCGTCATAGTCGACCGAGACGTGGTCGCCCGCCTTGAGCTCGCCGCGGAGGATCTGCTCCGAGAGGAGATCCTCCACCTCGTGCTGCACAGCACGGCGCAGCGGACGAGCACCGAGCGTCGGGTCGTGGCCGATCGTGATGAGCTGCTTGCGCGCCTGCTCGCTCACCTCGATGGTCATGTCGCGGTCGAGCATGCGGTCGGCGAGACGCTTCACGAAGAGGTCGACGATCTGCAGGAGCTCCTTGCCGGACAGCTGCGGGAACACGATCGTGTCGTCGACGCGGTTGAGGAACTCGGGCTTGAAGTGCTTCTTGAGCTCTTCGTTGACCTTCGCCTTCATCCGCTCGTACGAGGTCTCGGTGTCGCCCTCGACTTGGAAGCCGACGGGACCACCCGCGATGTCCTTCGTACCGAGGTTCGTCGTCATGATGATGACCGTGTTCTTGAAGTCGACGATGCGACCCTGACCATCGGTGAGACGCCCCTCTTCAAGCACCTGCAGGAGCGAGTTGAAGATGTCCGGGTGTGCCTTCTCGATCTCATCGAAGAGGACGACCGAGAACGGCTTCCGGCGCACCTTTTCGGTGAGCTGGCCACCCTCTTCGAAGCCGACGAATCCTGGAGGGGCACCGAACAGGCGCGAGACCGTGTGCTTCTCACCGAACTCCGACATGTCGAGCGAAATGAGCGCCGACTCGTCATCGAAGAGGAACTCCGCGAGCGCCTTCGCTAGCTCGGTCTTACCAACACCCGTGGGGCCAGCGAAGATGAACGAGCCGGAGGGACGGTTCGGGTCCTTGAGGCCTGCACGCGTGCGGCGGATGGTCTTCGAGAGCGCCTTGATGGCCTCGTCCTGACCGATCACTCGCTGGTGGAGGGCGTCCTCCATGAACACGAGGCGTGCGGTCTCTTCCTCAGTGAGCTTGTACACCGGGATGCCGGTGGCCTGCGCGAGCACCTCGGCAATGAGCCCGGCATCCACCGTGCCCGACGCCTGCACATCGCCCGAACGCCACTGCTTCTCGAGACGCACACGCTCAGCGAGGAGCTGCTTCTCATCGTCGCGGAGCGAAGCGGCCTTCTCGAAGTCCTGCTCGCCAGCCGCCTTTTCCTTCTCCTTGCGGACCTCGGCGATCTTCTCGTCGAGTTCGCGAAGCTCCGGCGGCGACGAAAGCACCGAGAGGCGCAGACGAGCACCGGCCTCGTCGAGGAGGTCGATTGCCTTGTCCGGGAGGAAGCGGTCGGAGACATAACGGTCGGCGAGGTTCGCGGCGGCGACGATCGCGTCGTCCGTGATCTTCACCTTGTGGAACTCCTCGTAACGCTCACGAAGACCCTTGAGGATGTTGATCGTGTGTGCGATGGAGGGTTCTTCGACCTGCACCGGTTGGAAGCGGCGCTCGAGGGCAGCATCCTTCTCGAACTGCTTCTTGTACTCGTCGAGGGTCGTGGCACCGATCGTCTGGAGTTCACCACGCGCGAGCATGGGCTTGAGGATCGAGGCAGCGTCGATCGCGCCCTCAGCAGCACCGGCACCCACGAGTGAGTGGATCTCGTCAATGAAGACGATGATGTCGCCGCGGGTCTTGATTTCCTTCGTGACCTTCTTGAGGCGGTCTTCAAAGTCACCGCGGTAGCGGGAGCCAGCAATGAGCGAGCCGAGGTCGAGCGAGTAGACCTGCTTCTCCTTGAGCGTCTCGGGCACTTCGCCGTTGACGATGGCCTGCGCGAGGCCCTCCACGACGGCCGTCTTACCAACGCCGGGCTCACCAACGAGCACGGGGTTGTTCTTGGAACGGCGCGAAAGGATCTGCATGACGCGCTCGATCTGCTTCTCGCGGCCAACGACCGGGTCGAGCTTGCCGTCTGCGGCGGCCTGGGTGAGGTTGCGACCGTACTGGTCGAGCACGGCCGAGCCCTGGCCCTGGTTCGAGGGGGCGCCCTGGTCGCCGGCAGCGACGGGCTCCTTGCCCTGGTAACCGGAGAGGAGCTGGTTCACCTGCTGGCGCACACGGTTGAGGTCAGCGCCAAGCTTCACGAGCACCTGCGCGGCAACACCTTCGCCCTCGCGGATGAGGCCAAGGAGGATGTGCTCGGTGCCGATGTAGTTGTGGCCGAGCTGGAGTGCCTCGCGCAGCGAGAGCTCGAGCACCTTCTTCGCGCGCGGTGTGAAGGGGATGTGCGCGGTGGGCTTCTGCTGGCCTTGGCCGATGATGTCCTGCACCTGGGCGCGGACCGCGTCGAGCGAGATGTCGAGCGATTCGAGCGCCTTGGCAGCCACACCCTCGCCCTCGCGGACGAGACCGAGCAAGATGTGCTCGGTGCCGATGTAGTTGTGGTTGAGCGCCTTCGCCTCTTCTTGGGCGAGCACGATCACGCGACGCGCACGGTCGGTGAAGCGTTCGAACATTCGGTTCCTCCTTGCTTCGCGGCCAGGACCTCGATCGACGATGGACCGGTCGCGAGCCGTATGCGAACCAATGTACGGAGCCGCGCGGCCCTGTGGGGCGCTGTTCGCCAGCGGCGGATGAGGCCCGGGGTGGGCGCAAAGGTCATCCCCGCGCCGTCCCACACCCTGCTCCGCGGTGACGGGAGGGTGGGACGCCTAGTTGCCGCCGCGTGAGACGTGGCAGCGGCCGGTCGCGACGGACCGCGGATCGGCGCCCGCGCGCTGGGCAAGCCACACATTGCCGAGGTGGCTGCTGAGCTTTCGCCAGTTGTCGTCGCTGTGGAAAACGCAGTCGTTCACTTCGACAGCGAATTCAAAGTTGTTGGCTCCGGTGAGGGGGCTTCCCATGACCGAAAGGCGCCAGCTACCGGCACCGTCGTCGAGGGTGCCGAGGATGTGTTCGACGGCGCGACCGGAACTGCTCTCGAGGAACGCATCCTCAATGGTTGTCTTGGAGTGCTCGCTCAGTTCGTCGTTGAAGAGGGCCAGTTCTGCCCGTCGCTCGGTGGAGCCGTTGGGCGATTCGACGATGTGGATGGCGTTCTCACCCTTGAGCTTCGCGAGCTCGTCGCCGAAGGAGGCCAGGCGGTCAACCTCCTGCGAGGACGGCATCTCGGGCTTCAGGAACTCACCGCGGACGCGACCGTCGAGGAGCGTGAGGTCCCACGCGCCCGCGCTCGCCCCTGGATCATCGATCGCGCGCGCTGATTCGATTAAGCGTGCCGCATCGTCAACACCACTCGGCGAGGTGGCATCGAGGTGCACGTAGCGCGGCGCATTCGAATCGGATACGGGGTCGGTGTATTCCGGAGCGCTCGGGCTCGGCGAGGCGGAGGAGGTCGCGACTGCAGCATTCCCGAAGGCATCGTGCACCTCGGAGGCGAGATGCCCTTCCACGGGCGCGGCATCACCGGCTGCTGCTTCGCCGCCCGGGGCGGTCGAAGGGCCTGGCCCAGCAACAAAAACATCCAGTGTGTCGATGCGAACGGATGAGAAGCCGAGCGCTGACAGCTGCGACCAGTACGACACCTGCTGCTCGACATCCGCGACGGTGCTCGGCTCGAAATAACTGTAGCTCGCGTTGCCGAGCACGAGTTCTGCGTGGGCTGTCGCACCACTTCCTGCAGCTGCCAGCGGTGTGTCAACGAATTCCTTCGTGACGCGGGCCACCTCGGAGAGTGCCTCGGGCGAGAGTTGCTCGGCCAGGTTCACCGTGAGGTAGACATTGCCGGAGGAGCCTTCACCATCGGCGGTCACACTCGTGACGCCGTCGATCTGCTTGAGCGTGTCATCCACTGCCGCGACGTGGGGATCGACCGTCGCCTCCTCGGTCTCCACGCATCCACACATCGACCCAGACCCGACTGCGAGGAGTGCGCACGCCGCAAGCAAGCGAGCGGATGTGCGCATATGAAATCTCCGAGCATGGATGCCGTCGGGGCGGCCTGGTCGAGTGGTCGTGCCGACCTTAGGCCCCGCATCCCGGAATTAGCTGTGGGGTTGCGCAGTGCCCTCAGGCATCGCGCCAGCCTCCGCGATCTTCGGCAACATCCGCCACACCAGGGCGAGGGCAAGCGCAGTTCCTGCCGCCGCGCACCACATCGCCGTTGAGACGCTCGTGAGGCTCGCGATGGCACCACCGATAGGGGTACCGATCGCGATACCGCCAAAGTTCGCAAGCATGAACACCGCCGAGACGCGGCCGCGCACCGCACTCGGGACGGCACGGCCGCGAATCGTCTGGTTGATGCCGGTCCACACCGTGTCGTACGCACCGAAGACAAGGAAGATCGGCACGGCAAAGCCCCAGTGGCTCGTCATCGCGAAGCTTGCGTGCACGAGTACTTCGAGGCTCAGCGACACCCGCATGATGAGGCCGTAGCTACATCGTTCTTCCAGCCAGCCGTAGGCGGCAGCGCCGACGACACCACCAACCGCGCTCACCGCCATGAGGAGGCCATAGCCACCCGCATCGAGCCCGAGCGTCCGGGTCGCTCAGATCACGAGCAAACCCCAGGTGATGCCGTACGTGATGTTGAAGGCGAAGAGCGTGAGCGAGAGCACACGCATGGGGGCGTGGTTCCAGAGCCACGAGATGCCCTCCGCGAGCTCAGTGCGGAGCCGAGCAAGACCTTGCTCAACCGAGTCAGCAGCATCCGGATCACGGTGGTCGGGTACCCGCATGCCGGCAATGACGACGAGCGCGAGCAGGGTCGTCACCACGGCCACACCGTACGGGATCGCGTGGGCGACAACAAAGAGCAGGCCACCGAGCGCTGGCCCGAGCAGCTGGTTCATGATGCGGTGACTCGCGCTCAGGCGGGCATTCGCGATGCCAAGTTCCCGCGACGGCACAAGGTCGGGGACGATCGACGACCAGCTCGTGTCGAGGAACACTTCGCAGCATCCGAGCGCAAACAGGCACACGAACAGCATCGGCAGGTCGAGGACGCTCAACCCAATGAGGGCGATGAGGACCGTGAGAACGGCGGCCCGCACCCAGGAGGCGATGTGAATGAGCGGAAGCCGCGGCAGGCGGTCGACGATCACCCCGGCACCGAGGCTCAGTACGAGCCACGGCAGTTGCACGACGAGCGCCGCAATCGAGATGAAGAACGGGTCGTCGGTGAGACTTGCCGCAAGCAGCGGACCAGCCGCGATGAGGATGCCGTCACCAAGGTTCGAGATGGTGTTGGCGCCGAGCACGCGACGGAAGGGCATCCCGATGCGCGCCGGGACGAGCCATTCGAGCACTCGCCGGCCGAGTGATGCTGAGCCGGTCATGGGGCTCCCCGTGGATGCGTTACTTGGTCGTGGCAGTGGAGACTGCTGCGTTCGACGCGGCGGCTTCCTTCGGCGGCAGGCCGAGACGCGCGCGCTCTTCGGCTTCCACCTGCTGTCGCATACGACGCTCATTGCGGTCGCCGACGATGCAGGCGCGGATGATGAATCCGAAGAAAGTGCCGATGACGATGGTCGGGGTCACCGACCAGAGCGCGTTCATCCAGAAATCCATGGTCGGATCAGTCTACTCGCGCGTACGCGAGGTGGTCGAGATCTCGATACGGCCCACGGCCGACTCGATCCCCCGGTGCCGCCCGAAGGCGGTGTATCGAGACCGCCCGTGCACACACTGCCACACCGCGTGTCCCCGATACGCCGCTGCGCGGCTACTCGACCATCTCAGCTGTGAGGTGGTCAAGTGCCGCGCAGTTGCGATCAGCTCAGTTGCGCGAGCGCTACTTGACGAGCGGGAAGAGCACCGTTTCACGGATACCAAGACCCGTGAGGGCCATAAGGAGACGGTCAATGCCCATACCCATGCCACCCGACGGCGGCATCGCGTGCTCGAGCGCGGCAAGGAAGTCTTCGTCGAGCGGCATCGCCTCGTCGTCACCGCGGCCAGCAAGCTTC
The DNA here is from genome assembly GCF_001570905.1 of [Zimmermannella] alba NBRC 15616. Classification (GTDB taxonomy): domain Bacteria; phylum Actinomycetota; class Actinomycetes; order Actinomycetales; family Microbacteriaceae; genus Pseudoclavibacter; species Pseudoclavibacter albus. The sequence continues at coordinate 23,845 of NZ_BCSO01000009.1, read as the reverse complement.
GCCTGCTCGACGAAGCGGGCGCGCTGCTCAACCGGGTCGACGAGCTCCGAGTAGCCCGTCGCGAGCTCGAAGCCGCGAACGTAGAGGTCCCACTTCTCGACAACACCCGGAACCTCGCGGTGGTTCGCGGTGAGCGGTGAGGTGTCGAGCGGGAAATCCATGACGAAGGTCGGACGCTCGAGGTGCTCCTTCACGAAGTGTTCCCAGAGCTCCTCGACGTACTTGCCCGGCGTCGCGGTCTTGGCGTTCACCTCAACGCCAGCCTTCTCGGCGAGTGCGGCAAGCTCCTCGATCGGGGTCTCGGGAGTGATCTTCACGCCCGCAGCATCCGAGAGCGAGGGGTACATCGAGAGGCGGTCCCAGTCGCCACCGAGGTCGAACTGCGTGCCGTCGTGCCAGGTGACGACGTGCGAACCCGCAACCGCCATGGCTGCGTTCTGGATGAGCTCCTGCGTGAGGTCAGCGATCGAGTTGTAGTCGCCGTAGGCCTCGTACGCCTCGAGCATCGCGAACTCGGGCGAGTGCGTCGAGTCAGCACCCTCGTTGCGGAAGTTGCGATTGATCTCGAACACGCGCTCAAGGCCACCGACGACGGCGCGCTTGAGGTAGAGCTCCGGTGCGATGCGCAGGTACAGCTCCGTGTCGAAGGCGTTCGAGTGGGTTGCGAAGGGACGAGCCGCAGCACCACCGTGCATGACTTGCAGCATCGGCGTCTCCACCTCGAGGAAGCCGTGCTTGGCAAAGGTGTCGCGCAGCGACGCGTTCGTGAGGGCACGGGTGCGAACCGTCTGGCGGGCCGCCTCGCGCGTGATGAGGTCGAGGTAGCGAGCGCGGACGCGGGTTTCCTCGTTGAGCTCCGAGTGGAGGTTCGGGAGGGGACGCAGCGCCTTCGAAGCCATCTGCCACTCGTCGACCATGATCGAGAGTTCACCGCGCTTGGAGACGACGACCTCACCCTTGGCGAAGACGTGGTCGCCGAGGTCGACGAGCTCCTTCCAGCGCTGGAGGGCGTCTTCGCCGACGTTTGCCTGCGAAAGCATGAGCTGGATGCGCTCGCCGCCGCCAGCCTGGAGCGCTGCGAAGCAGAGCTTGCCGGTGTTGCGGACGTGGATGACGCGGCCAGCGAGGGCAACGACATCCCCGGTCTCAGCGCCGGGCTCAAGCTCGGCGACCGGGTGGGCGGCGACGACCTCGGGGATCGAGTGCGTGATGGGCAGCGACACCGGGTACGGGTTCACGCCCTCCTCGAGCATGCGCTTTCGCTTGCCCAGGCGCACCTGCTTCTGCTCCGAAGCCTCGGCTTCGGTGAGCTCAGTCGGGTCTGCGGGCGTGGGCTGCTCAGCCAATTCATACTCCTGCGTTTGTTGGGCGGGGATTCTATTGTCCACTGTTTTGTGGACGGAAGGTTCGCCTGCTTGCCCCAACATCTCCCGGAGCAATGACTGCAGCAGGCGAACACGACAGCAAGCACAATCCACCCACGCACAGCGGTGGCCCGGCATCTCGACCGGGCCACCGCTTCAATATGCGACGTTATGAATTAGCTTCTTCGTCAACCCTGGCACCGCGGCGCAGGATCAGACCGCTCGCGGCAAGCACGACGGCCCCAGCGAGCGTCATCCACAGCAGGGATGCGTCAATACCGGTCGTGGACAGCGAACCCCCGTCGCGTGCTTCCGGCAGCATGCTCGGAGCCGGGCTGTCAGGAGCCGCGGCCGCACTGGCGCTCGGAGTCGGCGACTGGGCGCCGCTGCTGGCGCCCACGACCGTGAGCACAGCCTCCGCCTTGACGACAGGGTCGTTGTCGGCGAGGTCAGACGGCACGATCGAAATCGGGTAGTCCCCCGCCGCGACACCCGCCGGAAGCTGCACGGTCAGGGTCAAAGCACCGTGCACGTCAGAGGTGCCCTTCACGCTCATCCCACCGAACTCAGCCGGGAGGGCGAGCTCGTACTCGATGTTGCGCACGAGACCGCTCGCACTCAGCGTCACCAGCTCACCGCCAGCCCCTCGCGCAGATGAAAGGGTCGGTTCAGGACGGAACGAATGCACCTGGCACTCATTCCCGGTGATCTTGTTGGAGTAGATGTCCTTCGTGTTCATGCCCGACTGACCAGGGATGTCATTCGGCACCACCAGATCAAACAGGTAGCGCTCACCGATGGCGGTCGCGCACTCCGACCCGGAGAGGAACGAACCGTGCGAGTTCGTGGCAACCGTCAGAAGGGTCGTCCCCGAAGCCGCGGCTGCCACCACGCCGTTGTGATACGGCGTCGCCGAGTCATACGAGCCGGCAATGAACAGCACATTCGGCATCGCCTCCAGCGACTGGCCGGCAGGCATCGTGAACTGGTCCTGGTAATAGGTGCACCAGTCATTCACGGGTTCGATGCCCCTCTGGGTGCCATCCGCGGTGAGGCCCGGATCAGTGAACGGTGCCACACGGTATTGCTCCGCCATTTCTGCCGACAGTCCGGCGGGGTCATCGTTCTTCCCCGGCGGGGTGCCACGGTCGGTGCACCAGATCGTGCGGAACGCAGCATCCGTCAGCTCGTACTCACCGGCGGCATCGCGGTTGTAATAGTTGTCGGCGAGCAGCATCATCGTGGTGGCGTCGCCGCTTCCCTCAAGTGCCGCGAGGGCAGCGTTGAGCACGGGCCACAGCCGCTCCGAATACATCGCCATGATCGTTCCCTGCGTCATGTCGGCGAAGCTCAGCGGACGTCGATCGACGGGATTCGCTTCCTTCGTCTCGTACGCGGTTCCACCCCACGCCTGCTGCGCGATGGACTGATACTTGGCGAGCATCTGGGCCGTGTCCCCCGAGGTTCCCAGCGCGCAGGGGATCTTCTGGCCTCCGTCCTGGAGCGGCCAACCGTCATTCGCGGCACACGAGGCCATGAACTGCTCGAAGGTGGCTTGGAAACCTGCGATCTGGTCGAGGTCGCCCGTGACCGGGACATTCGCGAAGTACTGCTGATACTTCGCAAGCTCTGCCTCGTTGTTCTCAAACGGGTTGACGACCGCGTCGAGGATGAGGGCGCGAATGTTGTCCGGGAACGCCATCATGTACTGGTAACCGATCGAGGTGCCGTAGGAGTATCCGAGATAGTTGATCTGCTCGTCGCCGACGACAGAACGCAGCACGTCGAGGTCGCGCACGACGTTGCCCGTGCCGCTCTGGGAGATGAAGTCGTGGCCGTCAATGCCGAACGCTGCGCCCGTGTTCTCGTAGCAGTCGTTCGTCTTCGCTTGCAGCAGCTGGTTCTGCTGGGCAGCCGTCAGGGTGTCAGATCCCTGGCGGATGGCATCAAAGGTGGCATTCGATTCGCAACGGATCATCGGAAGGGACGAACCAACGCCGCGCGGGTCAAAGCCAACAAGGTCAAAGCGGTCTTGCACGGCACCGACGCCTTCCATGTCGAGCGCAAGCCCCATGCCCGAGCTGCCCGGACCGCCCGGATCCATGAAGAGTGTGCCGATACGTTCGGCAGGGTTCGAGGCGGGACGCTTCAACATGCCGATGGCGATAGTCGGACCGCCCGGGTTGTTGTAGTCAAGGGGCACAATCGCGTAGCCACACTGAATACCTTCCTCAGCGTAAAGGTCGCCACCAGCCGGGTCGTAGCTCGTGCAGTCTCCCCAGGTGACGCGCTGCGCGTAGAACTCTTCGAGCCCCGCAGGCACATTGCCGACGGCATGACCACCCGGCGTGGGGCGCGGAATCGTGTAGCCCCCGGAACCGTTCGCAAACACGTTCGCGCTCGCCGGGATGCGATAGTTCACCGGATCTGCAGGCTGTGCCGAGCCGTTGAGGGGGTCCGGCACTGTCGCGCTCGGTTTGGGCGTCGCAACAGCGCCCGCTTGCAGCGTTTGCGCGAGCTGTTCAGCGTTCACCGAGAGGTCACCCGCCTGGATGCGGTCGCGCATCTTGTTGATGAGCTGCTCGGCTTCCGCGTCAAGTTGCGCACCGTCATCGCTCGCGATGATGCGACCGTCGTCGCCCACGAGCGGCGCCGGGGTGAGCGGTTTCGTGACGGCCACAGGGTTGACGAGAGATTCCCCGGAAGCGTCCGAGGGAGAGGGGGATGCGGCGAAGGCGCTCGGCATCGCTGTGAGCGAGAGCAGCAGCGCCCCCACACCACACACTGAGCTGATCGCAACGCGTCGTGACTTCGACATGCGTTCCTTTCGGTCCACGAGCGGCCCCGTTGTCGACTCGTTTTCTCAGCAAGCATAAGGGAAGCGCACAGCTTCGATCAATTGACTGCTGTAGATACCCCGAGCATGAGCAGCTGGTTGTCGATGAGACGAGTTGTGCCGACGCGGGCGGCGAGTACCGCGAGCGCAGTGCCCGTGTGCGCACCCTCGACGGGGAGGAAGGTACTCGGGTCGACGAGTTCGAAATAGTCGAGGACTATACCGTTGTCATCGAGACATTCGCGGCCGATCTGGCGGGCAGCGTCAGCATCCGCTGCCCCGTCTGCCGCGCGGAGTGCTGCCGAGAGGCGCAGAGCCAGCTCGCGGTCCGCTGCGCTCAGGTAGCGGTTGCGGCTCGAGCGAGCGAGGCCGTCGTCTTCGCGGTTGATGGGGGCGCCGACGATGGCGGTGCGAAGGTTGAGGTCATCCACCATGGCGCGGACGAGGAAGAGCTGCTGGGCGTCCTTCTCGCCGAAGACGGCGAGGTCGGGGTCGATGATGCTGACGAGCTTGTGGACGATCGTGAGTGCACCGTCGAAGTGGCCGGGACGGTGTGCACCCTCGAGGATGCGACTTGCGGGGCCCCCGGTGACGAGCGTCTGGTCGAGGCCCTTCGGGTACATCTCGTCGACAGCGGGCGCGAACACAGCATCCACGCCTGCGCCCTCAAGGAGCGCGACATCCTCGTCGAAGGTGCGCGGATAGCGGTCGAAATCTTCACCGGGCCCGAACTGGGTGGGGTTCACGAAGATGGAGACGACGACGAAGTCTGCGTGTTCTTTCGCGAGGCGGACGAGGGAGAGATGCCCCTCGTGGAGCGCACCCATCGTGGGGACGAGGGCGATCGTGCCATTCGTGCGCGGGTCGACGAGAGCTTCCCGCGCCTCGGCGATGGTCTTCAGAATCGTCGTCACAATTCGAGGGTAGACCCCGCGACGCGGCACGGTGCTCTGTGCACAGATTTGCCGATATGTTGCCTATCCCCTCGAATTCGGGACAGAGGCAAAGAATCTGCCAACCTGTACTGCCTCAGAGGTCGTCGCTCACGAAGTCGTCTGGCTCGGGGAGGTGGGGGCTCGCATCCGCAAGCGCATTGTCGACCGCCGAGCGCACAAGCGAGGAGATCAAAAAACCGGGGGTCTCGACGCCGATCCCGGCGAGGGCTTCGGTGGACTGCTTGATGACCGAGCGGGTGAAGCTGGTTGCCGCGGCGAGAGCGTCCGCATACGTGGCACGGTCTTCTTCGGCGATGATGACGGGTTCGCCGCCAAGCTCTACGACGAGGGCCTGCGCGATGGGGAGCACGGGGCGCGGCGCGGTGACGGCACACCAAGCCTCGCGGAGGCGCGTGAGGTCGAGCGAGGTGCCGGTCACGTCAAAGGCGGGATGAACGGCGAGAGGGATGACGCCGGCGTCGAAGGCCCGCGCGAGGATCGCCGTCCCGTAACCGGGTGCAGTGTGGAGCACGAGCTGTCCCTGCACCCAAGCGTGCGCCTCGGTGAGGCGCTCGACGAGTCCCGGCAGCTCGTCGTCGTCGCAGGCGAGAACGACAAGTTCGCTCCGCTCAACAATGTGCGCCTCGTCGAGGATCGGGGCGTCGGGGACGATCGCTTCGACGCGTTCGCGCGCATGCTCATCCTCGGCAGCGATGCCGATCAGCGCATGGCCCGCGCCGGCGAGTGCGTTCGCGAGCACTGGTCCGATCGGGGCGGTGCCGATGATGCCAACGCCGAGTCGCCCATCACGTCGAGCCATTGCGTCCTCCCGGCCTGCTGGATGCCATCCGATCACTTCGAGTATTGCGGACGCACCCGGCAGCCCGCTATTCGCCCGCTCGCTCCTCGTGCACGGCAGGCCATTCGGAAGCCTCCGGCGCGGTGATGAGGAGGGAGTCGTCCTCATCGTGGCGGTGCTCGCGATCCCACTCTTCGGCGGCCTGCAGCACGGCGCTCGTGCGGGCATCCACCGGGGTGCCGGCTGCGAGCGCACGTTCGGCCTGAATGCGGGCACTCGCGATCGTCGAACGCGCCGCGGCGTCCGCCCAGCGGTGCGAGTTGTCGCGTTCGGCAGCCTCCAGGGCGATGTCGATGAGGCGATCCTGCATCTGGTCGGCGCGCTCACTGACGACGAAGCGAACCGCGGTCGCGAACGCTCCTGGCACAACATCTGCCTTGAGGTTGACGGTGCCGCGCATCCGGTCGAGGAGCGATCGGGACACGGTGACCGACTGGATACGTTCGGTGGGCACGAATGTCACCGAACGCTGCCACGCTCCCTTGCGCATGATGAGCACACCAGCTTCGAGCTGGGACGCGACGCGACGGGCGAGGAAGGGGTGCAGCCACTTCGTCGTGTGGTCAGCGGGGATGAAGCCGTCGTTGGTGTTGCGGTTGTGACCGGTCATCCCCGCGTCGAGTGCCTTGGCGAAGCCGGGTGTTGCGTGGAGTGGAAGGGCAATCGCCATGATTCGGCGGACATCGTCACGCGTGCCGACGGGAAGGATGACGTTGTTCGTGAGTGCGCTGCTCGAGCGCCCGGAGCCGTCCGAGTTCGTTCGACTCGCACGGATGATGCTCATCTGCCACCAGCCAAACGGCCGCCACAGGACCGGCTGGTGGACGCGGATCGCGTGGATGCGACCGGGCGGCAGTGTGTCGCTCGTCGTTGCGAACAGGCCGCGACCGATCCGGAGGCCGTCTGGCGTACCAACGATCGTGAAGCGTGCGAGCTGCTGGATCTGTCCGAAGGCCATACCGAACAACGGTAGGAGCGCAGAAAGCGAGCTGAAGCCGATGGCAATCGACGCTTCGAGCAACACGTTGTGAAGGTCTTCGCCGGTGGCGACGACCGTCACTACGACGCCGGCGGTGATGATGCCGATTGCAATGAGCGTAGCGACGAGCCCAACCGCGAAGTTCATGAGGCGCGAGAGGATGATGCGGGCGAGGCTCACTTCGACAACCGAACGCGTTGCGGGGTCTTCGTGGGATGCTTCACCGCCCGCGATCTCACCGATGCGTTCACGGAGGAAGCGTTCGAGGTTCGACTGCGCTGCGGGGGTCGGAATGACGCCCGGTGCGGCGGCATCCGACGCCATGTGCGCGTGCGCCTCATCTGCCACGAGCGGTTCGTCGGCGCTCCTCACGCCCGTCGTCGCGCGCTCCGCTGCCTTTGCCTGCTTCGCTCCGGAAGCGCGTGTGAGCACTTCGGTGCGGAGCGCTTCGGCATCCTTCACCTTGAGGAAAGCGAGCTCAATATTCGCGTCTTCACCGGCCGCGTCGAACTCAAGCTTTGCGAGTCCGAAGATCGCGCCGAGCACAGTCTTCGAGATGTTGATGCCCTGGATGCGGTCGAAGCGGATCTGCCGTTCGGAGCGCGAAATAATGCCCTTGCGCACCTCGATGGCGTCCTCGCCGATGCGGAAGCGGTGGCTGCGCCACTGCGCCCAGCCGAACACAACCGCGCCGATGATGACAAGGATCCAGACGGCGGTGCTGATGATGCCGTAGAGCTGGTCCCATGGGATGGAATCCCAGAATCCATTGTCAGACGGGCTCGGCGTTGCCGTCGGGCTTGGGGTGGGCGTCGGTGTGTGCGACGACTCGATCTCGCTGAGCCGGTCGTTCTGGATCGTCTGGATGAAGCCGTTGACGCCGTTCGAGAAGACGTACGCGATGAGCGCGATGAGGACGATGCCGCCACGGAGGATGGGGGTCGCCCAGTGGAGGCGCCGCCACTCCCCTGCCGCGTTCGCCTCGTTGTCGGCGTGTGCTGGCGCAGCCTGTGCCGAGGCGTGCTGCGGTTCGCCCGCAGGTCCGTTCGAGAGCGCCGCCATTACAGGCCCGCTCGGCGCGTTTCGGCGACGCGGACGAGGTGGTCGCGCATCGACTCCGCCTCAGCTACCGGGAGTCCCGGAAGCTCTGCCTTCGTGGTCGCCGCAGCCGTGATCATCTTCACCGAGGACAGCCCACACAGGCGCATGATCGGCCCGCGCCGCACATCGACGAGCTGCATGCGGCCGTACGGCACCGCAACCGTATGCTCAAACCAGACGCCTCGACGCACGATGAGGTCGTCTTCGCGCAGCGCGTAGCGAATCGCTCGCGCCCGGAAGTAGCTCATGAAGATCGAAACAAAGGCGAGCGCTGCAAAGCAGGCTGACCAGATCCATCCGATGAGTGGCACCTCAACGACAACGATGAGGAACACGGTGAGGCCCGCGAAGAAGAGCATCCAGAGGAGCGCGCCGACGGCCTCCACAACCATGTGCCGTGGCGACACGCGCCGCCAGTCGAGTTCGGTCATTGCGGGGATGGGCACGGTTCGTCCTCTGCGGTGTGGAGGTGGGCAGCTGCGGTGCTGCAGCAGCGAGTGACGTTCGCTGCGGACAGTCATCGGTGCTTCTAGACTACCGAGCCGCGAGGTTGCGGGCCTCCCCCGTGTGGTGGAGCTTTGTGCTCCGATGCCGACAACGAGGCCGAGGCCATCCGTACGACGCCCTGCGTGCTGCGAGCGCTCGCGCTACGCCGTCCCGCGGGCGCCCTGGCGCTGCTGGCCGGGGCTGCTCGGCGGCAGCGAGCACCAGCGTTCGACAAGGAGCGCTGCCACGAGGAGCACGATGCTCGCGAGGAGCGAGACGCCGCACTCCCACGCGGATCCGGTCTCGATGAAGCTGCGCGTAAGAACGTAGACGAGCATCGAGGCGAAACTGCCGGAGAGGAGCGCGGCGGAGAGGCTTGAAGCCTTGGCAAAGGCGACGAGGCGGAGCGCGACGAAGGGGTCTGGTCGGGCTGGCGCGCCATCGCGGGAAGCGGGAGCAAGGTCGTCTGCAGTATCCGGATCACCGTCGACGGCGCGTCGGCGGGCACGCTGCTCGGCACGCTCGTGCTCCTCGTGGAGCCACTTCGTGTAGCGGCGCACTGGCCAGGCGAACACGATGAGCAGCACGGCCACGGCAAGCAGCACGACCGGCAAGGTGAGGGCCGGGATGAGCATGGGCCGCCCCTGGGCGTGCAACCAGCTTTCGAGCATCCACGCGAGGACTGCCCCGATGAGCGCAGTCACGGCGAGGGTGCCCGGTGTGGTGCGGTTCATGCCCGAAGCGCTCCCGTCTCGTGTGTTCCAGCTGCCGAGTCGGCGGTGGCAGGTTCGGCCGGCCAAATGCTGCTCGGCTCGGCGACGGCATCCACACGATCACCTGCCTGCTCGCGCAGCTCCGCAATCGGGCCGTGGTCGGCGAGCACTGCCTCGGGTTCGAGATCGAGCCATGGCGCAAGCACGAAGGCGCGTTCGTGGGCGCGGGGATGCGGGATGACAAGCTCGCGATCGTGCCTGGTCTCCCCCGCCACCACGATGATGTCGAGGTCGAGAGTGCGGTCGCCCCAGCGGATCGTGCGCTGACGGCCCGCTTCGTCTTCGATGGCGCGGAGCTCGTTGAGGAGCTCGCGCGAGGTGACAGTCTCGTCAAGCGCGACCTGAATCGCCGCATTGAGGTAGCGCGGCGCGTCCTCCTTCACGCCCTCGAGCGTGAGGGCGGGCGTCTCGTAAATGCGGGATGCGGCGCGCACGTGAACACCCGGGATGCTGTCGACCGCGGCGACCGCCTCACGCAGGTGCCGCATCCGCTCGCCGAGGTTCGAGCCAAGGGCGATGATCGCGGTGCGCGTCATGACGCGGCCGCCTCAGCGTTCGTGCCTTGCTCGGCCGCTGCATCCTCACGCATTTCGCGCTGAAAACGAAGGATGCTCACACTCACGTCCGCGAAGTCAAGCGGGACCGGCGCTTCTGGCTTGTGGATGGTGATGCGCACCGCCTGCGCGCCGCGGAACGAGAGTGCGACGCGGGCAAGCCGTTCGGCGAGCGTTTCGAGGAGGTCGACCGGCTCACCTTCGGCGCTCGCGTGGATGGCGCGCATGAGCTGCCCGTAGTGGACGGTGTCGTCGATGTCGTCGCTCTGCGCGGCCGCACGGGTGTCGGTCCACACGGTCGCATCGATGAAGAAGTCCTGGCCTTCTTCGCGTTCGTGCTCGTAGACGCCGTGGTTGGCGCGCACGCGCAGGCGCTCGAAGCTGATCGAGTCGAGTTCGGCGACGGGGAGCGACTGTTTCGTGCTGCGCGTGGTGGCGCTCAGTTCTGTGCTGCTCACGCTGCGCCTCCCGAGCTCGCCACCGGCCCGAGCACGGACCCGTCGTGGAAGCCGCGCGCGACGTCGAAGGCGACCTTGCTTGCGAGCGCATTGTGGACGCGAACGCCCCACACGCCCCGCTCGGCGCAGAGGGCCGAGATGATCGCGGTCGGGAGGTCGCGGTCGAGCACGGGCGCACCTTCGGGCAGGAGCGCGCCGGTGAAGCGCTTGCGGCTCACGCCAATAAGGAGCGGATGGCCGGTCGACTGGTAGGCCTCGAGCATGCCGAGGACGGCCCAGTTATGTTCGGCGTCCTTTGCGAAGCCGAGGCCCGGGTCGAGAATGATCTGCTCGTGGTTGAGCCCGCGTTGCACGGCCTGGTCGCGCATGTGGAGGAGCTCGTCAAGAATCTCGCGGCCCGCATCGCGGTATTCGGCGAGGTTGTTCATAAGGATCGAGTGCCCACGCCAGTGGCTCAGGATGTACGGCGCGCCCGTCTCGGCCATGAGCGGCAGCATCTCGGCATCGGCCATGCCCCCCGAGACGTCATTAACGTAGCGCGCGCCTGCGTCAAGCACAGCGCGGGCGGTTTCGGCGTACATTGTGTCGACGGACACCTCGATACCTTCGTCGGCGAGTGCGGCGACGACGGGAAGGACGCGCGCGCATTCTTCGGGCTGCGGGACGCGTTGGGCGCCGGGGCGGGTGGATTCGCCGCCGACGTCGATGATCGTGGCACCCTCCGTGATGAGGCGGTGCGCGACCTCGAGCGCGGCCTCGGTGCGCGCCTCGGCATTGTCGCGTTCGAAGCGGCCACCGTCCGAGAAGGAGTCGGGGGTCACGTTGAGGACGGCCATGAGTTCGGGCTCAAGGAAGGCCCCTCGCGCGGCCGTGGCTGCGGCATTCGCGCTGGATGCTGCGGCGGCCGGGCGCTCGGTGACGGTGGCGCCGCCACGGATGGCGTCGCCCACGGCATCCGGCAGCGCGGCGACAGGCTCTGCCACGCCGAGCAGCAACATCGCTTCGCTTCGGGCTGCACCCTCGCGGAGTTCACCGGCAGCGGCAATCGAGACGGCATCCCCAGCGACCTGGCGCTCACCGCGCAACGTCACGCAGCCCTGCCGAGCCGTGACCCGCACGAGCGCGCCACGAGCATCCAGGCCCGCCATGATCGCCTGCACGATACGGTCGGCGAGGACCTCCTGCAGGGTGAGCTGGCTCGAGAGCGTCTCGACAAGCGCGTGGAGGCGACCGAAGCCGACGAGGTGGTCGCCCGGCACGTAGACGAGGTCGATCGACCCTTCGAACGGCAACATGTGGTGCTCGCACATGGAGCGGAAGGCGATCCCACGCAGCGCAACTGGCTGGCCGCTTGAGCCCTCGGCGGGGAAACGACCCTCCCGAAGCGCCGGTACAGGGTCGATGCCGGAACCTGCGAAGAGTTCCTTCGCGGCGGCCGCGACGCGCTCGGGCGTGCGGGCAAGGCGGGCCGGGTCATGGTCGACAAGGTGCAGGAAGCGCTCTACGAGTGCTGCCGCCTCACGCTCATCGAAGGTCATCGCAGGCTCCTAGGCTTCGGGTGTGGCCGGGTCGGCGGCGGCGCTCTCGCTGAGCTCGTCGACGGCGAGGCGCGGCTTCACTTCAACCGGCGGCAGCGTCGAGACGGGACGGTCCGGGCTCGACAGCCACTGCGGGCGCTCGGGGAGCTTTCGGATCGGCTTGAAGATCTCGTCAAGGCGGACGTGGTCGATCGTTTCCTTCTCGAGGAGTTCTGCCGCGAGCTGGTCAAGAATGTCGCGGTTCTCGGTGAGGACCTGGTAGGCCTCCTGGTGCGCCTGCTCGATGAGCGCGCGCACCTCGCGGTCGACCACTTCAGCAACCTCTTCGGAGTAGTCGCGGCCACCGCCCTGCGTCTGACCGTAGACGAGGTCGCTCGAGCCGCCACCGAGCTTCACTGAGCCGACGGAAGCGGACATGCCGTACTCGGTGACCATCTTGCGGGCCGTCTTCGTGGCCTTCTCGATGTCGTTCGAGGCACCCGTCGTTGGGTCGTGGAAGATGATCTCTTCAGCGACCCGGCCTCCCATTGCGTAGGTGAGCTGGTCCAGGAGTTCGTTGCGCGTGACCGAGTACTTGTCTTCGAGCGGGAGCACCATCGTGTAGCCGAGGGCCTTACCGCGGGGAAGGATCGTCACCTTCGTGACCGGGTCAGTGTGGCGCATAGCTGCTGCCGCGATCGCGTGACCACCCTCGTGATACGCGGTGATGAGCTTCTCCTGGTCCTTCATGACGCGGCTGCGACGCTGCGGGCCCGCGATGACGCGGTCAACCGCTTCGTCGAGGGCGCGCTCGTCGATGATCTGCGCGTTCGAGCGGGCGGTGAGCAGCGCCGCCTCGTTGAGAACGTTCGCGAGGTCGGCACCTGTGAAGCCCGGCGTCTTGCGGGCGACGACGGCGAGGTCGACGCTCGGGGCGAGGGGCTTGCCCTTCGCGTGCACTTCGAGGATGCGCTGACGACCACCAAGGTCGGGCGCATCCACCGCGATCTGCCGGTCGAAGCGGCCCGGACGGAGCAGGGCAGGGTCGAGCACATCGGGGCGGTTCGTGGCCGCAATGAGGATGACGTTCGTCGTCGCGTCAAAGCCGTCCATCTCGACGAGGAGCTGGTTGAGCGTCTGCTCGCGCTCGTCGTTGCCGCCGCCGACGCCGACACCACGGTGGCGACCTACGGCGTCGATCTCGTCGACGAAGATGATCGCCGGAGCGTTCTGCTTGGCTTGTTCAAAGAGGTCACGGACACGGCTTGCACCCACACCAACAAACATCTCGACGAAGTCCGAACCCGAGATCGAGAAGAACGGCACGCCCGCCTCTCCCGCGACGGCGCGCGCGAGGAGCGTCTTACCCGTTCCAGGAGGGCCGTAGAGGAGGACGCCCTTCGGGATGCGAGCACCAACCGCCTGGAACTTCGCCGGCTCCTTGAGGAATTCCTTGATCTCTTGCAGCTCCTCGAGGGCTTCGTCGGCACCGGCGACGTCCTCAAAGGTGACCTTCGGCGACTCCTTCGAGACGAGCTTCGCGCGCGACTTGCCGAACTGCATGACGCCACGGCCGCCCCCCGGGCCGCTCGAAAGCATCATCCAGGCGAAGAAGCCGATGAGCAGGAGCGGGACGAGAAGCGAAATGGCCGAGAAGATCCATCCGCCGCTCGGAATTTCGTCGTCGTAGCCACCGGCAGGCTGCGACTCCGAGACAGCGCGGACGACTTCGCTCGCGCGAGCGTTCACGAAGGTGAACTGAACGTGCTCGCCGTACAGCGGGTCGGCCTCGGTGAGCTTCATGTCAACGCGGTTCTCGCCGTCGACGATCTTCACCTTCTCGACCTTGTGCTGCATGAGCAGGGTCACACCCTCTTGCGTGGTGACCTCACGCACGCCGGAGCCGTTCACGAGGCTGAACCCGATGCCGATGACGAGCACCGCCAACGCCACGATGACGAGTGGGTTCTTGAGGATCTTGAGGAAAGTCTTCATGCGTCGCCTGGCGAGTCGCGAACTCGCAGCTTTCTGTTTCTTTCGGGCATCCGGAAGGGTGCCCACGGCCGGTCGTAACCCCGAGCAAAGCGCCCGGAGGGAATGGCATTCAGCGTAGTCGAGGCCACCGACATCCCCACGGCCTGTTCGCTCCCGGCAATCCGCCAAGCGGGAACTCTCTCGCACGACCCTGCACCCCGCCCAGCTCCTCATCCCGCCGACCCACCCCTCGCCCCACCTTTTCTGCGCCAAATTGACGGTGCGGTGCCAAATTCGGCACCGCACCGTCAATTTGGCGCAGGTTTGCGGCGGGCAGTTTGGCCGGAGCGCGGGGGGGACGGGGTAGGCGGGAGGGAGGGAGTCGCGAGGCGGGAGGGAGGCGCGGCGGGAGGCGCAAGGTGGGAGCGAGGCGTGTTCGGCCAGCCTTCGGCACGGCTCGCTACAGTGCAAGCATGCGAGGAGTCCACGCCACAGCGCTTGAGTTCGATGATGTTCGCGACGAGTTCAACCTCCCGCACGAGTTTCCAGCTGAGGTCGAGGCCGCCGCAGCCGCCGCGCACGATCGCTTCGCCGCCGAACGCCGCGACGCCCGCGACATCCCCTTCGTCACGATCGACCCGCCGGGCTCGAAGGACCTCGACCAGGCGGTCCATGTCGTCCCGACCGAGTCCGGCTTTCGCCTGAGCTACGCGATCGCGGATGTGGGTGCCTTCGTCGCACTCGGCGGCCCAATCGATGAGGAGGCGCGAAAGCGCGGTCAGACCATGTACCTGCCGGACGGCTCGACGCCGCTCCACCCACGCGTGCTCTCGGAAGACCGGGCAAGCCTTGTCGAGGGCGAAGACCGCCCGTGTGCACTCTGGACGATCGAGACCGACGAGCGTGGAGTCATAACGAGCGGCCGCGTCGAGCGCGCCATCATCCACTCAACCGCCCGACTCGACTACCAGACGGTGCAGCAGTGGTTCGACGAGGGCCGCGAACTCCCCGAAGCACTCACCGGACTCAAGGGCTTCGGCGAGGCACGGTCGGCGCTGGCGATTGAGCGCGGCGCCATCGAACTCTCACTGCCCGCGCAAGAGATTGTCCAGTTGCCGGATGGCGGATGGACGGTCCGCAACGAGGCCCGCACGCAGGTAGACGACTGGAACGCGCAGTGTTCCCTCGCGACCGGCCACGTCGCAGCCACGATCATGCTGCGCGGCGGGACGGGCATCCTCCGCACCCTCGATGCAGCAACGCCCGACACGGAGGCGGAGTTCCGCGCGGCGTGCACGGCCATCGGGATGCCCTGGCCAGAAGGCATTGCGGCAGGCGCTTGGCTTGCAACGCTCCCCCGCGATGACGCACGCACGCTTGCCGTCCATACCGCTGCCACCCGCCTGCTCCGCGGCGCGGGCTATGTCGCATTCCACGGTGAACTGCCGCCCGAGAACGAACGCTCGCACGCGGGCGTCGCCGACCTCTACGCGCACGCTACCGCGCCGCTGCGCCGTCTCGCCGACCGCTTCGCGATCGAGTGCTGCCTTGCCATCGACGCTGGCCGTGAGGTCGACCCCGAGCTTGCTGCGGCGCTCCCCGAGGTGGCGAAGCGGATGGAGGAGACGAACCGCACCGCGTCAGCGGTTGAGCGTGAAGCGCTCTCAAAGGGTGAGGCGCTCGCGCTTGCGTCGCGTGTGGGCGAGGAGTTTGAGGTCGCCGTCACGCGTGGCGCGCGGGATGGCGGCAAGGATGGTAATACGCGCCCCGCGGAGGTGCTGCTCCTCGAGCCGAGCGTCACCGCATCCTGCGACGGGTCGCCCCAGGCTGGGACGACCATCCGCGTCCGCCTCACTGAAGCCGACCCCACCAAGCGCAGGGTCCGTTTCACTGCCCTCTAGCCGCGGCCACGCCCCGCAGCCCCACCGGATCCCACCCAGCTGCATGCTGCTGCACATCACCCTGCGCTGCGCGTCCCCGCTCAGGCTCGCGCGGCACCCCCGCCCAGGCTCGCGCGGCACCCAAAAGATAGGTCGAAAAGTGCTTGTCGGGCCACTCCGTGAGTGACCGGACAAGCACTTTTCGACCTAATTTCCAGCGCGAGCACGAGGATGCGCGCGGAGGGACGGCATGACGGGCAGCCCTCTCCCACGCGAGTCCCGAAGCCCCGCGGGCGAAGCCGCTACAGCTGGGGCTGCTCGTGCGAGCCGGCGCCCTCTTCCACCTCAACGCGGGCCGGCTCCGGCTCCTCTTCGCCGCCGTAGACGTGCGGCTTGAGCACAACGACGTCGCGCAGGTGGCGGTAGCGCTCATCGAAGTCGAGGCCGTATCCGACGACGAACTCGTTCGGGACGTCGTAACCGATGTACTTCACGGGGACGTCCGACTTCAGGCGCGAGGGCTTGCGCAGCAGCGTGCAGATCTCAACCGAGTTCGGGCCGCGCGATTCGAGGTTCGACTTGAGCCAGGTGAGCGTGAGACCCGAGTCGATGATGTCTTCGACGATGAGGACGTCGCGGCCCGTGAGGTCGGCGTCGAGGTCCTTGATGATGCGGACGACACCGCTCGACTCCGTCCCGGAGCCGTACGAGGACACCGCCATCCAGTCCATCTTCACGGGGCAGCGAAGCTCGCGGGCGAGGTCCGAGACGACCATGACGGCCCCCTTGAGCACACCAATGAGCAGCGGCTCGCGACCCTCGTAGTCACGCTCAATCTCGCGCGCCATCTCCGCGATGCGCGCGTGGATCTGCTCCTCCGTGTAGAGGACTTCCCGAACGTCGTCCTGGCAGTCAATAGCGCGCATGGCGGCTCCTTATCGCGTCTCGTCCTCGCCGTGTGGCGTGGGTTCGTCAATAATCTGGGTGGCACCGCCGGCACGCGTCACAATGCGTGTCCCGCGGGTGCCAGCGGTGGCAGTGTCGGCGGTCGTCGCGTCGTCGCCGTTCGGCTCGTGTGCTTCGGCGGCACCGAAGAGGATGCGTCCCCGCTCGCGTTCGACACGGATGCCAGGAAGATCGACCGGCCCCTGCCCGTGCCATTCCGTCGCGAGTGCGGCTACCGCCATCGTGTGGCGGCGCGAGAGCGACACCCCAAAGCCCTGCTCTGCAACGATGCGGCAAATGCGCTGGCGAAGCGCCGGAGGCTGGGTCACGAGCCCGCCAACATCCAGCGAAATACGGCCGTCTTCGTTTTCGTCGATGATCTCGCGGGCCCATTCGAGGGCGAGCTCGTCAAGGGTTTCGGCGTCTTCGCGAAGGGTCGTGGCCGTGCGGGCAAGCGCCTCCGAAATACCAGGGCCGAGCTCTTCTTCAAGCATCGGCAGCACCCGTTCGCGAACGCGAACGCGCGTGTACTTCGGATCGTGGTTGTGCGGGTCTTGCCACGGCTCGAGGCCCATATCGGCGCACGCCTGGTGCGTCGCAGTGCGTCGGATGCCGAGGAGCGGACGCAGGAGCGGACCTGCAACCGGAGCCATCCCGTGGAGACTCTTGCCGCCGGATCCGCGAGCAAGACCAAGGAGCACCGTCTCGGCCTGGTCGTCGAGGGTGTGGCCGAGCAGGAGCGCCACCGCGCCAAGCTGCTGGCGCGTCGCCTCGAGCGCCTCGTAGCGGGCGAGGCGAGCGGATGCCTCAGGGCCCTGGCCGTCATCCCGAACCTCGACGCGCACGACCATCACCGGGTCGAGGCCAAGCTCACGCGCCTGCGCTGCAGCACGCTCAGCGACCTCGGCCGAGCCTTCCTGCAGCTGGTGGTCGATGATGACCGCGCCCGCGCGCACGCCAATGCGCGGCGCTTCGAAGGCGGTTGCGGCTGCCAGGGCGAGCGAGTCGCCGCCGCCGCTCAAGCCGACGAGCACCAGTTCACCGTCGCGCGCGGCAGCCTTGAGGCTCACGCGAACGGTACGGCGAATGTCCGCGACGGGCGGGGTGAGGCGAGGACGATCTGGCACGCGCTCAGCCTAGCGATCTTCGCGGGCAATCGCCCGGAGTCGTCGTGCCGTCAACACGGTCCTGAGCCGCCTCGCCCTGCGTCCACTACTTGCGGCCGAGCTTGCGGCCCGCCATGAAGTAGGCGATCGGGCCAATCCAGTTGAGCGGCAGCACCGCGTACCAGAAGGCCTTCGGGCCGTGGATGCGCTTCGGGTCGCGGCGGGCAAGGTCGATGCCGGCAGCGGTGGCGAGACCAAGCTGTGCGAGGCCGATGAGGCCGATGAGGCTCTTCTTCGTGCGGCTCAGGCGCGGCACCTTGGCGTGCTGCGGCGTTGCGAAGGAGGCCTTGCCAGCATCATGAGACTTCACGCGAGGCTGCCCGCCGCCCGCAACGTCGCGAGGAGCGCTCGAGCGGTTCACCTCGCCGTGAAACGAGCCGGAGCCAAAGGACTGTGCGGTGTTCTCAGTCATGCTTCCACCATCACACGCCCGTTCGAGCGCCCGGTGTGCGCAGCCTCAACATTCCCCCAGCCCGCGGTCGCCTGACCAGATTTGGGAAGATAGCGGTGATCCCCCCCCTCCTCCAAGCGGGATGACTGATATATGCCCAAACCTGGTCACGGTGTCCCGCCACGCGATGTCACCTCGGTAGCCTGGACTCACCGAATCCGCTGTGAACATTCACGCCGAGCGAAGGAGCACGCCAATGAGCGCCTACGACGTTGTTATCGAAATCCCCAAGGGCAGCCGCAACAAGTACGAGGTTGACCACGAGACCGGCCGCGTCTACCTCGACCGCGTCCTCTTCACGCCGTTCGTGTACCCGGTTGACTACGGCTTCTTCGAGCACACCCTCGCCGACGACGGCGACCCGCTCGACGCACTCGTGCTCCTCGAGGAGCCGGTGTTCCCGGGCGTTGGCCTCAAGGTTCGCCCGGTCGGCGTGCTCCGCATGGCCGACGAAGCTGGCGGGGACGACAAGGTCCTCTGCGTGCAGTACAAGGACCCGCGCTGGCTCCACATCCAGTCGCTCGACGACGTCCCGCAGTCGACGAAGGACCAGCTCCAGCACTTCTTCGAGCACTACAAGGACCTCGAGCCGGGCAAGTGGGTCAAGGTTGAGGCCTGGGGTTCGGCTGAGGAAGCCACCGAGATCATCGAGCGCTCGCTCAAGGCATACAAGCCGGCCGAGTAGTCACTCACCCTTCGCAAGCGGGGCTGCACCACATCGGTGCGGCCCCGCTTTCGTGTGCGGAGCGCCCCTGGCATCCGGCGGCCTCCGAGTCACGCACCGCACAGGAAAACTCACACGGCACAAGAAAAGGGGCCCGCACCGTATTCGGCGCGGACCCCTTCACGCTCGGGTCTAGCTGTAGTAGACGCCCACGTAGTTGAGCCAGGGCACTGGATCCATGAACTCACCGTTCGACATGACCTCGAAGTGGAGGTGGCAGCCGGTCGAGGCACCGGTCGTGCCGATGTAGCCGATGACGTCGCCGGCGTTCACGTGCTGGCCAACGCTCACGGCGACGCCGCCATCCATGACGTGGGCGTAGCCGTTCTGGGCACCGCCACCGATATCGATGACGATGTAGTTGCCGTAGCCCACGTCCGTCCAGCCTGCGTAGGTGACCACGCCACTCGTGGCTGCGTGGATCGGGGTACCGCAGGTGCCGGATTCACGGACGATGTCGATACCCGTGTGGAGTGCCCAGTAGTGGTACACGGGGTGGTAGCGCATGCCGAAGGGGTCGGTGAGGTAGCCACCTTCCACGGGTGCCGCGTAGCCAGCCATGATGCCGTTGTTGGCGGGTTCGGGGGCCGGCGCGGGCTCAGGAGCCGGTGCCGGTGCGGGCTCGGGGGCAGGTGCGGGCTCGGGGGCAGGTGCGGGTTCAGGTTCCGGAGCTGGCGCCGGCTCAACCGGTGCGACCGGTTCAGGCGCCGGAAGCTCGGGCGAGGTGGTTTCCACCGGCGTTGCCGTCGGTGTCGGCTCAGGCTTCGCGGTTTCGCTCGGCGCCGGGCTTGCGGTCAGCGTCGGCACCTCGGACGGCGTCGGAACAGCCGTCTCGGTGGGAGCCTCGGTGGGTTCGGCGCTGTTCGTTGCCTCGGACGTCGCGCTTGCGTTCGGTGCGGCCGCTGCGGTACCGCCATTCACCTTGGCACGGATGGCAGCAAGGTCGGCCTCGCTCAGCGGGTCGATGCCGGCCGGTGGGGCGGGCGGTTCGAGGCCGGCAGCAATCGCGTTCTCGACATCCTGGATGTAGGAGACACGCTGTGCCTCGAGGGCTGCCGCGGCCTGTGCTTTGCGCGTGTCCTCTTCCTGCTGCTTGAGGATCTTCTGGCCGTTCGTGTAGTCGGCCTGCGTGACGTTGCGCTTCTCCTGGAGCGGGATGAGCATCGCCTGGAGCTCAGCGCGCTGCGAGGTTGCCGCGTCGCGGTCGTTCTGCGCTGCGACCTGCTCGGCCATCGCGGCGTCGTACTTCGTGCGCGCGTCCGCTTCGATATCGGCAAGTTCTTCCGCAGCGGTCGTTGCCTGGGCAGCGAGCTGCTCGGCGGTCTCCTGCTGGTCCACCGCCTCTGCGTAGATACCGTCAGTCTGCTCGGCAAGGCCAGAGAGCATGCCGAGCTGGCTGAGGAGGTCATCCGCGCGCTGCGGGTTCATGAAGAGCGTGAGCGAGGGGTCACCGCCACCGCGGTTCGCCATGGCGGCGGCGAGCTGGCCAGCCTGGTCGCGGGTCTCCTCGGCGGTTGCGCGAGCGTTGTCCGCTTCTTCCTGGAGGCGCGTAACTTCGGCCTGCTTGATGGTGAGCTTCTGTGCGGCGGCGCCGTACTCGCTGCCCGCTGCGTTGGCGCGTCCGGTCGCGTCCTGCAGCTTGGTGTCGAGTTCGGCGATCTGGCCGTTGATCTCGTCGATGAGCGCCTGCTGGCGGTCCACGTCGTTCTGGGCGGCGATGACGTCGTCCCAGCTGGCGAAGTCGGATGCTTCGGCTGCCCAGCTGGGGACTGCGACGGCGGACATACCAATCACGCCGAGCACCGCGATGCTGGCTCCAGCGAGGCGAGCTCGCCAGGGCGCGCGCAGGGGATTCCAGCGCGTCAGGCGCAGTGCATCGCGCGGCGGTGTGGACTGAGTCATCGGATCTCCTCCGGCAGGGGATTCGTTGGGGTGGGCGTGTGACGCACGCTCGGGGGTACGTGCGGCCCATTCACCTCATGAGACCGTATTGGAAACACAAGTCACACAGACCACATCAAGAACAGTAACAACTTCAGCACGACACGCCTAGGCGCGTCGCCAGACTTTTTTGCATTTCAGGTGTATTCGCGAGATAGATTCGCGCCAGAACAGCCCCCGACCGCCGATTGCGACACGCCGAGGGGGACCGCAACTTCCCCGAAATTCCGCGGAAGTCGACGGTTTGCAAACTCGACTTTGCCACGCGCCCCCAACTTCCGTATGCTTACTCGTCGGTAGTTGTTACAACATCCGCTCGGCCCCATCGTCTAGCGGCCTAGGACCCCGCCCTTTCACGGCGGTAGCACGGGTTCGAATCCCGTTGGGGTCACGGACGCGTGGCCAGAGCAGATAGAGTAAGAACCACCAACAATTCAAGAATGGCCCTGTGGCGCAGTTGGTTAGCGTGCCGCCCTGTCACGGCGGAGGTCGCGGGTTCAAGTCCCGTCAGGGTCGCGAGTCGCTTCGCCCTTTCGAAAGGAAGGGCGTTGCTGTCTCCGACAGGGAATCCCCGGTTCCCGATGGCTCTGTAGCTCAGTTGGTAGAGCGTTCGACTGAAAATCGAAAGGTCACCGGATCGATGCCGGTCGGAGCCACAAGATGAAACCCCCGCTTCGGCGGGGGTTTTCTTGTTTTCTTCCAGCTGCGTGCCTCCACAAGCGGTGAATACCTCAGCGTGCACCACTCGACGAAGCACGGCAGATCCCCATGCTGCGCGACCTCTACTTCCCCACGGGCGGTCGCCGATTTCGGCCGTCGGTCGAGGACTTCTTGGAGTTCCTCATCAATGAGTGACGACGCGATAGTCGATCGAGGCGTCCGCCGGATCGATCAAGTCGATGGAGACAATGACGCCTGAGCGGAACCGCAGATGGTCACCTTCGCGCACGTCCACGGTCATGGTCTGTGATGCGCTCTCGTCCGTCGAGGCGACGCGGTTCATGTCGAAGTTCGTGAGCTTGAGGCGGCTCATCCCACCCTCGTCGCACGTCGCCACCACGGCGACCGTGATGGATGCGGCCAGGTCGCTGCCGACGCTGCGCAGCGTCGTGTGGCGCTCAAGGTGCCCTTTAGTGCCCAGCGGCGCGCCGGTGGCCTGGGCCGCGATGTCTGCGCCGAGCGACTCCCGACCGAAGACGGCCTGACAGCGTTCGGAACTCCCGCGATCCCCCTGCGACTGGCTCGCAAGCTCGCCCGCGGCAACCTCCGGAGACCCATTCAAGGTGAACTCGCCGGCACCCTGACATGCGGCGACGCTACTCGACAGCGTCACCACCGCGACGGCGCCCGCAATGCGGCGCACGATCGAGGCTGCCATAGCGGGCTCCTTGTTCAGACGTGTGTGCCTTCCGATGGTACGCCTCCCACACCAGCACCGTCCTGCGGCATGCGGCACAACGTGCCGCCACCGCGTCTGCAGCCGACCACGCGCGGTCCGCTTCGCCAGGTGCGAGGATGGAAGCCCCTACTCTCCGAGGAAGTCATGCCCCAGCCAGCCAAGATCCTGCTCTACTACGTGTTCACGCCTATCGCCGACCCGCAGGCGATGATGCTGTGGCAGCGTGAACTGTGCGAGCGGCACCAGCTGCGCGGCCGCATCCTCATTTCCAAGCACGGCATCAACGGCACGGTCGGCGGTTCGCTCGAAGCATGCAAGGCGTACGTTCGCCGCTTCAAGGACTACGCACCGTTCAAGGGTGTCGACATGAAGTGGTCGGAGGGCACGGGCCTTGATGAGTCGGGCTACTCGCTCGACTTCCCGCGCCTCAGTGTGAAGGCCCGCGACGAAATCGTCGCGTTTGGCGCACCGGAGGAGCTTGAGGTCGACGAGCACGGTGTGGTCGGCGGCGGCACACACCTGAAGCCCGACGAGCTGCACGAGCTGCTCGAAGCCAAGCCGGATGCCGTCTTCTTTGACGGCCGGAACGCGATCGAGGCTGAGGTCGGCCGCTTCCGCGGCGCGATCGTCCCCGACACGTCCACGACGCACGACTTCATCCGCGAGCTCGACTCGGGCAAGTACGACGAGCTGAAGAACAAGCCTGTCGTCACCTACTGCACGGGTGGCGTGCGCTGCGAAGTGCTCTCAGCGCTCATGGTGAAGCGCGGCTTCAACGAGGTGTACCAGCTCGATGGCGGCATCGTCCGCTACGGCGAGCGCTTCGGCAATTCGGGGCTCTGGGAAGGGGCCCTCACGGTGTTTGACGGACGCGAGGAAGTCACCTTCGGCGAGAACGTCAAGGTGTTCGCCCACTGCCGCTTCTGCGACGAAGCCACCACGCGACTGCAGAACTGCAGCGAACCGTCCTGCCGAGAACGCCTCATCACCTGCGAAAGCTGCGGCGCAGAGCTCGACCGAGTGCGTTGCGAGGCGCACGCGCTCGTCGAGGCATAGCACCGAGGGCAAAATCCGGGGGTCCAAGCCTCAATGCGGCTTGGACCCCCGGATTTTGCCCGTTTCGTCAGGCGGGACTACTCAGCTCGGCGGCCGCGCGACATGAGCAGGACGCCCATGCCTGCAACGAGCACCGCAGCGATGAGCACGCCAAGCGCGCCTGCACCGTCAACACCCGTGCCCACGAGGCCCGACTGCTGCGGACCCGGGGCCGGCGTCGTGTCGGCCGGCGTCTCCGTCGGAGTCGTCGTCGGGGTGTGCTCGGGCAGCTGCTGGTCGGTCACCACGAGGGTGTCGCCGTTCGCGGTCACCGTGTTGCCGGCGGCATCCTTCATCGTGACGGCACCGTTGGTGTCGACCGTGAAGGTGATGTCGGTGACGGCCATGTAGCCCTCCGGAGCGGCAACCTCGTGGAAGGTGTAGTCGCCCGGAACGAGCTGGATGTCC
>NZ_BCSO01000008.1 GCF_001570905.1 [Zimmermannella] alba NBRC 15616 | reverse complement strand
CGGCGTGCTCCAACACAGCGGTGCTGAGCTGTCGGCGCACGAGACCATCACCGCTGAGCAGGAGCGGTGGGGCTCGATCGCCCAACTCGCCGCCGAATACGAAACCATCGCCGCCGCAGCCCAACACGACCGCTGGACCGCCCTCGTCACCACCAGCGGCCTCACTACCGACCAAGCGCAAGCCGTCATCGACTCCGACGCCTTCGGCGCGTTGACTGCGGAACTGCGCCGGGCGGAAGCGAACCACCACAACGTCGACACCCTCCTGCCACGCCTCATCAAGGCTCGCGGGTTCGCCGACGCCGACGACATCGCCTCCGTCATCCACCACCGCCTCGCCAACGCCACCATCCGTCCCGCCGGATCGGGCCGCACCCGCCAGGCCCCGCATCTCATCGCCGGCCTGATTCCCGAAGCCACCGGCCCCATGACCCCCGACATGCAGCAAGCCCTGACCGAGCGCCGCCACCTCATGGAAACTCGAGCAGAAGCAGTCTTGGACGCCGCCGTCCAAACCCACGAACCATGGGTTACGGTACTCGGTCCGATCCCAGCCGATGGGCGGGAACGGCGGCAATGGCGACGCCGCGCCGTGGTCGTGGCCGCTTACCGTGACCGGTACCAGATCAGCGACCCGGCCCCGCTCGGCGCCCAGCCCGAAGGCACGGCGCAGAAGATCGACCGCGCCCGAGCCGAAACAGCACTACGAACGCTGACCCGCCCGACCCTCCGGGACGAGCGTCGGCGCCCCGCCGTCCAAGCGACGCGGCACCTCGACCTGTAACAGCAGGGGACAAAGAAGGGGTCTCGCACCGTCCACAGGGATGCTGCGAGACCCCATGAGCCTGCCGACCGGGCTACAGAGACCGTTCCGGCGGTCCAGCCGCCGGCGACGCGCGCCGTGTGAACTCGGCTGACAGCTCCGGACGCTGGGTGGCGCGGTTGGCGGTGAGTTCTTCGACGTCGGCAGCGGAGGTGACCAAGTGTGCGTGGCCGGTGCGGAGTAGCTCGTGCGGACCATGACTGGTAGCGCTGGTGACCGGCCCCGGCACTGCACCGACTTGGCGTCCGAGTTGGTGGGCTTCGACTGCTACCCGTAGCGCCCCCGATCGTGCGCCGGCTTCCACGACCACCGTCGCGGCTGACATGGCCCCCAGCAGTCGGGAGCGGGCCAGGAATCGGTGCCGCGTCGGCGCCGCTCCGGGAGGAAGCTCGCTGACCAGCGCACCCACATCACCCACCCGGTCCAGCAAGTCACGATTCCCGCTCGGGTAGGGGCGGTCCACACCACCTGCGAGCACCGCGATTGTGTCCCCACCGGCCGCCAACACCGCGCGGTGCACGGCAGCTTCGGCACCATAGGCGCCACCAGCCACCAGAACACGCTCACGGTTCGCGAGGTCACCTGCCAGTTCGCCCGCGACATGCTCCCCATACGCGGAGGCCGCCCGAGAACCCGTGACCGTCACCAAGCCGTTCAGCGGTCGAGCCAGGAACGACGCTGCGCCGCGCACGAACAGAACATACGGGGCACGCTCGCCCAGCTCATCCAGCGCTCGGGGCCAGTGCGCATCACCCGGGATCAGCGTGGCGATCCCGCTCGCCTCAACCATGCGCAGCCGCTGGTCAACCTCATCCAGCCTGCCCGGTGAGGTGAGGCGGTCACGCCACACCTGACCATCGATCCGACCCAGACCAGGCACGGTCGTGTCGGTGTCGAGCAGCCCGAGCGTCTCAACGGCACCCACGCGGCGCATCAGCCCACCGGTGACGGGATCATCAGGCTCCGCCAGCATGGCCAGCACCACTCGGGCACGACGCTCATCAACACCAAGACCAGTAACACCAGACATGACGCACCCTCCTCGAACAGACTCCGCCGAGTAGGTGCGCCAACACAGCCCGCGAGCCTCGCGCGGCTGTCAGGCCGTGGGCACCGGCGAACGTGACAGCAGGCGCCGGTCGCGACGCTCAGTAGTGCGGGCACGCACCAACAGCACCACGCTCACCGGCCCCATGACCAGGAACTTGAACGCGTTCCAGATGCACAGCAGCACCAGCAGGTGGAACCAACCAGGCGCACCGCGGCCGATGAGAATCGTCAGGATGTTCGCGCCCGCGAGATACGGGATGGCCAGCAACATCGCCGGCACGCCCCACTTCAGCCCCCGCCGCGTGCGGAGCCTGTCCAAGACGATGTTGGTCGGCATGTAGCGGTGCAGGAAGTCCCGCGTGTGGATGCTGGCGATCCAGATCAGGCTAAACATGAGCACAGTCCTCTCCTCGTCACCGGCGACAAGGAAACAAGAGGACCACTCCGACCGAAGCCATCAGGTCAACCACCGCATCCAACGGTGGGCCACGCAGGTAGAGGCCGCCTACAGGCAACCATACTGCCTGGCAGTCGCGAGGGAAGTGAACCCGCCGCTGTCGCGCGGGGACCGGGGTGTCCACGGCGGCGAGGCTCTCTCGGTTCCCGGTGCTCGCCGCTAAGATGGAGCAAGGGTAACGGCTAGCGGTTCAAGGAGGCAGAGATGGCGCGTGCTGACCTGCTACTTGACCTCGTCGAAGCGGAGAGACGTGGTGACCGAGACCGATTTCGCGTTCTCGTCGAAGCTGTAATCGCTGAGGAGCGAGCCAACCAGCACCACCTTGTCGCTGACCGCTTGTCCGAGCTGATTACCACTACTGGGCAGAGCGCTCCGCGTGACGACCATGCGGCAGCTATGCGCGACCTGATCCAGGAGATCGTTCCTCAACGCCGCTTGGAAGAGCTAGAGCTTGCACCGGTCCCTCGTCGGGTCGTCGCTGAGTTGATTGAAGAGCAAAAGCGTTCCGAGCTGCTCCGCAGCTACGGAATCGAGCCCCGCAACCGACTCCTGTTGTCTGGTCCGCCGGGTAACGGCAAGACCAGCGTCGCCGAGGCGATCGCCTCAGAACTGATGCTGCCCTTCTACGTCATCCGTTATGAAGGAGTGGTCTCAAGCTTCTTGGGCGAAACCGCTGCACGGCTCGACAATGCCTTCGAGTTCGCACGGACGCGCCGTTGCGTCCTGTTTTTCGACGAACTTGACACCATCGCTAAAGAGCGATCGGACGAGCACGAGACAGGAGAGATCAAGCGCGTGGTCTCGACACTGCTGCTCCAGATCGACCGGCTGCCTCCGCATGTCCTTCTAGTCGGGGCGACAAACCACAGCGAGCTTCTCGACCGGGCAGCATGGCGACGCTTCCAGATCCGCGCCGAACTCGAACCACCCAGCCGTGCTCAAGCGACGCGCTTTCTCGAACGCCTCGCCGCCCGGCTAGGCGGTGATCTCGGATTTGCCCCGCGCACTCTGGCGGACAAACTTGCGGGAGCTAGCTTCTCCGAACTGGAAGAGTTCGCTCTCGACGTGCGTCGCAGAGCAGTCCTCGAACTCCCCGACAGCAACCTCCGGAAGATCGTCCAAGAACGTCTGGAGCACAGACGAGATCAGGCAACGGGATGACGGCCGAGCCTCGGCCCCTCCTGGCATTCGGGGCACCGAAGGTTGCAGGCCGACCAAAACAAAAGGCACGCGATCTGCCACGCTTGTCCAAACCAACCAGCGGCAGGCAGGGCGCACGCCTGACACCGCAATTTGGTGAACTGCGCTCGGCGTTCGATGCCGAGCGCGCACGTCTCTCGCCTGACGCGCGGGATGAGGTGGATCCGGCCTTGGTAGTGGTCTTTGACCTCGCCGGCAGCGTCACGGATTTCCGCAACGCGATCGACAAAGTCGACGGGCTGGAGTTCTTGTCTGAATTGATCGGGGAGCAATCTGACCCTGACGACGATTTCCACATGGTGGAGTCCAAGAGCGGCCGTACGGACAAGCCCGTTCAGCACTCCCTGTACCTGATGCTGTCGAACGCAAAAGCGATTGATCAACTCCTCAGCTTGTTCAAGACTTGGCAAACAGACCCGACAACAAAGTTTGCTCGTGGCCTCGGCAGGTTCAAGACAGCGTTCGAACAGCTCACCTCAATCAGACGCTGGGGGCCAGAGGATCGCATCCGAGAGACCGGCCTTCGCGAACAGTGGCAAGAGACGCTCGACCTCGTCGGCCAATCCGTGAGCACTGTGATGGTTGAAATCGAGCTGTGGTACCGCTCCGATGCTAGACAGCGCGCCACCGCGCAAGCGCACGTCGAGCAAGTCATCGCCGACAGTGGCGGGCGTGTGCTCGATCGCTCTCAGATCGGGGAGATCAGCTACCACGCCCTGCTTGCCGAACTGCCGATTCAACAGGTTCATTCCCTGACCACTGAGGGTGCCGAGTCGATCCAACTACTGGCCACAGACGAAGTCATGTTTGTCAGCCCGTTCACCCCTATGCACGTTGCACCGCCGACCACGGAAACGAGTATTCAGTTCGACCTGGAACCCCGAAGAGGTGCCCCTTCTGAGTTGCCTAGGGTCGCCTTGCTGGATGGGTTGCCGTTCACTAACCATGACGCCCTCGCAGGTCGACTGGTAGTCGATGATCCTGATGGTCTTGGCGAGGACTACCCGCTGGCCTCTCGTTACCACGGCACGGCGATGGCGTCCTTGATCATTCATGGAGACCTTGCCACCCGCAGTGAACCGATCGACCGGCCCCTTTATGTGCGTCCAATCATGCAACCCCACGAGTTCATGTCAGGACACGAACAGACCCTGCCAGACAGGCTGTTCCCTGACCTGCTACACCGCGCGGTCAAGCGAATCGTTGAAGGTGATGCCGGCCACGACCCTGTCGCACCCAGCGTGCGCGTCATCAACCTCTCGATCGGGTCCCAAGCACGAGCGCTCGTGAGAAGGATGAGCCCTGTTGGCCGGCTACTCGACTGGCTAGCTCACTCCTACAACCTGCTGTTCATCGTCAGCGCTGGCAATCACCTCGGCCCAATCACAATTCCCGTTACCGTGGCCAGCGACCCCGAATCCGCTCGATCCGCTGCAATCCGAACCCTCCACGACAGTGCGCTGTTGCGCGGCATCCTCCCTCCAGGAGATGCTCTCAACGCACTCACCATCGGAGCGACCCACACCGACGGACTCGGCGATATCGACGTACCAGACACCGCCTGGGACATTACGCACCCGAACGGACCTGCCCACTACGGCGCGACGGGACCCGGCGTCGATCGATCAGTCAAGCCCGACCTGCATCACACCGGTGGCAGAGCGCTCTACACCCGCCCTGTCATTCCAGCCGATCGCCTAGAAACCGTTGCCGTGGAACTGGCCCAGACCGCAACTACCGGTCCGGGGCTCCAGGTGGCTGCACCTGGGCGAGCAGGCGCAACCAACCACACCGTCTTCAGCGTCGGCACGAGCAACGCAACGGCACTGGTGACGCGCGAGGCCAGCCGACTCTTCGATGTCCTTGAAGCTGGCTCCGACGATTCAGAAGACGCGCCGCTGCCAGATCCTCAATATCATCCCCTACTAGTGAGAGCCCTCCTTGCCCATGCGACAAGCTGGGGCGATTGGGAACCGCAACTGCGCCGCGAACTCAAGCTGAGCAAGCAGGAAGCTCGTCGACACCTGACCGCGCTTCTGGGCTACGGGCGCCTCGACACAGATCGACTCGGCGCTGGGGCCACAAACAGAGCAGTCCTAGTCAGCGGAGGGCTGATAGCCGGCGACCAACGTCACACCTATGAGTTGCCACTCCCGCCTTCGCTTCGTGCACGCGCAGAATGGCATCGCCTCACCATCACCCTGGCGTACATGGCCCCCACTGTCAGTCGGCTCAACCGCTACCGAAGTGCGAAGGTGTACTTCGCCACTCCAGACAAGCAACTCGCAGGCGGAGAACGCATTGATGCGGAGCACAACTCGGTCAGGCGAGGGAGCCTCCAACACGAGATCGTCCAAGGCAGCCGCGCCATGGTGTTCGGCGACGATGACACGTTCCCGATCCACGTTGAATGCATGGACGACGCCCAACACCTTGGTGCTGGTAAGACGGTGCGATACGCACTCGTGGTCTCCATCGAAACAGCAGAGCAGACCTCGACCACGATCCACGACGAAGTACGGGCAAGACTGCGGCAGCAAGCCCGCGATCGCGCGCGCGGCCGGGTACAGAGCTGATATGAACGGCGAAGGACTGCATACTCGGACCCAGCTCCTGTTGGAAACATCAGCGTTGGCCATGATGTCTTGAGCTCTTGCCGAAACCGTGGGGGCTCCATTCAGACACGACCGTGCGTGTCGCGCATCATGACACCGGCGGCGATCAAGTGTTTGCGGACTGTCCCCGCGGTGTAGCCGAACTTGTTGCCCACACGCTCCAGTGAAGCCCCCTGCTCATACATGGACCGCATCAGCCGAATCTCGCTGATCGACGGGGAGTGGTTGCGGAGGACGACACCGCCCTCTCGCAGGAGGCGAGAGAGTCGCTCGTGTCCGAGGCCAACTTGCCGGGCCACAGCCTTCAGGGACCCGCCGGCAACGTAAGCGGCTTCCGCTCGCTGGAGGAGGTCTGCGGACGCTCGCGGCGCCTGCTGCGGTTGGTGCCTCCGGCGGTGCGTCTTGTGCTTTCTCGCGCGGATGGACTGGTGTGCTCGCGACATCTGAATCACCGGCGGGGTAAGTTTCGACAAGCCTCCCGCTAGGTCCACCACCGAGAGGGTCCTGAAAAGGACCCTCTTTTTCGTGTTTCCACGGCAATGTTGCCGTTTACGTTCTCGAAACCGGGCACTCGACATCCTCAATGGTGACCATTCAACAGGCTTCGGCAGAAGGCAGCTGAAGCACACACCAATTTGGAGGACTCACTCATGCGCAGCAGTTCAATTGCGACACTCCTTGGCACTTGCGTTGCCGTCGTGGCAGCACTCACCGGGTGCACTTCATCACAGGGAAACGTCGATATCGGGAGTACCTCAGCGCAGAGTTTGGAGCAGTGGCAACACGATTTCCAGCGATGCATGGGCGAACATGGCATCGAGCTCGGCGAAGGCGGTGCAATCCCCGTGAACGCAGATGGCTCGTTTGGTGGATCTGCAGATGGCACAGACTTTGACGCTGCGATGCAAGCCTGCGAAGAACAGCTTGGGCCGCCGCCGGCTGATGCCGGGACCCAGCTCGATGAGGACACGAAAGCTCAGATCCTTCGATTCACCAAGTGCATGCGTGAAGCCGGGTATGACATGCCAGATCCTGACTTCGAATCCGGCGAGGTGGTCGTCAGCGGAGGTGCAGACGCAGACCCGCAGGATGTGGAACGCTGCTCCATGGAAGTGGGCCTCGCCGCGCAGCCGGAGGGAGCCCAGTAATGCTGCGACGGAGAACGAAACTCGCGGCCATCGCTTGCGTTGGCATTGTCGCGGTGGGCGGTGTTGCAGCACTCGTCACTCTGGGCCCGAATACACCAGAGGCTGCCTCGATGCCCGCTGTTGCGACCGCAACTGCTGAGCGCAGTGACCTCGTTGACCACGTTGAGCTCAACGGGACGCTTAACTATGGCGCGGTAAGCCAGGTGGGGACTTCGCTGCAGGGGACGGTTACCTCACTCGCTGAGGCGGGTGCGACCATCAAGACAGGTGATGAGCTCATGCGCGTCAACGATGAGCCGGTCACGGCGCTCCGTGGTGCCCTCCCAGCATGGCGTGACTTCGAGCCAGGGATGAGCGATGGGCGGGACATCCAGCAGCTCGAGGAGAGCCTTGCCTCACTCGACTACTTCTGGTCGACGCCAGATGAGCATTTTGATTGGAACACCGCGACCGCAATTGCCTCGTGGCAGCGGGACCTGGGTATGCCCTGGCGCACCACGCTTGAACGGGGAAGAATTGCGTTTCTTTCCGGTGATGCACGTGTGCATCAGCGTCTTGTTTCAACGGGGGAACCGGCAGCCGAAGCCAGCCTTGAAATAACCGGCACTGAGCTTCACGCGACAGCGGAATTGGATGCTAAAGAGCAGCAACTCTTGCGGGTCGGGGAGAACGTCGACGTGAAACTTCCGAACGGCACGAGCCAAGCTGGCATTGTGGAGACCGTCGGCACAGCGGTCGAGCGAGAAGACAGCTCGGGGAAGAAGACAACGAAGATTCCCGTGCAGCTTGGGTTGAAAGATTCTGCCCAGGCGGCCGATTTCGCCAATGTCACTGTGCGCGTATCAGTCAATCGAACGGTTGCCGAGCAGGTGCTCAACGTGCCAATCAAGGCACTCCTTGCACAACCCGGCGGATCCTTCGCCGTTGACGTGCTTCGGGACGACACTGTCCAACGGGTGCCCGTTGAAGTCGGGAAATTCGCTGATGGTCGAGTGGAGATCACCGCTGGAGAGTTGGCCGAAGGGGACGTTGTGGCGGTGGCCGAGTGATGAATACAACTCCTCTCCTTCGCGTTTCGAATGTGTCGCGGTGTTACGGATCTCCGCCCACGACGGCCCTCACGGAAGTGAGTTTTGACGTCGATCCGGGCGAGCGGGTCGCGATTATCGGACCGAGCGGTTCAGGGAAATCAACGCTGCTGAATCTCATTGGCACACTCGACCGGCCTTCCACTGGGGAGATTCTCCTGTCGGGGCAGGCGACTTCAACTGCGAGCGATGAGTGCCTCGCCTCTCTGCGCGCGTACTTCATTGGATTCGTCTTCCAGCAATACCACCTCGATGAGTCTCAGACCGCGTTGGATAACGTTGCAGCTGGTCTCCTTTACCAGGGGATTCCGCTGCCAACGCGGCGGGAGCGAGCGAGGGCTGCCCTTGAACGGGTCGGGCTTGCCGACCGCGCCAGCCACTTGCCCAAGGAACTCTCTGGTGGACAGCGGCAGCGGGTGGCGATTGCTCGTGCCGTGGTTGGCGAGCCACCGCTGCTGCTCGCTGATGAACCAACTGGCGCTTTGGACTCCCGTTCTGGGGAGCGCGTGATGGACATTCTGGAGCAACTCAATGAAAGCGGTACCACGGTCGTGGTCATTACACACGATCGCGAGATCGCCGCACGCTTTCCTCGACAGATCACGCTTCGCGACGGTGTGATCAAATCCGACTCACGACAGCTCGCAGAGTTTGGTGCGGTGCGATGAGGAATGTGAAAACCATGCAAGTCTCGAAGCTGCGCAATATCGATGTCCTCAAACTTGGATGGCATGGGCTTCGGGCGCACCCGGCTCGCGCCACATTGTCAGCGCTCGGGGTCGCGATTGGCATCGCCGCGATGGTCGCCGTTATTGGGCTGTCGATGTCGAGTCAGGCTAGTGTGCAGCAACAACTGGCCGCACTCGGAACCAACTTGCTGACGGTGACACCCGGAGAGTCGTTCACGAACGATGAGGCTAAGCTTCCTGAGGACGCCGCAGCCCGCGTTGGCAGAATCGATGGTGTCGAGCAGGTGAGCTGGATTGCTGATCTCCAAGGCGTTCATGCGTACCGAAACGGCTTCATCAGTGAGGGGGAAACGAACGGGTTGACCGTTCGCGCAGCTGACCAGCGCCTGCTCGAGGCAACGTCGACAACAGTGCGTCAAGGCAGCTGGTTGGATTCGGCGACGCAACGCTATCCCACCGCCGTCCTCGGAGCGACGGCCGCGCAACGGCTCGGGATGACACAGAGCGGCGCGCAGCTCAACATCGGTGGTGTACAACACTCCGTTATCGGGATCCTGGCTCCATCTGCGCTTGCCCCCGAACTCAACACGTCAGTGCTTGTCGGGGATACGAATGCGCGAGAGCAATTCGGGTTTTCGGGAGCGCCCACAACACTGTTCGAACGATCACATGACGATGTTGTGGATGAGGTTCGCACGCTCTTGCCGTCAACTCTGAACCCGCAACGCCCCAATGAGGTGAGCGTGAGCCGGCCGTCAGATGGCCTGGCAGCACAGCACGCTATTGACACCGTCTTTACTGGGCTCCTCGTGGGGGTCGGCTCGATTGCACTGCTCGTGGGAGGCATCGGGGTCGCCAACATTATGGTCATTACCGTGATGGAGCGACGTCGCGATATTGGTTTGCGACGTGCGCTCGGAGCCACCCGTGCGCATATTCGACGCCAGTTCCTCGTTGAAGCAGTTCTTCTTGCAGCCTACGGCGGTGTCGCGGGTGCAGCGCTTGGTGCGGGCTGCACCGTGGTCGTCGCCTGGATCAACGGCTGGATCCCGACGATGCCACTGTGGGTACCCGCTGTCGGTATTCTTGTGACGATCGTTGTTGGCGCGATCGCCGGGGTTTTGCCTGCGCTCAAGGCCGCGGCGATGTCACCGACAGCAGCTCTCGCCGCGTGATGCGCATGAGCATCTCGCAAGCGACGGTCGAGAGCGGAGGTAGCGCGTGCGTGTATTGATTGTGGAGGACGAGACATTCCTCGCAGACGCGATCCGTGAGGGTCTTGCCCTTCACTCCTTGCCAGCTGACGTGGTTGCCGACGGTGAAGCTGCACTCGCCGCCGTTGAGTTCACGGAGTACGACGTCATCCTGTTGGATCGCGATATCCCCGGAATCCATGGCGATGAGGTGTGTCGTCAACTGAATCTCTCACCACGCCGCCCCGCCATCCTGATGGTCACGGCAGCGAGAAGTGTGCGGGAAAAGGTCGACGGACTGTCACTTGGCGCAGACGACTATCTGGCGAAACCATTTGACCTTGCCGAGCTCATTGCTCGGGTGCGGGCGCTCGGACGGCGTCGGTTCACTTCGGTGCCGACGACGTTCGCCGTCGCCGACGTCACGCTTGATCCATTTCGTCACGAAGTCACTCGCGGGGGACGCGCCGTGCATCTCACTCCAAAACAGTTTGCCGTGCTGGAGGCGTTGATGCGTGAACCTGGACGTGTGGTCAGTGCCGAACAACTGCTGGCTGAAGCGTGGGACGAGAATGCCAATCCATTCACCCAATCGGTCAAGGTAACGATCAGCGCCCTCCGTCGTAAACTCGGTGAACCGTGGATCATTCACACGATTCCTGGAGTCGGGTACACCGTGGAGGATAGGTCAAGCCATGCGTGACGACGAGCAGGTACTGTCCCGAACGACTACCTATCGTTTCAGTGCACGCACCCGCCTGGCCTGCTCATATGCGCTCATGGTCGTGGGCTGTGGGGCGATCCTGTTGACGGTGCTCGTGTTGTATCTCGGATATGGCCCTGAATACGCCTTCGGTCCCGCGGCCGGCAATAACGGCTCGGACTCACTGGTGATTGTGCCCGATGACGGAGGGGCCGACGGTGCGGTCCTGTCCGTCGAGGTGCAAAGTCGCGACGATCTCATCCGGCTACTGGTGGGCGTATCAGCTGTTGTCTTGGTCGTTCTCGCGGGTGCAAGCTCGCTCTTGGCATGGTGGGTGGCGGGTCGGATGCTGCGCCCGCTGTCCGAGATCAACCGGGCAGCGCGGCTGGCGGCGGACGGCCGCCTCGACCACCGGATTGGGCTGTCCGGTCCACGTGATGAAATCGTCGAACTAGCGCAGACGTTCGACATGATGTTGGCAAGTATGGAGCGCTTCACGAACGCGCAGCGACGCTTTGCAGCGAACGCCTCGCATGAGCTTCGTACGCCGCTTGCCGCAAACAAGACGATGCTGGAGGTCGCGCTCGCGCGAGGCGAGAGCGAACATCGCGAGATGTTCAAGAGACTTGCCGCGCTCAATGAACGCAGCATCCAGACCGTTGAAGCGCTCCTGGACCTGGCTGATGCGGAAAGCGGGCACCGCCAACCTGCTGACGTTGATCTCGCCGAGCTATTCGAGGATGCCCTCGCACTACATGAGCACGAGGCAGCCGCCCGCATGCTCACCATGACAAGCAAGCTTGAGCCCTCGTTGACCGTGGGCGATGAGCGTTTGTTCTCCCAGCTGGCAGGCAATCTCGTGCAGAACGCGATCAGGCACAACCGCGAGGGTGGCTCGCTCGAGGTGCGCACGGAGTCGATTGTGTCGGCCGACGGGGTCTTGTTCGCTCGTGCCGTTGTCGAGAACTCGGGGCAGGTCATCGACCCCGCGGACGTGGGCAGCTTGATCGAGCCGTTTGCCACCGGGAGTGAGCGAACGCGAGGTGACAGCCGCGGCCTTGGACTTGCCATCGTCTCAGCCATCGTGAACCGGGCCGAGGGCACACTTGAGCTCACCGCGAGACCCGAAGGTGGCCTTCGGGTTGTCGTCACGCTGCCTGCAGGTGCGTCGACGTAGACGGGGGCAGCCGGATCAGCCTTCGCCAGCCCGGCACTGGCGAGCATCGTTGAGTGAACGCTGTTCATCTGTCGTTTGTGGGGTGCCCCGAGCGTCAAGCGTCCCTCGTTACCCTCCTCGATCAGAAGGACCACCGTGTCTCGATCGTTCCGAGTCGCAGTAGCTCTTGCGATGACGGCCGCGTTCTGTGCGCCGTTGGCTGGCGCGCTTGCGCCGGCCCCAGCCGTAGCAGCAGCGGATCCCCGCATCGTCGTCACCGAGATCAGCACAAACCCAACCGGCGCAGACAACTTTGAATTTTTCGAAATTGCCAACGCCAGCACAGCGCCCGTCGATCTTGGTGCCGAGGGCTATGCCTTCGCGTACAGCTACGTCGACGGCGTCGACCAGACCAAGGATGCTCCGCTCGAAGGGATGAAGTTGACCGCCACATCACCGGACAGAGTGCCGAGGAGTTCACGCTCGAGGGTCTCGTCAACACGAGCCGCTATGCAGTGAACGGTACCGTCACGATGCTCGTCCAGCACTCGGAGGGCTTTGCCGGTGCGCCTCGATCGACGCGTGACAGTGTCGTGCCGCAGGCCCACGCCGAGGATGTACCGCGCAGCGAATACGACTTCACCCTCGCGTGGGAGTCGGATACGCAGTACTACAACGCGCAGTACATGCAGCACCAGAAGTCGATCCACGACTATGTGCTCGCCGAACGCGACAACAAGAACATTCAGTATCTCTTCCACATGGGCGACATCGTGGACGCCTACGACCAGATGTACCAGTGGGAGAACGCTGACCCCCAGTACGCTCGTCTTGACCAAGCCGGACTTCCGTACGGTGTGCTGGCCGGCAACCACGATGTGGGGCACCTCGCCGTTGATTACACGAACTACGGCAACTACTTCGGCGAAGCCCGTGTTGCCGGGAACCCCTGGTATGCCGCCAGCTACGAAAACAGCCGCGGCCACGTCGACCTGTTCTCGACCGGAGGCATTGACTTCATGGTCCTGTCGATGGGTTGGGACCCGGGCGACAAGGAAATCGCGTGGATGAATGAGCAGCTCAAGCGTCGCTCTGACCGAGTTGCCATCATCAACCTGCACGAGTTCATGCTCACGACCGGTGGCCTTGGCCCCATTCCGCAGCGCATTCTCGATGAGGTAGCAGCGCCAAACCCGAACGTGCGCATGATCATGTCCGGGCACTACCACGACGCGTTCCAGCGAACCGACTCCTTCGACGACAGCGGCGACGGCGTGAACGACCGTACCGTGACATCGATGCTGTTTGACTACCAGGGCCTTGCCGAGGGTGATCTCGGCTACCTCCGACTCATGCACTTCGACAATGCGTCGCAGCTCATGAGGGTACGGACGTATTCGCCCTCGCTGCAGGACTACAACTCCGACGAAGCTTCCCTCATGGAGCCAGCGGATGACCCGTTGAAGTACCAGTCCTTCGACATCAGCTACGAACAGCTCGGCATCATGCCCGAGGGACGGTCGCTCTCCACCGACAGCTTCACGGCCGAGGTGCTCACGGATCAGATCATCGCGACGAAGGAGAACATCGCGACACCCGCGTGCGTGAGTGCCGACTGGCAGGTCACCGAGGCCGGCCAGTACAGCTGGTACGTGATCACCCGGGACACCCACGGCGGTGTTGATCGCTCGGTGGTGCACCGTTTCATTGCCGTGAACGAGGGCACCGTGACGCCTGCGCCGACTCCGGCGCCAACCCCGGCACCGAGCCCGACGTCGCCCGCCGTGACTCCCGGTACGGAGGCTCCGACGGCAACCGCACCGACGCATGGTGGCGCAGCATCCGGCGCAACGGAGACCCCTGCTGTAGATGCTGCCTCAAACGGCGTACTGAGCTCGACCGGTGTCGAGGCGCAACCGTGGATGGCGTGGGTCGGTCTCGCGATCATCCTCCTGGGCGGTGCAGGAATGATCATCAAGCGTCAGCGAAAGTAGCTGCCAGGGGTGAGGTCACCGCACCAAACGCTGCGTGGCATCACCCCTCGTTGAGGATGAGCGAAGGGGCGCTGCCGCAGACTGTGGCATCGCCCCCTCGCTGTGATAGTTGTCGCGCTTAGCGGTTGTCGTAGGCGTCGACGATGTTCTGTGCAATGCGGCCACGGTCGCTCACGGTGTAGCCGTTGGCGCGAGCCCAGTCGCGGATTTCCTGCAGGTCTTCGCGCTTGCTGCTCTGAGCACGAGTCGAAGCGGCGGCGCCACGGCGGCCGCGAGCCTGGACCGGGCGGCCAGCGTCGATGTACTCGCCGAGCATGGCGCGGAAACGGGTCGCATTTGCCTTGGAAAGGTCGATTTCGTAGGTCTTTCCGTCAAGACCAAACTGAATCGTCTCGCCCGAGCCTTCGCGAAGCTCGGTGCCGTCCAGGTCATCCACGAGCTGGATGAGAACCTTCTGTGCCATGGTGTCCTACTTTCATTCAGGTGTTCTCGGAGAAGCCGGATTGCGGGGCGACTTCGTTTCACCGATCGTCGTGCTAACCCAAGAGTAATCCGTTTTTGCGATAAAAGAAACAACGCATGGAGTGTTGAGTTGCTTTCAATACAGACAATCATCTGCGAGTCGAAGGTAATTGTTGATGAAATCAATCTGTTCGTGCGTGCCGTCCTCGCGTAGGCTGAGAGGTCCAAGCGCCCTCGTAGCGGCGCCTACTCTCGAGGAGCAGCATGAGCATCATTGATGAGGTCATCTCGCGAAATCAGGAGTATGCCGAGGGCTATCCCGGACCGCTGCCGCTGCGACCGGCTGAGAAGCTCGCGGTGATTGCGTGCATGGACTCACGTCTCGATGTGTTTGCCATGCTCGGTCTTGAACTTGGTGACGCCCACATCATGCGGAATGCCGGTGGTGTCATCACCGACGACATGATTCGTTCACTCACGATCAGCCAGCGAATGATGGGCACTCAGGAGGTCATTCTTGTGCACCACACCAACTGTGGCCTGTCGACATTTAGCGAGGATGAGTTTGACGAACTTCTGCTTCGTGAGACGGGTCGTCGCGCTCACTGGAAAGCCGAATCGTTCAAGCACGCTGAAGACTCTGTTCGTGAGTCGATCCGGCGAATTCTGCAGAGCCCATTCGTTGCAGAGAAGGAATCGGTACGTGGATTCGTTGCGGATGTCGAGACGGGGTTGCTCACCGAAGTCACGCTTGACGACTAACTGAGTCGATGCTTCACTCCAGAGAAGAACGCTCCGTTCTTGCCGCACGATGCCTTGACAGCCACATTGGTCCGTTGCTCATTGTCGTCACGGACGTTGGCGTCGCACACATCGCCTTTCAAGAAGCAGCGACTGACTCGCCGGTCGAGCAGCTCGTGAGAACTTTTGGGGCGCTCGGTCAGGATGCGCTTGCCGAGTCGAGCCAGCTGCTCGACGACACCGTTGGCGAAATCGTCGCCTGGCTCAACGGCGAACTCACCTCGTTCACCGTGCCCATCGACTGGTGCCTCACCTCCGAGAACTACCGCGGCAAGGTGCAGCGTGCACTATGCACCATTCCTCGCGGTGAGGCCTGGAGCTATGGAGAACTCGCCGAAGCGACCGGCCGCCCGCGGGCAGCTCGCGCAGTCGGATCGGCGTGCGCCACGAATCCCTTGCCGCTCATCGTGCCGTGTCACCGCGTCATCCGCTCTGACGGCACGATTGGTCCGTACGGTGTGCAGCTTGGACTTGCTCGGGGGAGTGAGATCAAGCGGCAGCTGCTCGCGATGGAAGGCGTGGAATTCGGTTGGTCGCCAGCATCCGGGCTGCGGGCACGAGAGGTGAACCGCTTGTGAGCGGGCCCGTGAACCTCGCCCCAGGCTTCGAACGAGGCCCGGACGGTGTTGCGCGGCCAGCATGGGCGACCGCGAACGAACTCATGCGGGACTACTACGACAGTGAGTGGGGCTTCCCCGTGCGCGATGAGCGCGGCCTTTTTGAGCGGTTGAGCTTGGAAGCGTTTCAGTCGGGCCTGGCGTGGTCGACGATCCTCGTGAAGCGACCTGCCTTTCGCCGAGCATTCGCGAACTTTGACGTCGAAATGCTTGCCGAGTGGGGCGAACACGACATCGAGCAATTGCTCCTCGATGCGTCGATCGTGCGGAACCGGCGCAAGATTGAGGCCACGCTGAACAATGCTCAGGCATGCTTGAAGCTGCGCGAGCATGGTGGACTGGCGAAGCTCGTGTGGACGTACGCCTCGACGCAGCCGTTGACGGTACGGAGTCATCCTGAGGCTCCGAGCGAGACGGACGCGTCGAGGGAGCTCGCTCGTGAACTCAAGCGGCACAGCTTTCGTCACGTCGGACCGGTCACAATACAGGCGCTCATGGACGCGACAGGGGTCGCTGGCATTCGAGACGGCGTGAGCTGAGCGGGTGGGAGCTGGCACAGCGAGAGCAAGAAGAGGTGAGGAGACAGGATGAGCGCACGCAGGCCGTTCCCGACGGACGTCATCAGAGACGTTGCCTATTCGACGCGCTGGCATGTGCGCTCGTGGCTTCGCCCGGCCAAGGTCGATCGCTATGAGGGCGGCGATGAACGCTTCCCGACCATCGTGCCGATTGCTGGCATTTTTGAACGCTGGGACTTCTTGATACCGGTGCTCGACCGCTTGCACGAGGTCGGCTACCCGATTTGCCCGCTGCCGGAGCTGAAACGAAATGCTGGCGCTGTGCGTGCGCTCGCAGCGATGGTGCTCGACGAGATCGAGCGTCGAGGACTCGATGAAGTCATCCTTCTCGGGCATTCGAAGGGTGGCCTCGTCGCGAAGGCTGTCCTTGTGCTTGCAGCAAAACGTGCACGGGCGGGCACGAGCCGCACGACCGTGCACGGGGCGATCGCGATTGCGGCGCCGTTCGCTGGGACGCGTCTCGTGGACGCGTTTGCGGATGATCCTGAACTTGGCATGTTCTGCCGCACGAGCGAAACGACGCGCACTCTCGATGCGTACGACGATGTGGACCGACGCATCATCGCGATCGTGCCGGAGGCGGACGAGATCGTGTCGGAGCCTGGGCTCATCGAGTTTGGTCGCAATGTGATCGTGCCGCTTGGCGGTCACGGACGCGTGCTCGGGGACTGGCGCACGAAACGGGCGGCGCTCCGAGCGGCCTGGATCTTGGGCGTCGAAGGCGGAAACCAGTGCGTGCCGGAGCCGCCGAAGCTGTGTGCGCCGCGGGCAGCGGATCATCCGCTCGATCGCGAACGTGGCGTGGTGTGGCGACGCCGCCGTGTCTTCGACATGCGCGACTGGCCGCTGCGCACGATCGACTATCTCTGGGCTCTGCGCGCGCAGTTCGCGAGTTTGTTCCTGTCGAAGCGCACGGTTCGGCGTTGGGAGCATGGCCGAGCAGACGGGGCAACGATCGTGTTGGTTCCCGGTGTGTTCGAGCGGGCGGGATTCCTGCGCTCGCTCGCGGAGCAGCTGCGCATGAACGGTCACAGCGTGTACCTCGTGAACTCGCTCGGGTGGAATCGGGCAAGTCTTGGCGAATCGGCGCGACGACTCGAACGTGAGCTTGAGCTTCGCGGCCTGGATGACGTGATTGTCATCGCCCACTCGAAGGGCGGTTTGATCGCGAAGGCCGCGATGCTGCGTCCCCGGGGTGATCGGATCCGTCACCTCATCGCGATCGCGACACCGTTTGCGGGGTCGAAGTACGCTCAGCTGTTCGCCGATCCTGCGCTGAGAGTGTTCTCGCCCGAGCATCCTGAACTGCGTGGTCTCGCGCGCGAACGAGGCGTGAACGAGCGCATCACGACGGTGCAGCCGGAATTTGACCCGCACATTCCAACGGATGTGGAAGCGTTTGCGCTCGGCACGCTGCCCGGCGCACACGAGCGGATCGTGTTGCCGCTGGCCGGCCACTTCCGGTTGCTTGATGATCCGCGCCTCCTGGAGATCGTGACCCGCGTCATTCGAGCCCAGTGGCCCGGGGCCTCGCGCTAGTGCCCGCACGGGCGAGTGACCGTTAGGCGGCATGACGGCGCCGCCATTCTTGCCAGAGTTCCGCGAGATCCCACGCCCGATCTGCTTGCAGACTCACCCCTCGAGCCCCGGTACGCCGGGTGGTTCCTGCGATGACGAGGAGCTTGGAGTTGAAGAGGGCAGACCCGGTGTGCTGCTGCGCTTCTTCGAAGAACGCGGCATCCGCGCATCCGGTGCCGTCGTCGACGCTCACAAACACCACACGCTTGCCCGAACGCATTGGCGGTGTTTGGGTTGCGACGCGAACCCCGGCAACCATCACCTCGGTGCGATTACGAAGCTCGAGCAGCTCTGCGGCAGGAGTCACCCCAAGCTCGTCGAGGAGAGGCCGGTAACTCTCGATGAGGTGCTCGGAGAGGTCGATGGAGAGCACTTCAAGCTCTGCCTGCACACGCTCACGTGTGCGCTCGGAGCTTGCCCGGGCGCGGCCGCTCTGCGGTAGCTCAACAGCGTGGACCGCATCGAAGTCCAGAGGCAACTGCAGCTCATCGGCTCTCGGAGCGCGAGGTCGTTTGCGCTGGGCAGCAAGTTCGCGCACGCGTGCAATGAGCTCGCCCCGGCTCGGGAATACTGGGATGTCTGCCTGCACGCTTGTGTGCTCGAGCGCGTCGAATGCCCCGACCATCGCGAGACGTTCTGCCAAGCGGCGTGACGGTCTGGCTCGCTCCCACACATCGCCGAGGGAATGGAAGGGGCGCTCAGCGAGGATGCGCGTGAGCTCGGCCTCGGTAATGCCCTGCACATCAGCGAGCGCGACACGAATCCCAAGGTCACCAGGCCGAGTGGGGACACCCGCGGGTGTTGCTCGGAC
Source organism: [Zimmermannella] alba NBRC 15616 (assembly GCF_001570905.1). Lineage (GTDB taxonomy): Bacteria > Actinomycetota > Actinomycetes > Actinomycetales > Microbacteriaceae > Pseudoclavibacter > Pseudoclavibacter albus. The sequence continues at coordinate 85,605 of NZ_BCSO01000008.1, read as the reverse complement.
ACGTTCGACGGTCCAGGTTCGTGCTGAACGGTTGATGTCGACCGGGAGGATGGGGATCCCCAAACGTCGAGCATCGCCAACGAGGAGCCGTTTCGGGTACATGCCGGGGTCGTGGGTGAGGAGCCCCGCAAAGAATTCGGCGGGGAAATGCGTTTTGAGCCAGGCGCTTTGCCAGGTGGTGAGGGCAAAGGCTGCGCCGTGCGCTTTGCAGAACCCGAAGGAGCCAAAACCCGCCACGACCGACCAGATGCGGTCGATTTCGGCTGGCTGAAAGCGCGGGCGCCTGTCTTCGTCGCGCTGAGCTGCGCTCGCTGCCCGGAATTGACGTTCGACCTCAGTGAGCTGATGCGACATCTGTCGGCGAAGCTCATCAGCTTCGGCGTAGCCGATGCCCATGCAGAACGACAGGACGCGAATGAGCTGCTCGTGATACACGACGACACCGTGCGTCTCGCGAAGAAAGGGAATGAATTCGGGGCGCAGATACTCCGCAGACCGAATCCCGTGGCGGACATCGAGGTACGGTGCCACCATGTTCCCCTTCATCGGGCCCGGACGAAACAGGGAAATATCGGCGATGAGATCTTCATAAGCAGTTGGCTGCATCTTGCCAATGAGTTCTCGTTGCCCGGGCGACTCGATTTGAAACATGCCGAGCGTATGCGTGGAGCGAATCATGCGCAGCGTGGCCTCATCGTCGTGAGGGATGTCATTGAGCGCGAGCGTTCCCGAAGCGAGATACGGAGCATCCTCTGGCAGGCCCCCGGCGCTCGCGATCTCATCGCCGTGAAGACGCGTGATCTCGTGCACCGTGTAGGCCAATGACGATTGCATTCGGACACCGAGAACATCGAGTTTGAGTAGACCGAGATCGTCGATGTCGTCCTTATCGAATTGGCTCATCGGGAGTCCGATGCCGCTTGGCTGAACCGGAGTGACCGACAAGAGCGTGTTGTCGCCCAGGAGAACACCACAGGGATGCATGGACAGATGCCGGGGGAGGCGATCGAGGCGCTCGGCAAGATCGAGCAACAGTTCTGCCTGGGGAAGTCCGCCGAGCGAGGCGGAGAGCCGCTGCAGCTCGGGGTTGTTCTGCAGGGCGCTGCGCAGATCGCGAGCATTGAGCCGCCAGAGTTGCTTCGCAATGAGGTCAATGTGCTCATCGCTGATACCGAGGGCTCTGCCCGCATCGCGGGTGGCCCCACGTGCCCGATACCTCGACTGCATGCCGAGGAGCGACACGCGGGTATCTCCATACCGGCGGAAAATCGCACGGTAGATCTCGTGCCGTCGAGCGGATTCGACGTCGAGATCAATATCGGGGAGCGTGGAGCGCTGCCGGCCCAGAAAGCGTTCGAAGAGCAAATCGTGTTCGAGCGGATTGACCGGTGAAATCCCGAGGAGATAGTTCACTAAGCTTCCGGCGCCAGAGCCCCGCGCCTGGACCCGAATGCCCCGGCTGCGGATGAGATCGGTGACATCGGCAACCGCAAGAAAATACGTCGCGAAGCCAAAACCGGAGATTGTGACGAGCTCATCGCGGAGCCGCTGCTGTGCTCGCGTGCGCGCACAACCGCTGAGATCACCCAACCGTGCGGAGAACGCCGCCTCGCAGCGGTTCGAGAGCGCCCGATTGGGCTCCTCGCGAATGCCAATGACCTCTGGCTCGGGTGTCTTGGGCATTTGCCACGCGAGATCATCGCGAGGAGACAGGACGCAGCGTCCGGCAAGGCGCTCAGTGCCTTCGAGGAGCGCGGATGTTGCGTCGCGGGGGAGCGCCGCGCGGTCAACAAGAAGTTGCGCCAGTGCTTCCATCCGCTGGGGGCTCTTGAGCCATGCTTGGGCGTTCAAGCCGCCGATATCAGGCCTGAGCGGTGTGAGGGTTCCGCTGGCGGCAAGGACATCGGCCGTCACCGCCTCATCGGGAACCCGATAGCGGACGTGATTGCTGAGAACTGCCGGGAGCTCAAGATGGTGAGCAAGCTCGAGCCAGCGCGCCGCCTGTTGCAGGCTGGTGGCGTGCCCGGGCGCTGTGAGGTGGCACACGACTTCGAGTGTGAGTGCACCGGGAAACGTTGTTGCCAGCCTGCGCAGCATGCGCTCGGCAAGCTTCCACTCGCCCCGCTGGAGCGCTTGGGCGGGCGCTGATTCTGGGCCGAGCAGCAGGGCGCCGACAGGGCCCGTCTCGCCCGTGATGAGTGCAGCGAGTCGATCAAGTGCAAGTTGTGGCTGCCAGTTGGCGGGCTTCCTCCCGCGCGGGGGAGTATGAGCGGCACTGACTGCACGGCACAGCATGGCCCACCCCGCCCCTCGCGTGTTGCCGTGCGCGAGCAACACGCCACGACCGAAGGGAGCGGAGTGCTCCGGGCTGGGCCGAGACGACGCAGCGAGCGAGAGTTCAACACCCACGATGGGGTCAACGCCGTGCTGGATGCAGGCGCGGACATGGCGCACTGCCCCAGAGAGCACATCGCGGTCGGTGAGCGCTGCAGCGTGCGCGCCCTGCGCGACAGCCTGCGCAACAAGCTCTTCGGGGGAGCTCGTGCCGTGATGAGCTGAGAAGAAGGACGCCACGTGCAGATGCGTGAACGTGCTCATGGCTCGAGGAACAACAGCTCTTCGAACTCGTCGGTGAACGCGTCGGCGAGAAGCCACGACGAGCGCGCGGCATCGACCGCAAGATCAAAACTTCCTTCGGATGCCGCAGGGGCAGCAGGAGAGAGCGCAACGGCATCGACCCGCCAACGCTCTTGTTCGTACTCGTGCACGCCACCACCACGCGGAGCACGCGCAGCATCGTGCGACCACCACCGCTGCTGTGCAAGCCACGGCTCGGGCGTGCTCACCACGTGATACTCATACCCACGCCAGACAAAGTGGGCAGGGGCACCCCGAGGGGACAGCTCAACGTGGACAGGCTCGTTGACTCGCACAATGACACTCCTCACACTGGTGTTCGAACTGGTGTTCGAACTGGTGTTCGATCAATGTGATGAGTGTAAGAAGGGCCACCGACATTCCGGGAGGGTGTGTCGAAAATCCGTTCGAAGGTGAGGTCTTATTGGGGGTCGTATGTCGACTCGCGTGCGTCCATCTCGGCGAGGAACTCTTCGCGTTCTTCTTCCTCGATACGCAGTGCCTCAGGTTCAGCGAGCATGCCTGCCTCGCGGAATGCATCGATGAGACCCGCGCCATCCGGAGCTGAGAACCACGGGACCTCGATCCCGTCCTCCTTGGGTCCCTCCTCTTCGGGGAGGATACTGCGTGCACCTTGCGCGAGGATCGCCTCACTCGGGGAGAGTCGACGAATGGCAACGGCCTTCACATGGTCAGGGAACTCACGCGCGAAGTTGCCGTAGATCTCCTCGTCGTGCTGGCCGTCATCGCCGATGAGAATCCACTTGATGTTGGGGAACTCCGCTGCGAGGCGACGCAGATTCTCCACCTTGTGGTCATACCCCGAGCGGAAGAAGCGATCCGGCGTCGGGCCCCAGTCGGTAAGCAGGAGTGGGCCAGCCGGGTAGACGTTCCGGCCAAGGAATCGGGCGAGCGTCGGTGCAACGTTCCAGGGGCCGGTCGAGAGATAGATGACGGGCGTTGTGCCGTGGCCAAAGGCGTCGAGTAAGCGCTCATCGAAGACGTTCATGCCTGGCGTGGGTGTACGTGCGTGCACGTCAAGGACGAAGGTGTTCCACGCGGCAAGAAGTGGACGGGGGAGCGCTGTGACCATCACGGTGTCATCGATGTCGGACACAATGCCCACTCGCTGTTTGGGGTCGACAATGAACACCGGCGCAGTGGTCACGAAGCCATCAGCGCTCTCAAGACTGATCTCCTGCCAGCCGGGCCTCAGCGACGCGGGCAAGTTGATGTCGATGACGCCGCCTCGGTCCGCGGTCACTCGGTGGGTCGTCGAGCCAATCTTCACGGTCACACTCGAGTGAGCGGCTGCAATGCGCGTGAAGGCTCGCCAGCCTCGGACAGTGCGTTCACGGCGTTCGCGACGCTCGACAAGAACCTTCGGCATGAGCAGGGGTGGCGGCGCCATCTGTACGCGTGCGAGTATACGCACCCACTCGGTTGATCCGTATCCGGTGTAGGGCTCAACCACCATCCGGTAGCCGCGTCGGCGGACGCTGCGGACTCGCGAGTTGTGGATCCAATCCTCAACCCGGAACGCATTCCGCATGGCCAGTTTGACTGGGGGGAACGTGCTCATGAGAGACGATATGGCTGGTCCAACGCGGTTTTTCGGGCTCACGGGCCGTATCTTTTCATGCCTTCGTGACGCGCTCCTTGACGTTACCGGTCAATGTCGATGGCTTGGATGAGTTCGGGGCTGTTGTTACGGACGTTGCCCACAGCGCTCGAAACGGCGGTGGCAGTGAGCTGGGTGGCCACGCTCCGGCCTGCATCGGTGATGGCACTCACAAGCTCACGCGAGCCTTCGACCTGCGGGCTGATCCAGTCGTTGAGGAGATCCTCGTGAAGCATGACCGGCATCCGGTCGTGGATGTCAGCAAGATGTCCCTCTGCGGCCTGCGTGAGGATCGTCGCCGAGAGGAGCCATGGTGACTCCGGCGTCGAGGGGTCTTTCCACCACTCGTACAGTGCTGCGAAAGGGAGTGAATCGCCTTCGGGATGCAGATAGAAAGGCTGCTTCGTGCCGTCAGCTCGCTTTTGCCACTCGTAATATCCGCTCGCGGGGACGATCGCTCGTTGGCTTGTGAGTGCGTGTCGAAACGTTGGCTTCTCGTGCACGCTTTCCGAACGCGCGTTGAACGCGCGCACGCCGATGGTCGGGTCGTTTGCCCATGGGGGGACAAGTCCCCACTTCGCGCCCTCGAGGCGCCAGTGCGATGCGTCCTTGGCACTGATGGTGATGATCGGGATGATACTCATCGGTGCGTGATTGAACGACGGGTCCGGCGTATCGGGGCCGACGACGTCAATCTGAAAGTCGGCGAGGAGCTCGGCTTTCGCTCGCGCGACCACGAATCTTCCGCACATGCGAACAGCCTATGAGGCGATGGGGGAGTCAACGAAAGTCTTCAGAAAAATCCGTGATTCATCAGGATGTTTGTTGCCGTGTCGTGCCGACCCCTCAGGTAATATTGGCGGTCGGAGATGCAAAGTGGGGCGCGTGACTAACGTTCTGTTGGGGGGCTCTATCTGGCACAAAAGGGGACTCAGGTGAACGATCGAATCACGCCGACTCAGGCGCGTGGTGTCGCTCGTGTCCAAGAATTGCTCAATGCCTGCGCCGCTGTCGTTGACGAGGTGGGTATTGAACGTCTGACGACAAACCTCGTTGCAGAGCGGGCGGAGTGTTCGATCGGCACGCTGTACCGATACTTCCCAGACCGCACGGCGGTGCTGCGAGCACTTGGCCTTCGCCACTTCGAAGAGCTCCACACGCGGATGCGTGAAGTCCTCCGCTGGACCGAACCTGACGTTGCTGGCTACCGTACGCTCCTTGACCGTCTCGCGATCGACTTTCTTGAGTGGCACCAGAAGACGCCCGGCAGCCCTGTGCTTGGGTACGGATACCTCTTTGACCTTCCGATCAGCGAAGCTGAGGCAGCGCTTCTTGGTGGCGTCTTGCGTGCTGGCGAAGTTCCCCGGCTCATGGCCGCGCGTGAGATTGCGCAGTTCTTCGTGCCGGAGGGACCAGCGTTCCGTCAAGTGGCGTCAGATATTGAGTTTGTGCTCATGATCGCGTTCAGCCTTATTGAACGTGCGAGTGCGTACCGGCTGTCGGGGCGTGACTCAGAACCCTGTTACGAACGCGCCAAGCGGACCCTCGAAACGACGAACATGGTGCTCGTCCTCCGCTTTGAGGAGCTCATGCGGGGGTCGCGTGACGAGGCCCAACTCGAACGGCTCGCCGATGCACTCATGCAGGAGATGCCGATCGACCTCGACAACTAGTCGATTCGAGAGGCGCGACGATCCGCCTCGCCCCGCGACGTAGGCGTTCCCGGTTCGAGGAATCGTCGGGCGAACCATTTCTTGCCGAAGTGCACGAGCAGCAGACCAATCGCAAGAGCGCCAAGAAAGAGGACGCCCGCCCACTGCAGCTCGCGCGAGAGCTCGCGATAGCTTGCTGATGAGACGGCGGCGAGTGACACATAGGCAAGTGCCCACAGTGTGCACGCCGGGGTCGTCCAGGCGAGGAAACGGCGATAGCTCATGCCGGACAGCCCCGCGATGAGCGGCACGAGGGAATGAAGCACCGGCAGGAACCGCGATGCGAACACGGCTGCGCCGCCCCGCTCGGCAAGCAGCTCTTCTGCGCGCGTCAAGCGCTCGACCCCGATCCAATGTCCAAGCCTGCTGCGGATGAGTGCAGGCCCCAGGAGGTGCCCGAGCACGTAGCCGATGGATTCTCCGGCCAGCGCGCCGGCAATGACCGCGGCAACCATCGCCAGCCAGTCACTGGGTGAGGCGACTGCAGTGGAAGCGATGATGACGAGCATTTCGCCGGGGACGATGAGTCCCAAGAGCACGCTTGTTTCGAGCAAGATCGCCACCGCAGCGCCGAGGGTTCGCGCGAGCGGATCAAGGCTTGCGATGCTCGCCAGCGCCCAGTCGATCCACTCATTCAGCATCCCCGCATCGTAACGTCGACGGCGGCAAATAAACGGTGTAAATTTGCTCGTAGCGACACTCAGCAAGTTCCCAGAACACAAGGATTCGTGTCGTGGGAACGCGCACAGCGTGGAGCTCCCACCCTCGGCGCTTCTGCCCCGCGCCGACCGAACCCTTGGAGGCAACGCCGTGGACGGCATCCTCGACCCACTCGTCCTCGCCCGGTGGCAATTCGGGCTGACGACGCTCTATCACTTCCTCTTCGTGCCGCTCACGCTTGGCATGGTGCTCGCCGTCGCAATCTGGCAGACCGCCTGGGCGCGCACCGGCAAGATCGCCTACCTCCAGCTCACCCGATTCTTCGGCAAGCTGTTCCTCATTAACTTCGCGATGGGTATCGTCACCGGCATCGTGCAGGAGTTCCAGTTCGGCATGAACTGGTCGGAGTACTCCCGCTTCGTCGGCGACATCTTCGGCGCCCCGCTCGCATTCGAAGGCCTTATCGCCTTCTTCCTCGAGGCCACGATGATTGGTCTGTGGATCTTCGGTTGGGACAAGCTTCCGCCGAAGCTGCACCTGCTCACGATCTGGGGCACGATGCTGGGCACCTGGATCTCGGCCTACTTCATCCTCGCGGCCAACGCCTTCATGCAGAACCCGGTCGGCTTCGAGTTCAACCCGGAAACGGGCCGTGCGGAACTCGTCGACTTCATGGCGGTGCTCCTCAACCCGGTCGCGCTCGCGCAGCTCCCGCACACCCTCTTCGCTTCGATCATGTTCGCGGCCGGTGTCATCGCGGGTGTTGCTGCCTGGCACCTCAAGCGTGAACAGAACCTCGAGATTATGCGCCCGGCCCTCAAGTTCGGCCTTTGGAGCATGATCATCGGCGGTATCGGCGTCATCTGGTCGGGAGACGCGCTCGGCCTCGTCATGGTGCAGACCCAGCCGATGAAGATGGCGGCTGCGGAAGCGCTCTACCACACGACCGCCAACGCCTCCTTCTCGATCTTCACGCTCGGTACCCCGGATGGTACGAGCGAGCTCTTCTCCATCCGCGTCCCGCACCTGCTCTCCTTCCTCTCGACGCACACGCTTGACGGCACGGTCGAGGGCATCAACGACCTGCAGGCCCAGTACCAGGCGCTCTACGGTCCGGGCGACTACACCCCGACCATTTGGATCACCTACTGGTCCTTCCGCTGGATGATGTTCTTCGGCTTCGCTTCGATCCTGGTCGCGATCGTTGGTCTCTTCCTCACGCGCAAGGGCCGCCAGCCGAAGGCATGGCAGTGGAACATCGCCATCTGGACGAGCGCCTTCCCGCTCATCGGCATCCTCATCGGGTGGATCTTCACCGAGATGGGCCGCCAGCCGTGGATCGTGTTCTCGCTCCTGAAGACCGAGGCCGCGGTGTCGCCGAACGTCAGCGGTCTGAGCGTGCTCATCTCGCTCATTGCCTTCACGCTCATCTACGGCATCCTCGCCGTCGTTGAGTTCCGCCTTCTCATCAAGGCCGCCCAATCCGATCCCCAGACCTTCGAGCTCGAGGAAGACGACGAGCCGGCGAAGGTCGCAGTGGAAGCGAGCGTGTACTAATGGATCTCCCTAGCCTCTGGTTTGGCATCGTTGCCTTCCTCTTCATCGGGTACTTCATCCTGGACGGCTTCGACTTCGGTGTCGGCATGGCCATCCCGGTCATCGGCAAGACCGACACCGATCGACGCGTGCTCATCAACACGATCGGCCCGGTGTGGGACCTCAATGAGACCTGGGTCATCGTGGCCGGTGCCTCGCTCTTCGCGGCATTCCCGGAGTGGTACGCGACGATCTTCTCGGGCTTCTACCTCGCCCTCCTCGTGATCCTCCTCGCGCTCATCGCGCGCGGTGTCTCCTTCGAGTACCGCCACCAGGGTCACGGAGCGAAGTGGACGAACTGGTTTGACTGGATGATCTTCGCCGGATCGGTCGTTCCCGCACTTCTGTGGGGCGTCGCATTCGCGAACATCGTGCAGGGCCTGCCGATGGATGCCGACTTCAACTACACGGGCACCTTCTTCGACCTGCTCAACCCGTACGCACTCCTCGGCGGACTCACCACGCTGAGCCTGTTCTTCTACCACGGCCTCATCTTCCTCACGCGGAAGACGGTGGGTGAGATCCGCGAGCGTGCTCGTGCGCTCGCATGGAAGGTCGGCATCGTCGTGGCAGTTCTCGCGATCGCCTTCCTGACATGGACGGTTATCGCGAACTTCAGCGTTCTCGGCCTCGTGCTCGCACTCGTTGCGGTGCTTGCCTTCGTCGGTTCGTGGCTCACGAACCTGCTCCACAAGGACGGCCTCGCCTTCGCCTTCGGCGCCCTCACCGTGGCCGCCGCGGTTGCTGCGCTCTTTGCGAGCCTGTTCCCGAACCTCCTCCCGAACACCGCCGACCCGACGCTCTCGATGACGGTCGCGAATGGCTCTTCGAGCGAGTACACGCTCCAGATCATGACCTGGGCAGCCGTGTGCATCCTGCCGTTCGTGCTCGGCTACCAGGCGTGGACGTTCTGGGTGTTCCGCAAGCGCATCCGCCGCTCGCACATTACGGGCGACCACGTGGATGACGCGGTCGACATTGAGGTGGAGCGTTCGCGCGGGCGTGAACTCGCCCAGGTAGCGGCCTCCACGAACTAATCCCTGGTACCGCCGCGGATTCCGGTCCGCGGCGGTACCGTGTCTTCCATGCGCCCCCTCGACCCACGACTGCTTCGCCGCGCACTCTCGGCGCGGAGATTCCTCGTGGGAGGCGGGGCGCTTGGCGTTCTTGAAGCGCTCGCGCTCATCGTCTCATGCTGGTGCCTCTCGACCGCGATTGCCGAGCTGGTTGCTGGTGCCTCGTTTGTTTCCGTTCTGCCCTTTATTGGGGTGTTTGCGCTCGCAGTGGTGACGCGGGCTGCGAGCCAGTGGATCATGGGCATGTTCTCGGCACGTGCCGCCGCGAAGGTGCAGCTCGAACTTCGGAGTCAGCTCCTTGATCACCTCGCCGAGCAACCCGCCGAGGCGCGCGCTCACACGCACCTCGCGACGCTCAGCCAGCTCGCGGCATCCGGCCTCAACGCGCTCGACGCGTACTTCGCGCGCTACGTCCCGGAACTCATCCGCGCGGCGCTCGTGACGCCGGTGCTCATTGCCGCGATTGCTCTTGCGGATCCGCTCTCGGCAGTGGCCATTCTGGCGACGATTCCGTGCATCCCCGTGTTCATGATCCTCATCGGTCGCGTCACCGAGCGGGCCCAGTCGCGACGCTGGGATGCGCTCACGAACCTGGCCCGCGGCTACGCCGAGATCGTCGAGGGGCTTGCCACGCTCAAGATCTTTGGTCGGGCACGCCGCCAAGCCGAGCGGATCCGCACGATCACCGAAGAACACCGGGCCTCCACGATGGGGGTGCTGCGCTACTCGTTCCTGTCGGGCTTCGCGCTCGAGCTCTTGGCGAGTATCGCCGTCGCTCTCGTGGCAGTCTCGATCGGTGTTCGTCTCGTGAACCGCGAGATGCTGTTGCAGACGGGGATTTTCGCCCTGCTGCTTGCGCCGGAGGCGTATCTGCCGCTTCGACAGGTGGGCGCGCAATTCCACGCCGCCGCTGATGGCCTCTCGGCCTCGAACGCCGTTCTTGACGTGCTCGACGAGGATGCTGATGCCTCGCCGCTCCGCTCTGAATCGTCGTCGTCAGGGGCGCAGAGCGACGGTCTCAAGATCAGCGGGCTCACCCTTGAACGCGAGGGTCGCATCGTCGTGCGAGGCCTTGATCTTGTCGCCGCGCCGGGCAGCTTCACTGTGCTCTCTGGCCCCTCCGGTGCGGGTAAGTCGAGCATCTTGGCCGCGATTCGGGGAAGCCTGCGTCCTGCTGCGGGGACGATCTCGTGCGGTGGCACGCAGTGGGGAGAAACCCGTGCCGAGCGCGCCGTATCCATTGCCTGGTCCGGGCAGGGCGCGATGCTGTTTGGTGGCACGGTTCGGGACAACCTGTCGCTCGGTGAGAGCACCGGCGCGAGTGATGACCTCCTGCATCGGGCGCTCGAGCTCGCGGCGCTCCGCTCTCGGCCCGGCGACGATCATCCCGTTGACGGTGAACTGCGGCTTGATGATCGGATCAACGAACTCGGGCACGGCATCTCCGGCGGTCAAGCCCAGCGCCTCGCACTTGCGCGAGCCATCGCCCGACACTGGGTGGTCGGAACGCCACTGATCCTCCTTGACGAGCCGACGTCGGCCCTCGACGAAGACACCGAAGCGCGCATTGTGGCATCGCTCCGCGAGCTTGCGTCACGCGGCGCGATTGTGGTTGCCGTCAGCCACCGCGAGGCGCTTTGGGAGGCTGCCGACCAGCACCTCGAGGTGCCCCTGCTCGAGCTGGCGACGGAGGACGTCGCATGATCGGGATGCCAGACCGCGAGCAGGCGCGAATCCTGCGACTTGCCACCCCCTCGACGCGCAGCCTCACCCCGGCCGTTCTCTTTGGTATCGCGTGGGCGCTCTCGGCGATGGCGCTTCTCGCGACGAGCGCCTACCTCATCACGGCAGCCTCGCTCACCATCCACATGCTGCTCTTGCAGTCGCTCATCGCGAGCGTGCGCGGCTTTGCGATCGGTCGAAGCGTGTTCCGGTACGTCGAGCGGCTGCTGGGCCACTCGGCCTCCTTCCGCCAGCTCGCGAAGCTCCGGGCGGGTGTCTACGAGCGCCTCGAGGCGGTGGTCCCGGCAGGACTTGGCGCCGCTGGTCGTGGGGAACTCCTGGACCGGCTCGTGACGGATGTCGACGGGCTGCAGTACTTGCCGCTGCGCGTGATCGAGCCGCTCGTGGTGTCACTCGTGTCGCTCCTGCTCGCGGTGAGCTGCGTGTGCCTCGTCAACCTGCCCGCGGGAGCAGCCCTCGCCGCATCGCTCGTCATCGCTGCGATCGTTGCCCTCCTCGTCCACGAGCGCCTCGGTGGAGATGCGGAGCGGCGGCTTGCACGCGAGCGCGGTGAACTTGGCCAGTCAGTCGACGAATTCCTGCGCGGCCTCGACACCCTCGAAGCCTTCGGTGCGGTGGCTGAGCGGCGTGCCACGATTGCCGAACTCGACCGGGCACTCTGCCGTTCGCGACTGCGCTCGACCCTTGGCGAAGGCGCGGTGCAGGCGGTCATGATCCTGTGCTCCGGCCTCGCGAGCGCAGCGGCCCTCATCTTCGGCTCGGATTCCCTCGCGACCGGTAATCTCACGCCGCCGCTCCTGACCCTTATCGTGCTCGTGCCGATGGCGTGCTTTGAAGTGTTCCAGGCGGTGCCGCTCGCCGCAGGCGCCTGGCGACAGCTGCGACCGAGTGCGGGGCGCATTGCCGAGCTTGCGCCGGAGACGCCACCCACGGAGATTCCCTCCGCGCGCACAGCCCCGGACGGCCCGTCACCGTGGGTGCGCCACCACACGCCGACGCTGGAACTGCGCGAGGTGCGCGCCCACTGGTCAGGAGCCGCCAAAGCGCAACTTGAGGTACCGGCATTGACGCTCGCGCCCGGGACACGGCTGCTGGTTCGTGGGCCCTCCGGAAGCGGCAAGTCGACGCTCGCCGCGGTGCTCGTGCGCTTCCTCGAGCACGAGGGCAGTTACCTCCTCGACGGCATCGACGTGAAGAGCACGCACCCGGACCATGTGCGTGCGGTCGTCGGGCTCATCGAACAGCGTCCGCACCTTTTCCACGAAACCATCCGCCAGAACCTGCTGTTCGCGAAGCCGGATGCGAGCGATGCTGAACTCATAAGCTCCCTCGAGCGCGTCGGTCTCGGCTCGTGGCTTCGGAGTCGCGGTGGCTTGGATACTCGGGTAGGGGAGCAGGGAACGCTTCTCTCAGGTGGACAGGCCCACCGTATTGCGCTTGCTCGCGCAATCCTCGCGGACTTCCCGATCCTGGTCCTGGATGAGCCGACGGCGGATGTCGATCCGCCCCGCGCCGAAGCACTCGTCCGAGAACTCGTCGAGGCCGCCGGTCCAGAACGCACCGTCATCATCATTTCCCACACGCCGATCGCTTCACAGCTCGTCACACAGGAGCTTCGCTTGGGCGCATGAGTCTCGGGATGTCGGCGGTGAGCGGTAGCCTTGAGGGCATCCATCCGTCCGATCGAAAGCGAGACCATGAGCGACGAGCCCACCGGCAACGCCGAATTCAATCCCCAGGCCCTCGAGGCCAAGTGGCTTCCGGTGTGGGACGAGCTTGAGCTTTTTGTGACGGGTGACGGCGAGGGCGAGAAGCCTCGCAAGTACGTGCTCGAGATGTTCCCGTACCCCTCGGGCGACCTCCACATGGGTCACGCCGAGAACTACGCGCTCGGCGACGCGGTGGCTCGCTACTGGCGTCACCGTGGCTTTGAGGTGCTTCACCCGATGGGTTGGGACTCCTTCGGTCTACCGGCCGAGAACGCCGCGATCAAGTCGGGCGGCGACCCGAAGACGTGGACGTACAACAACATCGCCCAGCAGCGCGCCTCGATGCGTCGCTACGCGACCTCGGTCGACTGGAACCGCCTCGTCCACACCTCCGATCCGGAGTACTACCGCTTCAACCAGTGGATCTTCCGTAAGATGCACGAGCGCGGCCTCGCCTACCGCAAGAAGTCGCTCGTGAACTGGGACCCTGTCGACCAGACCGTCCTCGCGAACGAGCAGGTGCTCGCTGACGGTACGAGCGAGCGTTCGGGCGCCAAGGTCGAGAAGAAGGAACTCACGCAGTGGTTCCTGCGCATCACCGACTACGCCGACCGCCTCCTCGACGACCTCGACAAGCTCGAGGGCAAGTGGCCGCACAAGGTGCTGCAGATGCAGCGCAACTGGATCGGCCGCTCGCACGGTGCCGATGTTGAGTTCGTCATCGAGGGCCGCGACGAGCCGGTGACGGTGTTCACCACGCGCCCCGACACGCTCGCGGGTGCCACCTTCATGGTCGTCGCACCCGAGAGTGACCTCGCTGCAGAGCTCGCTTCGAAGGCCTCGCCTGAGACGCGCATGAAGTTCCAGGCCTACCTCGACGAGACCCGCGCCATGAACGCGATCGACCGCCAGACGGCCGACCGTCCGAAGACCGGTATGTTCCTCGAGCAGTACGGTCTCAATCCGCTCACGGGCGAGCGCCTTCCGATCTGGACGAGCGATTACGTGCTTGCCGACTACGGTCACGGCGCGATCATGGCCGTGCCCGCGCACGACCAGCGCGACTTCGACTTCGCAAAGCAGTTCGATCTGCCCATCCGCGCCGTCCTCGACCCGACGCGACTCGAAGGGGCGGACCCCGAGGTCACCTTTGCGGACATCGACCCGGCCACCGCGTCGGAGCCGATCCTCGGCGACGGCATCCTCATGAACTCGGGTGAGCTCGACGGCCTCCCGAAGGCTGAGGCCGTTGCTCGCGCCATCGAGATCCTCGAGGGCAAGGGCACTGGTCGCGCCGCAACGAACTACCGCCTCCGTGACTGGCTCATCTCGCGCCAGCGCTACTGGGGCACACCCATCCCGGTCGTCTACGACGAGGACGGCGTTGAGCATCTCGTGCCCGAAGACCAGCTCCCGGTGCTCCTGCCCGAAGGTGAAGGCATGGACCTCAAGCCCAAGGGCACCTCGCCGCTTGGCGCTGCCACCGAGTGGAAGCAGACGACGCTGCCGGATGGCCGCCCCGCCACCCGCGACACCGACACGATGGACACCTTCGTCGACTCGTCGTGGTATTTCCTGCGCTTCACCGACCCGCAGAACCCGGACATGCCGTTCGACCCAGACAAGGCGAACGCCTGGCTGCCGATCGACACGTACATCGGTGGTGTCGAGCACGCGATCCTGCACCTGCTCTACGCTCGCTTCATCACGAAGGTCCTCTTCGACATGGGCTACGTCAACGTTGAAGAGCCCTTTGAGGTGCTCCTCAACCAGGGCATGGTTCTGCTCGACGGTGCCAAGATGTCGAAGTCGAAGGGCAACGTCGTGCTCTTCGGCGAGCAGCTCGACGAGCACGGTGCGGATGCCATGCGCGCCGCTATGTGCTTCGCGGGCCCGCCAGAAGACGACATCGACTGGGCGGATGTGTCGCTGCAGGCGATGAACCGCTTCCTCGCCCGCGCATGGCGCCTCGGTGGCGACGTGACGAGCGAACCGGGTATCGACCCGGCCACGGGTGACCGCGCCGTTCGCCAGGCGAGCCACCGCTTCCTGCGCGATGCGGTTGAGCTCTTCGAACAGCACAAGTTCAACGTCGCCGTCGCCAAGCTCATGGAGCTCGTGAACACGCTCCGCAAGGCGATCGACCAGGGACCGGGCGCTGCTGACCCGGCCGTCCGCGAGGGTGTTGAGATCGTCGCGCTCGTGCTCGACTGTGTCGCTCCGTACACGGCCGAAGACCTCTGGGAACGCCTCGGTCACAAGCCTGGTGTCGCACTCGTGGAATGGCCGACGGTCGACGAGTCGCTTCTCGTCGAGTCGACGACGACCGCAGTCGTGCAGGTCAACGGCAAGGTCCGGGACCGCATCGAGGTGCCCGTCGACATCACCGACGAGGCGCTTGAAGCCCTGGCACGTGAGAGCGAGGCGGTTGCCCGTCAGCTCGAGGATAAGGAGATCGTCAAGGTCATCATCCGTGCCCCGAAGCTCGTGAACATTGCGGTGAAGGGCTAACAGCGCGTTCGGCGCTTCGATGACCGGGTCGTGACGAGTGTCGCGGCCCGGTCAACGCCGTTTCCACGCATCCTTTTCATGCTGTGACTCGTGTTCGTGGCTTCATCATCCTGCCGAGATACGTCGTATCCGTCGATCCGTACGGCTGCGCGGGTCGGATCCAGATACGGCCTGTGGAATGTGGAGCTCTCAACAACTTCCTGAGGCGGGGCGGGCAGCCTGCGTGGATCTCACCTAGCGTGCCCGCGTGAACATCGATGAGCACGACACCATGCGCCCCAAGAGCGCCCCCTCGCACGATCTGTTGTCCGCTTCGGACGATCAGGCCGTCAACGTCGTAGTGGGGACAGGAGCTTCTCGAGACGAGGTGCTCGAACGATTCGATGAGTTCACACTCACGAGCGCACGCCCTCGCTGGCGGATTGGTGCGGGTGCGCTCGTGGTGGTGGTCTTGGTCATCCTCGCAGCCGCCATCGGGGTGCAAGCCTTCAACCCGGCGAGCACCGTCTCGATCGCGGCCGAAGAAAAGGCCAGCGCTTCCGCGACACTCGACCTTGCGCCCGCAACGACCGCGAGCGCGCGGCTTCTCGTCCACGTCATGGGTGCCGTTGCGAAGCCCGGTGTGTATGAGCTTCCGGCAGGGGCACGCCTTGTGGATGCGGTTGCGGCAGCAGGCGGGGTGAGCGCTGATGCTGACACGAGCCTCGTGAATTTGGCGCGCCCGATTGCGGACGGCGAGCAATTGCGCATCCCGCGGGTCGGTGAATCGCCAGCGCCCGCCGAGGCCCCAAGCGGTGCGACGAACGACAGCAGTGGCGGCACGGGCACGTCGGCTGGAACGGGTGTGGGAAGCGGTCTCGTGAACCTCAATACCGCGAGCGCCAGCGAACTCGAGGCGCTGCCTCGGATCGGGCCAGCGATGGCCGAGCGGATCATTGATTACCGCGAGCAGCATGGCGGTCTCTCGAGCGTGGATGAGCTCAAGAACGTGACGGGAATTGGCGATGCCACCTTCGAACAGATCGCGCCCCACGTCACCGTCTAGCTCGAGCCCGGCCGAAGCGTCGCGCGAGCGCAGCGATTGGCGTCTGGGCCCGGCGGCAGTGCTGGCCTGGAGCATCGCCGGTGTGAGTTACAGCATCGACGAGTCCGCGGCGTGGCTCACCAGCGGGGCAGCGGCGGTGGCAATCCTCCTCATCGCGGGCGCCGCAGTCGTGCAGCGTAGAGGGTCGAGCCGGTGTGCTGGCTGGCTGAGGCTGCTCGCCGTGAGCGCCGCGGTTGCAGCCTTGACCGGATGGGCATCCTGGCACGCGCTCGAGCAGCGTCAAGCTGCGCCGATGCAGGAGGCGATCGCCTCGAAACATTCGTGTCTGGTGGAGTTCACACTCACCCAGATGGTGAGTTCTTCGGTCCTCGAGGATCCGGGCAGCCAGGAGGATGGTGGGCAGGCCCCGCTCGGACAGCGATTTCGTGCCCAACTCACCCACCTGGACTGCGGTACAGGAGCATTCCGACTCGATGCGCCCGTCCTCGTGAGCGGTCGGCTCGCGGCGGGCAGCTCCACCGAGCCGGGAACACGGTTCGCCGCAGACGCGAAGCTCCGCGACATCCAGGCTTCCTCGAGAAGCGCGGCACGCCTGAGTCTCGACGCCCCAGCCGAGCAGCTTGCTCCACCGGTCGGTGCGCTCGCGGTTGGTGCGACGCTTCGGGCGAGCTTCCTAACGCTGGCGGCGACGCTGCCAGGGGACGGCGGACAGCTCGTGCCTGGGCTCGCCGTTGGGGATGACCGAGAGGTAGCCGAGGACCTCGTTGCCGCCATGAAGACGAGTTCGCTCGTACATCTGACTGCGGTGTCGGGTGCCAATTGTGCCCTCGTCACCGGCGCTGTCCTCGTGATCGGGCGCCTGCTCATGCGTCCTCGGCTGGAACGGCTCGCAGCGGCAAGCTTGGCCCTCGTCGCCTTCGTGGTGCTCGTCACGCCGCAAGGAAGTGTCGTGCGTGCGAGTGCCATGGCGATTGTCGTGCTCGCAGCGGATGCTGGCGGGCGACGCGTGACCGGATCGTCCGCCCTCAACCTCGCGGTCATTGGACTGCTCATCATCTCACCGGATATGTCACTGGATGCCGGGTTTGCCTTGAGCGCCGCCGCCACGGCAGGACTCCTCCTGGGCGCTGGGCCGCTCGGCGAACGACTCAGCGCGTGGATGCCGCGCCCCCTCGCGCTCACCATTGCGGTCCCCGTCGCCGCGCAACTCCTCTGCCAACCCGTGCTCGTGCTGCTTGACCCACGAGTCCCCGTGCACGGGGTGACCGCGAATCTCCTCGCGGCACCGGCCGCGCCGATTGCAACTGTTGTTGGTTTGCTCGCATGTTTGCTCGCGCCCCTGGCCCCGCCGCTCGCCGTGGTGCTCGCGTGGGTCGCGTGGCTGCCCGCCTCGTGGATCGCAGCGGTAGCGCGGGTGACGAGCGGGTGGCCCCTCGCGAGCATTCCCGTCCCGGAAGGGCTCGGGGGAGTGCTCATCACGGCCATCCCCGCGGTGCTGCTCGTGTGGTGGTGCCGCGAGCGGGGCGATTCGCCGCCCGCTCGGCTGCGTCGCCTCGCACTGGTCGCCCTGATGGCACTCCTCGTCACTGTGGCGCTCGGGGTCGGGCTTGGACAGCGGGTGGGGTCGGGGCTGACTCGGCCCGATCCGTGGCGCTACTGGATGTGCGACGTCGGGCAGGGCGACGCGATGCTCATCCGCAGCACCGCTGGCGTCATCCTCATGGACACCGGGCCCGAGTCTGAAGCTCTGGACGCCTGCCTCACTGAGGCGAAGGTGAGTGAGCTTGCAGCGCTCATTCTCACGCACTTCGACAAAGACCACGACGGGGCAGCAGCCACGGCACTTCCACTTGCCGAGCAGCTCATTGTCCCCACCACCGGGGAGGCCCATGGCGAAGGCATCGTCCGGGATGCTGCAACGCATGGCATCCCGCTTGTGTTTGCCGGCCGAGGCGATGTCTTCACCTTTGGTGACCTCGCGCTGCACGTGCTGTGGCCTGCGAGAACCAGCAGTGGGCAGCCGAGCGTGCTTTCAAGCAATGAGGGCAGCTTGGCTGTGTCGGTGAAGCCGACAGCATCCTGCCGACAGGCGTGCGTCTCCCTCATCGCGCTCGCGGACCTCGGCGAGGCACAGCAGAACGAGCTCATGTCTGAGGCCCCGCCGGAACTGCTCAGCGCGGACGTCGTCAAGGTGTCCCATCACGGTTCACGCGACCAAGCCGCGGAGCTGTATCGCGTCATGCAACCGAAGGCAGCACTCGTCTCGGTTGGAGCTGAGAACGGCTACGGCCACCCCACACGCTCCACACTCGACATGCTCACAGCAGCCGGGGCCATACCGCTGCGGACAGACGAGCGTGGACACCTCGTCGTGGCGGGCTCACCCGATGACATCACCGTGTGGAGTCCACCACAGGCACTTGCCGAGGCTGCTGCTGTCCCGCGGTTTAGCGCGAGCGGGTGGCCTGCTTCACCGCCTTGCGATACTGCTCTGCCCGAGTGCGCTCCGCCTCGATCGGCTTCACGATCTCGGCGTTCACGCACTCCTTAACCGAGGCCGTCAATCGCCTGCGTGCTCGCGAGCGTCGCGCCGCGGCAAGTCCCGCCGCGAGCGCACTCGAGAGGATGCCGAGGAGGATACCGAGGACGATTCCGCCAACGATGAGGAGCCCTGGAACCGGCCACCCCTCCACGAGCGTGATCTCGGGCGCGGGAAGCCCCCAACCTGGCAGGAACCAGACCGCGAGATACCAGCACGCGCCGACAAGCGCCGCGAGCAGCGACACCCACTGCAGAATCGCCACGAGCACCCACCACCACGAGCCGCGAGCGCCGAGCGACGTGCCGGCGATGGCACGGTCGAGTTCGTGGGGGAGTTCCTCAAGCTTTGCATTGGCGGTGTCGCGAATCGACTGCTGCCAGCCGGGTGCAAGCCCTTCGCCGGCAGCGTCCGCGTAGCTGCGCACCGCACGCGCAATGGACGCGGACTGCCCTGCCGAGAGCGGCGGGAGCGCCGTGCGATGCACCTCGGCAACGCGGCCATCCTTTCGAGCCGCCGCACGCTGACTCGTCGGGAGGTGGAGGCGGGTGAGTGGGTCCTTGCTGAACCGCAGCATCCAGGCCGTGAGCGGCCAGCCGGTCGTGAGCCCGGCACGATGACGGTACGAGCGAGCAACCGCATCAGCGACCGTGTCGACACCAGCAGCCGAGGCGATGGTCGACACCATCTCCTGTGCACGCTTTCCCGACAGCGCAGCCGGTGCACTACCCGCGTCAAGCGATGCTGCAGCGGTATCCAGGTCAGCCAGCAGACGCGCATCCTTCGTCGCCTTCGAGCGCGCAAACCGTGCGATGAGCTGCTGCACGGCAGGAACACCATCGCCCGTGAGCGCGGAGGCGGGCAGGATGCGAATCGCGCCGAGCCCATCCGAACGCAGCAGCTCCTCAAGGGATGCGAGCACCCGCGGCACCTCGTGCTCGGGAAGGCGGTCCACCTGATTGAGCACACACGCCGAGACCTTCGCGTGCTTCGCGAGCGGCTTGATGAAGTCGTTGTGGATGGTCTCATCCGCGTACTTTTGCGGATCGACGACCCACACGAGCACATCCACCTGGCCGACGAGCCGCTCCACGATCGCTCGATGCTCGATCGCGATCGAGTCGAAGTCCGGGAGATCCAGCAGGATGAGCGGCAGGGTCTCACCACCCGGGAACGGGGTCTCAACCGGACGGCGATCCGTCACCTCGAGCCAATCAAGCAGCGGCTCGGAGCCCTCTGCTTGCCAGATCGCAGCAAGCGGTTCGCTCGTGGTCGGGCGGCGGACGTGCGCGGTAGCAAAGTTCGTTTCGGTGACGGCATTGAAGAGGGACGACTTGCCGGATCCGGTCGCCCCGAAGAACCCGACGACGGTGTGCTCCGAGGAGAGCGTGCGGCGCTCTTCTGCTCGTGCGAGTACCTGCTCGACACGCTTGAGCTCCTCGGTGCCGATGCGTCCACGGCCGAGCTCGATGGCTTCACGGAGCGCGGTGAGGCGCTCATCCAGCGTCTTTGCACTCATCGGGTCACCTCCGAGGCGAGCTCAGAGGCAGCACTCGAGAGTTCCGAGTCGTCCGGGCCCTCGAGCACCGGGTCAATAAGCGCGGCGTACCGCGCGTATTCGTGCTCGAAGAGCTCGTCGATGCGCCACTCGAGGCCTTCGCGGGCCTTCTTCGCCATGCGGCGCACGGTCTCGTCACCGAAGACCGTTTCGAGGAGCTTCTGACCGACAACAGCCGAACCACCAGCGATCGCGATCTCACCACCGGTGAGGCCACCGGTCGAGGCGAACACCGCCACCATGAGGGCAACCGTGACGGCGTTGAGGCCGAGCGAGAGCAAACGTGCCTCCACGCGCTTCGAGCTCGCGCTCTCGCGGATCATCTGCATGAGTTCAAACTGCCAGTCGCGGATAAGGCGCGAAGCCTTCTCGTCGAGACCGGAGCTTTCGCGTCCGAGACTCGGATCAGCCTTGAGCGAGGCCGCAGCCTGCGAGTGTCGGAGCGTCTGCCAGGACTCGCCTGCGGCGCGACCGGCCTCGTCGATGATGACCGAATACAAGCCGTGCTCGATTTCGCGCTCGACTTCGCGAATCGGGGCGGGCTTGCCCTGCACCCAGGAGGTGACCGCATCGCGGGCGCGACCAAACCACGCCTCGAGGGTGCGGAACACATCGCTCGTGCCGATGTAGTCCTGCCATCGGGCGAGCACTTCAGCACGCAGCAGGGCGCCGTCCTTCGTCGCGTCGATCACACGCGCCGCAGCGTCGTCATGCTGTGCCTTGACGAGGGTCGCAAGATCGGATGCCGCGTCAATCTGGCTGCGGCGCGCATTCGCGACCAGGGCCGTGTCGCGGACGAGCTGCTGCACCGCGCCGGCAACGCTTCGGCGGGCAACCTCGCGGCGGGTTGCGCGATCATTCGCGATCTCAGCAAGCCATTCGCGAAGCGGCTTGACTTGCTCTTCTGGAAGCATGTCGAGTTCGTTGAGGGGCGCCTCCGGGATCACGAAGATCGGAGCTTCGCCGAGGCCTCGCTCGTCGAGCATCATGCGCAAATCCGACTCAACCTCACGGGCACCCTCCGGCACACGGTTGAGGACGACCGCCACTGTCATATCCCGTTGGGAGGCCGCATCGAGGTGCTTCCACGGCACCGCATCGGCGTAGCGGTTCGCGGTCGTGACGAAAATCCAGAGGTCGGCCGCCTGCAGGAGCTGCTCGGCGAGGGCACGGTTCTCATCAGCGATCGAGTCAACATCGGGCGCATCGAGGATCGCGAGTTGCTCAGGAACTGCGTCATCGCCGACAAGCACGACCGAGGAGATGAGCTTCGCATCGGGGGCATCGCCCGCCTGACGCGAGGGCGTCCCCTCCTTCACCGGGACGCCGGTGATACGCGCAAGCTCCGGCAGCACACGAGTGCCCGTAAACGAGTCTCGGTCCACCGGATTGTGCAGCAGGATCGGCTGACGGGTTGTGGGGCGGATGGTGCCCGTGCGAGTTACCGGGTGCCCGACGAGCGCGTTCACGAGCGTCGACTTGCCGGCACCTGTTGAGCCGCCGACGACCGCGAGCAGGGGAGCGTCGAGGTTCTCGAGCCGCGGTGCAATGTAGTCGTCGATCTGCTGCAGCGAACGTCGTGCCCGCAAGCGGGCTTCGGGGGCGTCCTGCAACTCGAGGGGCAGGTGCACCTCGGCGATTGCCGCGCGCAGCCGCTCGAGCGGAGTTGTGTCGGGGGTCGTGTCACTCACGCACCTCAGCTTGCCTGATTTAGCTGGGCAGACGGCGGTGACGGGAGCTGCCCGGGAATGTCGGCGCTCGCCGCTACGCTGGAGGCCGACCGTGAAGGAGGAACGCATGCCTGCAGCCCGTGGCACATCCCGCTCCGCCTCCGCGCGCCCCAAAAAAGCGAAGATCCCGGTCGTCCCGGCCCGTGAGGCGTACCCCGTGCCGATCGTGCTCGTGAGTGGCAAAGAAGACTTCTTCGCGAGCAAAGCCACGAGTCTCATCAAGCAGACCCTCGTCACCGAAGACCCCGAGCTCGAGGTCACGGAGCTTGCCGCATCCGGCTATGCGGCAGGTGAGCTTGCGAGCTACGTGAGTCCCTCGCTCTTTCTCGAGCCGCGCCTCGTCCTCATCGACGGCGCCGAGAGCTGCACGGACGCTTTCATCACGGATGCCATCAGCTACCTCGAAGTGCCGATCGACGAGACAACGCTCGTCATTCGCCACCGTGGCGGTCAACGCGGCAAGAAGCTCCTCGATGCCATCCGCAGCGCCCCACAGGGCATCGCCATCGAGGTGTCGTGCGAACCGCTCAAGGCGAACGAACTTGTGGACTTTGTCATGGGAGAGTTCAAGGCCGAACGCCGGCGCATCGTGCCCGCCGCCGCGCAGCAGCTCGTCGCCGCGTTCAATGCAGACCTCGCCGAGCTCGCAAGCGCCTGCAGCCAGCTCATGACGCTGAGCGACGACGTCATCACCGAAGAGCTGATCGACAAGTATTACGGCGGCCGCGTCGAGACGACCGGCTTCAAGATTGCTGATGCCGCGATCGCAGGTCGCGTCCGCGAAGCGCTCGCACTCGCGCGGCACGGCTTCGCCACCGGCATCCACCCGGTGCCCATCGTCGCAGCCTGCGCGAACAAACTCCGCACCATGGCGAAGGTGTCCGATCTTCGGGGTACGGATGCCCAGCTCGCCTCGCAGATCGGGGGAGCGCCGTGGATGATCGGCCAGGCCCGCCGCGAGCTGCGTGGCTGGGACGACCGCTCGCTTGCTCGCGCCATCCAGCTCGTCGCCGAAACCGATCACCGCGTCAAGGGCGGTTCGAAGGACGCCGAGTTTGCTGTCGAACGGATGCTCCGCATGATCGCCACGCGCCAGCTCTAGCGGTCAACAAGTCCATAGAGCGAGGCGAACGGGTCGTGATCCGCGTTGCGTTGTGGTTCGTATTCGACATGTTGGGTGACGCTACGAGCTACCTCGTCGCCATACAGGTGCGCAATGAGTGCTGCCGTCATGTCCATACCTGCTGCCACGCCGGATGAGGTCCATCGATCTCGATCGTGCACCCAGCGGGCTTCTGCAACCCAATCAACGTCATGACCATGTCCGCGCACCCATTCAAACGCCAGCTTGTTGCTCGTCGCGCGATAGCTCTCGAGGCATCCAGCAGCGGCGAGGAGCGCGGACCCGGTGCATACGGAGGTGAC
Source organism: [Zimmermannella] alba NBRC 15616 (assembly GCF_001570905.1). GTDB lineage: Bacteria > Actinomycetota > Actinomycetes > Actinomycetales > Microbacteriaceae > Pseudoclavibacter > Pseudoclavibacter albus. The sequence continues at coordinate 62,043 of NZ_BCSO01000008.1, read as the reverse complement.
GAGGTGCGATGTCTTGGCAACGGTTGTCAGACGCGTGAGAAATGCGCTGTCGTGGACGAGCTGCCGGGTGCCAGCTCCACCGGGCACGAGCAGGATGTCAGCCCGAGTGTCATGGGTGAATGGTTGTTCCGCAATGACGCGAACGCCCTGTGAGCTCGTCACTGGCCCCGGCGAATCTGCCACCCACGTGATGCGAAGCTCGGGGACCTTGCTCAAGAGTTCAACCGGACCGAACACATCGAGGAGTTCGAATTGCTCGAACAGCACCACGGTGACTTCACGAGACGCAATGGTTGGCATGACCGACATGCGGTGAGCGTAGCTGTCCGGGCCTGAGAAAGTATCTGGTTAGACGAAGTGTCTGTTGTGGGTGCTAAGAACGTGCGTCCCGGGTCCTGAAACACGACGAAGGCCCCCGCACAATGCGGGGGCCTTCGTGAAAGCGATGAGGCTTAGAGCGCTGCAACCTGCTTGGCGATTGCCGACTTACGGTTCGCTGCCTGGTTCTTATGGATGACGCCCTTCGACACGGCCTTGTCGAGCTTCTTCGTGGCGTGCTGGAGAGCTGCCTGGGCCTTGGCCTGGTCGCCCTCAGCAACGGCCTCGCGGACGCGACGGATCGCGGTGCGGAGCTCTGCCTTGTAGGCCTTGTTGCGCAGGGTGGCCTTGCGGTTGGTGCCAATACGCTTGATCTGCGACTTAATGTTCGCCATGGGTCTCTTTCGCGTGAATGCTGATGCTGTGGTCAAGTGCCGAGCGGTAGAGGGGCCGCGCGGCGAACTCGCGCCGAGTGGGAATACGTGCGGCGCGGAAGCCAAAGACCAACCCTAGCAGCGTTCAGTGGGCTCCTCAACGAATTCGTGCGGCGCGCGGGCGGGCGTGACGACCAGTTCGAGGTCCTCCTCAGGCTCCTCCTCGACATCGCATCGCCAGGGTCGAGGTGTGGGGCGCGACCCCCACACGACGAGGGCAATGAGCGCGAGCACCGCATAGCAGACCCACATCGGCCACATCGAGACGAGGTTGAACGTCTTCAGCACGCTCGGGTCATTCGCCCAGAGAAAGAAGCCGAGCGTGACGGAGGCGTTCATCGAACCGTGCGCAATCGCGGCGGGCCACACCGTCTCGGAGCGCATCCGGAGCCACATGAAGAAGGCACCGACCGGGATGCAGAAGAGCACCATGAGCAGGATGCCGCCGATGCCGCGATCCTGGAAGTTGTAGCCGAGGAGCAGCAGGGGAGCGTGCCACACGCCCCAGATGACGCCGGTCACGAGTGCGCACGTCCACTTGCCGAGCGGGGCCAGAGCCTGGACGAGGAAGCCACGCCAGCCGATCTCCTCACCGAGCGCAGAGGAGACACCGAGCGGCACCGCGATGAGGAGCGTATGGAGCACCGTCATCCAGGCGAGCGTGGTTTCGTCCATGCCCGTCACGCCTGCCTTGGCATAGAGGTCCATGAGCGCGCCTGTGCCGAAGCGGAAGCCACCCATCGCCCCGACCGCGAGTGCGCCCATAAGATTCAAAATGACCGGCACATTCCACGCGATGACGCAGAACCCGAGCGTGCGCCAGAACGGGCGGATGAGGAATCCGAGTTCACGCCAGGGCTTGTCTGGGCGCTGCACAGCAAACACCGCGATGAATGCAGCGATTGCTGGCGACCACATCATGAGTGTGCCCGAGAGTGCAAAGGTAGTCGTGGTCATGAGCTCGGTGAGCTCCTTGCCGCTCGTCCACAGTGGCAGACACGAGAGCCACGCACCGCCGAAGGCAATGAAGAGGTAGACGGCCACCGCAATCCAGGGGATGCGTCCCGGGACGCCGTGCGCGTCGATCGACTTGGCGAGGTCGCGAGGGGGAGTCGACGTTGTCGTTGATGGTTCGTGAGGCTGCAGCTCTGTGATGCTCGTCATGCGTCCAGCCTCCCGAACGTGAGCTGCCCGCGCATCGGCGACGCAGCCGAAGAAACTCGTCCACGCGGGTGAACCGGGCGGACGAGCCCCGCGATGCCTCCCGTCATGGGACAATGGGCGACACTATGTCACCTCGCGCAACCAAGCCTCTCGAGCCGGCCAAGACCGACCCGTCGCGGATCCGCAATTTCTGCATCATCGCGCACATCGACCACGGTAAGTCAACGCTCGCCGACCGCATGCTCCAGATCACCGGTTCTGTTCCCGACCGTGAGATGCGAGCCCAGTACCTCGATCGTATGGACATTGAGCGCGAGCGTGGCATCACGATCAAGTCGCAGGCCGTGCGCATGCCGTGGGAAGTGGGCGGCGAAACCTTCGCCATCAACATGATCGACACCCCCGGCCACGTCGACTTCTCCTACGAGGTCTCGCGTTCGCTCGCTGCGTGTGAAGGCGCCATCCTCCTCGTGGATGCTGCGCAGGGTATTGAGGCGCAGACGCTGGCGAACCTCTACCTTGCGCTCGAGAACGACCTCGAGATCATCCCCGTCCTCAATAAGATTGACCTCCCGGCGGCAGACCCGGAGCGTTTCGCGGCAGAGCTGGCGAACCTCATCGGTGGATCCCCGGATGACGTGCTGCGGGTGTCGGGCAAGACCGGAGTCGGTGTGGAGGAGCTGCTCGACTGCGTGGTCGAGCGCATCCCGGCGCCGACGGGGAATGCGGACGCCGCCGCTCGCGCCATGATTTTCGACTCGGTGTACGACCCCTACCGTGGTGTCGTCACCTACGTCCGCATGATCGACGGCAAGCTCACGCCGCGCGAGAAGATCCAGATGATGTCGACCGGTGCGAACCACGAGCTCCTCGAGATCGGTGTCTCCTCGCCTGAGCCCGTGCCGACCAAGGGCCTTGCCGTTGGTGAAGTGGGCTACCTCATTACTGGTGTGAAGGATGTTCGCCAGTCGAAGGTTGGTGACACGGTCACGAACGCGCAGAAGCCGGCCGATGAGCCGCTTGACGGCTATGTTGACCCGAAGCCGATGGTGTTTTCGGGTCTCTACCCGATTGACGCGAGCGACTATCCGGAGCTGCGTGACGCACTCGACAAGCTCAAGCTCTCGGATGCCGCCCTCAACTACGAGCCCGAAACCTCGGTTGCTCTCGGCTTCGGTTTTCGCGTCGGCTTCCTGGGTCTACTCCACCTCGAGATCGTGACTGAGCGTCTCTCTCGCGAGTTTGGGCTTGACCTCATTACTACGGCGCCGTCGGTGATCTACGAGGTCACAACAGAAGACAACGTCGTCCACACGGTGACGAACCCGTCCGAGTATCCAGAAGGACGCATCATTGAGGTGCGCGAGCCTGTCGTGCGCGCCGCGATCCTCACGCCGAAGGACTACGTGGGCAAGGTGATGGAACTGTGCGAGTCTCGCCGCGGATCCCTCCTCAACATGGACTATCTCTCGGAAGAACGCGTCGAGCTTCGTTACCAGGTGCCGCTCGGTGAGATTGTCTTCGACTTCTTCGATCAGTTGAAGTCCCGCACGCAGGGCTACGCCTCGCTCGACTACGAGCCCATGGGGGACCAGGTTGCCGACCTCGTGAAGGTCGACATTCTGTTGCAGGGTGACAAAGTGGATGCTTTCTCCGCCATCGTCCACAAGGACAAGGCCTACTCCTACGGCACGCTCATGGCGGAGCGACTGCGCAAACTCATCCCTCGTCAGCAGTTCGAGGTGCCGATCCAGGCAGCAGTGGGTGCTCGCATCATCGCGCGTGAGACGATCCGCGCTATCCGCAAGGACGTGCTTGCCAAGTGCTACGGCGGTGACATCTCCCGCAAGCGCAAGCTGCTCGAGAAGCAGAAGGAAGGCAAGAAGCGCATGAAGATGGTCGGCCGCGTCGAAGTGCCGCAGGAGGCCTTCATCGCCGCGCTCTCCGGTGACGTGGAGGGCAAGGAGAAGAAATAGCCCCCAGTGGTGGCGGGGCACTCTACCCCGTGCCGCCCCTTTGGTAATACCAAAGGGGCGGCACGTTTTTTGTGTAGAAAGAACAACACATTTGTGCATTCCTTGAAGTTGCTATTTCCTCACCCATTTTCATCCGGGAGGAGAATCCGACAGATTTCTCTACGTCGAGAAAATTCGCGGTGAACAGCATTTAGTGCAACCTCCAAATCTGATCGCTACCCGCTGGGGAACCTTGGAGTATGCGGCAAAACGGTTGCAACCTTCGTCGGAGTGAATAACGTTGAGGTTGCGAGGTCGGAAAGGCCGGACAGCCACGGGCCTCGCGGGGCGATAGATAATCGACCCCGATATGCGGGCGAGACGATCCTCGCCCCTGGCCTTGGGAGGCGCCGTGACCAACGTCACGAACACCATCGAAACAGGAGCCACTGCTGAAGGCTCCGCCGAGGGGAAGCTCCCACTCGGCGCACTTATTGCCCTCGTCGTCGGATCGATGATCGGTGGCGGCATCTTCGCACTGCCCTCGCAGATGGCAGCTGCAGCCGCCCCCGGCCCGCTGATTATCGGCTGGCTCATCACCGGCGTCGGTATGCTCGCGCTCGCGTTTGCGTTCCAGGCGCTTTCGCGCCGCCGCCCCGAAATTGACGGCGGTGTGTACGGATACGCTCGTGCAGGCTTCGGTAACTACATCGGTTTTACCTCTGCGTGGGGATACTGGCTCTCCGCGTGGATCGGTAACATCGGTTACCTCGTTCTGCTCTTCTCGACGCTCGGATACTTCTTCCCGGTCTTCAAGAGTGACCAGAACCTGCTTGTAGACGGCGGTGCCAACATCCTTGTGATTGTTGGTTCGTCGATCCTGATCTGGGTGCTTCACTTCCTGCTTCTTGCAGGTGTCCGTGAGGCAACCTTCATCAACACGATTGTGACGATCGCTAAGGTCGTCCCGATTCTCACCTTCATTGTCCTCGTCGGCTTCGCGTTCAACGCTGGTGTCTTTTCGCAGGACTTCTGGGGTGAGACCACCCTCTTCGACGGCGAGACCCTCGGAAGCGCCTTCGACCAGGTGAAGAACATGATGCTCATCACCGTGTGGGTGTTCATCGGTATTGAAGGTGCATCGGTCTACTCGAGCCGTGCAAAGACTCGCTCGGACGTCGGTAAGGCAACCGTCATCGGCTTCCTCGGCGTGCTGCTCCTCCTCGTGAGCGTGAACCTCTTCTCGTTCGCAGTGATGCAGCGTCCGGAAATTGCAGAGCTCGAAGACCCGTCCATGGCCGGTGTGCTCGCGCACGTCGTTGGCCCGTGGGGTGCAGCCTTCATCGCAATCGGCCTCATCATCTCGCTCCTCGGCGCGATCCTTGCATGGGTGCTCCTGTGCGCTGAGATCTTCCGCGAGCCGTCCAACGAAGCAATCCTTCCCAAGTGGGTTGGTCGCCTCAACAAGAACGGCACGCCGTCGGGTGCACTGTGGCTCACGACCATCGCCATGCAGATCCTCCTCGTGTGGACGATCTTCGATGGTTCGGGCTACACCGGCCTCATCATCCTCGCCTCGAGCCTCATCCTCCTTCCCTATCTGTGGAGCGCGCTGTTCCAGCTCGTCAACGCAGTCCAGGGCAAGGAGGGGTACGAAGGTGGCAAGGGCCGCGGTTCGGACATCCTGGTCGGCCTAGTCGCCTCGGCGTACGGCGTCTGGCTCGTGTACGCCGGTGGTCTCGGCTACCTGCTCATCGCAGCGATCTTCTACCTCATCGGTACCCCGCTGTACATCTGGGCGCGTAAGGAAGCCAAGGCGAAGATGTTCTCGACCGTGGACCTCATCGTCATGATCATCGTGGCCATCGCGGCTGTGGCAGGTGCTGTCCTGCTCGCCACCGGTGTGATCACCGTCTAAGCAAGCGCAACGTACGGGGTGGGGAACAAGGCCCGCCGTCCTCTCCCGCCCCTCCCAACTCGGCGAAATCAGCTACAAACAACGACATCTTCTGAAGGAGATGAGCTACATGTCAGAAAACAAGGTTGGCGTTTACTCGGAGGCTGGGAAGCTCCGTAAGGTGATGGTCTGCCGTCCGGGCCTCGCACACGAGCGCCTGACGCCCACCACGTGTGACGACCTTCTCTACGACGACGTCCTCTGGGTTGAGCAGGCTCAGCGTGACCACGCTGACTTCGTCGCAAAGATGGAAGCACGCGACATCAAGGTTTACGAGCTCCACCAGACCCTCGCCGAGGTCCTCTCGGACAACGAAGCCCGCGCCTGGCTCCTCGACCGCAAGCTCGCCTTCTCGGTCGTTGGTTTCGGTCTCCGCGAAGAGATCCGTCCGTGGCTTGACGAGATGGACTCGAAGGAGCTCGCAGAGCGCCTCATCGGTGGTATCGCCTACGACGAACTCCCGGCCGACCTCCAGGGCCCGATCGTCAAGGCCTTCCGCGACGGCGTCCAGGACGAGAACTTCGTCATCGACCCGATCCCGAACACACAGTTCATGCGCGACAACTCGTCGTGGATCTTCGGTGGTGTGACGATCAACCCGATGTACTGGAGCGCTCGCCAGCAGGAAACGCTCATCACCCACTCGGTCTACAAGTTCCACCCGGACTTCAAGGACCTCGACTTCCCGGTGTGGTACGGCGGCGACGAGTCGATCGACTACGGCTCGGCTTCGATCGAGGGTGGCGACGTCATGCCGCTCGGTAAGGGTGTTGTCGCCATCGGTCTCGGTGAGCGCACCTCGTACCGCGCAGCTTCGGCTGTTGCCAAGGCCATGTTCGAGGCCGGCGCTGCAGAGCGCTTCCTCCTCGGCGTGATGCCGAAGACCCGTTCGGCCATGCACCTCGACACCGTCTTCACCTTCTGCGACCGCGACGTCGTGAACGCTTACGAGCCCGTCGTTGACCAGATCAAGACGATCGAGCTCCGTCCCGACAGCTCGACGGAGTCGGGCTTCACCGCTTCGGTTTCGGAGAAGCACTTCATCGACACCGTTGCAGACGCAGTGGGCGGCAAGTTCCGCACCGTCACCACCGGTGGCGACCGCTTCGGCATCGCTCGCGAGCAGTGGGATGACGGCAACAACGTCATCGCCCTCGAGCCGGGTGTCGTCGTCGGCTACGACCGCAACACCGCAACCAACGCCAAGCTCCGCGAGGCAGGCGTTGAGGTTATCGAGATTTCGGGCTCCGAGCTCGGCCGTGGCCGCGGTGGTGGCCGCTGCATGACCTGCCCGATCCTCCGTGACGAGATCGAGTACTAAGCCTCGCGCTGAGTCCCTCTGATCTAGCACGAACCCGGGAGCCGCGCCCGGAGCCTTACTCCGGGCGCGGCCTCCAGGGCCGCAAGGCCCAAAGAAACACCCAACAACCGCTGCACCGCAGTAACCCAAGGGAAAGAGAAACACAATGCCGTACAACAACCGCCACAGCGTGCTCAGCCTCCTCAGCCACACGCCCCGTGACCTCCAGTACCTCCTTGACCTGTCGCGCGACCTCAAGCGCGCCAAGTACGCAGGCAACGAGGTGCAGCGCCTCAAGGGCAAGAACATCGCCCTCATCTTCGAGAAGACCTCGACCCGTACGCGTTGCGCCTTCGAGGTTGCCGCATACGACCAGGGTGCCTGCGTGACCTACCTCGAGCCGACCGGTTCGCAGATCGGCCACAAGGAGTCGATGAAGGACACCGCTCGCGTGCTCGGCCGTATGTACGACGCCATCGAGTACCGCGGCAAGTCGCAGAAGGCTGTTGAAGAGCTCCACGAGTACTCGAACGTCCCGGTCTACAACGGCCTCACGGACGAGTTCCACCCGACCCAGATGCTCGCCGACGTCCTCACGATGATCGAGCACGCTGACAAGCCGCTCCACGAGATCTCGTTCGCCTACGTTGGCGACGGCCGCAACAACGTCTCGAACTCGCTCCTCATGATCGGTGCGAAGCTCGGCATGGACGTCCGCATCGGTGCCCCGACGAACCTCCAGCCCGAGGCCGAGCTCGTCGAGCAGTGCCAGGTCTTCGCTGACGCTTCGGGCGCCAAGATGACCGTCACCGACGACGTCAAGGCTGCTGTCAAGGGCGTTGACTTCATCTACACCGACGTTTGGGTGTCGATGGGTGAGCCGATCGAGTCGTGGGGCGAGCGCATCCAGGCTCTCCTCCCGTACCAGGTCAACGCAGAGCTCATGGCCGCTGCTGAGAACCCCCGCGTGAAGTTCATGCACTGCCTCCCCGCCTTCCACAACTCGGAGACGAAGGTCGGCGCTGACATCGCTGAGAAGTACCCCGAGCTCGCCAACGGCATCGAGGTCACCGAGGACGTCTTCGAGGGCCCGGCCAACATCTCGTTCGAGCAGGCGGAAAACCGCATGCACACGATCAAGGCGATCATGGTCGCCACCCTCGGCTAGTCCGAACTTTCCAACAAGTTATCTAGCCAAGAATTCCATTCGGAAAGGCATCTCATGAAGATTGTGATCGCACTCGGCGGTAACGCGCTCCTCCAGCGCGGCGAGCCGATGACGTACGAGAACCAGCACGCCAACATCGTCACGGCTGCAAAGAGCATTTGCACCCTCACCGACGAGCACACGGTCGTCATCTCGCACGGTAACGGCCCGCAGGTCGGCCTCCTGGCTCTCCAGGCTGCCGCATACACCGACGTCCCCGCCTACCCGCTCGACGTCCTCGGCGCCGAGACCCAGGCAATGATCGGTTACACGCTCGAGCAGGAAGTTCGCAACCACGCTCCGGGCCGCAACGTCGCAACGTTCATCACCCTCACCGAGGTTGACGCGAACGACCCGGCGTTCCAGAACCCGACGAAGCCGATTGGCCCCATCTACACCGAAGAAGAGGCCAAGAAGCTCGCCGACGAAAAGGGCTGGTCGATCGCTCCTGACGGCACGTCGTTCCGCCGCGTCGTCCCGAGCCCGAAGCCGAAGGCTGTCCTCCCGATCGAGGACATCAAGACGCTCGTCGACAAGGGCACCCTCGTCGTCTGCGCCGGTGGTGGCGGTATCCCGACCGTTGTCGAAGACGGCAAGGTCAAGGGCATCGAAGCTGTCATCGACAAGGACCTCGCAGCTGCTGTTCTCGCTGCTGGTCTCGAGGCTGACATGCTCATCATCGCGACCGACGTCGACGGCCTCTACCTCGACTGGGGTACGCCGGAGCAGCGTCGCGTTGTCGAAGCAAGCCCCGAAGAACTCCTCAACATGGAGTTCGCCAAGGGTTCGATGGGCCCGAAGGTCATGGGCTGCATCAACTTCGTCCAGGCAAGCGGCAAGTCGGCTGTCATCGGTTCGCTCTCGGACATCGAGAAGATCGTCCGCGGCGAAGCTGGCACGCTCATCAAGCCGGGTGCTGAGCTCAAGACTGCATAGTCTTTAGCCACCTGCAGTGCAGCAGATTGGGGTCGGTCCTTCGGGGCCGGCCCCAATCCTTGTTTCTGAGGTACAGACTTCGCGCGCTGACGTTGGCGGAGGGATATTGCGGGTCGGTGGTTGAATAGCTCCATGACGACGCACGACGAGGCCCGCACCCACGCACTCATCGAAGAGTCCAAGCGAAACGGTGCGCTCTTCCGCGAGGCACGTGACGGACTGCTCGAGCTCCTCGCAGAGCCGCAGCGCGCACGGGATACCTTCCGCTGGCCCGAACTCGGCGACCACTTCAACTGGGCCCGCGATGTGTTCGACCCCGCGGCAGACGGGAACGACGTCACTGCGCTTCGCATCATCGAAGATGACGGCAGCGTCGCCGACTACAGCTTCGATGAGCTTCGTCGCCGCTCCAACGCAGTTGCCCACCACCTCCGTGGACTGGGCATCAGCGAGGGTGATGTCGTCATGCTCATGCTCGCCAACCGAGTCGAGTTGTGGGTGTCGATGCTCGCGGTCATGAAGCTCGGCGCGGTCATGCTGCCGACGGCAATCGTGCTCGGCCCGCACGAGCTCGTGGATCGCGTCACTCGCGCCGAAGTGCGCTGGGTCATCACGGACGAAGCGGATGCCGAAAAGTTCGACGCCGTAGAAGGCGACTTCGGTCTTATCGCCGTGGGTGGCGCGAAGGGTGCAGAGCGGGTCGCGCTCGAGTTCACGAATACCCCGGAGGATGACCTCAACCGCGAGCGCTTGCGGTTCCTGCCCGAAGCATCGGCCGTCGATGAGTCGGCGTACCTCAGCCCGGTTGGGGGAGCGGACCCGGCCATCATCTACTTCACGTCGGGGACGACGTCGAAGCCGAAGATTGTCGTCCACTCGCACCTGTCGTATCCCGCCGGGCACCTCTCCACGATGGCGTGGATTGGCGTGAAGCCGGGGGACACGCACATGGTGATCTCCTCGCCCGGATGGGGGAAGCACGCCTGGAGTGCGTTCTTCGCGCCGTGGCACGTGGGCGCCACGATCGTGGTCGACAACGTGGTGCGCTTCCAGGCCTCGCGTCTGCTGCGCGTGCTTGATGAGCAGTGCGTGAACACGTTCTGCGCGCCGCCGACCGTGTGGCGCATGCTCATCCAAGAGTGCGCGAGTGACCGGCCGCGTGGCCTGCGCGAGCTGCTTTCGGCGGGTGAGCCACTCAACCCGGAAGTTATTGCCCGCATCCGCGAGTGGTGGGGGCTGGAGATTCGCGACGGGTACGGGCAGACCGAAACGACCGCGATCATCGGCAATCTTCCCGGCGACCCGGATCAGCTGCCCGGATCGATGGGGCGTCCGCTGCCTGGCGTCTCGATCGTCCTCGTCGATGAGCACACGGGGGAGCGGATCCCGTCCGACCGTCCCCGCGCGGAAGGTGAGGTGTGCCTCGAGCTCCGCGACGGTCGTCCTCTCAACCTCATGGTCGGGTATGCGGGTGACCCGGAGGCGACGGCGGATCGTTGTCGCGGCGAGGTGTTCCACACGGGTGATGTCGCGCAGCGCGACCCTGAGGGGCGCTACACCTTTGTCGGCCGAACGGACGACATCTTCAAGTCCTCCGATTACAAGGTCTCACCCTTCGAAGTCGAGTCGGTGCTCGTCGAGCATCCCTACGTTGTGGAAGCCGCGGTCATCGGTGCACCGGATGAGACGCGCCTCAACATCACGAAGGCCTACGTGCAATTGGCTGAGGGCATTGAGCCGGACGAACACGCGGCGTTTGAGATCTTGAAGCACGCCCGTGCCGGTCTCCCGCCGTACATGCGCGTGCGACGGATCGAGTTCCAGGACCTCCCGAAGACCTCATCCGGCAAGATCCGTCGTGTTGAGCTGCGCGACCGTGAGCAGCAGCTGGCCCGTCGCGGTGAGCGGATCCCCAACGAATGGCGCGAGGGCGATTTCCCGGAGCTCAAGCGCTCCTAGCCGGGGAGCTCGGACCGCGTCACGGGGTAGCGGTAGACTGGGGGAGGTGACGAGCATCGAGAATCCTTTTGGCCAAGTCCTCGTGGCGCTCGTGACGCCGATGACGATCGACGGCGAAGTCGATTGGGGCGGCGTTGAGCAGCACATGGAAGACGTGATCGCTCGTGGCGCCGACGGAATCGTCATCTCCGGCACCACCGGTGAAACTTCCACCCTGACGGATGCAGAGAAGATCCGTCTGGTCGAGGTCGGCAAGAGCGTGGCGGCCGGCCGCGCGAAGATCATCCAGGGTGGTCCCTCCAACGAAACCGCGCACGCCATCCAGCTGGTGAAGCAGTCTGAGGCTGCTGGCGCCGACGGCATCATGGCCGTCACGCCCTACTACAACAAGCCCACGCAGGCCGGTGTGCTCACGCACTTCCGCATGATCGCGAACGCGACCGACCTGCCGATGATCCTTTACGACATCCCGGGCCGTTCCGGCATCCCAATCAAGTACGAGACGATCATGCGCCTCGCGAAGCACCCGAATGTGCTCGCGGTGAAAGATGCGAAGGGCAACTTCGCTGAGGCGAGCCGGGTCATGAACCAGACCTCGCTCCTCTACTTTGCGGGCGACGACGCAAATGCGCTGCCGGAACTGTCGATCGGTGCCGCGGGCCTCATCGGCGTCACCGCGAACATTGCGCCGGGGCCGTACCGCACCATGATTGACGCGGTGAACCGCGGTGACCTCACGACGGCAACCGAGCAGCACCGACTCCTCGAGCCGCTCGTGCGCGCCACGATGACGCACGTGCCCGGCACTGTCTCGACGAAGTACATCCTCCACGGCCTCGGCCGCATCGCCTCGCCCCGCGTTCGCCTCCCGCTCGTCGGCCCCGAAGAGTGGGAAGCTGCCCAGATCGAAGACGAGATCGCCCTCGTCCACGGGCTTGAGGGCGTCGACGTCACAAACTTCCGCCCCGATCGGAACGCTGCCGCTGGCGGCGCACTGCCGAAAATCGCGGGCACGACGCGCTAGGCGTCACCTCAGGGTTCGGGTATCCGAGCCAACATCCTCAACGACAGGTACGACATGACAGGTACAGCCGCAGAAACCGAGCCGCACCCCATCGCACTTCCCAAGCTCAAGGAGGGAGTGCTCCGCATCATCCCTCACGGCGGCCTCGGCGAGGTCGGCCGGAACATGACGAGTTTCGAGATCGACGGCAAGATCCTCATTATCGACTGCGGTGTGCTCTTCCCGGAGTCCACCCAGCCAGGCGTCGACCTCATCCTGCCCGACATTGAGTCGCTCGGCGACCGTCTCGACGATGTCGTCGGCATCTTCTTGACCCACGGTCACGAAGACCACATTGGCGGTGTGCCGTACCTGCTCAAGCAGAACCCGGGCATCCCGCTCATTGGTTCACAGCTCACGCTCGCGCTCGTGGAGGCGAAGCTCAAGGAACACCGCATCAAGCCGTACACACTCACGGTTCGTGAGGGCGATGTCGAAGAGCTCGGGCCGTTCCGCTGCGAGTTCATGTCGATCAGCCACTCGATTCCCGACTCGCTCGGCATTCACGTGACGACGAAGGCCGGCACCTTTGTCCACACGGCCGACCTCAAGGTCGACCCTTCGCCGCTCGATGGCCGACTCACGGATCTCGTGACGCTCGGTCGCCTCGGCGCGGAGGGCATCGACATGTGGCTCTGTGACTCGACGAACGCCGAGATCCCAGGATTCTCGGGCTCGGAACGCATCGTCGGGCCGGCGATTCACGAGGCGATTCGCACGGCGCGCAAGCGCGTCGTCGTCTCGAGCTTCGCCAGCCATATTCACCGCGTGCAGCACGTCGTCGATGCCGCTGTCGCGAACAACCGCAAGGTTGCCTTCGTGGGGCGCTCGATGACCCGCAACATGGGTATTGCGCTTGACCTCGGCTACCTCAACGCGCCCGAGGGTACGATCGTTGACTACAAGAAGGCACTTGGGTTGCCGGACGACCGCGTCGTGTTTGTGTGCACCGGTTCGCAGGGCGAAACCCTCGCCGTGCTCAACCGCATTGCGCAGGGCGACCACGCTATTCAGATCGGTCGCGGTGACACGGTGATCCTCGCTTCGAGCCTGGTGCCGGGCAACGAGGTCTCGGTCTCGAACATGATCAACAACCTCATGAAGGCTGGCGCCGAGGTCATTCACAAGGGCAACGCGCTCGTGCACGTCTCGGGTCACGGCTTCGCCGGCGAAATCCTGCAGTGCTACAACGTCATCAAGCCGAAGTATGCGATGCCGGTGCACGGTGAGTACCGCCACCTCGTCGCGAACGGGAAGATTGCGCAGCTCTCGGGCGTGCCCGCCGATCACGTCGTCATCGTCGAAAACGGTGGCGTCATCGAGATGGAGAACGGCGTGCCCCGCAAGGCGGGCGAGGTTCCGGTCGGCTTCGTTTATGTCGACGGGAAGACGGTTGGCGAAGTCACGGAGGATGACCTCCATGACCGCCGCGTGCTTGCGGAAGAAGGCTTCATTTCGGTGTACGCCGCGGTCGACACGAAAGCCCGCCGCATCGTTGCTGGCCCGGAACTGCACGCGCGTGCTTTCGCTCCGGATGATTCGGTGCTTGAGCCGCTCGTGCCGCAGGTTCGCCGTGCACTCGAGGAAGCGCTCGAGGACGGCGTGGAAGACAAGTACCGCCTTTCGCAGACGGTGCGTCGTGTGGTTGGCCGTTGGGCTGGTACGAAGCAGCGTCGCCGCCCGATGATCGTGCCGATTGTCGTGCTGGCCGAAGAGTACGAAGAAATTCGCGCGACGGAAGCTCGTGCCGACGACTAGGTACTGAGCACGCGAGGGCCGCACTGTCGAGAGGCAGTGCGGCCCTTCCGCATGTGGGGGCCTGTGAGGCGAATGCTCATTGAGCACGCTGGCCATATCTGCATCATTTGCCACAGAAGTAACACCCGTCACATTTGTTTCATCACACTCATGTGTCACTTCTGGCGACACTCGTTCATCGTGCACCGGATGTCGGTGGTCGCCATTACCCTCCGAACCATGGCCTCGACTACGACCAAGCGTCAGCCTGCCCAGAATTCCTCGTCTCGACGTGGCGGATCCTCGGCAGGTGCTTCGTCGAGCCGTGGAAAGCAGCCCGAGTTCGAGACCGGGCCGAGCCTTCTCGAGCGCATGTGGATGGGCGCAGCCCACGCCACCGGTGCAGGGGCCCGCGCCTTCGGCCTCGAGATGATCGAGCGCGAAGAACGTCGCGATGGCTTCCCCTTCGCGCTCGTCGTGCTCGCCGTGCTTGGCGGCATCACGGTGTGGTTCTTCCCCTCGAACCCCGTCGCGGTCACCATCAACGCCTTCACCTTCGGTGGGCTCGTGGGCCGCGTCTCCATTGCGCTCCCGGTCATCTTTGCTCTTGTCGCGTTCTGGCTCTTCCGGCACCCGTCATCGGTGACCGACAACTCCCGCATTGGCGCGGGCGTCGCACTCGGCACCATCTCCGCCGCGGCCATCTGCCATGTTGCTGGCGGCACGCCCGAGCCGAGCCTCGGCATGCCAGCGCTCGCAACGGCTGGCGGCATCCTCGGGTGGCTGCTTGCGGCGCCGATCGCCTTCTTGATCACGCCCATCGGCGCTGGCATCGTTGCGGGCCTCCTGTTGGTGCTGTCACTGTTCATCATCACGAAGACGCCCCCGAACCGTGTCCCGGAGCGGCTGCGCGAACTCTGGGCGTGGCTATTCGGTCTCGATGAGGACGATGCCTCGGCCCCGGGCGAGGCTGACACTGACGTGGAGGCCCAGAGCTCTAGGCGCGGCAAGCGCGATGACGAGCGCGTGCCGTGGTGGCGTCGCAACGAATCCGGCCGCGAGGTCGACCCGGCCTACGACTCGCCCATGATTGACGGCGAGCGTGCTCCCGAAGGCGTTGACGAGTCCATCCAAGAGCTGCTCGGTGAGAAGCCCCGCAAGCCGAAGAAGGCGAAGCGCGAAGCTGCCGCAAACGACAACGCCACGCGCGTGCTTCCTGTCGTGCCCAATGACGAGCAGGACACTGACCCCTATGGCGTTCCCGCGGTCGAAGCGCCCACCTCGGGTGCGTCGTCGACGGGCCTTCGCGATGAAAGCCCCGAGAGCGTTGACGACTCCGAGCGCGAGGGCGCTTCGGAAGCTCTTGAAGCAAGCGATGCTGCCTGGGACTCGCAGGGGAGTGGCCTCGACGGCGACTATGCCCTTCCCTCGGTCAACATGCTCTCGACCGGGTCGCCCGCGAAGGAGCGCACGCAGGCGAATGACGACATCATGGCCGCGCTCGACGCGGTATTCGCAGAGTTCAAGGTCAATGCGAAGGTCACCGGCTTCTCGCGTGGCCCGACGGTCACTCGCTACGAGGTTGAGGTTGGCCCGGGCACCAAGGTGGAGCGCGTCACGCAGCTCTCGAAGAACATCTCGTACGCGGTGAAGTCGAACCAGGTGCGCATCCTCTCGCCGATTCCCGGCAAGAGCGCCATCGGTATTGAGATCCCGAACTCCGACCGCGAGGTCGTCTCGCTCGGTGACGTGCTGCAGTCGTCGAAGGCCATGAGCTCGAGTCACCCGATGACGATTGGTGTCGGCAAGGACGTCGAAGGCGGCTACGTCATCGCGAATCTCGCGAAGATGCCGCACCTGCTCGTGGCTGGTTCCACCGGTTCCGGTAAGTCGTCGTTCGTCAACTCGATGATCGTGTCGCTCCTCATTCGCTCGAAGCCGAGCGAGGTGCGCATGGTGCTTGTCGACCCGAAGCGCGTGGAACTCACGCCGTACCAGGGCGTCCCGCACCTCATCACGCCCATCATCACGAACCCGAAGAAGGCGGCCGAAGCGCTGCAGTGGGTCGTGAAGGAAATGGAGATGCGCTACGACGACCTCGAGAACTTCGGGTTCCGTCACGTGGACGACTTCAATGCCGCCATCCGTGAGGGCAAGGTCGTGCTGCCGGAAGGCTCCAAGCGCAAGCTCAAGCCGTACCCGTACCTCCTCGTGGTCGTGGATGAGCTCGCCGAGCTTATGATGGTTGCGCCGCGTGACGTGGAAGACTCGATCGTCCGCATCACGCAGCTTGCCCGCGCCGCGGGTATCCACCTTGTGCTCGCGACGCAGCGTCCCTCGGTGGACGTCGTCACCGGTCTCATCAAGGCGAATGTGCCCTCGCGCCTCGCCTTCGCCGTCACAAGCTCGACCGACTCGCGCGTCATTCTCGACCAGGTCGGCGCGGAAGCCCTCATCGGCCAGGGTGACGGGCTCTTCTCGCCAGCTGGCTCGAAGCCGCTGCGCGTGCAGGGTGCCTGGGTAAACGACGCCGAGATCCACGAAGTCGTCGCCCACGTCAAGTCGCAGGCACAGCCCGAATACCGTCAGGATGTCGCCGCTCCCGCCGAGAAGCGCGAGATCGACTCCGACATCGGGGACGACCTCGAAGTGCTCCTCGCCGCAGCCGAGCTCATCATCAACTCGCAGTTCGGTTCAACGTCGATGCTGCAGCGCAAGCTCCGCGTTGGCTTCGCGAAGGCAGGTCGCCTCATGGACCTTCTCGAGTCGCGCGACATCGTCGGCCCCTCGGAAGGCTCCAAGGCGCGCGACGTGCTTGTGACCCCAGAGGAGCTTCCTGCCGTCCTTGCGCGACTGCGTGGTGAGGAGCCGCCGGCCGAGGCTGCTGCCGAGGCTGATGATGACTGGGATGACGAACCATCGGAGCCCGTCGACCTCGTCGCGCGTGACGCCGAAGCCCGCATGCAGGGCCTTGAAGAGGTCGAGGCGGAAGACTCCGAAGACGCGTGGAGCCTCACCGGCCGCGAGTAGGCTGATCGTTCATGAGCGGTCGAATGCTGAGCGCGGGCGAAGGCCCTGCAAGCACCTGGTGCGTACCGAACCTCATCACGATCGTGCGCATCCTCATGGTGCCGCTCTTCGTGTGGCTCATGGTGCTGGATGCCGGGAGCCACGGGGCGCTCCGCTGGTGGGCCGGGGCAATCTTCCTCGTCGCAATCGCAACCGATGCCGTTGACGGGCACCTCGCCCGCAGCCGCAATCTCATCACCGACTTAGGGAAGCTTCTCGACCCCATCGCGGACAAGGCGCTCACCGGGGCGGGCTTCATCATGCTCTCGATCGTCGCCGAGTTGCCGTGGTGGGTCACCCTCGTCATCCTCACGCGCGAGATCGGCATTACGGTCTGGCGACTCGTGGAAGCCCGCCGTATCGTCCTCCCTGCGGGGCGCGGAGGCAAAGCAAAGACGGTCTTGCAAACGGTGGCGCTCGGGCTGGCACTCTGGCCGCTGCACGTTGTGCTTGGGCACGAGATCTGGCACTGGGCAAACATCGTCTTCATGTCGCTGGCGGTGATCCTCACTGTAGCCAGCGGCATCGACTACCTTTGGCAGGCTTACCGGCCCGGCGCCTCAGCAGACAGTTCGTCGTAGCGTGTGATTGGACGACGAGAGGTGGGAGTTCCTGTGACTGAGATGAATGTCGGCGACGTCGGAGGGGTGCTCATCCAGCGTGGTTTGAGCATCGCGGTGGCGGAATCCCTGACCGGTGGACTGCTGGCTGCATCGCTGTGTTCTGTGCCCGGCATCTCGGCGGTGTTTCGCGGAGGCATCGTCGCCTATCAGACACCGCTGAAGCACGCCCTGCTCGGCGTTGATGCGGAGCTTCTTGCTGCTCGTGGAGCTGTTGATCCGGACGTTGCTCAGCAGATGGCCGAAGGGGTTCGACAGCGTATAGCGACGTCAGGCCCAGCAGATATCGGCCTGTCCACGACGGGCGTCGCGGGCCCCGACCCGCAGGATGGTCACGCTGTTGGAACCGTCTTCGTGGGGATCGCAACGGCGCAGGGGAGCCACGCTCTTCGTCTCAATCTGGGCGAAGCGATCGTCTCCGGCGACCCGGTTGCCACTCGCCAACACATTCGCGACGCAACAGTCGCCGCCGCGCTGCAAGTCCTGGCCGAACACCTCGCTCGATGCGAGCCGAAGACGGGGCGCGATGTTGCGTCTTGAACGACGACGCTTTGAGCGGCCGCGTGCCAACCTCTTGCTCCGAGTGCGTCCGTCACACTCCGGGTCTTGGTGCGTGTTCCTCCACGGAGCTGGTTGTGACGGAGCGATGTTCCTCCATCAAATGGGAGTCCTGCCCGAGGATATTGGCATCGTGTGTTGGGACGCCCGTGGACACGGTTCATCGACCCTGAGTGGCCCATTTGTCTATGCGGACATGGTGGATGACCTCGCAGCCGTGCTCGACGAGGTGTGCGGTGGTCGCGCCATTCTCATCGGGCAATCCATGGGCGGTAACCTCGCCCAGACGCTGGCCGCTCATTCTCCAGACCGTGTTGAACGCCTCGTCCTCATCGACTGCGCCGACAATCATGCTGTGCTGTCGGTGGGTGATCGGCTGGCGATGCGCTGGGGAACACCGCTCGCGTTTCGGGTCTTGCCGTGGTGCCAACTTGTCACGATGTCTGCGGAAGCATGCGCACTGCGTTCCACCAACATCGCGTATGCGGCATTGTGTCTCCATAAGACGGGACGCCGCAGACTCGAGCAAGTCCTGACGAGCTTGTGCGATGCGCTTGAGCCGAATCCCGATGCTCGGTTCTCCATTCCGACGCTTGCCATCGTTGGCGAAGAAGACCGAACTGGCCGCGTACGGGAACAGCTGAGAGCCCTCGCTGAGCGTGACCCTGCCGTGTCACTCGTCGAAATCCCCAACGCCGGTCACCTGGCCAACATGGATGCGACGGACGTGTGCAGCGCTGCGATCACGCAGTTTTGTTCGAGGCCAGCCACAGACACTCAGGTGAGTCTCAGCCTTCCGGGGAATGTTCGCGCGCCTTTCGGAGTTGAGTTCATCAGACTCAAGATTTCTCCACAGGGGGCCATTTCCCAGCGTGTGGAGGCTCAGGGTCGCGTATCGTTAATCGACATGCCCCGCCACCGCCGGTGGATCGGGAAGTGTCCACAGTCACGAAAGGAGATCCCATGAGCCTTGCACGTCATGAAATTGGCGAAGTGCTGCGGGATGTCCGCCTCCGCAAGGGGCACACGCTCCGCCAGGTCGCTGGCCGCGCCTCGGTTGCACTCGGCTACCTCTCCGAGGTTGAACGTGGCCAGAAGGAAGCCTCGAGTGAGATTCTCGCCGCCGTTGCAGAAGCCCTCGACACCCCACTGTCCTCGATCTACCTCGAGGTTGGCGAGCGCCTTCGCATGCACGAGCGCCTGACTGCCCAGGCAGCGATTCCCGACACGGTCCCGGACGACCTGATCCAGAGCGTTCGCTCCAACTACGAGCGGGCCTCCTAGCGAGATCACGCAACGATCCACGCGCCCACGCCCATTACTCGGACGTGGGCGCGTGGCGTTCCAGGAAGGCGTAGAGCTCCCGCAAATCGACACCGGGAAATTCGCCGGTGGGCAGAGCTGCGAGCATCGTTGACGGCATACGCGCGCTTGGGAACGACGACGTTGCCCAGCGTTCCGTGAGCTCGGGGTGCGGGAGCTGGCAGCACGCTCCGCTCGGGCACTTCGAGGTGTAGCGGTGTGCGGTGTCTCGTCCACGGAACCAACGAACGTGCTCAAAGGGTGTGCCGACGCTCACCGAGTACAAGCCGAGAGCATCCTGTTGCACGCGGGAGGTGCACCAATACGTGCCGGACGGCTTGTCGGTGTACTGGTGATACGGATTGAAATGGTCCTCGACTTCGAAAACCCGGCGGGCACTCCACTGGCGGCACACGAGTTGCCCTTCAACGGCTCCAAGCGCATCGGCGGGGAACTGGACAGCATCGTTCTCGTAGGCCTTCGAGATGGTGCCCGACTCGTGGACCTTGAGGAAATGCACCGGGATATCCAGGTGAGCCGTGGCCAGGTTCGTGAATCGGTGGGCCGCGGTTTCGTACGTGACGCCAAAGGCATCCCGCAGGTCCTCAATTGAGAGCTGGCGCTCCTGTTTCGCTGCGGCCAGCAATTCGATGCAGCTCTGCTCAGGCATGAGTATCGCGCCAGTGAGGTAGTTCGTTTCCACCCGTTGCCGAAGAAAATCGGCATAGTTTGCGGGTGCCTGATGCTCGAGCACCTGAGCGGCGAGGGCTTGCAGGACAACTGTGCGCTGATCGCCGTCCTCCCGTTGAGCTCGAGGCACGTAGAGACGATGATGTGCCCGATCAAGGACAGACCGGGTTGATCGCGGCAGATCCGGCACCGAATGCAGGGAGAATCCGAGATGCGAGGCGAGTTCCGCTGCTCCGCGCTGCGGCAGCGGCCCTCGCGGCATACTGATTGCAGCGCGAAGGTCAGTCGCCTGTGCCTCAAGCTCCTCGAAATAGTTGGATCGTGCGCGCATGATCGCTCGAAGCTCTGTGTTGGCACGCCGAGCCTGTTCAGGGGTAGCGGCACGTTCGGTGTCCATACGCTCAATTTCGCGAAAGAGCCCGACGATCGCATGGAGGGTGTCGTCGCTGAGCGACTTTCGAGCGGGGATGTGCGGCAGGCTCAAGCGCTGATAGCGGGCCGTGGTTTGCAGCTTGGCGAGAGCGATTTCAAGGTGCTCCCGCTCTGAGAGCTCGGCAGCATCGAGGAGTTCGGCGACGTTCGCTTCGAGCGCGCGGGCATATTGCTGCAGCTCGGAGAGACGCAACTCCCGGCGGCCGTTCTCCACGACGGACACCTGAGATGGTGCCTTGCCGATGCGTTCCGCGAACTCCTCCAGTGTGAGGCCAAGGCGTTGGCGCAGTGAGCGCACGCGCCGGCCGATGGTGAGGGGGTCGAATGCATCGTCGAACTCAGTCATGGCAGCGGTCCTCTCAGCTTCAACGACGTTGTTGAAGCAAGGTCCTTTGGAAGCTTAGAAGAAACGCGTTTCTTCTGCCAAGAGTTTCGCGACACACGGGCGACGAGCGGACCAAGATCGAAGCAAGACCACACAGAGCCGCAAAACAGCAGGCTCTTCACCGCATCGCAAAGGAGCGAAACGATGACTGAACTCACCGGCACTCCCACGAAGACCGCTGCTGACATTGCGAAGGACTGGGCTGAGAATCCCCGTTGGCACAACGTGCGCCGTGACTACTCGGCCGAAGATGTTGTTGCTCTTCGCGGTTCTGTCATCGAAGAACACACGCTTGCGCGCCGAGGAGCTGAACAGCTCTGGGAACTCACCCATCAGGAAGAGGGTGAGTGGGCTTACGCGCTCGGTGCGCTCACTGGCAACCAAGCCGTTCAGCAGGTTCGTGCCGGCCTGAAGGCCGTCTACCTCTCCGGGTGGCAGGTCGCCGCTGACGCAAACGCCTCGAGCCAGACCTACCCCGACCAGTCGCTGTACCCGGCCAATTCGGTTCCGCAGGTCGTCCGCCGCATCAACAATGCCCTCCTGCGTGCCGACCAGATCGAGGTGGCTGAATCAGGTCAGGCCTCACGTGACTGGCTGGCCCCGATCGTCGCAGACGCTGAAGCTGGATTCGGTGGGCAGCTCAACGCCTATGAACTCATGAAGTCGATGATTCAGGCGGGAGCTGCGGGCGTCCACTGGGAAGATCAGCTTGGCTCGGAGAAGAAGTGCGGCCACATGGGCGGCAAGGTGCTCGTGCCCACATCGCAGCACGAACGCACCTTGCAGGCCGCCCGACTTGCCGCCGATGTTGCTGACGTCCCAACCGTGATCATTGCCCGAACTGACTCACTGGCGGCGACACTCATGACGAGCGACATCGATGAGCGTGACCGACCTTTTGTGACGGGCGAGCGCACTGCCGAGGGGTTCTATCAGGTCAAGCCCGGCATCGATCCGGTGCTCGCGCGCGGTGAGGCATACCTTGAAGTTGCGGACATGCTCTGGGTTGAAACATCTGTGCCGGACATTGATCTTGCTCGCCAAGTGGCAGAACACATGAAGGCGAAGCACCCAGACAAGAAGCTCGCGTACAACTGCTCGCCGTCCTTCAACTGGAAGCGCGCCCTGGACGATGCCGACGTCGCCCGATTCCAGCGCGAACTTGCCGCCATGGGGTACACCTTCCAATTCATCACGCTTGCCGGTTTCCACGCTCTCAACTACTCGATGTTCGACCTCGCCAAGGGGTACAACGAGACGCAGATGAGCGCCTACGTGGATCTCCAGGAACGCGAATTTGCGGCGGAGATGGACGGATACACGGCGACGAAGCACCAGCGCGAGGTGGGTACGGGCTACTTCGACCGTCTTGCCAGCGCGATCAACCCCAACGCCTCAACGCTTGCGCTCAAGGGTTCAACCGAAGAAGAACAGTTCCACTGATGGTCTCGATGGAAAGGACAGCATCATGATTGCACTGCAGACCAAGGTTGAGATCAACGGTCCAACGCATGAGCGCTTCGAGGACATCCTGACTGACGAGGCATTGAGCTTCCTTGCTCGACTGCACGACGCGTTCGCGGTGTGCCGCGAGGAGCTCCTCCGCGGGCGAGCCGTGCGCCGGCGTCGAATTGCAGAAGGGAAAGACCTCGACTTCCTCGAGGAGACCAAGCACATTCGCGAGGACCGCAGCTGGCGAGTTGCGGGCGCAGGGCCGGGGCTGGAAGACCGCCGCATCGAAATTACCGGTCCGACCGACCGCAAGATGACGATCAATGCTCTGAACTCGGGAGCACAGTGCTGGCTGGCAGACTTCGAGGATGCGCTTGCTCCGAGCTGGGAGAACGTGATCGGCGGCCAGCTCTCGCTCTATGACGCGATTCGCGGTCAGATCGAGTACACCTCACCGGAAGGTAAGCACTACTCGGTCACCGCGGAATCGACGCCCACGATCATCGCCCGCCCGCGAGGTTGGCACCTCGTGGAGTCACATCTGATCTGCACGGACGTCACGGGTGAAGAGCGGGCGGCAATTGGTGCACTCGTCGACTTTGGCCTGTACGCCTTTCACAACGCGAAGTTGCTCGTTGAGCAGGGGAGCGGCCCCTACTTCTACCTGCCGAAACTCGAGTCTCACTTGGAAGCGCGCCTGTGGGACGAGGTGTTTCACTTCACGGAGGAGCAGCTCGGGCTTCCCGTGGGCACGATTCGAGCTACCGTGCTCATTGAGACGATCCCGGCAGCCTTCCAAATGGAAGAGATTCTGTACGAGCTGCGCGATCACTGCGCGGGCCTCAACGCCGGCCGCTGGGACTACATCTTCAGTGTCATCAAGATGCACCGAACGCGCGGATGCTCCTTTATTACTCCGGATCGTGCGGCGATCACGATGACGGTCCCGTTCATGCGCGCCTACACGGAACTCCTCGTGAAGACGTGCCATGCACGAGGAGCGCACGCGATTGGCGGCATGAGCGCGTTCATCCCGAACCGTGCGAACCCGGAGGCGAGCGCAGCCGCGATCGACAAGGTTCGCGAGGACAAGCGGCGAGAAGCCGGTGACGGTTTTGATGGATCGTGGGTCGCTCATCCCGGACTCGTTGAAGCCGCCAGGACTGAATTCGATGCGGTACTCGGTGAACGACCCAACCAGGTAGACCGCCAGCGTGACGATGTGCGCGTGACCGCGGCAGAGTTGCTCGCCGTGCAAGCGGCGGGTGGCGAAGTAACTGATGGTGGCCTCTTGACGAACGTCTCGATTGGGCTTCGCTACATCGAAAGCTGGCTTCGTGGGGTCGGTGCTGCGGCGCTTGACGGTCTCATGGAAGACGCAGCCACCGCGGAAATCTCTCGCTCGCAGATTTGGCAGTGGATCAATGGAGGCGTGAGCACTGTCGAGGGGACACGCATTACGGCGTCTCACGTTGAGGGCCTCATTGACAGGGTTCTCGTTGACATGCCGCGTCACCCGGGGGATCAATTCGATGAGGCTGCGGTCCTCATGCGGGAAGTGTCCATCGGCGAGAACTACCCCACGTTCCTCACGATCTCGGCCTATGAGCGGTGTGTTGCGACACCGTTGCGGCCTGCGTTGAGCGGGTTCCAAGACGTCGAAGGATAGTGACGGGGCAGGTGCGTCTGCGGCAGTTCACCACGAGTGACTGTCGCAGGCGCACGCTGCTGTGCCTCGTAGCATGTTGCCCATGCGAATGAGCGAATTCCAGCGGGCGGTGCACGATGAATTTGGTGATGCCTATGGCCGCTCGCTCATGAATGATCTCGTGCTCGGTGCGCTGAGGGATCGTACGGCACGGGAAGCGCTGGAGGCTGGGGTTGTGCCGCGTGAGGTCTGGCTTGCGCTCTGCGAAGCGATGGATGTGCCGCCGCAGCGACGGGTTGGTGTGGGGCGACTGGAGCCGTCGAAGCACTCGGCGTAGTCGGTGTATTCGAAGATTGTTCGAACGACACGCGATGTCAGATATCGAACGCGAGTTCGAATGCGTTAGGTTCATCCACAGGTGAGAAATCTGCTCCGTTTCCACAGCTTCCGGGTGACAAAAATCGAATGTCGGTGGTCCCCCGTAGCGTGCACGGTAGACAGACATCAACGCCTGTTCCGCCTTGTTGAGGCGCTCTCCATCAGCGCAGCGACAGCCTTGAGGCGAGCCGACCACTTCCGAAAGGACACCCCACCATGCCATCACCCGCCGACCGCGAGAAGGCCCTCGAAGCAGCCCTCGCCCAGATCGACCGCCAGTTTGGCAAGGGGTCGGTCATGCGCCTCGGCTCCGACGAACGTGCACCCGTCGAAGTCATCCCCACCGGTTCGATTGCGCTCGACGCTGCACTCGGTATCGGCGGTCTGCCGCGTGGCCGCATCGTCGAGATCTACGGTCCGGAGTCTTCGGGCAAGACGACGCTCACACTGCACGCCATTGCCAATTGCCAGCGCGCTGGCGGTATCGCGGCCTTCATTGACGCCGAGCACGCGCTCGACCCGATCTACGCGCAGAAGCTCGGCGTTGACATTGACGCGCTCCTTGTCGCTCAGCCCGACACGGGTGAGCAAGCCCTCGAAATCACCGACATGCTGGTTCGCTCGGGCTCGGTCGACCTCGTGGTTGTTGACTCGGTCGCTGCGCTCGTGCCGAAGGCCGAAATTGAGGGTGAGATGGGCGACAGCCACGTCGGTCTTCAGGCCCGCCTCATGTCGCAGGCCCTCCGCAAGCTCACCGGTGGCCTCAACCAGACCAAGACGACGGCCATCTTCATCAACCAGCTCCGCGAGAAGGTCGGTGTCTTCTTCGGCAGCCCGGAAACCACCTCGGGCGGTAAGGCGCTCAAGTTCTACGCCTCGGTGCGTCTGGACATCCGCCGCATCGAAACCCTCAAGGAGGGCAGCGAGGCCGTCGGTAACCGTACGCGAGTCAAGGTCGTGAAGAATAAGATGGCTCCGCCCTTCAAGCAGGCAGAGTTCGACATTCTCTACGGCACCGGTATCTCGCGCGAGGGCTCGCTCATCGACTTCGGTGTCGAACACGAGATCGTGAAGAAGTCCGGCGCCTGGTACACCTATGACGGTGAGCAGCTCGGTCAGGGCAAGGAAAACGTCCGCCGCTTCCTCACCGAGCACCCCGAGATCGCCAACGAGATCGAGGAGAAGATCCTCACGAAGCTCGGTGTCGGTGGCCGTCACGAAGAAGAGGACCTCGCCGAGGTCGAGTCGCTCGAGGCGCACGCCGAGGCTCGATCGGCCTAGCGAGCAGTCATGTGGGGTGCGTCGTCTCAGCGGCGCACCCCATGTGTAGCTACTCGTGAGGACGACGCACGTAAACCCAAGGACGATCATGGCCGAGGCTGAAATCATTGCGTTCCCGGGCGCCCATCACTCGGGTGAGGGCGCGGCTGACCGCGGGGCAGATTCGACTATCCGCACGGGGAGGACGCGAGCGACGGTCGAGCCGCTCTCTGCACGCATCAACGACATGGAAGCCGCACACGGTGCGGCAACCGCGCCTGGCCCTGCGGCCGGGCTCCCATGGAGCGCTGCGAGCTCGCAGCCGGTGCTTCCCGGCGAAGACAGGGCCCTCAGTATCCTGCGACGCGGCGACAAGACCCGAGCCGAACTTGAGGCCAAGCTCCGGGAAGACGACTCGCTCGACGAGGCAGCACGCGAAGCGGTCCTCGACCGGATGGACGAGTACGGATACCTCAACGACACCCGCGTCGCCGAAAACCTCGTCAACAAGCTCCTGCATCGGCAGGGGAAAGGGCGGATGCTCGTCGAACGGGAGCTCCGCCAGCGGGGCATTAGCGACACCGTCATTGAAGAAGTCCTCGCTGGCGAGGACCGCGACGACGAATTCTTGCGCGCCAGGGCCTGCGCGGAAGACCGTGCTCGACGCCTCCGCGGGCTCGACGACGTGACCGCCCAGCGGCGGCTCGTGTCCTACCTGCAGCGACGCGGCTTCACCTCTGGCGTGGCCTTTCGCGCTGCCGAAGACGCGCTCAACGGCAACGACCGGGGCATCGCTTCCGGCGAGCCGCGTCGCGGAGTGTTCTTTGAACCGAGCGATGCGTAGGGCCTCGATGCTCCGCGGTGCCATGGCAGCGTGATGCTGCGGGGGAAACGAGGCGACTAGGCGAGCGTTGAGCCTCGCTCAGCCAGGAACGTCGCGGCGCGGCGCGCCTCCTGAGCGGCATGCTGCTCGCCGACCCGCTCAAAACAGATCGCGAGATCTTCGGAGGCAACTGCAGCATCAGCGAAGAGCCCAACTGACTCGAGCTCGTCTCGAGCCTCAATAAGCTTCGCAATCGCAGAGCGGAAGTCCGCGTTGAGTGCATCATCGAGCGCCAAATAACCCAGCGTGATGCCCAGACCATCCTTGCGATTGCCACGACGGAACAGGCGCTCGGCCTCCGCCAAGGCGTCACGTCGGGCAGCGTCATTGCCGGTACCGCGGTGCGCATTCGCGAGCAGCAGCGCAGCGCGACCACCAAACGCATCCCGCTCCAACTCAGCGAACCGCGCGGCAGCCTGCGACGCAAGCTCAGCTGCCACCGCATACGAGCCGCTCCGCAGCCGCGCATCCGCGAGCAAGAACGAAATCTGGGCCTCATAGTGGGCAGCAAACTCGAGCGCTTCAAGCTCATCCGGTGCATGCTGCGAACGGTGCGACGCCTCAGCCAGGAAGCTTTCCGCGGTGCCACGGCCAAGTTCGAGCGCCGCAATCGCCTGCGGTAGATGGTCCGCGGCAAGCTCGAGCTCGCCCAGACGCTTCGCCAGGTGCACCGCCTCCAACGGCGAATCATTCAGCGTCGGGGCCGCGAGCGCACGACGCAGCGTACGTCGAGCCTGCTCCTCGTTGTGCGCCTCGAGCTCAAGATCGCAGGCGAGATCAGCAAGCGTGGCTGGCGTGAACTCACGCTCCGCCAAAGCCGATGACAGCGTGGGCGACGGTGCCGCTTCGCCCAGGCTCCGAAGAACAACATGCAGACGCGTCAAAGCGCCTGCCTGCTGCCCCTGGTCGAGCAGGCCATACGCCTCACGGAGTTCCTGCGCAGGGTCCTCACGCACCGGCTCAGCAGGCGCTGACGACGCCACACCCGGCGCAGCAGCGGCGTGCGGAGCCCCAGCTTTGCTGTGGAAGTCACCTGCCGGGGCACCGAAGGCTGGCGTGCCAGCGGCCGTGCCAGCTGCGCCAGCCTCATCGAGGCGCGGAGCCTCCGCCGTCATCGCACGGTGCAGTCCGTCGTCACCGTGGAACGAACCAACCGGTGTCACCTGCGATGCAGCCTGAGCTGGCGACGCAGGCTGATCCTGGATCGATGCCAGGTGCACCGCGAGCACCGAACCATCGCGCCCACGGTCCACAAAGATCGCAAACTCTCGCTCTGTGGCTACCGAATCAACGAGCGTGATGAGGTAGTCAGAACGGCCCGGGAACATGGCCGCGGCACAGCCGCCATCCGGGTGCAGCGTCTGTTCAAGCTGGGGGAGCGCCTCATTCGCCACCCACTGATCCCACGGGAAGTTGCCGTCACGGTGCATGTCGCGAAGACCCGCATCACACACGACCACCGGTCCAGCACCGCCCGCCTGCTGAGGCCCGCCCTGCACCACCGGGATCTGTCCGGGCAGCGGCGTCCACGCGTCCTCGACCCGCAACGCGCCACGCTCTGACGACGACACTTCTTGGGCTGCCAGCACGAACGAGAGGGCAAGGAGCTCGACAGCATCCGCTGAACGACCCCGCGTGGCCACCACCTGCACCGCGCCCATTGGAGCCTTCACGACGACACCATCGGCGCCGTTCTCACCAGACAACGGCCCGAAATAGAGCGCGCCGCTCGGTGTCGGCAGCTCAGCGATCTCATCGACGGTGATGTTGTGTTCCCGTCCGTGACCATCCACGCCGTTACCAGGGCGAAGGGCAACCGAGTCCCGGAAGAAGGACCCGGTGCTGGAGGTCAGGGCGCGCATGTGGCATCCAATCTCGCGTCGAAAACGTCGATCAACGACCCTGCGGGAAGCCGGAAGTCGTACCACTGCCCAAGGTAGTCGACTGAAGGAAACGGCAGCTTGTCGACGGGAGGAAATCAACGTCATCCAGCGCGATTTCATCCCCTCGACTGAGACGCCAAGCCGCGTAGACTCCTCTACACGATGACGATCGAACAGCCCACCCTTATTTCCGCTTCTCCGGCCGCGCTCCGCCCCGACGGCACGCCTCGCAGCTACGAGGTTCGCACCCTCGGATGTCAGATGAACGTGCACGATTCCGAACGCATGTCGGGATCGCTTGAAGCCGCCGGATACGTGCCCGCACTTGATGGCAAGCCGGACGTCGTCGTCATCAACACTTGCGCCGTCCGCGAAAACGCGGGACAGCGTCTCTACGGCAACCTCGGCCAGCTTGCCGCGGTCAAGCGCGAACACGAGGGCATGCAGATCGCCGTCGGCGGCTGCCTCGCGCAGAAGGACAAGGGCGACATCCTCGAGAAGGCCCCCTGGGTCGACGTCGTCTTCGGCACCCACAACATGGGATCGCTCCCGGCGCTCCTCGAACGCGCACGCCACAACAACGAGGCACAGCTCGAGATTCTCGAATCGCTCGAGACCTTCCCCTCGACGCTTCCGACGAAGCGTGACTCGACGTATGCCGGCTGGGTGTCGATCTCTGTCGGCTGCAACAACACCTGCACCTTCTGCATCGTGCCGAGCCTCCGCGGCAAGGAGAAGGACCGCCGCCCCGGCGACATCCTCGCCGAAATCCAGGCCCTCGTTGACGACGGCGCCGTCGAGGTGACGCTCCTCGGGCAGAACGTCAACACCTATGGCGTCGAGTTCGGCGACCGTCAGGCCTTCGGCAAGTTGCTGCGCGCGGCAGGCACGATCGAAGGACTCGAGCGCATCCGCTTCACGAGCCCGCACCCGGCGGCCTTCACGCAGGACGTTATCGACGCGATGGCCGAGACACCCGCGGTCATGCCCCAGCTGCACATGCCGCTGCAGTCCGGTTCCGACCGCATCCTTAAGGCCATGCGTCGCTCGTACCGCTCCGAAAAGTTCCTGCGCATCCTCGACGACGTCCGCGCCAAGATCCCGAACGCGGCGATCTCGACCGACATCATCGTCGGCTTCCCCGGTGAGACCGAAGAAGACTTCCAGGACACCCTTCGCGTTGTCGAGCAGGCCCGCTTCGCGAACGCCTTCACCTTCCAGTACTCGATCCGCCCTGGCACCCCGGCCGCGACGATGGACGACCAGATTCCGAAGGCCGTCGTACAGGAGCGATTCGAGCGACTCGTTGCTCTGCAGGACCGCATCTCTACAGAAGAGAACGCGAAGCTCCTCGGCACCCAGCAGGAAGTGCTCGTGTCGACGAACGAGGGCAAGAAGGACGAAGCCACGCACCGTCTCACGGGCCGCGCCGAAGACAACCGACTCGTGCACTTCTCGGTGCCGGAAGGCGCCGAAGCGCCCCGCCCGGGCGACGTGGTCTCGGTGACGATCACGAAGACCGCGCCGTTCCACCTTCTTGCTGATCCGCCCGCCGGGCAGGCTTGGCCGATCCGTCGCACGCGTGCCGGTGACGCTTGGGACCGTGCCCAGGCTGACTCCTGCGGTGTTCCCTCGAGCGGCGGCGCACAGAACCTCGGAGCCGTGAACCTCGGCCTGCCGACCCTCCGAGTCGGAGCACCGAGCACGCCAGCGAGCTAGCCATGCTCATCGTGCTTGCGGGGGCGACCGCGACCGGCAAAACGAGCCTTTCCATTGAGATTGCCGACCAGCTCAGGTCAACGGGACGCCCCGCCGAAATCATCAACGCGGACGCCATGCAGCTGTACCGCGGCATGGATATCGGTACCGCCAAGATCCCGGTGAGCGAGCGACGGGGCATCCCGCACCACCTCTTCGAGCACCTCTCAGTGCGCGAGGACTCCACGGTGGCGGGATACCAAGCCGTTGTTCGCCCGCTGATCGACACGCTGCTCGCTGAGGGCATCACGCCGATCCTGGTCGGTGGTTCCGGTCTCTACATCGCCTCGGTCATGTTCGAACTCGAATTCCCGGGCACCGACCCCGAAATCCGCGCGAAGCTCGAACGCGAGCTTGAAGAGTGGGGGTCGGGGATGCTGCACCGGCGGCTGCAGGAATACGACCCGGCATCTGCGGAACGTATTGACCCGCGCAACGGTCGGCGGATCGTCCGCGCGCTCGAAGCGATCGCGGTCACGGGAAAACCGTTCAGCGCAACACTTCCCGGCCAAGAACGATGGTGGCGGCCCACGACGATGGCGATCCTCGAGGAAGACCGGCAGGTGCTCGTCGAGCGACTCGACCGTCGTGTTATCGAGATGTGGGACGCAGGACTCCTCGAGGAGACCAAGCGACTGCTTGACGAGGGTCTCGAGGAAGGCACCACCGCCCGCCGAGCGATCGGCTATGCCCAGGCAATCGCGCAGCTGCGTGGCGAGATGACCCGCGACGAGGCCATCGCTGAGGCGCAGTTGCTCACCCGCAAGTACGCGCGGCGCCAAGTGAGCTGGTTCCGACGCTACGAACGGGCGCTCCGTTTGCCCGCCGGTGGCGTCCGCAATGTTGAGATCGTGCTCGACGCTGCCGCGACCGAGGAGACCTCGAACTAGTACGCATCCACTCAGCGAGGGCCGCTTCCTGACTGCGTACGATGTCCACATGCGCATCGACTTCACGAAGGCACACGCGACCGGCAACGACTTCGTGATGGTGTTTGACCCAGACGATGCACTTCACGAACTTGCCCCGCAGCACGTGGCCCAGCTGTGCGATCGCCACTTCGGTGTCGGCGGCGACGGCTTCATCCGCGCCGTGCCGAGCGAAGATAAGGGCGTGTGGTTCATGGACTACCGCAACGCCGACGGCTCCGCGGCGGAAATGTGCGGCAACGGGGTCCGCGCCTTCGTCCGCTTCCTCCTCGAACATGGCGCGGTCACGCTCGGCGAGGTTGATTCCCTCCCGATCGTCACGCGCGCAGGCATGAAGCACGTGCGCCGACTCGGTGACGGCTTCGAAGTCGACCTTGGCCCGTGGCGTCTGGAGGGCGGCGAGCCGCTCGTCCACGCCCGCGGGCTCGAAGTTGCCCGGCCGGGCCTCGGTATCGACATGGGCAATCCGCACGTCGTCGTGGCGCTGGCGAGCCGCGAAGAACTCGACGCGCTCGAGCTCACGAGCGCTCCGGCAATCGATCCGCAACCGCCCTATGGCGCCAACATCGAATTTGTCGTCCCCGGCGAGCCGCTCATTCGTGAGGGTGCAGGGCACGTCGCGATGCGGGTCTTCGAGCGCGGCATCGGCGAAACTCTCTCGTGCGGCACGGGCGCAGCAGCAACTGCAGCCGCGGTCCGTCACTGGGCAGGATCGGGGGCACCGTCGCTCTGGTACGTGACGGTGCCCGGGGGAGAGGTCACGGCCCGCCTCGACGCGGGCACCGACGGCATCGAACATGTCTTCCTCGGCGGCCCGGCCACACTCGTCTACACCGGCAACATCACGCTCTAGGCGTCTGCGGCGCTCGGTGTCGTCTCCCGCATGCGCTCGATGCGGAGGATGCGGAAGCCCTTCGCTGTTGCCGTGCGTTCGGCTTCGGCCCAGTCGGCAAACTCCGCCTGCATCCAAGTGAGCAGTGAGTCGGCGCCGAGTTGCTTCGCCACGACAAGCCACGCGACGCCACCCAGCTCAAGCCGGGGCAGCCACTGGCTGAGGAGCTCGTGAAGCGCCTCTTTGCCAATGCGGATGGGCGGGTTCGACCAGATCACCGAGAAACGGATGTCCTCGGGCACGCCTTCCGGGCGGGTCACTTCGACACGGCCCGCCGCATGACGCTCCGTGTTCTGCCGCGCAAGATCGAGCGCACGATCGTTGACATCCACCGCCCACACCTTGAGCGCATCAGGGGAGCGAAGTGCCATGTCGAGCGCGATCGGCCCCCAACCGGTGCCAAGGTCAAGGCCGTGGCCGCGCGTGGGCGGATCTGGCACCTCATCGAGCAGGATGCGCGTGGCCTTATCGAGGTGGTCACCGCTGAACACGCCGTTCGCGGTGACCATTTCACGCTCTTCGCCAGCCAGAAAGGCGTGGATGCGTTTGAGCTCCAGCGGAGTCTCCGGCGATTCGCTGAAGTAGTGGGGCTGATCCTGCGCGCTCATGCCTGTGACGCTAGCAGTGCTTGCCCGGGCTACGAGGTATCCACGAGAGAACGCGGTTCCCGTGCGCAGTGCCGGGCCGTAGACTCGGGAGAACGCATGACGAACCACTTTGATGACGCCGACGCGGACGGCTTGAGTTCCGCCACCGAGGCCCACGCCACCGAGGCCCCTCGGCGAGACGCACGACGCGACGCTGTTGAACGTGTCCTTGAGCGCGCCGCAGCATCCGGTCGTGAACCGAGCCGACGCTTTAGCGAAGGGCGAGCGCAAGCGCTCAGCGACGAGGATGCTGTCGCGGCGGGCACGCGCGACGATGGCCTTCAGCTCGACCGCGAAGAGCGCGCTGGGCTCCGCCGTGTCGATGGTCTCTCAACCGAGCTCGAAGACGTCACCGAAGTCGAATACCGACAGCTGCGTCTCGAGAAGGTCGTCCTCATCGGCGTGTACGCGGCAGGTAGCCTCGACGACGCCGAGAACTCACTCCACGAGCTGGCGGCACTGGCAGAAACTGCTGGCGCTGTCGTGCTCGATGGCATTCTGCAGCGACGACCGCATCCCGACCCGGCCACCTACCTCGGCCGCGGCAAGGTGGAGGAACTCCGCGACATTGTGAAGGCCTGTGGCGCCGATACCGTGGTTGCCGACACCGAGCTTGCCCCGTCGCAGCGACGCGCGCTGGAAGACGCTGTCAAGGTGAAGGTGATCGACCGCACCGCCGTCATCCTCGACATTTTCAGCCAGCACGCGAAGAGCCGTGAGGGTAAGGCACAGGTGGAGCTTGCACAGCTCGAGTACTTGCTGCCGCGTCTTCGTGGTTGGGGTGAGTCGATGTCTCGCCAGGCCGGTGGTCAGGTGTCTGGCGGTGCCGGTATGGGTTCGCGTGGCCCCGGTGAAACGAAGATTGAGCTCGACCGACGTCGAATCCACTCGCGCATGGCGAAGCTGCGTCGCGAGATCGTGGGCATGAAGGCTGCCCGCGACACGAAGCGAGCAAGCCGCACGAAGAATTTGGTGCCCTCCGTCTCGATCGCGGGTTACACGAACGCTGGCAAGTCGAGTCTGTTGAACCGACTCACGAAGGCCGGTGTCCTCGTCGAAAACCAGCTGTTCGCAACCCTTGACGCGACGGTACGACGGACGGAAGCAACGGACGGACGTCCGTACACCCTTGTCGACACGGTCGGCTTCGTGCGCAACCTCCCGCACCAGCTCGTTGAAGCATTCCGTTCGACGCTTGAGGAAGTCCAGCACAGCGACCTCATCGTGCACGTCGTTGACGCTGCTCACCCGGATCCGGCGGGGCAGATTCGCACGGTTCGGGAAGTCATCGCAGAAATTGGCGCGAGTGACATCCCGGAACTCATCGTCTTCAACAAGTGCGATCTCATCGATGACGATCGCGTGATCGAGCTGCGCGGCCTTGAATCCGGTGCGGTGTTCGTGTCGGCGGCGACCGGTGAGGGTATCCCGGAGCTGCTCGAGCGCATTGAATCGCTCATCCCCGCCCCGAGTGAGCACGTGTGGCTCATGCTGCCGTATTCCCGGGGCGATGTGCTCTCAATGCTGCACGAGCAAGGTTCGGTGCTCGAACTCGCCCACGAGGAATCCGGAACACGTGTGCACGCTCGGATCCACCCCGACCAGCTGGGGTTGGTGGACGCCTACCGCGTGGACGGGCATGCGCCCTTGCCGGAGGAACCGCCGTTGAAGCGGAAGCCACGACGCGAGGAGGCTCCCGTGGCAGAAATGCCCGCTTCGCTCCCGAAACACGACGACCGGTAGTCGGCGGACGCGGCGGCTGCCGTGCCTGGTCTGCCGAGCTTCTTAGACGGAGCGGAGGACGGCGACGACCTTCCCGAGCACTTCGGCAGCGTCGCCCAAGATGGGCTCGAAGGCGCTGTTGCGGGGGAGCAGCCACACATGGCCGTCCCGTCGGCGAAGAGCCTTGACGGTCGCTTCGCCATCAAGCATGGCCGCGACGATGTCGCCGTTCTCGGCCTCCTGCTGCTTGCGCACGACGACCCAGTCGCCGTCGCAGATGGCAGCGTCGATCATGGAGTCGCCAACAACCTTGAGCAGGAACAGCTCGCCCTGCCCCACGAGCTGGCGGGGGAGCGCGAAGACGTCTTCGACCTGCTGCTCGGCGGTGATCGGGATACCGGCAGCAATCCGGCCGACGACCGGCACGTTGACTGTCTGAGCCTTCGGGGTGTCTGCGACGGAGTCACTTTCGACGACGGGGTGGAGCACTTCAATCGTGCGGGAGCGGTTTGCGCCGCGGCGAATCGCGCCGTATGCCTCCAGCTGCTTGAGCTGGTGGGCGACGCTCGAGAGTGAGGAGAGTGCGACGCCGGCACCAATCTCGCGAATTGTCGGCGCGTAGCCGTGTTCGTTCGTGTAGTGCGCGATGAAGCCGAGGATCTCTTGCTGCTTGTCGCTGAGTTGCTGAATGGTGCGTCGCGTCGCCATGTTTCCGCCGCTCCGGAACCGAATGTCGGTGGTCCCTGGTGAGGTGTGTCGTGTCACCAACGACCCTAGCCGGGCCGGGTGGCTGTGCCAAACACCTGTTCGGATTCGGCGAGTCGAACATCGTCGCCCTGGATTCGAAATTCGTACTTGCGTTCGGATGGGATCCGAAGATATGTTCGATCTAGGTGTTCGGCGCGGCCTTCCGGCGGGACGAATCGAACACCGCCAACGTCTCGAAGGAGCCAACATGAGCACGATTGCCACCAACAAGGAACGCGTCTACCAGCGCCGCCGCCGTGCACTTGCGGCCGTCTTGCTCGCGCCGGTGGCTTGCATCATTGGCTTCTCCGCGCTCACGGTCTCGCCGGCCGGAGCGAGCAACGAACACGCAGCCCCGCTCGAAGAGGTCACGGTCCACGCAGGCGAAACCCTCTGGTCCATCGCAGAGGAGCACGCCGATGGTCGCGATGTGCGCGACGTCATGGGCGACATCCAGCGCATCAACGCGCTCTCCTCGACCTCCCTCGAGCCCGGTCAGCACCTCCTCCTCCCGGCTGAGTAGGTGGGAGTGCTCGGCCGCCAGGCCTGAGTTCTCGGGTGCCTCGCCTAGAATTGCTGCATGACGAGGCTGGATGATCTGCCGATTCGCGACGACCTGCGGGGGAAGGAACCCTACGGAGCGCCCATGGATCCTGTCTTGGTTCCCCTCAACGTCAACGAGAATCCGTTCCCGGTTCCGGCGGCCGTCGTGCGTGACATGCTGACCGAACTCGAAAGCGTCCTCCCGACGCTCAACCGCTATCCCGACCGCGAATTCCTCGAACTGCGGGAGCATCTCGCGGACTACCTCGGGCACGGTCTCGTGCGCGACCAGCTCTGGGCTGCGAATGGCTCCAATGAGGTGCTCCAGCAGCTCTTCTTGGCGTTCGCTGGTCCCGGGCGTCGCGTGCTCGGGTTCCCGCCGAGCTACTCAATGCACCCCGAGCTTGCCCGCGGGAGCGGAGCAGACTGGGTTGAGGCGCCGCGCGGCCAGGACTACGAGCTCACGGAGCAGCTTGTTGTGGACGCGATCACGGAACACAAGCCCGACGTTGTCGTCATCTGCACCCCAAACAACCCCACAGGTACGGCGACGAGCAATGACGTCATCCTCGCCGCACACGACGCCTTTGACGGCATGGTCATCGTGGACGAGGCCTATGTCGAATTTGCCGAGCCGGGAACACCTTCTGCGCTCGACCTCCTGCCGGGTCGCCCCCGCGTCGTCGTCTCGCGCACGATGAGCAAGGCCTTTGCCTTCGCCGGCGCGCGCCTTGGCTACTTCGCGGCCGACGCGACTGTGGTAGATGCCGTTCGTCTGGTCCGCCTGCCGTACCACCTCTCCGCAGTGACCCAGGTGGTCGCCAAGGTGGCGCTCCGGCACGCGCCCACCATGCTGGACGAAGTTGCTGTGCTCCGCGCCGAGCGCGACCGCATCGCATCCTGCGCGAGTGAACTCGGCTACCGAGTCGCACCGAGCGAAGCCAACTTCGTGCTCATCCACGGCTTCGCAGCCCCGCGTCAGGCGTTCGAGTTCTTCCTTGCCCGAGACATCCTCGTGCGCGACATCGGCATCCCGACCGCGCTGCGTGTTTCGGCAGGTACCCCCGAGCAAACTGACGCGTTCCTCGACGCGTTGGAGGACTACACGAAGTCGGCAGCGCCCGTGCCGCCTTCCGAATGTGAGGACACCAAGTGACGACACCCCGCACCGCCACGATCACACGATCAACGAGCGAATCCAGCATCGAGCTGACCATCAACCTCGACGGCAGCGGAACCGCCGACATCTCGACGAGCGTGCCCTTCTATGACCACATGCTCACCGCGTTCGCCAAGCACTCCGTCACCGATCTCACGATCCGTGCCACCGGCGACACACACATTGACGTGCACCACACTGTCGAGGACACCGCCATCGTGCTTGGGCAGG
The DNA here is from genome assembly GCF_001570905.1 of [Zimmermannella] alba NBRC 15616. Classification (GTDB taxonomy): domain Bacteria; phylum Actinomycetota; class Actinomycetes; order Actinomycetales; family Microbacteriaceae; genus Pseudoclavibacter; species Pseudoclavibacter albus. The sequence continues at coordinate 24,825 of NZ_BCSO01000008.1, read as the reverse complement.
CGATTCGCCAGGCGCTTGGCGCCAAGGAAGGCATTGTTCGCTACGGCGACGCCATGTGCCCGCTCGACGAGGCCCTCGCCCGCGCCGTCGTCGACTGCTCCGGCCGCCCCTACCTTGTGCACGAGGGCGAGAGCGAAGCCTTTGCACACCACCTCATCGGCGGCCACTTTACGGGCTCGCTCGTGCGTCACGTGTTCGAATCCATCGCGCACCACGCAGGCCTCACCGTCCACATTGATGTGCTGCGCGGTCGCGACCCGCACCACATTGCCGAGGCTGAGTTCAAGGCCTTCGCGCGCGCCTTCCGCACGGCAAAGAGCTTCGACCCGGACATGCGCGGCATCCCGTCGACGAAGGGCGCACTGTGATGCGGCCTCGCGTCGTCGTCATCGACTACGGCGTCGGCAACGTCCACTCGGCAGTGAAGGCACTCGAAGCTGCTGGGGCCGAGGTCACGCTTACAGCGAATAAGGCCGAGATGTACGAAGCAGACGGCGTCCTCCTCCCTGGCGTCGGCTCCTTCGCGCACGTCGCGGAGCAGGCTCGGTCGCACCGACTCGGCGAGGTCATTGGCCGCCGCCTTGCGGGCGGACGGCCGGTCCTCGGCATTTGCGTTGGCATGCAGATCCTCTTCGACGAGGGTGAAGAGGGCGGTACCGTCACCGAGGGGCTCGGCGAATGGCCTGGCCGTGTGCGCAAGCTCGACGCAGAACCCCTACCGCACATGGGATGGAACACCGTCGAGCCGGATGACGGCTCAACCCTGTTCGCCGGACTCTCGGGGGAACGCTTCTACTTCGTGCACTCCTACGCCGCTCACGAGATTGACCTCTCGCCCCACCCGAAGGCCCGTCCCATCGTGCGCACCTGGAGTAGCTACGGCGAACGTTTCCTTGCTGCCGTCGAAAATGGGCCGCTCAGCGCGACCCAATTCCACCCGGAAAAGTCGGGGGAAGCTGGCATCCAGCTCCTGCGCAACTGGATCAACTCGCTCTAACTCGTGAAAGTCTCGCGAGGCGATTAGGCTCGAGGACATTGTCCTTGAGCAGCGCCCGGGAGCTGCTCCTCATGACCGAAGGAACAACGTGAACGGCTTCAACAATTCACCGAGCCTCGTGCTCTTCCCCGCAGTGGACATCGCGGGCGGCAAGGCAGTGCGCCTCGTGCAGGGCGAAGCCGAGTCTGCAACCTCCTATGGTGACCCGGTCGAGGCCGCCCAGGAGTGGGCTGGCCAGGGCGCTGAGTGGATCCACCTCGTCGACCTCGATGCCGCTTTCGGGCGCGGCGAGAACCGCCAGACGATCAAGCGCGTCATCAAGGCCATGAAGGGCGTCAACGTCGAACTTTCGGGCGGCATTCGCGACGACGAGTCGCTCGAGCGCGCCGTTGACGCTGGCGTGAAGCGCATCAACCTCGGCACGGCCGCACTCGAGAACCCGGAGTGGGCGGCAGCTGTCATCGCGCGCTATGGCGAGCTCATCGCCGTCGGCCTCGACGTCCGCGGCACGACCCTGGCAGCACGCGGATGGACGCAGGACGGCGGTGACCTCTGGGAAGTCCTCGAGCGTCTTGAGCACGCCGGTTGCGCACGCTACGTCGTGACGGACGTCACGAAGGACGGCACGCTCCGCGGCCCGAACCTCGAACTGCTCCAGCAGATCATGGAGCGCACCGACCGCCCCGTCATCGCCTCCGGCGGCGTCGCAACGCTCGACGATGTCCGCAACCTGCGTGGCCTGGTACCCGAAGGCCTTGAAGGCGCCATCATCGGCAAGGCGCTCTACTCGGGTGTCTTCACCCTGAGCGAAGCGCTCGACGTCGCCCGCTAACCGCCGTGGCACCGGAACAGCTCGATCCCGGCGACGGATCCGGCATGTGGCGCCGCAGCGCGCCATGGGACAAGCGCGAGGCTGACTCTGCCGGCAAGCCCTGGGCCGGCCGCGAACTCTCGCCCCAGCCCTTCGCCGGTGATGACGGCAGCACGCCGCGTGCTTACGCCGAAGCACACATACGATTTCGCGCCGGAGACGACAACGGCCTTCAGCAGGTCGTCGACGTGCTCCGAGAAACTCGCCTGCTCATTCCACTCCTTGCCGAACTCGGCGAGGAGGGACGCGCGAGCGACGGCGCCATCGTCGACAAGCAGGCAGATCTCTCGATCGTGACGGTCCAGGGGCCGGATGGGCGACGCGTCCTCCCGGTTTTTACCTCGGTCGCCGCCATGTCCGCGTGGAATCCGACGGCTCGCCCTGTGCCGGTTGAAGCACGTCGTGCGATGATCTCGGCTATCGACGACGGCACTGAACTCGTCATCGTCGATCCAGGCAACGCGACAGAATTCGGTGTGCGACGCCCCATGCTCTGGGCAATCGCGCAAGGAACGGACTGGACTCTCCCGTGGCAGGACGCGCTCGTTCAGGAGCGCATCGCCGAGCCGCTTGCCGCGCACGACGCCGTTCTGGCTATCGACCTGCTGCCGCACGCCGAGCCAGGATCCTTGCACGGCGCAGAACTGCGCGTCGTGGTCGGCATCGATGCCGCCGCGACGATCGACCGTGCGGCATTCCAGCGAGAGGTCCTGAGCGCCTGGGGTCAGGATCCTGCCCTCATTGAACGGGTGGATTCGATGTCGCTCGCCTTCGCCTCTGCCGTGCGACAGACTCCGATACGTCGCAGTTGGATTTCTCGCCGATTCGGCCGTTCGAAGGCATAGTCTTCGGATCATGAGTTCCACGTCGCCATCTGCTGCACTCGCCCACACCGGACTCACAGCGGACGAAGTTGCGGCACGTGAACGTGCGGGCGACGTGAACACGCTCCCGGATGACTCGAGCCGCAGCCTCTGGTCGATTCTTCGCGCCAACGTCTTCACGCTCTTCAACGGCATCGTGCTCAGCTGCTTCGTGCTGCTGTTCGTCGTGGGGGAGTGGAAGGACGCGCTCTTCGGTTTCTCGGCCGTCGCGAACGCCATCATCGGCGTCGTCCAGGAGTACCGCGCCAAGAAGGCGCTCGACGAACTCGCGCTCATTCACGCGCCGGTCGCAACCGTCATTCGTGACGGCGAGCGTCAGGAGATCGCGCGTGAGGCGGTCGTGCGCGGCGACACGATCGTTGTGACTGCGGGTGACCAGATTCCGGCCGACGCTGAACTCCTTGAGGTGCACGGTCTCGCCGTCGACGAGTCGCTCCTCACCGGCGAATCCGAGCCGGTTACGAAGCGCCTCGGCGAAGAAGTGCTGGCGGGCTCGTCGGTGGTTGCTGGGCACGGCATTGCGCGCGTTCGCAAGGTGGGCTCGGAAGCCTACGCGGCAAAGCTTACGCAGGAAGCGAAGCGCTTCTCGCTCGTCCAGTCCGAGATTCGCAACGGCCTGAACCGAGTGCTCCGCTGGATCGCCTGGATGCTGTTCCCGGTGCTCGCGATCGTCGTGAACGCGCAGATGCACACGATCGGAGGCTGGGAAGTCGCGATCCAGACCGGCGCATGGCGCTCGGCGAGTGTCGGCGCCATCGGTGCGGCGATCGCCATGGTGCCACTTGGGCTCATCCTCATGACGAGCGTCGCCTTCGCGGTCGGCGCAGTGAAGCTCTCCCGCCAGCAGGTGCTCGTGCAGGAACTCCCCGCAGTCGAGGGCCTTGCTCGGGTGGACGTCATCTGCTTCGACAAGACGGGCACCCTCACCGACGGCAGCTTCACCTTCGACGCGGCGTCGGCTCCGGATGGCGGTGCCCCGGTCGAACCGTGGGCATCCGTTGTTGAGGCGATGGCGCTCGATGAGCACGCGAACGACACGGCGAAGGCGCTCGCATCCGGTCTCGAAGGAGGAGCGCCTGCACGGATCGCACGCTCGATCCCGTTCAGCTCAGCACGAAAGTGGAGCGCAGTTGTCGTCGAAGATGGCGAGGCGCGAGGCACCTGGGTGCTTGGCGCCGCCGAACTCGTTCTCAGCAGGACCGCTGAACATGCGCAGTTCCTTGATCTCGCTGCGACGAAGGCCGCTGAGGGCCGTCGCGCGCTCCTGCTTGCCTACTCAGAGCAGGTGCTTGACGCTGACGCCTGCGAGGCGGCCACGAAGCCAGCTGACCTCCGCGGCGTTGCGGTGCTCACGCTCCGCGAGAGCATTCGCGACGACGCAGCCGACACGATCGCCTACTTCCGTGAGCAGGGCGTGAGCATGCGCGTCATCTCCGGCGATGACCCCCGCACGGTGGGTGCGGTTGCGCAGGCCGTGGGGCTCCACGACGGGCCAGGATTCGATGCGCGGGAGCTTCCCGAAGATCCCGACGAACTCGCCGAGGTGCTCGAACGTGAGCGCGTGTTCGGACGCGTCACGCCCGAACAGAAGCGCGCCATGGTGCACGCGCTGCAATCGCGCGACCACGTCGTCGCCATGACCGGCGACGGTGTGAACGACGTCCTCGCGCTCAAGGATGCGGACCTTGGCATCGCCATGGGTAATGGGGCCGCGGCCACTCGTGCCGTTGCCCGTCTTGTCTTGCTCGACGGTCGCTTCTCGCACCTTCCGGGCGTGGTGAAGGAAGGCCGCCAGGTCATCGCCAATGTTGAGCGCGTCTCGATGCTCTTCCTCTCGAAGACGGCCTACTCGATCTTGATCGCTCTCTGCTTCGGCCTGCTCGTCTGGGGCTTCCCGTTCCTGCCGCGCCAGCTCTCAGCACTCGACGGGCTCACGATCGGCCTGCCGGGATTCATCCTGGCGCTCATCCCGAACCCGCAGCGCTACCGTCGCGGCTTCTTGAAACGCGCCCTTGAATTCGCGATCCCGAGCGGTGCGATTGTGCTGCTCGCGATTCTCAGCACGAGCATCGCTGCGCGTGTGCTGGGCATTGGACTCGACGAGGCTCGCACGGCCTGCTGCATCACACTCGGCATTGCCGCGCTGTGGATTCTCAACGTTCTCGCCCGGCCGCTGAGCCCGTGGCGCGCGGCACTGCTGGCCACCTGCTATGCCGGAATGCTCCTCGTCATGACGGCACCCTTCGTGAGCGACTTTTTCGCGTTCCGCCTCCCCGGCATGCCCATGTTCGGCATTGCCGTCGGGGTCGGAGTGGCCGCCATGGTCCTCATCGAGATTCACTCCCGCGTCACCCGCGCCCGACACAACGCGACCCGGCCAGCACGAGGCTGAACCGGGTCGGGTTCTCGGCGGGGCGAACTAGAAGACGGGGCCAGTGAGGTCTTCGCCCGGGCCCTTGCCCGGCTCATCCGGGTAGGGGGATGCTTCGCGGAACGCGAGCTGCAGCGAGCGAAGCCCGTCGCGCAGCGGACGCGCGTGGTGGTTCCCGAGGTAGGGGAGCGAGGCGGTAATGAGGCCGGCGAGCGCGCAAATGAGCTTGCGGGCTTCGTCGAGGTCCGGCGACTGCGGCTCGTCCTCGTCGCCGAGACCAAGCTGCACAGCCGCCGCGCTCATGAGGTGCACGGCGGTCGTCGTGATGAGTTCGACGGCGGGCACCTCGGCGATGTCGCGAGCGAGCTCGGACGCGTCGCCAGGGGCGGCATCCATCGGCTCGTGCGAGTGGTTCGACTGTGACTCGTGCAAGGTATTCCCTCTCCGGCAGAAAGCTGGTATTCTGGTCGCTGGTGTCTGCACAGCAGATGCCGTGTGAATCAAGAGGACTTCGTCCCACCCGTTGACCGCTCCAAAGGTTACCGGGTTCGCCACTCCCTCCGAACGCATCAGCATTCGGGGCGTGCCGCAAGGCAGTCGGGTGGCCGACACCATCGTGCTCACGATGGTGGGTGCGATGTCGTCAACCGTTCCCGCGCCCGCCACGTTAGGAGCAACTCATCAGCGAACCCCGCACGAACGACCGCATCCGCGCCAACGAGATCCGTCTTGTCGGTCCCAGCGGCGAGCAGGTCGGCGTCGTCAAGCTCGAAGTCGCCCTCCGCCTTGCGCAGGAGGCCAACCTTGACCTCGTTGAGGTCGCCCCGAACTCGAAGCCGCCCGTGGCCAAGATCATGGACTACGGCAAGTTCAAGTACGAGGCAGCGCAGAAGGCCAAGGAAGCACGCCGCAACCAGGCCAACACGGTGCTCAAGGAAGTTCGCTTCCGCCTGAAGATCGACTCGCACGACTATGAGACCAAGAAGAAGCGCGCCATCGGCTTCCTCGAGGCGGGCGACAAGGTCAAGGCCATGATTCAGTTCCGTGGCCGGGAGCAGTCCCGCCCCGAACTCGGTGTCCGACTTCTCCAGAAGTTCGCCGAGGAAGTGCAGGAGTACGGCGCGGTGGAATCCACCCCGACGATCGACGGTCGCAACATGACGATGATCATCGGGCCCCACCGCAGCAAGTCTGACGTGAAGGGCGAGGCAGCAGCCCGCCGTTCGGCCGCGAAGGAAGCAGCGCGAGCCGCGAAGAACCCGAAGGTCGCCGCCGAAAAGGCAGCAGCCGCCACCAAGACGTCCGCGGACACCGCGGAGTAGACCACCACAGCAAGGAGATCCCATGCCGAAGCAGAAGACCCACTCGGGCACCAAGAAGCGCTTCAAGATCACGGGCACCGGCAAGATCATGAAGCAGCAGGCCGGCATGCGCCACAACCTCGAGGTCAAGGCCCCTGGCCGTAAGGCTCGACTCAACCAGGACCAGGTCCTCTCGAAGGCGGACTCGAAGGTCGTCAAGAAGCTTCTCGGCCACTAAGCGCCGACTACCCATTTAGTCTTTAGGAGAACACTCACATGGCACGTGTGAAGCGGGCAGTCAACGCCCAGAAGAAGCGTCGCGTTACTCTCGAGCGCGCATCCGGTTACCGCGGTCAGCGTTCGCGCCTCTACCGCAAGGCCAAGGAGCAGGTCATCCACTCCTTCGTCTACAGCTACCGCGACCGTCGCGCGAAGAAGGGCGAGTTCCGTCGCCTCTGGATCCAGCGCATCAACGCGGGTGCTCGTCAGAACGGCCTCACCTACAACCGTTTCATCCAGGGCCTCGGCCTTGCTGGTGTCCAGGTTGACCGTCGCATCCTTGCCGACCTCGCCGTGAACGAGCCGGCTACCTTCGCGGCGCTCGTGAAGCTCGCCAAGGACGCCCTCCCCGCCGACACCTCGGCGAAGAAGGCTGCGTAGCCCTTCCCAGCAACCTGCGAATGGGGCGGTCAGCACATATGCTGACCGCCCCATCGCTGTGTCGTATCGTGTGAACGGCTGGCCGACGTGAACGGTCGGAGCCACAACCTTGAGGAGTTCCCCGCCATGATGATCGAGAGCCCGCGCAACGCTCGTGTTCGCGAAGTCCGCCGACTCGCGCAGAAGTCCGAGCGTCAAGAGCGAGGCCTGTTCCTCCTCGAAGGTCCGCAGGCGCTCCGCGAAGCACTGAACTACCGTCCCGATCTCGTCGAAGAGCTCTACATCACCCCGACCGCGCTCGAGCGTCACCAGGACCTCGGGGACCTCGCCCGCGAAGCTGAGCTCGAGGTGATCTTCGCCAGCGAAGACGTCATCGAGGCAATGGCAGACACGCGCACGCCGCAGGGTGTCATCGCAGTGTGCCGCCAGTTCCCGACGTCCATCCGCTCGATCCTTGACGGTGCGCCGAAGCTCGTTGCCATCCTTGAAGAGGTCCGTGACCCTGGCAACGCTGGCACCATCATTCGCGCCGCCGACGCGGCAGGAGCGGATGCCGTCATCCTCTCCGGCCGAGCTGTCGACCTGTACAACCCGAAAGTCGTGCGTTCGACGACGGGTTCGATCTTCCACCTGCCGGTCGCCGTCGATGTTGACTTCGAGACGGCGCTCAGCCAGGTTCGCGGTGCAGGACTTGTCGCCCGAGCCGCAGATGTCAAGGGGCGTGACCTCCCCGAACTTTCGATGGAAGCGCTCGCTGAGCCAACGGCCTGGATCTTCGGCAACGAGGCCCGTGGCCTCACGGACGAGGTGCTCGCCCAGGTCGACGACGTCATCCGCGTTCCCATCTACGGCGACGCCGAGTCGATGAACCTCGCGACCGCGGCATCCGTGTGCCTCTACCAGTCGGCCTTCGCGCAGCGCTCCGAAGCCTAGACACTCGGTCCCCGTTCCGAACTTGCTTCCGAACACCCCGGCGCGAATCCCCGTCGAGTGATCACAAGCGATATAGTTGTGTGCATGGATGAGCGCAATGGGGCGGTCACGAATAAGGCAGCATCGCCTTTGATCGAAATCCGCAATGTCAACAAGTACTTTGGGGACCACCACGTCTTGAAAGACATCACCACGACGGTGAATCGTGGCGAAGTGGTCGTCGTCATCGGCCCCTCAGGGTCCGGAAAGTCGACGCTGTGCCGCACGATCAATCGCCTTGAAACGATTGATTCCGGTGAGATTCTCATCGATGGGGTCTCCTTGCCTGAGGAAGGGAAGGCCCTGGCTGAGTTGCGCAGCGACGTCGGCATGGTGTTTCAGTCCTTCAACCTCTTTGCCCACAAGACGGTGCTCGAGAACGTGACGCTCGGCCCTCGGCGTGTTCGCGGTGTTGGCCGAAAAGAAGCGGACGAGCGCGCATTGGAGCTCCTGCGCCGAGTTGGTGTAGCCGAGCATCGAGACAAACTGCCAGCACAGCTCTCGGGCGGCCAACAACAACGAGTCGCTATCGCGCGCTCCCTCGCCATGAACCCCAAGGTCATACTGCTTGATGAACCGACCTCAGCGCTTGATCCAGAAATGATCAATGAGGTCCTCGACGTCATGATCGAGCTCGCCGACGAAGGCATGACGATGATCGCGGTAACCCACGAGATGGGATTCGCACGTCGCGCTGCAGATCGTGTCATCTTCATGGCCGACGGTGCCATCGTTGAAGAAGCTGCGCCCGACACGTTCTTCACTGCGCCGTCGTCTGAACGAGCACAAAACTTCCTCTCCAAGATTCTCGCTCACTAGGCGAGAGACAACTCAACACCCCTCACACCCGGTTTCAATGACGAAACCGTTCACAGAGAGAGTCATGCAATGAAGCTGAAATCCCTCGTTACCTCCGTCGCAATTGCGCTGGTGGCTGCAGCTGGGCTCACTGGCTGCACGAACTCGGAGGCGAGTTCTCCGGCCAGCCAGGGTCCTGCCGTCAACGAAAACGCAACCTTTGAGGCGGGCACCACGATGGCTTCGCTCAAGGACAAGGGCACAATTCGCATCGGCACGAAGTTCGATCAGCCACTTTTCGGCCTCATGGGAGCATCGGGCAAGCCCGAAGGATTTGACGTTGAAATGGGCAAGATCATCGCCGGGGAGCTCGGCATCCCCGCCGACAAGATCGAATGGGTTGAGACCGTTTCCCAAAATCGCGAACCGTTCATCCAGAACGGCCAGGTCGACCTGGTGATCGCGACCTACACGATTAACGACAAGCGCAAGGAAGTCATCGACTTTGCGGGTCCGTACTACACCGCGGGTCAGTCGTTCCTCGTGCCGTCCGGAAACCCGAAGCAGATTACGAGCGAGCCGAGTTCCCTCGGGGAGGCAACGGTGTGCACCGTGACTGGATCGACCTCAGAGAAGAACGTCCGTGAGCACACTGACAAGGTGCTCACCGTCGACAAGTATTCGGATTGCCTCGAGCCGATCCGCACTGGTCAAGCTGACGCACTGACCACGGACAACGTGATTCTCGCGGGCCTCGTTGCCCAGAATGCGGGTGAATTCGAGGTTGTTGACGGCACATTCACCGAGGAACCTTATGGCATCGGCCTCGCGAAGGGTGACGAAGCATTCCGCACCTTCGTCAACGACACCATCGACGCCGCTGTCGCTGACGGGCGTTGGGAAGCAGCCTGGACTCAGACGGTCGGCAGTGTCCTTCCTGTCCCGGAAGCACCAAAGCCGGACCGCTATTAATCCCGTGAGGCCCCAGCCGTGATGACGGCTGGGGCCCGGCTGGGGCATGTTCGCCCAAGCCCGGTTGGAAGGACACATCGTCATGCAGGCAGTTCTCGACAATCTCGGTGCCTATGGACAAGGGTTTCTCGTCACCCTGCAGTTGTTGCTCGGCGGCGGCATGGGTGCCGCCGTGATCGGCATGATCGTTGCAGTCATGCGTATCTCACCTATTTCAAGCTTGCGCGGGCTGGCGACGCTGTGGACCGAGACGGTGCGAAATACGCCACTGACGCTCGTCTTTTTCTTCTTCGCCATCGTCTTGCCGACACTGCAGGTGCGACTCGACTACATGCTGAGCGCAACTGTTGCCCTTGCGGTCTACACCTCGCCGTTTGTCGCTGAGGCCCTCCGTTCCGGCATCAACGGTGTGCCTATTGGGCAGGCAGAAGCCGCGCGAAGCATCGGGATGACCTTTGGCCAAACAGTCGCCCACATTGTGTTTCCGCAGGCGCTGCGAATGGTCGTTCCTCCGCTCATCAACGTCTTCATTGCCCTCACGAAAAATACCTCTGTCGCAGCGGGTTTTTACGTCGTTGAACTCGTTGCCACGTCAAAGATCTTGACGAACGCCAACGGCGACCAGGTGATCCCGATTCTTATCGGAACGGCACTGTGCTACCTGGTCATCACGATTCCGCTCGGTCAAGTTGCTGAGCGCATCGAACGAAAGGTTGCGGTGCTTCGATGAGTAGTTCAGTCCTCTATGACGCACCAGGGCCGAAGGCCCGACGTCGCAATCGCGTGCTCTCCGCGCTGACCACCGTTCTTGTGCTCGCGGGAGTGGCATGGCTCCTCTGGGCTCTTGGCCAAGAACGAACGACGGTCAACGGAGCGAAACTCACGGGGCTGTGGTCACCCGAACGCTGGGACTTTGCCCGGGACGTCGTGTTCTGGCGCAGGCTTCTGGTCGATGGTCTCTTGATGGGAACGCTTCGTGTGGCCGCGCTCGCAGCAATCCTCGCGCTCGTGATCGGGGTGGTGTTCTCCTTCCTCCGTACGGCACGGCAGGCCTGGATCCGGGTACCGGCCACCATCGTTCTCGAATTCCTTCGTGGCATGCCGATTCTGCTCATGATGCTCTTCATCCTGCTCGCGCTCGCGACCGAGGGGTACTGGGCCGCGGTTGGCGCGCTCGCGCTTTACAACGGTGCCATCATCGGCGAAGCGCTCCGCGCCGGTCTTGCCGCACTTCCCAAAGGGCAGCGTGAGGCAGGACTCTCGCTTGGTCTGACACCGCTGCGGACACGCATGCTCGTGGAATTCCCGCAGGCGTTCCGACAAATGCTGCCGATCATCGTGGCGCAGCTGGTCGTGCTGCTGAAGGACACCTCACTGGCTTATGTCGTGGCGTTTCCCGAGATCCTTCGCATCTCGCAGCAGATGCGAGATTCGCTCGGCTCGACCAAGGTGTCATTCTCGGTCTTCCTGATCGTGCTCGTGGTGTACCTGTCAGTGAACCTGGCCCTGTCATGGTTCGCACGTTGGCTTGCCCGACGTACCGGCCCGCAGGCGATTGGCGCCCGACGGCGCACCACGAAGCGAGGCGGTCCGCAACCTCGACCAAGTGAAGGGGAGCCGGGTACGGACACCGCACTCATCTCGATTTCTGGTTCTGCACCATCGGGCATGCTTGGCCACCATCGGCGCGGAGACTAGGCAGACGAGCCGATAGACTCGCATGCTGTGAGTGAAGCAGAGAACGCCCTGACCTTGACCCCGGAGGCGGTGCAGTCGGCCCTTGACGCGGCACTCGCCGCGCTGGCCGCCGCCTCGACCTCGACCGAGCTGAAGGCCGCCCAGAAGGCCCACATGGCTGAAGGCTCGCCCCTTGCGCTCCTCAACGCTGAGATCCGTAATGTTCCGAAGGAGCAGAAGAAGGAGGCTGGCAAGCTTGTCGGCCAGGCGCGTGGCGAAGTCAACAAGGCGTTCCAGGCGAAGCAGGACGACATCCTTGAGCGTGAGAAGCGTGAGCGTCTCGCGCAGGAGACCGTGGATGTGACGGCAGCGCCGACGCGTCAGCGCCTGGGCGCGCGCCACCCGCTCACCGCGCTCCAGGACCGTGTGAGCGACATCTTCGTCGGCATGGGGTGGGAAATCGCCGACGGCCCGGAGCTCGAGAGCGAATGGTTCAACTTTGACGCTCTGAACTTCGACGCCGATCACCCGGCCCGTGCCATGCAGGACACCTTCTTTGTGGAGCCGGTCGAGCGCCACCTCCTCATGCGCACGCACACCTCGCCCGTCCAGGTTCGCTCGCTCATTGAGCGCGGTGTTCCGCTCTACGTGCTCTGCCCGGGGCGCACCTTCCGCACTGACGAACTCGACGCGACGCACACGCCCGTCTTCATGCAGTTCGAGGGCCTCGCCATAGACAAGGGCCTCACGATGGCGCACCTTCGTGGCACGCTTGAGCACTTTGCGCGCGCCATGTTCGGTGACGAAGCGAAGATTCGCTTGCGCAACAACTACTTCCCGTTTACCGAGCCGAGTGCCGAAATGGACATTTGGCACCCGGGCGCCAAGGGCGGCCCGCGGTGGATCGAATGGGGTGGCTGCGGCATGGTGCACCCCAATGTGCTCCGGGCAGCAGGTGTTGACCCGGAGGAATACCAGGGCTTTGCCTTTGGCATGGGAACCGAGCGCACGCTCATGTTCCGCAACGGCCTCACCGACATGCGCGACATGGTCGAAGGCGACGTCCGATTCAGCGAACAGTTCGGGATGGTGATCTAAATGCGGGCTCCACTGAGCTGGCTGCGTGAATGGGTTGAACTGCCGGTCGAGGCAACGCCGCAAGAGGTTCTTGACGCATTTGTTCGCGTTGGCCTCGAAGACGAAGAAATTCTCGGTTTTGACGTGACCGGTCCGGTCGTCGTCGGTGAGGTGCTCGAACGCACCCCCGAACCGCAGTCGAACGGCAAGACGATCAACTGGTGCCAGGTTCGCGTGGCTCCGGAAGGGCAGACCGCAGCCGATGGCGGCGCGGACGTCCGTGGCATCGTGTGCGGTGCCCACAACTTCGAGGTGGGCGACAAGGTCGTCGTGACGCTGCCGGGCTCTGTGCTTCCGGGCGGCTTCGCGATTGCTGCGCGCAAGACCTACGGCCACATCTCGGACGGCATGATCGCCTCCGTGCGCGAGCTCGGCATCGGCGAAGACCACGATGGCATCCTCGTGCTCTCGACGCTTGGCCTCGACCCTGAGGTTGGCACGAGCGCCATTTCGCTCCTCGGCCTCGACGAGCAGGCAGTCGACGTCAACGTCACCCCCGACCGCGGTTACGCGCTGTCGATGCGCGGTCTCGCACGCGAGTACAGCCACGCAACCGGTGCAGCATTCCGTGACCCGGCGTTCCGGAACGAGCTCGCAGCGCTCGCCGAGCAGGCAGTGGCTCCGGACGCCGCATCCATTCGCGTGCCGGTGACCGTCGCTGACGAGCTCGCCGTCCGTGACCAGACCATGTGCCCCGTGTTTGCCGCCTTTGTGCTGGAGGGCGCTGACCCGTCGCGTCGCACGCCCCAGTGGATGCGCACGCGCCTCGAACTCGCGGGTATCCGCTCGAAGAGCCTCCTCATCGACATCACGAACTACGTGTGCCTCGAGCTCGGGCAGCCGATTCACGGCTACGACCTCGCAAAGCTCGACGGAGGCATCGTCGTGCGTCGCGCGAGCGCAGGGGAGCGGATCACCACGCTCGACGGCAAGGACCGCGAACTGAGCACCGAAGACATCGTGATCGCCGACAACCGCGGCCCGATCGGGATCGCCGGCGTCATGGGCGGGGCCGAGACCGAGATCAGCGACACGACGACCGACCTCCTCATCGAGGCTGCAAACTTCGCGCAGATCTCGATTGCCCGCAGCGCACGTCGTCACAAGCTGCCCTCGGAGGCCTCGCGCCGCTTTGAGCGCGGGGTCGACCCGCGCGTGGCCGTCGCGGCCGCCGCGCGCGTCGCTGAGCTCGCGATCGAGCTCGCGGGTGCACGCCTCGCGCCGGCTGGCACGATCGTTGGCGAGGCGTCTGAGCTGCGTACGCTGTCGCTTCGGGCAAATGCTGCCGCTGAGCGGATGGGCATTGACTACGAGCGTGACGAGATCATCCGCTCGCTCACCGCAATCGGCGCACAGGTCGAAGCATCCAACGATGAGACGCTCCAGGTGACGGTCCCGAGCTGGCGCCCCGACCTCGTCGACGAAGTGAGCCTCATCGAGGAAATCGGTCGCCTCGGCGACTTCGACCGCATCCCCTCGGTGCTACCGGTCGCCCCCTCCGGGCGTGGCCTCACGCGCGAACAGAGCCTTCGCCGCCAGCTCGCCAACACGCTTGCCGCAGCGGGCAGCGTGGAGGTGCTGAGCTACCCCTTCACGACCCTCGCGGACAACACGCTCTTCGGTGACGCGAGCGGTGAAGCACACGACCACGTCAAGCTCGCAAACGCCCTCGACTCGGAGACAGCATGGCTGCGCCGAAGCATGCTGCCGGGCCTCATTGGCGTCGCACACCGCAACGTGTCGCGCGGCATGACCGACCTCTCGATCTTCGAGATCGGTCACGTGTTCCTCCCGCGTGAGGGGGCTGAGCTCGGTGTTTCGGAGCTTCCGCCCGTTGCCGCTCGCCCGAGCGATGCTGAACTGTCTGCCCTGGAGCAGGGCCTGCCGGAGCAGCCGCGCTACCTCGGCGCGATGCTCGTCGGCGACCGCGTCGCCAAGGGCCCCGGACAGGCTGCCTTCGGCTACGACTGGGTGGATGCACTCGATCTCGCACGCCTCGCTGCGCACGCGGTGGCGACGGAACTCGTCATCGCACAGGGCTCGCACGCGGCCTTCCACCCGGGGCGCACGGCGGAACTCTTCGTCCGACAGGGCGACGAGCTCGTCTCGGTCGGCTTCGCTGGCGAGCTCCACCCCGAGGTGAGTGCCGAGCGTGACCTCCCCGGTCGCGTGTGTGCCGTCGAGATGAACCTTGACGCGCTGCTCGAAGCTGGACGTCGCGAGGTGATTCCGGGCCTCATCGCCGGGTACCCGGCGGCAACCCAGGACCTGTCGCTCGTCGTGAAGGCGAACGTGCCAGCCGCTGAGGTGCAGGCCGCCGTTGCCGAGGGCACGGGCGAGCTGCTCGAGTCGATCACGCTCGTCGACGACTACCGAGGCCAGGGCCTTACTGACGACGAGAAGTCGCTCACCTTCGCGCTTCGATTCCGTGCGGGCGACCGCACGCTCACAGCAGCTGAGGCAAGCGAAGCCAAGGAAGCGGGCGCTGCACTCGCCCAGGAGCGTTTCGGCGCCACCATGCGCGCGTAGCGATGTCTGCGAACAGGCCGGTCACTTCATGACGAAGTGGCCGGCCTTCGTCATTCGAGAGTAACCATGCATGTGGGCCACGTGACTGTGCAACTTGCACAATGCAACCCGCAAAACAGCTCACTACCCCATGACATATGGAGAGGTATTCCGTCGCAGCAGTCGGAGCAAGTGGATATGCCGGTGGTGAGCTGCTTCGCCTTCTGGCAGCCCATCCCGCACTCGAAGTGCGCACCGTGACCGCGCACTCACAGGCCGGTGAGCGTCTGCGACGCGTGCACCCACACCTCGCGAGGTACGGCAACATGGTGCTGCAGGACACGACGCCGGAGGCCCTTGCCGGGCATGACGTCGTGATCTTCGCCCTGCCGCACGGGGCGTCCGGCGCACTCGCCGCAGCCATGGGTGACGACACACTCCTCGTCGACTGCGGTGCGGACCACCGCCTCGAGTCGGCCAACGATTGGAACGACTAGTACGGCGGCGAGTGGGCTGGCGCGTGGACGTACAGGATGCCGGAGCTTCCGCGCGTCGAGGGCCCATCTCAGCGGGAACGCCTCGCTGGAGCCCGCACCATCGCGGTGCCCGGTTGCAACGTCACGGCCCTGACCTTCGCTTTTGTTCCGCTGGTCGCCGATCACCTTGTTGCCCCGTCCTCGTTGAGTGCGGTGCTCGCTGTCGGTCCCTCCGGAGCAGGAAAGAAACCGACGCCAACGAATGCGGCCGCCGAACTCATCGGCCAAGCTGTGCCGTACAGCCCCGATGGTTCACATCGCCACAACCCCGAAGTGCAACAGAACCTGCGCAACGCGTCGGGGCAGTCCGTGCAGCTCACCTTTGCGCCGGTGCTTGTGCCGATGGCTCGAGGCATCCTCGCAACTGCCCACGCGCAGGTGAAGCCGGGAGTCACTCGAGCGATGCTTCGCGCTTCCTTCGAACGTCACCTCGACGGTGAACCGTTCGTCGGCCTCCTGCCGGAAGGGGAGTGGCCCCGCACGGGTGATGTCCTCGGTTCCAATCGAGTTGCGATCGGCGTGGGTCTTGACGAGCGCGCCGGCCAGGCCGTGATCGTCACTGCCATCGACAACCTCGGCAAGGGCACTGCCGGCGCCGCCATCCAAAACATCAACCTGGCACTCGGTCTCGATGAGTGCCTTGGCCTCAGCATCAACGGAGTTGCACCATGAGCATTACCGCGCCCAAGGGGTTTCGCGCAGCCGGCATCGCTGCTGGCGTCAAATCAAGTGGACGACGAGACCTCGCCCTCGTCGTCAATGATGGTCCGCGAACAGACGCAGCCGCCGTCTTCACGAGTAGCCGCTGCCCCGCGAATCCCGTCATCTGGTGGAAGGGCGCCATCACGAGCGGCACCGCCCGGGCAGTCATCCTGAATTCTGGTGGCGCGAACTGCTTCACCGGGCCGTTTGGCTTCGAGACGACACGGATGACCGCTCAGGCGGTTGCCGAGCACGTGAACGTTTCGTCCTCCGACGTGCTCGTGTGCTCAACGGGTCTTATCGGAACTGGCGGCGAAGCGTTTCGCTCCGCTGTCCTCAGTGGCGTTCCCAAGGTGGTGGAGCAGCTTGGAAATACCGCATCTCATGCAAGCGGTGCCGCCGAAGCGATCCTCACGACCGATTCACGAATCAAGGTAGCTGTTCGACGATCGCCTGCCGGTTGGACCATTGGAGCGATGGCAAAGGGTGCAGGGATGCTCGCACCAGGTCTCGCGACGATGCTCGTCGTCATCACGACCGACGCGGTCCTGACGCCAGACATCCTCGACCGTGAGCTCCGGGCTGCAACGCGCGTCACGCTCAATCGCGTGGACTCAGACGGATGCATGTCGACGAACGACACCGTCGCGCTGCTGTCCTCAGGTGCGAGCGGCATTGAGGCCGGCCCTGATGAATTTGGCGAGCTCCTCACCGCGTGCTGCGCAGACCTCGCAAAACAGCTCCAGGAGGATGCCGAAGGGTCAAGCTACGACATCACGATTGACGTCACCCACGCGGCCACCGAGCAAGACGCTGAGGACGTTGCCCGGGCCATCAGCCGCTCCAAGCTGTTCAAAGCGGCCATTTACGGCAAGGACCCACATTGGGGCCGAGTGCTCGCCGCCGCGGGCACTACAACGGCCACCTTTGATCCGGCAGAGCTTGATGTCTCTCTCAACGGGGTCATGGTTTGCCGCCAGGGAACCCCGCACGAACGCCCTGAACTTGTCAATCTCGAATCGCGCGAGGTGCATGTGGAGCTGTGCCTTCACGCCGGTACCGCGCGAGCCACCATTCTCACGAACGATCTCACCCACGAGTACGTGCACGAGAACAGCGCTTACTCGTCGTAACCAGGAACCATGTCGAAACTCCGGATCACACAACCCACCGCGACCGCGAAGGTCGAAACCCTCATCGAGGCGCTGCCGTGGATGACCCACTACGCGGACAGCATCATCGTCGTGAAGTTCGGCGGGAACGCGATGGTCGACGACGAACTCTTTGAGGCTTTCGCTGCCGACATCGCGTTCTTGCGACATGCGGGCGTACAAGCTGTCATCGTGCACGGCGGCGGGCCGCACATCTCACGGATGCTCGATGCCCTCGGCATTGAGAGCGAATGTGTCGCAGGCTACCGAGTCACCAGCCCCGACGCGATGGAAGTCGTGCGGATGGTCCTCGGCGGGCAAGTGGCGCGTGAACTCGTGGCGTCCATTAACGAGCGCACGCGACAGGCAACCGCGGTCAGTGGTGAGGACGCTGGTCTGTTCCAAGCCCGCCGAAAGAGTATCGAGGTTGACGGCCACACGGTTGACCTTGGGTGCGTTGGTGAGATTGAGGTCGTTGATCCAAGTGTTGTGCTCGCGGATATCGCGGCAGGACGCATCCCTGTCATTTCCTCGATCGCGTCCGACCTGGATCATCCGCGCAAGGCGCTCAACATCAACGCGGACCGTGCGGCGGCGGCGCTCGCGGTGGCCCTGAACGCCAAGAAACTTGTCATGTTCACGGATGTGCCCGGGCTGTACGCGAACTACCCGGATCCGGAATCGCTCATTTCAGAGATCACTGCCGCTGAGCTTCGTGAGCTGCAACCGAGCCTCGAGTCCGGCATGATCCCGAAGGTTGAGGCCTGTCTTGAGGCGGTTGATGGGGGAGTGCCGTGCGCCACGATCATTGACGGCCGTGAGCCTCACGCCGTCCTCTTGGAAGTCTTTACGACTGATGGTGCCGGGACCATGGTCGTGCCGTAACCTCGCACACCGACCGATTTAGTAGACGGGGTTCAAAAAAGATAGTGTCGCTCACATGACAAGTGAGTGGCTGTGCCTGGGACGCATTGGCGAAGCGACGCAAGCGTCTCCACGAGGAGGCGACCTTCCGCCCATTGACGGGCTCATTGATGCGGACGGGCGCGTTCCCTACGAGGCGGGGCTTGAGTTGCAGTATGAGCTGCACCGACAGGTCGTAGCTGGAGAACGCGGGCCAAGTCTCATCATGCTCGAGCACCCGAGCGTCTACACCGCCGGTCGTCAGGCCAAGGAGGAAGACCGTCCCTATGACGGCACCCCGGTCGTGGCAATCGACCGCGGCGGTCAACTCACCTGGCATGGGCCGGGTCAGCTCGTTGTGTATCTCTCGGGGGCGCTGCGTCCGAAGCCAGACGTGCGCGAGTTCGTGACCGACCTGGAAACAGCGATCATCGACGCGCTGGCGGAGTTCGGGATCCAAGCCGTCACGGTCGAGGGGCGCCCCGGCGTGTGGCTGCCTGGTGACGAACGAGGTCCCGACCGCAAGATTGCTGCCCTCGGGCTCGCCATCCGCCAAGGCGCCACGCTTCACGGCATCGCAGTGAACTGCACCAATGACCCGCGCCCCTTCGCGCAGATCGTGCCCTGCGGGCTCAAGGACGCGAGCGTCACCTCCATGGCCTTGGAAGGGATCGCCGGCGTCGAACCCGTCGATCTCGCGCCCGTGCTCGGACGAAAACTCGACGACGTCGTCTCCACGTGGTTTGTGGCGGCGCCGAACAAGGAGAAGGCAGCATGACCGTGTCACCGCCGTCAGGGCGCAAACTCCTGCGCATCGAAGCGCGAAACAGCCAGACCCCGATCGAGACGAAGCCTGACTGGATTCGCACGACCGCGCAGCAGGGCCCCGCGTTCCAAGAGCTGCGCGAGCTCGTCTCGAAGCGCCAGCTGCACACGGTCTGCCAGGAAGCAGGCTGCCCAAACCAATTCGAGTGCTGGGAAGACCGTGAGGCAACGTTCCTCATCGGCGGATCGCAGTGCACAAGACGCTGCGACTTCTGCCAGATCGACACGGGCAAGCCCTCCCGGCTCGACGTGACTGAGCCTCGCCGCGTTGCCGACTCGGTGCGCCAGATGGGCCTCCGCTACGCGACGGTCACCGGCGTCGCTCGAGATGACCTCGAGGATGAAGGCTCGTGGCTCTACGCCGAAACGGTGCGCGCGATCCACGCAATGAACCCCAACACCGGCGTCGAGCTCCTCATCCCGGACTTCTCCGGCAAGCCCGAGCACCTGCAGCGGATCGTGGATGCGGCCCCCGAGGTGTTCGCGCACAACGTCGAGACGGTGCCGCGAGTGTTCCGCCGCATCCGCCCTGCCTTCACCTTCGAGCGGTCCCTCGACGTCATCCGCTTCGGCCACGATTGTGGACTCATCACAAAGTCGAACCTCATTCTCGGTATGGGGGAGCGGGACGACGAAGTCTTCGAGGCGATGGAAGCGCTGCACGAAGCAGGATGTCAGCTGCTCACGATCACGCAGTACCTGCGCCCCTCGCCGCGCCACCTGCCTGTCGACCGGTGGGTGACCCCGGAGGAGTTCCTCGACTTTGCTGAGGCTGCCGAGGAGATCGGGTTCCTCGGCGTCATGTCCGGCCCACTTGTGCGCTCCTCGTATCGCGCGGGTCGCCTGTACGCGACGGCTATGCAGAAGCTCGGGCGCCCACTCCCAGAACATTTGCAGGGTCTCGAAATGGTCGGTTCGGCGCGTCAAGAGGCGCGTGCGCTGGTGGCGACCAGGGGTTTACTACCTGCTAGCACAGGAGTGAAATTGACGCCTTCAGCAGCTGCACAAAGGGCCTCTGACAGAGCATAAGTTGAGCAATTCGTCAATTTTCATGTAGGGTAGCTGAAATTTTCGACGAGTTAGGAGCTCAGGATGACGGAACGCGTGGTTCTCGCATACTCGGGCGGCCTTGACACGTCGGTGGCGATTGGGTGGCTGAAGGATGCCACGGGCAAGGATGTTGTTGCCCTCGCCATTGATGTGGGCCAAGCCGGTGAGGACATGGAACGCGTCCGACGACGTGCTCTTGACTGCGGCGCCGTGGAATCGGTTGTGATCGACGCGCAGGAGGAATACGCCTCCGACTACCTCATGCCGGCCCTCAAGGCGAACGCGCTCTACCAGAAGCGCTATCCGCTGGTTTCGGCCCTGTCCCGACCGCTCATTTCGAAGTACCTCGTGCAGACCGCTCGCGAACTCGGTGCCGACACCATCGCACACGGCTGTACCGGTAAGGGCAATGACCAGGTCCGCTTCGAGGCTGCCTGTGCGGCGCTCGGTCCGGAACTCAAGGCGATCGCACCCGTGCGTGACCTTGCCCTCACCCGTGACAAGGCCATCGAGTACGCCGAGGCCAACAAGCTGCCGATTGAGCAGACGAAGAAGAGCCCGTACTCGGTTGACCAGAACGTCTGGGGTCGTGCCATTGAGTCGGGGTACCTCGAAGACCCGATGAACGCCCCGCGCGACGGTATCTACTCGTACACCGAGGACCCGGACCCCTCGAAGACGCCGACTGAGGTCATGATCGGCTTCGAGCAGGGTGTGCCGGTCTCGATCGATGGTGTGCGCAAGACGCCGATCGAGATGGTTCGCGAGATGAACGCGCTCGCGGGTGCACAGGGCGTCGGTCGTATCGACATGGTCGAGGACCGCCTCGTTGGCATTAAATCGCGTGAGATCTACGAGGCGCCGGCGGCAATCGCCCTCATCGAGGCGCACGAGCACCTCGAGGACATGACGCTTGAGCGTGATGTGCTTCGCATGAAGCGCCAACTCGAGGCCGAATGGTCAAACCTCGTCTACGACGGTCTCTGGTTCGGTGGCCTCAAGCAGTCGATTGACGCCTTCATCGACCACACGCAGCAGTACGTGACCGGTGAGGTGCGTCTCCAGCTGCACAACGGTCGCGCGACCGTGACCGGTCGCCGCTCGGCGCAGTCGCTCTACGACTTCGAACTTGCCACCTACGAGACGGGTGACCAGTTCGACCAGTCGCACGCGAAGGGCTTCATTGAGCTCTGGAGTATGCCCTCGAAGATCGCTGCTCGCCGCGCACAGGGGCAGAAGTAAGCGTGTCGGGTCAGACAGAAAACCGTGCCGGCGAAGCGGGCGCCCTCTGGGGCGGCCGCTTCGCCGGCGGGCCTTCGCCGGAGCTTCAGCGCCTGAGCTGCTCGACGCACTTTGACTGGGCGTTCGCAGGCTATGACCTCGCAGGATCCCGGGCGCACGCACGTGCACTGCACACCGCCGGATACCTCGACGAGCACGAGTATCAGGGCATGATCGCCGCGCTTACCGAGCTGGGGGAGCGCGTGGCTGACGGCACCTTCGTGCCGACACCAAGCGATGAAGATGTGCACTCTGCGCTCGAGCGCGGTCTCATGGAGATTGCTGGCCCGGAACTCGGCGGTAAGCTCCGCGCGGGCCGCAGCCGGAACGATCAGATCGCGACGTTCATGCGCATGTGCCTTCGCGACGCCATCGTCTCGATTCGTGGCCTTGTGGCCGAACTCGTCAATGCGATTGGCGAGCAGGCCGAGGCACATATGGACGTCATCATGCCAGGACGCACGCACCTGCAGAGCGCACAGCCGGTGACCCTTGCGCACCAGTTGCTCGCTCACGCGTGGCCGCTTGTCCGTGACCTCTCGCGTCTCAGTGACCTCGAGCAGCGTCTTGACGAGTCGCCGTACGGTGCTGGCGCGCTCGCGGGTTCGACGCTCGGCCTCGACGCCATGCAGGTTGCGGGGGACC
This sequence comes from [Zimmermannella] alba NBRC 15616, assembly GCF_001570905.1. Classification (GTDB taxonomy): domain Bacteria; phylum Actinomycetota; class Actinomycetes; order Actinomycetales; family Microbacteriaceae; genus Pseudoclavibacter; species Pseudoclavibacter albus. Next base: position 2,584 of record NZ_BCSO01000008.1, on the reverse strand, counting down.
TCGGGTTCTCGACAAGTTCGCCGAACTCGATCGACGGAACCGCCAGCCGTGACCTCGCCGCCGAGTTCGCTTTCGTGACGGCCCAGATTGGCATTGACCTCTCGCGCTTCGCCGAAGAGATCATCATCTGGAACACGAAGGAGTTCGGCTTCGTGACGCTCCACGACTCCTGGTCAACGGGCTCAAGCATCATGCCGCAGAAGAAGAACCCGGACATCGCGGAGCTTGCCCGTGGCAAGTCGGGTCGCCTCATTGGCAACCTCACTGGCCTGCTCGCAACGCTCAAGGCGTTGCCGCTCGCGTACAACCGTGATCTGCAAGAGGACAAGGAGCCGATCCTTGACTCGATCGCGACGCTTGAGGTGCTGCTTCCGGCGTTCACCGGCATGGTGCGCACGCTCACCTTCCACGGTGAACGGATGACGGAGCTAGCTCCGAAGGGCTTCTCGCTCGCAACGGATGTTGCCGAGTGGCTGGTGAAGCACCGTGTTCCGTTCCGTGACGCGCACGAAATCTCCGGCATGCTCGTGCGTCGGGCTGAGGAACGCGGCGTCGAGCTCGATGAGCTCAGCGACGAAGACTTCGCTGAAGTGTCAAGCCACTTGACGCCCGAGGTGCGAAGCGTCCTCACTGTCCAGGGCTCGGTCGCAACGCGAAACGGTCGTGGTGGAACGGCGCCCGTGCGTGTGCGCGAACAGCTCGCCGAGCTTCGTGCGCGGGTTGGCGAGCTCACCGCGAACGCCTAGTCCAAGGAACACCTCGTTGGGGTCGTGCACTTCGGTGCACGGCCCCAACATCGTTGTTGGCGCGGTGAACAGGGTGTGCGCGCGGGCTTGGTACGGTGGAGGGCGTGACCGAACTCAATCTCGCAAGCCAGGCGAACGACGCATCGTTCGAAAACGTTCTTGACGAGCTCGAGTGGCGTGGTTATGTGCACGTGTCCACTGACCGTGAGGAACTGCGCGCTCTGCTCGGAGGCGAGCCGATCACCTACTATTGCGGCTTCGACCCGACGGCGCCGTCGCTGCACCTCGGACACCTCGTCCAGCTGCTGCTGCTTCGTCGCCTGCAGCTGGCCGGCCACAAGCCGCTTGGTCTTGTCGGCGGATCCACCGGTCTCATTGGTGACCCGCGTCCTACCGCGGAGCGCACCCTCAACTCGCGTGACACCGTCGCCGAGTGGGTCGAGCGTCTGCGGGGCCAGATTGAGCGCTACCTCGACTTCGAGGGTCCGTCTGCCGCTCGCATGGTGAACAACCTCGACTGGACGGCCGAGATCACCGCGATCGACTTCCTTCGTGAACTCGGTAAGCACTTCCGTGTCGGCACGATGCTCAAGAAGGATGCCGTCGCTGCGCGCCTCAACTCCGAGGCCGGTATCTCGTACACCGAGTTCAGCTACCAAATTCTGCAGTCGCTCGACTACCTCGAGCTCCACCGCCGTTACAACTGCGTCCTTCAGACCGGTGGCAGCGACCAGTGGGGCAACCTCACGGGTGGTGTCGACCTTGTTCGGCGCATTGAAGGCAAGCAGCTTCACGCGATGGGTACTCCGCTCATCACGAACTCCGACGGTACGAAGTTTGGTAAGTCCGAGGGCAACGCCATCTGGATTGATGCCGAGCTCACCTCGCCGTACGCCTTCTACCAGTTCTGGCTCAACACCGACGACCGCGATGTGATTGAGCGGCTTAAGATCTTCACCTTCCTCACGAAGGCAGAGATTGAAGAGTTCGCACGTCTCGTCGAAGAGGAGCCGTTCCGCCGCGCGGCGCAGCGTGAGCTTGCGAAGCAGGTGACGGCGCTTGTCCACGGCGAGGCTGCTGCAGCCCAGGCGATCGCAGCATCTCAGGCCCTTTTCGGACAGGGCGAACTCACCGAGATCGACGCTGAAACTCTTGCCGCTGCAGGCAAGGAGCTGCCGCACACGGATGCCGCGCTCGGCACCTCAATCGCGCAGCTGCTTGTTGACACCGAGCTGGTGAAGAGCCTCGGTGAAGCCCGTCGCGCCATCTCGCAGGGTGGTGTCACGATCAACAATGTGAAGCTCGACGATGATCGCGCGCTTGAGCAGGGCGACCTGCTCGCCGGCGACATTGCGATTCTTCGTCGCGGCAAGAAGACCCTCGCTGCAGTCTTCGCGGCAACCGCGGGGGAGTAGCTCTCCATCACACGAGCAGTTGGGCCCGGTTTCCCTGTGGAGACCGGGCCCAACTGCATCGTCCACAACAGGCGCGACACGCCCGAGATTGGGGCGATTTGGAGAAGCTGGGCATTCGGCCCTAAAGTCATAACTCCTCGCCGAGAGAAACGAAGCGCCAAGCGCTCGGGCCTCACGGAGAGGTGAGATCAACTCCAAACAGCTTCTTCGGAACGCATTTGCACTCCAGAAGCGAAACGAGTACGATCTCGATCACCTCGATTCCAGCAATCGGAAATCGCAACGCGACACGCCGATTTGACAGAAAGAATCGGACGGAGATAAGCTAATCGAGTTGCCGCAGCGCGGAAACGCCAGCAGCAACATCGAGCATCTCCGCCCCACGAGCAGGTCACTGCCCGGGGTTCAGGTGATGAGAATTTC
>NZ_BCSO01000007.1 GCF_001570905.1 [Zimmermannella] alba NBRC 15616 | reverse complement strand
CTCTAGTTTACGTCTCAGGTGAATCTTGTCAAATCGGCGTGTCGCTCGATCTGCCTGAGATGCTCGTGTTGCTCCAGCGAAAGACTTCGCTTTGCGACAACTCGTTCAGCTTATGCTCAGGGATTCGTTACCGTCAAGTCGGCGTGTCGCTCGACTTCAGGTGACTGAGTCGCGTTGCCGGAGCCGTGTAGCTCGCGTTGGCAACTCGAATAACTTACGACCAAGTTCCCGGGCTCGTCAATTCGGGTTCTGCACCAAACACGCCACTGCCCCGGTCGATTTCCTAATTGATCTGGCCTTCTTTGCGATTATTAGCCGCGTGGACGTCGACGAAACCCGGGCGCGTCGCCAAGGTAGGCCTGCCATGCATCGCGCTCATCGTCGCGCAGTCGTCGCGGGCGCTGCGTTTCAGCATCCACAAACACGACCGTTGTGAGCGCGCGGACATAGAGTTCCTCGCCGGCCTCGTCGTAGATCTCATACGCGACATCGCAGCTCGCGCTCCCCAGGTGGGTGCACCAGAGCTGCACATCAATCGGCTTTGCCCGGTATTCGATGGGCCGCACGTACTCGATTTCCTGACGCGCGATGAGGGTCAAGGTGTGATCGTCGGCGGATGACAGCGGCGTGGCCGCGGAGTCTTCGCCCACCCAGAAGGCGCGCACGCGCGCCTCTTCGAGCAGCGTGAAGATGCGCGCGTTGTTGACGTGGTTGTAGGCGTCCATGTCGCTCCAACGAAGAGCGATTGGCACGTGCAGGCGCATATCGAATCCTTTCTGAGTTGAACGAAACGGCCCCGCGTGGTGCGGGGCCGTTTCGTGGCGCGGGGATTAGTCGCGCGTGAGCTTGCGGTAGGTGACTCGCGACGGCTTTGCCGCCTCAGGCCCAAGACGCTCGATCTTGTTGGCCTCGTAGCCTTCGAAGTTGCCTTCGAACCAGTGCCACTTCGAGGGGTTCTCGGCGGTACCTTCGTACGCGAGGATGTGCGTCGCGATGCGGTCGAGGAACCAGCGGTCGTGGGTGATGACCACGGCACAGCCCGGGAACTCGAGGAGTGCCTTTTCGAGACTCGACAGGGTTTCGACGTCGAGGTCGTTCGTCGGCTCGTCAAGGAGCAGGAGGTTTCCACCCTGCTTGAGCGTGAGGGCGAGGTTCAAGCGGTTGCGCTCACCGCCGGAGAGCACACCTGCCTTCTTCTGCTGGTCCGGTCCCTTGAAGCCGAACTTCGACACGTAGGCGCGCGACGGGATTTCGACGTTGCCGACCTGGATGAAGTCAAGGCCATCCGAGACGACTTCCCAGAGGGTCTTCTCGGGGTCGATGCCGCCACGGGTCTGGTCGACGTAGGAAAGCTTGACCGTCTCACCGATCTTGAGTTCACCGCCGTCGAGTTCCTCGAGACCGACGATCGTCTTGAAGAGCGTCGTCTTACCGACACCGTTCGGGCCGATGATGCCGACGATGCCGTTTCGCGGCAGCGAGAACGAGAGGTCCTCGAACAGGACGCGGTCACCGAAGCCCTTCTTGAGGTTGGTCGCTTCGATCACCACGTTGCCAAGGCGCGGCCCCGGCGGAATCTGAATCTCTTCGAAGTCGAGCTTGCGGGTGCGCTCGGCCTCGGCAGCCATCTCCTCGTAGCGAGCAAGACGGGCCTTCGACTTGGCCTGGCGGCCCTTCGCGTTCGAGCGAACCCACTCGAGTTCGTCGGCAAGACGCTTCGCGAGCTTGGCGTCCTTCTGCCCCTGAATCTGGAGGCGTTCCTTCTTCTTCTCGAGGTACGTCGAGTAGTTGCCCTCGTAGGGGTAGAGGCGGCCGCGGTCGACCTCCGCGATCCACTCGGCGACGTGGTCGAGGAAGTACCGGTCGTGGGTGATCGCGATCACGGCGCCGGGGTACTTCTGGAGGTGCTGCTCGAGCCAGAGCACGCTCTCGGCGTCGAGGTGGTTCGTGGGCTCGTCGAGGAGAAGCAGGTCAGGCTTCTCGAGGAGGAGCTTACAGAGTGCGACGCGACGCTTCTCGCCACCCGAGAGGACGGAGATGTCGGCGTCTGCCGGCGGAAGGCGGAGCGCCTCCATGGCCTGCTCGAGCTGCGAGTCGAGGTCCCACGCGTCGGCGGCGTCGATGGCCTCCTGGAGCTTGCCCATCTCTTCCATGAGCGCGTCGAAGTCAGCGTCCGGCTCGGCCATCTCCGCCGAAATGGCGTTGAACCGCTGGATCTTGCCGTACAGCTCGCCGACACCGTCCTGGACGTTCTCGAGGACCGTCTTCGACTCGTCGAGCTCGGGCTCCTGCATGAGGATGCCGACGGTGAAGCCCGGCGTAAGCATCGCGTCACCGTTCGAGGGCTGGTCAAGGCCAGCCATGATCTTCAGGATCGTCGACTTACCGGCACCGTTCGGACCGACCATACCGATCTTGGCGCCAGGGAAAAACGACATCGTGACGTCGTCAAGAATGAGCTTGTCACCAACCGCCTTGCGTGCGCGGATCATTTGGTAGATGTACTCGGCCATGTCCTTCTTCCTGAGTGGTGCGAGTTGCGGCCCGACGTTGCCGGACCCTCGACTTTGCTGTCTCTTGTCTACCAGTCAATAGCTTGGGTCTGCCCGATGAGGCACTCCCCCGTCGACAGAACCGGCGCGACTTCGGAGACGTATCCCTCGACCGCGCGCTGCCCGATGAGGCATTCATTCCCCATCTTCACGGACACAATGACGAAATCAACGTCGAGACCGGTTGGCGTCTTGTCGGCAGTGACTTGCATCGCGCCCTTGTCGAACCCTGCAGCGCTCAAGGCGTTCACGAGGTCGTTCGAGCTCGCCTTCTCGTTCGCGGCGAGAGTCTGTTCGTTGACCTTGTCAAAGAAAGCCTTGTTGTCCTGGGCGGAGCCACCAGGGTTGAAGACGGCGCTGGCGGCCGGGGAGGCGGACGTCGCGCCTGCTTCAGAGGACGCGGGCGAGGGCGTCGGTGCTGAGGACTGGCACGCGGTCAATACAAGCGACGCAGCAGCAGCCAGCGTGAGAAACGCGAGTCGACGGGCCATTGGGTCCTTTCCTGGGCGTTCGGGCATGCACCCGAACGCCCGTCATCCTATTAGAACGGGACGACCGCCGACTCAGACTCGACGAGGACGGACGAATGTGGCTCTGTGCCGGGTGCTGCCCAGGCTGCGTTGCTCGGCTGCGGAGAGGTCGACAGCTCCGGCGCCGGAGCCTGCGGAGGTGCTTCGCGGGGCCGCTCCGGCGCTGCGGGCTGTTCCTGTGCAGCGCGCTGGCTGAGGTCGGGACCAATGGCCTCGGCATCAATTTCGACGCTGCGGCCGGTCGTCCCGTCGGAGCGTTCGTAGTCGCGGATACGCAAGTTGCCGACGACGATGACGCGATCGCCCTTCGCAAGGGCTTGACAGGCTCGTTCGCCCAACTGACGCCAGGCGGTCACGGTGTACCAGTTCGTGCCCGCGTCAATCCAGCGTCCGCTGTCACGGTCAAAGCGTCGAGACTGCGTCGCGAGGCGAAAGCTCGTGAGCAGCGTCCCCCTCGAAGTGGCACGTCGCTCCGGAGCCGTGCCGAGGTGTCCGCGAAGCGTCACCACGTCGTTCATGATGGTTCCCTCCTGCCGCTCGAGCCCATCTCGAGCACGGCGAGGACAGCGTGCACGAACGGCGACGGCAACGAGCAGGAGGGCCAGCAAAGCTGTGGAGAGTGGCGCTTTCCACAGCCCGTTTCTGGATCGAACGCAGGAAACGACTACGTGGCGTACGACGCGAAGCGCTGACGCACCTTTTGTGCTTTCGGTACGGCAACCGCGAGGCAGTACCCCTGGAACGGGTTCTTGCGGAAGAAATCCTGGTGGTGTTCTTCGGCGAGGTAGAACGCACTGAGCGGTTCCATCGTCGTGACGATCTCGTCATCCCACCATTCCTGGGCGCGAGTGCGGGCCTGCTCGAAGAGTTCGCGCTGGGCATCGTCCGCGGGGAACATTGCCGATCGGTACTGGGTACCAACGTCGGCACCCTGGCGATTGAGTTGCGTCGGATCGTGCATCGTGAAGAAGGCGTCGAGGACGACATCGACCGGAAGAACCTCGTCGTCAAAGGTCACCCGGACCGCTTCGGCGTGGCCCGTCTCCCCTGTGCACACGAGTTCGTAGCTCGGATCGGCAACAGTGCCGCCCGTGTAGCCCGACTCGACCGAGATGACCCCACGCAGGGGTCGGTAGGCCGCATCGAGGCACCAGAAGCATCCGCCGGCGAGGACAAATTGCTGCATCATGTGCGCAGACTATCGAGCCGAAATCGAATGTCGGTGGTCCCTCGTAACGTGCGAGCCATGAACGTCACGCAGCTCACGCCCCGAACTGCCCCGCAGTATCACAAATCACTCGGGCTCACGATGGTGCCGCTTCGCGGCAGTCGTTGGCGCCTCGTCCACCCAGATGGGCGCGTTGCCGCCTACCTCGACGAGCTCCCTGCGAACACGGATGACCCGGCTGCAGATCGCTACGAGCTCAGCGTCATGCGCCGTGATCGCCGCGGTTTCACCTCGCTCGCGAAGGTGCGCTCACTCGATGAGGTCGCGCAGGTGCTGCGTTATTCGTCTGCTGCCTGAACGCGCCACCACGTGTCGGTTGGAAGGACGGGCATGTGGCGCTTGTGGCTGCTGCGCGAGTAGATCGACTCGATTTTGCGAGCAACGTCCTCGGGCACGTCGTAGCCGGTGAGGTAGGCGTCGATATCCTGGTAGCGAAGACCAAGTTCGTCTTCGTCGAGTCGGCCGGGCTTCGTGTCGAGCAGGTCTGCGGTCGGCGCCTTCTGCCACAGGCGCTCCGGAGCGTTGAGTTCGCGGAGGATCTCGCGTCCCTGCTCCTTCGTGAGCCCAGCGATGGGGTTGAGGTCGGTGCCGCCGTCGCCGTACTTCGTGTAGAAGCCGGTCACCGCTTCGGCGGCCTGGTCGGTGCCGAGCACGAGCATCTTGCGTTCACCAGCGATCGCATACTGAGCGAGCATGCGCATGCGAGCCTTCACGTTGCCGCGGTTGAAGTCGCTGAGCTCAAGCCCCGGGATACCAGCTTCGAGCGCTGCTTCGAGGCCCGCGACAGCGCCTTGAATGTTGACCGTCACGACCTCATCCGGCTGGATGAACGAGAGCGCCAGCTGCGCGTCGTCCTCGTCCTGCTGCACACCGTGCGGCAGGCGGACAGCAACAAATCGCGCGTCGAGCCCCTCTTCGCGCACACCTTCAACGGCAAGCTGCGCGAGGCGCCCGACGAGCGTCGAGTCCTGGCCGCCCGAGATCCCGAGCACAAATCCTGCCGCGTGCGTTGCACGAAGGTAGTCCTGCATGAACGCGATACGCACCGCAAGCTCCGAAGCTGGCTCGATCTCGGGCTGCACTCGGAGCGCGCGGATGATGGACTGCTGCTGTTCTCGCATGCGCCCCCGACAGGATTCGAACCTGTGACCAACGGATTAGAAGGCCGCTGCTCTATCCACTGAGCTACGGAGGCATGGTCACCTTCAACTGTAACCGGGCGATACGACATCGAAGCTCGATCTCCTCACAACATACGATGGTCACCATGAGTGGAACGAACGATCGCCTCGTCTGGATTGACTGTGAAATGACCGGCCTCAACCCCGACAAGGATGAGCTGGTTGAAGTTGCGGCCTTCGTGACCGATTTCGAACTCAATGTGCTGGACGAGGGCATCGACATCGTCATCTCCTGCTCTCAAGCAGCGCTCGAGCAGATGAACGACTTCGTGCGCAACATGCACACCACCTCAGGCCTGCTGGATGAGATCCCGAACGGTATTCCGCTCGACGAGGCGGAGCGGCGCGTGCTCGAGTACGTGAAGAAGCACGTTCCTGCCGCGAAGACGGCTCCGCTCGCCGGAAACACAATCGGCACTGATCGCACGTTCATCTCGAAGTACATGCCGGAGCTCGACGCGCACCTCCACTACCGCTCTGTTGATGTGTCGGCCGTCAAGGAGCTCTCGCGCCGCTGGTTCCCGCGTGCCTACTTCAACTCGCCCGAGAAGCACGGCGGCCACCGCGCCAGCGCCGACATCCTCGAGTCGATTCGCGAGCTCCGCTACTACCGCGAGGCCGTGTTCGTGCCGCAGCCGGGCCCCTCGAGCGATGAGGCGAAGGCCTGCTCGAGCAAGATCGCCGAAGACTTTGCGCCGATTCTCGCACCGCACGTCAAAATGGCGTAGTATGCTCTGGTTGCCTGCAGATGCCAAGGCATCGCATGCAGCCGCATGGTGGGTATAGCTCAGCTGGTAGAGCGCTTGGTTGTGGTCCAGGAGGTCGCGGGTTCAAGCCCCGTTACTCACCCCAATGTGAAGGCCCCGACTCCCCAGGGAAATACTGGGAAGTCGGGGCCTTACTCGTTGGTCAAGAACCCGTTTTGGGCACATTTTGGGCACATTTTGTTTCGAGCACCACGAGGTTCAACCGTTCTGCGACCGCGTCAAGGTCATCGTCGAAGAGGTCGGCGTACTGGTCCAAGGTGAGTGCCGCGCTCGTGTGCCCAAGCATCCGTTGGATGACTTTCACGTTCGCACCGGCAGAGACGGCGAGCGAGGCGGCAGTGTGTCGCAGGTCGTGGGGTGTGACGCGCGGGAAATGCTCGTCGTTGGCTTGGCAACGCTTGACGGCGCCCGAGAACCAGCCGGTCGTTTTCTGCAGTGGCCTCATTTGCCTCGTCGATGGTGACGGCCACACGAGAGCTTCGGGCAGCGTGAGCGGGACGAGCTTCATGATCTCTGCAGGAATGGGCACCTCTCGACGTTCCCCGCTCTTTGATGCCGTGATTTCAGCTGTGGGCCTGCCTCAGCGGCGAGGCGTGCCACTTGTTCGGCGGTGAGGTAGGCGTGAGACCCGCGTGTTTTCCGTGGCAGGGTGACGCTACGGGCAGGGTTGACGGCGATAGCCCGATCATCAACTGCGAGATCGCAGGATCCCAGCGAGGATGCTGTGGGCACGATGCACGACCGAGGCAACAATGAGGCCGCGAAGTACCGCCGCAAGCTCCGCGAAGTCGAAGGTCAACGCGACCAGCTCACCGAACAACTCAACACAATCCGCCGAACCGTCATCGACCGTCAGGTCAAAGCCCTCGGCTACGAACCCGAAGGATTCTGGGCCGGTGGAGCTGAACTCGAGCAGTTCCTCAACGATGAAGGCCACATCAACGATGAAGCCGTCGAAACAACCGCCCGCGAGATCGCAGCCCGCCTCGGACTCCAGGGCCGCCGCTTTGAAGGATCCGCAGACCAAGGCCGCAAGGGCTCCCAGTCGGCAGTGACACGAAAAAGTCATGGAACGGACTCCTCAAGAAGCCCTAACGCGGACCCGGCCCGGTATCCTAGAAACGTCGAACAGGATGCCGGGCCAGGTGCCCGCCCTGATCGACACGACAGCCCAGGTGGCACCCGAACGGTGAGGCAGAGCCCCGTCCGGAACCATTCATTCGCATGCGCGTTCACGCGCCACCTGAACGGAGAAATCTCCCATGGCAATGTCAAAGCCTGAAACCCCGTCTGCTTTCCTCCCCAACGGATTCGGTCAGCTCCTCATCGCGACCACGGTCCCCATGTCCGTCGCCATGTCGAGCACGAACGTCGTTCGAACGAACAACTCGACCTTCCACATTCCCGTCATCACCGAGGATGTGAACACCTCGTGGGTCGCTGAACTTGCTGAGATCGCGGAATCTGACGCGACGCTCGACGAGGCAATCGCGAAGCCACGCAAGATCGCAGCGCTCACGAAGCTCAGTAACGAGCTCGTCAATGACTCCTCACCTGCAGCCTCGCAGGTGGTTGGTGAGTCGATTGCTCGTGACCTTGCCCGCAAAATCGACGAGGCGTTCCTGAGCACGAACGACGGCCTCGGCGTACCGCCCAAGGGCCTCGGCGCGTTCAAGGACACGGAGATCACGACGATCACCGCAGGCACGAAGTGGGAGAACGCGGACCCCTTCACGAACGCTGTGTTCGCTGCCAAAACGATCGGCGCAACGCTCAACACGTTCATCGCGAACCCTGCAGACGCGCTCACGCTCGCCGCGCTCAAGCATGAAACCGGATCCAACGAGCCGCTCCTTGCTGTCGACGCGACCGAGGGTGCCACCCGCCGTATTAGTGGGGTCGCCCTCAAGACCTCGCCGTTTGTTCCCGCCGGAACGATTTACGGACTGGACTCGACCCGCGTGTTCACCGTGGTCCGTGAAGACGTGACCGTTCGCGCTGATGAATCCGTGTTCTTCACCAGCGACGCGACAGCGCTCCGAGGCGTCGCCCGGGTGGACTTCGCCTACCCCCACGCAAAGTCCATCGTCCGCATCAAGCTCGCAGCAGCGTAACGCCGACCCGGCAGGAGGGGCGACCCCTGCGTTACTCCTCCTGCACCGTCAAACACCCGGGGAGGGACCCCCGCGCGACCTGGCTGCCATTACCGCCGGGGAGGTCTCTCCGGTCTGAGATGAACCAGACATTCCAGAAAGGGTCGTTTTGACCAGACAACCAAGAACCAGGAATCCCCGGCGTATGACTGTTAGTTTCAATTGGCGGTTTATCACCGTTAAAAATGGCGCATCGCACAGCACCACCCGCTTTGGTTTTAGATGGTTGAAGGCGGGGCGCTAATTTCCCGGTGGAAATAGTGCCCCGCCTTCAACGGCAACGAAACCAGCGCTAGTGCAGGACGTTGCCCGGCTGCTGGGTGAGCTGCTTGCGGTGGATACGGGCAGCACGAAGGCCGTTGGCAATCACGATGACTTCTGCGACCTCGTGAACCAGCACTACCGCGGCTAATCCAAGCACTCCGGTAATAGCCAAGGGCAGCAGGACAACGATGATCGCCATTGACAGGACGATGTTCTGATTCATGATCGCTCGGCCCCGTCGGGCATGGGACAAGGCTTGCGGGATCAGTCTCAAGTCATGGCCGGTGAAGGCTACGTCGGCTGATTCTATGGCGGCATCGGCACCGGTAGCACCCATCGCAATCCCCACGGTAGCGCTAGCCAAGGCAGGGGCATCGTTGATCCCGTCACCGATCATCCCTGTAGGAACCTGTTGCACCGACGAAGCGATTTCACGGGCCTTGTCTTCAGGTCGCAGTTCGGCATGAACGGTGTCTATACCGGCGGTTGAAGCCAGCGCGTGGGCAGTACGGGAGTTATCGCCGGTGAGCATCACCACGTCGATTCCCTGGTTATGCAGGTCTCGAATTGCCTCAGCGGCTTCAGGGCGTAGTTCATCGCGCACGCCGATCACGCCAATGACCTGCTCTGCACGGGTGACCATGACGCAGGTTTGCCCGGAGGCCTCCATGGATTCAACAGCGGAAGCAAGCGATCCTGGGGCAATCCATCGAGGACTGCCGACCCCGACCTGAACACCATCCAGGACGCCGGTAATGCCGTGTCCTGACTCTTCGTTAACCGCCGCTGCCTCCGGGATCGCGGGTACTGCTGCGGTGATGGCCGTAGCTAGAGGGTGGGTGCTGTGCTGTTCCAGGGCGGCAGCAACGGCGAGCACCTCTTCGCGAGTCGAATCATCAACGGTCTGGATTTGCGTGACCACTGGCTGATTGCGTGTGAGCGTTCCAGTTTTATCTACCGCGATGCGGCGCAGGGAACCAAGCCGTTCGAAGGCTGCTCCGCTTTTGATGATGACACCGAACTTGCTGGCAGCTCCAATGGCGGAAACAACGGTGACAGGAACAGCGATGGCCATCGCGCAAGGCGAGGCTGCGACCAGCACGATCAGTGCGCGGGTGATCCAGGTTTCGGGATCGCCGAAGATCGCTCCAAGCACAGCAACCAGTACGGCCAGGACGATGACACCGGGAACCAGCGGGCGGGCAATGCGGTCAGCGAGCCGTGCCCGTTCGCCACGTTCCGACTGGGCTTGCTCGACCAGGCTCACCAACGTGGTCAGGGAGTTGTCCGTGCCGTTTGCCGTTGCAGTGACTACTAGCGCGCCGGATGAATTGATGGAACCAGCAGCAACCTGGTCGCCTACGGTTACTTCGACGGGAATTGATTCCCCCGTGATAGCGGAGGTGTCCAAGCTGCTTGATCCTTGGCTGACCACGCCATCGGTTGCCAAGCGTTCACCAGGCTTCACGCGCAGGGCATCGCCAATCTTGATCTCTGCTGCACTGACCACGACCGGTGCGTCGTCACGGATGACGGTGGCCGTTTCCGGGACGAGCTTCAACAAAGAGCGCAGGCCCGAGCGTGCCCTGTCCATGGCTTTGTCTTCCAGGGCTTCGGCAATGGAATACAGGAATGCCAGGGCTGCGGCTTCTTCGATATATCCGAGGATGACCGCACCGGTGGCGCTGATGGTCATCAGCAGCCCAATGCCGAGTTTCCGTTTCGTGAACAGGTTTCGCAGGGCGCCGGGCACAAAGGTAAAAGCGCCCAGCAGCAGGCCGATCCAAAACAGCGCCAAGGCCACGATGGCGGCGCTTTCGCCGTGGGTGCTCCATTCAAGGACGAGCCCAGCGAGGAAGAAAACGCCTGAGGCTATGGGGACGAGCACGTGCCAATCCCGCCACCAGGGCAGTTCCTCTTCGAATTCTTCGGTGGGTTCCGGTGAATCGCAACCGCAGGCGGAACTCATGCTTGCTCCCCGTGTTCTCGATCGGCGCTGGTGGCGCAGTCAGGGCAGGAAGAGTCCAGGCAAGGTACTTGATCATCGACGGCCAACGTCACGTCAACCAGGGCGCTCAGGGCGGTGGTGAGGTGAGGATCGGTGATTTCGTACCGGGTTTTGCGGCCTTCCATTTTCGCCACGACAATTCCGCAGCCGCGCAGGCAAGTCAAATGGTTGGAAACGTTGGCGCGGCTCAGTCCCAGGGCCTGGGCAAGTTCCGCTGGGTATCCGGGTTCGTGCAGCAAGGACAGGAGGATGCGTGACCGGGTGGGGTCGGCCATGGCGCGGCCAAGCCGGTTCATCGCATCGATCCGTGATTCAATATTCATCATACGATGTACTGTACAGCAATTGATGTACTAGTGGCACCGCCCAGAATCGGTGGTTTTCGTGCCTCGTGGAGCTCATGGCCGTGGTGGTCGCCCGGCTGATCCGAATTCGCTTCGTTCGGAGCGGCGCGGGATTGAGTGGACGGCGCTGCCAGCGGCTGGCCGGAAGGGTCGCGTGCCTGTCTGGCCGTTGCCGGTCGAGTTGTCGGAGTGGGGGCGTGCTGAGTGGCGTCGCTTGTGGCGTTTGCCTCAGGCAGTGGAGTGGCAGCGTCTGCAGCTTGGGACTGCCGTTGGCCTGTATGTGCTCGCGCTCGAGCGTTCGCTCGACGAGGGTGCGTCTGCTGCTGACCGGACGGTTGTCCTTCGTATGGGCGAGGAGCTGGGGCTCTCGTCGTCGGGTATGGCTCGGCATCGCTGGGTGATCGTGGACGACGTGCAGCCGTCCGAGGTGAGCCGGTCGTCTTCGTCTGCTCGTTCTCGTTTGAAACTCGTGAGTGGCTAGTTGACTGCCGACACTGTTGTCGGTTTGGGCGTCAACCTCACCCGGGGCCGGTGTTTGCACGGTGGCCGGGAATGGATGGACGGTGAGGGGACCGTTCGGCCTGTAGACCCGACCAGCGCCCAAGCGAGTGCCCGCCTGCAAATGCCAGCAGGCGGGCACTCGCTCATGGCAGAAGGCTGTCAAAGGGGTGTTTCCCTTCGACCTCATGGTGCCGCCCAAGGGGCGTCCGCCAGCTAATGCGCCAATAGGTCGAATACCCTTCGAGAGGCGAGACGAAGACAGAAAATTGATTGTGAGTCTCGGTCTCGCGTGCACGTTCTATTTCGTCCTGAATGACAAGACGGGCTGCCGTTTCATGCTCAACAGAAAAGAAAGAACCAGCAGGTACCGTCTCAGCCCTGTGTTCGCAGAGCTCTCCATCAACAGTCAGGACTACCCGAACGTCTAGAGCATCGTCCATCCCCTCGTTCTTGACGTTGGCGACACCAGGACGCACCCAAGAAACGTCCCAATGGACATCGTTTCGCTCAACTGCGAGCGCAACCTGACGTTCTGCATGGACACTGGTTTCCTCGGTTGCCTTTGCTGTCCTCGCTGCATCAGCAGCAGATTCTTTTGCAGCCTGGGCTGATTTCTTCGCCTGACGCCAAGAGAGCCACGCGAAACCAAACGAGCCAACTGCGACGATGAGAGATGCCCAATCCATGCGCCAGTTATACCAGCCAGGAACGACCCAGTCTGCAGATCATCACCACTCGAGGAGCGGCCATACCTCTGCAATGTGTCCGCGTAACCACCAGTTATCTCGATCCCAATAGCGACGCCATTCGGCTTCAGCTGGTTGAAAGAGTGCTGCAGGGGGTCGGAGTCGTTCTGCATTGACGACCTCGCAGGCTGAGACCAAGGCGTGTCCCTCGCTCCAAGTCCAGATTCCGTCTGCAGTGACGCGCGGCTCTGATGAGTTCAGGATCACCCAGTTAATGAAGGGATCGAGTTCGGGATTGGCGGTGCGATCGAGTGCCCACGCGCGCCATTCATCTTCCGGTAGGTCAGCGATGCGGCCCAAACCGATCCGTTTGCCGTCGCGCACCACCGTAGCTTCATCGGCGGTCCACATCTCCCCGTCGCCGACTTGATTCCTGGCCATGGCCTGATGCTATCGCTGCCCCGTTTCGTGAGCACATTTTGAGCACATCCATGCGAGATTCACCAGGATCAAGGCTGATCCAAGGGGGTCGTGTTCCTTCGTCTGATCAGGGATAACAGCAAAGTTCCGCGTATTCATGCGGCTGCCTGTAGGGGTTCAAGCCCCGTTACTCACCCCAATGTGAAGGCCCCGGTTCCGAGATCATCTCGGGCCGGGGCTTTTCGCATTGGCCCCAGTTCCTCGCTGCCGGGCAAGCTGGCAGGATGGCGGTGTGGAGATGGAGCGCGAGGCATTCGAAAGGCTCGTCGTCGAGGAGCTCGATGAGCTACCCGACGAGATGTTTGAGGGACTCGAGAACCTCATCTTCGTCGTCGAGGACCGCCCCGAGGACGGGTCGCTCGATCTCCTCGGACTCTACGAGGGCATCGCACTCACCGAGCGCGGCCAGTACGGCTTCGGGGAACTCCCCGACCGAATCATCGTCTACCGGGAACCACACCTCGCGGTCTGCGAGACAGAAGAAGAGCTCCGCGACGAAGTGCACACGACCCTCGTCCACGAGATCGCGCACTACTACGGCATCGATGAAGAGCGAGTGCACGAGCTCGGCTGGGGCTAAACACTCACACACACCGAGCGCCGACGTCATCCGCGGCGTGTGACCTCCTGCAGCACGCGCCGGGCCAGCTCCGTCTGACTAGCTCGCGCATCGAGCACAAGCTCGGCAAGCGAACGGGGGTCTTCGCGAGCGATCAGAGCCTCCTCCTGGATGCGCCAAAGCTCCCACCACTGGTCGCTCGTACCATCCCGCGCTTCGGCACGATCCCGTCGTACATCTTCGCCAAGCTCGAGCCACACACGTACGTCAAGCAAGGGTGCCGACGCAGCCGTCAATGATCCGCATCCCTCAAGAACCACAACGCCGCCCGGATGCGCGGCGAGCTTGGGGCCCGGCTCGCTCCGATGCCAGTCCCAGCTCGGCCACGTTGCGGCCTCGCCGCGACGCAGCGGCTCAAGTACGTGGTCCACGACGAGCGCTGCGCCAGCGTCAAGGCCGTGCCACCCCGGGTAGAGCGCATCCATGTGGATGAGCTGCGCGCCAAGTTCGCGGGCGACGCTAGCCGCGAGGGTCGACTTGCCCGCGCCAGAGCGCCCGTCGATCGCGATGATGCGTGTTGGCTCAGATTGCTTGGTCAAAGCCGCTCCCCACCAAGTGATACGTGCCCATGAGCATGGCGATCACGATGCACGCGATGCCAGCGCCGAGGGCAATGGCCAGGAAAACCCAGTCGATCGCACCGAGCCGAGAGCTGCGCGCCCAGCTGCGCGGGCCTCCGCCGAAGGCACGGGCTTCCATCGCGGTCGCAAGATGACCGCCGCGACGGAGCGCGAGCACGAGGAGCGCAAAGGCCATCGTGAAGAAGCCGCGGAGTTTGCCGTCATCGCCGAGCCCGCGCGCGCGACGGGCCTGCGTGAGCGAGGTCCAGTCCTCCACAAACACGGCGAAGAGCCGGAAGCCCGCGAGCGCGCCAAGCACGAAGCGGGCCGGCAGCTTGAGCACGAGCGCGAGACTGTCGGCCAAGCGGGTCGCCTCGATGCCCGCCACCATGACGAGCGTCGGCACACCGATTGCGAGCACTCGCAGCGACATCCCGAGCGCGAGGTCGATTGATTGGTCGGAAATGCGAGCGATCCACCACTGCCAGTAGATAGTGCCGCCCGGCTCGCCATAGAGGAGGATGCTGAGCCCGGCAAACGGCGCAGCGAAGAGGATCGGCCACGTCCGCCGCAGCACGCTCATAATGCTCACGCGCGCAGCCAGGATGAGCAACACCGTGAAGCCGATCCCGATGAGGGCACTCCCCCAGTCGATCGTGGTCAAGAGCGGCGTCGTGAACAGGATTGACGCGAGGAACGGTGTCACCGGGTTCAATCGGGCAAGGAACCCGGGCGGTGTCGAGCTGAGCTGGTCCGTGCTCGTCATGCCGCCGCCTTCGCGAGGTGGATCCGTTCGTCACCGATCGAATCAATGAGTTCGGCGTCGTGCGTGACCGCAATGAGCGCACGACCCTCGGCAATGAGTTCGTCCATGAGCTTCACGAGCTCGATCCAGGTGAGCCGGTCTTGCCCGAAGGTAGGTTCATCGAGCACGAGCACGCGGGGACCCGTCGCGAGCGCGGTCGCCACCGAGAGCCGGCGCTGTTCGCCTCCCGAGAGCGTGAAGGGGTTTGCTTCCGCAAGGTGTTCGAGGCGAAGCGCGGCCAGGAGGCGGTCGCTCGTCGCACGTCGTTCCGCAGATGAGCGTTTGAGGAGCTTCGGGCCGAGCTCGAGTTCGTCCCGAACGGTGCGCGCCACGAATTGGTGTTCGGGCTGCTGAAACACGGTGCCGATGCGCGTCACGAGGTCCTTCGAGCGCCACTTATGGACGTGCGCTCCCCCGGCGGGTGTGAGATCCGACGCGTAGTCAATGCGCCCGGCAACGGGTGCGAGTAGGCCGGCGAGCGTGAGCGCCAGTGTTGACTTGCCGGCCCCGTTCGCGCCAGTGATGACGGTGCCACATCCGGATGCGATCGAAAACCCAAGGCCCTGCTGGACGGCGACACCGTCTCGGCCGATCGCGAGATCGAGGGTGAGGCAGATCGGTGCCTCGCCTATGTTCCGGCTTCGTCGGGTAACTTCGGGCGGATACCCGGGAACCCAAACGCCCTCCGCGGCGAGCGAGGCACCATGTTCGCGGACGACATCACCCGGTGCTCCATCTGCACGCACGCCGCCCGCTTCGAGCACGATGATGCGGTCAATGTGGTCAATCCAGGTGTCGACGCGGTGCTCGACGATGATGACGGTCGCGCCGCGGGATTCGGCCGCGCGAAGCACCGCGTCGCGAACCTCCAGCACGCCCTCCGGGTCGAGGTTCGCGGTCGGTTCATCGAGCAGCAGCAGCCTCGGATGCATGGCGAGCACCCCCGCGAGCGCGAGACGCTGCCGCTCACCACCCGACAATCGCTGCGTCGAGCGGTCGAAGCCGAAGTGGCCAAGCCCCACCTCATCGAGCGCGGCACGTGCACGCTGCCACGCTTCATCCGCGTGCACGCGGAGGTTTTCGCAGCCAAAAACGACGTCGTCACCGACGCGCGCCATGATCGTGTTCGCTTGCGGATCTTGCAGGACAAGCCCCGCCACACCGCGATAGGGCGAAGGCTGCTCGCCATCGATGAGGAGCTCGCCAAACTCGTCGCCGTCTTCGGCATCCCCCAAGACACCAGCGAGGCCCTTGAGGAGCGTCGACTTCCCGGCACCGGATGCGCCGAGCAGAAGCACGCGCTCCCCCGGTTCGATCGCGAAGTCGACTCCAGACACGGCTGCGCGGAGCCGGGAGGCATGACGCCATCCCCAGCCCCGCGCAAGAACCCGTGCGCCGGTCACTAGACGCGCTTGGCGCTTCGTCCCGAAGCGAGTCGGTCGAGTGCGCCTGTTGCGGCGAGCGCCTTCGTGAGGAGCCAGCCGAGGATGCCGGCGAGGACCATGCCCGACAGGATCGAGCAGCCGAGGTAGATGGCGTTGTACTCGAAGCCGTAGTCGGCGTAGGCGTAAATCGCGAGGTAGAGCACCCAGGCGAAGACCGCGGAGAGGCCACCCGCGAGGGCTGCCACGAGCGGGCCGAACTGGCGGTAGAGGAAAATCGCGAAGATGATCTCTGCGCCGAGGCCCTGCACGAGGCCCGAGTAGAAAGTGTCGATACCCCACGGCGAACCGAGCATCCACGACATGAAGGCGGCGAAGGCTTCAACGAAGAACGCTGCGCCGGGTTTGCGAATGATGAGGCCACCGAGGACGCCACCGATGAGCCAAATGCCCGCGGTGAGTGCAGCGATGCCGGGGACGACCGCGTCGAGCGGGTCTGAGAGGGGGCCCGCAATGAAGTCCCAGGCGCGGAAGATGACCGCGGTGGCGACACCGAGGACGGCGGCGACGATGATGTCGATGACGCGCCAGTTGAGCGACCGCTTTGCGGGTGCGGTCGTGGCCTGCGCTTCGGCAGAGGTCGCAATGTGAGTCAAGGCTGTGCCCTTTCGTTCGTGAAAGTGCACGGGTGGCGAGCGCGAATGCACACGCCGGAGATACACCTCCCTGCGCCGGCATGATCCGGATCAGGTTCAACGGTCGAACGCTTCACGCGCTCCTCTCAGCCCGTGGCTACGGACTCCCGTGTTCATCAGGGGATCTTACGCGGAACCTGCCCTACAACACGAAACGGCCACCCCGTGACCGGGCAGCCGTTTCGATGAAGTCTGTGCGCTTAGCGCTTGATGGCCTTGATGATGCGCGGGAGGCCCCAAGCAGCGGTGAGGGCAAGCGGGAACGCTGCAAGCAGGAGCGCCACGATATTCGGCTGGAAGCGCGTGCCGAACTCATCGGTGACGTAGGCACCAACCGGGAAAGCGCCGCCACCAAGGCCTGCCCCCTCGCCCTGGCCGCCCTGGGCGCCGTCAGCGAGCGACTTGGCCGAGGAGACATTGCCCTCGCCAGCACCAGCGCCGCCGCCAAAGCCAACTGCGGCGACCGGAATGATCGTCGAGCCCTCGAGCTCAACCTTCTCGCCGTAGGCGAGGTGAATGCCGAACTTCTTCATCGACTCGGTCATGTCCTGAAACATCTCACGCTGCATCATGCGGCCAGCCTAGAAAGGGTGTGTGCGAAGTGGCTGGGAATGGCCCTGTCTACGCCCAGCCATCCGTCATGGACCAACTACTGCACAACCCACCGACCATCACGCTGCGTGAATCGCAGCGTGTCACCGGGCGCAAATCCCGTCGCGAGCTGCAGTCCCCCTGCCGAGCATGGATCGACGGTCCGAGCAACGCGCCATGTCTCAACGATGCCGCGGGTCGGCTTCGCCCAGTGCCAGAGCGTTTCTGCATCACTATTCGAGGTTGTCACGTCGTTGTACTCCGGTCCAGGTGCCACCGTGTTCAGCTCAGCGACCACCGATTCGGCGGGAGTGTACGGGCAGACCACAACCAGCGATGCACCTTCCGGGGCCCCAGGCAAAGTCGACACCTGAACCTCGTGTGAAGGAGCCGTTTCCAGCATCTTCACCAGTTTGTCAGCCCCATCCTCGTGACCTGATTGACAACCGCACAAGATGAGGGGCAGCCCTATAGCAACGAACCCTAAAACTCGCGACGAAACGCGTCTCTCCGTGATCATTTTACAAGCACTTTCAAAGTACCGTTCAAGGAAGCATGGAAACAGTAATTCGCTGCATGACTGTCACTTGCAGTCATCTTTGCCACGTCGCGCCCACGAGCATTATTGTAGAGATCCATCGACTTCTCACTTGCAGGCTGACCATAGGCGTAGTGTTCATGCCAATCACCGACCAATGCGGCAGCAAAGACGCTAATGTTTCGCGTCATCAGGGCACTCCAATAGCAATGACGGAATGCGTCACCCGCACCGTTATGAAGCATCGATTCTGGGTACCACATCTGCGCCTGACTTGTCGCTTGATCCCCAAGCGCCTTCGCCTTAGCACAGAGGCCAAAACCAAGCCGCTGAAGACACGCATTCTTCTCTTCCGAGTTATACCCGTACAGCGGCGATATGCGCCTCGATGCAAATGGTTCTATTTGAGGCGTCGACCCCTGCTCCTCTTGAGGAATTGGCGATTCCGTTGGAGAAACCACCGGAGGTTCCTCGTCAACACCAGGGGATGAATTCACGACCGAAGACGGGGCTTCCGTCGGGGCAGGGTCAATATCCTCACTGTCATCTTGCGTGTCAAGAGTTGGAGTCTGCGAGGAAGTAGGTTCCACACCTGGGCTAGGCGACGGGCTGCCAACCTGATCCCCCGAGTTAGAGTATTCCGACACCACCTCAGAACCCATAAGGGGTGACGTATCCCCCTCTTTGTCATTCGACAGATCCATGATATTACCAAAGGCCGTTAGCACTAACACGACAGAAACGACCGACAACACTTTCATTCTACTAACGCCCTCGCCACAAGACCCTGCCCGATCTAGGCATGTCTCACACTAGGTCACTCACCCAGCATCCCCACATCGCAGACTTGAACAGCGCATGAAATCGACTCAACTCGAGTGAAATGGAGGACAGCACTGCGAGCAGCCCAGCACCCAGATTCGTCACACGGTGCCAAGCTACCGTTACGGGCAGCTTCTCCAGAGCCATCCCCGCACGCAAGGAGACCCATGCAGACCTGGCCCGGTACCCCGTACCCTCTCGGCGCGACCTTTGACGGGAGCGGCACAAACTTCGCCATCTACAGTGAGGCGGCCGAGAGCGTCACGCTGTGCCTCTTCGACGAGGACGGCACCGAAACCCAGGTGCCGATGCTCGAGCACGACGCCTACGTATGGCACGCGTACCTGCCCCAGGTGCAGCCCGGCCAGCAGTACGGCTACCGCATCGCGGGTCCCTACGAGCCGGGCAATGGCTCGCGCTGCAACCCCTCGAAGCTGCTTCTTGACCCGTATGCCAAGGCGACGACCGGCCAGATCGACTGGGACCAGTCGCTCTTCTCGTACAACTTCGGCGACCCCGACTCGTACAACGACGCCGACTCGGCCGCTCACATGATGAAGGCAGTCGTCATCAATCCCTTCTTCGACTGGGCGGGCGACCGCGCACCGAAAATCCCCTACGGCGACACCCTCATCTACGAGGCGCACGTCAAGGGCCTCACACAGCTCCACCCCGACATCCCGGAAGAAATGCGCGGCAGCTACGCGGCCATCGCACACCCGGCCGTCATCGAGCACTTCAAGCGCCTCGGCGTCACCGCGGTCGAGCTCATGCCGGTGCACCAGTTCGTGCACGACTCGACCCTGCAGGACAAGGGCCTTCGCAACTACTGGGGCTACAACACGATCGGCTTCTTCGCCCCGCACGCGGACTACTCCTCGACCGGCACGCTCGGCCAGCAGGTGCAGGAGTTCAAGTCGATGGTGCGCGCCCTCCACGCGAACGGCATCGAGGTCATCCTCGACGTCGTCTACAACCACACGGCGGAGGGCAACCACATGGGCCCGACGCTGAGCTTCCGCGGCATCGACAACGGCGCGTACTACCGTCTCGAAGAAGACAAGCGTTACTACACCGACTACACGGGCACCGGCAACAGCTTCAACATGCGCCACCCGCACTCGCTGCAGCTCATCATGGACTCGCTGCGCTACTGGGTGACGGAGATGCACGTGGACGGTTTCCGCTTCGACCTCGCTTCCACGCTCGCCCGCGAGCTCCACGACGTCGACCGTCTCTCGGCGTTCTTCGACCTCGTCCAGCAGGACCCGATCGTCTCGCAGGTGAAGCTCATCGCGGAGCCGTGGGACGTTGGTCCCGGAGGCTACCAGGTCGGTAACTTCCCGCCGCTGTGGACGGAATGGAACGGCAAGTACCGTGACACGGTCCGCGACTTCTGGCGCGGCGAGCCCTCGACGCTCGGCGAGTTCGCAAGCCGCATCTCGGGCTCGGCTGACCTCTACGCGCACTCGGGACGTCGTCCCTTCGCCTCGATCAACTTCGTGACCGCCCACGACGGCTTCACCATGCGCGACCTCGTCTCGTACAACGAGAAGCACAACGAGGCGAACGGCGAAGAGGGACGCGACGGCGAAAGCCACAACCGTTCCTACAACCTCGGCGTTGAAGGCCCGACCGACGACGAGAACATCAACGCGATGCGTGCCCGTCAGCAGCGCAACTTCATCGCGACCCTCATGCTCTCGCAGGGCGTGCCGATGCTCCTCCACGGTGACGAGCTCGGCCGCACCCAGTACGGCAACAACAACACCTACGCGCAAGACTCGGAGGTCTCGTGGGTGAACTGGGAGCACGCCGACGAACCCCTCATCGAGTTCACGCGTGCGGTCGCAAAGATTCGCGCCGAGCACCCAACCTTCCGCCGTCGTCGCTTCTTCAACGGCCGCGTGTTCGAGCGCGGCGAGGGTGAAGCGCTGCCCGACATCCTGTGGCTCTCGACCGACGGCACGCCGATGCAGACCGAAGACTGGAACGCCGAGTTCGTGAAGTCGATGGGCATGTTCCTCAACGGTCGCGCGATTCGCGGTCGCGATGACCGCGGCGAGGCGATCGTCGACAAGGACTTCATCATCTATTTCAACGCGAGCGATTCGCTCGTGCAGGCAACATTGCCCGGTGAAGACGTCGCCCGCACCTGGGAGACCGTCATCGACACGGCTGGTCACTCCACGGACTGCGACCCTGTCGGCGCCGGTTCGGTGCTCAATCTGCAGCCGCGCTCGATGGCCGTGCTCCGTGAGTACGACGAGCCGGACCCTGGCCCGGACCACTCGGTCGCGGCATCCGTCGCCTCGATGACGCAGCCGGTGCCGATCATCACGCCGGCACAGTCCTAGTCTCGGAGGCCCTAATGGCACGGCACACCCCTCGAAGCACCTACCGTCTGCAGCTCACGCCGCAGTTCGGGTTCGCTGACGCAGAAGCGATCCTCCCCTACCTTCACCAGCTCGGTGTGGATTGGATCTACTGCTCGCCGGTCACCCAGGCGGGCGAGGGGTCGAGTCACGGCTACGACGTCACCGATCCCACGAAGATCGATGCTGCACGAGGCGGGCGCGAGGCGTTCGAATCGATGTGCCGTGCCGCGCACGAGCTTGGGATGGGCGTGCTCGTTGACATCGTGCCGAACCATCAGGGCGTCGAGGACGCCCTCGCGAATCCCATGTGGCGGAGCCTGCTCGCAGAGGGCAAGGGCTCGATCCACGACGCAACCTTTGACGTGGATTGGGATGCCGGCGAGGGCAAGCTCCTCCTCCCCGTCATCGGCGACGACGACATGCCGCGTGAACCTGGCGCTCCGATCGCGAACCTTCGCGTTGACGGCAACGTCCTCTGGTACCACGACCGTGGTTTTCCGCTCGCGGCGGGCACTGCGGATGACGGTGCCGATGTGGCGACCGTGCACGAGCGTCAGCACTACCGTCTCGTGCACTGGCGCCAGGCCGACCACGCGCTGAACTACCGCCGTTTCTTCACGATCACCTCGCTCGCCGGCGTGCGGGTGGAGCAGCCCGAAGTATTCGAGCGCACCCACAGCGAGATCCTCCGCTGGGTTCGCGAGGGCCTCGTCGATGGCCTGCGCATCGACCACATTGACGGGCTTCGCGACCCCGCTGGTTACCTCGCCCGGCTCCGTGAGGCAGCGCCCGGCATCTACCTTGTCGTGGAAAAGATCCTCGCCGAGGGCGAGACGCTGCCCGAGGACTGGCCGGTCGACGGCACGACGGGGTACGAAGCGATCAGCCTCATCGACCGAATGCTCGTTGACCCGCACGCCGAGGCTTGCCTTGGTGAGCTCGCCGAGCGTGCCGCCGCGCGCGCGGGCGGTGCCGATCACCCAGCCTCCGGGTTCGGCGACCTCGCGCATCAGATGAAGCGTGACGTTGCCTCCGGCCAGCTCCGCGCGGAAATCCACCGCATCACGCGTGAACTCGTCCGCTCCGGCATCGACCACCCGCAGATCGTGGACGCCGTCATTGAGCTCGTGACGTTCCTCCCCGTCTACCGCAGCTACCTTCCCCACGGGCGCGAGCTCGTTGAGGGCGCGGCGGAGGCGGCCCGCGCCTCGCGGCCCGATCTTGCCGAGGCGATCAACGTCATCCTGCCCTCGCTCCTCGACCCGACCCATCCCGCCGCCGGGCGTCTCGAGCAGACGAGCGGCATGGTCATGGCGAAGGGCGTCGAAGACCGCGCGTTCTTCCGCGATGCTCGCCTCACCTCCCTCAATGAGGTGGGTGGTGACCCCGCCCACTTCTCGCTGAGCCTCGACGAGTTCCACACTGCCTTCGCCGAACGTGAAGCGCGGGAACCGCTCGCCATGAGTGCGCTCTCAACGCACGACACGAAGCGCGGCGAAGACACGCGAGCCCGCATTCACGTGCTTGCCGAATGCCCGGAGCTCTGGGAAGACACCCTCGAGCACGTGAGCGATGCGGTGCCGATGTACGCCCACGCCACCGGAAACCTCGTCTGGCAGGCCGTGATCGGCGCGTGGCCCGCCTCCCGCGAGCGCCTCTACCGTTTCGCCGAGAAGGCCGCCCGTGAGGCAGGCCAAGTCACCTCATGGACGAAGCAGAACCCAGAGGCGGAGGCTCGCATCCACGCCGCGGTTGATGCGGCCTTCGACCACCCAGCCATCGGCAGCTTTGTACGAAACCTCGTCGATGAGTTGCGGGGCGACGGTTGGACGAATGCGCTCTCGGCAAAGCTCGTGCAGCTCACCATGCCCGGTATTCCGGACGTCTACCAGGGCACCGAGCTCTGGAGCTTCACCCTCACCGACCCGGACAACCGCGACAAGGTCGACTACCGCTCGCGCCGCAGCGCCCTCGCGGCGCTTCTCGAGGGGCACCGTCCGGACATTGATGATTCGGGCGCAGCAAAGCTCTTTGTCACGGCTGCGGCGCTCCTCACCCGCCGCGAGCGTCCGCAGCTGTTCACCGGATACGAGGCGATGTACGCCCAGGGCACCGCATCCGAGCACCTCATCGCCTTCAACCGTGGCGGCGCCATCACGCTCGCGACCCGTCTCCCCCGTGACCTCCGCGAAGGCGGCGGCTGGGGCGACACGGCGATCGAGCTGCCAGAAGGTGTGTGGGTGGATCAGCTCACCGCGCGCGCCTTCGACGGCGGGCGCATGCACAAGATTGAGCAGCTGCTCTCGGACTACCCCGTAGCGCTGCTGGCACAGAGCGCGCGAAGGGACGACACCGCGGCATGACCCGAGGAAACGACATCTGGCGGCGATTTGACGTGTGGGCACCAGAAGCGACCCATCTCGAACTGGATGTCGAGGGCGATCGCTACACGCTCCACGCTGATGCACGACGCAACGGCTGGTGGCGGCCGAGTGCCGACGATCGCGCGGCGCTCGAGGCACGCGCGAGCGAGGCACCGGACGGCATCAGCTACGGCTACCGCATCAACGGTGATGCGCTGCTGCCGGACCCGCGCTCCCGCTGGCAGCCCGATGGAGTCCACCGCGCCTCCCGCACCCTGCCCGACTCCGTGACGGCACGCCCCGTGCCGAGCTGGACCGGACGCCAACTCGCTGGCGGCGTGGTCATGGAAGTGCACATCGGGTGTTTCACCGAAGCGGGCACCTTCGCGGGCGCCATCGAACGACTCCCCGAGCTGCAGGAGCTGGGCATCTCCTTCATCGAGTTGCTGCCGGTTGCTGCATTCGGTGGGCACCACGGTTGGGGTTACGACGGCGTCGACTGGTTCGCAGTCCACGAGGCCTACGGCGGGCCGCGCGGCTACCACGACTTTGTGGCCGCCTGCCACGAGCACGGCATCGGCGTCATCCAGGACGTCGTCTACAACCACTTCGGCCCCTCCGGCAATTACCTGCCGAAGTTTGGCCCCTATCTCGCCGACCATCACCACACCGTGTGGGGGCAGGCCATCAACCTCGACGGCCCCTGGTCGGATGAGGTGGGACGCTACATCCTCGACAACGTCCGCATGTGGGCCTACGAGTACGACGTTGATGCGCTCCGCCTCGATGCCGTGCACGCCCTCGTCGACACGCGAGCGACAACCATCCTCGAAGAGATGTCGATGCTCGCGGAGGAAATCTCCGCAACCCGCGGCCGACCCTTCACGCTCATCGCCGAATCCGACCTCAACGACCCCAGGACGATCACCCCGCGTGAAGCTGGCGGTCTCGGCGTGGACGCCCAGTGGAGCGATGACTTTCACCACGCCTTGCACGTGGCGGTGACCGGCGACCGCAGCGGCTACTTTGCCGACTTTGACGGCGTGACCGCGCTCGCAAAGGTGTGGAGCGGTGGCTTCTTCCACGACGGTTCGATCTCTTCGTTCCGAGGTCGAACTCATGGCCGGATCCTCGACCCGCGCACTCCAAGCTGGCGGCTCGTCGTGTGCGATCAGAACCACGACCAGGTGGGCAACCGCGCCGATGGCAGTCGCTGGACCGATCGGCTGAGCATCGACCAGCAGCGCCTCAGCCTCGCCGTGACGCTCCTGTCCCCCTTCACCCCGATGCTCTTCATGGGTGAAGAGTGGGGCGCAACGACGCCCTTCTGTTTTTTCTCGGACCATCAGGAGCCTGAGCTTGCCCTCGCCACCTCGAGCGGTCGCTTGCGCGAGTTTGCCCGGATGGGATGGGACGAATCCAAGGTGCCCGACCCCCAGGCCGAAGACACCTTCCTCGCGTCCAAGCTCGACTGGACTGAACGGGAGGCGAGCCCGCACCGGGAGCTGTGGGACTTTACGAAGGCGCTCATCGCGTTCCGAGCCGCCCGCCCCGAATTCGCCAACCCGTGGCGCGAGTCACGCGACATTGAAGCTCGCGCCGACGAGGAGCTCTTCATTGTGCGCACGAACACGCTGAGCCTTGTCGCGAACTTCTCCGCTGACGAGCGGACCGTCGATGTCTCGGCGACGAGGCTCCTGTTCGCCTCGGGAGGCGGCGAACTCGAGGACGGCACCGTGACGCTCCCTGCTCACACGCTCGTCGTCGTCGAGTAGCGTCAGGCGCCCTGGGCGGGCCGGTCGCTGAGGCCAGTCGTGCCGTCGCGGCGTTCACCGCGGCCTAGCAGAGACGCGGGCCGAATGGCGTGCTTGCCGAACTTCTCGAGCGCACGGTCGATGGTGCGCTCAGCCTCACGCCATTCGTCGTTGCGATCGTCTTCCCAGAGAGGAAGCTCGGCGAGGCCGCTGCCGGCCTCAACGAGGTGGTCTGCACGCACCCCAATGAGGCGCACCGCGCGCCCGTGCGGGTTCACTTCATGCAGAAGTTCGCGCACTTCACGAAAGAGGCGATGGCCGGTGTCGCTCGGTTCGGTGAGAACACGGGAGCGGGTGACAGTGGTGAAATCGGGCCAGCGCAGTTTCAGCGCAATACCGCGCGCCTCGAGGCCAGCCGAGCGGAGACGCCGAGCAACGGCATCCGATTGCGCCCGAAGTTCACGCTCAAGCTCGGCAATACCAGCGAGGTCAGTCATAAACGTTTGCTCGTGACTCACGGACTTCTCGCGACGGCTCGTCTCCACCCGGCGCGGGTCGCGTCCCCAGGCGAGGTCGTGGAGGCGCTCCCCCTGCGCAGTACCGAGGGCGCGGATGAGCGTCTGCTTGGGCGTCTCGGCAAGTTCGCGAACGGTCGTGATGCCTCGTTCGCGCAGTCGCGTCGCGGTTGCGGCGCCCACACCCCAGAGCGCCGTCACCGGCAGCGTGTGGAGGAACGGCACCGTCTCGGCCTCGGAAATGATGAGGGTTCCGGCGGGCTTGCACTTGCCGGAGGCGAGCTTGGCGACGAACTTACTCGCGCCACCGCCAACCGAGCAGCTCAGACCCGTCTCTTCGAGAACGCGGGCACGAATCTTCCGGGCAATGCTTGCGGGCGAGCCAAAGAGC
This sequence comes from [Zimmermannella] alba NBRC 15616, assembly GCF_001570905.1. Taxonomy (GTDB): domain Bacteria; phylum Actinomycetota; class Actinomycetes; order Actinomycetales; family Microbacteriaceae; genus Pseudoclavibacter; species Pseudoclavibacter albus. The sequence goes on along the minus strand of NZ_BCSO01000007.1, from coordinate 83,300 downwards.
GTGAACGCCCCGGAGACATCGAGAAACGCTTCGTCGATGGACAGTGGCTCAACAAGCGGCGTGAACTCTTCGAACAGCGACATCACGCGTCGTGAGTGTTCGCGATATTTCGCCATCTGGCCGGGCAGCACGACGGCCGTTGGGCACAGCCTGAGTGCCTCCGCCATCGGCATCGCCGAACGCACCCCGTAGGCGCGCGCCTCATAGCTTGCGCTCGAGACGACACCGCGGCCAGCTGTGCCGCCCACGATGACTGGTTCGCCGCGCAGTTCGGGACGCTCGAGCAGTTCGACCGCGACGAAGAAGGCGTCCATGTCGACGTGCAGAATCGTGGCGGAACGATCGTTGTCGTTCCAGCCCACGAGTCGCCCACCGAGGTTCTTGCCGCTCACCCTTCAATTGTCCCCGCGACCACCGACATTCCGTTCAGGCGCGGCACTCCTCGTCAGGAGGAAATCTCGAAGAAGGATGTCCCAGGCCAACGAACGTCACCTCGTTGTTGGCCTTGAGCGACATAATGTGCGGAAGCGCCACCCGCGCTGGAAGCTGACAGGAGCATTATGAAGATCTCGGTCATCGGTTGCGGCTACCTCGGTGCAGTCCATGCGGCAGGCATGGCCTCACTCGGCCACGAGGTGGTTGGTCTCGATGTAGACACGGACAAGATTGCACGCCTTCAAGCTGGCAAGGTCCCGTTCCACGAACCCGGTTTTGACTCGCTTCTCACGGAGCAGCTCGCAAACGGCCGTCTCGAATTCACGACCGATCCGAGCAAGGTTGCTGAAGCGGAAGTGCACTTCATCGGTGTGGGCACCCCGCAGCAGAAGAACTCGAAGGCTGCAGATCTCAGCTACGTCCACGCTGCGACTGATTCGCTCATCCCCTACCTGCGTGAAGGCACCGTCGTTGTCGGCAAGTCGACCGTCCCGGTGGGCACGGCCCGCGCACTGCGCTCCCAGATCCAGGAAGCCCAGCCGAGCGCCGAGCTTATTTGGAACCCGGAGTTCCTCCGCGAGGGCTTTGCCATCAAGGACACCCTCACCCCGGACCGCATCGTCTACGGCGTCGCCGACGACGCCGAGTGGGCCGCCGAGAAGCTCGACACGGTCTACCGCTCGATCATCGACATCCCGACGCCGCGCCTCATCGTGAACATGGAGACGGCAGAGCTCGTCAAGGTTTCCGCCAACGCCTTCCTCGCCACGAAGATTTCCTTCATCAACGCGATGGCTGAGGTGTGCGAGGCCACCGGTGGCGATGTCACCGAGCTCGCGGATGCCATCGGTCACGACGTCCGCATCGGCCGCCGGTTCCTCAACTCGGGCCTCGGGTTCGGTGGCGGCTGCCTGCCGAAGGACATCCGCGCCTTCCATGCCCGCAGCCTCGAGCTTGGCCTCGACGAGAGCCTCGACTTCCTTCGCCTCATGGACGAGATCAACCTGCGCCGCCGCGACCGCGTTGTCGCAATGGCTGAGGAGCTCGTCGGCGGCGAAGGTGCCCTCGCTGGCAAGACGGTCGCCGTGTGGGGTCTCTCCTTCAAGCCGGACAGCGACGATATCCGCGAATCGCCCGCCCTCGACGTGGCAGGACGCCTCGTGGCCGCAGGTGCGACGGTGCGCGCCTACGACCCGGCCGCCATGCAGAACGCCATCCGTCAGGTGCCGGGCCTGGTCCTCACCGAGTCGCCGGCCGAGGCAGCTGAGGGTGCCGAGGTTGTGGTGCTCTGCACCGAGTGGCGTGAGTTCCGCGAGCTCGACCCGGCAGAGGTCATTACCCACTGCCCCGGCAAGCGCATCGTCGACGGCCGTAACTGCCTCGACCGCGATGCGTGGGTTCGCGCAGGTTGGACGCTCCGCTCGCCCGGCCGCCCCGACCTGGCAGCTACCGAATAGCGTCATCATTGAAGAAATTCCCTGGTGGGGTCTCGTTGTCGCGAGGCCCCACCAGTGCATTCGCCATCAGGAAGTCGTGGGGTTCCAGGCTTCGCCCGAAGTAGCATTTGGCCTATGGAGCTCAACGAGACGCGCGCCTGGACGAAGTACTACACGGCGGGCACGCCGATGGACATTCCTCCCGTCGAAGGCAGCCTGCCGTCACTGCTGGAGGATGCCGCCGAACGCTACGGCAACCGCCCTGCCATGGTCTTCTTTAACCGGGAAACGAGCTACCGCCGACTGTTCGATGAGGTCCTCCGCGTGGCCCACGGCCTGCAGCGCCTCGAGGTGAAGGCCGGTGACCGTGTCGCGCTCGTGCTCCCGAACTCGCCACAGCACGTCATCGCCTTCTACGCGGTACTTCGCCTTGGTGCGATCGTTGTCGAGCACAACCCGCTCTACACGCCGCACGAGCTCGAAGTGCAACTCAAGGATCACAGCGCGAAGGTCGTCATCGCCTGGGACAAGTCCGCTGGCAAGGTGCTCGAGCTCAAGGACAAGCTCGGCCTCGAACACATCATCTCGGTCGACATCACGCGCGGCATGCCGCTCACGACCCAGATCGCCCTGCGTCTGCCGGTGAAGAAGGCGAAGGCTTCCCGCGCAAAACTCACCCAAGCCGCACCCGAGACGATGCCGTTCACCGAGCTGCAGCGTTCCTCCCGTCTGCCCGCAAGCGTCCCGATGCCAGCGACCGACGACCTCGCGATCATCCAGTACACCTCAGGCACGACCGGTGTCCCGAAGGGCGCGATGCTCACGCATGGCAACCTCCTCGCGAACAGCGCGCAGGGCCGCGCCTGGATGCCGGGCCTGGTCGCGGGACGCGAGACGATCTACTCGATGCTGCCGATGTTCCACGTTTTCGGGCTCATGCTCTCGGTCGTGTACGCCGTGCGCCTCGGCGCCTGCGTCGTCCTCTTCCCCACCTTTGACGTGTCGCTCGTGGCCGAGGCGTCGAAGAAGCACCCGCCGACGTTCCTCCCGGGCGTTCCGCCGATGCTCGAGCGCATCATCCGCTCCGCAAAGGACGGCGGCGTTGACCTTTCCCAGGTGCGCTATGCCATCTCGGGTGCCATGGCGCTCAACCCTGCTCTCGTGAACCGGTGGGATGACGTGTGCAAGGGTCAGCTCGTTGAGGGCTACGGCATGACCGAGGCCTCCCCCATCCTCCTCGGCAACCCGTTCTCGGAGGAGGCAACCGAAGGCTTCGTGGGCCTTGCGTTCCCGAGCACCGAGATCAAGGTCGTGGACTTCGAGAACGACGATCGTGAGGTCGAGCTCGGCGAGGAGGGTGAACTCCTCGCCCGCGGCCCGCAGATTTTCCAGGGCTACTGGAACCGCCCCGACGAGACGGCTGAGACGCTCACCGAGGACGGTTGGCTGCGCACCGGCGACATCGTCGTCCAGGACGAGCGCGGCTTCGTGAAGATCGTCGACCGCCGTAAGGAACTCATCATCACCGGCGGCTACAACGTGGCACCGAGCGAAGTGGAGGGCGCACTCAACTCGCTCGAGGGCGTCAAGGAGTCTGCTGCCGTTGGCGTCACCCGTGGCCGCGGCGCTGAAGTGGTGACGGCCGTCATCGTGCTCGAGCAAGGCGCCATCTTCGACGAGAAGGCTGCCCGTGAACTCCTCCGCCAGCAGCTCGCCGAGCACAAGCTCCCCCGCACCTTCGTCGTGTGGGAAGAGTTGCCGAAGAACCTCATCGGCAAGACGCTCCGCAAGAAGATTCGCGAGACGCTCAACCGCAACAAGAACGCGTCCCGCGCCGAGGACGAGTAGCCTCAAGCAGCACTGCTTGGCGGTATTTTCAACAGTGGGCCGCACACGCGGCGCCCTCCTGAAGAGGAAGCCCGTCAATGACCGTTTCGAATTCGCCGATGCCTGACGTTGGCGATCCGTCGCACGGGGTTACCTCGCTCGACGCCTTCGTGCTTGAGCTTCGCGAGCTGCGCGTGGCGAGCGGTTCCGTCTCGTACGGGGAAATCGCGCGACGTATTGCGGTGCGACGGCGCGAGGCAGGCATCCCGGATGCCCTCTGCGTGGCGCCGCGAACCACGATCTACGACGTCTTCCGTCTGGGCCGACGTCGCATCGATGTGAATCTCGTTGGCGACATTGTCTCGGTGCTCGGCGTTCCCGATGAGGAGTTGCCGTCCTGGCAGGAGCGGGCAAGCCGCGCAATGATCGACCAGCTTGCGCCGGTTGATGCGGGTGCTGCGCCTGACAGCGAACCGGGCAACGGCGACGCACCCAGTCAACTCGCCGCCTCGCAAGCCATGAGGTTGACCACGCAGGATGCAGCAACTCCCGTCCGCATCCCTCTGCTCCTCGCCATCCTCATCGCTGTCATCAGCGTCACGATCAACGTGCTCGGGCACACCTGGTCACACCCGTTCGGGACTCCTCTGTTCCTCGACATGATCGGCACCGCCTTCGCAGCCTTCGCGCTCGGCCCTGTCGGAGGTGCCGTTGTGGGCCTTGCGTCGAGCCTCTTCGGTTCGATTGCTGACCCACCGCAGCTTCCCTTCGCGCTCGTTCAGATCGCGGGTGGCCTCGCCTGGGGTCTCGGATTCCGGTACTGGTGCCAACGAGGCAATCCCTGGCAGCGACTCATCGTGCTCAATCTCGTCGCTGCAGCGGTGTCCTCGCTCATTGCCGTGCCCATCATCCTCCGCACCATGCCCGGTGGCACTGGCCACATGGCCGAGGACCTCGCCATCGTGTTCTCCCATCACGGCGCGGGTGAGATTGAAGCCCTGTTCAAGGCAAACTTCCTCGCACAGGTCCTGGACAAGATGGTCGCGGGCCTCCTGGCCTTTGCAGGGCTTCGCCTCGTGCAGCAACGTGTCCTGCGGCGGCCTGTTCAGGGCTCGACAGACTAGCCCCATGGTGCCGCGAAGGCGGCTCCAGAGCCTTTCCTCGGCAGGCCCGGCAAGCCACAAGAACCGCCGCCCGGGCCACCACTCGCTAGGCTCGAGGTCATGCAGCTCAACGAAACCCGCGCCTGGAACCGTTTCTACGCGGAGGGCACACCTCACGACATCGAGATCCCGACGGGGGCACTCTCCGAGATGCTGGACGGCGTCATCGAACGCTTCCCTGACGCCATCGCGATCGAATTCTTCGGCCGAGAAACGAGCTACCGCGATCTCGGCAAGCAGGTTGCCCGCTTCGCGACGGGCCTTCGCCGACTCGGTGTGAAGAAGGGTGACCGTGTTGCCCTCATCATGCCGAACGCGCCCCAGCACCTCATCGCCTTCTACGCGGTGCTTCGACTCGGCGCGATCGTGGTCGAGCACAATCCGCTCTACACGCGCGACGAACTCGAAGTGCAGTTCCGCGACCACGGCGCCAAGATCGCCATCGTGTGGGACAAGGCGGCCCCCACCGTGCAGTCGCTCCCCGCGGACCTCGGGATTGAGCGCATCATCTCCGTCGACATCACGAAGGCGATGCCGCGCAAGATGCAGCTGCTACTCAAGCTCCCGATCGAGAAGGCGCGCGCCTCCCGCGAGAAGCTCACGACGAAGGCGCCCGGCACGATTCCCTCCACAAAGCTCTTCGCTCAGAAGCCGCTCGACGCCGCCCACCCGCACGCGGCGACCACGGACCTCGCCGTGCTCGCATACACCTCGGGTACGACCGGGACGCCGAAGGGCGCCATGATCACGCATCAGAACCTTTGGGCGAACGCCCGCCAGGGCAAGGCGTGGATGCCGCGTTTCAGTGAGGGCACGGAGGTCATCTACGGCGTTCTGCCGATGTTCCACTCCTTCGGCCTGCTCCTCTCGGTCATCTACTCGGTGTCGATCGGTGCCCGCTCGGTGCTCTTCCCGACCTTCGACCTGGAGCTCATCGTCGAAGCGAACAAGCACACGAAGGCTTCGTTCATCCCGGCAGTCCCGCCCATGTACGACCGGATGGCACGCCTCGCACGTGACGGCAAGCTCGACCTCTCGCATGTGATCTACGCCATCTCGGGCGCCATGACACTGCAGGACCCGGTCGTCGAGCGGTGGGAAGCCGTCGCCGGTGGACGCCTCGTCGAGGGGTACGGCCTCACGGAATGCTCGCCCGTCGCGCTCGGCAACCCCTTCACCGAACAACGCAAGATCGGCACGATCGGCATCCCCTTCCCCTCCACCGACATCAAGGTGACGAACCCGGACAACCCCGCCGAAGAGGTGGCCCAGGGCGAGGTGGGCGAACTGCTCATTCGCGGCCCCCAGCTCTTCCAGGGCTACTGGCAGCGCCCCGAGGACACCCGCGAGACCATCACCGCGGACGGTTGGCTGCGCAGCGGTGACCTTGTCGTGCAGGACGAAGACGGCTTCGTGACGGTCGTCGACCGCAAGAAGGAGCTCATCATCACCGGTGGGCTGAACGTCTCGCCAAGTGAGGTGGAGAAGGTTGTCACGCAGCTTGACTCGGTCGCTGAGTGTGCCGTCGTCGGGGTGACCCGCGGTGGCGGCGCTGAAGCGGTCACGGCCGTCATCGTGCTCGAGGAGGGTGCCGAATTTGATGAGGCGGCTGCTCGCGCCCACGCGCACCAGCACCTCGCCGACTACAAGGTGCCGCGCAGCTACATCATCTGGGATGAGCTGCCGAAGTCGCTGGTTGGCAAGGTCCTCCGTAAGAAGGTCCGCGACGCGCTCGTGAAGGACAAGCACGCAACGCACGCCTAGCGTGAACCATGCGGGAGGGGTCGGACGATGAGATCGTCCGGCCCCTCTTCGCGTTGTGGTCGTGATCCTGCGAGCTAGGCGTTGAGCCAGTCGCGGCCGCCATCGGCAAGCGTCACCGTGCCAAGCTCGCCTGCTTCGAGCAGGCCCTTGCGCACGCACTGTCGGATGCTCGTGCTCATATTGACCGGCACGCGCCAGCCGAGCTTCTCGTACATGGCCGCGATGGCCGCCTCGTCAACGGGCTTCTTGCCCTTTTCGAGGTGCGCCACAATGACGACATTGCGCTGATCGTTGTTGCGCGGCTCGGTGCGGGCGACGAGGTTCATGAGTGCCTTCGGTGCCGGTGAACGGCGGGCCGGAGCACTGGAGGCTGCGGCCGGGCGGTTGCGCTTTGCAGCCGCTGCTGCGGCGCCTGCGAGCTTGATGCGCTCGGACGGCGGAAGAACGCCCGCTGCGCCCGGCGATGCAGCCGCTTCGGCACTCGCCGGGGCCGTATTGAGCGGGCGGGTTGCGCCGGGACGCGACTGCGGGCGTCGCGCTTTCTCGGACGGCATGCTGCCGGGGCCGCGGCGACGACGCGGTGCTGCAGCCTCCCCGTCACCAGCTTCGGCTGGCTCAGTCATGCCCGAGCGGCCCTGAGCGGCTGCGAAGGCGGCGGCCTTCGGCGTACCCTCTTCGCGGACGAGCTCGGGAGCCTCGTGGACGGGGCCGCGACGAGGTGTACGCGCTGTCTCCGTGAAGGCCGCGCGACGCGGACCGGGGGCCTCGGCATCGTCTGCGCCGGCGTCATCCGCGTCGCGTTCGGGAGCCGCGGAGCGGGTGCCCCCGGCCACCTCACCGATCGTGAGCTGGAGCGGCGGAAGCTCCTCCGCGGCCAGCCCGTGCTCGAGCACGCCCGTCACGTAGGCATCAAACGCGGAGCGTCGCACCTGTGCCGAGAGCTGCTCGACAAGTTCCACGATGCGCGGCATCGCAGCGAGCACGAGCTGGTAGTCGTGCTCGCTGCGATCCTGCGCCTCGTTGAGTTCATCCATCGAAGGAGCGCTCGCCGCGGGTTCTGGCTTGCTGCGCTTGGCTGCCTTGTCGGCTTTGGCGGTCTTGTCGGCCTTGTCCGACTTCGACTGCTTGCTGGCCTTCACCGACTTGCCCGGCTTGCTGGCCTTGGCCGATTCCTCGACCTGGGCAGTCTCGTCAGCGGCGCGTGTTTCAGCCTTCGCGAGCTTCTTCGCAGCCTTCTTGGCCTTCTTGATGGCCTGCTCGTCGGCAGCTTCAGCAGCCTGCTTTGCCGCCTTCTTCGCAGCCTTCTTGAGTGCCTTGAGCTCGGCCTCGTCGATCTTCTCGGCCTTACCCTTCTTCGACGGCTTCGACATGGCTACGCTTCGTTCGCGCGCTCGAGGATGAGTTCGCGGACGCGGGCAGCGTCGGCCTTGCCGTGCATCGCCTTCATGACCATGCCGATGACGGCGCCAGCAGCTTGCACCTTGCCGTCCTTGATCTTGGCAAGGACATCCGGCTGCTTCGCGAGGGCATCGTCGATGGCGGCAATGAGTGCACCGTCGTCCGACACGACCGCGAGACCACGCGAGTCGACAACCTCACGGGGTGTGCCTTCGCCCGCGAGGACGCCCTCGAGGACCTGGCGCGCGAGCTTGTCGTTCACGACGCCCTCCGAGATGAGCGCCTCGATCTCGGCCACCTGGGCGGGCGTTGCGAGCTCGCTCGGGTCGGTCTGACGCTCGTTCGCGATGCGCGAGAGCTCGCCCATCCACCACTTCTTGGCACCGGCGGGCGATGCGCCGAGCTCCACCGTCTGGTTCACGAGGCCAAGGAGGCCTGCGTTGACGATGTCCTGGAACTCCTGGTCGCCCATGCCCCACTCGCCCTTGAGGCGGCGACGCATGGCAGCGGGAGCCTCCGGCAGCGCCGCGCGCAGCTCTTCGACAAGCTCACGGCTCGGCTCGAGCGGCATGAGGTCGGGCTCCGGGAAGTAGCGGTAGTCGTCAGCATCCGACTTGGGACGGCCTGCCGAGGTACGGCCGGTGTCCTCGTGCCAGTGACGGGTCTCCTGGATGACCTGTTCGCCCTTCTCGAGGATGGCGGCCTGGCGCTGGATCTCGTAGCGCACGGCACGCTCGATCGAGCGGAAGGAGTTGACGTTCTTCGTCTCGGTGCGGGTGCCGAGCGCCTCGGTGCCGCGCGGGCGGAGCGAGACGTTCGCGTCGCAGCGAAGGTTACCGCGCTCCATGCGAGCCTGTGAGACGCCGATCGAACGGACGATGTCGCGGATCGTCGACACGTAGGCGGCTGCAAGCTCGGGGGTCTTCTCTTCGCCGCCGAAGATCGGACGCGTCACGATCTCGACGAGCGGGACACCTGCGCGGTTGTAGTCAACGAGCGAGTACTCGGCGCCCTGGATGCGACCGGTCGAGCCACCCACGTGGGTGAGCTTGCCAGCATCTTCTTCCATGTGGGCGCGCTCGATCGGCACCTTGAAGATCGTGCCGTCTTCGAGCTCAACTTCAACCTCGCCGTTGAAGGCGATCGGGTCGTCGTACTGCGAGATCTGGTAGTTCTTCGGGTTGTCCGGGTAGAAATAGTTCTTCCGAGCGAAGCCCGAGACCTCTGCGATCTCGCAGCCGAGGGCGAGGCCCAGCTGGATCGAGTAGCGCACGGCCTGCTCGTTGACGACCGGGAGCGTGCCCGGAAGGCCGAGGCACACGGGCGAGACGAGCGTGTTCGGCTCGGCACCGTCGTACTTGCCCGAGGCAATGTTCGGAGCCGGCGAGAACATCTTCGTGTCCGTGGCAAGCTCCACGTGCACTTCGAGCCCGATGACCGGCTCGTACTTCTGGATCGCGAGCTCGTAGTCGAGGAGATCTGCCTTTGCCGCCATTAGCGGTCACCTGCCTTGCTGTCAGAAGTGAGCTGCGGGGCCTTGGCGAGGAGTGCCTCGCCCCATTCGTCAGTGAGGGTGCGCTCGATGGCCGCAGCACTCGTGTAGAGGCGTGCGTCCTCGCGGACCGGAGCCATGAGCTGGAGGCCGACCGGGAGGCCGTCAGTGCTCGAGAGGCCCGAGGGGATCGACAGCGCCGGAACACCCGCAAGGTTGGCGGGGATGGTCGTGATGTCGGCGAGGTACATCGCCGTCGGGTCGTCGAGCTTCTCACCGAAGCGGAACGCCGTCGTCGGCGAGGTGGGTGCCGCGAGGACGTCGGCCTGGGCGAAGGCCTTGTTGAAGTCGTCCTGGACGAGCGTACGAACCTTCTGGGCCGAGCCGTAGTAGGCGTCGAAGTAGCCGGCCGAGAGCGCGTAGGTGCCGAGGAGGATACGGCGCTTCACCTCGGCGCCGAAGCCCTCACGGCGCGTGGCCGACATGACCTGCTCAACCGTGCCCTCGCCGGTGCGGAGACCGTAGCGGACGGAGTCGTAGCGGGCGAGGTTACTTGAGACCTCGGCCGGCATGATGAGGTAGTACGCGGCCACCGCGTACTCGAAGTGCGGCGTCTCAAGCTCGACGATAACGGCACCGCGCTCGCGCATGAGCTCGAGCGACTTCTGGAAGTTCTCGGCAACGCCAGCCTCGAAGCCGTCACCCGAGGCGAGCTCCTTCGGCACACCAATGCGAAGGCCCTCGAGGGCGCCGTCGCGCTGGCCTGCTCGGGCAGCATCCGCCATCGAAGCCCACTCGGTCTTGATCGAGGTGGCGTCGTGGTGGTCGTAGCCGCCGATGACGTCGTGGAGCATGGCTGCGTCGAGCACCGTGCGGGCTGCCGGGCCAATCTGGTCGAGCGAGGAGCCCATCGCGAGCGCGCCGTAGCGGCTCACTGCGCCATAGGTGGGCTTCACGCCGACCGTACCGGTGAGCGACGCGGGCTGGCGGATGGAGCCACCAGTGTCGGTGCCGAGGGCGAGCGGTGCTTCAAACGCCGCGACAGCGGCCGCGGAACCACCGCCGGAACCTCCCGGCGTGCGGTCGAGATCCCACGGGTTGCGGCTCGGGCCGAAGGCCGAGTGCTCGGTTGAGGATCCCATGGCGAACTCGTCGAGGTTCGTCTTGCCGAGGATGACCAGGCCCGCCTCGCGAAGGCGCGACACGACCGTCGCGTCGTACGGCGGGATCCATCCCTCAAGAATCTTCGAGGCAGCCGTCGTCGGCATGCCCTTGGTGGCGAGGTTGTCCTTCACCGCAATGGGGACACCCGCGAGCGCGTGGAGCGTTTCGCCAGCAGCGCGGCGCTCGTCGATGGCGGCGGAGTCCTTGAGCGCTTCCTCGCGGTTGACGTGCAGGAAGGCGTGCACGGCACCGTCGACCTCGTCAATGCGGGCGAGGTGCGCCTCGGCAGCGGCAACAGCTGTCGTCTCGCCGGAGCGAAGCTGCTCGGCGAGCTCAGCTGCGGTGAGCTTGGTGAGATCCGTCATTACTGTTCCTCTCCCAGAATCGCCGTCACGCGGAAGCGAGTGCCGTCATCGTCGGGAGCGCCGGAGAGCGCCTCCTCCGGCGTGAGCGTCTCACCGACCACATCGGGTCGGGTGACGTTCGGCATGACGATCGGGTGGCTCGTTGCCGTCACCTCGGGCGTGGCGACTTCCTGCACCTTGGCAATGAGGTGCTGGATGTCGACAAGCTGCGAGGCAAATCCCGCGAGTTCATCCTGGGTGAGGTCAATCCGCGCGAGCGAGGCAAGATGCTCGACGTCGGCGGTAGTGATGTCGGACATGCGACTCCGTCTGTGAGAGCGGTCAAGGTCGCTTCAGTCTACTGAGGGCCACCGACATCCCCATGTGGGGAGTTCGGTGGCCCTTCATGTTGTGCGCTATCGCTGGTTCCAGGGACCCTGTTGCGGTGGCTGGCCGTTGGGTCCCTGCGGCGGCCACACCTGCGGCGGCTGACCGTTCGGGTCCTGGGGCGGCTGGCCGTGTGGCGGCTGACCCTGCGGCGGACCGTACAGCGGACGCTGCTGCGGGGCACCTCCGAACGGCTGCTGCCCATGCGGCGGCCCATACGGTGGACGCTGCTGCGGCTGGTTCTGCGGAACTCCGTATCCAGGTCCACCCCACACCGGCTGACCGCTCTGCGGCGCCGGCGGGACCGGCGGGATGCCACCGTCGCGACGCGGCGAGAAAGGTGCGTTGCCGGGGCCGACCGGGCCGGAACCCTGCTGCGGGCCGCGCGGCATCGGCGGCTGCTGGTACTGGCTCGGAGGCTGGCTGCCGCCAACGTTCGGTGACTGCGGTGCGGGCTGCTGACCGAATTGCGGTGCGGGCGAACCGAACTGGGGTGCGGGCGAGCCAAACTGCGGGGCTTCCGGAGCCCCCGCAAGCCCGTTCTGGCCGTTGGTCGGCTGCTGCGAGACGACCTGCGTCGGGCCCGTCTCAACGTCCGACTCGGCTTCACGAGCGGCCGTGGAGGTCGCGCCGAACGAGCCAGTGTCGATCGGCGGAAAGAGCGTCATCCCACTCGAATATTCGTCGTCGACCTCGGGAGCGTCCTCGTTCGGCTCGGGCTTCGCAGCCTCATCCTGGGCGGCGTGGGCGCCCGTGTCAACGGTCGGTGCTGCCTCGCCGTGCGTCGCAGCGTCAGCGACCGTGGTGGCCTCGGCGGCCACAGGCTCGGCCGGGCGGGTGGGTGCTTCGGGTGCCTGCTCGGATGCGGGCTGCACGGTCGGCGCCTCCTCAGCGGGAACGTCGCCGAACGGCGAACGACCCCAGCCCAGGCGCGGCACAACACTCGTCTCGTTGGGGTTGTCCTGCGTGAACGACCAACCGCCACGCTGCTGCGGCGCAGCTGCCGGCTCGCCGTGCGGTGCGGCGAGCGCAGCTCCAGCTGCAGCACCGGCGGCGGCAGCTCCGCCCATGAGGAGCGACTGCGGCGGGGCGGCGTTCGGCGCGGTCTCGCCCATGGCATCGCCGTTCCAGGCAGCGTCGAGTTCGTCATCCGCGGGCTGGGGAACCTTGGTGACTGGCTGGACCGGCGCCAGAGCTGGCGCCTCCGCGGCGTGTTCGCGCAGCTCGCGGCGGCTCGGGAAGGCACCGGTCTCGTTGGCCACGGCGGGCGGCTGCTCAGCGTCCGGCTGCGACACGGCAGGCGCATCCGCTGGCGCAACGGCCGAGGCGGCAGCCGGTGCAGCTGCGGATGCGGCCTCCGGTGCAGGGGCCGCTGCCGGGGTGCTCGATGCTTCGGGAGCTGCCTCCGTCTCCCCGGATCCGAGGAGGGCCTTCGGCGGCACGGGGGTGCCCTCCTCAACCGCGGCAGCGGGGGCCTCCGCCGCGAGTGCGGCGGCGCTTGCCATTGTCCAGGCGTGCGCGATCGTCCACGGCGAGCTGGGCGCTGCTTCGCTGGCCTCGCCGAGGATCGCCTGAGGCGCCGCCGGTGCCGGGGCTGCCGGGGCCTTCTTCACGAGGCGCCGCAGGCGCGACACGCGACCGAGGTCGTCGAACTCGACGGCGAGGGCACCACCGAGCGCTTCGATGAGCAGTGCCGGGCCGTGCTCGGCCACCGTGAGGCCACGGAATCCTTCGAGTGCACGGATGCCGCTGCGGTGGTCGACCATGATGCCTGAGCGCGCGGCACGGAGTACCGCCTTGTGGATCTGGGGCACGGTCGGGTCGCTGATGTCACCCTCGTCGCCGAGGAACACCGTCGCCGCAAGCTCGGCGGACACGGGCAGTTCGAGGCTCATGCGCGTGCCGAGGAGGGCCTTTGCCGCAATGACGAGGCGCTCGGCGGTGAGGTCATTCGAGAGTGCGAGCTCAGGGTCGAGACCCTCCCGGAATCCGTGCCGCTTCGCGAGCGACTTCACCCGTTCGGCCAGTGCGATCGAGGCGGCCGGGAGGTTGTTGACGTTGTTCCACGCCCACATCCACTCCCCCGGCTCGCGGCGGCGAAGACCCATGAGGTGGGCGCGCAGCTCGAGCTGAGCCCCCGCTGTTTCAAAGCGAAGGCGCTGCGCATCAAGGTCGATGCTCCACCGCGCTCCGGCGGCTCGGTCGCACATTTGCTGCGCAGAAATGTAGTGGGCGAGCACACCACGATCGACGAGGTGTCGGAGCGCGTCACTGGTCATGCGGGAATTCCTTCGCGTCGCGGACGAGTAGGGCAAAGGGTACCCGCTACCAGTGACATCCGAATGTCGTGCGGGGGTGGACTACTCCCCATCCCCGACGAGATGCGTGACAGCGGCAGGCCCGCCCTCGAGGAGAAGCCGGAACCCATCCGCGTCGAGTACAGGGATGCCGAGCGCTTCCGCCTTCGTGAGCTTGGACCCGGCTCCCGGACCCGCTGCCACGAAGTCCGTCTTGCTCGAGACGCTCGAGGCAGCCTTGCCACCAGCCAGTGTGATCGCTTCCTTCGCACCATCGCGCGTGAACCCGTCCAGGGTTCCCGTGGCGACGACGGTGATACCGGTGAGCGGGCCTTCAACGCTCTGCTTCGCGCCGGGACCGGGGTGCCCCGGGATCGCCCAGTGTACGCCAGCAGCAGTCCACCGGTCGAGGATCTCGAGGTGCCAGTCCACAGTGAGCCACTCGCTGAGGGAACCGGCGATGATCGGGCCGACACCTTCGACCTGCGAGCGTTCCTCGAGGCTTGCGGCGCGGATCGCATCGAGCGAGCCAAACCAGTCCGCGAGCGCACGTGCGGCGACCGGGCCCACATGCCGGATGTTGAGCGCGACGAGCAGGCGCCAGAGGTCTTTCGTCTTCGCCTTCTCAAGTTCCTCGAGCAGGGTCTCTGCCTGCTTCGATGGCTCGACCAGGCGGTAATCCTTGCGGATGCCTGCCTTGCGGCGGTCGGCGGGCGTGAGATCTTCCGTCCCCGGCGGGTAGCTCAGAGTCACCTTCTGGAAGGGTGCTCGCCGCACGGGCTCCCCCGTCACCGGATCGGTGCGCGGTTCGCCGGTCTCGGGGTCTCGAACGACGACCTCGATCGGGACGAGCTCCTCCAGCGTGAGGTCGAACAGGCGCGCTTCGCTCGTGAGCGGCGGGGTGCTCGGCGATTCGGGCTGGGTGAGGGCGGATGCGGTGACTTCACCGAGTGCTTCAATGTCGAGCCCGCCACGAGAACCGATGTGCTCAATGCGGCCACGCACCTGCGCGGGGCAGGACTTCGCGTTCGGACAGCGCAGGTCGATGTCGCCGTCCTTCATAGCGCGAAGCGGCGTCCCGCACTCCGGGCATTCGATCGGCATCTCGAAGGCGCGCTCACTGCCGTCCCGAAGTTCGAGCACTGGGCCGAGGATTTCCGGGATGACGTCGCCCGCCTTGCGCAGCACGACCGTGTCGCCGATGAGCACTCCCTTCGCGCGCACGACGTCCTGGTTGTGGAGCGTTGCTTGACGAACGACCGAACCAGCAACTGCGACGGGTTCCATGACCGCATACGGGGTTGCGCGTCCGGTTCGGCCGACACCAACGCGCACGTCAAGTAGGCGTGTGCGGACTTCTTCCGGCGGGAACTTGTAGGCGATCGCCCAGCGCGGGGCGCGGTTGGTGGCGCCGAGTTCCTCGTGCGTGTGGAGCTCGTCGATCTTCACGACGATGCCGTCGATTTCGTGCTCGATGGCGTGACGGTGCTCGCCGCGGTCGGCAACGACCTCGAGCACTTCCTCGTCGGTGGCGAGGATCTTCGAGTGTGGGCTTGTCGGCAGTCCCCAGGAGGCGAGGAGGTCGTACACCTCGGACTGGCGAGCCACGGGCGCATCCGGCCACGCGCCGATGCCGTGCACGTAGAGCCGGAGGGCGCCAAGGCGTGCTTCACCGGCGACGCGTTCGAGCCCCGTTTTCTTGTCGATCTGCTGGCGGAGGCCACCGGATGCGGCATTGCGCGGGTTCGCGAACGGTGGGAAGCGGCGCTCGGCGCGCTGGCGCTCCGCATCCTCAGCGAAGTCGCCGCGGGACGTCACGGGGCGTGCCTCCCACCGCTCGCGCGCCTCCTGGACGGCGCGCTCGCGCAGCTCAAGCTGCAGCGCGTTGAGTTCGTTGAATGCCTCAACGGGGATGAACACTTCGCCGCGCACTTCCATGAGCGCGGGGTGCCCTTCGCCGCTGAGCTGTGCGGGAATGTCGCTGATGTAGGCAGTGTTGAGGGTGACGTCCTCGCCGACACGGCCGTCGCCGCGGGTTGCGGCGCTCACGAGCTTGCCGTGCACGTAGCGGAGGTTGATCGCGAGCCCGTCGATCTTCACCTCGGTGAGCCAGTTCACCGTGCCGCCGGCAGCCTGTCGCGTGCGCGCAAGCCACGCTGCGAGTTCTTCGGGCGAGAACACGTTGTCGAGGCTCAGCATCCGTTCGGCGTGCGTGACCGGGGTGAAGAGCGAGGAGACACCACCGCCAACGTGTTGGGTGGGCGAGTCCTGCGAGGCGAGTTCCGGGTAGCGTTCCTCGAGCTCGCGCAGTTCCGTGACGAGGGCGTCGTATTCGGCATCCGAGACGAGTGAGGTGTCCTGCTCGTAGTAGGCGGTGGCGAGTTCCTCGATGCGGGCCGAGAGTTCGGCAACGCGGCTGCGGGCTGTCTCGAAGGCGTCACTCATGGCTAGGCTCCGTTCGCTGCGCGGTCGGTGAGGATGCGTTCGGCACGCTTCCAGCCGATCTCGACGAGCTGCGCGCGCTTTCGCTCCATGCGACGCTCGGCCCGCCGTTCTGAGGAGGTCTCCTGGTAGCTCTGCCAGAAGCCGACGATGGCGATGAGGATGGCGAAGACACCGAAGATGATCGTGGTCGTGCCGGAGAGCTGCATGAGGAAGACCGAAAGCACGAACACGGTCATGGCGATGATGATCCAGAGCACGATGCCGAGGATCCAGTCCTTCGCCGTGAAGCGGCGTGCGGATGCTGTCGAGCGGCTCGTGAGTTCGTCGAGGAGCGCAGCGTTGCTCGTCGTGAAGTGGCTGCGCCAGCTGCTCTCGTCCTTCGGGATGCTCGTGCGCTTCGCCCACTTTTCGGACTGTTCGATCATGCGGTCGAAGGCCTGCCCGTCGCTCAGGCGTCCATCCTGGTGTGTGCTCATGCGAGCGCTCCTTCTGCACCATCGTCTGCGCTGCCGTCGTGGCCTGCACGCGTGGTGCGATCGATCGTGAACTGGCCGAGGACGATGTCACCGTCGTAGAGCACGGCCGACTGTCCGAGGGCGACGCCTTCGAGGGGCTCGTCGAGAGCAACCGCAAGCTCGACGCCGGGCTCGCTCTCATCCTCGCGAAGCGGAGCGGTTGTGGCGCGCCGCGTGAGCATCCCAGGGACGGGTTCGGCGTGCGCGCGAATCTGCACGTGGACGGACCGCGGCTCCTCAAGTTCCGGGCGTGCTCCGGCCCAGCTGAACCGCTGGCCGACGATCTCGGTCACCGCAAGCGCCTCCTTCGGGCCCACCACGACCTGCTGGTCCTTCGGGCGAATCTCGAGGACAAAGCGGGGCTTCCCGTCGGGGGCAGGGCGTCCGAGCTTGAGGCCGCGGCGCTGCCCGACCGTGTATCCGTGGGCACCGTCGTGGCTGCCAACCACGGCGCCGGATTCGTCGACGATGTCGCCGGGGGCATCCCCGAGATGCTCCTTCAACCAGCCGCGAGTGTCGCCGTCGGGGATGAAGCAGATGTCGTAGGAGTCAGGCTTCGTCGCCACTGCGAAGCCACGTCGTTCTGCCTCGGCGCGCACGTCCGCCTTCGCCGGGGTATCCCAGAGCGGGAACATGCAGTGCTCGAGCTGCGCCTCGGTGAGAACACCCAAGACGTAGGACTGGTCTTTCGCTTCCTCGCTCGCCCGGCGCAGCTGCATGTGGCCGTTCGGGAGGCGTTCCACGCGCGCATAGTGGCCCGTGCACACGGCGTCGAAGCCGAGTTCGATGGCCTTGTCGAGGAGCGCCTCAAACTTGATCTTTTCGTTGCAGCGCAGGCACGGGTTTGGCGTACGGCCTGCCGCGTATTCGCTCACGAAGTCGTCGACGACGTCCCGCTTGAAACGTTCAGAGAAATCCCACACATAGAAGGGGATGCCGATCTTGTCGGAGACGCGGCGCGCATCCATCGCATCTTCGATCGTGCAGCAGCCACGGCTGCCGGTGCGCAGTGTGCCACCCATGCGCGAGAGCGCCAAGTGGACGCCGACGACGTCGTGGCCCTGCTCGACGGCGCGGGCTGCTGCTACGGCACTATCGACTCCGCCAGACATGGCCGCCAAAACTCGCATGCCGTCAAGAATAGGCGGGCACCCAGGACGCCTCACCGGCGGGACCTCGCCCGATCGCCATCGGCGTAGCGGCGCTACTCGGGGATGCTGCGCTGCTCAGCGTCGAGGCGGGCTTAGAGGCCGCCGCGAGCGACGAGTTCGCTGTGGGTTCCGTGTTCGACGATGCGGCCACGATCCACGACGTAGATGACGTCGGCGTGGCGGATGGTCGAGAGCCGGTGGGCGATCGACAGCACCGTGCGACCTTCGGCGACGACGTCGAGGGCCTGCTGCACGTGCCGTTCGGAGAGCGTGTCGAGAGCGGAGGTTGCCTCGTCGAGCACGAGCACGGCGGGGTCTTTGAGGAAGACGCGGGCGATGGCGATGCGCTGTTTCTCGCCGCCCGAGAGCCGGTAGCCGCGCTCGCCGACGACCGTGTTGTAGCCGTCCGGGAAACGCATGATCGTCTCGTGGATGTTCGCGTGCCGGGCCGCCTGTTCGAGCTCCTCACCCGTCGCAGAGGGTTTTGCGTAGCGGAGATTGTCGGCGATCGTCGCGTGGAAGAGGTATGCGTCTTGGCTCACGATGCCGATGTGCGACATGAGCTCGTGCGCGTCGAGCTCGCGCACATCCTCACCGGCGAAGCGGACAGTGCCGGATGTCGCTTCGTACAGACGCGGCACGAGGTAGCCGATCGTCGTCTTGCCCGCGCCAGATGGCCCGACGAAGGCGGCGTACTGACCGGGAGCCAGCGAGAACGAAACCTGGTCGAGGGTCGGCGCATCCGCCGGGTCCGTTTCGGGATACCGGAACGACACCTCCTCAAAGCACACCTCGCCGAGGCGGGATGCCTCGATGGGGCGCGGCGTCGCGGGTGAGGTGATGCTCGGAGTGAGGTCGAGGTATTCGAAGATGCGGGCAAAGAGCGCCATCGAGGTCTGCACTTCGAGCCCCATCCGCATGAGGCCGAGCAGCGGCATCGAGAGCCTCGTCTGCACAGCGGTGAAGGCGACGATGGTGCCCGCAGTGAGGTGCGTCGCGCCGCCTTCGATGAGGTAGGCGGTGACGACGTAGACGGCGGGCGGCACGAGCGAGAACACGATCGACACGAAGGCAAAGAACCACTGGCCGGACATGGCCTGGCGGATCTGCAGCGCAATCTGGCGGTCATTCTCGGCCTGATAGCGAGCGGCCTCGGCGCCCTCCTGCCCGAAAGACTTTGCGAGCAGTACGCCCGAGACGCTGAGACTCTCTTGGGTGATGGCCGTCATCTCGGAGAGCGACTCCTGCGTTTCGCTCGCGATGCGGGCTCGCAGCTGGCCGACGCGGCGCTGCACGACGACCAGCAGCGGCATGAGGATGACGGCGACGATCGTGAGTTCCCACGAGAGAAGCACCATCGACACGAGGGCTGCAAGCACGGTGACGACGTTGCCGACGACGCTCGAGATCATGGAGCGCAGTGTCTGCGCGACCCCGCCGACATCGTTTTGCAGGCGGGACTGGATGACGCCGGTCTTCGTGCGGGTGAAGAAGGCGAGCTCCATGGACTGCAGCCGCGCAAACAGTTGCGTGCGCAGATCTCCCATGACGCGGTTACCGACCTTCGCGGTGAGCCAGGCCTGCCAGACGCCAAGTGCGTTCGACACGACCCACACGGCGAGCATCGCGGCGACGGCCCACCAGAGCTCGTGAAGGTTCGGTCCGCTTCCGTCTGCCGGGAAGAGTCCTGCGTCGAAGGCGTGCTTGGTGAGCAGGGGCGGCGCGACCGAGATCGCGGCGGTAATGAGGACAAGCACGATCGCGAGCGCGAGAAGTCCCCGGTAGGGCCGGAAGAGAGCGAGTACCCGAGACTCGAGGTGGGGAATCTTCGGCGCCTTCGCATTCTCGGCCTTGAGGGCGGCCTCGTCGCGCATGCGTCCGCCACCTCGTCCAGGCCCGCTGCCCATCATCATCCGCATGCTCATGCGGTCGAGCCTAAAGCCAGCGGACTGTCTTACCGTCCGTGCCGCGAGTGTGTGCGGGTGCCGTCGGCGGGCACCGCCTCGAAGTTTGCTCCGACGGCATCCTCGTCGAGGGCGGGGTCGGTGATCATGAGCTGACCTTCAGCAAGAGCCTCTGCGGGGATCTCACGCTCGATGGCAGTGGCGAGGGGCTTTTCGACCACGAACAGCAGCGCAACAAAGGCAATGACGATGAGCGGAACCAGATAAACGAAGATCGGGACCAGTGCGTGATTGATCGCGCCGAGCACGAGCGTGTGCATGGGCTCGGGCAGGGCGCTCACGGCTCCGGGAGTGAAGTGTCCGCCGCCAGACAACGATGCACCATTTCCCGGCGCAAGTTTGGTGAACTCCTCGACGAGGCGCTGCGCGAACAGGGACCCCACGATGGCAGAGCCCAGGGTTGCGCCGACCTGGCGGAAGTAGTTCGTTGCCGCCGTCGCCGTTCCCACCATGCGAATGGGGAACGAGTTCTGCACGATCAAGGTGAGAATCTGCATCGACAGGCCAAGGCCAGAGCCGAGGACTGCGAGCGCCGCACAGATAACCCACATAGGTGTGTCGACGGTGACAAGCGAGATGAAGACGAGTGCTCCCGCAACAATGCCGGTGCCGACAACGGGCAGCATCTTGTAACGGCCAGTGCGAGACACGATTGCTCCCGACAGAGTCGAGGTCACGAGGAGCACACCCATCATCGGGATCATGAGGAGACCCGACACCGTGGGGCCTGCGCCGGTCACCATCTGGAGGTACATCGGCATGTAGCCGAGCGCTCCAAACATGGCGACACCGATCGCAAGCGCAGCAGCCGTGGTGAGGAGGAAGTTTCGGTCGAGGAAGAGCGCCAGCGGCATGACCGGCTGCTCGGCCTTCGATTCCACAACCACAAAGCAGACGGCAGCAACGATGCCCACGACTGCGAGCACTGCGGATTCGACAGACATCCACTCGAACTGCTGCCCACCCCATGTCGCGAGAAGCACGATCGATGTGGTGGCCACGGCGAGGAGCATCATCCCGAGCACATCAACTCGGCCTTCGGTGCGTCGCTTCGGCAGACGCAGCAGGAACACTGCGGCAGCCAGCGCGAGCAGACCGATCGGCACGTTCATCCAGAATGCCCAGCGCCATCCCGGGCCTTCCGTGAACCAGCCACCGAGCAGAGGGCCAGCCACCGAGGCGAAGGCGAATACGCCACCCATGATGCCCATGTACTTGCCGCGCTCACGCGCAGGCACGACGTCCGCAATCGCAGCCTGGGTGAGGATCATGAGCCCGCCGCCGCCAAGGCCCTGAATGCCGCGGGCTGCGATGAGCATCGGCATGTCTTGGGCAAGGGCGCCGAGAACTGAGCCGCCGAGGAACACCACAATCGCAGCGATGAGCATTGGTCGACGTCCAAAGAGGTCGGAGAGGTTGCCGTACACGGGCATCGTCACGGTTGAGGCGAGGATGAATGCGGTGATGACCCAGCTCAGGTGTTCCACGCCGTTGAGTTCGCCGATGATCGTCGGCATGGCACTCGAGAGGACGGTGTTATTGAGCGAGGCGAGGAGCATCGCGAGCATGAGGCCCGCGAACAGCGGGATGAGGCGCTTCGGGGGCAGTGCGCCGTCGGCGGTTTCAGGGGAGTTCACAGGTGAACCTTTCAACAAGACAGGTGTGAGTTCGGGGTCTCGCGCTAGAGCAGTGCGCGGAACAGCGTGAGCGCATCGTCAAGTACCGGGGATTCGGGGTCGAGGATGCTCTTGAGATCCCGGGTGAGGAGGTAGCGAAGGACCGCGACCGAGAGGGCCACGAGGGCATGTGCCGCGTCCGCGTCTCGGGTAGCTCGTGGAAGGTCGAGGCCGTCACGCAGTTCGGGCATCCGCGCGAGCACCTGCTCCAGGGTGAGGTCGGCGGCAACTTGGAAGTGCTGCCGCGACCGTTCGAGGAGGACAGGGTTGGCGTCGACGAGCTCTTGGCGGCGAAGGTCGCCCGAGAGCTTGGGCCAGCCGGATCGGATGACGGCCATCAGGAGCGTCGTCGTGGCACGCAGTGGATCTTCGAGTTGCTGCTCGAAGGCAGCCACGGCTTGGTCGCTGCAAGCGGGAGTTACAAGGCCGAGGACCGCGTCTTCTTTCGACGGAAAATAGTTGAAGAAGGTCCGGCGAGACACACCCGCGGCTTCCGCGATTGCCTCGACCGTCGACGCAGCGAACCCCTGCTCCACGATGAGATGCACTGCTGCCTCATGGATTGCGAGCCACGTCATGCGTCGATTCTTCGCCCGCCGCGACTCGCACTCCGATTCGGCCAATGCTTCACATTCCACTGTGGAATCTTTGCACCTGATGCAAACTTGCACAAGTGCAATCTTGCACTGCGGACAAACTGTTGCACCTGCGGTCGATGTCGGCCTGCTTCTACAGCCAGCCGGTGGCCCACATCAGGCCAAGAGCACTGAGCGTGATGATCACCCAGAGCACCCCGGCAAAGCCGAGCGGCTTGAAGCCTGCCTTGCGGATGACCGCGAAGTCGACGGTGAACCCGATGCCCGCGAGCGCGGCGGCGATGAGGGTCTTCGCGATGAGGTGGAGCCCTTCGCTCCAGGCTGCGGGGATGGCGCCGAGGCTTGCTGCGAGAGCCGCCACAAGGAAGCCGGTGAGGAACCACGGTACGAGCTGCCACGGCCGCTTCCGCTTCGTTGCCACCTCGCCACTCGCGGTCGCAGCGGTCTTGCTCGTGCGGGCAATCCACCAGCTGAGGGCGATCGTGATGGGGATGATCGCGAGCGTGCGGGTGAGCTTCACGACGACCGCGATCTGCGCGGCTTCCGCACCGTAAATGGATGCCGCTGCCACGACCGATGAGGTGTCGTTCACGGCGGTGCCGGCGAAGAGTCCGAAGGCTTCCTGACTCATGCCGAGCAGGTGCCCGAGCCACGGAAACACGAAGACGGCGACGAGGTTGTATGTGAAGATCGCGGTCACCGCGAGCGCAATGACGCTTGCTTCAGCGGCCAGGATGGGGGCCGTCGCGGCAATCGCGCTCGCGCCGCAAATCGAGGTGCCAACCGTCAGGAGCACCGACTCGTCACGGCTGATGCGCACGAGCTTCGCGAGCAGCCATCCACTCGTGAGCGCAATCGCGAGCGTGCCGAAAAGGACCGGCGCGGTGCGCGCCCCGAGTTCCGCGATACCGGCGAGCGACATGGTGCCACCGAGCACGACGATGGCGAGCTGGAGGACGCGTTTACCCGTGAATCCGGCGCCCACCAGCATCCGCTCCCCTGCCGGCGTCCCGCGAAGCGAGGTGAGCAGCATTCCGATGAGGAGCGCGATGATCGGACCGCCAATGAGTGGCGCAAATCCCCCGAGCCAGGTGGCGAGGATGCCGACCGCGAGCGCCGCGCAGACACCCGGGGCGAGGCGCCGAATTTGCGTCACGAGCGGCCTGCCCGGCGTGCGCGTTCGATGACGCCCGGCAGTGCGGCCGCGAGCGCCTGCACGTCCTCGATCGTGGACGTCCAGCCGAGCGTGATGCGGAGGGCACCGTGGACGTGCTCCTCCGGCACACCCATCGCGCTTAACACGTGCGAGGGCTCCTGTACCCCCGCCTGACACGCAGACCCGGTGGAGACGGAAATCCCTGCCATATCGAGGAGGAAGAGGAGGGAGTCGCCCTGGCATCCCTCAACAGTGAAGTGGAGGTTGCCAGCCGCGCGGCCACGGGCGATGACGCCGCCGTCCTCGAAGTCGGCACCGAGCTCCGCGCCTCGGATGGTGACGCCATCAATCGCCGTGATGGAGGCGGCCAGCTCGTCAATGAGCCCGTCAAGGCGCGCACACTCGAGCGCGAGCGCCGCTGGCTCGCAGGCGGCGTCAAGGGCTGCGGCAAAGCCGAGCGCGCCGGGGACGTCGATCGTGCCGGGGCGGAATCCGCGCTGCTGACTGCCGCCGTGCATGAGCGGGACAAGCTCCATCGAGCGCCGGGTCACAAGCGCGCCGACACCGAACGGCCCGCCAATCTTGTGGGCCGACACCGAGAGGAGGTCTGCGCCGAGGGCGGTGGCATCCACGGTGAGGTGGCCGAGCGAGGCGACCGCATCCACGTGGACCGGGATGCCTGCCTCGTGGGCGAGCGCGGTGACGGCACGGATCGGCTGCACGGTGCCGACTTCGTTGTTCGCGTGGATGAGGCTCACGAGCGCGATGCGGTGACGATCGTCAAGGGCGCGCTCGAACTCGTCGAGGCGGATGCGACCGTCCGCATCGAGCGGCACCAGACGCAGTTCTGCTCCCTCCCGCTGAGCCAGGGATTCGAGGGTGTCGAGGGTCGCGTGGTGCTCCCCCTCCGCGGACACGATGACGGGCCGCTCTGCGTCGCGCTGGCGGGCACGGAACCCGCCGGTGAGCGCGAGGTTGATGCTCTCCGTACCGCCGGAGGTGAGGATGATCTCGATCGGTTCGGCGCCGAGTCGCACAGCGATCCGCTCGCG
Source organism: [Zimmermannella] alba NBRC 15616 (assembly GCF_001570905.1). Classification (GTDB taxonomy): domain Bacteria; phylum Actinomycetota; class Actinomycetes; order Actinomycetales; family Microbacteriaceae; genus Pseudoclavibacter; species Pseudoclavibacter albus. Next base: position 59,038 of record NZ_BCSO01000007.1, on the reverse strand, counting down.
TGCGTCCGCGAGGCGCGCCTTCGCTGCCTGGCCGTGCCCGTGCACAGAGGAGGCGTTGCCGACATCCTGATACGCCTCGGTGAGCGCAGCGAGAGCCTCCGGACGGATGGGGCTCGTGGCTGCGTGGTCGAGGTAGCGAGGCATGGCGTCATCCCTTCAGCCGACGTCGAGAGTCGCGGGAATGCCCGCACTCGTTCACGGCACGATACTCCTTCGCCTCGTACACTTGAGCGTCCCAGGCCTGCTCGCGCCGAGACGCACACGGCCACTCTTCCGCCACAGGGAATCCTTCGATGACGATCTTTCAGCCCTACCCCGACCTTGGGGTCACCTTCAACGAAGCTGGTGCGCGAGTTCGGGTGGTGTCGCGGCATGCCGATTCGATGGAACTGTGCCTCATCGATGAGCGCGGCGAGGTCACCGCACAGCTGCCGATGCACTGCGAGAGCGAGGTGTGGGAGGCGCGAACCGATGCCCTTCGCCCGGGCGACCGCTACGCCCTTCGCGCAAGCGGCCCGGACGGCCCGCGCAACGCTTTTGACAGCGAACGGCTCCTCCTTGACCCCTACGCGCGACACATCGACAACATCGGGACGGCTCGTCGCCCGATCTGGTGCGGCGTCGCCACCGACCCGGCCGCCGGGCTGCCTGAGTGGCGAGCGCCCAAGCCGTGCACACCGCGCGAAGATCTCGTCATCTACGAAGCGCACGTGAAGGGTCTCACGAAGCTCGCGCCGTTTGTGCCGGAGGAGATTCGAGGCAGCTACGCGGCACTCGGCCACGAAGCCGTCATCGCACACCTCGTCGAGCTTGGCGTCAACGCGGTGGAGCTCCTCCCCGTCCACGCGATTGCGACCGAGAAGTTCCTGCGCCTGCAGGACATGACGAACTACTGGGGCTACTCGAGCGTCGGCTTCTTCGCCCCGCACCTCGGCTACGCCTCCCCCGCGGCGCTCGCGGCAGGGCCGGATGCGGTGGTTGCCGAGCTCCGCGGCGCCGTCGACGCGCTCCACGCAGCAGGCATCAGCGTCCTGCTCGATGTCGTCTACAACCACTCGGCCGAACAGCAGCCCGCGAAGGGCTCGACCTCCTCGTTCCGCGGCCTCGACAATGCGCTCTACTACCGCTTCGACGGCCAGGATGAGTACCTCGATGTGACCGGCTGCGGCAATGCGCTCAACACGGCCGAGGACGCCGTCCGACAGCTCGTGCTCGACTCGCTCGCGTATTGGACCGAGCACTTCGGCATCGACGGCTTCCGTTTCGACCTGGCAGCGACGCTCGGCCGCGACGGCAACACCGTGTTCGACCCGCACCACCCGCTCCTCGAAGACATGCAACGCGACCCGCGCCTGGCCGGGCTTCACCTCATTGCCGAGCCCTGGGATATCGGCTCGGGTGGCTGGCAGACCGGCCACTTCGCGACGGGATGGTCGGAATGGAACGACCACTTCCGCGACCGCGCACGCCAATTCTGGATTCGCGACCTCGCCCATGCCCGACAGAACGGCGATCCCGGCAACGGGCCCGCAGAGCTTGCGACCGCCCTCGCCGGCAGCTCTGACGTCTTCAAGGACGAGCGCGGCCCGATCGCGACCGTCAACTTCGTCACCGCGCACGATGGCTTCACGCTGCGAGACCTCGTCTCGTACAACGTGAAACACAACCTCCTCAACGCCGAGCTCGGCCGCGACGGCACGACGAACAACCGCTCCTTCAACTTCGGCGTCGAAGGCCCCTCGAACGACGACGTGATCGAGCGCGACCGCCGCCTGGCAATGCGGAACCTCCTCGGGACGCTGTGCCTGTCCGCTGGTGTCCCCATGGTGTGCGCGGGCGATGAGTTTGGCCGCAGCCAGCGAGGCAACAACAACCCCTACAACCAGGATTCACCGCTCACCTGGATCGACTGGGAACGCGACGAGCACCAGCTCGCGCAACAGGCGCACCTGGCCAGGCTCCTCGACATCCGCGCGAAGTACCGCACCCTCCGGCCTCGCTCCTTCAACCACGGCACTGAGCTTGAGGAAGGCAGCACGCGTATCGAGTGGTTCGACGCCCTCGGCGACACCATGCAGGCCGAACTCTGGGGCTCCCCCACCGGACGCTGCGTGCAGTACCTCGCCTCCAGCCTGGTGCCCGACGCGAGCGGTGACGGTTCCCTCATCCGCGAAGATCTCCTCATCGTCCTGCACGGTCTTGAGGAGGAAGCACTCTTGCGGCCTCCCGCGGTGGACGGGATTTTTGGCTACGAGCTCCTCTGGGACTCCTCGCTTGAGCATCCGCACGATCTCGCCGAAAACGGGCGCATGCACTGCGTGCTCCCCGAATCCACGCACCGGATCGAGGGCCCGTCCATCCGCGTCTACCTCGCGCACCACCAGGATCGCGACTAAGGGACACACCCACCTGGCGGTCAAGTCGTTCCGCTAACGTCACGAACGTGGCTGCGACACGTGGATCCGACGACCAGACGACGAACACCAACGAGGGCCGCCGCCGGTTCTCATTCTTCCCCCCTGTGCTGCGCGCGCAGGAGGATGCTGAGCCTGAGGCCCCGGCACCGGTGACGCCTGCGAGCGCGGAGCCGAACGCTCCCGCCGAGGAGCTCACCGCATCGGCAACCCCGGCTGAGATCACCGAGCACAATGAGGAGCACGACGTGCCTGAGACGTTCCCCGGTTCCGGCTACACGCCGGTCGTTGGCCGCATCCCGATTTTCAAGCTCCGCCCGCAGATCGAAGACGAGCTTTGGCCGACGAAGGCTGTCGAGGGCGACGTCATCCCCTTCTCGTGCGTGAGCTTCCGCGAGGGACACGACCTCATCGGCGTCGAACTCGTCATAAACACCCCCGATGGCGAAACGGCCCGCCACCGAATGCACCCGGGTGCCCCCGGCACCGACAGCTGGGAGTGCAGTGTTCAGCTCACCGGCATCGGCATGCACCGCTGGCACGTTGAGGCCTGGGCGGATGTCTTCTCGACGTGGCGCCACAACGCAGAGATCAAGATCGCTGCGGGTGTGGACGTCGAGATCATGCTCGAGCAGGGTGCCCGCCTCATGGAACGCGCCGGTCAGGACGAAGCCGCCGCGACCGCCCGCAACCGCGAGCTCACGACGCCGGAGCGCCTTGGGGGGATGCTGCTCGAGGACGTCCTTGACGCCCTCGAGCGCGAGCCGATCCGCGAGCTCGTCACCCACTCGCCGGAGCGTCTCATCGACGTGAACCGGAAGATCGCTGGTGTCGCCGCCTGGTATGAGCTCTTCCCGCGCTCCGAAGGCGCCATCAAGCACGACGATGGCTCCTGGACGAGCGGTACCTTCCGCACCGCCGCCGAACGCCTCCCCGCCGTGCGCGAGATGGGCTTCGACGTCGTCTACCTGCCGCCGATCCACCCGATCGGCCGCACGAACCGTAAGGGCCCGAACAACACGCTTACAGCAGGCCCGAACGACCCCGGTTCGCCGTGGGCTATCGGCGCGAGCGAGGGTGGTCACACTGATATTCACCCGGAACTCGGCACGATCGAGGACTTCCGCTACTTCCGCAGCGAGGTCGAGCGCCTCGGTATGGAACTCGCCCTCGACATCGCCCTCCAGGCGACCCCCGATCACCCATGGGTTGCCGAGCACGAGGACTGGTTCACCGTCCTCCCCGATGGCTCCATCGCCTACGCCGAGAACCCGCCGAAGAAGTACCAGGACATTTACCCGCTCAACTTCGACGGTGACCGCAACGGCCTGTACACCGAGATCCTCGAGATGTTCGAGTACTGGGTGACGCAGGGCGTGAAGATCTTCCGCATCGACAACCCACACACGAAGCCGCTCCAGTTCTGGGAGTGGGTCATCTACGAGGTGCGGGCGCTTCACCCGGAGGTTGTCTTCCTCGCGGAGGCGTTCACGCGTCCGGCCGTCATGCAGGCGCTCGCGCAGGCAGGCTTCCAGCAGTCGTACTCGTACTTCACCTGGCGCAACACGAAGCAGGAGCTCGAGGAGTTCCTCACGAGCATCTCGAAGGAAACCTCGGCGTTCATGCGCCCGAATCTCTTCGTGAACACCCCGGACATCCTCACCGAGTATCTCCAGTTCGGTGGCCGCCCGGCGTACGAGATTCGCGCGACGATCGCTGCCATGGCGGGCCCGCTCTGGGGCATGTACGCAGGCTACGAGCTCATCGAGAACGTTGCTCGCCCGGGCGCCGAAGAGAACATCGACAACGAAAAGTACGAGTTCAAGCAGCGCGACTGGGCAGCCGAAGAGGCCGCGGGCCGCTCGATCGCCCCGTACGTGACGAAGCTCAACGCCATCCGCCATGCCCACCCGACACTCGAGCAGCTCGGCAACTTCGAGGTGCAGTACTCCTCGAGCGACGACCTCCTCGTCTTCTCGAAGCACCTTGCCGCCGAGCACAGCCCGAACGGCGAAGCCGACACGATCATCGTCGTCGTCGCACTCAACCCGCACAGCGTCATCGAAGCGACCGTGTGGCTCGACCCGACGAAGTTCGGCCTGGATGGTGCAAGCCGCTTCGAGGTGGAAGACCTCGTGACGGGCGCGCACTGGGAGTGGGGCACGAACAACTACGTGCGCCTCGACCCGCACGAAGTGCCCGCGCACATCCTGCACGTCAAGCACAGCTAGGGATTGAACGTGCCCGGACGAGCGCGATTCCCGCATCCTGACCCTCGACAGAACGGAGCGATCATGTCGCCCAACACGACCCCGGAGCTTCCCGAGCAGGGCACACCCGCGACCGCGAACCCTGCCGAGGCGGAGCTTGTGACCCGTGCCGATGCACCCGCGAGCGCACCACGTCACGCCGGTGCGCCAGAGACTGCTCGCGAGGTGACGGCTCCGGATGCGCCTACTGAGGTTCCCGAGGCAGGCCCCGAGGACGTCACGGCTCCCGGCCCCGAGTTCTCGGATGCTGAGCTTGCTGCCCTCGAGCAGGGTGAGCACGGTGACCCGCACACGGTCCTCGGTCAACACCCGGGCGCAGCCCCGAACGAAGTCACGATCCGCGTGCGTCGCCCGTTCGCCAAGACCGTCACTGCGGTGCTCCGGACGAGCGGTGCCCGCATCGAACTTGAGCACCTTTCGCACGGCATTTGGACGGGAACCCACAGCTACGGCCTCGACGACTACACGATCGAGGCTCGCTACGAGGGCGGTCACCTGGATGTCCGCGACGACCCGTACCGCTTCACGCCGTCGATTGGCGAAATCGACCTCTTCCTCTTCGGTGAGGGTCGCCACGAGCGCCTCTGGCACGTCATGGGTGCGCACGTGCGCGAGCACTGGGGCACGAACGTCGCCGTGCTGGGCACGTCCTTCACCGTGTGGGCGCCGCGTGCGAGTGCGGTTCGCGTCATCGGTTCGTTCAATGGTTGGGATGGCCGCGGCCACATGATGCGCCGCCTCGGCGACCTCGGCGTGTGGGAGCTCTTCGTCCCGGGCGTCACCGAACATGAAACGTACAAGTTCCAGATCCGCCACCGCGACGGATTCTGGGTGGAGAAGGCCGACCCGATGGCCCGCCACACGGAGTGCCCGCCGCAGACCGCATCCGTCATCCCTGCCCCGTCAAGCTACGAGTGGCAGGACTCGGCGTGGATGACCGAGCGTGCCGCCAACGACCCCCATACGAAGCCGATCAGTGTCTACGAGCTGCACCTCATGTCGTGGCGCGATGGCCTGAGCTACGTGGATGCTGCCGATCAGCTCATCGCCTACCTCGACGAGATGCAGTTCACGCACGTTGAGTTCATGCCGCTCGCTGAGCACCCCTTCGGCGGTTCGTGGGGTTACCAGGTCACCGGCTACTACGCTCCGACCTCGCGCCTTGGCTCTCCCGACGAGCTGCGCTACCTCATCGACCGCCTTCACCAGGCCGGTTACGGCGTCATCATGGACTGGGTGCCGGGCCACTTCCCGAAGGATGAGTGGGCGCTCGGCCGTTTCGACGGCGAGCCCCTCTACGAGCACCCGGACCCGCGCCGCGGCGAGCAGCCCGACTGGGGCACCTACGTGTTCAACTTCGGCAGCCCGCAGGTGCGGAACTTCCTCGTCGCGAATGCGCTCTTCTGGTTCGAGGAGTTTCACATCGACGCACTCCGCGTGGATGCCGTGGCATCGATGCTCTACCTCGACTACTCGCGTGACGAGTGGCTGCCGAACGAGTTCGGCGGACGCGAAAACCTTGAGGCGATCCGTTTCCTCCAGGAGACGAATGCGACCGCCTACCGTCTCCACCCCGGCATCATGATGATCGCCGAAGAGTCAACCAGCTGGCCGGGCGTCACCAAGCCCACCGATTGGGACGGCCTGGGCTTCGGCCTCAAGTGGAACATGGGCTGGATGAACGACACGCTCCGCTACGTCGAGCGTGACCCGATCTACCGCTCGTACCACCACGGCGAGCTCACCTTCTCGTACGTGTACGCGTGGAGCGAGCAGTACATGCTGCCGATCAGCCACGACGAGGTCGTGCACGGCAAGGGTTCACTCTTCACAAAGATGCCGGGCGATCACCGGCAGAAACTCGCCGGAATGCGCCTGTTCCTCGCCTACCAGTGGGGTCACCCCGGCAAGCAGCTGCTGTTCATGGGACAGGAGTTTGGCCAGATAGCCGAGTGGAACCAGTCGCGCGGCCTTGACTGGTGGCTGCTCGACCAGGCCCCGCACCGCGGCCTGCAGCAGTTCGTGCGCCACCTCAACGAGCGCTACCGCGCCTTCCCTGCCCTCTGGGAGCGCGACTTTGACCCGGATGGCCTTCGTTGGATCAACGGTGGCGACAGCCAGAACTCGGCGCTCGCGTTCATCCGCCGCGGCTCGAAGCCCGAGGATGACATCGTCATGGTGTTCAACTTCTCGAACCAGATCCTCTCGAACTACCGCATCGGTGTGCCGGAGGCCGGGTTCTGGGGCGAGGTCATGAACTCGGACGCCACTGAGTTTGGTGGTTCTGGCGTCGGGAACCTCGGCGGCGTCCACTCGAGCAACGAGGGCGCCCACGGTTTCGAGCACTCGATTGAGATCACGGTGCCGCCGCTGGGTGCCGTCTGGTTCCGCCGCTCGGCGTAGCCGCTCAATCCGACCACACAGCGAAGGGGCCGCGGTCATGTGACCGCGGCCCCTTCGCTGTGCCTGCTCGCTAGAACAGGAGGTTGGCGAGCTGCTGACGCGCCTTGAGCACGCGCGGGTCGTCGTCGCCGACGATCATGAAGAGCTCAAGCAAGCGCTCACGGATGCGCGTCTTGCCATCCGCGTCCTGCTTCGGGAAGAGCTCGAGCAGACGCAGGAAAGCATCCGCAACATGTCCGCCCGAGAGGTCGAGGTCGGCGACGTCGAGCTGCGCGTCGAGGTTGTCCGGTTCCATCGCGGCGCGGTGGCGAACCTCGTCGAGCGTGTGGCCCTGGAGTCGGTGGATGAGCTTCACCTGGGCAAGACCCGCCTTCGCTTCGTGGTCGGCGGGGTGCTCGCGGAGCACCTGCTCGAATGCGGCGATCGCGCCCTCGTAGTCGCGTCGCTCGATCGCCTCGTAGGCGGGCTTGTGGTTCTCGGGGATCTTGGGTTCCGGCTCGGCAGTCTCAGCCGCACCCTCGCCGACGGTCACGGTGTTGTGCACGCCCTGCTGGGCGGCCAGCTGCAGGAGCTGGGCGAAGAGCTGCTGGAGTTCTGCTTCGCTCGCCTCACCGTTGTAGAGCGGCATGACGCGGCCAGCGAGGAGTGCGAGCACGGCGGGCTGCTGCGCGACGCCCTGCTGGCGGTCGATGTCGATGCGGAGGAGCACCACCTTGCCAGCAAGACCACGCACGACGCGTGCGAGCGTCTCGGATGCGGGCTGCGCAGCGTTGTGGGCTTCGAGGATGACGGGAACGAACTGCGAGAGCGGCGTGAACTGCTCAAGGAGCTCCCGATCGGCGTCGATGACGACGTCCTCGAGGTGCGCGACGGGCTCACCGGGGCCGGGGATCTCAGGCTCACCCTGCGGACGGGGCTGGCCTGCCTCGGACGGAGCAGCCGCAGACGTCGCAGCATCCTGGCTCGGCGCAGCGGCCGGGGCCGGGCGCGCGGGCTGCTCGTGGCGCTGCACGAGGCTCGACAGGTCGACAGCGCCAGCGAGGTGGCGGCTCGGCAAAGCGTTCGGGTCAGTCATATTCCGTCCTCGATATCTGGAGATGTCGCGCGAGCAATCTGGCTACGAGAGTTCGTGCGCGTTCGTCAGCGTCTGAGCGTAGCCGAGCAGCTGGATCTTGCCGCCGCTCGAAACCGGGGGCACGTAGAACAAGAGCTGATCGGAGTAGGTCTTCTCGAATCCCTTTTGGCTCGTGTTCTTGCCTGCGAGCGCAGCCGTAGCGCCGGTCACCTTGATCGTGGCGAGACGCGTCTTCGCCGAGATCGTCTCGACTTCTTCGAGCGTGACGGAGACGAGGGCACCGTCGTCAAGGCTCGCAACGCCGACGGGTGCGTCCTTGCTCGGCTGGTTCTTGAACTCAATGGTCGAGGCGTTCGCGTCAATCGCCTGCGTTTGGCCAGCACGATATTGCTCGCCAATCTGCGGCAGGAGGGCGTCACCTGCAGTGTCGAAGGCTGCGAAGTGCGGAGACTTGTCGCCGTTGAGGACCACGTCACCGTAGGCAGCGGCGAGCGTCTCCGGGGCAATCGAGAGCCCGGGGGTGACCTCGGCGAGGGTCTTCGAACCGACGGTGAGCGGGGCGGCGTCCGGAAGCTGCGCCTGCGGCGTGAGCTCAACGACGCTGTTCACCTTGAACGGTTCGCGGGCGCTCTCTTGTACGAGCGTGAGCGCCTGCGGCAAGACCTTCTGGTCGGTGGGCTTGATGACGGTGATGACCGTGCGCGGCCAGTCAGGACTTGCAACCGGAACCGAGTAGACCGTGTCACCCTCTGGGATCGCGGCGGGCATCGGCTGCTCCGGGTCATGGATATTGGCCTGATAGATCATCTGGCGCTGGATGAGGGCAACACCCGCGAAGCGCGACTCGAGGAGCTTTGTGTCCTTTTTCTCGTCACCCTCGGATGCGGCACGGCGCACATCGGCAAGGATGCGGTCAAGCTGCGCCTGGCCGAGCGCCGGGGTGGGCGCCCCCTCGTTGATGAGGGCTTGTTCGGCTTCGGAGCTCGCGGTGGCGTGCGGGTGCTCGGCAGCGCCGCCGAGTGCTTCGGGCCACATATCGGCCGAACATCCGGTGAGTACGAGGCTGCTCGCAAGCAGGAGCGGCGCAAAGCTGAAGATGCGCTTGGGCGCCTTCGAGCGGTTCGGGCCGCGAGGACGGCGCCACTTCGCTTCTTCGTCTTCCTCGGGTGCGGCGGGCGGGGTGGAGTCGTCGTCCTTTGAGTCGTCGTCCGTCGTGGGCGCATCTTCGGTGTCGTCGCTCGCGGGTGCAGGCTCGTCGTGCTTCTGCTCCTGAGCTGGGCCCTCTGAGACCTCAGCTTCGGTTTCAGGCTCTGCCGGCATCTCGGCAGCGTGAGTCTCTGGCTCATCGGCCGTTTCGGTAGGCTCGGCCTCATCAACGGTGTCGACACTGTCGTCGTGCTCGGCAGCGTCCGCTGCCTCAGCCTCGGATGCAGCCGCGACCTCAGGTTCTTCGACGAGCTCGGTGCCTCGAGCGACATCCGTTTCGTCGACGATGTCCGGTTCGTCGGTCGCGCTGGGCCCCGTCGCCACAGCTTCCTCAGCCTGGGTGTCCTCGTCGGCGACCTCGCTCGCGGTCAGCGCACCCTTGACCGGCATCGGCTCCTCGCCCGTGGGCTCAAGCTCACGGCGACGCTCGCGACGGCCCAGGAGCGCCCACACCAAGAGGGCAATCGCGCACAGGGCAAGAATGCCTGCGGCGACCAAGAGCGGACCCGACCACTGTGCACGGTTCGAGAGCGGCCAGGTCATGGTCGCAGTCGAGAGCGCCGGGCCGTTGTCGCTCGCAATGAGGACTGCATAACCCGGCGGAAGGTCAGCGTCGAGCTTCACTTCGCCATCACCAGTGATCTCTTCGGTCCAGAGGTCGGAACCCGCGGGGCTCACCTGCTCTGCCTTTGAGCCAGCATCAACGGCCGTGAGGCTCGTCTTGTCTTCCGACAGCATGAGGTCGGCGTGCTTTGCCTCGCCAAGCCATGCCGCGACGTCCCCCGAACGGCCAACCATAACGGTCATCTTGCCGTTGCCGGTGAGGACGATGTTCTGCGAGCCTGCGTTCGCGGTGAGCACCTCGCTCGGGATGACGGCGTAGTTCGCCTCAGACGTGTAGGTGCCGCTCGCCGTCACACTCGTCGTGCTGCTCTGCACAGCAATGTGAATGCCGGCGGCAAGCAACAGCAGCAGGCTCAACACACCCGCGATCGCCGCAGAAACAAAACGCACTCGGGGGCTCCTTCTTGGGTCGTACTGGCGCGTGGAGCACGCGCCGCGGCTCCCGGGGATCGAGGCCACCCCATGTGGGCAGCAAATCCATGACTTGTCACGGTAACGCACCGATCTGGGCATCGTCGGTGGAAGTTATGGATTGTGGGGCCTGTGTGCGGCCACGTCTCAACTCGTCTCCAGGGCACCGCTACTACACTTCACACTCATCGAGCACACACCTTTTGGGGCTCGTGTCGAGGGATGAGGAGAGAGCGTGGACCTTCAGGGCTACACCTTCAGCACCGTGATGCGCGGCTACAACCGAGAAGAGGTTGACGAAGCCATCCGGGACCTGCAGCGCCAGGTGGCCCTCGCCGGTAGCGAAGACTCGCAGAGTGCACGCGAGATCGCACGCCTGCAGTCGCGCGTCGCCGAGCTCGAACAGGAGCTGCGCGAAGCGGGCCAGCCCACCTACTCGGGGCTCGGTTCGAAGCTCGCGGGAACGCTCGCCACCGCAGAGCAGCAGGCTCAGAAGCTCATCGCGGACGCGCGTCGCGAGAGTGAGCGCATTGAGAGCGACGCGCACAGCCATGCAGCCCGCATCCACCAAGAGGCGAACGACTACGCCGAGCGGACGACGCGTGAGGCAGACCAGCGTGCGAACCGCGTGCTCACCGACTCCCGCGCCGAAGCGGATTCGCTGCTCGAAAACGCCCAGCAAGAGGCTGAGCTCACGCGCGCGAACCAGGAGCGTGAGATCGACACGGTGAAGGATCAGGTCACGACCGAGCTGCGTGAGCTGCGCCACTCGACCGACCGCGAAATTGCCGCGCTCAAGGCTGCCGCGGAGGCCGAAATCGCCGAGCTTCGCCGGACTGCGAGCAACGAGACCGCGCAGGCGAAGAGCGAGATCGCGGATGCACGCCGCGCCATCGACCTCGAGCGCGGCGACCACGATCGTTCCCTTGCCGAAGACCGTGAGCGCCACGAACGTGAACTCGCTGCCGAACATCAGCGCACGCAGAGTGAGCTTGAGGGCATGCGCGAGGCAACGCTGCGCGACCTCAACCAGCAGCGTTCCGCTGTCGATGTCGAGCTTGCCGACCGTCGCAGTGAGTTTGAGCAGCAGCTCGTCAGTGCGGGCCGCAAGGCGGAGGCCACCGCGAAGAAGCTCATCGATGACGCGACCGAGCAGCTTGCCGACCTCAACCAGCGCAGCGAGCAGGTTCGCCGTGAGGCTGGCCGAATGATGGCGGATGCCCGTCGCCGCGCCCAGGAGACGGTTGCTGAAGCTGAGCGTCAGGCGGGCGACATCATCGACAACGCAAACCGCCAGGCTCGCGAGCGCAGTGCCGAGATTGAGCAGCGCACGCAGGCTCAGACCGAACAGGCGCAGGCCCGCCTGGCTGAGATCAGCGAGCAGCGTGCCCAGGTCGAGGAGCACCTCGAGCACCTGCGGGCCATGTTCTCGCAGGCAGGTCTTGTCGCGCCGGCAGCTGCGGCGGCTCCAGCGAAGCCGCTCGCCGCGGCATCCATGGCAACCGAGAACAGCGACGACGAGGACGCCGCTTCGGATATCCCAGAGCCAGGCCCGAACGACACGATCGTCATCCCGCGCCCGAAGCGCCCCAACACCAACTAGTCGCGAAAGCATTCACCTCGTATGCGCATCGAAAACCCCTTCCGGCTGGGCTTTGTTGCGACGCTCGGCGCGATTACCGCGCTCGTGCTCGGCGGCATGATGAGTTCGCTTGGGACGGTCCTCACCTACGTTGGTGCGGCGCTGTTCTTGGCGCTCGGCTTTGAGCCGATCATTAGCTTCCTCGAGCGTCACCGCTGGCCGCGACCGCTCGCGATCGTCGTGTCGCTCCTGGTCGTCTTTGGCGCGTTTTCGCTGCTTGTCGTCGCGGTGATCCCCTCGGTGACCGAGCAGATTGGTGAACTCACGAAGCGCTACAACGCGCTCGTTGAACAGCTCGCGAGCTCAAACCTCATTGAGTGGGCTGACCGAACCTTCCCTGGATTGGATGCTCAGAAGGCGCTCGAGGATGGCCTCAACTGGCTCAAGGACAACATCGGCGTCATCACCGGTGGTGTGCTGCAGGTGGGTGTCGACATCCTCAACGGTTTCTTCGGCCTGCTCATCATCGCGATCCTCACGCTCTACTTCGTGTCGAGCATGCACTCGATCAAGCGTGGCTTCTACCAGCTCACGCCTGCTTCCCGTCGTGGCCGCATCGCAGAGCTCACGGAAGAGATCACCGGTTCGGTCGGCAAGTATGTGATGGGGCAGACCTCACTCGCGCTCGTGAACGGCGTGCTCACCTTCATCTTCTTGACCGTCATTGACGCCGCAATGCCGGCGGTGTTCGCGCTCGTTGCCTTCCTCGGCTCGCTCATTCCCCTGGTGGGCACGATCAGCGCCTCGGTCATCATCGTCGTGGCGCAGCTTGCCCTCACGGATCCAGGGAGCCCCACCTGGTGGATCGCGGGCATCTACTACCTCGTCTACATGCAGCTTGAGGCGTACGTCATTTCGCCGCGCATCATGGCGCACGCAGTGAAGGTGCCGGGCCCGATCGTGGTGATTGCGGCGCTCACCGGCGGTACGCTTCTCGGCCTCCTCGGTGCCATGATTGCGATTCCGGTTGCGGCGAGCATCCTCATCATCGTGAAGCGTGTCATTATCCCTGCCCAGAACGAGCGCTAGCCCCGAGAGGTGATCGAGTGCCGGGCGAAGCCCGGTGTATCGAGACCACCGGCCTCAGCACTGCCACACCGCGTGGCCTCGATACGGCCCTGCGGGCCTACTCGACCAGCTCAGTGTCGGGGCCTCGTTACGACCCATCGGGCCCACTCGAACAGCTCAGTCGTGCGAATCCTCGACCAGCTCAGTTGGTGGCGGGCCAGTGGGTCGGCAGAGGCGCAGCCGCGGGGTTCACGCGGGCGACGATTTCGTTGAGCACGCGGCGGGTCTGCTTCTCCCCCACCCACAGGTGACGCCCGTCCTCCACATCCACAAAGTCCACGTTGACGAGGCCCGCGCGCGCAATCGCCTCGCGAGCCGCATCCGGCTTCAGGAAGTCGTCGTGTTCGGGCACGAGCCAGAGGAACGGCTTCGTCCAGTCCTGCCAGGCGGCCAGCTCCTCGGGCGTCGTGCGACGCAGCGGCGGCGAGAGCAGGATGACGCCGCTGAGGAGTTCTTCGTGCTCGCGCGCGTACTTGAGCGTGAGCTCGGTGCCGAAGGACCAGCCGACCATCCAGGGGTTCGGGAGTTCGTGTTCGCGCACGAAGTCGAAGGCAGCGCGGACGTCGTGCACTTCGTCGATTCCATCGCCGAAGGACCCCTCGCTCGTACCGCGCGGCGAGGTCGTGCCGCGGGTGTTGAAGCGGAGCACTGCCAGGTCGGCAAGCGCGGGGAGGCGCAGCGCGGCCTTCCGGTAGATGTGCGAGTCCATGAAGCCACCGTGGGTCGGCAACGGATGAAAGGTGACGAGGGTCGCGACGGGTGCCTTCTCGAGCGGCTGCGCGAGTTCGCCCACGAGGGTCAGCCCATCGGCCGTGTGCAGTTCGATGTCGTCACGGCGGGCAGGCAACTCAATGCCGGAGCGGACCTCGACGGGCTCGGTGGCGGGCGTGTTCTCGTTCTCCATTAGGCAATTCTCCAACAGTGGCTGTGCCAGTGGCGGCGTTCCGCCACGCCCTGCTCGTCGCCAAAGAGGTGCTCCGCTGGCCAGGCGACGATGTGTGCTTGGCCGATTGGCACCATGGTGTGGCAACCAGGGCAGGTGTATTCCTTGAGGGCCCGCTCGGGCGAGATGGGTTGGACGGTCCAGGCGACGCCGCGTTTGGTTTCCGTGCGGCGAAGCCCTGCCCGAAGGCGTGAGAAGTCGTCCTGCTCCTCGACACCGTTCATTCCCCGAGCGCGACGGCCGCGGTGGCGTGGACGGTTGGAGCGGGGCATGACATCCAGTCTACGAAGCACGCGAACGGCGGGCGACCTGATGGCCGCCCGCCGTTCGTGACGTGTCTAGTACCAGCCCTGCGCTTCCGAGTGCCCCCAGGCACCGCACGGGGTGCCGTAGCGAGGAGCGATGTAGTGGTTGATGCCCCAGTCAATCTGGGTTGCGGCGTTCGTCTGCCAGTCAGCGCCAGCGGCCGACATCTTCGAACCGGGCAGTGCCTGCGGAATGCCGTACGCGCCCGAGCTGGCGTTCGATGCGGCGGCGTTCCAACCAGACTCGCGGTTCCACAGATTCACCAGACACGTGAATTCGCTCTCGCTCCAGCCGCGAGCGATGACCATGTCGTGCGCGATCTGCTGCGCTTCGCCCGCCGGCGTCACGGGGCCGTAGCTCGAGGAACCGCTCGAAGAACCACTCGAAGAACCACTCGAAGAACCACTCGAGGACGTCTGCGAGGGGCTCGGCTTCGGCGTCTCGACCGAAACCTCAACACCGTCGCGCGTGATCTGCGAGGCCTCAAGATTCGGGGATTCCTGCTCGGGGGCGGCCTCGGCCGAAGCAGTCTTGAGGTCAAACTCCTGTGCCTGCGCCTGCGCGATGTCGGCGAGGGATGCCTGCTGGAGGTTCTGGGCACCGTGGCCCTCGCCCTGCACAAACAGGCCCGGAACGAAAATGCCGCCGAGAGCAACACCGGTCACCGCGAGGATGGCGGTCGGTGCGGCCAGGCGCGCACGACGACGGCTCCGAAGGCTCGCCGGAATGGCGGCGCGGGTCGAACCGGTTCGGGCTGCGCTGTTCGTCATCTCAGTCATGCGTAAAAGTCATCCGTCTCAATCATCAAGCGCCGGTAACGGCGATGTCACAACGATAACGGAACGATCACGGGCAGACAACGAACATTTGCCGAGAGTCTGACATCCAGCTGAACACACCAAATGACAGTTGTCACAAGCGCCTCAGCGGCACCACACCGAGCGACTAGCGAATGGCGAGCATGACGTCGATGACGGCGTCAAGGAGCAGGTCAACCTGCGCTTCACGGTAGCCACCGCGCTTCGAGGTGAAGGCTGCCGAGCGGACTTCGCGCAGGCTCAGCGGTGCACCGCCTCGGAGGAATTCTTCGAGCTTGACGGCGAAGGCGTCAACTTCCTTCACGTCGTAGCCGCGCTGGAAGAAGGAGACGCGGTCGAAGCGCTCGCCGTCTTCACGCTGGAGGCGCTTGAGCACGGCACGGGCGGTGCCCTTCACTTCGCGCATGAACTCCTTGCGGCCAAGGCGTGCCACGCGCTCTTCGCGCTCGCGCACACCAACAGCGTCTTCGAGGCGCTCGAGTGCCGCATCCACGTGTGCGGCCGAGTAGCCGCCCTTCTTCATCGTGAAGGCGGTGTGACGGATGCTCGAGGTGGTGAGCCGCTTGCCGCCGGAGCCGTTGTCGAAGTTGTCGTATCGCTGGCGGGCGACTCGCAGTGCGCGGTCGACCTCGGCCATGTCGTAGCCAAGCTGGCCTCGGGCGGCTTTCGGAAATGACAGTGCGCTCACCCGTCCATTGTGCAGCACTTTCCACCAAGGAAAATCCAGGCCCGCCGGAGAGCAGCTGCCGAAGCCGCGTCGAGCGGCCTCGATGCCGCTAGTTCACAAGGTGCCCGAGGGCGACATACACGCCAAACATGACGGCACCAGAGGGAAGAATCGAATCGATCCGGTCGAGCACTCCCCCGTGCCCGGGCAGCCAGCCCGACATGTCCTTAATACCGAGGTCGCGCTTCACCATCGATTCGAAGAGGTCACCCAGGGTTGCCGAGACAAGGAGCAGTGGCCCAATGAACAGGCCATGCCACCACGGCAGGCCGATCATGAACTGGCACACGAGCACCGAGGCAACCGTGCCCCACACGGCCGCACCGGCAAGCCCTTCCCAGGTCTTCCCGCCGGAAATGCTCGGCGCAAGCTTCGTCTTGCCGAACGTTATGCCGGTGGCATAGGCGCCCGTGTCGATCGCAACAACCGGGATGATGAAACCAAGCACCCAGAATTCGCCGTGCGGCTGCGCAGCCAAGAGCACCGTGAACGAGCCGAGGAATACGGCGTACAGGTGAATGAAGGCGCCCGCGAGGAGGTCCTTCCACACCTCACCCGAGCTGGGCTTCCTGCTCGCCACCGCAGCCTCGGCCACCCGCCAGAGGGAGGTGCCGACAATCGCGCCGAGAAGCGCCAGCCACTGCGCGCTCGGCCCCATGAAGTACGCGATCGGGACCACGAGCGAGCCAAACACGACGGTGGGGATGCGAGGGATGTCGCGCCCCGCACCGCGCAAGGCGCCCGCAAGCTCTGCCGAGGCGAGCGCAACCGTGGCGATACCAAAAAGATTGAAGAAGGGCTTCGCGATGAGAAGGCTCAGCAGCAGCGCCGCGCCGATGAGACAGCCGATGAGGATGGCGAAGCCAAGGTTTCTGCCGCTTCGCTCATTGATGCGATCGTGCCGTTCTTGGAGGCGGGCGCGCTCGCCACGGACACCTTCACGCACGCGGTTCCAGCGGCTCACCTCATCTTGTGGCAACGGCGAAGCCGCCCGTTCCCGGGGAGCGGGAGCGGGCGGCGTGCTGGCCTCGTGCTGGGTCACCGATTAGACCTCGAGAAGCTCAGCTTCCTTCGCCTTGAATGCGTTGTCGATGCGCTCGATGGCCTGCTTCGTGATCGACTCGAGCTCCTTCTCGGCGCGAGCGACTTCGTCCTCGCCGACCTCGTCGGTGAGTGCGTCGAGCTCAGTCTTCGACTTGCGGCGGATGTTGCGCACGGCAACACGGGCCTCTTCAGCCTTCGTGTTCACGAGCTTCACGTACTCCTTGCGGCGCTCCTGCGTAAGCTCCGGCATGGTGACGCGGATGATGTTGCCGTCGTTCGAGGGCGTCACACCGAGGTTCGGGGCGCTCGCGATGGCCTTCTCGATCTCCTTGAGGGCACCCTTGTCGTAGGGGGTGACCACGA
This sequence comes from [Zimmermannella] alba NBRC 15616, assembly GCF_001570905.1. Lineage (GTDB taxonomy): Bacteria > Actinomycetota > Actinomycetes > Actinomycetales > Microbacteriaceae > Pseudoclavibacter > Pseudoclavibacter albus. Next base: position 41,724 of record NZ_BCSO01000007.1, on the reverse strand, counting down.
GCATGCGGGCCTCGGGAACCTGCAACGATGCCAGCTGGCCGAGCGGCGTCATCGTGCCGTAGTAGTCGACTTGAATGTTCTGGAAGAGTGCCGGGTTCGCACGGCCCGTGCGCACCGTCGCGAAGTCATCCTTCGCGTGTTCAACAGCCTTGTCGTACTTTTCGCGTGTTTCAGCGAGAACCTCGGAGATCACGGGAATCCTTTCGTCACAGAAAGTGTATCGACCCGAAGCGTGCCCGAGCTGACGACGCCTGGGTGTTCAGGCTTTAGGCGCGGGCAGCCGACACGAGCGTGCCGATCTGCTCGCCGAGGATGGCGCGGCGGATGTTGCCTTCCGGGGCCATGCCGAAGATGCGCATGTCGATGCCGTTGTCCATGCAGAGGCTGAAGGCAGTCGAGTCGACGACCTTGAGGCCGCGCTTGAGGGCTTCGCGGTACGAAACCTCGGTGAGGAGCTCTGCCGAGGCGTCGCTGCGCGGGTCGGCCGTGTAGACGCCGTCGACGCCGTTCTTCGCGACGAGGACGACATCGGCGCGGATCTCGAGGGCACGCTGGGCGGCAACCGTGTCGGTCGAGAAGTACGGCAGACCCGAGCCCGCACCAAAGATGACGACGCGCCCCTTTTCCATGTGGCGTTCTGCGCGAAGCGGGATGTAGGGCTCAGCGACCTGGCGCATTTCGATGGCCGACTGCACACGTGCGTCGCCGCCGGCCTGCTCGAGGAACTCCTGCAGGGCGAGCGCGTTCATGACGGTGCCGAGCATGCCCATGTAGTCGGCGCGGCCACGGTCCATGCCCGCGTTTGCCAGCTGAGCCCCGCGGAAGAAGTTGCCGCCACCGACGACGACCGCCACCTGCACGGTCTTTGCAGCCTCGGCGATTTCTGCCGAGAGGCTGCGCATGACATCCGGGTCGACGCCCATCTTTCCGCCACCGAAGGCCTCACCGGAAAGCTTGAGCAGAACGCGACGGGGGTGTGCGGGAGCGGTCATCGAACATCCTTCGCTTGACGGTGAGTACTGCCCTCCAGGTTACCGCTCCTTGGCCACCCCGCTCGAGGGCAGCTGAGGCTCGCGGCCCACGTGCGTGAAGTACCACGAGTAGAAGGCGATCCACACGAGCGTGTGGGTCGGCATTTGGATGCGGCTCGTGCGCTCGCGGCCAATCACGCGGCTGGTCCCCGCCTGCAAGAGTTGCCCGAGCGCCGTGACGGCAAGGAATCGGGGTAGCCGACCCGGAACCGACCACGCAAGCGTCGGGCCGAGCCCGATGCTCTCGAGCGCAGCCGCTCGCACGTAGAGCTTGTACGGGACGCCCTTCGTTGGCCCGGCAACCGCCGCACGGAAACCGCCCTCGCGCACCCCGTCTTCGACGCGGGTGATCATCTCGTCCGAAATAGAGGGCAGAGAACGCATCGCTGCGCGGCTCCGCTCAGCACCCACCCGCTGTACCCAAGCTCGGGTAAGGATGCCACCAACGAGGGCACCCGCGAGCGCCGAGCCGCAGGCGAGGTACGCGCGCTTCGGGTCACGAAGGACGAGGCGGCTCAGCCACACATCCGGCACGACAAAGAAGGCGCTCGCTTCGGCGCCACCCCAGAGCGCGGCGACAGCGTGGTCGATGATCGTCGAGGAACGGCGGCTCGTCATGCCGCCTATTCTTCCTGCTCTCGTGCACCCGGAACTCAGCACTCAGGCCGATCTGCCGGGGCGACCGCGTCGATAGGATGCCGCTATGCACGAGCAGCCAGAGGGTTTGGATCGACGGACCATTCCTCAACGGACCACCTCTTGGGCGACGAAGTGCGCTGATCTCCTCGCGGCAGCGCACCTCACCCCGAACAGCATCTCGGTCATCTCCGTGCTCGTCGCCGCCGTCGCCGGGGTGTCCTTTGTGGTGTCGGGATTCGTGGATGACGGTGCCCGCACGGCGCTCCTCATCGTGGCCGCCGTGTGCATGCCGCTTCGGCTCCTCTGCAACATGCTCGATGGCATGCTCGCCGTCGAACACGGCATGAAGACCTCGAGCGGCGAGCTTTACAACGAACTCCCCGACCGCATCTCCGACCTGCTCGTCATCGCCGGCGCCGGCTACGCGACGGCACATGTGTGGATGCTTGCGGGCCACGACCTCGGCGTCGCGCTCGGCTGGACCGCGGCCGCCCTCGCACTCCTCACCGCCTACGTGCGCACCCTCGGCGCATCCACCGGCGTCGGCAACTTCTTTCAAGGCCTCATGGCGAAGCCGCCGCGTATGTGGGTGCTCGTCGTCGCATCCTTCGTCTCGATTGCAGAGCCTGCGCTCGGATGGCCGCGCGGCATCGTCCTCGCCGTCGCACTCGCAGTTATTGGACTCGGCAGTCTGCAGACGGTGGTTGTTCGTCTCGGCCACATCACGCGCGCGCTCAAGCACCGAAGCACCCCGCCACTGGCATGATCCTCGCCCGCTCGGCCTTCGCATTCCTCGTCCGCCTCATCGCGGGCGCTCGAACGATCGTCGACGAAGAGTACCGGCCGGGTCGCCGCGCCAGCGTGCTGCACCTGCCGCCGCGCGCCATCTACTTCGCAAACCACTCAAGCCACCTCGACTTCGTCACCATCTGGAGCGTGCTGCCCGGACGCGTCCGCCAGCACGTGCGACCCGTCGCCGCGAAGGACTACTGGAGCGACGGGTTCAAGGCCCGTTTCGTTCAACGCATGTTCCGACCCGTCCTCGTCGCACGCGGCCGGGATGTGCTGCGAGAACCTCGTACGACGGCAGCGGCGCCCGCGAGCGGTGAGCCGCAGCTCACGCTCCCCGCAAGCAGCCGAGGCCTTCGCGGCCAGCTCGCCGAGCTCGGCGCCGTACTCGACGAGGGCGACTCCCTCATCCTCTTCCCAGAAGGAACCCGCGGCGACGGCAGCGAGATCGGCAACTTCCACGCTGGACTCGCACGTCTCGCCCGCGCCTACCCGGAAGTGCCGGTCATCCCAGTGGCGCTCGCCAACCTCGGGCGCATCCTCCCGAAGGGCGGTCTCATCCCCGTCCCGCTGCTGGGAACCGTCGAATTCCTCGCACCGATCCGCCACGAGCCGGGCGAACGCGACGCTGCCTACCTCGCTCGAGCACGCCAGGCCCTCATCGACGCGGTCCCCGACCCGAGCGCTGAAGACGACGACGAGGAACCCACCGACCACGACGCCACGATCGAGGAGCAGCACCCATGATCGATCTCTTCAACCTGCCGACGGTTGGCCTCATCGACGCAACCGGGTGGCGGCTGCTCCTCGGCGTCCTCGCGGTGCTCATCATCGCGTCCCTCGCGACGCTCATCCTGAGCCACGCGCTCACGAGCGAACGTCACGCGGGCCTCATCACGAATCTCCGGGCCCGCACCTGGGCGTGGTGGGGCATGGTCGCTGTCATCGCGGGTGTGCTCATGCTTGGGGAGACGGCAACCGTCATCCTCTTCGCGGTGCTCTCGTTCCTCGCCCTGCGCGAGTTCATCACGATCTCCCCCACCACGCAGCGCGACCACGGCGCCCTCGTGTGGATGTTCTGGATCATCCTGCCGCTCCACTACATCTCGGTGTGGAACCACTGGTACGGCTTCTTCGCCATGTTCATCCCGGTGTACGCGTTCCTCTTCCTCCCCGCCCGGCAGGCGCTCGCAGGCGACACGAAGTCATTCATGCGGCGTGCCTCCGTCGTGCAGTGGTCGCTCATGGTGTCGGTCTACGCCGTGAGCCACGTGCCCGCGCTCCTGCAGCTGCCGGTCGCGATGATGTACGGACGGGATGTCGCTGAGGGCTCCGCTCCGGGATCTGGCGGCCCCGCCGGTGCCAACCTTTTGCTGTTCCTTGTCATCGTTGTGCAAGGTTCGGACGTCCTCCAGTACGTGTGGGGCAAGACGTTCGGCAAGCACCCGATTGCCCCGAAGGTGAGCCCCAATAAGACCTGGGAAGGCTTCATTGGTGGCGTGCTCAGCGCAACCGCACTCGGTACTGCTCTCTGGTGGGTGACGCCCTTCACCTGGTGGCAGGCGGCGATCTTCGCGTTCCTGTCGTGCCTGCTCGGCTTCGCGGGCGGACTCGTCATGAGCTCGATCAAGCGCGACCGCGGCATCAAGGATTTCGGTTCGCTCATCCCCGGTCACGGCGGCGTCATGGACAGGATCGACTCGCTCACCTTCGCGGGACCGGTGTTCTTCCACCTCGTTCGCTTCTTCTTTAGCTAGGGGAACGCTCGTCGGCTACGGGCGCATCCCTGCACACGTGCACGCCGATCGTCCTGCCTCACGCACGGAGAGATGTCCGCGGGCTGACCGTGTGAGGTGCGTGCGATGAGCACACCTGCAGCGACAATCAACAACGGGCCCAGCGTGTGCTGAGCCCGTTGTTCGTGTCGACGTTGGAGCGTTACGCGCCGACGCGGAAACGTGCGTAGTCGGTCACCGTGATGCCGGCGTCCTTGGCCACCTGCTCGATGGTGAACTTGTTGTCCTTCGCGTAGTCCTGCTCGAGGAGCACGATCTGCTTGAAGAAGCCCTTGAGGCGACCCTCAATGATCTTCGGGAGTGCAGCCTCCGGCTTGCCCTCGTTGCGCGAGATCTCCTCGACAAGCGTGCGCTCGCGGTCGACGTCCTCAGCGGGGACGTCCTCACGGGTGAGGTACGTCGGGTTGGCGAAGGCGATGTGCTGCGCGATGCCGCGGGCGGTCTCGTGGTCCGTACCCTCGAAGCCGACGATGACGCCGACCTGCGGGGGGAGGTCCTTCGAGGTGTAGTGGAGGTAGATCTCCTGTTCAGCGCCCTTGACGAGGCGGACGCGTCGGAGCTGCATCTTCTCGCCGAGGATGGCTGCGTCCTCGTCGATGATCTGAGCAACCGTCTTGCCCTCCGATTCGACCTTGAGGGCCGACTCGGCGTCTTCGGAACCTGCAGCCGCGACGATCTCGAGGACGCGGTTTGCGAGGGTGATGAACTTCTCGCCCTTGGCAACGAAGTCGGTCTCGCAGGCGAGCTCGATGAGGGTGGCGGTGCCGTTGCCGTTGTCCTTAGCAGCGACGAGGCCCTCGCTCGTGGAGCGGTCGGCACGCTTTGCGTTGCCCTTCGCACCCTTGAGGCGGAGGATCTCGATTGCCTTCTCCATGTCGCCGTCGGCCTCTTCGAGAGCCTTCTTCGTGTCGACCATGCCGGTGCCGAGCTGCTCGCGAAGAGCCTTGACGTCGGCGAGGGTGAAGTTTGCCATGTGGTGTCTCCCTAGTGGGTCGGGTGGCTTACTTGGTCTCGGTGGCCGAGGCGTCAGCCTCAGCGGTCTCAGCCTGCTCTGCTTCGGTAGCCGACTCCTGAACGCCCTCGGCGTCAGCAGCCGGTGCAGCAGGCTCGGCGCCACCCTGCTCGAGGAGCTCGCGCTCCCACTCAGCGAGCGGCTCAGCCTGAGCCTCAGCAGCGGCCGGGCCCTGGTGGCGCTCGATGAGGCCCTCAGCAGCGGCGTCCGCGATGATGCGGGTGAGGAGTGCAACCGAGCGGATGGCGTCGTCGTTGCCCGGGATCGGGTATTGGACGTCGTCCGGGTCGCAGTTGGTGTCGAGGATGGCGATCACGGGGATGCCGAGCTTCTTCGCCTCGTCGATGGCGAGGTGCTCCTTCTTGGTGTCGACAACCCAGAGCGCCGACGGCGTCTTCTGGAGGTTGCGGATACCACCGAGGCTCTTCTCGAGCTTGTCGCGCTCGCGACGCTGGATGAGAAGCTCCTTCTTCGTGTAGCCCTTGGTCGTGTCGTCGAAGTCGACGAGGTCGAGTTCCTTGAGGCGGTTGAGGCGCTTCTGGACCGTGCCGAAGTTGGTGAGGAGGCCACCGAGCCAGCGCTGGTTCACGTAGGGCTGGCCGACACGGGTTGCCTGCTCAGCGATCGACTCCTGCGCCTGCTTCTTGGTGCCGACGAAGAGGATCGTGCCGCCGCGGGCGACGGTCTCGCGAACGAAGTCGTACGCCTTGTCGATGTAGGCGAGCGACTGCTGAAGGTCGATGATGTAGATGCCCGAGCGCTCGGTGAAGATGAAGCGCTTCATCTTGGGGTTCCAGCGACGGGTCTGGTGCCCGAAGTGCACGCCGCTGTCGAGCAGCTGGCGGATAGTCACGACTGCCATGGTCGTACTCCTTGTATGGGGGCGCGTGTGCGCCATTCGGTTGTCACGAGGGCCGGCGGCCCAAGTCCTGGTGCCTGCACGCTGCACCACTCGTTGGCACGAGACCACGGTGTGCGTGTGATTCAGGCACGCGAAGTCGACCTGCGGATGCAAGTCGCTGAGTCGAGTTTACACCTCACGCACGGTGTGTCGGCCGTCGAATGGCATAGATGCGGGAATGGCTGTTGCACCGCGGGGACGTACGGGTTCGTTCCATCCACAGCTGCGATTTCCGTCCTCCGCTGACAGATTCTGAAACAGTGAGTCGCACGGACGTCGGCGGCTTCGGATGCTGGCCGCGTGACCACAACATCCCGCACCCCATCACGCCACCTTGCCCGGCGATTGCTCGCGACTCTCACGCTCGTGAGCGCTGTTGCGACGCCGCTCAGCGTTCCCGGCCCGGTCAACGCACACACGGTGGGTTTCACTTCCGCGCCGGACACGGAGGATGCCGTGTGGTCATGGCCGATCTCGCCGAAGCCTGCGGTGACGCGCCCCTTCGATCTGCCCTTCCGCTACGGGGCAGGGCATCGCGGCATTGATCTCGCAGCATCCCCGGGTGCCCAGGTGCTCGCGCCAGCGGACGGCACGGTGCACTTCGTCGGCGTGGTCGTTGACCGACCGGTCGTGTCGATTGATCACGGTGGCGGTCTCATCTCAAGCTTTGAGCCGGTGACGAGCGAACTCTCGCGCGGCGATCGAGTCGTAAAGGGCCAGGTCATCGGTGAGCTCGCCGCATCTCCCACCCACGCGCCCGCCGGTGGCCTTCATCTCGGTGCCCGACAGGACGGCGAGTACCTCGATCCGCGTTCGCTCCTCGGTGAGATTCCGCGCGCGGTGCTCCTCCCCCTCGGCGCCGTCTCGTAAGCAGCTTCCTCATTCCGTCATTCCTTGCTTCACCTATCTTCGAAAGGAACATCTTCCATGTCTGTGTCTCTGCTCCCCCGCGTGCATGCACTCGCTCGCGCCGTGCTGGCGGCCGCCGCACTGTGCGCGCTCGTTCTTGGCGGTCTCAGCCTCGGTGCTGCCTCGGCTGTTGCGGCCAGCTACGGCCCGAGTTTCGACGGACCGCTTGGCCGCGTCGGCTCGTATCAATTCGACGGCAAGCTCGTGTACTGCCTCGAGCCCGAGATGCCACGACCGCTTGGCACGACCACCCCGGCGGGCACGGCCGGGGCGTCGCGCTTCCAGGTGTCCGATCTCGATATGGCCCGTGCGAACTGGGCGATCTCCACGCACGGGCAGACCGAGAGCCAGGTGCAGGCTGCCGCCGTGCAATTGTTTGTGTGGTCAACGGTGGCGCCGAGCGTGTACAACAGCCATGGCATGTCGGGTGACGACTACTACATCGGGCGTCTGCCGGGCGTCTACCAACAGCCAGTGCTGGATGTGCTCGCTGCGCTTCGCGAGGGCGCACGCTACGTGAACAGCTACGCGCCGACGGGCGGCGCCACGCAGGGCACGCTCACGATCACGACGGATCCCTCGGATGCGCGCCGAGGCACGGTGCGCTTCGAGGGCGGCGAGCCTGCGTCGTGGGCCACGGTGAGTCTCACGAATGCGGTCTCGGCGACGAACGGTTCGGCCACGGTCACGCTTGCGCCCGGCGATGCAGTGGAGATTCGTGCGACGCCGAGCGCGGCGGCGAGCGGTTCGTTCCGCATCTCGGCGGAGGCGACGGTCGAGCTGCCGCAGCAGCGCTGGAACGCGACGCTCGCGGTGTTTGAGACTCCGGGTGCGCAATTGCTTGGCGGTGCTGGCGGCCAGGAGGAAGGCTCCTACACACTGAAGGCGGAGGATGCGGCACCTCGCGAGCCGCGCTTCGAGCCATTCGTCTCGACCGCGGTGGCCGCTGCGTTGGTGGGGCCGGGGAGCGCGATCATCGACCGCTGGACGATCGCTCGTGCCAGCACGGCCCCGTGGCTCACCCGTGAGGATGGCACGTTCGCGACCGTCACGGCGCAGGCCACGCTGTATGGTCCCTTTGACGAGCAGCCGGACACGCAGGCCATGCCGCCGAGTGATGCGCCGGTCGCAGCATCCGGCACGGTGACGCTCGGTGGTGGACGTCAAGATCCGACCGGCACGGTCGTCGAGGTGTCGAGCGCCGAGCTTGGCGCTCCGGAGCTTGCCTCGGGTTGGTACAGCTGGGTGGTGTCGATCGACGCATCAGAACAGGTGCTTGCTCCTGGCGAGGGGCCGGTGCTCCCCGCGGGATACGCCTGGCAGGACGCCTTCGGTGTGCAGGACGAGACCGCACTTGTGGTGCCAAGCGTGCGCACTGAAGCGCAGCCCGATGCGCGACCGGGCGAGGAGGTGCACGATGTCGCGATCATCGACGGCGTGCTCCCGGAGGGGGCGACGATCGAGTTTGCGATCTACGAGGCCGTGCATCGAGATGGTGCCGCCGTCTGCGAGTCACCCCTCGCCGTGACAGCAGCGCTCACACTCGAAGCTCGCCGGTACGACGAGGAACGGGTAGCCTCCCCCGCGGTGACACTCGACGAAGCGGGCGAGTATTGGTGGGTGGAGACGCTCCGCTCAGCCGAGGGCGAGGTGCTGCATGTCGGCGGCTGCGGTGTGGCCGACGAAACCACGATCGTGACCGAGCCGACGCAGCCCCCGACGGACACCCCGACCCAGCCTCACGTCGAGGACCGCATCCACGATGAGGCGTCGAGCGCGGCGAGTGGTTCGCTCGCGGAAACCGGCCGCAGCGACGTCCAGGCCTTTGGCGCATTCACGCTCGCGGCGCTCCTGTTCCTTGTCGCGGGTGCACTCGTGACGCGCGAGCGCCGCCGCAATTCCGGGTCGTAAGTAGGTCCAGAACGATTCCCATCGCCCCGAATCCGCAGGCGGCATATTCAGCGCGCATTCTGCTCAGCAGAATACCTGCCGCACCGATTCCTTTATGGGAGAACTATTTGCCAACAAAATCTGATCAATTATGGTATGTCCACACACCGTCGTCCCGAGTTTGCACGCCAAATTCACCAGCTACGGAAACCCATGCGGCCGACGCCGTATATGACAGTGACGCCCAGGCGGGGGACTCTCCGTCCTGAACTGCACGTCGAACAGCCGCATTGACGGTACACGGACCCGCAACATTCTTGCACCCTGCAGCACGCACATCTCGAACTTCCGCTGCCCCTTCGTAGCTCGTGTGGTAATCAACAGTAAAAGACGCTTCACTCACCACATCCCAAACAGAAACGCGACAGCCCACATTCCAGCCATTTTGCGGAATACATCCTTGCATGGAAGCGTCAAACGCACTCACGCCACCCGCACCCGCCGCTCATCGCCAATGGCGATGAGCGGCGGGATCCATCAGGAAAAATCTCACTCCGACGAGCCCACTCGACAATAACCGACTGCGGCTCCCTGCCAGCAAGCGAATCCAGCAACGCTCCGCGATCCAGCTTGGTAAGAATACGCACACGATCGTGTTCAGGAATGCCACCTTGAGCCAAATGATCAGTAATTCTCTCACACACATCGCCAGGAAGGACACCATATTCCTGGCCGTAATCGTTTGGCCCACCCACTCCACATAGAAAAAGAACGTTTCCAGCAACCACTCCAAACATTGCAAAAGCCTTTTTCGCAAGCACCCCTTTGCAAGACACGAGCCACACAACTCATCGACGAAGCAATAAAAACAGTCCCACACCTAGCCCAAGTAGGAGCAGGATCGAAATTACAAGAATGAGTATCATTTCCGCACCGAACACACTCGCTAGACTAGCGAATCATTCATTCCATATCGACGATTCACAGAGAACAGTGACCCGCCTCCACCTAGGCGCGAGGATGGGCCTGCTGGTAGGCGGCCTTCAAACGGTCGGCGGAGACGTGCGTGTAGATCTGCGTTGTGCCGAGGCTTGCATGGCCGAGCAGCTCTTGAACGCTGCGAAGATCGGCGCCACCGTCGAGCAGATGCGTTGCCGCCGTGTGTCGAAGAGCGTGCGGCCCCGACGGCCCACTGCCTGGGGCCGCCTCGAGTTCCCGGCGGGTGAGTTCGTAGATGCTGCGCGGGTCGACGCGGCCACCCCGCACGCCGAGGAAGAGGGCGTCCCCAGAACGGGGCTTCGCAAGGGCAGGCCGGCCACGCTGGATCCAATCGCGCAGCGCCTCTGCGGCAGGAGCCCCGAAGGGGGCGACGCGTTCTTTCGACCCCTTACCCATCACCCGAAGCGTGCGACGTTCAAAGTCGAGATCACCGAGGTCGAGCGAGCAGCACTCCGAGACGCGGATACCGGAGGCATACAGCAGTTCGATGATGGCGAGGTCACGGAGCGCCTTCGGATCGCCGCCAGCAGCGAGGGCGTGCAGGTGGTCGAAGATGCCGTGCATGCCGTCGTTGGTCACCACGCGTGGGAGGCTGCGGCCCGTCTTCGGAGACTTCAGTCGCCGTGCGGCATCGGGTCCGTAGCCACGCCGCTGGAGCCAGGCGGTAAAACTTCGGGCGCTCGCGGCACGTCGGGCAATCGTTGCGGGGGCGGCACCGGTTTCGCTCGCTCGCCACAGCCAGTCGCGGAAGAGCTCAAGGTCGAGCTCGTCGGCATCCGTGACGCCCTGTTCTTCGGCGAAGTTCGCGAAGCCTTGGAGGTCGGCGGCGTAGGCCTTCACCGTGTTGGGTGAGAGGCCGCGCTCGAGGTCGATTGCGCGAAGAAACGCGTCGATCTGCTCGTCCAGGCTTGCCACACGTTCAGCCTAGGCCGATCGTCGCCGCTTTCTGAGGAGGCGCCAGCCGTTGCCCGAGTGTTCGACGAAGCCGTCGAGTTCGAGTCCAATGAGCGCAGCGTTCGTTGCACCTATGCCGAGCCCCGCGCGACGCGCAAGCTCATCAGCGGGAAGCGTCCCGCGGCCCGGCATCGCGTCGAGCACGCGCCGCTGCTCGGCGTCCTGCAAGAGGCTTGGAGCCGTGTGCCCGGCTCCGTCAGCGCTCCCCTCACCCGACGCGCGCCCTGCATGCTGCGTCGGCTGCGTGGCACTGCACCACGAGGACCCGATGAGTTCTCGGACATCCTCGGGCCCCGTCACAAGCACGGCGCCGTTTTCGCGGATGAGACGATGACAGCCGATGGAGCTCGCGCTGCGCACCGGCCCAGGAACGGCGCCGAGGGGGCGCCCCAGCGTGGAGGCGTGGTTCGCCGTGTTGAGCGCACCACTTCGTGCGCCTGCCTCCACCACGACGGTCGCTGCGGCGAGCGCGGCAACCACACGGTTGCGCTGCAGGAATCGCCAGCGGGTCGGCGACTGTCCGGGCGGAAGCTCGCTCACGATGAGCCCCTCGGCGAGGATGCTCTCGAGAAGCTCGCGATTGCCGCTCGGGTAGAGCCGGTCACATCCGCCCGCCATGACGGCCACCGTCATGCCCTCCCCCGCGAGCGCTGCCCGGTGTGCGGCCGCGTCAATCCCGTAGGCGCCTCCCGAGATGGTCGAGAGGCCGTGCTCGGCAAGGTCGTACGTGATCTCCTGCGCGATGTCGTCCCCGTATGGTGATGAGGCACGGGACCCGACAACGGCGGCGCCCGAGCGGGCAAGGAGACTCACCTCACCGCGGAGCCAGAGCCCGATCGGGGCATGGGCGCCAAGGTTGTCAAGACGGTCGGGCCAGGCAGGGTCGCCCGGTACGCAGAGGACCGCGCCAAGACGTGCGCCCGCGGTGACAAGCTGGATGATGCGGTCTGCGTCAAGGCGCGGCTCCCAGCGCTCGAGCGCCTGCTGGAGTTCGCCGCGATACTCGCTGCGGCGTGCGCTGAGCAGCCAGTCGAAGGATTCGGCTGCCCCAAGCTCGGCGATGAGAGTCCCGGCGACGCGGTCCCCAGGCTCGGCGATCGTGAGCCATGCTGCCCGGGCTGCACGCTCGAGCGCCTGGTCGCCGCTCAGAGGCGCATGCGCGCCGAGAGTTTCGGTCACGGGAAGAAGCTCTTCGAGCATGTGGTTGGCCATTAGAGATTCACCTGCCGATACGCGAGGGCCTGGCGGATGTGGTTTGCGGTGATGGCGTCGGCGCCCTCGAGGTCGGCGAGCGACCAGGCGACGCGCAGGGCACGGGTGATGCCTCGCATCGTGAGGAGCCCCCGCTCGAAGGCGCGGTCAAGATCTCGCCGCACCTCGAGCGGCCGCGAGGCGAGATCTCGCCGAAGCCACGTGCCGTCAACTTCGGCGTTGAGTCGCCATGGCGTGCCAGCCAGACGTGCTGCGCTGCGGGCACGCGAATCCTGCACGCGAGCCCTGACCTCAGCGCTCGTCGGCGCACGGCCGACGCCCTTCGCTTGCAGCGCGCGCTGTGCAGCGCTCGGTGGGGCGACCCGCAGTTGCAGGTCGATGCGGTCCCGCAGTGGCCCGGAGATGCGTGAAACGTATCGGCGCCGGGCATTCGGCGGGCAAGAACACTGCTGCTCATCAGCCCCGCACGGGCACGGGTTCGCGGCAAGCACCAGTTGGCAGCGGGCCGGAAACTCGGCAACCCCATAGGCGCGGTGGATGGTGACCGAACCCGACTCGAGCGGTTGGCGAAGCGCATCGAGCACGGCGCGGGGAAACTCCGGTGCCTCGTCGAGAAAGAGCACGCCGCGATGCGCGAGGGATATCGCACCCGGGCGGATGTTGCCCGATCCGCCACCCAGGAGCGCCACCGCCGAGCTCGAATGATGCGGCGCTTCAAAGGGTGGCCGAGTCGACACGGCACGGCAGGCGCTCACACCACGAAGGCTGCGGATGGCGGCGGTCTCGATGGCCGCATCCAGGTCAAGGTCTGGCAGGATCCCCGGCAAGCGTTCCGCAAGCATCGTCTTCCCCGCGCCGGGAGGCCCCACCATCAGGAGGTGATGCCCACCCACTGCGGCAATCTGCAGCGCCTGCACCGCATCCTCGTTGCCAATCACGTCCGACAGGTCCGGTTCCGGTTGGGATGCAGCAGCCTGCACACGCACCTGCTCCGGGATCCGGAGCGGCGGAGCTGCCTCAACCGCTTCCTCAGCGAGATCCTCGACATTCGCCCCGTATCGGAGCGCAAGCTCCCGCAAGTTGCGCACGGCGATCACCTCGATCCCCTCAACTGCTTCGGCCTCCTCTGCCGAAGCAGCGGGCACGACAATCCGCTCAAAGCCCGCACGTGTCGCCGCGAGCGCGATCGGCAAGACGCCCGGCACGGCGCGAATCGAACCGTCGAGCCCGAGCTCCCCCACGTGCATCGTCCGGGCCGGGGCCGCGTGATGAATCGTGCCAGCAGCCACGAGGATCGACACGGCAATCGCGACGTCAAAGCCCGAGCCGTGCTTGCGGAGGGAAGCGGGCGACATGTTCGTGGTGACACGCTTCGCGGGCACACGACATCCAGAGCTTTGCAGTGCCGCGCGCACGCGGTCTTTCGCCTCATCGAGCGCGGTATCCGGCAACCCGATGAGGACGAAGGCTGGCAGCCCGCTCGCGACGTGTGTCTCCACCTCGACAACCGCGCCACGCAGCCCTTCGAGGCTCATGGCCGGGCAGCGGGCGATCATGCGCCGATCCCCGCGAGGTGACGGATGCGGTGCTCGCCGCCGCGCATGATGACGCTCACTGCATCTAGCCGGAGCTGACCTACGAGCTCGGGATGCGCTGCGCACCACATGCCCGCCAACATCCGCAAGCGAACGAGCTTGCGCGGGGTGATCGCCTCGAGCGGGTCGCCCGTGCGAAGGCTCGACCTCGTCTTCACCTCGGTCATGACGAGGCATGCGCCATCACGTGAGACGAGGTCGATCTCGCCTTCGCGGCAGCGCCAATTTCGGTCGAGAATCACGTGCCCGAGCGATTCGAGATACTGCGCTGCTGCATCCTCACCCGCGCGGCCAAGGGTCTGAGCTGACATGGGGTTCCTCCTTGCCCCAAGGCTGAACAAAGACACCGCGATCCACGAATCGCACCCGGAATATCTGTCAGCCGCACGACCACAACGCGCCTGTGAATGGACAAAGCTCCACCAAGCACAGGCTCGTATACTCGAGCCGTCCAGCAACGTCGCTCGATACTTTCGGCGACCGTGCTGTCGCTCGAAAAAGGGGCGCTAGCCCGAGCATGCAGGCACCGACGCCAGCCTCGGCAGACATATACGGCCTTATTCGCCCGTTCATGTCACAAGGACGTTTCATGCTGACCGCGCTTGTTGCTGCCACCGTTTCTGCCCGCATCGCCGAGGTGCTCGCCCACTACGCCACCGAGGTCTTCGGTCTCATGGGCAATGGCAATGCCCATCTTGTGGATGCTGTTGCCCGCTCCGAGATGGCGTACACCGCTGTCCGTCACGAAGCCGCCACCGTGGCCTCCGCCGATGCCTACTTCCGCGTGAGCCGGAAGCTCGCCGTTGCGACGACGACCTACGGCGCCGGATACACGAACACGATGACCGCGCTGGCGGATGCCCGGATGAACCAGTCCCCGCTTGTGCTCGTCGTGGGCGACGCTCCCACGACGGGTCACCGCCCCTGGGATGTCGATCAGGCCCAGATGGCGGCCGCCGTCGGCGTCCCCACCTTCACCGTGGACCAGTCGCACGCCGGCGCGACCACCCTTGCCGCACTGCGGCACGCGGTTGAGCAGCGCACGCCCGTGGTCCTCGCGATCCCCTACGATCTCCCCGCCGCCACCGCCGAGGCTGAATCACTCGAGCTGCCTGAGCGCATTGAACCTCCCACCATCACGCCCGACGCTCATGCCATCACGAAGGCAGCCACGGCCCTCCGCGAAGCGAAGCGACCCGTCATCCTCGCTGGCCGCGGTGCCCGGCACGCCATCCCGGAACTCACCCGCATCGCGGACCGACTGCGTGCCGTCACAACGACGAGCGCGCCAGCCCGCGGCAGCTTTGGAGGCCGCGCGCTCGACGTTGGTGTGTGCGGCGGCTTCGCGTCGGAACGCGCGCAAGGCCTCCTTGCACAGGCGGATGTCGTGCTCGCCGTCGGCGCAAGCCTCAACCAGTTCACGATGGGATTCGGGAACCTCTTCCCCGCTGGCACGCGCATCATCCAGGTCAACGAGACCGCGACGGCGAATCACCCGCAGGTGAGCGAGGTCATCCAAGCCGATAGCAAGCTTGCCGCAGCAGCGCTCGAGGCGACCCTCGACACTGTCACGCCACACAGATGGCAGGAGTTCAGCGACGACGAGATCGCCGGCGCTCACTTTGATCGAGAGCCCGGTGAGGCGCTCGCCGCCGACGGCCGCCTTGATCCGCGCAGCCTCATGGCGCAGCTCGAACGTGCGCTCCCCGAGAATCGTCTCGTAGTGACCGACGGCGGACACTTCATCGGCTGGCCGAACACCTATCTCTCGCTCCCTTCGCCGGACAGCATCGTCATGGTCGGCACCGCATACCAGTCCATCGGTCTCGGCTTTGCTTCAGCACCGGGTGCCGCCGTCGCTCAGCCCGATCGCACGCTCGTTGTCATCACCGGGGATGGCGGTGGCCTCATGGCGCTCGCGGATCTCGACTCCACCGTCCGCGCCGCGCACCGGGCCATCGTGGTCGTCATGAATGACTCCGCGTACAACGCGGAAGTCACCCAGTACGGCACGATCGGCCTTAACCAGGACGCCATGCTCATCGACGAAGTCAACTTCGCCGCCTTCGCGGAGGGTGTCGGCGCGGAAGGCCGCATCATCCGCACACTCAATGACCTCGCTGAACTTGGCGCCTGGCTCGCCGAGCACGAGACGGGGACGCTCCTGCTCGACTGCCGCATCTCGAAGTCAGTGGTCGCGCCGTACCAGCACGAGATCATGGCGAAGCTCCGCGCAAGCCTCGGCATCAGCGAGGCAGCGCTCGAGTGAGCCTCACACATTGCCAACCATTGAAATCAACAAATACAATTGGGGTATGGCAATCCGGCGCGCGTTCAAGCCCTGTGCAATCCTCGTCACGATCGGGACGAGCCTCGCGCTCACCGCGTGCACGGCACCTGCGCCGCAGCCCGCAGCACCCGCTGCCCCGGTTACCCAGGCGAGCACGAGCCCTGCCCTCGGCGACGATGGGGCCGGGCAACCCGCGGAGCAGCCGGCCGAAACCGCCACAAGCGAAGCAGGCTCCACACCCGCGGGCGAAACGTGCGGCCTCAACAAGGAAGACCCGCGCATTTCCGCCGCGGCCGCCGACCTCCCCTCCCCCTTCGTGTCGGGCAGCAACGTCGATGTGAAGTGGGATGCGAACTCCTACGAAACGAACTTCGACCCCTGCGCACCACTCAGCTACGCACTGTTCTCGGTTGAAGGTGCAACCGGTTCCTCACCCGACCAGATCGCGCTCTTCCACTACGGCGAACACATTGGCTCAACGAGCGACTGCGCCCCGGGCATGCAGCGCATTGCGGAAGAAACAGCCACCAGCATCAAAGTCAAGTACTTCTGGCCAGCGCCCAACGAGTCGATGGCGGAAGCCTCGCAGCACGAAACCGTCGAATACCGCTGGAACGACGCAACGCAATCCGTCGACATGATCGGCACGATCCCGGACGAGGTCATCGGCCCGGACATCTGTCACACCTGGCCGCCGATCCAGTAGCCGCCCAGCAAGACGCGCCGCGAGCTACTTGTCGATGGAGAGTTCGCTCGGCAGTTCGAGCTCGGCGTCCTGCAGCTCTTCGACATTGACGTCCTTGAAGGTGAGCACGCGCACGTTCCTCACGAAGCGGTGCGTGCGGTAGATGTCCCACACCCACACATCTTCGAGCTCAAGCTCGAAATAGAAGTCGTGCTCGGCGTCACGGCGCGTGAGTTCGACACGATTCGCGAGGTAGAAGCGACGCTCAGTCTCTACGACGTAGCGGAACTGCGAGACCACATCGCGGTACTCACGAAACAGCGCCAGCTCGAGTTCACGCTCGTAGTCGTCGAATTGCTCAGGATCCATGGTCATCCCAGTCTAGGCGGGATTCGCCGCAACAGTGCCCGCGGGCTCGGAACCAGCGTCCGCCTGCAGAATCTTCGTCAGCCAGCTCAGGCGGTGGTGTTCGCTCGGGCCAAGCGCTCGAATCGCGCTCGTGTGCTGCGCCGAGGCATACCCCTTGTTGGATACCCAGGCAAAGGGGTCTTCCTCACCACCGAGCACCATCATGTGCGCGTCGCGTTCCACCTTCGCGAGCACGGATGCGGCGGCAACCACCGCGCAATCACGGTCGGCTTTCGGACGCACGAGCACCTGCAGCGGGTGCGTGAGGTGCGGCGAGAGCCAATCGTGCGAGCCGTCAAGCAGGATGACGGCGGTGGCCACATCAATCCCCTGCGCGTAGAGCTCCGCGAGTGCCCGCTTCCCCGCGTGCGCGAGCGCCCACGCAATGCCGTGCGTCTCAATCTCGGCAACACTCGCCGAGCCGACGGCCCGTCCCTGCCCCCATTCACGCACGAGCGGCTCAATCGCTTCGCGGCGCTTCGGGCTCATGAGCTTCGAGTCTCGGAGCCCGGCAGGAAAACCATCGGCGAGATCTTCCTGCACGATCGCACAGGCGCCAACACACACGGGGCCAGCGATGGCACCGCGGCCCACCTCATCCATGCCAATCACCGTGGACGCAGTGGTGAGCAGGCGCTCTTCCAGCGCGAGTGTCGGCTCGATGACCGCCACGCGCTAGTTCGCCCCCGGCTCGCGATTCGGGACGTTCGCGAACACCTCGGGGTAGTTGCCGAGCACACCGAAGTGCTCGAAGGGATAGTTCACGAGGAACGCCTTGCCAACAACGGATTCCATCGGGACGAAGCCGCCCGTGGGGAGGTCCTGGTGGTAGCGCGAGTCCTGCGAGTTGTAGCGATTGTCGCCCATCACCCAGATCGAGTTTGCGGGCACGGTGACGTCGAAGGGCACGCCGGAGGCTGCGGTGTTGCCCGCGAGCTGCGCGTAAGGTTCCGAGATCGGGACATCATTCACGGCCACCTGGCCGTACACGGTGCAGCAGGTGACATGATCACCGGGAAGACCAATCACGCGCTTGATGAGCGTGTTGTTGGCGTCTTCCGGCTTCAAGCCGATTGTTTCGAGCGTGCCGTCGCGGAAGGCTTCAAGCGGTGACTTGTCCTTCGGCATGCTCGGCGGGAGCCAGCCGCCCGGGTCCGTGAAGACGACGACGTCCCCGCGCTCGAGCGGCACAAGTTCTGGCACGAAGAGGTTGACGAGAATCCGGTCGTTCTCGATGAGCGTCTCGTGCATCGAGGCGGAGGGGATGTAATACGGGCGCACGATCCACGTCTTCATCGCCATGCTCACCACAAGGGCGAGAACCGCGACGATGACCACATCGCGGAGGAATATGGCCGCAGTGCGGCGCTTGCTCGGTCGCCGGGTGCGAACCGGCTCGTCTTCGTCGTCGTCACTCCAGCCAAGCCGGGCCTGGGCGAGCTCATTCGGCGAGAGTTTTCGGTGACGTGCATCGAAGGGGGGTCGCGCGTGCTGCGGACCACGACCGGAAGCGAGAATCTCCGCAGCCTGGGGGTCGTCACCCACGCGGGGTGCATCATCGGTCGCGTCAGATCGAGCGTCCAGCTCGTCATCGCGCATTGCCGACATGATGCCCCTTCTTCTGTGGGCACGATGCCCATTCGCCTACGGTACGACAACGGCCCCCGAGTTGGGGGCCGTTGTCGCGTGCGTCGCGCGGATCGATCCGCGCCGATCGCGTGTCTTAGTGCTCGCGCTTCTCGCGGATCTTCGCTGCCTTGCCGCGGCGGTCGCGGAGGTAGTAGAGCTTGGCGCGGCGAACCTCACCGCGCGACACGAGTTCGATCTTGTCGATGATCGGCGAGTGCACCGGGAACTGACGCTCCACACCCACCTGGAAGCTGACCTTGCGGACGATGAAGGTCTCGCGAACGCCAGCACCCTGACGGCCGAGGACAACACCCTGGAAGACCTGGATACGCGAACGGTTACCTTCAACGATGTTCACGTGCACCTTGACGGTGTCACCTGCGCGGAAGTCAGGGATGTCGGTCTTGAGGGAGGCCTTGTCGAGTTCGTCGATGAGGTTCATGATGTCGCTCTCTGCAGTCGCCACCGGTCGACTGCGCGGTAAAGGAATCAAGGATGTCGTGCATCGCAGAAGGCGCGGACTCCCCGGAGGCAGAGCCGTGCCGCGGCACGAAGAGCTATTCAACCACGCTTCTAGCGCGACGCGCAATGCTCATGCGCGCCCATGTGCCACTACGTGCCGCGGTACGGAGGCTCGACAGTGCTGTCGTCGAGGGCATCGTCGTCATCCGTATTGCGGCGCTCATCAGTATTGCGCGCTGCGCGCTGGCCGGGCACGGGGCGAGTTGGGTCCCAGTTCTCCGCCTTCGGGGCACGGTTTGCACCGAAGTTCGCCCCGGGACGATCCGTCTCGTGCTCACCCATGACACCGCCGTCAACGCGGGTTGAGCCGGGCATATTACCTTCACGCTTGGGCTCACTGACAGCACCTTCGAGGACGATGCCGGCGCCAGGAGCGGTCGTGCCTGCGCTTCGACCGTGACGCGATTCGTAGCGCGCGTACCAGTCAGCCTGGTCGCGCGGCTGACCCCACGTCGGGTTCGCACCGCGTTCGCGGAGGTCATCGGTCATCTGGTCGAGTCGGCGCGCGGCGACCTTCTTGAGCTGGCGGGCCAGCAGCACGATGACGACGATCGACACGACGAGTGCGATACCGAGCATCCAGCTGCCGAGAGGACGCGGCAGGAATGCACCGACAATCCAGAGCACCCACACGATGCCTACCGTGATTGCATCCGGCACGGTGACCGCCCGCTCGCTCCGAGCATCCGGGCGCGCCCAAATGAGCGCCGAGATCGCACCGAGCGCGATGAGGCACGCGGGCGACACGAGGACCACGGAGAGCAGCTCACCAAGCCGCGACCCCCGGATCACCCATCCGGCGAAGATGAAGGCAGGGATGACCAGCACCGCGGGAAGCAGCAGACGATAAAGCAGTGAACGTGCACGCATGCCTTCACGCTACGGGACATGCATCCGAAGGAGCCGAACGCAGCCGGGCACTCGCGAAACTCACCGAGAACTGGCGGGGCGAGCGGGGGTAGCCTGGAAGACATGATTGAGTTGCGCACCCCGTCCGAACTTGAGGAGATGCGCGCCGCTGGCCGCTTCGTCGCTGAGGTCCTCCACACCCTCCAGCAGGAGACGAAGGTCGGCACGAACCTGCTCGAGATTGACGCGCGCGCTCACGAGATGATCCGGGCTCGTGGCGCTGAGAGCTGCTACATCGACTACGCGCCGAGCTTCGGTTCCGGCCCCTTCGGTTACGTCATCTGCACCTCGGTGAACGAGGCAGTCCTGCACGGACGCCCGAAGGACTACGCGCTGCAGGATGGGGATCTCCTCACCCTCGACTTCGCTGTCTCGGTCGACGGCTGGGTGTCCGACTCGGCAGTCTCGTTCGTGGTGGGGACGCCGCGCGAGGAAGACCTTCGCCTCATCCGAGCCACCGAAGAAGCCCTCGAGGCGGGCATTGCCGAGGCGTATGCCGGCAAGCGCCTCGGCGACATTTCGCACGCGATCGGTGAGGTCGCGAAGGCGTACGGTTACCCGGTGAACGTCGAGTACGGCGGCCACGGTGTGGGGCGCACGATGCACGAGTTCCCGCCGGTGCCAAACCGTGGCCGGGCAAAGCGTGGCCCTGTGCTCGAGCCGGGCCTCGTCATCGCGGTTGAGCCGTGGTTCAACGCCACGACGAACAAGCTCACGAAGGACACGGACGGCTGGACGCTCCTCGGTGCCGATGGCTCACGCGGCGCCCACAGCGAGCACACGATCGCGATCACCGAGGGCGAGCCGATCATCTTTACTGACCGCAGCTTCCTCGAGGCCTAGCGAACACGCTGCGGCTCTTCGACCAGCCTCGGGAGCTCTAGCGCAGTTCTTCCGGCAACAGATCCGGGCGCACGCGCCGCGTCCGCTCAATCTGCTGCTCCTTGCGCCACTCGGCGACCTTGCCGTGGTGCCCCGACAGCAGCACCTCCGGCACCTCAAAGCCGCGCCACGCAGCGGGCTTCGTGTAGCTCGGGTACTCGAGCAAGCCATCCTCGTGTGACTCTTCCACGAGCGAGAGCGGGTTCCCCACGACGCCCGGGATGAGTCGTCCGAAGGCTTCGATCATCGCCATGACGGCTACTTCGCCGCCGTTCAGGACGTAGTCACCGAGACTCACGAGCTCAACGCGAGCGCGCGTTGCGGCGTAGTCGAAGACGCGCTGGTCGATGCCCTCGTAGCGTCCGCAACCAAAGACAATGTGGCGTTCGTTGGCATAGCGGCGTGCGGTGGCCTGCGTGAAGACGTGGCCAGCCGGCGACGGGAAGATGATGAGCGGCTGCTCAGCACCCGGCTCGTTCCCCTCCTCCACCGCGGGCGAGTCAGCAAGGATCACGTCGAGGGCCTCGCCCCACGGCTCCGGCTTCATGACCATTCCGGCGCCGCCGCCGTAGGGGGTGTCGTCGACGGTGCGGTGACGATCGTGCGTGTAGTCGCGGAGGTCGTGCACACCAAGTTCGAAGAGCCCCTGCGCGCGTGCCTTGCCGAGGAGCGACAGGTCGAGCACGTCAAAGAAGCTCGGGAAGATCGTGACGATGTCAACGCGCATGCTCGGCGGCCTCTCGCTCAGGTTCGGTGGACGGTTCAGGGGCGGTTTCATTGTCGCGCGTGACTGGCCCCATCCCGAAGATGAGGTGGACGAGAACGCCCAGGAGCGGCCCGAGGCCCAGCGCGAGCACGACGGCGTCAAGCACGCCGGGCGTCACGAGGAGGACGACGATCGCAACGATCGTGGCCGTCCACCAGCCGGCAACGTACACACCGTGGCGTTCGCGGGCGAGCACTGCAGCGCCGCTCAGGTAGAGGCATCCCGTGACACCCGCCACAAAGGTGAGTGCCGCGAGGACATGCCCGCCGACGGTGAAGCCGCGGCCCATGAGTTCGATGATCGGCGGCCCGACGAGCCAGGCAAGACCGGCACCCACGATGGCAATGCCGAGGACAGCCGCGATCGGAATGAGGAGCACACGGCGTCCCTGGCGGAAACGGTCGACGAAGTAGACGACGATCGCGCTCTGGAACGAGGTGATGGGCGTGAGGATGGGAGCTCGCGTGAGCGTCACAGCCAACAGCAGGTTTGAGAGCAGCACCGGGTCGGTTCCGGGGCGCGTGGCCTTAATGAGCACCGGGAAGCCCACGACGAGGACCGCTGCCGCGCTCGCGGCGAGCATCGACTGGCCGCCGCGCGAGAGGAAGCTACGGAGCGAGACATCTGTGTGGGCGCTCAGCGCGCGACGTCCCACCGGCGTGAGCATGATGATCGGGCTTGAGATCATGCCGGTCACGGTTGCGACGAGGAAGCCCGTCACCGGGTCGCTGAGGAGCGTCGCGATGAGCGCCACAATGACGCGGCCAAAGGACTCGATCATCGTGAGGATGGCGTAGGCGCGCCACCGGCCAATACCCGAGAGCACGCCCGAGAACACCGCTTGCACGGTCGTGAGTGTGATCGCCACGGTGAGCAGGCCCGTTGCGGTTGCTCCGTACTGCGCCGGTAAGAGAGCCGGTGCCCACAGCGGCGAGGTCGCGAGCACGAGGGCGCCGATGACGAGCGAGATGGTGACGCTCGTCTTCACCGGGTTGATGCCGGATGCGTTGCTCGCGCGGGCGAGGGCAAGATCTGCTGCCCGCGCTTCGGCGCTCACGCTCGCATCCTCGAGTTCTTCTGCCTCAAAAGCCTCGAGCACGGCCTCGTCGTCCTGGCCGTGGCTGCGCTCACGCTCCCAGGTTTCGTCGTCGGGGCGCGCCATGGCGCGAACACCGCGCGTGGTCTCGTGCATGAGGCCCATCACGATGCCGTTCAGCGTAAAGAAGAGGCCCCAGAAGACGTTGAAGAGTTCGAAGCGCTCAGCGCCGAGCGTGGTCGTCGCGATGAGGATGACGACGTAGCCGGTGATCGCGGCGACGGCGGACGCGATGGCAACCCACCGCATGGCCTAGTGGTCCGGGATCGTGTCAGTCTGGGCGTGTGCCGCGTCAGCGTCATCCGCGTCAGCCGCAGCTTCAGCTGCGTGGTTGCCGTCAGCACGGGCAATCTCAGCGTGCTCCGGGTCGAAGAGTCCACCAGGCGGAGTCATCGTGATCTGTCCAGCCTGGATGTCAACGTTCGGCACGATCGCGCGCACAAACGGCACGAGGACATCGTCCCCCTTCGTCTTCACGACGATGAGGTCCTGCGCCGGCAGGTGGTCGATGCGAGCCACGACGCCAACCTTCATGCCGTCAACGATGACGTCGAGGCCAACAAGCTGGTGGTCGTACCAGGTGTCAGGTTCGAGTTCTTCAGCGTCGTCCTTGTCGACCCAGAGGATCGCCTTGACGAGCGTTTCTGCCGCGGTGCGGTCTTCGACTCCCTTGAAGAAGGCGACGGGCTGCTCGTTGTACCAGCGGAGCTCGAGAAGCTCGACGCTACGGTTGTGCCAGGGGCTCTCGGGCGGCACCTGGAGGCTAAAACTTGCGCCGGGAACGAAACGGCGTTCCGGCTCGTCGGTGTACAGCTCGACTTTGAGCGCACCCTTGAGCCCATGCGCCTTCGTGAGGCGTCCGACTCGCAGCCGGGTAATGCTGCCGGGTTTTGGAGCCACGGCTATGCGTCGACGACGTCGACACGGACGCGCTCGCCGTCGGCGAGTGCGGCGACGACGGTGCGCAGCGCCTTGGCGGTGCGACCCGAGCGTCCGATGACGCGGCCGAGGTCCTCGGGGTGCACGCGCACCTCGAGGACCTCGCCCCGCGCCTGCGAGACTCGGTCCACGCGGACGTCGTCCGGGCGATCAACGATGCCCCGGACCAGGTGTGTCAGCGCGGATTCGAGCATGATTTACGCCTCGGTCTCCTCTGCGGCGGCCTCGTCGGCGGCCGCAGCGTCCTCAGCGGTCTCTTCAGCTGCAGCCTCAGCAACCTCGTCTTCCGAGGGCTTCACTTCAGCCTTCGGCTCAGCCTTGGGCTTGAGGACCGGCTTCTTGTTGGTGTCAGCTTCAAAGGCTTCCTTTGCCTCGGGAGCCTTGATCTGCGACTCGGTCGAGCCTTCACCGGTGAACTTGCCCCAGTCGCCCGAGAGCTTAAGGAGGGCGAGGACGGCCTCGGTCGGCTGAGCGCCGACGGAGAGCCAGTGCTGGGCGCGCTCCGAGTTGATCTCGATGAACGAGGGGTGCTCGGTCGGGTGGTACTTACCGATCTCCTCGATGACGCGACCATCGCGCTTGGTGCGCGAGTCTGCGACGACGATGCGGTAGAACGGCGCACGGATCTTACCGAGGCGCTTGAGGCGGATCTTGACAGCCACGTGTCTCCTGAATTGGT
Organism: [Zimmermannella] alba NBRC 15616; assembly: GCF_001570905.1. Lineage (GTDB taxonomy): Bacteria > Actinomycetota > Actinomycetes > Actinomycetales > Microbacteriaceae > Pseudoclavibacter > Pseudoclavibacter albus. The sequence continues at coordinate 17,192 of NZ_BCSO01000007.1, read as the reverse complement.
TTCGTGAAGTGAGTAAGCGTGCCTCAGGTTCGTGGGGCGAACCCGGGTAAAGCTTGAATGGTCGTCGGCGCGCGTCGGATAGAGGGTCGGACGGCACTCGTCAGCGTCCCATCTTGCCAGATTCCGAGCGCCAAGGCCAGCCCTGCTCTCCCACGGGCTGCACGGTCACGCAACGGGACCCGAATCACCACCCTTGGCACCCTTCAACGTCCGCCGTCTCATATGGGAGTGGACTGCGATGACGACGGACGCCAGAACGACGGTCAATGCGGCGGGATTGTCGATCCCTTCAATAATCCAACCAACGACCCAGGGTTCAAATCCTTGCTCGAGGGAATCACCAGCGCCCGCGTTTCCTGTCCAGAACATACGAAATATGCCCAACGTGATTCCACCGAGACCAAAACCCCAGAGTCCCCAAATACGGAATGCAGAGTCCCTTACACTAAACAGTCTCCTGGCAAGAAGACCCAAGACTCCCACAGATAGCAACGCAATGGCAATAAGTGTGAATATTCCTCCAGATGGTGCCGTCACCCCCACCAGCTGATTACTGAGATCAAAAACCGCCCCACCTTCTAAACCGATCTTTCGAATGGTCAGAATTCCCACGAGACAGACATAGACAACAACCCCAATAAGGCCAATAAGAAGGCTCATCAACATCACGTTCTTGCAGAGCAGGTGAGCTCCGCCTCACCACCCACCGAGATCCACCACGAGCACTTGCTTCGGACATGTTGAGCGCGAGCGTGACTCAAGAATGTCTGATTACCACCCGTCGACTCCACGCGGCCAATTTCAACATAACCGGGAGCAGGGCGATATGTCACCACGCCATGCTGCCCCACTCCCAGATTCACATTCGAGCTTCCCCCAACCAAACTCGAAAAAGAACTTGAGGTTCGTTCCACCCCCGAGGTGGTCTTCATGTTCTTCGCGTACACAATATCGGCGGCCTGCACTTCCCCCGCAAAACCAAGCCACAGGGAAACCAACACCCCGCTCCCAATAACACACAAACCTGCGACACGAGTAGAACGCATTCTATCTTGCATCAGCGCCCACCGTTAATATTCACCGTCTCGAAACGGAAGGGGATTCCATTCGGACGATCAAAATTTCCACTTTCAACGCCGAGGGTACCGGGCCGCCCAGTAACGAGATAAGCCGATCCCGCCCGGCCACCAGCGACGGTGGAACCGTCAGCAGCACTGAGCCCGCCGCTCGGTTTCACCGAGCCAGTATGAGCAGCCGCCACATCAGGGGCATCATCAGGGAGAAGGTACGCCTCCGTTGAACGATCTCCTGCTTCTCGGGATTCGCCAGCAACAACCCCGATCCCCTTTTCGTAAAACTCAGGGAAGCTCGCGCAGGCACTCGCTGCGATCTGATTACCGTCAGGAATCACCGTAAGCAGGCAGACGGCAGAATCATGCGCTACACCCACCCAGTAGCGCGCAAGTGCATCTTGCCCCAAATATCGAACACTGTCAGGCGCGATTCCCCCCAGGGCAGCGTGATCCACACCATCAGGCAGATTGTCATATTCAGCTTTTGGCTCATTGAGCACAGCTAGCACGTCCTCAACATTCACTTCCGGTGTCGCATGAACGGGGGCCGCGCCAAAACCTCCGGCCAGCACCAAAGCAACAACCGCTGATGTCATGAGAAATTTCTCTGTCAATGCCCAAACCCCTCTCTAATGATAGAATCCACACGTTGTACGCAGTGCACCAATACTTCCGCTACTCCACGGCCAATCCCACATGCATTTCGAACGAGCATTCGCTACGGCCGCGTGTGTTAGATTGACAGAACCTCCGGAGCTTGCATAACCTACACTGCGGTACCCCGGCGCCGGATAGTATGTCTCAATAGTGAGCACTACATTCGCCCCATCGGCAGAAAAAAGCTCGGTGCTCGCCACACCACCTGAAATCCGGGCACGCACCCCCGAATCGGACGATTGGCGCTCATTTCTGTATTCATTGCTCACATAGTTCGTCGTGGCAGCAAATGCGGTCTCGGCACCAAGAGCCACCCCGGCCATGATGACCAGCAAACAGAATATAATTGGGTTTACTACGATTCGCGTCACACGTTAACGCACTCTTCTATCGAGCCCCCTTGGAGCCATCAGAACACCTCCACAACGACACTGTCAGTAGGCACGTCCATGGTAAACATACACGACAACACAATGTCAACCACATTCAATGAAGATCTTCAGTGTGGTAAAGAGCAGATGGAGTATTCAACAAGGACGCAAGCGTCCTGACCAACACGCGTCCACGACCAAGGGCCGCGGCCTCTCTGACGAGCTAGCGCTTGTCCATCCAAGAGTCGTCGACGAGACCGTCGTCGCCGGGGGTCTCCTGGTGGAGTCCGTGCTCCGGAGCGTCACCGTCGAGTTCATCCACGGCCTCGTCGTCCTTCTTACGGCGGCCGAGGATGAACAACACGATCGCGCCGATGATGAGCAGCGCGATGCCGCCAATGATCCACGGCAGCGCGTTGAAAGTGCCGCCCGTCTCAGCGAGGGAGGTCAGTGCGGGAACGGCTACCTGAAGCGAGGTCTGCATGGTGACACGGTACCAAGCACAAGCGACAGCCCGGGTGAGCGCCACAGATTCTTGACCTGGTCGGGGATTTTCTTCGTCATATCGGCACGTCGCGCCACCGCTCTCAACTACGCTTGCCGCATGGATTTCGCCGACTCAGGTCGATCAACGCTCGGTATCGAGTGGGAGCTTGCGGTCGTAGATGCCTCGAGCGGCGAATTGGCGGGGTTCGGCCCGCAGATCGTTGCGGCGATTGATGACCCCCGCATCGTAACCGAGTACATGACGAACACGGTCGAGCTCGTCACGGGTGTGCACACGTGCATCCCGGAGGCGGTTGCCGAGCTTGCTGAGCTCCGCGAGTTGCTGCGGCAGGCGACCGCACAGCGCGGTCTCGCCTTCATCGGCAGTGGGTCGCATCCGACGTCCTCATGGCGGGATGCCACGATCCGCGACACCGAGCGTTTCACCACGATGCGCGAGGAGTCCAAGGCGTGGGCCGATCGGCTCGCAATTTGGGGCCTCCACACGCACATTGGCGTCGAGTCCCGAGCAAAGGTCGCGCCGGTGATGCACGTCCTCACGGCGACCTCGCCCGTGCTCCTCGCGGCGAGCGCCTCAAGCCCCTTCTGGTGCCGCGAAGACACCGGGTTTGCCTCGCACCGCACCATGCTCTTCCAGCAGCTTCCACACGCAGGCACTCCCCCAGCCTTCCGCTCGTGGGCCGAAATCGAAGAAATGGTGGACCACTACATCGCAAGCGGCATCATTCAATCCGCCACCGAACTTCGCTGGGAGATCCGCCCCACGCCACGCTTTGGCACAATCGAAGTGCGGGTCGCGGATGGCGCTACAAGCCTCGACGATCTCGCCGCACTCACCGCGTTCATGCACGCCATCGCCGAAGCCACCTCGCGAGCGCTCGACCGGGGAACCAGAATGCCTGCCCTGTGCGAGTTGCCACTGTGGGCGCACAAGACGAACCGCTGGCGAGCTGCGCGCTACGGGACGGGGATGGAGGTCATCCAGTACGTCGGTTCATCAGGAACTCCCCTCGCACGGGTCGCCGACGAGCTCATTGACTGGGCGATGCCCGCCGCGTCCTCACTCGGATGCGTCGCCGAGCTCGAACGTTTCTCGGGCCTTATCCGCGAGAACTCCGCGGACCGCCAGCGCGCACGCCTCGCCGCGAGCGCAGGCCGCTTCGAGCCCCTCCTGCAGGAGCTCATCGCGGCAGCACGCGGTTAGCGCTTGAGGAACTTCTGCAGCTGGGCGAGTTCTTCCTCAGACGGCTGGCCCGGGATGCTCGCGGTGCCGAAGCCCGCCCCCTTGCCGAATCCGGCTCCCGTCGCCTTCGGCGCCTGCAGCTCCTGCTGCTGACGCTTCGCCGGGTTGCCCGAGTAGGCCTTGCCCTTCTTCTTGCCCTTCTGCTGGGCGGCACGCTTCGCCGCGCGACCGCCACCCATGCCGGGCATCGGCCCCATACCGGGGATGTTCGGCATGCCGCCGCGGGCGACCGTCTTCATCATCTTCGAGGCCTGCTCGAAATTCTTGAGGAGGGTGTTGACATCCGTCACCGTGCGGCCACAACCGCGCGCGATGCGGGCACGACGCGAGCCATTAATGAGCTTCGGGTTCTTACGCTCGGCGGGAGTCATCGACTGAATGATCGCCTCGGTGCGGTTGATCTCGCGCTCATCGAAGTTGTCAATGAGGTCCTTCATCTGCCCCATGCCCGGAAGCATCCCGAGCATGCGCTTCATGTTGCCGGCCTTGCGCATCTGCTGCATCTGCGCGAGAAAGTCGTCGAGGGTGAACTCGTCGTTCGCCATCTTCTCGGCGGCCTTCATCGCCTCTTCCTCGTCGAAGGCCTTTTGGGCCTGCTCGATGAGGGTGAGGATGTCACCCATGTCGAGGATGCGGCTCGCCATGCGGTCGGGGTGGAACACCTCGAACTCGTCGAGGCGCTCACCCGTCGAAGCGAACATAATCGGGCGGCCAGTCGTCTTGGCCACTGAGAGTGCGGCACCACCGCGAGCGTCACCGTCGAGCTTCGAGAGCACGACACCCGTGAAGTCGACGCCCTCCTGGAAGGCCTTGGCGGTGGCAACAGCGTCCTGACCGATCATCGCGTCGATGACAAAGAGGACTTCATCCGGGTTCGTTGCCTTGCGGATGTTCGCGGCCTGCTTCATGAGCTCCGCGTCAACACCGAGGCGACCCGCGGTGTCAATGATGACGACGTCGTAGTGCTTGTCGGTCGCGTACTTGATGGCGTCCTTCGCCACGCGGACCGGGTCGCCGATGCCGTTACCGGGCTCCGGCGCGAAGACGTGGGCGCCTGCCTGGGCACCGACGATCTGCAGCTGGTTGACCGCGTTCGGGCGCTGAAGGTCACAGGCCACGAGCATCGGCTGGTGTTTGTCTTCGAGGAGCTTCTTCGCGAGCTTTCCGGCGAGGGTCGTCTTACCGGCACCTTGCAGACCCGCAAGCATGATGACCGTCGGCGGCTGCTTCGCGAAGTTGATGCGGCGGACCTCGCCACCGAGGATGCCGATGAGTTCCTCATTGACGATCTGCACGACCTGCTGGGCCGGGTTCAGCGCCTTGTTGACGTCATCCGAGAGTGCGCGCTCGCGAATGTGCGCGGTGAATTCCTTGACGACCGGCAGCGCGACGTCCGCTTCGAGGAGGGCGCGGCGAATCTCCCGAACGGTCCCGTCGACGTCCGCCGGGGTGAGCTTGCCCTTGGTGCGGAGGTTTGCGAGAGATTCGGTGAGCCGAAGCGAGAGATTTCCGAAGATGGCCATAGTTCCAAGATTCTACGCGAGGCGTCGCGACGGCTGGGGCGCGGGGCGAATGTGCATTCGTGGCAGTATTTGGGGCTTCAAGGCGCACCACGCCTCGAAGCCCCAAATACTGCCATTACTGCACAGCGTGCTAGCCGACGAGTTTCTCGGCGTAGACGTGCGGCGTGAAACCGGTGAGGTCGTCGATGCCTTCGCCCTGACCGATGAGCTTGATCGGCAGGCCCGTGCGCTCCTGCACGGCGAGCACGAAGCCACCCTTTGCCGAACCATCGAGCTTCGTGACGACGAGGCCCGTGACGCCCGCGTACTTGATGAAGGCTTCCGCCTGCGAGACGCCGTTCTGCCCCGTCGTCGCGTCGAGCACGAGCAGCACCTCGGACACTTCGCCGAGCTTCTCGACGACGCGCCGAATCTTGCCGAGCTCATCCATGAGACCGCCCTTGGTCTGCAGACGCCCAGCCGTGTCGATGATGACCATCGGGATGTTGTCGCGCTGCGCCACTTCGACGGTCTGGTATGCGACAGATGCCGGATCCTGGCCTTCGTGCTGCGGACGCACGATGAGCGCACCCGCGCGTCCGGCCCACGTCGCAAGCTGCTCCACGGCTGCCGCTCGGAAGGTGTCGGCGGCGCCCACGACAACCGTCATGCCGTGGTTGCGCAGGAACTTCGCGAACTTGCCAATGGTGGTGGTCTTGCCAACGCCGTTTACACCAACAACAAGCGTTACCGCCGGGCGGGCCGAGAGCTTCAGCGTCGGGTCGAACTTCGCGAGGCGCTCTTCAATCGTTTCGCGGAGCATGCGCTTGAGATCGCGCGGGTCGGTCACCTGGTAGCGCTCAACGCCCGCCTGGAGCTCCTCGATGATCTCCTCGGTGATGTCCGGACCGAAGTCCGCCGTGATGAGCGCTTCTTCGAGGTCCTCCCACGTCGTCTCGTCGATCGTGCGACGACCAAACATGCCGCGCAGCGCATTACCGAGTGACCAAGGAGTACGTTCCGCCATGCCCCCAGGGTATCCGTTCCCTGTACATGGGACGATTGCAGGGAAGAAAGGATCCGGATGCGCATTGGACTGATCCGTCACGGTGAAACCGAGTGGAACGCGAAGGGACTCTTGCAGGGCGCCTCAGATATTCCGCTCAACTCGCAGGGTCGCCGCCAGGCAGAGAGCGCGGGCCGGATGCTCGAGAACGCTGGCTGGCAGCACATCTACTCCTCCCCGCTCGTGCGTGCGATGGAGACGGCCACGACGATTGCCCAGCTCGCCGGCCTCCCCGCCCCGATGCGCGAAAACCTCGTCACCGAGCGTGGTTTCGGTGAGCTCGAAGGCACCTCCTATTGGCTTCCGGATGGTACGCGCGCACCACTGGACCACCCGAGCGTGGAGCCGATGGAGGCCGTCATCGCCCGCACGGTGCAGGCCGTGCGCGAGATCGCGGAGCGGCATCCGGCAGAGGATGTGCTCGTCGTCTGCCACGGCACGGTCATCCGTCACGTCCTCGGCGAATTCATGTCACGCCCAGCGCCCAGCATCGGCAATGCGACCCTCAGCGTCCTCGAAACGACCGGGGATGCGGCGCCGAACGATTTCCGTGTCGTCCTCGCGAACGGCTACCCGCTCCCCCACCATTCAGTGCTCTCCGTGACACGCGACAGCGAGGACGTGTAACCTCGTTACCCGTTGAAGGGGAGTATTCCTCCGCGTCGTGTTCGTCATCACGGCTGCTTTTCGTAAAGCGCCCGGGCACGGCGGCTGGTTTCACCGGCGGAAGAGACCTTCGGCTGTTCGTGGAACCTGAACGCCGGAGGAACCCTCATGCATGTCCCCCTGTGGATTTGGCTTGTCACGATCGTCTTGATCATTGCCTTTTTCGCTTTTGACTTCGTCACGCACGTGCGCGACGCACACGAACCGACAATCAAGGAGTCGACCTTCTGGTCGCTCTTCTACATCGGCATCGCCTTCGTCATGATGTTCGGCATCGCGTGGCTGTGGGACTGGGACCACGCGGGCCAGTTCATCGGGGGTTACACGACCGAGAAGGCGTTGTCGGTCGATAACCTCTTCGTCTTCCTCATCATCATGACGAGCTTCAAGGTGCCGAAGCTCGCGCAGCAGAAGGCGCTGCTGCTCGGCATCGCGATCGCCCTCATCATGCGCATGATCTTTATCGTGGCGGGTGCGGCCATCCTCGAAGCCTGGAGCTGGGTGTTCTACATCTTCAGTGCGTGGCTGCTGTTCATGGCAGTGCGTCAGGCGATCGAATCGTTCCAGGATGACGAGCCAGAGATGCCCAGCTGGGTGAACCTCGTGAAGAAGGTCATCCACACGAGCGAGGAATACAACGATGACAAGTGGACTGTCATGAAGGACGGCAAGAAGGCGATGACGCCGCTCGTGCTCGTCGTCGTGTCGCTCGGTTTTACCGACCTGCTCTTTGCGCTTGACTCGATCCCGGCGATCTTCGGTATCACGCAGGAGGCGTACCTCGTGTTCCTTGCGAACGCGGTCGCGCTCATGGGGCTTCGTCAGCTGTACTTCCTCATCGGAGCACTGCTGGAGCGTCTCGTCTTCCTCGACCTTGGTCTCGCGTTCATCCTCGGCTTCATCGGCGTGAAGCTCGTGTTCCATGCACTGCACGTGAACGAGCTGCCCTTCGTGAACGGAGGACAGCCGGTGATGTGGGTGCCGGAGATTCCGATCTGGTTCTCGCTCGCGTTCATCTTCGGCGTGCTGGCGATCGCGACGATCGCGAGCCTCATCTACTCGCGCGGCGGGGATGGGGATGGGGAGTCTGAGGCTGTCGAGGCCACGTCAAGCCAGGCCTCGTAGCCGCCTCCGCGCCCGTCGAGTGCCATGCCACTGAGGTGGTCAAGTGCCGCCGAAGGCGGCGTATCGAGGCCACCGGCCCGGCGTGAGCGAATCGACTACTTCGCGGGGTTCTTCGCGAGGGCGTCTTGGACGTCCTGCTCGGGCGAGCTCGCGAGCCACTCGCGAAGGCTCGGGTAGAGCGAGGGGTTCGAAGCGAGGGCCGCGTGCAGCTCAGGCGCTGCTGCCGCGATCTCGTGCAGCGTCGCAGCGGGCGTTGCCGGGTCCATCGCCTGCTCACGCGTGAAGCCGTGGCTCGGTGCACCATCCACGTCGAGCACCGACTCAGCGTCCGGCCCCTCCTCCGGAGCCCACTCGTCCACGTTGCTTTCGTGCGCCGAGACGACATCCTCAACCGACTCGCGCTGCACGGATTCGTCGGCGGACGTCCTCGTCACCGAGGCCGGAGCACCTGCGGGGTAGCTGATCGAGCCGTCTTCCTCAACGTCGGCTGCGCCATCGGCAGCAAGCTCGTAGCCGTCGCCAAAGTCGGCGACCGGGCCAGCGTGGTGGCCGCTCGGAAGTTCGCGCTCCGCATCCTGCGAGGTCGTTGCAGCGGGAGCATCCCACTCGATCTCGTCTGCCTTTTCACCGCCGTCACGCTTCGTGCGACCCGCGGCCGGGTCGAAGTACCAGTCGGCAAGCGCTGCATCAATGTCTTCGTGCGTGGCGTCCGGCCCCACTTGCGGAGCGTCGTCAAGCTTCGACGGCGCAGGCGTCGTCGCGGCCTGCATCGGCGGCGGGGTCATTGAGTTGGCGGCAATCGGAGCCGCTGCGGGAGCCGCAACGCCTGCACCGCGCTGGTGCTTCGGAAGATCAACGACGAGGGCCAGGAGGATCGGCACAAGCGGCAGGGCCAGCAGCGGCAGCGGGTACGTCCACTCCATCTGCAGACCTGCCACCACACCAAAGAGCACGAGGAAGCCACCGAAGACCAGGCCAAGCACTCGCGTGAGCAAGCTCGAGAAGCGCCACATGAGCGCCGTCGCGACGAGGCCAATGACCCCGACGATGATGAACAGCGTGTCCCATACGCTCCAGTTCATGGACTGCCCCTCGATTGTGTGTCACCCGGTGAAGACGGTTCTGCAGAGTCCTTTTCAGGATATCGAGGCGCACCTTGGCGGCAGGTGCTGAGCGGGCGAGAGCCATCCCAAGGATGACGTGTTCTCGCCTTGGGGCCGACGCGTCAGGGTGCGCTACTCGCTCGCGGAGGTGTCCGTCTGCCGCTCGATCCGCTGGCCAACGACCGCGGAGACACCGTCCTGACGCATCGAGACACCGTAGAGCGCGTCCGCGATCTCCATCGTCCGCTTCTGGTGCGTGATGACAATGAGCTGGCTGGAGGCGCGGAGGTCTTGGAACACCTCGAGGAGTCGGCCGAGGTTCGCGTCGTCGAGGGCTGCTTCGACCTCATCCATGATGTAGAAGGGGCTCGGTCGTGCCTTGAAGATCGCGACGAGGAGCGCCACCGCGGCGAGCGAGCGTTCGCCACCCGAGAGGAGCGAGAGTCGGTCGATCTTCTTGCCGGCGGGCTTCACCGTGACCTCGATGCCGGTCGTGAGGAGGTCGTCCGGGGCCGTGAGCGTGATGTCGCCGCTGCCGCCCGGGAAGAGCACCGGGAACACCTCATGGAAGGCTGCCCGGGTGTCGTCGAAGGCGTCCGCGAACACCATCTTCATGCGCTCGTCGATGTCCTTGACGATCGTCATGAGGTCCTTGCGGGTGCGCTCGAGGTCATCGAGCTGCTCGGCGAGGAAGGCGTGGCGCTGCTCGAGCGCAGCGAACTCTTCGAGCGCGAGCGGGTTGATGCGGCCGAGGCGCTCCATCATCTTCTCGGCTTCAGCCAGGCGCTTCTGCTGGGCGTGGCGGTCGTATGGGACGCCTTCCGGCTCAGCGTCGGCGTCAGCGTCAGTGTCGTCGCCCGCCTCGGCGTCCGCGTCCGTCGCCGGGTCGCCCTGTTCGAGCTGCTCGCGGAGGCTTCGCTCGTATTCCCGTTCGAGAGTGTCGCGCTCCTCCGACCCCTCGGCATCTTCGAGCGCCTGCTGCAGCGCACGCGTCTCGGCCGAAAGCTTCGCCGCGCGCTCGGCGGTGTCACGGAGTGAATCGTCGTCGAGCGGGACGAGCCGATCCGGGCCGTACTCATCGACGAGGACGGCCTCACTCAACGAGAGTTCACTCGCGGCGCGTTCGAGGAGCGACGAGAGCTGCATCTTCTTCTCGTACATCTGCAGCTCGAGATTGTGGACGTCATCGGTGATTTCCGCGAGTCGCGCGCGCAGGGTCGCCTCGTCGTGACGCAGCTGCGCGAGCTCTTCATTCTGCGCGGCGCGTGACTGCTCGGCGTCACGGAGGGCGGTGCGGGCGTGCTCGAGCGAGCTCGACGCGACGGCAATGGCCTCCGGGATGACCTCAATGACCGATTCGATGCGGCGAAGCTCGGCCCGACGAAGCACCCGCTCGCGTGCTGCCACCTCGGCTGCGGCGCGCTCGCGCTCGAGTCGTTCGTCAAGCTGCTCAGCCCGGAGCCTTTCTGCACGGACCCGCTCGCGGAGCGTTTCGAGGGCAAGACGCGCTTCGATCTCCGCTTCGCGCTTCGATTCGAGGGTTTCGAGCTGACCGTCCCGCTTGCCGGGGGTCATGAGCGGGCGGGGCTTCTCGAGGTGTACCTCGAGCGCGCGCTTCGCTGCAGCCTGCTTCGCCTCAGCATCCGCGACACCGGAGCTTGCCTGGTCGAGCCCCTTCACTGCGCGAACAAGCTCCGCCTTCGCGGATTCGACGCGGCTCGTCGCGCGGTGGAGTTCTTCGCGGCGCTGGGCAAGTTCGGCATCGAACGCGCGCAGGCCCTCGAGTGCGCTCGCCTGGCGCTGCTTTACGGCTTCCAGTTCAGCCCGTCGTTCGCCGCGGGCGAGGGATGCTTCATCGAGCGCCGCAATGACCTTCGCAAGGCGCTCCTTGGCCCGGTCACGTTCCGCGTTGATCTCGATGCGGCTTTGGCCGCTCGTTCCGGATCCACCGCGTGCCGTCGTCGCGGTGAGCACGTCGCCGTCGCGCGTCACCACGCGGAGGGGGCCGTTCGCCGAGGCGAGCAGATGCTTCGCGTCGTCGAGGGTGTCAACAATGACGACGTCCGTGAGGAGTCGCAGTACGGCATCCGGTGCCGTGACGAGATCCTGCGCGGCACGGGCGGTGCCCGGGAGCTTCGGCAGCGTCACCTCGCCGGTTGCGCCGAGCGCAGCGACAAGTTCCACGCGACCAAGCTCGCCCTCGCGGGCGTGTTCAAGCACGCGGATGGCAGCATCCGGGCCCTCCGCGAGAATCGCGTCGGCAAGTGATCCGAGGGCCGCAGCGATCGCCGCTTCGAAGCCTTCCTCGACGGTGATGTGCTCGGCGACGAGCCCCTGGACGCCGTCAAGCTTCGCGGCAAGCAGCGCGCCCGTGCCGTCCTGCACTTCACCGGCAAGACTCAGCGCTTCAATGCGGGCCTCGAGTGCCCCCCGCTCGCGCTCGTGATCGTGAAGCTGCTCACGGATGGCGTCGAGGGCGGCCTCCGCTTCGGTGACCTGCTGCTCTGCGTCGCGGTAGGCCTGGTCGAGTTCACTCGACTCTTGCTCCCCTGCCTCGGAGGCATCACCAAGCTCGGCAAGCTGACGCTCGGCATCCTCAAGTCGCTTCGCGGCTGCATCGCGCGAGTTCGTTTGGCGGAGCACTTCGCCGCGCACGGCCGCGAGGCGCGAGGCCGCAGCATCCGCCTGGCCGCGAAGCTCTGAGCCTTCGAGGTCGTGCCGGGAAATGAGCGCCGCAACCTCGGCGATTTCCTGATCGACGCGGTCGAGTTCGGCGCGCGCCTCAGCCGTGGCAGCCTGCGCCTCGTGCCAGCGGGCCTCGGCCGCCTTCGCCTGCTCGGCGAGGAGTTCTGCCTCGCGGAGGGCAGCACCGACCGCATCCTGGCTCACCGTGAGTTCATGGCTCGGCTGCTCAAGACGCTGCTCGGTGAGGACCTTCCGCTGGCCCGCGAGCTGCTCGAGGTTCCTCAGCCGCTCAAGTGCGGACTCAAGCTCGAAGGCAACGCGGCGAGCCTCGTCGACCTGATCGCCGCGCTGCTCCTCGACGATCCGTTCAGCACGCGCAACCGCCCGGTTCAGCTTCTCTTGCAGGACCATGCGTTCGGTCGAGCGCTCCTGCTCGGTGCGACCAGCGGCGGTGAGCGCCTGCCGGAGCTGCACAACGTCATCCGCCATGATGCGGGCCTTCGCGTCTCGCACGATTGCGGCGATGCCCTGCGCGCGGCGGGCGACCTCGGCCTGACGCCCAAGAGGCTTGAGCTGCCGACGCACCTCGGCGGTGAGATCACGCAGCCGCGTGAGATTGTGCTCCATCCCGTCGAGCTTGCGGACCGTCTTTTTCTTGCGACGGCGGTGCTTGAGGATGCCGGCCGCTTCTTCGATGAAGCCGCGGCGCTCCTCCGGGGTCGCGTGGAGGACGTTGTCGAGGCGCCCCTGGCCGACAATGACGTGCATCTCCTTACCGAGACCGGTGTCGGAGAGGAGCTCCTGCACATCCAGCAGACGCACGTTCTCGCCGTTGATGGCGTACTCGGAGCCGCCCGAGCGGAAGAGCGTGCGACGGATCGTCACCTCGGCGTACTCGATCGGGAGCAGCCCGTCGGAATTGTCGATGGTGAGCGTGACCTCGGCGCGGCCGAGTGGCCCGCGGGTCGAGGTGCCCGCGAAGATGACGTCCTCCATCTTGCCGCCGCGCAGCGATTTCGCGCCCTGTTCGCCCATCACCCAGGCGAGGGCGTCCACGACGTTCGATTTTCCGGAACCGTTCGGCCCAACGACGCAGGTGACACCGGGCTCAAAGATGAGGGTCGTGGGGTTCGCGAACGACTTGAAGCCCTTGATGGTGAGGCTTTTGAGGTGCATGCTGCTCCGGTCGTTCGGGGAGCCTCGATTCTATCGAGGCCCCCGCGCTCATCGGTGTGCGTAAATGGCAGTATTTGGGGCTTCAAGGCGCACCACGCCTTGAAGCCCCAAATACTGCCATTACTGCACAGCTCCCAGAACTAGGCTCGAAGCATGGACCCCTGGCTCACCCTCGCTGTTGTTGCTGGCATGGTGCTCGCGGGCACTCTGCTGCTCAACGCGATCGGCGCCAAGGTCAAGGCAGAGCCGCTCACCGCAATTGCCCGCGCGGGCCTGCAGCTCGCCGCGCTCGTGCTCATCTTGAAGCTTGTCTTCACGAGCATCTGGCTCGTGCTGGTCTGGCTCGGCGTCATGCTCGTCGTCGCGATCCTCACTTCGGCGAAGCGCATCGGCTGGTCGATGCCGGTGCTCAAAGCTGCCGCCGCCGCAATCGCTACCTCGGCCGTCATCACCGTCGGCATCATCTCCGCGAGCGGCATCACGGGCCGCGACACCCAGCACCTGCTCGCGATCGGCGGCATTCTCATCGGCAATGTCATGTCGATCACCTCTGTTACGGCGAAGCGTCTGCGTGAGCATCTGCAGGAGTCGCGGGATGAGATCGAGGGGATGCTCGCGCTCGGCGCGACACCGCGTCGGGCAGCAGCACGCTTCAGAGGTCTCTCGGTCTCACACGCGCTCATCCCGACGATCGACTCAACCTCGACGACGGGCCTCGTCACCCTTCCGGGCGCCTTCGTCGGTGCCCTCTTCGCGGGCTCCGACCCTCTCGATGCTGGCCTGTTCCAGCTCGTCGTCCTCGGCTCGATCCTCTTCGGCGGCGCGATTGCCGGCACCGTCCTCACGCAGCTGCTCGGTGCTCCGAAGGTGCTGCCGCAACCGCCGCGTGAGGCCGAAGAGCAAGCCGTCGAAGGTTAGGCAAGATCCTTCCGGCAGAGCGTTTCATTCATGAATGACGCACAGCGTCGAATTGCTTCTCCATTGAGACGCAGGGCAGGTCAATGCCTGAGATGAGAACTCGCGCGTCAGTGCCCCGCTCGCAGTATCCGCGGGCACGGTAGAAGCTCACCGAGGTGAGACTCGAGTGCAGCTCCGCACGACACCCGCCCGTGGCCTGAATCTCTTTCTCGAGCCGCTCCAGCAAGGCGGCACCCACACCTGCTCGAACGCATTCTGGCGCCACATACAGAACATTGACGGTTCCTTGCTTTGGCGAGCACACCCCTACCCCAATGACCGCGCCGCCTTCTTCTGCGAGGTACGTACGCAGCTCGGGGTTGTTGATGAGTGCTAGATGCGAGTCCTTGCTGGTGCCTGCAATCCAGGCGTCGATTTGTTGCGCCGAGTAGTCGCCGCTGCAGAGCTCTCGGATTGAGCGCCTGTGTACCTCTGCAGTAGCAGTCGCATCCTCAACGCGGGCTTCCCTGATCTGCATGCAGCCAGGCTATGCCAGATGCGGTCACTCGTAGTGCGTGCACATCCGTATCCCCCAGGCCTCAGCCCCGAGTACAAGCGCATCGAACCGTTCCACAAGTACGGGGCCGTAGAGATGGGAAAGACGCGATCCGACACATGCAGCCCGCAGCGCGGGGTCCTGCCATATCTCAAGGAGCGGCCGGAGCACCCCATCTGCAGGAGATCTTCGACGACACTCACCGGCGTTGATCCCGCATCTCGAGCCCGGCCTGCCGCGAACGTTCATCGGACGATGCAAGCAGTTCGGCACAGTGCTGGCTTTTTGCTCTGAGAGTTCAAGAGCTGGTGTCCAAAACGCCTCTCGAAGGGTGATGCTTCCCTCAGGGTCTGTGCGAAGCCGACAGAGACGGATTGCATCGAGCCACGGAGGCTCCTCGGAGAGCACGAGTGATTCCTTCGAGCGCATGACGGGAGCAACAGCTTCACCCGCAGGAAGCAAATACAGTTCACCGTCGCTGATACGCCGTAGGAGCTCTTCAGGGCTCGTCCCTGAGACGATGCGACTTCGCAGTGAGGGAATAAGTCGCGCACCGAACCCGACAAGCCAGAGATCGAGCAGCTCCTGTTGCCTCCGGAGTTCGAATCCGGTCGAAAAATAACCTCGCTCCCGCAGGCGCTTCAGCGCTGCCTGAGCCGAACCCACAGAAACGTTAGCCGTTGAGCCGTCTCGCGGACGGTCGCTCGCGTAAGCGGAGCCCCAGCAAGGCCTTCGAGTCGTTCATTCTCGTTCATGCGACTCACGCGTTCAGACCACCTGAACAACATAAATTTCTGAACATGTAGCCTCACCCTTGGGCTCCTCAACAGCCCACCCCACGGGCAGGAGTGAAAGATACGGCTGTGAACACGAAGTAGCTTGCCGCCCATTCACGTTCACGTACTGCGCGTCAAACGAGGGTGCCACACATCTTTCCGAGTACTCGTGCGCCGCCCCACACTTGAACGATCACTTCCCCGCAGTCGCCTGTCCTTCGCGAATCGACGCCTGGGATTCAATATTCACGTCATCTACCGATCCAATGGTGAGTTCCAGCCGGCGCGACGTGGACTCAACATGAATTGGACGACCCGTACTTGTTCCCACAGCCTCATCCACAATCATCCACGCCGCGTGAAGCGCCTTGACGCGGAGGAACTCAGCCCGAAGAAGGATGAGTTCACGGAATGCATCCATCCGCTCAGGGGAAATGCGCACCCAAGACTGAGCTGGCCTGGGGAGAAGCTTCACGAACTGGTTTACCGCCTCTTCGAGGAACCATTTGGGCGCGGGAGATTCATCCCTCACCGGAGCAAGCTCGGTGCTTGCGAAAACGCGTTTGAGGAATGTCGCCATGTCGCGCGTTCCGTCACGCAGATCTTGGTCAAACGTCGCCGTCGTCTTGTTCTGCAACGCCGCAACCCATGCAGCGGCCGGATCCTCGCCAAGTTCACGAACGAAACTCATGTTGAGTCGACGCCCAGGGAGCACCGTTCGTATAGCGGCGTCGAACTCATCCCGGTTATTCGCCGCAAGTGCTTCGAACTGTGAGTGGTACATCGTTCGGAAGCCTCCGAGGACGTCGGAGATGCGCCCGATTTCGAACATCAGGGCTTGTGGCAAATGGATCTTGTCGTTTCGCCCCGCCGCGAGCATGAGACCTTCCGCCTCGCGGCAAAGATACTCAGTAACTTTGAGGTCGAGCCCGTTGAGAGAGTGAGCTACAGCCCAGCGCTGCATCATGTCGATGAGCCAACTGACCCGTCGCTCTTCCTCAATCTGCGCTTCAGCGAGGCGTCTCCACTGGTGTTCATCCCAGCAACGCAAGCCCTCAACGGCAACATTCATTGCGGCAAGGGCCACGGCAAAGCTCCCTCCGCCCACACCTGGGGGGAATCGTGGAGGCACCCCTGCCTCGCGCGGTGATGCTCCTGGCTCATCCTCCAACTGCAGCCATTTCACGCCGCTGCTGGTGTAGTGAATTTCCCAACGGGAGCCATCTGGCTTCCTGACATCAAAGACGGTCACGGGTTTCTCCCTTACAACGCGGAACAATTCTAGGTGTGGTCGCTATGACAATGTCTGCCCAACAAACCGTTTGACATCGCGTCGACATACGGCCGGGGCAACAGCTTTTTGATTCCCGTACAACATGAGCGGCGGGACCGGATCGGAGCCCCTGACGCCTCGACAGGGCGAACGCAACATTCACCATTTGAAGCCCTGGGCACGAGTGGGGCCGAAGATTCGCTAAGGGATCGAATGAGATGTGTGGCTCGCCATGACGCCCATCTTGGTTACATGGTCGTGAAAGCTCGACGAATGACAGAGGTTCGTCGGAGCACCGACCTGTCGATTTCAGTCACCGCAGCCGAGCCGCTGGCACTTGGGGAAGAAGTGGGAGTTTCGGTTCTGGAACTGCTCGCGAATGAGGGCGCGGCCGCAGCGGTCACACGGCTTCCCGTGGCGGCCATAGGCGTGGAGGCTGTGGGCGAAATACCCAGCCTGGCCATTCACATTCACGTATTGCGCGTCGAACGATGTCCCGCCCTCGGCGAGGGCCTT
>NZ_BCSO01000006.1 GCF_001570905.1 [Zimmermannella] alba NBRC 15616 | reverse complement strand
TGCCTTGGGCGCGGTGGGCGGTGACGGCGTAGCCGAGGTCGACGTGCTCGGCCACGTAGTCTGCGGGAACGACGATGCTGTTGCCGAACCGGGTCCCGGGTGGGCGGATCGTGATGGACCCGTCGTCACGTACGGCGGTGATGGTCCAGGTTTGGCCGTTGCGGACCCAGCCGTGCCGGTTCCGCAGCCGCCGGTCGTTGCGGCGGGTGATGATCGTGTCCCCCACACCTGCTGCCGATCCGTCGGACAGGGTGATTTCGGGGCCGGGCTTCAACGTGCCGTCAAGGATGAGGTCGGCGCGGGCTCGGATGTTGAGGGCGGTGACGTTCTCGCGGGTTTCGGCGATCAGCACCGACGCCAATCCCGCCTGGCGGTCGTGGCGCCAGGCGGTGTAGGCGGCATCGGTTATGGCCTCGGCGTCACCATCATGGATGCGATGGTGGTCGAGGTAGGTGTCGATGACCGGGGTGCGGCCGTGCCGCAGTTCCAGGGATGCGGTCTTCTCCCAGTCGTGGGTGAAGCGGTGGACATCGACCAGTTCGGGGGCATCGTGGCGGTCGTGGATCAACAGGCTGAACGCGCCGCCGGCGTCGACGGACTGGAGCTGGGCGTAGTCGCCGATCAGCAGCACCTTGGCCCCCGCTTCCTCGGCTGCCTGCGTGATCCGGTCCAAGGAGAGGGTGCCGGCGAGGGAGGCTTCGTCGATGATGACCAATTGACCGGGCTGGAAGGTGGCGCCGGTGTGTTGGTGGGTGGTCCACCACTTCGCCGTGTTTTCCGTCTGAATGCCCAGATCGTCGGCCAGCACCTGCGCCGCCACCGCCGACGGGGCCAACCCCACCACCGACCCAGCACCATGCTCAGTTTCCCACGCCCGGCGGAGTGCGTTCATCGCGGTCGTCTTGCCAGCCCCCGCCGGCCCCACCAACACATCCACCACCCGGCCCGACACCGCGACCGAGGCCAAGGCTGCGGCCTGGTCGGGACCGAGCATCCGACCCTCGGCATCGGGCTTGCTCGTGATCGTTTCGACGGTGGCGAGGTCGATACTCGGGCCAGTCGTGGCACGGGCCCGGGTGAGAAGACGGTCCTCAGCCGAGAGCAGGGTGTCGGAGGAGAACACGGTCGAGTGCTTCGGACGGAACACGCTGGTGCCGTCCAGGCGGCGGAACTCCACCGGGCTCGTGGTCAGCTCGGGTGGGGTCAGGCGCAGGGAGGCCTGTTCGGCGGCGTCGGCGATCATGGCGGTGATGGCTTCGCGGTCCTCGTCGGTGGCGAATCGCCACCCCATCGTTTGGCGGGCGGCTTCGGCCATCAGGTTCCAGCGCCGCCACGTCGAGCGCTTCTCACCGACCACCTCGACCACCGACCGGCCCACCTGTCCGATCAGATCCAACGGCACATCATCAGCCCGCAACAGCAGCTGCTGCTCCCCGGCAGTGACGGTGCGCGCCCACACCGTCGCATCACTGCCCAAGAGTCTGCTGGCGCGGGTGCGCCACTCGGCTGTCAGCTCCGCCAACGAGCGGACCTGCTTCTCTGGGCGGGTCGCGAGTGTGGCTTGGGCGCGCAACCGGATCACGGTGGCATCTGATGGCTGCTGTCCGTGGGTGGCCACGTACTCGGCTACCAGCCGGTCTTTCTCCACCTCGATATGCCGCGCCCGGGTGGAGAACGCCGCCACCAGTTCCTCGGGGATGTCGGTGATCGCCCAGGATGGGTTCCGGTCCTGTCCCATCTCCCGCGGCTCCCAGCTCACGCCGAAGGTGCGGGTCATGTGGTCGGCGAACACGGCCTCGTGCAGCTCGGACAACGCGACAACCGCGGCATGCATCGGCCGCCCATCCAGACTCCGCCACTTCCCATCCAAGACCGTTTGGGCCTTGTTGCTGATCACCACATGCGTATGCAAGTGCGGGTCCCCGGCGCGGGAATCGAAGTGATCAAACGCGGTCGCGATGAGCCCGGTGACGTCGACTTGTGCAACCGCGCCATCCCCAGCGGTTGCACCGGCGCGGGTGGCTGCAACCTCGCGCTCCATGAACGCAACCACCGCCGCAACCGCCTCATGATGGGCTTGCGCAATCAACGCCTGCGTCCCCGCGTCTGCAACCGCCCACAACACCGACGCCGACTTCGGGACACTGAACGTGAAATCAAACCCCGCCACCGCACGCCGCGACCCCCGCGCAGCCTCCTCCGCCTCAATCTGCGCAACGGAGCGTTCCCGCTCCCCAGAGCCGAGCGACGGGTCCAGCTGCTCGACACGGTCCGCGACCCGCTCCGCCGTCGAGCTGTACACCGGATACGCCCGCCCCAGCGGGTCACCCGTGATCGGGTCCCGCCCCATACCGACCAGAAGCTGAAGCTGCGCCTCCGACACTTGGGCGCCAGGGGTGAGTTCACCGTGGCCCCGAGCGGTCACGCCGGAGCCGAGCCAGCGTCCGGGTGGGGTGCCTGCCTCGGCGTAGTAGCGGGTCAACGGAGTCGATAGCGACCGGTCACCATCGCCAGCCGCCACGGTGCGCAGCAGGTACTTGTAGCCGTCACCGGCCGACATCACGCGCATCGACACCGTCACCCAAACCACCCCTCACCTGTTCGTCACACAGGTGAGCCGGCGCCCTCCCAACCTCGATCTGCAAGACGCGTGATAGCTCGGAGTGACGGTGTCAGAGCGGGCCGATGAGCTCTGGGCACATCGATGGCGGGCCGACGCTTCGCCGTTTAGGGCACAACCGAAGCGGGCCGCGACGACTGAGGGGCGAATGTGACGGAAACGATGCGCCCTGCACGCTGCGACACAACTCTTCGCGCGATTCGAGACGAGGCGTCAGTTGCCATCAGGGCGATGAGACAGGAGCTGAGCCACTGTTGGTCATTGACCGACCTCGCTTCGTTGGCCCGCCCGTCTCGGTCTCGCTTGAGCCAGCCGTTCCAGGCAGCACATGGAACAAGCCCGATCATGTGACCGATCATCTAGAGGGTCCGGGAAGTGGCTCGGCCTACCACTGCGAAGCAGTTCGAGATGTCACCCAACCGCGCAGCAGTCCCGTCCTGGCCCTGTCGGGGGTAGGCAACTGGGGGTTCTGGCTACCTCGGTTCGAGGCAAGCAGCATGGACGCATGACCACACCTCGCCCTCGCAGGTCGAGCCATCAGCCCCAGCCACTCCCTCAAGCTGATCGGACGATGCCCGTGGAAGTTGCCCGCGAACTGCCGCGCCGGACGCCGGCGCTTGCTCTGCTCGCATTGAGCACGGGCGGGTTTGGGATCGGGCTGACCGAGTTCATCATTGCGGGATTGCTCACCGAGGTCGGCAGTGACCTCCACGTGAGCATCTCTGCGGCAGGACATCTCGTGGGTGCCTATGCCTTGGCCGTCGTACCCGGGGCCCTCATCATCACTCCAATGCTCATGCGTCGAACCCCGAAGCTCGGACTGGTGATCCTCCTGGGCTTCTTCGTGGTCGGGAGCGTCCTGTCTGCCTGGTCGCCGAACTATGCGGTCATGCTGGCCGGCCGTATCATCTCCGCGCTCGCGCACGGTGGCTACTTTGGTATCGGCGCGATGCTGGCCTCATCCCTGGTTTCGGAAGGCAAACGTGCTTCAGCGGTAGCGGCACTGTTCGCGGGTCTCACGATCGCGAACGTGCTGGGTGTGCCCATGGGTGCCTGGGTGGGGCAACATTTGGGCTGGCGTGCGGTGTTCTGGATCATTTCCGCTGTCGGCCTGCTCGCCCTTGCCGGTGTCATCGCACTGGTGCCCACGACCGACCCGGAACGCGACCAACTGCCGCTGAGGTCCCAGTTCCAATCCTTGGCCCGCCCGCAGGTCCTCGGAGCACTGGCCACGACCGCTCTGGTGTTCGGCGGGATGTTCGGGGTCTTCACCTACATCGAGCCTCTACTGCGCCAGGTCACCGGCTACCCAGCCGAAGCCATCCCCTGGCTGCTCGTGGTCTTCGGGATCGGGCTGTTCACCGGGAACATCGTGGGAGGCAAAGCCGCTGACCATGACCCCGACAAGGCCGTCATTGTCCTGGCCATCCTGCTTCCGGTGGTGATTCTTGGACTGGGCGCGGTTGCTGCTCTACCCGTGCCGGTGGGCATCGGCCTGTTCCTGCTCGGCTTGGTCGGTTTCGCTACCGTGCCGGGGCTGCAGGCGCGGGTCATGAGGCACGCCCGAGGGGCTGCCACCCTCGCCTCTGCCACGAACATCGCCGCTTTCAACCTTGGCAACACCATCGGCGTCAGCATCGCCGGTGCCGCGATCGGCGCCGGGTGGGGTCTGCGGAGTCCCACCGTCACCGGCGCTGCGCTCACCCTCGCCGGGCTTGTCATCGTCGTCTTCACTCGACGCTCATCCGCACGGCCGTCGTTCGATTCGAGCACCGCCACCACTACCGACTGCCCCTAACGTGCCACCTCTGGCAAGGGAGACCATCGTGGAGTCGAACGCGCGAGATCACGTCGTCATCGTCACTAGCACAACGAGCGGATGCCCGATCTGACCATGGCCGCCTACGCGGCATGAGAGGCAGCGCTGCTCACGTGTCGAAGTCGCTGGCGATCGAGCTCGGCCCGCTCGGGATCCGCTCGAACGTCGTTTCGGCCCGTTCGATGCCCTGGGCGGTTCGCAGACCAGCTGGCCACCCGGTTCAACACCGACCCGGATACAGCAGTCGAGCGCTTCATCCGCGAGGAACGCCTCCTGCCCTTCGGCAAGATCGGGCATCCCGACGATGTCGCGAGAACGGTCACCTGCCTCCGGTCACCGGCGCAGAGTGGACCGTCGACGGCGGCGCGCTGAGGCAGCTCTGAGAAGGTAGGGCGTCTACGCGGAGAGCAACAGCCGCAGTGCCGCAGACGAGGTGCTCCCGGGTTCGGCAGTGTGGGTCAGGATTCTCTGCCCGTTGCCCTCGGGGAGATGGAGTACCTCGTAGCCGAGTTCCATCTCGCCGACTTCCGGGTGGCGCAGCCTCTTGGTCCCGCTTGTGCACAGGCGTACGTCATGACCGGCCCACAGGCGTGCGAACTCGGGGCTGTTCATGCTCAGCTCGCCCACGAGCGCCGCCAGTGTCTGGTCATGGGCGAACTGGGCGGCCACGTAGCGCATCGACGAGACCGCCAAGGCGGCTTCCTCCTCCCAATCGACGTACAGGTCACGCGTGTGCTCGTCCAGAAACAGCAGCTTCAGCTGGTTGGGTCGATCAGCCACGCGCGAGGGCGCCTCACCGTCCAGATGGCCAGCGAGAAGCAGGTGGCCAGCACGGTTCCACGCGAGGAGGTCATTGAAGCGCCCCAAGAGCACGGCCGGCACGTCGCCCATGGCGTGCATGAGCCGCTCGGCACCAGCCTTGGCGATCTCAGGCGCTGACTCGCGCATATGCTCCTTGGGTGCAGGATGGGCCAACGCGTACAGGTGGGCACGTTCGTCCGAATCCAGCTGGAGGGCACGGGCGAGAGCATCGATGATCGCGTCAGAAGCGTTCTGGGACTGTCCCTGCTCCAGCCGAGTCAAGTACGTCACGGAGACACCAGCAAGCTGGGCCAGCTCCTCACGACGCAGTCCAGGCACCCGACGGCGTCCGTAACTGTTGATGCCTGCGGCTTCGGGAGTGATGCGGTCACGGCGGGAACGCAGGAACTCTCCCAGCTCGGTCACTGGGCCGTCGGTGTCCACAGAAAACGAGGCGACCATGCACCAACTATCGCAGTGATCATGCTTCGATGCCTGACCCTATGAGTGCTAGGCAACGACAGCGCAGGCTAGACAAGGCTCTGGCTACCGCCCGAGAATGCCGAGAGCGTTGGGCGCATGAGCAACCTTGACATCACATCAGGCACCAACCAGCTTCTGCCCTCAAGCCGACAGCCACAGAAGCTGTCCTCACTGGTGACAGTCAGTGCGCTCAGGCTACGAGTCGCCTACCACTACCCCCTGTCAGACATCCAGAACGCACACCGAACCGTCGAGGCCGGCGGGCTGGACGGCAAAGTCGTCATCTCCGTCTGAGCAGCCCACGATCCATGACCCTCCACCCGTGCCACCAGCGGCACCTCCAGATGGAGCTCGCAGGCAGTCAAGCAGGTAGGTCACGCGCGGAGGTAGCTACCCTGCTGACGGTGACGCAGGCTGACTTGGCACACCCGTGGTCACTGGCGGAGTTGGCCGCCATCGCGCATCTGTCACCGTCGCGGCTGCGACAGTTATTCGTCGAGATCTTCGGGATGCCGCCGATCGCGTGGCTGACCCTTCAACGGGTGCGAGCGATGGCCCGAACCATCAGCACCACAGACGCAACCATCCGACAGGCAGCAGCCGAGGTCGGCTGGAGAAACCAGGCTCACGCAGCGAAGCAGTTCCGCAAGCTCACAGGGAGGTCACCGACCGAGTATCGGGCTGCGTACCGCGATCGAGGCGTGCGGGCGTGCCCGTGGTGCGGTCATGTCTGTTAGCGCAGTGCTGGCAGCTGTATTCATGTCGGCGGCTCATGGCTGTGATGAGAAAGATGTATTGGACTCACGGGTTGGGTAGCAGCAGGGTTGTCTGTGACGGGCGCGGTGTCATGCAGCTATCGGCTGGCGGAGCGTGCCTGATTACTCGTTCGTCGGGCGAAGGGTTGTACGCATGGATGTCACGGTGGTGGGTACTGGCGCGATGGGGGCGCCGATCGCGTCGCACTTGATTGAGGCTGGCTACGACGTGGGGGTGTGGAACCGGAATCTGGCCCGGTCGGAGCGACTGCTGGGCTTGGGCGCGTCTGCCGCTCCAGGTCCTGAGGGAGGATTTGGGTCTGCGCTGGTGTTATCGGTGTTGCCTGATGACGCTGCGGTACGTGAAGTCTTCGTGGAGTCATCGGCCCTGTCTGCGATGCAGCCGGGCTCGGTGCATGTGAATCTGGCGACGATCAGCCCGTCACTTGCCGCAGAGGCAGCACGGTTGCATAACGCGGCAGGCTTGGAGTACGTGGCGGCACCCATGTTCGGTGGGGTTCCGGTGGCCGAGGCTGGGCGGCTGAACGTGGTCATTGCCGGGCGTGTTGAGGCAGTGGAGCTCGCGCGTCCCTACTTGAGAGAGTTCAGTGCGGCGCTGTGGCCGGTGGGTGATGATCCTGCGCAGGCGACCGTACTCAAGGTGGCGGGCCAGGTTCTGATTGCTTCGGCGATTCAGGCGATGGCAGAGGCCGTGAGCATCGTTGAGCGCTCTGGTGGCGATGCCCACCGGGCGATTGAGGTGCTGACCTCGACGATTACTCCTGGTCCTGTGTATTCGATGTACGGGGCCCTGATCGCGGATGCTTGCTATGAGCCCGCCCGTTTCACCCCGATTCTGGGACGCAAGGACGTTGACCTGGCACGGCATCTGGCAGATGCTGTGGGGCTTCGTCTCCCGCTGGGTGATTTGCTGTCTGAGTTGTTGAGCGAGGCTATTGCGTCCGGCCATGCGGCGCGGGATTGGGCTGTGCTGGCTGACATGCAGCGTCGACGCGCGGGCGCCGGATGTCACGATGAGTAGGAGCTCGGTTGGCTCCCATGGTCGTCTGCCGTGGGCGGCGCTTCTGGCGCTTTCGGCGTCGGGGTTCCTCGCGATCTTCACTGAGACTATTCCGGCGGGTCTGCTGCCAGATCTAGCTCGTGGGCTGGGCGTGTCTGAGTCTGCTGCTGGCCAGTTGGTGACGGCGTATGCCATGGGGGCGGTCGTCGCGGCCATTCCCCTGGTCGCGTGGACGCAGCAGGTGAGCCGCAAGAAGGTGTTGCTTGTTGCGGTGGGGACGCTGGGGGCGTTCAACTTGGTGACGGCAGTCGCGCCGTGGTTCCCTGCGATCCTCGCGGCTCGGTTTGTGGCCGGTGCCTCGGCTGCGCTGGTGTGGGGTGTGCTTGCTGGGTATGCGCGTGGGCTTGTGTCTCCGGACTTGCAGGGTCGGGCGTTGGCGGTCACGGGTCTCGGGCAGCCGATTGCCTTGGCTGGCGGGGTTCCGCTGGGTTCGTTCGCGGCATCGGTCATGGATTGGCAGTGGGTGTTTGTAGCGATCTCGATCATTTCCGCGGGGCTCGCGGTGTGGATCGTGGCCGTCGTCCCTGACGTCCCGGGGACCGCTCTGCGACGACGGGCCCCGCTGAGGAAGGTGGTCAGGCTGCCCGGGGTGCGCGTTGTGCTCGGCGTGACCGGTTGTTGGATTCTCGCCCACAACATGCTCTACACCTACGTCGCTCCCCTGCTGAACCAGACGGGGTTGCGTCTTGATGTGGGCCTTGCTGTGTTCGGGGTGGCATCGATGGTGGGGATCGGCCTGGTCGGCGTGGTGATTGACCGGGCGCTCCGCCTGGTCACTTTGGCGTGCATCGCCACGATGGGTGTCACTACGGCCGGATGGGTCGCTCCTGAGGCGGGGGTGGTGCTGGCTGTAGTGCTCGTGGTCGCGTGGGGGCTGGGCTTCGGTGGTGCTCCGGTCCTGCTACAGACAGCTCTTGCTGATCGCGCAGGTGCGCACACCGACGCGGCACAGTCCGTGTTCGTCACCGTGTTCAACTTGGCGGTCGCCGGTGGCGGCTTCGTGGGCGGGCTCATCCTCTCGGCAGCGGGGCCGGTCGGGATTGCCACGTCATCGGCGGGGCTCTGTGTCGTAGCCGTAGTGGCCGTGAGCATTGCGCGGTGGGCGTTTCCGCCGGGTAGACGTCACGATGGCGACTCGCCAGTTGGGACCGCGGAGTGCTCGGCGCACTGTGATTGATGGAGGGTGACGGCGTCGAGGAACGCGGTGGTGGCGGGGCTGGGGTTGAAGTCGTTCCAGGCGAGGTATTCCACTCGCCGTGGCGCGTCCTTCACGGTGATGGCTGCCAGCGTGTGGTCTGCGGGGACGACGTGGGCGGACAGGAGAGCGGCTGCCAGTCCGTTGCGGATGAGTCCGAGGATGAGGTCGATGGTCATCGCTTCGAACGCCACCTCGCGTTGCAGGCCGGCCGCGCTGAATGCGAGGTCGGCTTGGGCGCGGCCGGCGGTTCCGCTGGGGAAGTCTACGAACCGTTCGTGGGTGAGGTCCTCCAGGGTCACGTGCGTGCTCGATGCCAGTGGGTGTGCCGCTGGCAGTACCGCGACTAGGGATTCTCTCGAGAGCTCCTTGGTGGTGACCCCGTGCGGGGGTGTGCATTCGGCCAGTCCGAGGAAGGCGACGTCGAGGCGGCCGGAGCGGATGTCGCCCACGAACTGCTCACTGCCTCCGGTGCGCAGCGCGATGCGAACTGCCGGGTGTTGGGCGTGAAATGACGCGAGCAGGTGCGGCACGTCGATGGCTGTGACGGTGGGGATCACTCCGATGGTCAGTGTGCCGCGGATCTGGCCGGTGGCTGCGGCGGCGTCGGTGACGGCACGCTCGGCAGCGGCCAGGCTTTGCCGTGCCGCCTGGACGAAGGCCTCCCCCGCCGGGGTGAGTTCCACGCGGCGTGAGGTGCGCGCAAACAGCTGGATCCCGATGTCCTGTTCGAGCGCCTTGATCTGGTGGCTGAGCGCGGACTGGACCACGTAGCAGCGCTCGGCGGCGCGGGTGAAACTCCGCTCCTCGGCGACTGCCACGGCATAGCGCATCTGCTGCAACTCCATCCTTCCATGATCCCTGTGCATGCCAGGAATGACAAACATGTGTTGGACTCATGGACTTGCTGGCGTGAGGGTGGATTACATGACCACCACGACGGCGCCTGGCACGGACGGCGCGACAACTTCTGCGGTGCGTGCCGGTTGGATTGCTGCCACGGCGCTTGCGCCGATGGTCTGGGGCACCACGTACATCGTGACCACGCACTTGCTCCCACCGGGGCATCCCTTGTTCGCCGCGCTGCTGCGCACCCTTCCGGCGGGGCTGATCGCCCTGGCGATTGCCCGACAGCTCCCCCGGGGCGACTGGTGGTGGAAGAGTCTGGTGCTCGGCGGACTGAATATGGGGGCGTTCTTCCCCTTGTTGTTCGTGGCAGCTCAGCGTCTGCCCGGTGGGGTCGCTGCCACCTTGGGCGCCGTGCAGCCGATCGTGATCGCGTTCCTCGCCGTCGTGGTCCTGCACGAGCAGCTCTCTGGTTGGCGGCTGCTGTGGGGCGTGGTCGGCATGGTGGGCGTGGGCCTCGTGGTCCTCGGACCGGAGGCCGCGCTGGACCCGCTCGGCGTGATGGCCGGCCTCGCGGGTGCCGTATCGATGGGGACCGGCGTCGTGCTCACCAAGAAGTGGGGACGCCCCGCGAACGTGAGCGCCGTCGGGATCGCGGGATGGCAACTCACCGGAGCCGGGCTGATCCTGCTGCTGCCCGCGCTGGTGATCGACGGCATCCCAACGGGCATCGACACCGCCGCGCTCGCCGGATACGCGTGGCTTGGCCTCGTCGGGGCGCTGCTGACGTACACGATCTGGTTCGCAGGCATCCGCCATCTGCCCGTCACGCCGACCGCCCTGCTCGGGCTGCTCTCACCCCTTACCGCTGCGGCATTGGGGGCGCTCATCGCGGGTGAAGCGCTCACCGCGATCCAGCTCGTCGGCTTCGCCACAGCACTGATCGCCCTGGCCTCGGGGCAACTTCCACCACCCATTCGACGAAAGGACAAGGCATGAAGATCGCCATATTCGGAGCCACGGGCATGGCAGGTTCTGCCATCACCGACGAAGCCGTCCGACGCGGCCACCAGGCCCTCGCCGCATCCCGCCACCCGCGCGAGGACGCCTCACCCCACGTCGAATCCCGAGCCGTCGACGTCGCAGACATCGACTCAGTAGCCGCTGCTCTGGGCGACGCCGACGCCGCCGTTGTCGCAGTCCGCCCCGCGCCGGGCCAGGAGGGCAGCCTGCCTGCCCTCACCCGGAACATGCTCGATGCCGCCCGGCTCCACGATGTTCGCGTGGTCGTGGTGGGCGGGTCGGCACCCCTGTGGTCCCCCACCATGCCGGGCCGTCGAGTCTTCGACGACCCCGCCTACATTCCAGCAGCGTGGCGCACCATCGCTCAGGCGAGCCTGGACCAGTTCACCGCTTGTCAACAGCATCCGCATGAGCGGTGGACGTACGTCAGCCCACCAGCACTCTTCGAACCGGGACCGCGAACCGGACGGTACGAACGAGGCACAGACACGCTCCTGGTGGACGAGCGGGGAACCTCTCGCATCAGTGCGGCGGACTTCGCGATCGCCATCATCGACGAACTGGAGGACCCCGGCGAAGACAACCACTTCACCGTGGCGACATTCGGTTCCGACAACGAGACGATGGAGAACCGCGCATGACGGCTACTGCTGAAGGTGTGTTTTCGCCCGCGCTGCGCTTGGTCACCATCGGCCTGCTGGTCTCGGTGGGCATCGTCGCTTTCGACGGGCTGGGCGTGACCACGGCCCTGCCTGCCATCGCCTCAGACCTGAGAGGGATGGCCACCTACGGGTGGGCGGTCTCGGCACTGATGCTTGCCAGTGTCGCGGGCACCGTGATCGCCGGCTTCCTCGCAGACCGGCACAACCCGCGCGGACCCTACCTGGCGGGCTTCGGGATCTTTACTGCAGGACTCGTGGTCTCCGGCCTCGCGACGGGTTGGGCGCCGTTTCTGCTCGGCCGTGTCATCCAAGGCTTCGGGGTGGGAGCCATCCTCAGCATGGCCTACGTGTTCATCGGCAGGGTGTACCCGCCGGAACTACAGTCACGTGCCCTCGCCCTACTGTCAGGAGCCTGGACCGTGCCCGCTCTGGTTGGGCCGCTTGCGGCCAGCGTGCTCACGGAAGTGGCCAGCTGGCGGGTCCTGTTTCTCGCATTGATCCCGATCGTGGGAGTCACCATGATCATGACCACGCGCGGACTGCCTGAGCTGGGCTCATCCATGGACGCACCTCCAACCGGTGTGCGTCAGCGTCTCGCCTACAGCGTGTTGCTGGCTGCCTCTGCTGCCGTGTTGTTGTTCGGGCTGGAACAGCGCGGAGGGGTCACGGGCGCGGGACTCACGGTCGTCGGGCTGGTGGGCATGTTCCTCGGACTACGTCACGTGCTGCCAGCAGGAACACTTCGATTGGCCCCAGGAATGCCGTCGGGGATCGCGACCCGCGCCGTGTTGTCGTTGGCGTTCTTCGGCATCGAGGTGTTCCTTCCCTTGGCCATGACCCAGATGCGAGGCGCGAGCCTGCTCTCAGCGGGTCTCACCCTGGCAGCAGGAGCCCTGGTATGGGTCGCAGGCTCAATGGTCCAGAGCCGTCGCGAACAGCGAGTGGGCAGCCACACCCGACGCGGCGACAGCATCATCGGATTGGTCACGTTGAGCCTGGGCATCGGGATCATTGCCGCGACGCTGTTCGTGACTGCCCTTCCCATCGGTGTCGCGACCTTGGGATGGGCGATCGGTGGCTTCGGCATGGGAATGGCGTACAACGCCACCACCGCCGAGACCTTCGCGCAGACCGAACCGGCAGCCATCGGAGCAATGAGCGGAACCATCCAGATGGCACAGACCCTTGCCACAGCCCTGATCGCAGGGATAGGCACAGCGATTCTTGCCGCAACACGCAGCGCCGACGGCAGTCCCGATGTTGGAGTTGCGGCCATTCTCACCCTCACCGGCGCGCTCGCCCTCGCCACGATTCCCGTCGCGCTCCGCATCAGCGCGCGCCACACTCGCCCGGCCAAGGCGACATGACTCCTACAAAGAGTTGCGGTGAGGAACCTTGGTCATCCCAGGACAGCACCCGTGCGACACGGTCATCGTGGTGGAGGCTGCCGTTCGCGCAGACATCTCCCACCGCTGGACCCTGTCTGAGCTCGCGGCGATCGCACACCTCTCGCCCTCGGGACTCGGGCAACTATTCTCCAAGGTCCACGGCGTCAGCCCCTTCACATGGCTCACCCACCAACGTGTCCGAGAGATGGCTCGCCTCCTGCGCGAGACCCATCAACCCATGAGCGACATCGCCCGAGCCGTCGGCTGGACCAATCAAGCCCATGCAGCGCAGCAGTTCCGCAAGCTCACCGGACGGAGCCCGACCGAGTACCGAAGCGAGGCCCGTGAGTCGGCTGTGGTGGTGTGTTTGTGGTGCGGGCAGCCGGTGGAGGATTCGCATGCGCCGTGACGGTGATATGACAGAACGTCACTGCGATCTGTGCTGATCTGCCGTGATTTCTGGACTCTTCCTGGCGGGGTTTGGTAGGTCCGGTATGACACGTCAGGTTCGCAGGAGTTCCTGGCGGTCACTGTAGGGGTTCCTTGTTGTCCGTCTTCTAGTGCTGGTGGTTCCGGCGTACCTGATGGTCACCGGGTCGGTTCTTCGACCCGGTGGGCAGGTTCGCGGAAGGAGACCGGCATGGCAACGTCGGGCAAGGATGCCCGGGCGGCGCGGGAGGCGAAGCTTGATGCGCTGCATGAGCGGCTGACGGGTGCGGTCGAGCAGCTGGTGTCGGGTGAGGATTGGGCCCGGGCGTTGGCGTTCGCGGCCCGGTTTCGGGCGCGGTCGTTCGCGAACACGATTCTGATCTTGACCCAGCATCGGGAGGCTTACGGGCTGGGGCTGGTGCCGGACCCGGTGCCGTCGCATGTGGCCGGGTATCGGCAGTGGCAGCAGTTGGGCCGTCAGGTCTCCAAGGGCCAGCCGGGGTATCAGATTCTGGCGCCGGTGACGGGACGTTTCGCGTCGGCGACCCCGCAGGATGCTGAGTCGTGGCGACGGCTGGGTAAGGGTGAGAAGCCGCGTGCGGGTGAGACGGTGCGCACGAAGATGGTCGGCGTCCGTCCCGCCTACGTCTGGGACGCCTCCCAGACCACCGGCGAGCCGATCCCTGAGCCGCCGGCGCCGCGGCTGTTGGAGGGGCAGGCTCCTGCCGGATTGTGGGAGGGCCTCGCCGCCCAGGTCCAGTCTGCCGGGTTTGGGCTGCGGCTGGTTGCGGATGCGTCGGAGATTTTCGGGGCGAACGGGCTGACGGATTACAGCAACCGGGTGGTGTCGGTGCGTGCGGATATGGACCCGGCTGCGCGGGTGAAGACCCTGGCTCACGAACTTGGACACGTCCTGTTGCATGGCCCGGATGCGGGTGAGGCGCGACAGCATCGCGGGATCGGTGAGGTGGAGGCCGAATCGGTGGCGTTGATGGTGGGTGCCGCGCATGGAATGGATACCTCCGGCTACACGGTCCCGTATGTCTCGACGTGGGCGGCCCGGGTGGAGGGCCAGGACCCGGTCGAGGTGGTCAAGACCACCGGGGAACGGGTGCGCAAGACCGCGCTGGGGATTTTGGAGCAGCTCGACACGGTTCAGGTCGGCAACGGCACCCCGCCCGGTCTGGAACGCGAGACCCCCGCTCGCGAACCCGCGACACGGCAGGCCCCTGCTGCGCCGGCGGTGTCGGAGCCGGTGGGGCGGGTGGTGTCGGGGCGTGAGGCGGTGGCGCTATGAGCCTGAACCTCTACCATCTCGCCAGTCTCGTGGCCCCTCGCCCAGATCGGCCGCTGGGGCGGGTGGCGGGTGATCTCGCATCGGCGGGTGTGCCGGTGTTTCCGTGCGTGCCCGGGCAGAAGCGCCCCCTCACGGCCCGGGGGTTCCACGACGCCACCACCGACCTCGCCCAGATCGAGCAATGGTGGACGCGGTGGCCCGACGCGAACCTGGGGCTGCCGACCGGGGCGGCGTCCGGTGTCGTGGTTGTGGATGTTGATGTCCGCGAGCACGTGGATGGCGGGGAGAGCATGCGCCGCGCCCTCGATGCGGGGCGGGCAGGTGTGCCGGTGTTCACGGTGGTCTCCCCCTCGGGTGGACGGCATGGCTACTACCCGGCCACACCGGGCGTGGTGCAACGGTCGTGGCAGGCTGCCCGGGCCGGTGTGGATTTCCGCGGGGATGGCGGCTACATCGTCATCCCACCCTCACACACCGCTGCCGGTTCGTATCGGTTGGCGACGGTCCGGCAGGGCGCGGCGGTCGGGATCGACAGTGACGCGCTGCGGGACTTCCTCGACCCCCGGCCCGCCCTGAAGCCGCGCGCTGCTGATCGCGGCATGGCTCAGAGCGAGCCTGGGGTGGTGGTGGCGCGGCTGGCTGCGTGGGTGGCGGGTTTGAGTGAGGGCGAGCGGAATCGGGGGTTGTTCTGGGCAGCCTGCCGGGCCGCGGAACACGACATCCCACCAGCCACCGCAGTGGAAGCACTCGGTGCGGCTGCCTCCGAGGCGGGGCTAGGTCCGCGGGAGATCGCGACCACCGTGCGGTCGGCCTACCGCACCACCCACCCCACAAGTTCCCCAGCATCCAGGACTGCTGCACCTGCGGAGGCGTCGCCGGTGCGGGTGCCGGTGGGCGCGGGTTGGGGGTTGGCGTGAGGGCGCGGCGGTGGGCGGTGCGGACGGCGGTCGCGGGGACGGTGTTCATCGCGATCGGGGCGTTCTGGCTGTCCTTCACCTCTCTGGCTGATCTCGCGGCCCGTTCGGGCATCGGGGCGGGTCAGGCGTGGGCGTGGCCGTTGATCGTTGACGGGATCATCGTGGTGGCCACCGTCGCGGTGGTTGCTCTGGCTGGGCAGAAGGCTGCTTGGTATCCCTGGGCTCTGTTGATCGGCGGTGCCGTCGTCTCGGTCACCGCGAACGCCCTGCACGCCATCGTCGCCGCCGACGCCGGCGTCCCGGCCTTGTTGGCGGCAGCGATCGCGGCGGTTCCGCCCGTGGTGTTGCTGGCGATCACCCACCTCACCGTCATCCTCACCCGCGCCACCAGCCCCGAGACGCAGACCGTGATCTGGCAAACCATCGCCCAACAGAACGACCAGCCCACACCAGCCCCAAGACCGGGCATCGAGGCAGAACTGCCACCGGCGGCACTCCTGCAGCACGAAGCCAGCGACACCGTCGGCCTTGGCGATGAACGACCGACCACACCGGAATCCGGTCCGTCTCTGATGAAGCACGTCGAGGAGAAGCCCGCGCCCGAGGCTTCGACTCCGACAGCTCCTGATGAGGAGACCGTTCGAGGCGTTCCCGAGACGGCTGGGGTGGGCCGGCGGGAACGGGCCGCCGGGCTGCGGAGTGAGGGGTGGTCGAACAAGCAGATTGCCGCCGAGCTGGGCGTGCATCCGTCCACGGTGGGCCGCTGGCTCACCTCCCCAACAACGAGGAGTTCTGAACCTGACACCAGCCCATCGATCAAGGAGGAATCATGAGCACCCACGAACACGAGCACGGCCCCGTGGCACCGCCGGTCCACGACGACTACGGCCCACCCGATCCCGAAGAACTCGCCCTGACCACCCCGGCACCCACGCCGAGAATCTCGACCAGGAGACGGTGTGTGAGCGAGGCGGTTTTGTCCCGCCGGAGGTTGCGCCAGCGGATCTCGACGAACAGCTCGCCCCCGACATCGACGGACCAGACGCTGGTGCTCCGGGGCTGGGTGAGGGTGCGGAAGGGGTGCCGGATGCGGTCAAGGCCCGCACCGCCCGGACGATAAGCCGGCCTGTGAGTGGGCAGGTGGGGCGGGGTGTGGAGTGGGTGCGTCCGACCGATCTGATGGCCCGACGTGGCGCCACGGTCGCTGGCCGCGGCATTCACTTCCAGACCGCGCTGAGTCAGAAGACCCGCCACGGCATCACGGTGGGTGCACGGCGCGTGGGTGATCGGGCTGGACGGTTGGCGCCGTTGTCGGCCTTCGGCCGGGGCCGGGCACAGTCGGTGCCGGGGCGGTCCGCGGTGGGGATGAGTTGAGCGTGGTGACCAGCAATGACGACTCTCGCCAGCACCACGACGACACCACTGCCGCCGCTGTCTGGGGTGGAGGTGCGCACCTGCTTGTCAGGAGGCACCACCATGACCCACACCACAACACCAACCACCGGCACCGCTGAGACCGGGACGTCGTCGACAACGTCGTCGACACCCCATCGCGACAGTGCTGACTTCCGCACCAGTGAGGGGCTGCGGGCTCTGCTGGAGCATCTGGCCGAGCACGGATGGCGCAACAACCCCCAAGCCAAACAGTTGCTGGAGTTCGCGGCGGAGCGGTTCGCACCCTTGGCGCGCAAGCACGGCCTGGATGTGTGGGAGGCGGCCTCGGCGGCGTTTGATGTGATGCGAACGCCTGCGGCGCGGAACGCCGCGGATCCGTGGGCGGTGGTCACGCATGCGGTGCGGATCACCTGCATCTACGAAGAACGCGCCCAAGGGCTCCTGTGTTCGGTCCACCAGGCCCGCCGCGCCCACATCTCCGCCCACCACGACCCCGAACGGTTCTCCGACCGCGAAAAACCCCTGTACGAATACCATCCCGCGTTCCAGCTCACCGACCCCCACCACCGTGAGGATGCGGAGCCAAGCGAGGATGTGGATGCGAGCGTGCAGGCAGCAGTCGCGGACGCGACCCGATTGTTCGTGCTGCTGGGCTGGCCCGAAGCCTCCGCCCGGGCCGGGGTGGATCACGTCACCAATGCCCTGGCCCGGATCGGGTCCCGGCGCGGCACCTACGAAGCCTTGCGGCGCGACAAGCACGCTCGCGCCCTGCTCGACCTCCCCGCCCCGGCCTGGACGTGTCTGTTGAGGGTTCTGCTGGGACATCCCGAACCTGCCTACGCCACCACGACGGCTGGGCGCGGGATCCTGCTGCGTCTGCTGCTCGGAGAGACCCTGGCTGACCTGTTGGGTGATGACGCCCTGGTCGCCTGCATCGTCCGCGCAATACCGGGACGGGAACGGGTGCGGTCATGAGTACCCCGGGGCACATCGAGCTGGACCGTGCCGTCGACTCCCTGCAGGTCGGCCGACGTCACCGCGCCGACCTGGGTGACATTGACGCGCTGGCGGCCTCGATTGAGCGCGATGGGTTGTTGCAGCCGTTGACGGTCAGCCCCGACGGGGTGCTGATCTGCGGGGCACGCCGGCTGGCGGCGATCAAGCAGCTCGGCTGGCGCACCGTCAACGTGTGGGTCCGCTCTGGCATCTCCGACCGTCTCGGTCATCTGCTGGCCGAACAAGACGACAACGTCCTGCACAAGCCACTGACCGCGCTGGAAGCCGCCGCCCTCTATCGCGAACTGAAATCCCTCATGGCCGAGGATGCTGCGCGTCGCAAGGCCGCGACCCAGTTCCGCAGTGACAACCAGCCCGGAACAGACGGTCCCGGAAAATTTCCGGAACCGTCGGGAGCCACCGGTGAGGCTCGTGAGCAGGCTGCCGGAATGATTCCCGGTGGGGCCTCGTACAAGACGCTGGACAAGATCGGCTTCCTCGAACAGGCCGCCCACGACGAGACGCTGCCCGAACACGTGCGGGCAGCGGCGCAGCGGGGGTTGGAGGAGATCGACGCGGGGAGCCCGGTCCATCCGATCTACGAGACCATCCGCAACCACACCGCCAGCCCCGATGCTGGCGATGAGGCGTTGCATCAGGCCGCGGCCGACGCCCTCGCCCGCATCCAATCCGGTGACAGACCGAAGCCCGCTCCGGTCAAGAAGCCCAAGGACGACGCTGAGGGCGCGCCGGTGCAGTATCCGGTGCGGGCGTTCGTGGTGACGTGGACCGAACTGGATCAGTGGTGGACCCACTACGACCCGGCTGTGCTCGCCGTCGAACTCACCGACGAACAGGTCGCCACGTTCCTGCGCGTGATCGAACACTCCGTCGCGTTCGCCGACGCCCTCCAAGCCGCCCTCACCAACCCCGACGACACCACCGCCGCCTCCGACCCTGTCGATGAGAGGGATGACGCACCGGCGGGTGGGCGTCCGCAGCTGCGCGCCATCTAGCTTCTGCCTGCTGGTGTGTGGGGTGGGTGGGTGCACCTGCTGGGCATGGACACTTCTGATCGTTCGTCGCGTCGCCGGCTCGTGCTGATTGCTGCCGGATCGGTCACGGCCTTGGTGTGTGGGGTCGGGATCTACGGGCTGGCCACTGGCCCTCACACGCCGACCAGCACCCCGGGCACGTCACCGACCATCACCACCGGCCCGTCACCCTCCTCGACCACCACCGCCACGGCGAGCCCTTCAGCATCAGAGGCGCCGTCGGTGCCACCGGTTGCGCGGAGCGCTGATCCGGAGCAGTTCGCTCGCAATGTCGCGACCACGCTGTTCGCGTGGGACACCACCACCGGGCTGCTGCCGCTGGACTACACCTCGGCGATCCTCGCCGTCGGTGACCCCAGCGGCGCCGAACAAGCCGGCCTCGCCACCGACGTCGCCGCCTACCTGCCCTCGCGGACCGCATGGCAGGACCTGCGTGAGTACGGCACCAGTCAGCAGCTGACGATCGACCGCGCCTACATCCCCGACCAGTGGGGCGAAGCCCTTGCCCAGGCACCCGAGGGGCAACTCGCACCAGGCACGGTCGCCTACACCATCGAGGGCACCCGGCACCGCACCGGGACCTGGAACGGCGAACCAGTCGACTCGGCCCACAAGGTGGAGTTCACGGTGTTCGTGGTCTGCGCGCCGACCTACGACACCTGCCACCTACTGCGCCTGTCACAGCTCGACAACCCACTGCGGTGACCCGGCCGTGAAGAAACTCGCCGTCATCGCTGCCGTGCTCGTGCTGTTCAGCCCCGCCCTCCTGCTCTTGGGGGGTCGGGATGATCTTCAGCCCCGGCGCCAACGCCTCCTGCACCACCAGCACCTCTGGCCCGTCGGTGGTGGGGCCGGCGCCGGACTCACTGGAAGTGACGACCGCTGACGGGCAGACCTTCACGCTGAACACCACCCAGCTCACCCACGCCGCCACCATCATCCAGACCGGCTCCCAAGTCGAAGGCGTCACCCGTGACGGGCTGCAGATCGCGCTCATGGCCGCCCTCACCGAGTCGAATCTGCGGATGCTGGCCAACACCAGCGTCTACCCCGACTCCGGGAATCACCCCAATGACGGGGACGCCTCCGACCACGACAGCCTCGGCCTGTTCCAGATGCGACCCCAAGCCGGATGGGGAACCGTCGCCGACCTCATGGACCCCGTCTACCAGGCCCGCGCGTTCTTCGGCGGACCCACCGGCCCCAACCACCCCTCACCCCGCGGACTGCTCGACATCCCCGGCTGGCAGACCCTGTCGAAGGGCGAAGCCGCCCAAGCCGTCGAAGTCTCCGCCTACCCCGACCGGTATGCGAACTACGAGCCCGTCGCCGAACAGATCCTGACCACCCTCACCACCCCCAGCACCACCAGTCCATCGTTGCCGGAGACCGGGCGTGTGGTCTTCCCGCTGCCTGAGGGCACCTGGGTCGCCACCTCGCCATTTGGGATGCGGGTCCATCCCATCACCGGGGAGAACAAGCTCCACACCGGCGCGGACTACTCCGCCCCCGACGGCACCCCCATCCTCGCCGCCGCCGACGGCATCGTCACCCACGCCTCGATGTCCGGCGGGTACGGCGGGCTGATCATCATCGAACACACCATCGGCGGGCAGAAGATCGCCACCGCCTACGCCCACGTGTGGGAGACCGGCTTTCACGTCAACGTCGGCGACCACGTCACCGCCGGACAACACATCGGCGATGTCGGCTCGGCCGGCTACTCCACCGGCGCGCACCTGCACTTCGAACTCCGCCAAGGGGGCAGCGACGGCGAATTCACCGACCCCCAGCCCTGGCTCGACGAATACACCACCGGCAACCTTCCAGCCCCCACCACACCGGTCGAGCAGGAAGGCTGCAACCCGGCCGCGACGCAGCCCGCGCCGCCCCAAGGACCCGATGCCGGGGACCCGGACCGCAAGGTCGATGACCCCACCACCAACGGAAAGATCACCGCCCGTATGCTCCACGTCTACGCCCAAGCCCTCACCGCCTACCCCGACAGCTCCTGGGCCTGCTACTCACCCCGCCCCGGCACCAAATCCGAACACCCCCTCGGGCGGGCCTGCGATGTCACCTTCGGCAACGCCATCGGGACCCGACCCACACCCCAGCAGCTCGAAGCCGGATGGGCGCTGACGAACTGGCTCAAGGACAACGCTGAAACCCTCGGCGTCGAGTACCTCATCTGGCAAGGCCAGATCTGGTCCCTCGCTCGCGATGCCGAGGGCTGGCGCCCCTACAACGGCGGTGGCATGCACGACCCCAACGACGTCACCGGCGGCCACTACGACCACGTCCACATCACCGTCAAAGAAGGCAGCTGATACCCGTGAACATCTACCCCGACTTCGGCGCCTTCGGCGACAACACCACCCTCCACAACGTGATCGGTGCGCTGCTCACGTTCGTCCTCGTCACCGCCGTCCTCACCATGCTCATCTCCGGCATCACCTGGGCCATCGCCACAGCGAACGGCAACCACACCACCGCCACCAAAGCCCGCACCGGACTCCTCGTCGCCCTCGGCGCAGCCACCCTCGCCGGCGCCGGCATCACCTGGCTCAACTGGCTCATCGCGCTTGGCGACCAGTTCTGAACACGATCATTTCAGAGGCCTCGCCCTGAAATGACTGCGTGTCAGCCAACGTAACTCGCACGAAGTCCTGACCAATGCCGTGGGCGACGGAAGGCTACCCATGCCCTGGCCGCCCCACGTAGGGTGGGCGCCATGAAACGATCTGGCGGCGGTGTTGCGGCTGCATTCGGGTTCAGGTACCAGTACCTAACCACGGTTGACTTGCTCCTGGAACTGTACGCCAATTCTTCGTCTGACTGGTCAATCGACGTTGACCCTGTCGACCAGAACTCAGCAGACATAATTGTTCGATTGTCAACAGGCAGCCCGCCTGACCGCGCGATACAGGTAAAGGCGTCTCTGTCGAGCTCCTCAACTACCATCGGAATCGACGAAACCCGGCGAATACTAGACGGGCTGCGCCGCGAACACCCTAAAGCTCGACTACGCGAGATTCTCACCAACCGAATCAAGACTGCTGAACTCGAAACAGAACTGGAACGGCAGGACTGCACACTCCTCGGACAAGGCGAGCGGTTCACCTCCCATCAGGAACCACTTCATCAGATGACCGAGAAGCTATTACGCACCATCGGACGTTTGCGCACCACCAGAGAGGGAGGAACTGGCCGCGAACTGCAGTATCTGATTCTGCGCCAACTCATTGATCGCGTTCACGAGGCCGGCTCCAACACACATAACCAACGCTTGTCCCGCGATGACATTCGTCAGATTCTAACGGGTTCAAATCCCTTGCTGTCTAGCGCCCTTGGATCACGAGCCTGGGGGAAGTGCATTCAGGTCCCAGTAGGAAATTACATCGAGAGAGAGAAGTCCTCTCGGTTCCTTAGGGAACACCTCCCCGCCGGCTCTCTATATAATGGCGCCCCCAAGATCGCGGTCTTGAAAGGCATGTCCGGTAGTGGAAAATCCGCAGCCGCCTATCTACATGCTCGATCACTCTTGGAACATGTGGCGTTCGTCCTATGGCTAGACGCGAGTTCACGAGGGGTGCTCGAATCACAAGTTCCGATGGCACTTCAAGAACTGGGGGCAGCGACTACTCCCACCGACATGCCGAGACGCGATCTCGTGGATGTTTTGTCGGGATCGCCGGTACCTTGGTTGCTAGTCCTAGATGGAGCTTCCTCTTTCGAGGAAGTTTACCCCTGGATACCACGCAGCGGCTATGGACAAGTCCTCATAACCACACGAGTGGCGACCTGGCCGGACTCTCTCGCGCCAACAACTTCACTGGATGCATTTGACGAGATCGAGGCGCGACGGTTTGTGGCTCGACGATTTGGGCAAGCAGTCGAGTCGTGGTCAGCCCAGCAGCTATCCGCTTGTGATGCCATATCAAGAGCGCTCGCTGGATGGCCCTTGGCTCTGGAGCTGGCTGTTGGCTGGATTGCTCGACGTGGCGGTCCGAAAAAAGCCATGTTGCAGTTTACTGACCGACTGGATCGCCTCGACCTGGACAGTGAGGAATTGCTCCCACATGGATATCCTCGAACTGCAGCCCAAGTGATCCTAGCTGATTGGCGGGAACTATCTCCCGAAGCGAGGAAACTGGCCTCATTTCTATTGGTTACAGGTGGAAGCCGCGTTCCTCGCCGCCTGCTACTTGACGCCCTCGCCCAGGTTGGAATGACTCAAAAGGCAGTGGAAGACCTCCTTTCCTCCGGATTCATTAGGCAAGAGATCCTCACGCCAGATCGGCCCCATGATTTGGATGAAGTTCTAACAATTCACGGTTTCGTCCAGCTAGTTATGACGAAACAAGGCATCCCACTGAACGGGCCCGAGATATGGGCCATCCTAAGCACCTGCGACAAATGGGTGCGACAGCTGACCGAGGATGGGCGCTTTCGCGAAGGTACTGCCTTGATTCACCCCATCGACTACTTCCTTCGACAAACGGTCGAGGTATTCAAAGACAGCCCTGAAACCTTGACCTTGGCCAGCGTGTCTATGCACAACTTCGCACAGTTGGCCTTCATCACCTCGCAGGCTGCGATCGCCCGCCTCTGGTCACGCGTGGCCTTCCAGGTCCGGCAGGACCAGCTGGAGTTGGTTCGCGACCATGCGACGTGGGTACAGATGCAGCTTCAAACCCTATCCGTGATTGCCATCACTGCCGCGCGTCTTCATAAGACTGAGGAGGTTGTCGAAGTCGCGCTCTTCTCCGAAACAGTGTTGCAAATGGGCAACGAGGAAACTCTGTGCGATGTGGCCACCCAAAATGCGTTGCGCACGATCCGGGATGTATTGCATTTGTGCCTGCCTGACTCCAGTCCGGGTCGCGCTCGCCGCGCACTAAATGCGCTAGACGCCTTGGTGCCTCTAGGAGCACCTGAACCAGCAGTGAGCGGGGCAGGAAACACTCTACTCAACAAGCTTCACATCGAAAGAATGACAGCGCTCCTGCTGGTGGAGCGCAGTGCCTGGCAGGCCGGGGTGGATACCGTGCTGAGCGCCGCGAACCAAGCTCTGGAGGAAGGAGCCCTCGTCGATCAATTGGTGGATGGCCTTCTTGACGTGGGGCTTGAACTGATGATCGAAGCAAGTAAGCGTCCGCTGGAAACCCCCGAGCTTCTCATTGCTTCAGCTGTGCGGCTCGTGGTGTGGCTGGATGAAAATTCCGCTGCGCTAGACGAGAGCAATCACCAGTATCGCTTTGCGATCCTGAGGGCCTTCACGGAGGAGGGCCCCGGGCCGCTCTCCGACGTAATTGGGAAACTGCCGCCTCCCAAGCAGCGCACGCACCAGTTGGATGCTTGGGCCCAACTGGGAATGATCCTGCGAGAACAGCGCGAATCCATGCGCTACCGCAAGATCTTCAGCAATCCGCCACCATCCGTTTCCGTTACGCACAGTATCGATGGGGGCGACCAACTCAACGTCTGGTGGCGAGACACCGGACCCGCGACACCCGAGCTTTGGGTGCACGCGCCAGCAATTGTCACCGTCAGCTCTTCGGGCCGCATCGACCCAGTCCGTCAAGGAATGGAGCGCGCAGGACTTCCGGAAGTCGCTCACGACGAACCGCCGCAGCCCACCCCTGGCTGGCTAGCCCGACTCACCACGGACGGGATCAACATCCTTGACGCGAAAGGCACCCCCTGGGTAACCGTCGAGGATATTCCACCCCAGATCATGGAAAAAATTTGCGCCCATGGGGGCTTGACGCTCATCTACGCAGATTTGGCAATTACTCATTCCACAGATCCGCGTCTGAGTGGCTGGATTTCCCTGGCCACCAGAAAGAACCAGTCATGCACGGACAATCAGAACTCTTTGACGCCTTGGTGGCGCAAAATCTTCGGTTGGCTTTTCTAGCCGCCTTTTGCGGATGCCGTTCTGACGTAACCGTCCAGGGCCAATGACAAGATCAACCGCGAAGGAGCTCGGCCGGATAGTTCGTGAGCTGACCGCCGATGACGGAGTCTCACTCAGAGATTGCTAGCCAGCATGGGCCAGCCTCACCGGCAGACTTGCGTGCGCGCACCTGGGCCCGGCCATACCCGCGCACCTGACAGGCAGACCCAACCAAGGGCCCGCCCGCAGCAGCGGGACGGCCGTCTGCTTCGAAGGAGCTTGCTGTGTTTGATTTGATGAGCTGTGTTGTGCCGAATCTGTCGACTCTGCCGGTGATGCTGCCGATGGAGGTGGACATCACGCCAAACGATGATGGGCTGCCGGGGATCGCGCAGCTGCGCAACATCGTGGGCGCGGTGATGACGATCGGGCTGATCCTATCGGTGCTGGCGCTGATCATCTCCGCGATCGTGTGGGGCTTCGGCGCGAACTCGTCCAACCCGCACCTGGCAGGCCGCGGCAAGGTCGGCGTCCTGGTCTCCTGTGGGGCAGCGATCATCTGCGGCGCCGCGGTCACGCTGATCAACTTCTTCTGGAACGTCGGCCAGTCCGTCTAACCCCTACCCGTCAACCCACGTGTGTGAGGAGTGATTGCGGTGGGGATCTGTGATCTGCCCGTCATCTCTGGAGTCTGCGAAACCGCTGGCGAAGCCGCCGCCTCATTGGTGTCGGCCCCGTTCGACTGGCTCGCCCAAGCCATGGGCTCAGCCGCGGGCTGGTTGTTCGAGGCCGTGTGGAACGTCTTCGACGCCACCACCCTGGTCGACATCACCAGTGACGGCTACCTGTCGGTCTACAACCTGCTGTTCGGCATCGCGGTGTTCGTGATGCTGCTGTTCTTCTGCCTCCAACTCATCACCGGCCTCATCAGACGTGACCCCACTGCTCTCACCCGGGCCGCCCTCGGCCTCGCCAAGAGCGTGTTGGGGTCGTTCGTGGTGATCACCCTGACCGGGCTGCTGCTGGAGGTGGTCGACCAGCTGTGTGTCGGGATCGTCCAAGCCGCCGGCGAGACCACCGAATCGATGGGCGACAAGATCACGACCCTCGCCGGTGGACTAGCGGGGATCAACATCGCCGCCCCCGGGGTCGGGGCGATCATCACGATCTTCCTCGCCGGCCTCGCGATCACCTCCGCAGCGATCGTGTGGCTGTCGCTGCTGGTCCGCAAGGCCCTGCTGCTGGTCGCGATCACCCAGGTCGCCGCGCCGATTGATGGGGACCTGTCCTCGATCAGTGACCCGCTGGCCGGGGTGGTGCTCATGGCGATGGCCGCGTTCGCCCCCTACCTGACGTACCGGTTCATCAGCTTCGTCGGGTTCGACATGTACCACGCGATCGGCGCCGAACAAGACGCCAAGAACTCCCTCAACCGCCCCATCCCGCTCCCAGACCGTCAGCCAGGCAACCCCCGGCAGGTCCTCGACGGCAGTGGCGGTGACAGCAACGGTGGTGGCGGGAAGCAGCCGGCGAAACCGAGTACCCCGAACCCCTCCGCATCCCAGGGCGGAGCCGAAGCCGGAGCTGGCACTGGTGGGGCGGCCGGGGCTTCCGGATCGGGTGCGGCCTCGGGTGGGTCTGCTGCCGCTGCGGGTCCTGCTGCGGCTGCGGCCGTGATCGGGGCACAGGTGGCCAAGGATGCCGCCATCGCGGGACCGAAAGCCGGCGCCGAGCTCGGTCAGCAGGCCGAGACCGCGGCAGACGCCGCCGACCACACCCCAAGCCCCAACGGAGGCGGAGGCGATGGTGGGAGTACTCCGCCGGCGTCTGCGCCCGGTGGGACGCCGCCACAGCAGGGCACTCCGTCGGCCGGTGCGGAGCCCACACCGGGGTCACAGCCGCAGGCACCCGCGGGGTCGTCCTCGCCTGGTGGGGGTGAGCAGGTGTCGCCGTCCGCGCCGGTACCGAACCCGCCGCCCGCTGATAATCCGCCACCGCCGTCGAGTGCTGGGAAGGAGCCGCAGTCATGAGCCGCCGCAACAAGAACAACAACCACGACCCGGACGCGACCGGTTCGGCGCTGGTGCCGGTGAAGTTCTCCCGGCTGACCCGTCGCGGCATCCTGCTTGGCCTGTCCGTGGCCCAGCTGGTCACCGTCGGGATCGCGATCGCCACCATCATCACCGCTCTGTATGCCGGGGGCGGGATGTGGCTGGCCTACACCGCCCCCGTCTGGGCCACCGCCGTCCTCCTCACCTGGGTACCTGTCGCGGGACGCCCGGTCATCGAGTGGGTGCCCGTGGCCGGCTGGTGGGTCTACCGCACCACCATCGGCCAACTCCTCTACCGGCGTCGCATCGTCACCCCACGCCCCGCCGGAACCCTCGCCCTGCCCGGCGACCAGGCGCGGCTGCGCGAGTACGAGGACCCGACCACGGGGGCGGGTATGATCCACGACCCCCACCAGAACACGCTCACGGTGGTGTGCGAGATCACCCACCCCGCGTTCGTGCTCCTCGACCCCGCTGAACAAGAACGCCGTGTCACCGCCTGGGGCCGCGTCCTGGCCACCGTCTGCCGCTCCGGCAGGATCGCCACCCTGCAGATCCTGGAACGCACCCTGCCCGACTCCGGCACCGGACTGGCCGAATGGTGGACCACCCATGGCCAGCCCGAGGACACGAGCTGGGCTGCCACCACCTACGCCGAACTCATCGACCGTGCCGGCCCCGCCGGCGAACGCCACGCCACCACCCTGTCGCTATCCCTCGACATGAGAAACGCGGCGCGGCAGATCCGCACAGCGGGCGGCGGTATCCGTGGAGCCGCTGCCGTCCTGCGCCA
This sequence comes from [Zimmermannella] alba NBRC 15616, assembly GCF_001570905.1. Lineage (GTDB taxonomy): Bacteria > Actinomycetota > Actinomycetes > Actinomycetales > Microbacteriaceae > Pseudoclavibacter > Pseudoclavibacter albus. The sequence goes on along the minus strand of NZ_BCSO01000006.1, from coordinate 87,739 downwards.
AGAGATGAACACCCTCACCGCCGCGCTCCGCTCGGCCGACCTCACCCCATCCGGTTGGCGCACCCCCGGACAGATTGCGGTGATCCTGCGCTCGGCCTACGACCCTGCGATCGCCGCCACTTTGGAACGCCACGGCGAGATCGGCCACGACCTCGCCACCGCCGGCCCCGTCGCGGTCAACGAGACCTGGAGTCGTATCCGCACCGACTCCGCCCACCACGCCGTGCTGTGGATCAGCGAATGGCCCCGCTCCATGGTCTACCCAGGCTTCCTCTCACCCATCCTGCTCTCCAGCGGGATCCAACGGTCGTTCTCCCTGATCTGCACCCCCATGCGCTCCGACCAGGCCGCCCGCGACATCCGCAAGAAGAAGGTCGAGCACATCTCCGACCAAGCCCAACGCGCCAAAATCGGGCAGATCGAAGACGCCTCCCAGACGGCTGAGTACCACGATGTCCTCCAGCAAGAAGCCGACCTCACCGCCGGCCACGGCATCCTGCGCTACACCGGCCTGATCACCGTCACCGCCACCACGATCGAGGGCCTCGACGCCCACGTCGCCGCCCTCGAACAAGCCGCCATCCAAGCCAACTGCGAAACCCGACTCCTCGCCGGACAACAAGCCAAAGCCTTCACCGCCGCAGCCCTCCCACTTTGCCGCCAGGTCTGACGACTAGGAAGGGGTCATTCGGGCACTGTGACGAGGCAAAAGGGATGGCCCGCGGGGTCAGCGTAGATGCGCCAGGCTTTCGGGCCGGGATCCAAGACGTCAGTGAGTGGGTGGCCGCCTGCTACCTCGACGGCGGCACATGCCTCCGAGAGGTCATCGACTAGCAGGTCAAGGTGAACCTGCAGCTCGCCTCTGTGGCCCGGCCACTGCGGGGGTTCGTAATCGGAGACGCGATGGAAAGAGAGGCGTCCAACAGGCTCCCACTCCAGCGTCAACCACTGGTCATCACCGGTGGCCGGTGCAAGATCCAGGACTTTCTGCCAGAAGAGTGCTTCCGCTGTGGGGTCCTTGCACTCAAAGACGAGTTGCGTGAAGCGTCCGATTGCTGGCATCTCTCCATGCTAGGACGCATTACCTGACCAGCCGAACGGTTCTATCGGGGTGCAGGGTGCTCACCGCGTGCTGCCTGATCGATCGCATGGGCAAAGCGGGAGTTCATCGGGTCGTGCAGGTCGAACCACTCGATCGCTGCGAGGTCGTCGACGTGCGCTCGATACAGCTCAGGCCACGCTTCGCCAAGAACTTCGGTGTTGGTCGGTGTCGCGTATCCCAGTGCATCGCTGGCGACGGGAACCAACCGATCGCCAAAGTGCGTCAACGTGTTCCAGAGACGGTGCCGCCCGTTGGTGATGGGCTCGAACCAGGGGTCGACGCACACTGCTTCGCCGGCAGAGAACCATGAGGTCACGATGTGCCGCTCAGTCTCCGTCAGTGGTTCCGGTACCGGAGCCGCCACCATGCCGTAGTACGTGTCGTCATCTTCATCGATGGTCCACCGCCCCGCGGCAAGCTCGTCTCCGACGAGGGCAACGGTAGAGGCAATCAGTCTCCAGCGCTGCTCGGAAGTGTCACTCCAACGAGGTTCACGGTGATCCTCCTGGTCCGGGTCTTCGAGCACCCATTCTCGGACATGCTGCGCTGCGCCTCTCCACCAGAACGCGGGCATCCACACAGGAACTGACAACTCCATGAGCACCTCGCATCCGTCGATTCGGCTGTCCTCCATTACAGCCATTAGAGGACACCATCGCACACCTCCCTCATAGGCGTACCGCCGTTACGTAGAGAGGACTGTTGGGATGGCGACGTTTGTTGATCCGATTGCGGATGCTGCTGAGGCCTATGAGGGATTGCGCGGGTTGGCACACGCCACTCGCACCTTTGAGGATCCGGCTGACATGTACCGGGTCTTGGGCGAGGTATCAGGGTCGGTGCGGCTGTTACGGCAAGTGCTGAACCAGCTGTCGCGCGCTCATGCTGATCACCGCGACATCGCGTTCACCGATGACCGCGCGCCGGCGGAGGCAGTGGCGTTGGCGGCGGCCGATGAGTTGCATCAGGCCGCCGACGGGCTGGATGAGGTCGCTGACCGGGTCATGCGCGCGCACGAAGCGTCCGGTCGGATCGCCTGGCACACCCACACCAACCCCGAGCCCGAGCGTTCGCGGCGGTGGGTGAATGTGGTGTTCCTCCAGGGCAGTGAGGCCGATGAGGTGCTGGACCTGATCGATCTTGAGGGGGAGCAGGCGGGGATTGCGCATCTGGCGCAGTGGGACTTCGGCGACGAAACCACTGGCGCGGCGTTCGTGAATGGTGAGGTGTACGACGAGCTGCCGGGCGGGCAGTGGGATCGCAGCTTCGAGGCCGACGGGTATGTGCTGACCTACAACCCGCAGATGGGGTATGTCGGGCTGGTCCGCGAACACCCCGACACCACCCCAACACCCGACGAGGAGGAGGTCGTCGCTGCACGGGACGCGTTCAGCGGTGTCACCTCTGAGTCTCCGCGTCGTGCGGCCGAGGGCACAGATTGGTTCGCGCCCAAAGCGGGTGGCGCAACGTCGTCTTCGGTGGGGCAGTCGCTGTGAGCGGCGAGAAGGAACGGCTGCACGCTGCGGTGTTGGTGTCCCCGGCCGCGGAACGGCGGAAGGCCCGTAAGGCTCGTCGTCAGGCTGCGGCCCGGTTGCAGGCTGAGCAGGCCAGGGTCGAGCGGGAGGCGGCGAAGGCGAAAGCTGCCGCGGAGCGGGAGGAGCGTAGGTCGACGACGTTTCTGCCGGCGGCGGGTGAGGCGGGGCCGGCGGCGTTGCGGTCTCCGGGCCGGTTGCGGTTGCCGCGGCATCAGGACACCTCGGCCACGTTGGCCGGGGCGTATCCGTTCATGGCCGAAGGGGGTCTGGGGTCGGATGGGGTGTTCGTCGGGCAGGACCTGTATTCGGGTGGCAGTTTCGTCTACGACCCGTGGGTCCTGTATGCCCGCGGGATCATCACCGCCCCGAACCTGGTGCTGGCGGGGATCGTCGGGTCGGGCAAGTCGTCGCTGGCGAAGTCGCTGTATACGCGGTCGTTGCCGTTCGGGCGCCGCGTCTACGTCCCCGGCGACCCCAAGGGCGAACACACGGCGGTGGCCGAAGCGGTGGGCGGGAAGGCGATCGTGCTCGGCCACGGCCTCCACACCCGCCTGAATCCCCTGGATGAGGGACACCGACCCGGCGGGCTCACCGACCAGGAGTGGGCGAGCACCGTCGCCTCCCGGCGCCGTGACCTGATCGGCGCTCTGGCCGAAACAGTGCTGGCGCGGGGGCTCACGCCGTTGGAACACACCGCGATCGACCTCGCCCTCACCGCCACGGTGGCAGAAAACGAGGTACCGATCCTGCCCATGGTCGTCGACCACATCCTCACCCCCAGCCACGACCCCGACGGACGCCTCGCTGAAGACGGACGCCTGGTCGGCCACGCGCTGCGGCGTCTGGTGGCCGGTGACCTCGCCGGACTGTTCGACGGCCCCTCCACCGTGGCGTTCGACCCGGATCTGCCGATGATCAGCCTCGACCTGTCCCGGGTGACCGAGAACTCCACCCTCATCAGCGTGTTGATGACCTGCAGCTCGGCATGGATGGAATCCGCGCTGCTGGACCCCAATGGTGGGCAGCGGTGGGTGATCTACGACGAGGCCTGGCGGCTCATGTCCCATCCGGCGTTGTTGAAGCGGATGGATGCGCATTGGCGTCTAGCCCGGCATTACGGGATCGCGAACATGCTGATCTTCCACAAACTCTCCGACCTCGACAACGTCGGCGACGAAGGCTCCGCCATGCGCTCGCTGGCCAACAGTCTGTTGGCGAATGCGGAGACGCGGATCGTCTACCGCCAGGAATCCGACCAGCTCGGCCCCACCGCCACCGCCCTCGGCCTGACCGGAACCGAACAGACCCTGCTGCCAAACCTTGGCGTGGGTCAGGGGCTGTGGCGGATCAAGAACCGCTCGTTCGTGATCCAGCACCAGCTCCACCCCGGCGAGCTGGAGCTGTTCGACACCAGCAGCCGCCTCACCGCAGGAGTCAAGTAATGCCCAAGCTTCCCGCCCTGAGACACCGCCGCAACGACCCGAGCGAGACGGTGCCGGTGGTGTTGCGGCACGTGGTCATCACCGTCGACATCACCGGCACCCTGACGGTGACCGTCGACCAACAGCCGCATCTTCCGCCGGCCGGTGAGGTGTGGGGTCGGAGTGACTTCGCAGCGATCCTTGATGACCTCACCGAGCAGCGCCGTATTCCCGTGCGGGTAGATGTGTACGAGTCCGACGGCAGTCACTTCACCGACATCATCCACGCCCACCGACCACGCCGAAACCCCGAACCCGAGCCAGACACCCCAGCCCCTGCCGACGAGGAAGCCGCCACGGGTGATCCTGAACCTGAGGAAGCAAATCGGACGGCGGAATCGGAGCGGTTGGTGGGGTTCCTGCCCGGTGAGACGGTGCTCCTCGCCCAGATCGTTGAGGAAGTGGCGGCGGATGAGAACGGCACCATCACCCCACCCGGCACAACCGTGACGCCGGTGGTGGTGGTTGGGCGGACCTCGGGGACTCTGATCGTGCTGGAGGCGCGATGAGTGCCTCGCAGCGGCAGAGTGGGTCGATGGGTGAGGAACTGACCAACGCCGCCCTCCTCGGCCTCATCGCCCTGTTCCTCCTCACCCTCGTACTCCGCGCGACTGGGTCGGTGGCTGCGTTCCTGACCGGTATCCCACAACCAGCAGGCAGTTGGGCTGCCGGCGCTGGGGTGTTGTTCAACCCCGCCAACCCCGCAGTCGCGTTGGGGGCGCCTGGTCTCAGTCCGGTCGCGTACTGGGTCACGACTGTCGTGGTTCTGGGCGGGCTGGTCGGATTCGCGGGCTGGGGATGGGTCGTCTGGCGGCGCCGTTGCCATGCTCAGGAGGTGGATCCGCATCGGTTGGCGGGCACGGCGACGCGGCACGAGATCGCGCAGGTCGCCTCGGAGAAGGTGCTGCTGAAACGGGCCTCGACGTTGCGGCCGTCGCTGAAGGACCCGGCCCCGGGTGAGGTGGGGTATCGGCTCGGGACGTCGAAGGGACAGGGGGTGTGGGCGAGTGTGGAGGACTCGATCCTGCTGATCGGCCCGCCCCGCTCCGGCAAGGGCCTGCACATCGTCATCCCCGCCATCCTCGACGCCCCCGGCCCCGTGGTCACCACCTCGACCCGGCCGGACAATCTCACCGCCACCCTGCGCGCCCGGCAGCGTCGTGGCCCGGTGGCGGTGTTTGACCCCCAGCACCTGGCCGAAGGGCTCCCGGCGGGGATGCGCTGGTCCCCCGTCCGGGGCTGTGAAGACCCGCTGACGGCGATGATCCGCGCGACCGGCCTGGCGTCTGCCACCGGGTTGTCGGCTGGTGGGGTGGAGTCAGGTGGGTTCTGGGAAGGCAAGACCCGCACCGCCCTCCAAGCCCTCCTCCACGCCGCCGCGTTGGACTCTCGAAAGCCGGCGGACTTGTTCCGGTGGACCCTCGACCCCGCCGCCGCGGCCGAAGCCGTCGCGATCCTCACCAACCACCCCGACGCGGCGGCCGGATGGGCTGACTCGCTGGGGGCGATGATCGACGCCGATCCCAAAACCCGCGACTCCATCTGGCAAGGCGTCGCCCTCGCCCTCGGCGCCCTCGCCGATCCCCGCGTCCTCGACGCAGTCACACCACGCGAGGGCGAGACCCCCTTCGACCCCGAAACCTTCCTGCGAGAGTCCGGGACCCTCTACCTACTCGCCACCGGTGCCGGTGCCGGGGCATCGGCCGCTCTGGTGGCGGCGTTCATCGAAGACCTCATCGAAACCGCCCGCCGCCTCGCCGCCCGCTCACCCGGCGCACGCCTCGACCCACCCCTCCTGCTCGCCCTGGATGAGATCGGGAACCTCGCACCGCTGCCGTCCCTGCCGACGTTGATGGCCGAAGGCGGCGGCACCGGCATCACCACCCTGCCGGTCCTCCAATCGCTCGCCCAGGCACGCGACAAGTGGTCCGATCACCAAGCCGGAGCGATCTGGGACGCCGCCATCGTGAAACTCATCCTCGGCGGCGCCTCCAGCAGCCGCGACCTCCAAGACCTCACCACCCTCATCGGCGAACGCGACGAATACACCGACTCCGTCACCCTCGGTGACCACGGCAACAGGTCGAACCAGCGCTCCGTACGGCGGGTGCCGATCCTGCCACCCGACCGCATCCGCACCCTCCCCTTCGGCACCGGCGTCACCCTGCTCCGCTCCGCCCCGCCGATCATCACCGACCTGACCGCCTGGCCCACCCGCCCCGACGCCGAGACCCTCAAACAGGATCGCGCACGCCTCGAACAGCTCCTGCAGAACCCCTGACCGGGGCCCGGGGTGCACCTGACCGGTACCAGCAACCCACACCACCAGCGGGCTGCAGTCCACGAGTTGAGAGGTACCGCGTCATGGCCATCCGCACCCAGGAATCCCTGTCCGGGTTCATCGCATCCGACCCGCAGCTGACCTACACCGAACGCGGCGATGCCCGCTTCTACGCCCGCTTCGGCCAGGAGAACTTCCAACGCGAAGAAGACGGCACCTTCACCAAACTCGAGCCCTCCTTCGGCAACCTCGTCCTCTACCGCGCCACCGCCGAACGCGCCTTCGAACGCTTCACCAAAGGCGACCAGTTCGTCGCCGAAGGCTACGCCCACGACTACACCTACGAACGCGACGGCCAACGCATCGCCGGCGAAGAGTTCGTCGCCAAGAAGATCGGCCACGACACCGCCCGCACCCGCTACGACGTCGACCGCACACCCCGCCAAGCACTCGAACGCCAGGCGGCCGGGCAGGCCTTCGAACCACCCCAGCACCACCAGGCCACGCCCACCGCCGACAGCCTCAGCATGTGACCCGGGGGGACTGATCATGAGCACTCACGGCCCCGAGCCCGACGACCAGTACGAGGACCCCGACATCCTCGACGACCACCCCCACACCCCCGACACCAGCGCGCTGCCCGAACCACCGCACCCGATCAACTGGAACCTCCTGTCAGCGCAAGATCTGGAAACCGAACTGCTGGAACTGAACCGGTGGGTCGACTGGCTCCGCCACACCTACGGCCTCCCCGCCTCAGTCATCCCGCCCTACTGGCACCGCCACCCCGAACTGGTCTGGGAACTGTCCGCACTGCACCTGCACTGGCTATGCGCCTACGACCCCGAACAAAACGGCTCCGCACCCCTGGGCTGGCACCGCGACTTCGCCGACGCCCGCCACCGCCTGCGCGACTGGGTCACCGCCTCCGGCACCCGCCTCGACCGCGACCGCCCCACCCGCCAAACCACCTGGCCCGGCGAAGAACCCCAACCCACCCACGACGAATCCATCATCACCGACCGAGACGCCGACTTCGTCCAATACGTCCTCGACCAAGTCAACGAACGACAGGCTGCCGAAGACGCCTTCTACGCCAGCCTGGATGACCGGATCGACCCGGCGACCGATGAGGTTCGCGACGATGTTCTGGGTCCTGAGGGTGGATGAGGATGGTGCGCCGGTATCACCGCACCACCGCCCGAGTCGAGGCGGATAGGCCCCTGAGCGTACAGTACGAGCCGCGTGAGGAGATCGATGCCGCGAAGGTCGCGGAAGTGTTGATCCTGATCGCGCTGCGCACCGCTGGCGACCAGCCCGTGGGGCAGTCCGGTGCCCATCTTCGTCGCCTGCTCGTAGCCGATCGCTAAACTGGTTCCACATCAAGTTTCGGCGCTGTTGGCACCTGCCTTGCTAAGCCCCGTTCGCGGGGGTGTTCTTTTCGACTCTGACGTGACCGCCTCCGGCGCCCCACCCGCCCCCAGACATGTGGGGGCTTGTGAAAGGCGGTCACCATGACACTCGATCAACTCTCCGGCCTCGACATCTCAGGCCTTCGACGGCTCGCCCGCACCACACCAAGCCCAGACGCCACAGCGCCTACGGGTGACGGGAAGGTGGCGGCGATCAGCTACCTGCGGGTCTCGACCAAGGATCAGGCCACCCGCAACGGGCTGGAAGAAGGCCTGTCGATCCCGGCCCAGCGCGAAGCCGCGCAGCGCAAGGCCGAACAGCTCGGCGCGGTCATCATCAAGGAGTTCATCGAGCCCGGCGAGTCCGCCAAGACCGCCCAACGACGCGCGCTCCAAGAGATGCTCGACTACGCGACCACGCACCCGGTGCGGTACTGCATCATCAACAAGGTCGATCGCCTCGCCCGCAACCGGCTCGATGACGCCATGATCCACGCCGCGCTACGGGATGCGAACATCAGCCTGGTGTCGGTCACCGAGAACATCGACGAGAGCCCCTCAGGGATGCTGATGCACGGCATCCTGGCCTCTATGGCCGAGTTCTACTCGCTGAACCTGGCCCAGGAAGTCCTCAAAGGCATGACCCAGAAGGCCGCTATTGGCGGCACCCCCACCAAAGCCCCCTTGGGCTACCTCAACGTCCGCACCACCGACGCCCGAGGACGCGAGTCCCGCGAGATCGAGATCGACCCCGAACGCGCCGACCTCGTCCGTTTCGCCTTCACCGCCTACGCCACGGGGGACTGGTCCCTGTCGCGCCTGGCCAAGGAACTCACAGCCCGCGGCCTGACCACCCGGCCCACCCCCTCGCAGCCGGCCAAACCGGTCACCACCACCGGGCTGCACAAGATCCTGACCAACCCCTACTACCAGGGCACCGTCACCTTCCGCGGCGTCACCTACGACGGCACCCACCAGCCCCTCGTCGACGCGGAGACGTGGCTGCGCGTCCAGACCAACCTGGACGCCAACAACGCCCGCGGCGAACGACCCCAGAAGTACGACCACTACCTCAAAGGCTCCCTGTATTGCGCCTGCGGAGCCAAGCTCATGATCGAACGCCCCCGCGACAAGTCCGGGGACCGCTACGAGTACTTCACCTGCTCCGGACGACGCCGCAAGACCACCAACTGCACCCGCTCCGCGATCCTCGCCGAACGCGCCGAAGCCGAGATCGAACGCACCTACCAGCGCAACTCCCTCAGCCACGCCCAGGCGGAGCACGTCCGGAAGGTCCTCAACGACGTGTTCGACCAGCTCGAAGGATCCAGCGAGGACGAACGCAAGCTCCTGACCGCCCAGCGCGACAAGCTCGAGGCCGAACGCCTCAAACTCGTCCAAGCTCACTACGCCGACGCGATCCCACTCGACCTCCTCAAAAGCGAACAAGACCGCATCCGCGCCAGCCTCGACCAGATCACCACCCGGCTCGACAACCTCACCGACACCTACGCCGAGGCCCGAACAGGCTTGGACCAGCTCACTGAACTCCTGGTCGACCTAGACGACCTCTACAACAAGTGCGAACCAGCCGAACGACGCATCCTCAACCGCGCCCTGTTCACCCGCATCACCATCGACGACGAAGAGAACGCCACCTACACCCCCGAGCAGACCACCGCCAGCGTCCTCGCACACACCAGCATCGATGCCCCGGCCCACGTCACCGCAGAAACAAAACTGCCCCGCCATCAGGCGGGGCAAGTTTCGATTTTCTCATCTTACGTGGATCTGAGGGGACTCGAACCCCTGACCCCCTGCATGCCATGCAGGTGCGCTACCAGCTGCGCCACAGACCCATATTCACTTTGCTGCTGCTCTCGAAGCAACTACGCCAATATACCCACCCGACATGACGTCGTGCAACTTCGGCGTGTTCGCGTGTCGTGAGGACCTTAGTTGGATTCCTTACCCCCTGGCCGCTGCTTCCGACGCTCCCGCAGGAGCCCGCGCAACGTGGTGGCTCCGATGACCATCAGGAGTCCCGCGAAGGCGATGTTTGCCGCGACTGGACTCAGCCAAGCAGCTCCGAGGGCACCGATGGGCGCCGTGAGGGCCGCTGCGGTTCCTGCGATGAGCGCGGTAGACGCGTCAAACTGTCGGAGCCTTGCGTTGGCGATCGTTCCGCTCAGCCCCGTTGCAATGATCATGAGAAGGGAAGATCCCTTCGCGACGAGGTCACTGATGCCAAAGGCAAGCACGAGCGCGGGCACGACGATCACCCCTCCCCCGATACCGAGCACGCCCGAGACGATGCCGACAACGAAACCAAGCCCGGTGATCGCTGCGAGCGCGCCAACACTCGGCACAAACACGCCGTCACGCGATGGCACCGTGAGCACAAGTGAGATGGCAACGGCGACGAGGAAGACAAGAAACGCCCATCGTGCTTGCGCACGCGAGATGATCGAGAGTATCTTCGCCCCGAGCGGTGCCCCCAAGACGGATCCTGCCGCTAGCCCAGCCGCGAGCACGACGTCGACGCTGCCGCCGATGAGGGCGTAGCTCGCGACACCAGACACAGCGAGCGGCACGATGGCAAGGAGCGAAGTTCCCGCAGCTGTCTTCGGGTCAAGCTTGGCGATCGCGATGAACGCCGGCACAAGGATGATGCCGCCGCCGATGCCGAAGAGCCCAGAGAGCAGCCCCGCAGCAACGCCGATGGCGGCAATTGCTACCGTTCGCGTGGCCGTCACTTGTTGCTACTCGGCGGCACCTGTGTGCTCACCACCGGCGCCGTTGGGGCCAGCGATGCCGAGAGGGATGACCGGCGCATCCTTCCAGAGACGCTCGAGGCCGTAGTACATGCGGTCTTCTTCGTGGAAGATGTGGACGACGAGATCGCCGAAGTCGAGCAGCACCCAGCGGGCGAGTTCGCGTCCTTCGCGGCGGATTGCCTTCTGGCCGATCTCGGCGAGGGCGTCCTCGATTTCCTCTGCGATTGCGAGCACCATGCGTTCGTTGCGGGCGCTGGCAATGAGGAAGACGTCGGTGAGCGGCATCGTCTCCGACACGTCGAGGGCGACGAGGTCGAAGGCGGATCGCTCGTCGGCTGCGGTGGCAGCCTTGGCGACGAGTTCGTGGGCGCGTTCGCTTGCGGTCATAGGGGCAGGACCTCCAGGGTCGTTGCGGGTGATGCCTGGCATGAGCATCGTGCCAGCTTGGTATGTGTGGATGCCGGAGAACATCCGTCGATGTGGGCGTGGGCGATGATCAGCCCAACCACCCCTGAATGAGGTTCCACGCGAGGATGATGACGCCGACGGCGGCAGCGCCTGCGCCGACCGCCGCGATCTTCCACGAGGTGGGGATGGCTTCGGTGTCGTCCTCAAGCGAGGCCGATTCGGCGCCCTTCCACATGTGGGATCCAGTCTGCGGCACGAGTGCGTCGTCGGCGTCTGCCTCGGACGTGGGCGTCGACTCCGATGTCGTGACGACGGGCGCCACTGCAGCGGGGAGTCGCAGGGTCGCGTCTGCGTCATCGTCGGCCGGCATCATGAGCGTCGTGTCGGGACGGTCAGCTGGGAGCCACGAGAGCGGATCGCTGTCAACCGCGCCCGAGCGCGAGAGGTGATCGACGTACTCGCCAGCATCAGCGGGTGCCGTGAAGCCAGTCACCGTCTTTGCCGAGACTGCCGAATTCGCAGCACGCGGACCGAAGAGTTCCTCGAGGATACCCGGGTCGTCGATACCGTCGGTCTCGTCATCGACGGCAGCGGCGCCAGCCGGATTGAGGGTGTCACGCCAGCCGGGTTCGTTCTGCTCCTCGTGCCGCTCGATGGCGGTGCGGGGCAGCGCATCGGTTTCGTCGACGTTGAGGCTCGAGGGCATGGTGATGCTGCCCGTCGGCGGCTCATCCTGCTGACCAGTTTCGAGCAGGCGCGAGAAGTAGTCGTCGATGTCTTCGGGCGAGGATCCCGGCTCGGGCGTCTGGTGCGTGTCCCGCACGACGGGGAGCTGCTCGTTGACAGGCAGGCCAAAGCTGGCACGAGCGCGGCGCGGGGCATCCTCTGCGGTTGCGCTCGGGTTCCACAGCAGCACGGGGCCTTCGTCGCGGCTGCGCGGTGCGCTCACTTCGGGGAAGAGCGGGCTCGGCTGGCCAGTGGCGGGCGCGGGATCGTCCATGTCGTGGATCGACCAAGTGACCGGCGTCGCGTCGGCGGTGACGTCCTCGACCTGGATGTCGTCCGCAGGAGCGGTCTGGACGTCGTCCTCGACAGCCTCGGTCGTGGTGTCCGGGGCCTGCTCGACAGTGGCCTCGGCAGTCGGTTCAACCGCGCTCTCGGCCTCTGGGGCAGCCTTTGGTTCGTCCATCACTGACGCGTCTGCAGCGGACGCCTCTGCAGGAGCAGCCGCGGCAGCAGCTGCGGCTGCTTCCGCCTCGCGGCGACGCTCGAGCTCGCGAAGCTGGCGCCGCGTCATCGGCTGGGCGACTTCGACGACCGGCATGTCGGACGCTGTGGGCATCCCCGCGGCGGGCTCTGCCACCGACACGGCTTCCGACTCAGCCTGCGTCTGCGCGGCTGCTTCAGCAGCGCGAGCAGCCTCGGCTGCCACTTCCTCGCGCGCCTTGCGCTCCGCCTCCGCAGCCGCCGCTTCCTGCGCCTTGCGCTCTGCTTCGAGGCGCTCGGCCTCGCGGCGTTCAAGCTCTCGCCGCTCGCGACGCGTCATCGGCTGCTCACTCATCGAAGTTCAGCCTCCTCACGCGTGTACAGCGAGTACTTTGCAATGTACTGCACGACGCCATCCGGCACGAGATACCAGACCGGCATTCCTGCTCGAGCGCGGGCACGACAGTCAGTCGACGAGATGGCGAGGGCGGGAATCTCGAGCACGCTCACATCGTCGTGCGAGAGGCCACCAACGTTCATCTCGTGCCCGGGACGCGTCACCGCAACGAAGTGTGCGATGTCGAACATCTGCTCCGCGTCCTTCCAGCTCAGGATCTGCTCAACAGCATCCGCGCCGGTGATGAAGAACAGCTCAGCGTCCGGATACACGGCACGAAGATCGCGGAGCGTGTCGATCGTGTAGGTCGGCCCCTTGCGGTCAAGGTCCACCCGACTCACCCGGAATCGCGGGTTCGATGCCGTCGCAATGACGGTCATGAGGTAGCGATGCTCCCCCGCCGAAACCCCGGTCTTGCGGTAGGGATTTCCCGTGGGAACAAAGATCACCTCGTCGAGGTCGAAATGCTCAGCGGCTTCCGACGCAGCGACGAGGTGTCCGTGATGGATGGGGTCGAAGGTGCCACCCATAATGCCGAGCCGCTGTCGTCGCGGCGCGGCCGCGGACGAAACAGCAGGGCTGGTCATTCGGGCGTGCGAACTCGAGTTAGTGACTCGGGTCGACGTCGTGACCACCGAGGGGTGCCTTCGGCGGCATAACGCGCGAGGTCTCCGGCCCCTTCTCGGCGACGTTGCGGAACGTCCAGGTCACAAGGGCGAGGGCAGCAAGCGCAACAAAGGCAACAACGCCGAACATGAACGGCGGCATCGGCAGTTCATTGACGACGTGGCCCGACGACGCGAGAACAGAAGTGAGGTCGGTCATGCGGTCTATCGTACCTGGTTCCCTGTTGGCGATTTGCCAGCCGCTGGCTACTCGTCGTCGCAGTCGTCGTCGTAGCGCTCGACCGACTCGGTCCAGAGCCCGGCGCGACGCTCACGCTCGAGCTCTTCGCGGGCCTCAGCCTTAGCATCCATGCGCTCGAAGTACGCCTCGCGACGCTCACGACGGGTCGCGCGCGTGTTCTCGTCAAGACGCGAGTCGGTACCGCGCGGGCTCGACATGACTTCAGCAGCTGAGGTGAGCGTGGGCTCCCAGTCAAAAACAATGCCGCTGCCGGGGCCGATCACGACGGTCGAACCGGCCTGCGCGCCAGCCTTGAAGAGGGCCTCTTCAATACCGATCTTGTTGAGGCGGTCCGCGAGGTAGCCGACGGCTTCGTCATTGCCGAAGTCGGTCTGCGCCACCCAGCGCTCGGGCTTCTGGCCGAGGATGCGGTAGACCGGGCCGTAGGTGCCACCTTCGACCTTGAGTTCAAAAGGAAGCTCGTCGACGGGCTTCGGGCGCAGCACGATGCGCGGACGGTGCTCGGCCTCTTCCGCGCGACGGGCGAGGTTCTCTTCCACGAGCTGGCCAAGGGCGAGTGTGAGTGCGCGCAGACCCTCGTGGCTTGCCGCCGAGACTTCAAACACGCGGTAGCCGCGACCCTCGAGATCGGCGCGCACGAACTCTGCGAGCTCACGTGCATCGGGTACATCGACCTTGTTGAGGGCGATGAGCTGCGGACGCTCAAGCAGCGGCGTCTGGCCCGGCGGGACGGGGTAGGCCTCAAGCTCTGCGAGGATGACGTCGAGGTCGCTCAACGGGTCACGACCCGGGTCGAGCGTCGCGCAGTCGAGCACGTGCAGGAGCGCCGAGCAGCGCTCCACGTGGCGGAGGAACTCGAGTCCGAGGCCCTTGCCCTCGCTCGCGCCCTCAATGAGGCCGGGCACATCGGCAACCGTGTAGCGGTAGTCGCCGGCCTGCACGACGCCGAGGTTCGGGTGGAGAGTCGTGAAGGGGTAGTCGGCGATCTTCGGCTTCGCTGCCGACATCGCTGCGATGAGGCTCGACTTGCCTGCCGAGGGGAACCCCACGAGGGCAACATCCGCGACGACCTTGAGCTCAAGAATGATGCTCGTCTCTTCACCCTCGGTGCCAAGCAGCGCGAAGCCGGGCGCCTTGCGCTTCGTGGTCGCAAGGGCTGCGTTGCCGAGTCCACCTTGACCCCCCTCGGCGGCAAGGAAGGTCATCCCAGCTTCGGCGAGGTCGCAGAGTTCGACGCCGTTCGCGTCACGAACGACCGTCCCGACGGGAACCGGCAGGAAGAGATCTTCACCAGTGGTGCCGTTTCGGAAGTCGCCCATACCGAAGCCGCCAGATTCACTCGTGCGGTGCGGCTTGTGCTGGTAGTTGAGCAGGGTCGTCACCTGCGGGTCTGCGACGAGGACGATGTCGCCGCCGTCGCCACCATTGCCGCCGTCGGGGCCGGCGAGGGGCTTGAACTTCTCACGCTTGACCGAGCAGCAGCCATTGCCACCGGACCCGGCGCGCAGGTGCAGGGTCACCTCATCGATGAAGGTCGCCATCTCGCCTCCTTAAGGCTTGTCTCTGCATATTCTTGCGAACATGCAAGCGAGGGGCGGCCGATATGACCGCCCCTCGCTGAAAAATCGTGAATCGTCGGACTATGCCGCGACGATGTTAACCACCTTGCGGCGGCCCTTCTCGCCGAACTCGACCGTACCGGCCGAGAGCGCGAACAGCGTGTCGTCGCCACCACGACCGACGTTGACGCCGGGGTGGAAGTGCGTGCCACGCTGGCGCACGATGATCTCACCTGCGTTGACAACCTGGCCGGCGTAACGCTTCACGCCAAGGCGCTGAGCGTTCGAGTCGCGGCCGTTGCGAGTCGAACTCGCACCCTTCTTGTGTGCCATTGAAGTCTCGCTCCTCGATTACTTAATGTCGGTGACCTTGACGCGCGTGAGCTCCTGACGGTGGCCCTGGCGCTTCTTGTAGCCGGTCTTGTTCTTGTACTTCTGAATGCTGATCTTGGGGCCGCGGAGGTCCTCAAGAACCTCAGCCGTCACCTGCACCTTGGCGAGCTTCTCAGCGTCGCTCGTGATGGTGTCGCCGTCCACGAGGAGAACAGCGGGGAGCGTGACCTTGCCCTTGTCGTCTGCGACGACGCGGTTCATGGTGACGATCGAGCCGACCTCGACCTTCTCCTGACGGCCGCCGGCGCGCACAATTGCGAATACCACTTCAGTACCTCTTCTTCGTGCCCAAACTTGGCGGGCGTCTAATCGTTCTCGTGAACGAGGAAGTTCCTTGTCGCTCCGTGATCGGAGTAACGCGGGAGCGCCTCGCAGATCTTGAGAGCGTGCAACAGCGAGCAACTTTACCGGAGCATGCAGCGTGGCGCAAGCGCGCGGCGCGCCCGACGCGGTATCGCCCGGACACGCCGCACGAACGCTATTCGTCCGTGGAAATCGTGTCCGTCGTCACACGGCGTCGACCACCGCGACGGCGACGGCCACGCGAGCTCGTGCCCTGCTCCTCGGCAGCAGCGGCAGGCGCTTCGGCCGCAGGGGCCTGCTCCTCACCCTCTGCAACAGTTTCGGGAGCCTCAGCCTCGTCGTCCACATCCGGGTTCGGCAGGGCGGCAAGCACCTTGTCGAGGGCGGCGAGGTCCGGCGTCGGCTCCTCGCTCGACGCTTCGGGGGTCTGCGGCACAAGCTGTGCGAGATCCTGAGCGATCAGCGTTTCCGGAGCCGCTTCATCCTCAGCAAGAGATGTCGGCGCGTCCCCCGCGGTCGCGTCGCTGTTCGTCGTCGCTTCGCTCTGTTCCGAGCGGTCACGGTTCTTGTTGCGGCGCGAACGGCGCGAACGCTTCGAGCGACGTTCCTGCTGCCCCGACTCCTCAGTCGAGTTGGGAGCGACGTCCGGCATGTCGACGGGGACCGTCTCCTTGACGTCCTCGTCGCGCGTCTCATCCTTGCTGCCAGCAATGGTGGAGGCGGCGATCTGCGAGAGCGCGCTGCGAGCGGCATCCGTCACCTCGTGCATCTGGCTCGAGGAGCCGGAGGTGCGCGTGCGACGGTCGGCGTCACGGTTCTTGCGGCTGCGGCGGCCACGACCTGTCGCATCAGCGGCCGGCTTCTGGTCGATCGGTTCGTGGTGGATGATGACGCCACGGCCGTTGCAGCAGTCGCAGGACTCCGAGAACGTCTCAAGCAGGCCGAGACCGATCTTCTTGCGGGTCATCTGGACGAGGCCCAGGCTTGTCACCTCGGCCACCTGGTGGCGCGTACGGTCACGGCTCAGGCATTCGACGAGGCGGCGCAGCACGAGGTCGCGGTTCGATTCGAGCACCATGTCGATGAAGTCGACAACGATGATGCCGCCGATGTCGCGAAGGCGAAGCTGGCGAACGACTTCCTCAGCAGCCTCGAGGTTGTTCTTCGTGACCGTCTCTTCGAGGTTGCCGCCGGAGCCAACGAACTTGCCGGTGTTCACGTCGACGACGGTCATTGCCTCGGTGCGGTCGATGACGAGCGAGCCACCCGAGGGCAGCCACACCTTGCGGTCGAGGGCCTTCTCGATCTGCTCGTTCGCGCGGTGCGCCGTAAAGAGGTCGTCGCCTTCGAACTCTTCGATGCGGTCCACGAGATCCGGGGCGACTGCCTCGAGGTATTCGCGGATGGTTTCGAGTTCCTGCTTGCCCTGGATGATCATCCGGTTGAAGTCTTCGTTGAAGACATCGCGGACGATTTTGACGAGGAGGTCCGGCTCCGAGTGGAGCATGGCCGGCGCATTGCCGCGCTGGACGCGGGCTTCGATCGATTCCCACTGCGACTTCAAGCGCTTGACGTCGCGCTCGAGTTGCTCCTTCGTCGCGCCCTCAGCGGCGGTGCGAACGATGACCCCCATGCCCTCGGGGAGGACTTCCTTGAGGATCTTCTTGAGGCGGTTGCGCTCGGTGTCCGGCAGCTTGCGGCTGATGCCGTTGAGCGAGTTGCCGGGGACGTACACGAGGTAGCGTCCGGGCAGCGAGATCTGGCTCGTGAGGCGAGCGCCCTTGTGGCCAACCGGGTCCTTCGAGACCTGGACGAGCACACGGTCGCCGACCTTGAGTGCGTTCTCGATGCGGCGGGCTTTGTTCGAGGGCAGCGAGGCCTTCGACCAGTCCACTTCGCCCGAGTACAGGACGGCGTTTCGGCCACGGCCGATGTCCACGAAGGCGGCTTCCATGGAAGGAAGGACGTTCTGGACGCGACCGAGGTACACATTGCCGATGAGCGAAGCCTCAGACGAGCGGGCCACGTAGTGCTCGACGAGGACGCGGTCTTCGAGCACACCGATCTGCACGCGGCCGCCCTTCGCGCGCACGAGCATCGTGCGGTCGACGGATTCACGGCGCGCGAGAAACTCGGTCTCCGTGATGCTCTGGCGATGGCGTCCCGTCTCGCGGCTTTCGCGGCGGCGCTGGCGCTTCGCTTCAAGGCGCGTGGAACCCTTGATCTTCTGCGGTTCGGTGATCGGCTCGTCGTTCGAGCTCTCGCTCTCTCTGTTGCTGTTCGAGCGGTTTCGGCGTCCCCGGCGACGCGAACGCTTGCCCTCGCGCTCCTCGTCGCTCGAGCCAGAGTTCGTCTGCTCGTTCTCGCTGTCGTTGTCCTGCGCGTCGTCGTCGCGGCGACGGTTGCGGCGCTTACGTCCCGGGCGGTCTTCGTCGTCACGCTCACGGCGCGGACGCTCCGGCATCGGGGGAAGGTCAGGGGCGAGGAAAAAGAGCGTCGTCGTCGTGATTTCCGCGGGGATGGGTGAGGGCTTCTCCTCAGCGGGAGCATCGCTCCCCTGCTCAGTCTCTGCCGAACTCTCAGCCCCTGCGGAAGCATCCGTCTCAGACGAGTTCTCGTCCTCAGCCGAAGCGTCCTCAGCGTCCGATGCCTCAGCTGCTGAAGCCGTCTCGTCGCCTTCAACGTCCGCGGCGTCAGCGGCGGCTTCGGTCTCGGCCACTGCCTCGGCGTTCACGTCGATCTGATCGATCTGAGCGTCATCGTGCTCAGCGCTGGCCTGTTCGTCGCCCGATTCTTTCGCCTCGAGTGCTGCGTCTGATGTACCGGCTTCCGCGGTGCGCGATTCGTCCTCGGGCTGCGTCTTCGTTGTGTCTTCCACCATTCCTGGTGCACTCCTACCCCGGCGCCACGATTGCGTGTGCGGTCCGGAAAAGCTGTTGGGATGCGGCGCATCCTCGGTGTCTTCACGGCCCATCCGTGGTGACGGGCCACATGTTCTTCGGTGTTCATGTGCCGCGTGCGCGGCTCTCAAGCGGCGCGGTGGCGCACAGCTTGCAAAGTCTTCTCTGTGGGGTCGCCGGTTGGCGAGCCGATTCATTATCGCACGCCCTCCCCTGCCCCTTGCCGAGACAGCAAACGACCCCGACTGGATGGCCGGGGTCGTTACGCGAAGATCGTGATTAGTCAGCGAACCAGATGGCGAGTTCGCGCTGTGCCGACTCGGGCGAGTCCGAACCGTGCACGATGTTGCGGACCATGCCATCCTCCCAGGCACGGCCGAAGTCACCGCGGATGGTGCCGGGGGCAGCGGTCGTCGGCTCGGTGGCGCCAGCGAGCGAACGGAAGCCCTCGATGCAGCGGGTGCCGGCAACGCGGACAGCAACGATCGGGCCCGACGACATGAACTCGATGAGCGACTCGAAGAAGGGCTTGCCCTCGTGCTCGGCGTAGTGGGCAGCGAGCTGGTCGCGCTTGGCCTGAACCATGCGCAGGTCAACGATCGAGTAGCCCTTGCGCTCGATGCGAGCGAGCACCTCTCCCGTGAGGTTGCGCTGGACGCCGTCAGGCTTCACGAGGACGAGGGTTTCTTCGATGGCGGACATACTTGGACTCCTAGGTATGTGGTCGGTGGAGTGCGGGTCAACCAATGGCCGCGCACCGGCGGACACCTCACGATATCGAGGCCAGTTCACGGCATCCGGAATCTGTCAGATGCCCACAAGGAGATGCTCTGGCAACACTCGGTTCCCTCAGATTCCCGAGCGGATCGAGTTACGCGGCTCCACGGTTCGCGGTGAACTCGCGGGCCCGTGCTGCGGCCTCTTCTTCACTTGCGCCCTCGGCGAGAGCACGCTCGTATTCGGCAATGACCGGGGCACGTTCCGCGTCGATCCTCTTGCCCTGGATCATGCAGTAGATCCAGGCCGCGAGGAACATGCCGCCGACGATGAACATGGCGGGCTGCAGGAATCCGGCTGCGACCGAGATGAGTTCGACAACCCAGCCAAGCCACGTGTAGTTCGTGAGCTTGAGAACGGCAATTGCCACGAGCTGGAAGAGCAGGATGCCACCACCAGCCCAGAGACCGAGCTCCATCGGAACGACCTTGAGGCCAACGATCGCGAGAACGCAGAGGAACGTCACGCACAGCTGACTGCCAAGGAGGATCATGCCGAGCGTTGCGGTCATCGTGGTGACTCGTGTGCGGCTCATGCGCTCAACCATCCTTCCTCGCGTGCAATGGTCTTGGCGGCGCCGATGACGGTGATGGAACCGGCCACGAGCACACCCTGCTGGCTGGCGTTGTCGTCGCCTCGCCCTGCCAGACCACGGGCGAGGTCGAGTGCGCGGTCCAGCTCCGGTTCGACGTCGATCTCGAGCGACGTCCAGCTGTGGACGTCCTCGGCGAGTTCCTCTGCGTGGCGAGCACGCGGCGAATCGGATTCGGTGACGACGATGTGATCGATAACCGGCTCAAGGGCACGGATAATGCCCTCGGCGTCCTTCCCTTCGAGGGCACCGAATACGAGCACGAGCTTGTCGAAGGCAAAGTTCTCTTCGATAGCGGTGGCCAGGGCTGTCGCTCCGTGCGGGTTGTGGGCCGCGTCAATGAGGACGAGCGGATCCTTCGCAATCGCTTCGAGGCGTCCCGGGGAACGCACCTCTGCGAGCCCTTCCTCGAGGACGTCGTGAGCAAGCTCACGTTCGCCGCCGAAGAATGCCTCGACCGCCGCGGTGGCGAGCGCCGCGTTCTGGCTCTGGTGTGCACCAAACAGCGGCAGGAAGAGATCCTGGTAGCTTCCGGCGAGGCCCTGCACGCTGATGAGTCGGCCACCGACCGCCGTCGCGTCGGCCGTGAGGCGAGCATCAGTCCCGACAACCGCGAACGAGGCGTCCCGCTCGGCGGCGCGTGCCGCGAGCACCTCGAGTGCTTCGGGCGCCTGCTCAGCGCTCACCACGCTCGCACCGTCCTTGACGATGCCCGCCTTCGTCGCGGCAATCTCGGCGAGCGTGTTACCGAGGCGATCCATGTGGTCGAGACCGATCGGGGTGAAGACGGCCACGTCACCGCGGACAACATTCGTGGAGTCCCACTCGCCGCCCATACCGACCTCGATCACGGCGACGTCGACGGGGGCGTCGGCGAAGACCGCGAGCGAGAGCACAGTGAGGGCTTCGAAGAAGGTGAGGGGCTGCTCGTGCTGCTGCTCCAGCTCACGGTCGACGAGGTCGAGGAAGTGGCTCACGTCGTCCCACATCCGCACGAGGCGCTCGTCGTCGATCGGCGCACCGTCGAGCTGGATGCGCTCGTTGAGCCGCTCGATGTGCGGGCTCGTGATGAGGCCCGTGCGAAGGCCTGCAGCGCGCAGGATGCTTTCGATCATGCGCGAGGTCGAGGTCTTGCCGTTCGTGCCCGTCACGTGGACGACGGGGTACGCCTCGTGCACGTCGCCGAGAAGTTCGACGACGCGACGCGTGGCGTGCAGGCGTGGCTCGGGCGAGCCTTCGCCAATGCGGGAGTAGAGCGCTTCGAGGACTCGCTCAACGTCTGCTTCGAGCTCGTCCGCGTCGGGGACTCCTCCCCCATCCGTTTCGAGATCAGCGATGAGGTCGTCGGCGTCGGGCTCGAAGCCTTCGATGTTGCCATTGATGGCGCGGTCGAAGGCTTCGTCCCGTTCGTCGCGGTCGCCGCGCGAGAACGCGTCGATCATGCGCCCGCCTTCTCGAGGCTGATGCGGATGGCCTTGATCGTCGTCGTGGTCTCAGCATCTTCGCCTGGGTTCGTGCCCAGCGAGAGGCTCGTCGCGAGCGTCTCCGACTGGATGAACTCGCGGTGCGCCTCGGCGGCCGCGAACGATTCCCCATCGAGTTCGAGGGTGAGCTCGATGCGGTCGGAGACATCAAGACCAGCAGCCTTTCGAGCATCCTGGACCTGGCGGATGATGTCGCGGGCAAGGCCTTCGCGGGCAAGATCCTCGGTCACCTTCGTGTCGAGGAGGATGATCGTGCCGTCGTCGAGGAGCGTGAGGGCGCGGTCTTCGACCGTCTCGGAGGTTTCGAGACGCACCTCGTACTCGCCTTCGACGAGTTCGATGCCGCCCGCGACGACGCGGTCGCCGTCGACACTCCAGTCACCGGACTTCGAGGCCTTGATGACCTGCTGGACCTGCTTCCCGAGGCGGGGACCTGCGGCGCGGGCGTTCACGACGAGCGCCTTCGAGATGCCGAGGGCTGCGGCCGACTGCTCTTCGAGCTCTTCAAGGACGATGCGCTTCACGTTGAGTTCGTCGCGGAGGATCGCCTCGAACGGTTCGATGCGGGCGGGCTCGGGAGCGACCACGCGCAGCTCGGCGAGCGGCAGGCGCACGCGGAGCTTTTCGGCCTTGCGGAGGGCGAGGGCCTGGCTCGTAATCGCACGAACCGTGTCCATAGTCTGCACGAGTTCATCGTCGGCCGGGAGCGAAGCGGCATCCGGCCACGACTCGAGGTGCACCGAGCGACCACCGGTGAGGCCCGACCACACGGCTTCGCTCACGAGCGGCGCGAGCGGAGCGGCGGCACGCGTGAGCACTTCGAGCACCGTGTAGAGGGTGTCGAAGGCTTCGCTGCCGCTGCCGTCCTCGGCGACACCCTCCCAGAAGCGGTCGCGCGAGCGGCGCACGTACCAGTTCGTGAGGACATCGGCGAAGTCACGCAGACGCGCCGCGGCGGTCGTCGAGTCGAGCTGCTCGAGGTCGTCGGTGAGCTCTTCAACGAGCTGGCGCAGCTTCGCAAGGATGTAGCGGTCGAGCACGTCCGTCGAGTCGGTGCGGAATGTTGCCTCGTACGGCTGACCGGCACCGCGGCCGTTATTCGCGTAGGTCGTGAAGAAGTAGTACGTCGACCACAGCGGCAACAGGAACTGACGCACGCCCTCGCGGATACCGCCCTCGGTGACCGAGAGGTTGCCGCCGCGCAGCACCGGGCTCGACATGAGGAACCAGCGCATCGCGTCGGAGCCGTCGCGGTTGAACACCTCGGCGACGTCCGGGTAGTTGCGCAGCGACTTCGACATCTTCTGCCCGTCGTCACCGAGCACGATGCCGTGACTCACGACGCGCTTGTAGGCGGGACGGTGGAAAAGTGCCACTGAGAGCACGTGCATGACGTAGAACCAACCGCGCGTCTGGCCGATGTACTCGACGATGAAGTCGGCCGGCGAGTGCGTGTCGAACCAGTCTTCGTTCTCGAAGGGGTAGTGCACCTGCGCGAACGGCATCGAACCGGAGTCGAACCACACGTCGAGCACGTCCGGGATGCGGCGCATCGTCGACTTGCCGGTCGGGTCGTCCGGGTTCGGGCGCGTGAGTTCGTCGATGTACGGACGGTGGAGGTCGTCCGGGCGCACACCGAAGTCGCGCTCGATCTCATCGAGCGCGCCGTACACGTCGATGCGCGGGTAGTTCGGGTCGTCGCTCTTCCACACCGGGATGGGCGATCCGAAGTAGCGGTTGCGCGAGATGGACCAGTCGCGGGCACCCTCGAGCCACTTTCCGAACTGGCCGTACTTCACGTTCTCCGGCACCCATTCGATCTGGTCGTTGAGGGCGAGCAGCTCGTCCTTGATCTGGGTGACGCGCACGAACCAGCTCGAGACAGCCTTGTAGATGAGCGGCTTCTTGCATCGCCAGCAGTGCGGGTAGGAGTGGGCGTAGCTTGCCTGCTTGAAGACGCGGCCATCTTCCTTGAGGAGCTTGATAAGGGTCGAGTTCGCGTCGAAGACCTGGACGCCGGCAACCGGGGTCACGCGGTCGAGGAAGCGGCCGCCCTCGTCCACGGAGAGGAGGGTCGGGATGCCTGCGGCGTCACAGACGGCCTTGTCGTCTTCACCGTAGGCGGGTGCCTGGTGGACGATACCGGTACCGTCGCTCGTCGTCACGTACTCGGCGACGAGGAACTGGAAGGCGTTCTCACCGTAGCCGTCCTTGCCCGCGAAGAACGGGAAGACGGGCTCGTAGCGGAGGCCCTCGAGCTCGGTGCCGCGGAACGACTGGGCAGCTGCGGTGGCGTCCTCGACACTTTCGTAGCCGAGCTCCTTGAGGTGCGCGCCGACGCGCTCTGCTGCGAGGAGGTACTTCGTGCCTTCGGGGGCTGCAGCATCCGGGCCTGCCGTCACGACGAGGTACTCGATCTCGGGGCCGACCGCGAGCGCGGCGTTCGTCGGGAGCGTCCACGGCGTCGTCGTCCAGGCGAGCGCGAGCACACCTTCGAGGCCGAGCGTGGCGGCCTTCTCACCAACGAGCGGGAAGGTGACGGTGAGCGTCTGGTCGGTGCGGTCCTTGTAGACGTCATCGTCCATGCGCAGCTCGTGATTCGACAGCGGCGTCTCGTCGTTCCAGCAGTACGGGAGAACGCGGAAACCTTCGTAGGCGAGGCCGTCGTCGTAGAGGCGCTTGAAGGCCCAGATCACCGACTCCATGTACGTGATGTCGAGAGTCTTGTAGCCGTTGTCGAAGTCGACCCAGCGTGCCTGGCGGGTGACGTAGTCCTTCCACTCGCGCGTGTAGCGGAGTACCGACTCCTTGGCGGAGTTGTTGAACACGTCGATGCCCATGGATTCGATTTCGTCCTTGGACTGGATGCCGAGCTGGCGCATCGCTTCAAGTTCGGCCGGCAGGCCGTGCGTGTCCCAGCCGAAGACGCGCTTGACCTGTTTGCCGCGCATGGTCTGGAAGCGCGGGAAGAGGTCCTTGGCGTAGCCGGTGAGGAGGTGTCCGTAGTGCGGGAGGCCGTTCGCGAAGGGAGGGCCGTCGTAGAAGACCCATTCGGGTGCGCCTTCGCGCTGGTCGATGGAGGCCTGGAAGGTGTTGTCGTCTTTCCAGCGCGCGAGCACCGCTTCCTCAATGTCGGGGAAGGAGGGCGATGCGGTGACGCCACGCGTGTCGGCGGCCTGGCCGAACGCGGACTTGGGGTAGCTCGTGTCGCTCATTGGGGGAATCTCCTCGAGGTGTGCTCGCGCGGGTGCGCTCTTCCTCGAGGACGCCTATGGGGCGCGGTACCACCTCGATTGCCTCTGGTGTGGAGGCCTCTCGTTCCTTGGCTGTGACGGGCCAGCCCCGTTCGGTTCTAGTGAGCGGATGCCAAAGCATCTGCCGTTCTTCCGAAGACTCCCCGTTGATGGCGGATCGCAGTCGTTGCCGGACAGTCTACGGGAGCTTTGTCGGTGGTGTGTGTTTGGATTCGGGAACCCCACACAGAAGGAGATCTTGTGACGATGTCGCTGCGCGGTACGACTGCCGTGGTCAGCCTTGCGCTGGCTGCTCTTGCCCTCACGGGATGTCAGGCTGAGGCCTCTTCGCTGTCGCCGAGCGAAGTGGCAGCGCCGAGCGAGGCAGCGCCCTCGACTCCCGCGAGCACGGCTGTGACCTGTGCCGACATCACGGCAAAGACCGACGAGATCCAGACGGAAATCGAAACTGCCGTCACGACGATCACCAACGGTGATGTGGCGGGTGGCACAGCTGATCTCCAGGGCGTCGCGGATGACGCGAAGCAGCTTGCGGAGGGGATCGACGACCCGCAGCTCAAGACGCGCGTGGATGCAGTGACCGCCAAGCTCGATGAGATCACCACCATGCTGCAGGACGGCATGAGCTGGTCGGAGGCTGGTGCCCTCGCGGCGAAGTCGAGCGAGCTGCAGACCGCCGCGGGCGAGCTCTCGAAGTACTGCGACCAGTAGAAGTGTCTTCAGGGCACCCACCAACGACGAGCGAGAACCTGTCCCCGCTCGCACGCACAGCGTGAACAACAACGCAACATCGGTTTCTCCGTCCAGTAAGTGCCAGCCGAACTGCTGACACCACCGGCTATGCGTGCTACACACGTTGTTTCCACGCAGAACTGCTGACCTACCAATCGCGAGGACAACTAGCAGCCCCACAACTACTCACATTTGACCTGGTTTGCGGCCTATAGTGTCAAATATGAGCACCACCAGGAAGCGGACACCGCGCGCAGTTGAATCCGCACTACTGCAGATCGGCGAAAACATGCGCATGTGGCGCACGCTCAACGGCGTCTCCCGTGAACTCGTCGCGCTGCGTTCCGGCGTCAGCGTCGCCACCATTCGACGCCTCGAAGCCGGCGAAGGGGCAAGCCTCGAGAACCTCCTCCGCATCGCGCGAACCGTGCCGATCATGGATCAGATCGTGTCAGCCACCGACCCCTACGAGCACAGCCGCGGCCGCGCGCTCATGACCACCCGCACTCTCAAGGACTAGACCACCATGTCTGCCACGGCCCCCATCCTCGTGACCTCCCTGGAAAGAGGCCACGAGCAACCCGTGGGCACCTGGTACCCACATCCACGCAGCGGCGGAGTCTTCACATACGACACCAACTGGGTAGTCAACGGCTACGCACTCTCTCCAACACTTCCCCTCGTCACCGGCGCACAACCCCTCGTGGCTGAGGCAGGCCGTATCCCGCAAGTGTTTTCCGATTCGGCACCCGACCGTTGGGGCAGAGGCGTCATCCAACGAGCCTGGCAGAACGAAGGCCGAGGCAAACCCAGCGACATTGACTGCCTCCTTGCAGTCAACGATCGACTCCGCATGGGCGCACTCCGCTATACCCACGACGGAGAACACCTCGACACCAGCTCCCGCATCCCCAAAATGCTGGACCTCGAACGCCAAGACCGCCATGTTGCACCAGGGTTCGTCGGCCCACCGCGACAACACGCCCGAAACCACGTCCCAGATACCCCAACCCGGATTGACCTCGCACCTGCACCGGGAACCACAGAGACTGCATGCGCACGATGCGGCCGCCCCCCTTCGCTCTGCTGAGTCAATCGCGCGCGGAATCGGACCAAGCTGCGCCAACCACTAAGCCAGTTCGAAAAGACCCGGAGTCCCAAAGTTAGGCTGACTCATATGGTCAGCCGCCCTTTCCTCCACAACCGTGAACGCCTCGCGTCCACGGTCACCCAGGCGCGCACCGAACGACACTGGACCACCGCCACACTCGCGCAACGAGCAGGCGTCGGACCCCGCTTCATCGAGTCCATCGAAGCCGCAGAACACAGGCCAGAACTCGCCAAGGTCCTCGCCGTCCTCAACGCACTCGACATCGAACCCCGAGCGATCCCCACACCCCACCACTGGACCGCGGGCCCTGACCCTGACGGAACCTCCCATGAGCTCTGACATTCTCGAAGACTTTCGCGACGGGGAGCACGTGGGACAGTTCCACCGAAACGATGACCACCGCGTCACGTTCCACTACGACAGCGCTCACCGGTGAGCAACCTCAAGACCACACCTCTGACACCACTTGCTGGCACACGTGCTCGGCAGCCTTCATCTTCGACCAACAGGTACAGCATCCAATCTTGCTATACATTGACCCTTGTATAACAACCCTGGAGGTTGCGTGGACACCACTCCCCTGAGCCCCTATCGCCCCGGCTTCGGCGCGCGTCCGCTCGTCGTCGCGGGTCGCGAGCAGCTGCTGCGCGAGACGAAGCACGCCATGGTCGCGATGACGAGTTTCAACCAGCCGCACTTCGCGCCGATCGTGCTCGTGGGCCCGCGAGGTATGGGGAAGACCGTGAGCCTTGGCCTCATCGAGGAGCAGGCCCGGGATCACGGCTTCGCGACCGCATCCCTGAGTTTTGTCGCGAGTGGCCGCAACAACACGCAGCAGCTTGCGACGAGTGTTGCCGAAAGCCTCGAAGATGGGCTCGATGCCGAGCGTCCCCTCATGAAGAAGCTCGCGCACTACCTCGCCGGGTTCTCGATCGAGATCAATACGGGATTCGTCACGGTCACGAAGGAGTTCCAGGACGGCGACCACCGACCGATGGGGCTCGCGGAAACCCTCGAGACCGCCACCGCCGCGCACGTCGAAAACGGCAAGGCTGGTCTCATGCTGCTTATCGACGAGCTTCACACCGGCTCCCCCGCCGACATCAACATGCTCTACATGGCGACGCAGCACATGATTCAGCGTTCGAAGCATCCCTTCGCCATCATCGCGGCGGGCACACCCGACACACCGGTCATTATTGGCGCCTCCGGCAGCAGCTTCGGCGAGCGAAGCCAGTTCCTGCCCGTGAGCAGCCTCGATCCGGATGCGGCGCTCGAGGCGCTCGTCGAACCAGCGCGACGCGTGGGGGTCTCGTGGTCCCCCGAAGCGATTGAACTCACGCTCAGCGCAGCGCAAGGAAATCCGTGGCGCATCCAGCAGCTCGGGGACGCGAGCTGGCGAGCCGCCGAAGAGATGGACGCGCAGCTCACGAACGGGAGCACGATCACCACGGCGATGGCCTCACGCGCGATCGAGTCCGTGGCAAAGTCCCTCGAACAGGGGTCCTTCCCGAGCCGGTGGCGAAACGCGAGCCCAGCCGAGCGCGAGTACCTCACGGCTATGGCGCAGGTCATGGGCCCTGACTACATCGCGCAGGCGCGCGACCTCAACGCACTCCTCGGGAAGACCGCCCAAGACACGAGTGAGCTCCGCCGCCGCCTCATCAACAAGGGCCTCATCGCATCCCCGCAGCGGGGCGCGCTTCGCTTCACTGCTCCGGGATTCGACCGGTACCTCCTCGAGCTGCACGGCCTCACCCGGCTCAGTGCCGCCGACATTGCGGCGCTCCACGAGTAGGCCCACACAGCAGGAGCGGCTGAACGTTCGTCCCCTCCACCCGAACGGTGCAGCAACCCGGTGCCACTCGATCCCGGCAGTCCATCGAGCAGCCGGGCGAGCAGCGCGACAAGCCCGCCATGTACCAGTGAAGGCAGTTGTCCGTTGAAGCGATCGGAGGGGGCTATCTCCCGGGGTTGCCATCAGCATCGATAAGGCCAAGTTCGCGGCACACTTCACGAAGATGCACGCCAAGCGGAACGCCACTCCCGCGCACCCATCGCTCCCCTGCGAGCCGCGTGGCGACGACAGCCATGAGCACCCGTACACGAGTCGCCTCCGCGGTGCGCGGCCCACCGAAGACGAGGGTGAGGAGCTGCTCGTAGCGGGCAAGGCGAGGACCGACGCCGATGAGGAGTGCATCGCGGGTCCCCATGGCGTCGCGGTGGACGATGGCCCAAGGTTTGTCTTCGTCCGGGATGCGATCACAGAGCGCAGCCACCCGCTCGAGCGCGGTTTCCGCAGCCTCCGTCCCTTCGAGGAGTTCACGCTCTGCGACATCGAGCCAGTGGTCGACCGAGGTCCACAGGAGGTCAGCCTTCGATGCGGCACGGTTGAAGAAAGAGCTGCGGGCGACGCCGGCCCGACGGGCGATGTCGTCGACGCTCGTCGCTTCGTAGCCCTGTTCCAGGAAGAGCTCGGCTGCAGCCTCGTCGATCTGCGCGCGGTCGGCGAGTGCGGGGCGTCCCCGGGATCGTGCCATGTGTCCCCTCTTCACATGCGTCGAGCGGGCGAGGAACGTCTCGCCGTTGCGCGTTCTCTAGTGAGCTTACGGTGTCTGCGAAACGCCGAGCACTACTCGCGGCGGTCGTGACGGTCGAGGAACTCGACGACTTCGCGCTGGTCGACGCCCGGGAAATCGCCCGAGGGCAGCGGCGAGAACACGTGCGCGTGAACGCGTGCACTTGGCCACGCCTTCATCGCCCAGCGTTCGTTGAGTTCCTTCGGCGCGGTCCGGCAACAGGTGGGGTCGTCCGGGCAGGTCGAGGTGAGGCGTCCACTTCCCTCACGGCCACGGAACCACCGCGCTTCGTCGAAGGGCGCACCGATCGTGATCGAGAACTCGCCACGCGTGGTGTGGCCGGTCTGCGTCGAGCACCAGTAGGTGCCCTGCGGGGTGTCGGTGTACTGGTACGTCTCGGTCGTGCGGTTGGTGCGCTCGAAGGCGCGTCGGGCTGAGAACTTGCGGCACACAAATTGGCCTTCGATGGAGCCGGTGACGTCCTCGGGCAGCGGCAGCCCGTCGTTCTCGTACACCTTCATGATCGCGCCTTGATCGTTCACGCGCAGGAAGTGCAGCGGAATATCGAGGTGGCTCGTGAGGAGGTTCGTCATGCGAAGCGCTGCCGCCTCGTGCGTCACGCCGAAGGCGTCGCGGAAGTCTTCTACCGCGAGATCGCGGCGCTTCTTCGCTTCGGCGAGGAATGCCACTGAGCGGTCGCGTGGCATGAGGCAGGCCGCGGCGAAGTAGTTGATTTCGAGGCGCTGCCGGAGGAAGTCGGCGTAGTCGCGGGGGCGGTTGTGGCCGAGGACGCGGTGCGCCATCGCCTGCAGCGCCATGGCGCGAAGCCCGTGCCCGCCAGGGATGGATGCCGGCGGGAGGTAGATGCGGCCGTTTTCCAAATCAGTAATCGACCGGGTCGAATCAGGCAGGTCATTGACGTAAATGAGCTCGAAGCCGAGGTGCTTGGCGAGCTTGGCGACTGTGTGATGCGCGAGCGCACCGCGAGCGGGCTCAACGTTCGACATGAGCCGGTCGGCAGCTTCTTCAAGCTCGGGCATGTAGTTGTTGCGTTCGCGGAGCCACAGACGCAGTTCCGTGTTCGCGCGACGAGCTTCTTCGGGTGTGAGGCTTGCTTCAACTTCACGTCGTTCAAGTTCGCGGTGCATCCCCGCGATCACCCGGAGGACGTCATCAGAGAGGCCCTTCGTGGAGCCGAGGCGAGGAAGGTTGAGTCCCGCGTACAGTTCAGAGCTCTGCGCCCGTTCAACGTCGAGCTCGAGGCGCGAACGCTCGTCGGGCGGACGGTTGGCGACAAGTTCACTCAGTTCAAGCTCGAATGCCTCCGCGAGCGCCTGCAGCACCGAGAGCTTCGGCTCGCGCTTGCCGTTCTCGATGAGCGAGAGCTGGCTCGGCAGCATGTTGACGAGTTCGCCGAGGCCCTCAAGGGTGAGCCCGCGCTCTTTCCGGAAGAAGCGGATGCGTCGTCCGAGGACGAGCTTGTCCATACGAACGCTTCCTTTCTCGAGTTGACCTGGTGGTCACCTGCGCGTTGACGCCAACAACGCGCCTTCGTGCCCTTGAGCAAAATTCTCTCGTTGTTCGAGCGTAAACCCCAGAGATCCCACCACAACAGCCCCAGATTCTTGCGAGCTTGTGAATTTTTCCGAAATTTTATAGGTGAACTGCGAGCGAAATCCTGGCGAATGCGCGACACTTGAAGGAAGCCGTTACCCACCGGAAAACGTGAAGGCACCACACATGAGCGAAACCTCCATCGTGTCCCCCGCTGACATCCCTCAGCGCTCCGAAAACCCTGAGATCAACGCTTGGGTCGCGAGCATCGCGGAGCTCACGAAGCCCGCGAAGGTTGTGTGGTGCGACGGCTCGCAGGCCGAGTTCGACCGCCTCGCCGAAGAGATGGTCGCCGCAGGCACCCTCATCAAGCTCAACGAAGAGAAGCGCCCCGGCTCGTACCTGGCTCGCTCGAACCCGGACGACGTCGCCCGTGTTGAGAGCCGCACCTTCATCTGCTCGGAGCGTGAAGAAGACGCCGGCCCCACGAACAACTGGCGTGCACCGGCCGAGATGAAGGCTGAACTCAACCCGCTTCTCGACGGTTCGATGCGCGGCCGCACGATGTACGTCGTTCCCTTCGCGATGGGCCCCCTCGGCGGCGCCATCACGCAGTACGGTGTCGAGATCACCGACTCCCCCTACGTTGTCGCGAGCATGGCGCTCATGACGCGTGCTGGTGACGAGGCGCTCAAGTACCTCACGCCCGACACCCAGTGGGTTCCGGCACTCCACACGGTGGGCTACCCGCTTGTTGACGCTGACGGCAACACGCGTGAAGACGTCGCCTGGCCGCACAACGAGACGAAGTACATCACCCACTTCCCCGAGACCCGCGAGATCATCTCGTACGGTTCGGGCTACGGCGGCAACGCCCTGCTCGGTAAGAAGTGCTTCGCCCTCCGCATCGCGAGCGTCATGGCTCGTGACGAGATGTGGATGGCCGAGCACATGCTCCTCATCAAGGTCACCTCGCCGGATGGCGTCTCGCGCAACATTGCTGCGGGCTTCCCCTCGGCCTGCGGCAAGACGAACCTCGCCATGATGCGTCCGAAGCTTCCGGGCTGGAAGGTCGAGACCCTCGGCGACGACATCGTGTGGATGCGCAAGGGCCAGGACGGCCGCCTCCACGCCATCAACCCGGAGTTTGGATTCTTCGGTGTTGCACCCGGTACGGGTTTCTCGACGAACCCGGTAGCCATGGAGTCGATCGAAAAGAACACGATCTTCACGAACGTTGCACTCACTGATGACGGCGACGTCTGGTGGGAGGGCATGACGAAGGAGGCGCCCGAGCACCTCATCGACTGGCTCGGCAACGACTGGACGCCCGAGTCCGAGACCCCCGCAGCACACCCGAACGCCCGCTTCTGCGTCCGCGCCGAGCAGTGCCCCTCGATCTCTGCCGATTGGCAGGAGGCTGACGGTGTGCCGGTCGACGCAATCCTCTTCGGTGGCCGCCGCGCCTCGAACGTCCCGCTCGTCATGGAGTCGAAGAGCTGGCAGCACGGCGCATTCATGGGCGCCACGCTCGCCTCGGAGCAGACCGCTGCCGCTGAGGGCCCGGTCGGCAAGCTTCGCCGCGACCCCTTCGCCATGCAGCCCTTCGCTGGCTACCACATGGCCGACTACTGGGGCCACTGGCTCAAGATGGGCGAAAAGCTTGGTGACAAGGCTCCGCGCATCTTCCAGGTGAACTGGTTCCGCAAGGACGAAGACGGGAAGTACCTCTGGCCCGGCTTCGGCGAGAACATCCGGGCCGTGCAGTGGATCATGGACCGCCTTGATGGCGCGGTGGACGCTGTTGACGAGCCGATCGGCTACCTCCCGAAGATTGACGACATCAACCTCGAGGGCATCGAGGTGTCCGAGCGCGACATGGAGAAGCTCTTCGACGTCCCGGCTCGCGCATGGCTCATCGAGATGGATGTCACGAGCGAGTACTTCGACGAACTCGGCGAGAAGCTGCCGGAGGCCATCCGCTCCGAGCTCGCCCGTGTCGACGCTGAGCTCAAGGACAAGCTCAAGGACAACGCCGAGGTCTAAGCACTGAGCACGTCACATTGCGGGGCGGGGTTGCGGCAAAAGCTGCAGCCCCGCCCTTCATGTTGAGAATGGTTCGTCCTTACATCCGTGAAGTTCCTCACGATGTCGCCGAAGGGCTACCACCTCGACGGATTGAGCAGTCACGATGGAAGTGCGGCAGAGGCGCCGATGCCCGTTCGGTCCCTGCCCGAGGGAAGGAACCCGCCATGAAGGCTGCAATTGTTCGCTCGTTCGATGCTCCGCTCGATGTCAACGAGATGGAGAAGCCCACGCCCGGACCGCACCAGGCGCTCGTGAAGCTCGTCGCGTCAGGCGTGTGCCACACCGACCTTCACGCTGCTGAGGGTGACTGGCCGGTGAAGCCGGCTCCCCCGTTCGTGCCCGGCCACGAAGGCGTCGGTGTAGTTGAGGCAGTCGGCCCCGACGTCGACGACCTCAAGGTTGGCGACATGGTCGGCAACGCATGGATGTGGTCGGCCTGTGGCAAGTGCGAGTTTTGCCGCCAGGGATGGGAAACGCTCTGTGCCGACGAACAACTTGGTGGCTACACGGTGAACGGCTCGTTCGGCGAGTACATGCTCGTCGATGCCCGGTACGCACCGCGCATTCCGGAGGGCGTTGACCCGATCGAGGCGGCCCCGATCCTCTGCGCTGGCGTCACCGTCTACAAGGGCCTCAAGGAAACCGAGGTGAAGCCCGGCCAGTGGGTCGTCATTTCGGGTATTGGCGGTCTCGGCCACGTGGCGGTGCAGTACGCCGTCGCCATGGGCATGCGCGTCGTGGCCGTCGACATCGCTGACGACAAGCTCGAGCTGGCAAAGAAGCACGGTGCAGAGGTCGTCGTGAATGCCAAGGACGGCGACCCGGTTCCGGCTGTCGTTGAAGCCACGCAGGGCGGCGCGCACGGCATCCTCGTGACCGCAGTCCACCCGCAGGCTTTCGATCAGGCCATTGGCATGTCGCGCAAGCTCGGCACGATTGTGTTCGTTGGCCTTCCGCCGGCGAAGACCGAGGTGCCGATCTTCGACATCGTCCTCAACCGCATCACCATTCGCGGCTCGATCGTGGGTACGCGTCAGGACATGGTCGAGGCGCTCGATTTCTTCGCTCGTGGCCTCATCAAGCCGACGCTCACCACCCGCACCCTCGACGAGATCAACGACATCTTCGACGAAATGCACCGCGGTGCCATCGATGGCCGCATCGTGATCGACTACTCGAAGTAGTACCGCGATGAACACGAGGGGCCACGCCGGTGTGCGGCGTGGCCCCTCGTCGTGCCTGGCTCGGTGGCCGGGCCTAGCGCTCGGCGACGAGCTCGCCTTCAAGGAAGGTTGCGAGCGGTCGCACGGCGGTGAGCCGCTCGAACACCTCACGCGAGCTGCCGGTGAACTCGAGCGGGTTCTCCTCGAGCAAGATGAGGTCTGCCGTCATCCCTTCGACGATCTCACGCACGCCGCCGCCCGTGTTGATGCGCTGCGAACCGAGCACCCACTGGCTCAGGTGGACGTGTTCATCCCAGAGTCCCGGCGCAAGGTAGCCGCCGTTGCCCTTGTGGACGATGGCGCCACCCGCTGCGAGGCCCTCACCAATCTCGGTGATGCGGCCACCTTCGATTCGCACATCAAGCGCCTCACCCACTCGCGACTCAGCCGACAACGAGAGATCAAGAATGTCAACGTTGCGGAGGAGCACGTGCGACATCATGCAGTCAGGCGACGCCCGTTGAGCAGTGCTCGGGTCGGCCTCCTCAACAATGTCGGTGGTCGCCCGCATGATCGTGGGAAGTTCGCTCCGCTCCGGGTAGGGTTGTCGAGGTCACATCAAGGCACCCCAGGACTCGGTGCCGCCCACATCGACAGAAGGATGGCCAATGACTTCCACGCCCGCGAATATCCCGGACAAGCCCAAGCTCGAAGGCCTCGAGTCGAAGTGGGGTGAACGTTGGGAGACGGACGGCATCCACCGTTTCAACCGTGAGGGTGCCACTCGCGCCGAGGTGTACTCGGTCGACACTCCCCCGCCGACGGCATCCGGCTCGCTCCACATTGGCCACGTGTTCTCGTACACGCACACGGATGTTGTGTCCCGCTACCAGCGCATGCAGGGTAAGCGCGTCTTCTACCCGATGGGATGGGACGACAACGGTCTTCCCACCGAGCGTCGCGTGCAGAACTACTACGGTGTGCGCTGCGACCCGTCCCTCCCCTACATCGAGAACTTCGTCCCGCCGCACGACGGTGGCGACGGCAAGTCGATCAAGGCGGCCGACCAGCAGCCGATTTCACGCCGCAACTTCATTGAACTCTGCGAAAAGCTCACGGTCGAAGACGAGAAGGCCTTCGAGGCGCTCTGGCGTCAGCTCGGTCTCTCGGTCGACTGGACGCAGACCTACCGCACGATCGGTGACGAGGCCCGTGCGCAGTCGCAGCTTGCCTTCGTGAAGAACATCGAGCGTGGCGAGGCATACCAGGCCGATGCCCCTACCCTCTGGGATGTCACCTTCCGCACCGCCGTTGCTCAGGCCGAGCTTGAGGACCGCGACCAGCCCGGCGCCTACCACCGCCTCGGCTTCACGAAGCCCGACGGCGAGAAGGTCTTCATCGAGACCACCCGCCCTGAGCTGCTTCCCGCCTGTGTTGCGCTCGTGGCCCACCCGGATGACGAGCGCTACCAGCCGATCTTTGGCACGACCGTCACGACCCCGCTCTTCGGTGTCGAGGTGCCTGTCCTTGCCCACAAGCTGGCTCAGCCCGACAAGGGCGCCGGTATCGCCATGATTTGTACCTTCGGTGACGTGACCGACGTCATCTGGTGGCGCGAGCTCAGCCTCCCGAACCGCTCGGTCATCGGCAAGGACGGCCGCATCATCGCCGAGGCACCGGAAGCCATCACCTCCGAGGGTGGCAAGGCTGCCTACGCCGAGCTCGCCGGCAAGACGATCTTCTCGGCGAAGAAGGCCATCGTTGAGATGCTGCAGGATTCGGGCGACATGGTTGGCGACCCGAAGCCCATCCAGCACCCCGTGAAGTTCTTCGAGAAGGGCGACAAGCCGCTCGAGATCGTCTCCACGCGCCAGTGGTACGTGAAGAACGGTGCGAGCGATGAGGACCTCCGCGCCCGCCTCATCCAGCGCGGTCGCGAGATGGACTTCTGGCCCGACTTCATGCGCGTGCGCTTCGAGAACTGGGTCGAGGGTCTCACGGGCGACTGGCTCATTTCGCGTCAACGCTTCTTCGGTGTGCCGATCCCGGTGTGGTACCCGCTCGACGCCGAGGGTGAGCCGATCTACGACAAGGCCATCGCGGCAACGCCCGAGCAGCTCCCGGTTGACCCCTCGACCGACGTCCCGGCCGGCTACGAGGAATCGCAGCGCGGCGTGCCTGGCGGCTTCATCGGCGAGGTGGACGTCATGGACACCTGGATGACCTCCTCCCTCACCCCGCAGCTCGCGGGTGGCTGGGAGCGCGATCCGGAACTCTTCGACCTCGTCTTCCCCTACGACGTCCGCCCGCAGGGTCAGGACATCATCCGCACGTGGCTGTTCTCGACGCTCCTTCGTTCGGAGCTCGAGCACGGCGTCGTGCCGTGGAAGAACGCCACGATCTCCGGCTTCATCGTCGACCCCGACCGCAAGAAGATGTCGAAGTCGAAGGGCAACGTGGTCACGCCGGCCGACATGCTCGACCAGCACGGTTCGGACGCCGTCCGCTATTGGGCAGCCTCGAGCCGCCTCGGCACGGATGCCGCCTTCGACCCAAAGAACCCGACGCAGATCAAGATCGGTCGCCGTCTCGCGATCAAGGTGCTCAACGCCTCAAAGCTCGTCCTCCGCTACGAGCTCGAGGGTGAGGCGAGCGTCGAGCGCGTCACCGAGCCGCTCGACCGCGCCATGCTCACCGCCCTCGGCACCGTGATCGAGCAGGCGACGGCAGCCTTCGACGAGTTCAACCACGCCCGCGCACTCGAGGTCACCGAGGCGTTCTTCTGGACGTTCTGCGACGACTACCTCGAGCTCGTCAAGGAGCGCGCCTACACGGAGGACGTCAACGACCCGGCACGCGTCTCGGCGGTTGTGGCCATGCGTCGCGCCGTGGATGTCATGCTCCGTCTGTTCGCGCCGTTCATCCCCTTCGCCACCGAAGAGACCTGGTCGTGGACGCACGAGAGCTCGGTGCACCTCGCGAGCTGGCCGGTTCCGGCAGATGCACTCGCTGCCGAGGCAGGCGACACGCGCCTGCTCGAGCTCACCAGCCAGGCTCTCACCTCGATCCGTGGTGCGAAGACCGACGCGAAGGCCTCGCAGAAGACGCCGGTGCTGCGCGCAACGATCGCGGCTCCGGCAGAGGACGTCGCGCTCCTCGAGCAAGTGCAGGGCGATCTCGCGAGCGTCGGTCGGATCGAGTCGCTGAGCTTCGAAGCTGCAGACGAGCTCAGCGTTCGCGACATCGAGCTCGGCGAGCTTCCCCCGAAGCAAGCCTAGCCAGGCCAGGCATCGAGCGGCTCCGGCGTCCCCTTCGTGGGGATGCCGGAGCCGCTCCGCATTCAGGGGATCCACTGCAGCCGATCAGACACCGCTCGGTCGACGGTCATGGGACGTGCAGTGGACGGTCATGGGACGCTGTGCCGACGGCCATGGCATCCCAATGTTCGCCTCCTAACGTCGAAGCTGTTGTTGATCAGACAGAACGCGAGATCTGCTCGCTCTGGTCAGGGACTGTTCACACCGACAGCAGGAGGACGAATGTTCACGCACGACAACATTGACCGCGTCATCGGCGCCAAGGCCATCGACTCGACCGGCGACAAGATCGGCTCGGTCGGCCAGGTGTTCCTTGACGACCGCACGAACGAGCCCACCTGGGTGACGGTCAACACCGGCCTCTTTGGCACGAAGGAAACCTTCATCCCGCTTCAGGGCGCGCAGCAGAACGGCGACGACCTTCAGGTCGCCTACGAGAAGGGTCTCGTGAAGGACGCACCGAACATCGACGTTGACAACGGCCACCTCACGCCTGAGGAAGAGGCTGAGCTCTACCGTTACTACGACCTCGGTGAAGGCACCACCACCCAGCACGGACAGCTTGGTGACGCAGACCGTGACGCTCACACGCAGGGCGTTGCTGGCCAGGGCGTTGCCGGCCAGGACGTCGCTGACCGCGACCTCGACCGCGAGCGCAACGTTGCTCACGGCGACATCGACGCAACGGCGCACGAGGAGCGTCTCAAGGTCGGCACCGAGGAGCGCCAGGCGGGCCAGGTTCGCATTCGCAAGTACGTGACCACCGAGCAGCAGCAGGTTTCGGTTCCCGTCTCAAAGGAGCGCCTCGTCGTCGACCGCGAGCCCGCTGAGGGTCGCCCGGTTGCTGGTGGCATCGACCACGACAACGCCGAGACGATCGACGAGACGATCACCCTCCGTGAGGAGCGCCCCGTGGTCGGCAAGGAGACCGTCGAGACCGAGCACGTCCGC
Source organism: [Zimmermannella] alba NBRC 15616 (assembly GCF_001570905.1). Classification (GTDB taxonomy): domain Bacteria; phylum Actinomycetota; class Actinomycetes; order Actinomycetales; family Microbacteriaceae; genus Pseudoclavibacter; species Pseudoclavibacter albus. Next base: position 49,516 of record NZ_BCSO01000006.1, on the reverse strand, counting down.
ATCGGCAAGGAGCAGGTCACCGAGCAGCAGACCGTGCAGGGTGAAGTTGCCCGCGAGCACATTGAGGTCGAAGGCGAGAACCTCGACAACAACGGTCAGGCGCGCCACTAGTTCGCACTCTGCCAGCGATCACCTTTGGCCCTGGACTTCGGTCCGGGGCCAAACGCTTGTACGCCCGCGTCCGCCACCACCACGGTCCCGGTGCTCCCCGCACGCCGCTCAAACGCAGAAGTCCCAGCTGATGACCGGCCTATGGCCAAGATCTACGCAGAACCGCTGCCTATGCTCCTCACACACAGGATCGTGAGTTCTGGGTTCAAGAAAGGAGACCGCGATGCTTCCTGCGATGCCGCTGCAGCGGCTCCTTGGGCGCCGCGTCTACGACTGCAACGGCGCGGCGCTCGGCACACTCGACCGCATTTTTCTCGACGACCGGTATCGACTCCCCAGTTGGGCCATAGTCCGAACGGGCTTTCTTTGGGGGCACAGCGCACTTGTTCCGCTGGAGGATGCCAGGATCCGCCCGCGAGGCGTTGTCGTCGCCGTCACCCGACGCGCCATTCAGCGTGCTCCCCGAATCAAACACCGCGAAGGCCATCTCACAGCCGATGAAGAAACAACGCTCTACGAGCACTACGGCATTACGGTGCCGTCCGGCGACACTGGCCCGGTCGAGGTGACTCGCGAGCCCAAGAGCCAACGTAGGCGCCGCGAGGAGCCTTCCACGGTTACCTCCGAGGGCCCGGTGGAACAGCTTGGCGCTCCAGGCCGAACATCGTCGTACACGTAAGTTGATCGTCGCAGAGCTGCGCCATGAAAGGATGTCTCGCATGCAGATCGGAACCCGCTGGCGCACAACCGAAGCTCCGCCCTCGTCCCTGCCTTCGGCGCTTCGCGACGCCGTGCTCGCGGCAGAAGCAACGCCGGATGGCTGGTGGACACTCACCTGGCTCGAAGGCCGGGCGGTTGCGGAACACGACGATGGCCTCCGGCTGCGGGAGCTTCCCGACGGTTCAGTCGGTCGCCAGAGTGCTGAGAGCGAGTTGGACGATTCAGACGAGGACGACGAACTCTTTCCATAAGGGCACCGTCTTACCGCATGGAGCGTCATACGCTGGTCGGCATGACTGATGCAATGACGCTTCCTGCTACCAACCCGTTCGCGTCACGGAGCACGCTCCCGTTTGAGATGCCGCCGTTTGACGCCATCCGTGATGAGCACTTCCGCCCTGCCCTTGAGGCTGGATTCCGTGAAGAACGTGCCGAGGTTGAGGCAATCGCGAGCAATCCTGAACCGGCAAGTTTCGACAACACGCTCGTTGCACTGGAGCGTGCTGGCGCGCTTCTCAATCGTGTGAGCACGGTCATGAACAATCTCTCCGGCACCGATAGCGACGAGTTTCTCGACGAGCTGGAGAGTGAGTACGCACCGAAGTTTGCCGCCCACAGCGACGCAATCCTGCAAAACACACGACTGGCTGAGCGGGTGCAGGCTGTCGCCAATGACCCTTCACTTGCCGAGCGCAGCAGTGAAGATCAGCGTCTGGTCACCGAGACGCTTGCCGCGTTCCGACGGGCAGGCGCGTTCCTCGACGAGGCGAGCAAGTCGCGACTGAGCGAAATCAACGGACGCCTTTCGAGCCTTGCCACGTCATTCGAGCAGCACCTGCTTGCCGACACGAACGATCTGGCTCTCGTCGTCGACAGCCGCGAGGAACTCGCGGGTCTCAGCGAAGCGGACATCGAGGCGGCTAGGGCGGTTGCGAAGGAACGCAGTCTCGACGGCAAGTTCGTGCTCACGCTCGTGCTTCCGACGAGCCAGCCGATCATGGAGTCTCTCGAACACCGCCCGACGCGCCAGCGCCTCTTCGAGGCATCTCGTGCCCGTGGTTCGCGCGGCAACGAGCACGACACCCGCGCGATCGGCCTCGAGATGGTGAAGCTTCGCGCCGAGCGCGCCGAGATCCTCGGTTACGCGAGCCACGCCGACTATGTCGCCGAGGATGCAATGGCCAAGAGCGCGAAGGCGATCACGGAACGCCTCGAGCTCCTCGTTGCTCCCGCGGCTCGAAACGCTGCCGCTGAGCAGGAGCGTCTGCAGCGCTTCATCGACGAAGAGCAGGCTGCCCGCGGCGAGGAGAGCTTCACGCTCGAACCGTGGGACTTCGCCTACTACGCGGCCAAGGTTCGTGCCCACGACTACGCGGTTGACGCGGCAGCCCTTCGCCCCTACTTTGAGGCGGAGCGCGTGCTCAAGGATGGCGTGTTCGCGGGTGCGACGGCGCTCTACGGCATCACCTTTGCCGAGCGTCACGACCTGCCGGTCTACCACGAGGACGTCCGCGTGTTCGAGGTCTCGAACGAGGACGGCTCCCCCGTGGGTCTCTTCATGCTCGACCTCTACACGCGTGACTCGAAGCGCGGTGGCGCGTGGATGACCGACTTCGTGCAGCAGAACCGTCTCGAGAACAAGCCCACCGTCGTCGTCAACGTCCTCAACGTGCCGAAGCCGCCGAAGGGCATGCCGACGCTGCTCACCTTCGACGAGACGATCACGATGTTCCACGAGTTCGGGCACGCCCTCCACGGCCTCTTTGGGCAGGTGGAGTACCCGAGCTTCGGTGGTACGAACGTGCCGCGTGACTTTGTCGAGTTCCCGAGCCAGGTGAACGAGATGTGGATGCTGTGGCCGGAGCTCGCGGCGAAGTACGCCCGTCACATTGAGACGGATGAGGCGCTCCCCCGCGAGACGATCGAGAAGATTCGTGCCGCATCACTCTGGGGTGAAGGTTTCAGCACGAGCGAGTATCTCGCCGCGACGGTCGTTGACCACGCATGGCACACGCTCTCCCGCGCAGAAGCCGACGCCGTCACCGATGTTGAGGCCTTCGAACGTGCTGCCCTCGAACGTGCGGGGCTCCTCAACCCTGTCGTTCCGCCTCGCTATTCGACACCGTACTTCCAGCACATCTTCTCGGGTGGCTACAGCGCGGGCTACTACAGCTATATCTGGGCTGAGGTGCTGGATGCCGACACGGCCGAGTGGTTCACGAAGAACGGCGCAACTCGCGAGAATGGCGAGCGGTTCCGCCGCGAAGTGCTCAGCGTTGGTGGCGCGAAGGACCCGATGGAAGCGTTCCGCTCCTTCATGGGCCGGGATGCTGAGATTCAGCCGCTCTTGAAGCGCCGCGGTCTCGCCGCATAGCGTCCCACCAACAGTGGTGGCCCCGGGGACGTTCCCCGGGGCCACCACTGTGTTCTGTGCTACGCGCTAGTGCTTGTGTGCTTCGTCGAGCACGATGCCCTTCGTCTCGCGGGTGAGGAAGACCGTGCATCCAGTGAGGATGAGCAGGCCCACCACGTAGTACGGGAAGAAGTCGAAGGCGAGGTCCGCCGACCATGCCTGCAGCATCGGCGCGGTACCGCCGAAGAGCGCCACCGCGATCGAGTAGGGAAGGCCAACTCCAGCGGTGCGAACCTCTGCTGGGAACAGCTCGGCAAACAGGGCCGGCATGATGGAGAGCGCGCCCGCGAGCAGCATCGACATGCCCGAGATGCCGAGCGTGAGCGAGACAAAGTTGTCGAGCTCGATCGCGTTGAGCGGGAGCGTGAGTGCCGCCGTCGAGAAGGCGCTCAGCATCATGACGGGCTTACGGCCCCAACGATCGGCAACGATGCCCCAGATCGGCAGAGCGATGATAAGCACGATGTTGCCGATGATGCCCGCCCACAGCGTCTCGCCGCGGTCCATGCCGAGCACCTTGTTCGCATAGGTCGGCGCGCTAATCGCCCACACGTAGTACGCGACCGTGATGCCGACGGTGAGGCCGATAACCTTGAGTGCGGCGTCCCAGTGGCGGAACAGCTGCAGGAAGATGTTTTCGCGGATGAGGCCCGCCTCCTGCGCCTCCGTGAAGTTGTCGGTCTCCTTCATGTTGCGGCGCAGGTAGAGCGTGTAGAGGCCCGCGAGCGCACCGACGACGAAGGGGATGCGCCAGCCGAAGCTGTCGAGCTGCTCCGGCGTGAGGGTCATATTGAGAATTGCGCCGAAGATGACACCGAGGAGCACACCCGCGGTACCGGAGACGTAAATCCAGCTCGACCAGAGGCCGCGGTGACGGTCGGGAGCAACCTCCGAGAGGAACACCTGCGAGGAGGGCAGCTCACCGCCGTGTGCGAGGCCCTGGATGATGCGGGCGACCACGAGCGTGAGCGAGGCGAACACGCCCACGTCGGTAAAGCTCGGGAGCGCGGCGATGAGGAGGCTGCCGAAGGATGCGAAGAGGATCGCGAGGGTGAGCGAGAACTTACGGCCGCGGCGGTCACCGATCCATCCGAAGAGGAAGCCACCGAAGGGGCGAGCGATGAAGCCGACCGCGAATGTTGCGAGCGTCTGCAGGAACGCCGAGGTCGGGTCTTCCTTCGAGAACGCCTGGGCAGCGAGGTAGACGGCAAAAGTGGTGTAGACGTTCCAGTCAAACCACTCAAGCAGATTGCCCATGCCAATGCCGATGAGGTTTTTGCGAACGGCCTGCCGTTCGGCGGGGGTGAGCTGCGACGGTGCAGCCGTTCCCGTCGTCGCGGTGGTTTCGGTCATCAAGTCTCCTTGCGTGGGGCGATGATTCGCGGTGGTTCAAATCGCATTCCGATTCGAGAGAGTGTCAGCCTACGAGGCGCGCGAGCCGGGCGCTAGCTAGTCCTGCGAGAAGTGCAGCGCCCTCCCAGAGAATGCCCTCGGTGAAGTCGGCTTGAGGTGCGTGGTTGAAGGGGCCATCTTCGACCTCGACGTCCGGGTGACCGGCGCCGATCGGGATGAAGATGCCGGGCACCTTGGCGAGCACCTTCGAGAAGTCCTCGGAGGCCGACATCGGCTCAACAGCGGTCAAGACGCGATCTTCACCGAAGAGTTCTGTGATGACCTCGCGCGCGAGTTCGCACTCCTCTGCAGCATTCACCGTCGGCGGATAGAGCAGCGTGTAGTCGATCTCGACGTCGACGCGGTGCGCCTCGGCAACCCCGCGGAGCACCCGGATTATCGCTTCCTGCATGTGACGACGCGTTTCGTCATCGAAGCTGCGCACCGTCGCTTTCACCTCGACGACATCGGGAATGACGTTCTCGATGTGGCCGCCGTTGATGGCACCAAAACTCAGGACGACTGGACGGAATGGGCTGATTTCGCGGGTGACCATCTGGTGCAGGCTGTGAATCATCGCGGCGCTCGCAGAAATCGGGTCGATCGCACGATGCGGTGTCGAGCCGTGTCCGCCCTTCCCCCGCACCCGGAAGATCACCGTGTCGGACGCGCTCATGACTGCGCCCTCACGAACTATGAACTTCCCGTGGGGAATCTGCGAACTGAACACGTGCAGCGCGTACGCGGCGCTCACTCGCGTACCGGATGCGTCAAGCACACCTTCGTCGAGCATCCGTTGGGCACCGTCATGCCCCTCTTCGCCCGGCTGAAACATGAACACGACGTCGCCGACGAGTTCCTTGCGATGAGCCGCGAGGATCTTTGCTGCGCCGACCGCCATCGTCATGTGCAGATCGTGGCCGCAGGCGTGCATGGCACCCGGAATCTCTGAAGCAAAGCTCAGACCAGTGTCCTCGGTGACCGGAAGCGCATCCATGTCACCCCGGATCAGGACGGCGGGTGCTGGAGCCACTGTCACGGCGCCACCACGTAGCACCGCGGTAATGGACGAGCTTGTTGTTCCGAGCGTGACCTCGACCGGGAGCTGCTCAAGTTCGTCCAGGAGCCGTCGCTGCGTCCACGGCAACTCGAGACCAGGCTCAGGGTGGCAGTGCAGCTCACGGCGAAGTGCGATGAGCTCGGCCTCGATCTGACGTGCGGTGTCGGAGAGATTCACGTGGATGTCCTTCCATGCCCTGCTCCGTTGCGGGCGGTTGGCATCTGTTCATTGTCGATGTTCCCTCGGTGATGAGCAAACGATGGCGGGGAGGAGCAGCGTGCTGCTCCTCCCCGCCTTCAGGGATCGACCTACTTCACGTCAATGAAGATGGGGTTCGAGTAGAACCACGTGTCGAGCCACGGGTTGCCTTCGTCTGCGGTCGGACTCACGTCGTATCCGTGAGGCTGCGGGCCAGCCGGGTCGATGTCCGCGCCGTAGTACCCGGGACCGTTTCGACGGCCATCCGATCCGCGGAACCGAACGTAGCGCGAGCTGTCGACCCCGCGCAACACGCGCTTGATCGTGAACGGTTCGCTCCCGTTGCTGCTCGTATCGATCTGCTCGCGCACCTTCGTATTCGGCGTCGTGAGCGTGTCCGGGTCGGTGACTGGTCCCGTCACGAGGCCCTCGATGATGTCGAGGTGCGCAAGTTTCGGCGTGATCCCGAACGAGTTTGCGTAGGTGGTCGGGGTAACGGTCAGCTCGATCTCAATATCCGAGCCCTTCGGTGCCTGGAGGCGTCCGCCGAGCGTGACGCCCCGCTCTGCTGAACCGACCACGCGAACGCGAGCTTCGAATCCGTTGATGAGATGACCGTGGTCGACCCACATGCGCCCGGCCCGCATCGCGTCGAGGACGCCGCGGTAGCTTCGCTCGGTGACGCCGGTGTGGGTGCGCGAGAACTGACCAGGCCAGAAATCGGATCCGCCCTGCGGGGTGTTCGTCGCAACCGGGTCGGGGCGCCGCCCCGCGACCTCGTACTTCTTCCGCTCTGAGCCAGCCGCCTGGTAGGCAGGCGTGTCGGGGTACTTGGTTTCGTCGAACCGCCACGTGTCGCGGGCCGTGAGGTGGTTGTCGCTGTTGGAAGTGATCCAGAACGGCTTGCCTTCGGCGAGCATCGAGTCCCAGAGGCCGCCGACAAGCGCCGTCATGGAGTCGAAACCGCCAAAGGTCTTGTACAGCGCCTCCGCGTAGCCGAGATAGGTGGACTGGCCGTAGCTGCCGCCAGGACCGTTCGTGTACTCGCCGCGGACGTCACCCGGGTCGACGTTCGTCGCGTAGGCGTAGGCCTGCGCCCCCGGTGCACCTTCCATCCCGATGAACAGTTCCGGCGCAGCATCGCGCCAGGCACGCATCTCGTGGGGCGAGTTGATGCCAAGACGCATCGGGTGGTTCGCGAGCACGACAATGTCATCCACGAAGCCGTTGTCCCGCTGTGTCTTGAGCCATTGGATCGCCTTGACGGCCTTGGCTTCCCAGTCTTGCTCCTGCTGTGTGCCGCGCTCGGGCTTCTCCATGCCGTTGAGGCGGCCGTCGTGGGCGAGCTGGAAGAGCCGGATGAGACGAGTGTCGTTCGTGCAGGGCGGGACGAGGAGGGTGCCGTGTTCGGCACCCGGGATCCACCATTCAAGGCCCTGGAAGATCATGAGGTTCGGACGTGCCGCACGCTCCCGAACGATCTCTGCGTGAGAGTTGAGCAGGCCACCACGGTTGGCGTAACCGATGTTTGAGTGGTCCGTGAAGGCCATCCAGTCGAGCCCGAACCTCTCAGCGTTGTCGAGCTGCATCGAGATCTTGTACTTCGCGTCGTAGCTGTACTGCGAGTGCACGTGGTGGTCACCCACGAGGTAGTCGTATTCCCCCGTGTTGTTCACTCGCGGCGCGAGCGGTGCTGCCATGGCAGCGGGAGCCTGCGACGTTCCGGCTGCACCGAGCGCCATGGTCCCTGCGATGGCTGCGGCAGCCTGCATGAGGCGACGGCGGCTGAGCGAGAGTTCGTCGAGCGCGTCATCGCTCACTTCGGAGCGAGCCCAGTCGGGGCGTTCTGGCGCATGCGAACAGCTGTTGCACATATGGATTCCTGATCTCGGGGAGTGACGAACGACATGGAGCCGAGTGGCCCTCGCGGCACGGTAATTCCCTGAGGTTCACGCGAGAAAAACTGTACGTGACCGATCATCGGCTTCCGTCTACCTACTGTTGGTCAGTCGTCCAACAGATGGCCACCTACCCCCACTACAAACAGTCCCGTCCAGGCCCTCTCGTCGAATCTCGAGGCATCATGACGTTCTCCCTCACCCGCATCGGCACGATCGCAAGCGGCATCGTTCTCGCCGCGACGCTCACTGCTACCCCGGCGGTCGCACTCCCCCAGCAGCAGAGCACGATCACACTTCGCGACGCCGCGGGTCTGCTCATTGTCGAGGGCCCCTCCGACGGCACCCCAATGTTCGAGCGAGCCATCGCGCCCGCCCCGTGCCCAAGCGGCTACAACACCTCGGCACGACTCATGTTCACGCCGGAAGGCGGCGAGCCCATTGCGATCTCAGCCGACACGAAGCTCGCCGACCCAGCAAAGCCTGCAGAGCTCACGCCGGAGATCCCCTTCATCGATGTCGCCGGTGGCGCGCCTGCTGGTGATCTCGGGATCCAGTGCCTCGCGAATGAACCCGATGACTTCCCAAACCCTGCACCCGAGATGACGACGCTCCACGTGACGTTCCCGACGGAGACCACCTACCGCGTTGACCCGCTTCCTGTGCCAGACACTTCGACGGTGACGCTCACGGTCGATCCGGTCGAGCCGAGCACCGCTCCCGCCACCGTGACCGCGAACGTGACCGTCGACCCTGCCGCAGACGGCACGATCACCTTTGTTGATGCCACGACGGGCGTCGAGCTCGGCTCGGCTGCGCTCACCAATGGCGTCGCGAGCACAGAGCTCACCCTCTCCGCGTCGGCCACGATCAAGGCACTCTTCACACCGGCGGATGCCCGGATTGTTGCCGAAAGCGAGAGTGCTCCCGTCGCGATCACGATCGCGGGCGTTCCTGCCCCCGCACCGTCCGCCTCAGCGACGTCTGACACCAACACCGCGACGACAACACCCGAGGCAACCACGGAGGGTGATCTCTCTTCCACGGGTGGGAGTGTCCTGCCTGCGCTCATCGCACTGAGCGCCGCGGCAGTGCTCCTTGGCGGCGGCTACCTCGCGCACAAGCGGCGCATCACGAACGGTTAGTTCTTCCGAACAGGGAGTTCGGGGGCACGAGCAACGAACGCTTGTGCCCCCAATTTCCTTGTATTCACTGAAAACCAAGAATCGCGGCGTCGAGTCTCTCGACATCGAAATGAATCTCCGATATTTTAGAGAGGAGAGTCACAGACGACTCCACCCCGATGCCAGGTCGATCGGGGTCACCTCGCGAATCTCGGCGCCAGACCGGCCGAGTAGGAGAACCCGATGCCCATTACCCTCGACCGCGCTCGTATTGCCGAGCTCACCGCTCGCGAAGAAGAGCGCCTCAACGCCCGCACCCAGGCTTCGAAGGCCATGTACGAGCGCGCCGCACAGCACCTCTCGGGCGGTGTCGCTTCGTCCTACCAGCTCCGTGACCCGTGGCCCATCTACATCGAGCGCGGTGAAGGCGCGAAGATCTGGGACGTCGACGGCAACGAGATGTGGGACTTCCACAACGGCTTCGGCTCGATGGTGCAGGGTCACGCGCACCCCGCCATCGGTGAGGCCATCGCCAAGCGCTACCCGATGGGTACGCACTTCGGCTGCCCCACCGACGACGACATCGTCGTTGCTGACGAGCTCGCCAAGCGCTGGGGCCTCCCCAAGTGGCGCTACACGAACTCGGGTTCGGAAGCCACGATGGACGCCATCCGTATCGCCCGCGCCGCAACCGGTCGCGACACGGTCATGAAGATCTTCGGTTCGTACCACGGCCACCACGACACCGTCATGGTGTCGATCGGTACCTCGCTCGGTGAAACCGGTCCCCGCGACAACTACAACTCGCTCGCATACGGCGGCGGCATCCCGCAGGCCACGGTCGACATGACCATCCCGGTTCCGTTCAACGACGCCGAGGCCATGGAGCAGCGCATCATCGCTCTCGACAAGGAAGGCCGCAAGCCTGCCTGCGTCATCATGGAAGCTGCCATGATGAACCTCGGTGTTGTGCTCCCCGAGCCCGGCTACCTCGAGGCGGTCCGCGAGATCACGAAGAAGCACGGCATCGTCCTCATCTTCGACGAGGTCAAGACCGGTCTCTGCATCGCTGCTGGTGGCGCAACCGAGAAGTTCGGCGTGAAGCCTGACCTCGTGACCCTCGCCAAGGCCCTCGGTGGCGGCCTCCCCTCGGGTGCCATCGGTGGTTCGGAAGAGATCATGAACTTCGTTGAAGACGGCACCGTCTACCAGGTCGGTACCTACAACGGCAACCCGCTCACCATGGTCGCAGCTCGCGCCTCGCTCGAGCAGGTCCTCACCCCCGAGGCCTACGCGCACCTTACCCACCTCAACGACCGCATCGTCAAGGGCTGCCAGGCCGTCGTCGACAAGTACGACCTCGCTGGCTACGCCGTAGGCATCGGCTCGAAGGGCTGCGTCACCTTCTCGACCGAAAAGGTCGTCGACTACGAGACGTACAAGGCCAACCAGGACGGCGAGCTCGCCGACCTCGCATGGCTCTACAACCTCAACCGCGGCATCTTCATGACGCCGGGTCGTGAGGAAGAGTGGACCCTCTCGGTCGTCCACACCGACGAGGCCATCGACCGCTACATCACTGTCTTCGATGAGATGGCTCAGGAGCTCACCGCGTAAGCGGCTGAGTCGCTCAGAGGGCCCCGAAGCGTTCCGCTTCGGGGCCCTCTTCCGTATGTTCCGCTGGAGATCTGGATGCCACAATGCGAGCGGGCCACAGCGAGACAAGGCGGAGCCCTCGTGACACGGTGTGACGTGGCGGCGAGCTAATCGCCAGCGGCACCCTCGTCCGAGATTGGCTGCACTGGTTCGAGGCCAGTGACTGGCGGATTCGACCAACGAATGCCCGCCTGCGCAATACCGAGACCACTCGTCACAATGCCGGCTACAGCGGGAACAAGCACCATGAAGAGGCCGTTCCCACCGGCGGCAACACTCACGTCAGCGATGACTCCCGTGAACGACAGAGCGCCGCCCCACGAGGTCAGCCAGGCCCAGAGTGTAAAGAGCAGGCCGAGCGAGAACGTCGTGAGTGCGGAAAGCAAATACAGTGCGCGCTCCAGCACAGGTACGCTCCCCCGCTCGCGTGCGCCCGTAGAAATCGCCACGCACGCCAGCGAGGCCACGAGGAACATGACTCCGACGCCGTACACCATCCAGTTCAGGAATGGATCCTGCCCGCGCGTATCGAAGCTCTGACCGCTCATCATGTTCTGCAACCAACTGTTGGTGAGAAGTGTCATCTCGATTGCGGCAAAACTGGCGAGGTTTGCCCGAGCACGCTCAGAAGGACGGCGACGCTGCTCTTCCTCAGTGAGCCCTGACGCATCAAGGTCTTGCAGTTCAACACTGTCAATGAGACGGGTAACCCCCGTGAGTAAGGAAGTGACGAAGATGATCGCGATCCCCCAAGCTGAGCCCGGGACGAGCGTGGCCATCGGCGGCACCGAAAGCGCACCGTTCTTCAGCGCAGAGAGAGCCGTCTGCAGCATCCCAGCGAAGAAGAGCACCATGGCGACGCTGAACAATGCATCAAGGGCATGGCCTAGGTGCCACCACCACCGCTTCGTGGTGAGCTTGCGTGTCCACTCGGACAGGCGACGCCACAACCTCCTACCCATGGATCAATTCTCCCGCGAAACTCGTTGAGCCGCGTCCTCCATCGGAGGGAACGAGCATCACCGAGCAGGGTCAGCGCACCCGTTTAGGCGCTCCGTTTGGCTGAGGTGCGCTCTTCGCTGTGGCGCACGATCGTGGGTGCAGCGTTCTTCTGCACGACGTCGCGCGTAATGACAACCCGGTGGATGTCACTGTCGCTCGGCACCTCGAACATGATCGGACCGAGCACCTCTTCGAGGATGGCACGCAGGCCACGTGCGCCGGTCTCACGCGCGACGGCGAGATCGGCGATCTCTTCGAGCGCGCCCTCGTCGAACTCGAGCTCAACGCCATCCAGCTCGAAGGTCTTCTGGTACTGCTTCACGAGCGCGTTCTTCGGCTCGGTGAGGATGCGGATAAGTGCGTCGCGGTCGAGCGGAGACACCGTCGTGATGACCGGGAGACGACCAATGAACTCGGGAATGAGACCGAACTTGTGGAGGTCTTCCGGGAGCACTTCACCGTAAATGTCGGCGTTGTCGTCCTTCGTGTGGATGGGGGCACCAAAGCCGATGCCCTTCTTCCCCGCACGCGAGGAGATGATCTCGTCGAGGCCAGCAAAGGCACCCGCGACGATGAAGAGCACGTTTGTGGTGTCGAGCTGGACGAAGTCCTGCTGCGGGTGCTTGCGCCCACCCTGCGGCGGCACTGAAGCAACGGTGCCCTCGAGAATCTTGAGGAGGGCCTGCTGCACACCTTCACCCGACACGTCGCGCGTGATCGACGGGTTCTCTGCCTTGCGGGCGACCTTGTCGATCTCGTCGATGTAGATGATGCCCGTCTCGGCACGCTTCACGTCGAAGTCAGCCGCCTGAAGGAGTTTGAGGAGAATATTCTCGACGTCTTCGCCGACGTAGCCCGCCTCGGTGAGGGCGGTTGCATCGGCCACCGCGAAGGGCACGTTGAGGCGCTTCGCGAGCGACTGCGCGAGGTACGTCTTGCCGCACCCCGTGGGGCCGAGGAGCATGACATTCGACTTTGCAACTTCGACGTCGTCGTCAGAGTCGGCAGCGCGGGGCGAGTTCAGGGCACGAACGCGCTTGTAGTGGTTGTAGACCGCAACAGCGAGCGCCTTCTTGGCTGGCACCTGTCCGATGACATATTCCTCGAGGAAGTCGAAGATCTCGCGCGGCTTGGGAAGGTCGACCTCACCCGAGTGCTCGTCCTTCTGCTCGGCGGCCATGCGCTCTTCGATGATCTCGTTGCAGAGGCCGATGCACTCGTCGCAAATGTACACGGAAGGACCAGCGATGAGCTGCTTGACCTGCTTCTGGCTCTTGCCGCAGAACGAGCACTTGAGCAGATCGCTGCTCTCCCTCATGCCTGCCATGTGACTCCTCCCGTTGTGCCTGTCAGCATAACGGCGACCTCGGACATTCCCTGTACTACGACCCGATGCCCGGCAGATTCCTCCGCCGGGCATCGAGCATCTCTTGTCGGGGCGACCCCGCGGTGCCTACTCGACGATGACGGGCTGTGCACCCTTGCGGCTTGTGAGCACCTGGTCGACGAGACCGTAGTCCTTGGCTTCCTGGGCCGAGAGAATCTTGTCGCGCTCGATGTCTTCGTTCACCTTGGCGACATCCTGGCCGGAGTGGCGAGCAAGCGCCTCCTCAAGCCAAGTGCGCATGCGAAGCACTTCCTTCGCCTGGATTTCGATGTCCGAGGCCTGGCCGTGACCAGCATCACCGGTCGCCGGCTGGTGGATGAGGATGCGTGCGTTCGGCAGCGCGAGACGCTTGCCGGGCTGCCCTGCCGCGAGGAGCACGGCCGCTGCCGAAGCGGCCTGCCCGAGGCACACCGTCTGCACCTGCGGGCGGATGTACTGCATCGTGTCGTAGATCGCCGTCATGGCGGTGAAGGAGCCACCGGGCGAGTTGATGTACATCGTGATGTCGCGGTCCGGGTCCTGCGACTCGAGCACGAGCAGCTGGGCCATGACGTCGTCGGCGGATGCGTCATCCACCTGGACGCCCAGGAAAACGATGCGGTCTTCGAAGAGCTTCGCGTACGGGTCCTGGCGCTTGTAGCCGTAGGCCGTGCGCTCCTCGAAGGAGGGAAGGATGTATCGGCTGCCGGGCGCGCGCATGCCTTCAAACGCAGTGCCTGCCGCCGTGAAGTTGGGCGTGTGCATGGTTCTCGCTTTCTCGCTCGAGCGCTACTCGGGCTGGCCTGCAGTCTCGGAGGGGTTGTCGCTGATGCGCTGGTCGGTTCCGCCGCCGCCGACGACCTCGGAGGCGCTCGCGCGGATGTGGTCGACGAAACCGTACTCGAGGGCTTCCTGCGCGGTGAACCAGCGGTCGCGGTCGCCATCAGCGTTGATCTGCTCGACGGTCTTGCCAGTGCGCTCAGCGGTGATCTCGGCGAGGCGCTGCTTCATCGAGAGGATGAGCTGGGCCTGAGTCTGGATGTCGCTGGCCGTGCCACCGAAGCCACCGTGCGGCTGGTGCAGGAGAACGCGGGCGTTCGGCGTGATGTAGCGTTTGCCCGGAGCACCGGCGGTGAGGAGGAGCTGGCCCATCGAGGCGGCCATACCAATGCCGACCGTGACGATGTCGTTCGGCACGAACTGCATCGTGTCGTAGATCGCCATGCCTGCGGTGATCGAGCCACCGGGCGAGTTGATGTACAGGTAGATGTCGCGCTCAGGGTCTTCGGCGGCGAGCAGGAGGATCTTGGCGCAGATCTCGTTTGCGTTCTCGTCGCGGACCTCGGAGCCCAGCCAGATGATGCGGTCCTTGAGCAGCTTCTCAAAGACGCTATTGGGCAGTTGCAGTTCAGCCACGGTCGCTCCTTGTCTGTGGATGCTCTGACACTACCTGCCGCACGCCGGTGGGCGCGGGCCTGTTCGCCATAGGATTCCCTGCCCGGCAGTGGTAGCGGCATCAGTCGTCGATTGGTGCGTTCGGATCCATGTCGTAAGTGATCCAGTGCGTGCGCGTCGCGAGGCGGTCGTACTTGGAGCGCGCGCGGTAGTTGTCATCCTGCGTGATCCAGCGGATAAGGGTCCAGCCGTTCTCGAGGGCGATGTCACGGAGCGCATGGAAGATCGCATCCGCGACACCGCTCCCCCGGGCCTCCGGCGACACGTAGAGGTCGTCAAGGTAAATGCCGATCGTGGCCGTCACCGTTCTGCGATACGGCGTGTAGTTCGCGAACCCGAGGAGGCCGCCGTCCTCGCCCTCAGCGACCAGGCATCGCATCGAAGCGTTCTCGTCGAGGAACCACGAGAAGAGTCGATCTCGCGCAGCCTCATCTGGCGCAGCGTCCGAGAAGTCGCAGTAGCCCGCGTAGAGGCGCTCCCACTCAGTGCGGTCGCTCGCGGCGATGTGGCGGATGCTGGTGGCGTTCGTCATTGCGCGTTCCTTCCGTCGGTCCTTCGACGTTACGAGACAAGGCTCCATGTGGCTCTCAGGAGTCCGTGCTCGCCGGATGCACGTCCACAACCAGCGGTGGGCCCGCTGCAGTTGTGCAGCGGGCCCACCGTGTGCGTGGAATGACTACTCGGCGTCAGCGGCCTTCGCGTCGTCAGCCTTCGCGTCGTCAGCCTTGGCAACCGTCTCCTTGGCGGCCGGCTTGCGCGTCGTCTTCTTCGCGGCAGGCTTCTTCTCCTCAGCGGCAGCCTCAGTGTCGTCCGAAGCCTCAGCGTCCTTGGCTGCGGTCTTCTTCGCGGTCGTCTTCCTGGCGGCAGGCTTCTTAGCCGGCTTCTCGTCCTTGGCAGCCTCGTGGTCCGAATCCTCAGCGTCGTCCTGCTTCTTGATCGACGCGGTGAACTCCGAGATATCGACAGCCTTGTCAGCCTCGTCGACGATCTCAGCCTTGTCGAGGACGTGGAGGATGGCCTTCGAGCGGGCAACCTCGCCGACCATCGCCGGGAGCTGGTTCGTCTGCTGGAGGATGTCCACGAACTCCTGCGGAGCCATGCCGTACTGTGCGGCCGACTGGAGGAGGAACTGGGTGAGCTCGTCCTGCTCAACCTGGACGTTCTCAGCCTTGATGATCTCGTCGAGGAGGATCTGCTGGCGGAACGACTGCTCGGCGTTCTTGCGAACCTCAACGCCGTGCTCGTCGTCACCAGCCTTGCCCTCGTGCTCGAGGTGCTCGGCGACCTCGTCATCGATGAGGCCGGCCGGAATCGGGATCTCAACCTTATCGAGGAGCTGCTCGAGCGCGAGCTCGCGAGCCTGCTCAACCTGAGCGAAGGTCTTCTTGCGGAGTGCCTGCTTCTCGAGGTCCTCGCGGAGCTCAGCGATCGTGTCAAACTCCGACGCCATCTGGGCGAAGTCGTCGTCGGCCTCGGGAAGCTCGCGCTCCTTGACGGCACCGATCTTGACGGCGATCTCGGCCTCGGCGCCCTCGTGCTCACCACCGAGGAGGGTCGAGCGGAACGTCGTCTCTTCGTCAGCGGTGAGGGTGAGGATGGCGTCGTCGATGCCCTCGAGGAGCTGACCCGAGCCGAGCTCGTACGAGATGCCGTTTGCCTCGTCAACGACCTCGCCATCAACGGTGGCCTTGAGGTCGAGGGTCACGAAGTCGCCCTCAGCGATCGGGCGGTCAACCGTCTTGAGCGTGCCGAAACGGCCGCGGAGCTCGTCGAGCTCGGCGTCAACGTCAGCAGCCTCAACCTTGGCCTCGTCGACCTTGATCTTCATGCCGTCGTACTTCGGCAGCTCGATCGTCGGGCGGACGTCCGACTCGATGACGATGACGGCGTTGCCCTTCATGGTCTTGGCGTCGGGGCGCTCGGTGACGTCAGCGGTCGGGCGACCGAGCATCTGGAGCTCTTGTTCGCGGATGGCCTGCTGGTAGAAGGTGTCGATGCCCTCGCTGATGGCCTGCTCGATGACTGCCTCACGGCCGACACGCTGGTCGATGATCGGGGCCGGAATCTTGCCGCGGCGGAAGCCGGGAACCTGGATCTGGTTCGCGATCTCCTTGTAGGCAGCGTCCATGTAGGGCTTGAGCTCGGCGGGCTCCACGGTGATGGTGAGCTTGACGCGCGTCGGGCTGAGCTGTTCGACCGAAGTCTTCACGTGTTGGTTCTCCTGATTGCGGGATTGGGCCGCGCACCACGCAGGCTGCGCGTGCACAGTGCATCATGCCCAGCCGAACTGGGCAGAATCTAGGCAAGTCTACGCGCTCTGCCCGGCGGGTGGCACGCAACAACGAACCCCGGCATCCGCGAGCGCGGGTGCCGGGGTGGCTGCTCAGTGAGGGGATGACGGGAATCGAACCCGCGTGACCAGTTTGGAAGACTGGGGCTCTACCATTGAGCTACATCCCCATTGCTCGCGACGAGGCGAGCCAAGCAAGTGTACCCCGGAGGGTGCGCACTCGCCAGTTTCGGTCTAGCCCTTGAAGAAGCGCAGCACGAGGTAGCCCTCGAACGGCTCTCCCCTGTCGGCCTTGCTCATGCCAACGAAGAGGTTAACCCAGTAGGTGATGCCAAGGACGAACATGGCGATCGCCCAGACGATCATCGATCCCATCGCGATGACGAACGAGACGGGCGCATCGTCGAAGCGAATGTTCGACTGGCCGAGCACGACACCCGTGATGACCATCGTGATGATGCCAAGAGCCAGAGGGATGACGAAGGCCGCAATGCAGGTGAGCGCGAAGTTCGCGCCGCCACGACCGTGGGCCGCGGGAGCGCCACCGCGCGCAGCAAGCTTCGACTTCTGCATGATCGCGAAGATCGGCCACAGGATGAAGCCGAGGAACGGAATGAACGCGAAAAGGCTCACCATCCAGGCGGACTTGCCGTTCTCACCGGCAGGTGCACCATAACCGAGCTGCTGCGGTGCGTAGCCAGGCTGCTGGGCACCGCATGTGGGCCCCTGCCCGTCGTACATGGGCTGATACTGCGGAGGCTGGGTCATGTCGGTTCCTGATTCAGGTTGGACTGGGCTCGTGGTCTCCTACGGTCGGGACAACAGGATTTGAACCTGCGACCCCCCGCTCCCAAAGCGGGTGCTCTACCAAACTGAGCTATGTCCCGGTGCTGCATGCAGCGCCGTCTAGCTTAGCCGCTCGCGGCTGCAATTCCCGCCACGACCGAGCAAGGGACGGCCGGCCCCTCCCCGGCCCGTCACGAAACGTTCACCTCACATCCGCGCGACACGCTCGACACACCCTGCGAGATGAACGCCACTTCGGATGACAAAGCCCTACCGTATCTAGTGCATCGACCACGCTCCAACCACTAGATCTTGTGGTTGTCGCGGTCCCTGCATGGGGTTCCGCCACGCGATCACGTCGCGTCCGCCGGAATGGCCTGCACGCCAACGTCGCACCCGACCGCTTCCGGTCGCCTGCCGTCGACGCCAGACCGCACACCTTCCAAGTCGCCCGCGACTCCCGCGGGTCACGAGCCAGGAGAAGTCATGCCACACACGACGCTTGGAGACGACCTCACCCAGGTCTTCACCGACATCACCTACAGCGACCGCCTGAGCGACGCGCAACGAGAAAACGCGAACGTTGACGCCCACACCGCGATGGGGGCGATGCTGCGATTCGGCACGGAGTCTGCCAAGCACTTCAACCTCCAGCACGTTCTGGACCCGCGCCACGCGGCAGCGCACCGTCGCGGCGACATCCACATCCACGACCTTGACTTCCTCACGCTCACGATGACCTGCTGCCAGATCAGCCTGTCGAAGCTCTTCGAGGGCGGCTTCTCCACTGGCCACGGTGTTCTTCGCGAGCCGCAATCGATCGGCGCCTACGCCTCGCTCGCGTGCATCGCGATTCAGTCGAACCAGAACGACCAGCACGGTGGCCAGGCCGTGCCGAATTTCGACCGAGACATGGCCCCGGGCGTTGCGAAGACCTTCGCACGCGAATATCGGACGCGCTTGCAGGATGCGCTCGAGCTTCTGGCACCGGTTGCAGAAGCCGCTCCGCTCGCAGACCTCCCCCTCGCCGACCACATGTCCGCCAGCGATGAAGAGATCCTGCGCGAGCGGGAGCGCATCCTCGCGGCCTGCCCGAGCCTTGCCCGGCAAGCTCTCGCCAAGGCTCAGGAGCACGCACGTGAACGCGCCCTGGCCGCGACGACGCGCGCCTGCTACCAGGCGATGGAGGCACTCCTCCACAACCTCAACACGATGAACTCGCGGGCCGGCGCCCAGACGCCGTTCTCGTCCATCAACTACGGCACCGATACAAGCCCCGAGGGCCAGCTCGTCATCGAGCAGCTCCTGCTCGCCACGGAAGCGGGCCTTGGCCGAGGTGAGACCGCGATCTTCCCCATCCAGATCTTCCGTGTCCAAGAGGGCGTGAACTTCCGTGAGGGCGAACCGAACTACCACCTCTTCCAGCTCGCCTGCCGCGTGAGCGCAAAGCGACTCTTCCCGAACTTCTCGTTCCTCGATGCTCCCTTCAACAAGGAGTACTTCGTCCCTGGCCGCCCGGAGACCGAGGTTGCCTACATGGGCTGCCGCACGCGCGTCATGGCGAACGCGGCAGACCCAGAGCGAGCGATCACGCACGGCCGCGGCAACCTCTCCTTCACCTCGGTGAACCTCCCCCGCATCGCGCTCACGAGCAACGGCGACCTTGATGCATTCTTCGCCTGCCTCGACGAGCACATCGATCTCGTCATCGAGCAGCTCCTCGCCCGCCTCGCCCTCCAGTCCGCGAAGCGTGCCCGCAATTTCCCCTTCCTGATGGGACAGGGCGTGTGGATCGACTCCGACACGATCGGCCCGGATGACCGGATCGGCGAGCTGCTGCGCCACGGCACCCTCGCCCTCGGCTTCATCGGTCTCGCGGAAACGCTCACCGCGCTGGCCGGTGAGCACCACGGCGAGTCCCACGAGGCGCAAGAGCTCGGCGAGCGCATCGTGCGCCACATGCGTGCCCGCATGGATGAGACGAGCGCGGCTCATGGCCTCAACTTCTCGCTCATCGCCACCCCTGCGGAGGGCCTGTCGGGCCGATTCCTGCGCATGGACCGCGAGCGCTTCGGCGTCATCCCGGGCGTGACCGACAAGGACTACTACACCAACTCCTTCCATATCCCAGTCGGTTTCCCCATCACCGCCTACGAGAAGATCGCCCGTGAAGCACCCTTCCACGCGCTCACGAATGGCGGCCACATCTCGTACATCGAGCTGGATGGCGCTGCTGAGCGCAACCCGGAGGCGTTCGAGACCGTCGTCCGTCTCATGCACGACGCAGGCATCGGATACGGGGCCATCAACCACCCGGTCGACCGCGACCCGATGTGCGGCTTCACCGGCACGATCGGTGATGAATGCCCTCGCTGCGGTCGCCGTGAGATCGACGGGCAGCCCTTTGACCGGATTCGCCGCATCACCGGCTACCTCGTCGGTACGCTCGAACGCTTCAACGACGCGAAGCGTGCCGAAGAGCGCGACCGTGTCCGTCACTCCGTGTCTCGGTCATGAGCGAATTCCCTGGCCCTGATCTCCCCATCCGCATCGCGGGCATCGTCCACGATTCGATCGTGGACGGCCCGGGATTGCGCACCACCGTGTTCGTCCAGGGGTGCCCATTGAAGTGCGTGGGATGTCACAACCCCTCGACCTGGGATGCTGCGGGCGGTCGCTGCTCGTCAACGCACGCGCTCATGCGCGAGATCGCCGCAAACCCAGTGATTACGGGTCTGACACTCTCGGGTGGTGAGCCGAGTCGGCAGCCTGCGGCGTGTGCCCAGCTGGCGCGCTTTGCCCACGAGCGTGGCCTGAATGTGTGGTGCTATTCGGGGTTCCGCGTCGAGGCACTGCTTCGTGAGGCACAGCACTCCTCAGCCCTCGCTGAGCTCCTTCACGAAGTCGATGTGCTCGTCGACGGCCCGTTCCAGATTGCACGACGCTCTCTCGAGATCCCGTGGCGAGGCAGTACGAATCAGCGTCTCATTGATATGCCGGCGACGCTGAACGCGCACGAGGCGGTGCCTTTTGGCAGCGGTTAAGGCACAACCCTGTCGGGGACGCACGAAGCGTTGTCATCTTCCTCGTCGCGACGCCGCTTCCGGCGGCTCGCAAGGAGGTATACGATGATCGCGAGAATGAGCAAGAGGTCGAGGATCATCCACCAGCTCAGCACAGGATGCCAGGCGCCGTCGAGCACGAGCGGCTCCTGCAAAGGCGCACGCTCCGCTTCAATGAGGAGTCGGTCTGTGTTGATCCCGTACGGCGTACACGTGATGAGAATCAGCTTGTCCTTGTCGGCCTCGTAGGTGATGGCTGACACATCCTGCGGCCCAACGACCTGCCGCCCCGTGACGCGGTAGCGGAGCTTCTCCCCCATCACGTCGATGTAGATGTCGCTGCCGTTCCCGAGCGCCACAATCTGGTCGAACATGGAGGCACTCATCATGCCCGTGTGAGCCGAGATCACCGATGTTCGTGCCTGCCCACCGACCGGGAGGTCACTGCCAAACATGTGCCCAACACCGTGGTAGAGCACCTCGGGATTGGTCGTGTGGTAAATGGGAAGGTCGAGTTCGATGTCTGGGATCCGCACACGGGCCATGACGCCATTCGTTTCCGGCGCGTCTAGCGTGCCCATGTAGTCGTCAAATCCAGGTGACTGGTCGTTGGGCGGCATCGCATGATGGCCAGTCGCCGCCAAACGCTCATTGTACGCCTGAGCTTCGGCCAGGTACTCCCGGATTCGATTTGAGGGCTCGATGTGTTCTACGGATTCACTGTACTGCTCCGCAATCGCGTTGAGCTGGTAGTCATTGATGAGGGTCAGCACAATAGGCGTCAGCAGGATGAGGATGCCGAGCGCGACCCACAAGGTGCCTGACTGGCGCCGTTCACCTCGGCTTCTTCCCCGCCCCCTCCGTGCCCACGGCATCACCTGACGTTGCCAGGGCACTTAGCCGTGCACCAGCTCATTAATCGGCGCGACTTCACGCGACTCATCGCGGCTGGACCGACGTTTCCGCCAGAGCCCATAGGCGACGACCGCAAGGCCGAACAGCAGGATGAGCACAAGCGTCTGCATGCCGGTCATGGGCAGGAAACCCACGATGGGACGCACAGCGCTGAAGGAATCTTGATCGCTGACCGTACCACTTGCTGTGGCCGCGGTGACCGTCACCGGCCCACCGTCGATCTCGAGGTATTGCGGAACCGGTTCTGCAATCGATGCCGTGAACGTGCAGCTCAGCGTGGCATCGGGGGCAATGGTTCCGGCGGCATCGAATCCACAGAAGCCTGGGTCAATCGTGCCATCGGACGGAACCGTGTAGCTCTGGTTCCCACGTGTCAAGGTCCGACCAGCAAGGCTCGGGTCGCTGAGCGTCAGCTTTGAGGCCCCCACGCCACCGTTATTCCGGATCGCATAGGTCACCTCGAAGCTCGTCGCGTTTTGATCCAGCACCGCGTTATCGGGCGGGACCAGGGTGGTAGGACCTGCGATGGTCTTCTCAATATCGATCGCGGGGAACGTGTTGAGAAGGTCCATCGCCCAGCGAGACCCAGATGTGCCTGGGTCGGCTGGATCTGTCACTGGCCGCACCTCAAACGTGACGGAGTGTTCCCCTGCCTGGCCAGTCAGAGCCGACGGGGCGTTCTCGAGGTCACGTGCAGCATCGAACTTGATGTGCTCACCGTGTGACGTCACGCTCAACTGTGCTTCCGATCCAGCAACGCCATCATCTGTCTCGGTCAAGGTACAGCGATTGGTGACCGGCACCCGAGGCAGGGTGAAAGATTCACCGGGTCGAACGGTGACACTACCTCCGTGAAGGCACGATGATTCGAAACGGAACTCCCCGCTCCTGCCAATGTCGCCGGCGACATTCTTGGTCAGAGTGATGTCCGCATATGCCTGAGGATGGACCGCCTCAGCCGCAACCGTCAGAGCAGCTGTCCGGCCAGCTCCAACGTTCGCGTTTGCGGGGACCGAAAACGCAAAGGTGTAGTCCTTCATTGCGTCAGTAACCGAGGAAGAATATGGAAGATTCTCGGCGGGAGCCAATCGTGGGTTGCTCGCTTCGGCCCCGTTCGGCGGGTAGGCGGTTCCTTCGCCCGTCCACAGCCCAAAACTCACGAACGGCGTCCTACTACCACGCAGCATCTCGAGGTCGCTCCGCGGGGCCAGTGCTGAACTGTCTGCTACAGACAATGAGCAGTCTGCACCCGCAGGAAGCGAGACGAGGGTACCTCGTTGCGGCGCAGAGGCCTGCGCAACAGATGAGTCAACGATCGCAGATGTCAAGGGAACGGTCGTTTCGGCGGTTGTCGCACTTGGATCAGTACAGGTGACGCGAAGCGTGTAGCCGCGTGCATCAGCGTCCGCCCAAAAGCCAGCATGCAGCATCGACAGTTGCACCGGAACCATACGTCGCGTGTACTCATTGATGAACGTGAGGTTGTTCGTACCGTGTCCGTACCCATCAGCAATACGTGCCCTCATTGTTGTTCCGTCGTGCTGGTTGCCCGCCACGTCGAGCCACTTCGCCGTGTGCTGAAGCTCCGGTGGAGTTCCCGTCGGGTCAAGCTCTGTACCTTCGCAAAGTGCGCCCGCAGGAACTTGCACACTCGGAGAGGTGTACGTGCGGACGAAGCGTTCAGTTTCGCCCGAGGCAGGGGTTCCCGTCGTGACGGGAGCATCGGTAAAACTGCGGTACGACAGCGGGTTTGGAATAGACGGATCGTTGATACCCGCCCAGTCACCGTATCCAACGCCCGAGCACCGGAAGGTGAATGAGAAGGTTGGCTGCGTCTGGTCCAGGAGATTCAAACCAGCTTGAGTTGCAATAACCTGCTTCGAGCGCACCACGTCCTGCATCACAAACTCGTAGTTGTTGACGACATCAATCTGATGCGTTGCGCTGTCATTGCTCGGCACGAGCCAGTACGGAGAATCCGTGATGCCGTCGCCAAGGTTCGTGTCGACATGTTCCGTGGCCGCGTTGTCGTCAACAATCCACTCCACCTTGGACGTTGTGAAGTGAGATTCAAGTGCACGTCCGCTTGTGGAATCAGCGAGGTCAAGCTGCGTGAACCCGTCGCCACTGATGTGGCAGTTCAAACCGGAGGGGACTCCGGTGAAGCTATAGCTCCCTTCACCCTTGATCGCTCCGGTGAGAGGCGATCCAAGCGGCGCATTCGCGGCCTCGGGGTCGCGGCAGTCAAGAGTGAATGTGTGATCGTGCAGGTACTCGTTGAGTGCAGCCCCGTACAGACTGCGGATCGAGGAATCCACGTTGTGCGGGAAGCGCGCGATCTTGTTCAGTTCGACGTTGATGAGGTCGCGGCTATAGGTGTTCGTCAACGTCATCGTGTTGCTTGCACCCACGGTAAAGGCAACCGCTTGCGACGGCGTAGCAGGGTCTGCGTCCGGTGATCCGTTGTAGCTCGCTTCCGTAGTGAGCTTCACGCCGGCAGCAGTAGTTGAGGCAAGTTCCGCCGCGGTACAGCTCGACCCGACCGCTTCATCACCCAAGGAGGCAAGCTCACCAGCGAGTGAGGTCTCGCTCGCTGAGAGCGTGATTTCACTGGCACTCACTTCGCCAGTTGGTCGAACACACGTCAGGGTGAGCGTGAAGGAACGGTCACGCTTGGTCTGCTTTCTCGTCTCCGAGATCCACTGCTGGGTTGCCGCATCGAAAGCCACAACCTTCTCTGCTGAGACGGGGGCAAACTCATATCGATAATCGTGCGACAGCGTGAGCACTGACGAGTCACCGACCGTGAAGCTCACGTCGATCGTTTGAGGCGCGCCGTTTGTCTCAGGCAAGGAAACATCGATGCCCGGGTGAGAACCATCTGCAGGCAACGATGCTGATGAGGTGCGGTCGATCGGGAAGGTGACCCCATTTATGGTGCGCACACCTGCATCCCGCGCGGTCTCAACGAGTCGGCAAGCGGTGCCAGATGGTGTGGAGGCAGCAGAGATGGTCGTCCGCGGTGTCGTTGGGGTGAGCGTGATGGCCTGGGTGAATCCGTTCTCACACGTGAGCTGATAGTTCGCCCCTGTTGCCGGGGCAAGCTTGCTGTTGCCAAGGAATTGCTGATCGAGTGTGAGACCGGCTCCGGCCGCCGCAAATGTGTTCGTGACTGTGACTGAATTTGAGGCAGCGTCGACCACCTCGACGACAGAGCGGTCCGAAACGAGCGAGACACCCGGCGGGAGTTTCGCTGGGGTGCGTTCGGTGATTTCACAATCATTGCCGAAGGGGACACGCAACTCACCGTTGTCGCCGTCATTGAGAAGCTGAAGCGAAGCAGCGTCACCTTCAGTAGCTCGAAGTGCAAGGCTCGTACCTTCTCGGGCGGTTACAGTTCCTGCAATAGGGACACCCACATAACTGCCGTCAGCGTTCTGTACGGTTCGGACACCACACGTGAAGCTGAAATCGTAGGTGGTGGGCAACGTACCCACGATACCGCCGCGGTCAACGAGCTTTGTCAATGACACCGTTCCCAATCGCTGGTCGTAGCGGTTGGTGATCTTGATGAGGTTCGAATTGTCGTTCGATGCTTCGTGCATCGTGTGTACGGGAGTCGATTGCGCTGCGGCGTTGTCGAGCTTCGTTGTCGCGTCGTTGGGGTCAGCGCTTTCGACTGTTGTAACCGGCTTGCCAGAACTATCGCGTTCAACAAACTGCACATTCGTCCCCTTCGGGGCCGACGCAGTGGTTTCCCAGACTGAACAGCTGGCTCCCAACGGGACACTCGGCACGACGCCGGGCTGAGTTGGGTCCAACCCGATGTGAACGGTGCCTTCCTTCACCCGATCAATTCCATAGGTGCAACGGTAGTTCACCGTAAACGGAGTGGCAGCCAAACCGATCTCTCGTCGGGCACCTTCGGCACCCGTACCAGTGAGCGTTTTCTGAACTCTCAGTTCTTCTGTCTTATACCGGTACGGATGCACCAAATGCACGCTCATGCGGGAAGCATTCGGAGAAGTGATGAGATTCGAGTTTTCGCCAGACGGTTCCTTGTAGTCCTTGAGTCGAAAATGGTATGTATTTGGATCCGACTCGGCTGCTTGATCAGCAGAAGCATCGGCCGCGTCTCCACTCGTGGTCATCGTTCGTGGCAGCGATTCGACTCGGGCCGACTCCTTGTCGGTGAGGTTCGACGTTGCTCGAACCCAGCAATCGCGCGCCACGGGAACATCAGTGAGGGTGGGGCCTGTACCGCTGGCAGTGCCATCTGCGGCATAGGTGACGGTCATTGAAAATGTACCGGAACGGTCCGTGTCCTTACAGCCCCATGCGAAGTTGTAGGTCCTAGTGGTGTTGGCGAGTTCTCGGACGGGCTCACCCGTAATCGTCTTCGAGAAGTCGACCGTGCCACCGCGGTAGTCAAAGCGGTTCGTTGCGGACACCTTCGTCTGGGCGCCAAGCGTCACACTCGAATTCGGCAGAGTGTTACTGCCGTCGAAGCTGTCGTACGTGCCTGTACCCGTCGCATTATCGCCCCAGGTAAGGGTGAGTGTCTTTCCAGGTAGCGCTGGTTGTGTCGTCGTCAAACCAGGGTTATTCGGATCGGCCGTTGGCGGAAACGACTCGGAAAACGTGCAGCTTGCACCTTGCGGAAGAGACACCATTCGTTCGGTTGCGTTGCGCTCGATGGGGATACTACCGCTGAGTGGCAAGCTTGGATAAGCCTTGCTGTAGCCAGCGAGCGTGCAACTGTAGTTGAGGACATAGCTGCGGTTTTGCACTTCGGGAAACCCAGAGGCGGTACCGGATACAAGCTTGGTCACGTCCAACGTAGAGGCCTCGTAATTCGATACCCAGTTCACCCGACACGAGATCGGAAGATTGTCCGGGTTCGTCACTTCAACGGTACTGGTACCCTTTGCCGTGTCATTCCGCGTCAGAAATGTTACCGCGCTTCCACTGATATCAGATACCGCTTTGAACGTGGATGTTGGGTTAGCTGGTGGCAAATCCACCACCTTTTGATCCTTCTGCCCCACAGACACGGAACAAGTCCATTTCGGCTTGTAGCGAAGGAACACCAGCGAGCGATTACCTCCCGGCACGTTGTCACCAGTTGATTGATAGTAGAGTGTGCCTGCTCCGGTTGGGGATCCATCGGCCGCCACACCCGGAACTCGAAAATACCCCACCGTACTGCCATCCTGGGGCCCGATAGACTTATCTGCGCCAGAGCGCGGAACGTAGACAAAAGGCGAAGACTCCGTCGATACGGTATTCCATACCTTGAGGTCGAACCCGGTTTCTGCACCATAGACAAGCTGCTCATAAGCGGAAGGCCCAGAAGTGCCACCGTTCAGCGCGAGGGTATCGCCCTTCAGCTCGCCACCGGCACGGCCGAGCGTCAGCGAAAGCGCAAACGCCTGCTCGGCGTCTGTCCACGTCGTGACCGTGAACTGCTTGGGATTGTTCAATGTTGCGACGAAAGAACCGGGATTTGTTCGATCGTTTTCACAGACGAAGTCGCGGTCCAAAGCTGGGCGCGGCTCCAGCACACTTCGGCCCGTTACCTCACTTCCCGCAGCCGCCCGGATGCTACAAGCCTGGCCATTCTCGGGAGGAGTCAAGTACTTGATGGGAAGGGAAGCATAGCTTGAATCACCGTTATCGATACTAATACCTTCACCAATCGAGGTCTCTTCCGCGTCAATAACGTTAAAGGCATAGTTGTTGACGGGTTCGCCGGTTTGAGTATCGGTTATAGAGATATTACTAATCTGAAACCGAACAAAACTATCGTCAGCAACCGTCCAAGGGCTCCCCTTCTGGTGCACAATCGGGCGCCCAGAACCGCCAGGAAACATGGCACCGTCATTGTTGACATTACCAAAGGCGGCGCGCGTGCTGTATGTTGCGCGAGATTCCAGGTAGACCGGGTCACCGGTCGCCCGCGCGCGGATCGTATTCCACGTGAACTTCAGCGTATAAGCACCGACCCGCTTCGTTACCGGCTGGGAACCCGTAATATTCGGGTCAATACCCGTCAAATCAAGAAAACAAAGTTGCCGAGAAACATTGTAAGACACCGAATTCGTCGATGAGGTGCGAAATTCACAATCCCCCATATCGCTGATTGACGCTGCCGCAGCCTTGCGCGCAGGCGGCAAGAGTACGGTCGCACCGGCAGCAATGATCACGATGGAGAGCACCAGGACAAGGATTTTCCGCAGAGGCATCAAATATTCGTTCCCCATCTTCGTCACTTCCTCTCACTCCCGCTCATTCCATGCACTAGCTCTTGTTCCTCATCTTCGTCGCTGCGCCTCCGAGTGAACATGAAAAACAACAGCACGCAGAGGGTTGCTGCCGTTAACAACGCTCCTCCCGCAAACAGCCCACCGCTCGCGACCAAGATGTCTGGCAATCGCGTCGGTTCTGAACCCGGCCGCATAGACGGGTCAACGACTTCGTCTGTGGCATTGGGAACAATAACGTCGACGAACTGAGGGTTCGACAAGATGCCCTGCGATAGGAGCTTGTCTTGTGTCGTTGGTACCGCCCATCCGTCCACGAACAGCGCGGACATGAATGTGAGTCGCTCGCAGATCAGCGTTGCGGAGTCACCACTGCTGCTGTTGCCGGGCGTGCCCGCGTGACAGCTCGGTGTTCCCGTTCGACCATCCAGGCGTACGTTCACATGAGTATCGGGAGCGTGCAGACGAATCGGTGCCAGCATCGACAGCCCGTGGGGCGTCAGCGTCACCATCATCTGCCGAAACTCGCTGTTCCACGTGGCCGTGTAGTCACGACCTTCCTGCAGCTCAACGTCGCCAAGGGCAGAGGAGATCCACACCCGTCCCACCATCGGGTCGAGAAAGAGTGGATCAGTTTCGACCACCACCACGTAGCGGTGCAGCTTTCCGTCACGGTCGGGTGCAGGAACCGTCCCCTGCGCGGTGACCGAGAACACGTCACCTTCCACGACGGGATTCTTCGACACAGCCAGTGTGATGGAGACGGCCTGGTTCTTCGCCCAGACCACGATGTCACGCTTCCCCTCATAGCCGATCGAAATCAGGAAGGGCTCGATCACGCTGTAGGCGACGTCGCCTGACCGGCTCGGCAATTCCTTGACGAGATACACGCCGTCCGCCAAACCGGACGCCGTAGCAATGCCCTGTGCATCAGTCGTCATCGCGATCGGTGCCGCGAGCAGGTATTCATCCCCGTCGGCGAGAACCCGTGGGTCACGAGTGGAGAGCTCGTTGAGGCTGGCTTGGTCGGTGACGGATATGCCCTGCAACTGTTGCAGCTGAAACTGGATTCCTTCGATGGGAGTCCCCGGGGTGTCTCCTTCTCCTTCGGTTTTGTGCAACGTGAAGGTTCCAAGGTCAGCAGCTGAGCTCGCGGCTGGGGCGCAGACGACAGCGAACGACATCACGATTACCCCCAGGAGCACCATGAGCCGGATGCGCACGAAAAGTGTGTGCGTCATGCGCCCGCTGTCCTTTCGTTCTGAGTCTGAGTCTTCCGCTGGTGACGCTTCCTCGCGCGCATGAGCAAGACGATGAGGGCGATGAAAGCCATGATGATCGCGAAGACCATCCACGGCTGCCACGGGCTGAAGTAGCTCTGCGTCAGCGCGTCTGCGGGAAGCTCGGTGCGTTCACCACGGATGAGCAGACGGTGCGTATTGATGCCGTAGGGCGTGCAGGTCACCAAGGTGATGCGATCGTGACCAGCTTCAGGCATGACATCCTCAAGCTGGTTGGGCAGGACAGTTTTGATCTGATCGACGCGGTACGCAAGCGTTTCGCCCGCGACCTCAACGATCATGATGTCACCGTCCTTCACGTGCGAGATGTTGTCGAACATGGTGACCGTGGCAAGACCGGTGTGCCCTGCCAGGACGCTGTGGGTGCTCTCGCCACCCACGGGCAACGCAGTGCCGTAGACATGGCCAACGCCCATGGCGAGCGTTGATTGATTCGTTCCGTGATAGACGGGAGCGTCAATGCCCACCGACGGAATCCGCACGCGGGCCATCATGGCATCCGATGCGAGTAAGTGCTCGTATCGCTGGTATTCAGCGGAGTGCCGGTCAGGAACGCCTCCCCACGGGTCTGTGACGGGGTGTTCGCCGAGATCCTGGTTGTACTGCCGTGCTTCGTCGAGCAGTGCGGATCGATCCTGTTCGCTCAGATTCAAGGCATGCTGCGAATACCGTTCGGCAATTCGCTGCTGTTCAACGTTGTTGATATGTGTCAGCACCACGGGGGTCAGCAGGACGAGGATCCCGAGCGCGAGGTAGACCGTTGAGCGGTAGCGGTGTCGCCGCCGAGTTGTGGCCACGATGCTCCCCTCGTCCTGCTGATGCCCCGATCGTGCTGTGGCCGGTGACGGTGAGTGCAGGGCACACTCACCGTCACCGCTAGGCCCTCACGCTAGGCGACGGTGGGCTGGTCCTCACGGTCGCGGCGGCTCGTGACGATACCGCGGATCACCAGCACAAGACCGAGGAGCAGGATGAGGCCAACACCCCAGGCACCGGTTGCCGGAAGGTTGCCGAGGATCGTGTTCTTCTGGTTCATCACGCTAGCCGTGAGCGTGCCAGCGTTGCCGCCCTCGCCCGGCGTGTACGTCACGAGGATCGGCTCCGGGTTACGGACGAAGCCTGCAGGAGCGTCGGTTTCGAGCACACAGTAGGTCTCCGAGATCGTTCCGGTCGCGTCAGTGTTCGTCGACGACACCGGAACGGCGAAGGCCTGCGCGGTCGAGGCAGCACCACCGGTGACACCCTTTGCCGTGGTGATGGTCGTACCCTTCTTGCCTTCAGCGTCGGTCGACATGGTGAGCGCATTGCCACTCAGCGCATACTTGCCGCTGCCGGGTGCGGTCTCGGTGCAGCGGTAGAGCTCGAAGACGGCACCGTTGAGGGCCGCGTTGTCCGTTCCAGCCGGGCCAGTCTTCGTCACGACGAGGTTCGCGAAGGTAGTCGAAGCCGGGTCCGGCTTGCCGTCACCGTTCGCGTCCACGTCGGTCGTAATGCGCATGCCGTTCGGGCCGATCAACGTAGCGGTGTTCGTGATAACGCCCGAAGTCGGAATCGACTTCACGGTGGCCGAGAAGCCGACGCTCACGGCGAGAGCCGGGTCGCTCACGCGCTGCTCTTGGAGCTTCTTGCGGCCAGCTTCGGTGAAGGTCACCGTGAGCTTGTTGTTGGCGGTGTCGATCGTGTAGTCGGTGGCAGGATCAAGCGTCACCTTCGTGTTACTGGCCTTCACCGTGACCGGCGACGCAACCAGCGTGAGGTCAGCCACGAGCTGGTCTTCCATACCGAAGGCGGTGAGGTCGCCAGCTGGAACCGGGAGGTTCACGGTGTAGTCAATGTTTTGGCCGAGCGTCGCCTTGTCATCGTTCACGGCCTTCGTCGGCTGAATCTTCTGGTTCTTGGGGTAGACGTTCTGCGTGTAGTCCCATGCACCGTTGGCACCCTCGTGGGGAAGGGTCACGATGAAGGGGGCTGCAACGGTGTAGTTGCCGAGCTGCTTTTCGGTGACGAGATAGGCACCAACCTTGATGTCCGGATTCGTAAAGCTCGCAAGGCCCTGCGCATCCGTCACCTTCGTGACGGGACCGCCGAGGGTCACGCCGCCATCATTCGCGGTGTCTCCGTCAGAAAGCTGAGCCGCCGTCACACTCGACAGCGTCGCCCAGCCAGCGCTCGTGGTGAGGTCCACGTTCGTGAGGCGCTTCACCTCAAAGGTGACACCCGGCAGGGGGTCCAGGCCTGTGGGAGCGGTTCCCGGGGCCGGCTGCGGGCTGACCGGGTCCCCCACGTACTTATAAATGTTCAGCGTGACGGCAGCGTTCGGGTCAATCGTGTCGGCTGCCTGAGCCGGTGCAGCAGGAGCAACCGCTCCAGCAAACACGGCTGCACAGGCGCCAACGAGGCCAAGAGCGGCCTTCCAGGTACGTGATTTCACTGTCAACCTCAAGGTAGTGACGACGAACCCCACCGGACCGCAAGCGCACACTCAACATCACTGGCAGGGCAGTTGCAGGGCAAGCAACACTTACACGACACTACGCCTTCAGGGTGACGTTGGATAAAGCACGTCTCGTTTTTGAGCAGTCCCACAAGTTCGATTTGTCACGCATCCGCGAATCTTGCGAGTTGCCCTCGCTTATCCTCAGGTAGCACTTCGAGCGCGGGTTATCCACAGCCCGTCCCCGCCGCCCTTGTTTCGGCCTAGCCTCGAACCATGATCGGCAGCACGAACACGGGCCAGGACGACCGGCCCGCGCATTCCTCGGCATTGCCTCGTCCGCGGGTGATGCCAGCACACGTGATTCCACTTCCGCCCCGCGCCGATCTTCTCATCGCCCCGTCGAGGTGCCCCTGGTGTTCCTTCGGCCCAGTCGCTGCGCCGCTCTGCCCAGCCTGTGGCTTCGATTTCCGCTGCGCGGAAGCGGGCGAAGCGTGGCGCGCCTCTGAACAGGCGGTTGGTGCGCTCCAGCGCCGCGCGGAGCTCTTGCAACTCGCGCATCAGCGCGGCCAGGCCCTCCTCCTCCAGCAGCGGGAGGCTGTCGCCCGGGCGCACGCCGTGGCGGCCAAGGCTTCGCACGCGCAGGGGCGCCCGCCGCACCCAGCGCCGCAAGCCACGGCGCTACAATCCGGCGCGCCTCCCCACCAGCACCCCACGCCACGTGCTCACCCGACACCGGCGCACACCCCCGTAGCACCCGTGCCGCCGGCACCCAAGCGCTCCGCTGTGCAGATCCTCATGCTCGTGCTTGGTATCGCGCTCTTGTCGGTCGCTTCGATCGTCTTCCTCATCTTTGCTTGGGTCATCGCGGGTGTCGTTGGCCGAACGATCGTCGTTGGGTTCCTCACGCTCACCGTGCTCGTGCTCTCCGCGGTGCTCGCACGCGGCAAGCTACGGGGCACTGCGGAGGGTCTCGCGGTCCTCGGATCAGTGCTGTTGCTGCTGGATTGTTGGGGCTTGCAGAGCGAAGACCTCCTCAACATCCCGTCACATCTGACGGGCATCTCCTGGGGTGCGGCGCTCGTTGCGGTGTCGGCGCTCCACCTGGGATGGGCCGCCATCGGGCTTCTTCGGGCGCCGCTCATTGTGTCGGCGTTCCTGCTCCCGTTCGCGGGCCTCGTCACGGTTGATGGCCTCACGAATGTGCTCGAGATCGAGTTGCCCGCCGCAATGGCGTTCCTGGCTGTGGCTGGCCTCGCGCTCGTTCATCCTGCTTACCAAGCTGTCCTCGATCGTCGAAGCGCATTGCACGGTCTTGCGGCCGGGGCTCCCGGTCAGCCGCCCAAGCGCCGCTCCTTTGAGCCGCGGATGCTGCAGGCCGCCGCGGTCGTTTCACTCGCGGTTGTCCTCCTTATCCTCCTCGGGAGCGTCTTCGGAGGAAGCGTCGTCTCAGCTGGGGCGCCATTCTTCCTCACGGGATGTGTGCTCGCCGCGCTGTCTGCCTGCGTCGCCGCAGGCCATGCGCTGCTCAGCTGGCAGCGTCGACCCCGCTCTCGGTTCTCGCTCGGTGCATGGTTCCTGGCGTTCACGCTCCCCTTCGCTGCGCTCGCTGTGATGGGCCTGGCGCTCAGCCTCTCCGCTGACATCCCTGCGGCGCGCATCGTAGGAGACACGGTCTTCACGCTCATGCTGCCGGTCGCCCTCGCGCTGGCGTACGTACTGCACACCCGAGTCCGCGCACTCGCCGGGCACACGCTGCCGCTCCTCATCGTCACGAGCGCAACGTTCGCGATCCCGGTCGCGGTGTGGTTGCTCCTGCTCCTGGTCTCGCCCTTCGAGTGGGCGTTCACGACCTCATCGGTTCAGGAGCTCGACGGCGTACTCCTTGCAGTCTGGCCGGAGGCCGCCGGTCACCGTCTCGGTCTTGGTCTCGGCTTCATCGCGGCCGCCATCCTCCTCACGGTCGGACACCGCCGGAGCCGTCTTGCCTCGCTCGCGGTGCCACTCTCCGCTGCGGCAGCCGTCGCAGCTCTCGCGAACGGGATGCCGATCTGGCTCGCCGCGTGGCTTGTGGCAGGGCTCGGCCTCCTTGGCGTGGCGATGTTGGCGGTGCTTGACGCACGGCGAGCCCAGTCGACACCCCCGCCGCTGACCGGTGTGCAAGCTCGGTCTGCTGGTGTCTTCGCAGCCGTTGCGTACCTCCTCCTCGAGACGATCGGTTTCGCTCTCGCCCACGCCGCCGCGAGCGCGGCGACGATCCTCGTCATCGCTGGCATCTGCTGGCTTGTGACGCTGGGCCGCGGCGCAATGACCCGCACCGTCATCTGGTCACTCATGCCGCCGCTGCTCACGCTCCTCGCGGTCGTGACTGTCATGACGTGGTCCGCAGAGCTGCAGCCGCTCGAGTTCTCACCGGTGCTCACTGCATGTGTGCTTGTGAACACGGCACTTCTTGCGCGCACGCTCGCCTTTGACCGCCAGCAGCTGGCTCGCGTGCTCAGCACGGCGACTGGTGTGGCCCTCGGCACGCTCGCGCTGCCGTTCCTCGTGCTCGTGGTTGGGACCGTGTTCGACTCGCCAGAGCTGCCCGTGCTCGCCACCATCGCCATCGTGGGAAGCCTCGTACTCTTCGCGGCAACGCTCGTGTGGGCGCGTATGGTGCTGCCCGAGCGATGCCTCGGCGCGGCAGCCAGCGCCATCCTCCCGCTCACGGCGCTGCCGGGCATCAGCATGCTCCTCCTTCGGAGTTTCGAGCCGTTCCCGCAGCGGCCTGCCGAATCGATGGGGCCTATCGGGTCCGCCCCGCTCACGCTCATGCTTGGGGCACTCCTCGCGGCGGGCATCGTCCTCATCGTGCGCAGCGCGCGGCGGGGCCCGCAGGCTGATGCCCTGCGCCCGGCCGAATGGACAGTGGTTGGCCTCGTCGGCGCGGCCTTGCCAACGATCTTCGCGAGCGGACCGGCTACCGCAACCATCACCCTTCTGGGCCTCGCGTTGACGCTGAGCTTCCTCGCTCTCCCGAGCCGAGTCACGGATGCACACACGGTTTCACCCGCCGCGCGACGCGTTCGCCGCTCGCTCCTCACACCGGTGCCGGCACTAGTTTCGCTGGCGTTCTGGTCAGCGTGCGAGGCCTGGATGCCAGGCCTCGCCGCAAGCTGGCGAATGACCGTCATCGGCGGCTTGTTCATGGCGAGTGCCTGGCTCCTGTGGAGCGTCACGCGCGCGGCAACGTCGCCGAAGCTTGCCCCCAACGTCGCGTTCTACGCTGCACTCGCGCCGCTGCTCCTCTTCACGCCGCACCTCGTCGCAGCGCTCGGGTCACCAAACCTCGAACCGCACACTGCGCTCCCCGTACTCGCCGCCGTGTTTGTCGTCGCGTGCGTCACCGTCATCCCGTTCACCCGAGCCTCGCTTCGTCGACTCCTGCAGCTGTTCGCGTGGAGCGGCGTCGCAACCTCATGCATCACGACGCTCCTGTGGTTCGCTGCCCCGGTCGCCACGCGCATCCCATGCGTGCTCGGCGCTGCCGCCGCCCTCGTCGTCCTCACGATCGGCGGGTGTTTCGCCGCGAGCGCCTTCGCCCGGGCACGACAGCAGGCCACCCCGCGCGCGGCGCTCGTCCTCATGCTCTGTATGCTCGAACTCCTCGTGTTCACCACAGCGTTCTGGTCACCAGAACGGCTGCTGCAAGACCTCACCCGTATCGCCTTGGTCGTCGTCCTCGGGGTGCTCACGATGGCGCTTGCTGCTGCCCCGGAGCGAGTGGGTCAGGCCCTCGCGCCCCGAAATGCTGGCTTCGTCTTCGTGCTCACGACCGGTGTCATCATCTGCACCGCCATCACCGAACTCATCGTCGGTGGGACGAGCCCACTCGAGCTCGCGTCATGGTGGCGCACGGAAGCACTCGTCCTCCCCCTCGGTCTCGCATGGCTCGTGGTCGGGGCTCTGCTCCTGCGCCGTTACCGTGCCGTGTCGTCATGGCAGGCCCTCGCGCCGGGGCTGCTCGTCCTGTCGCTGCCGATGCTGCTCGCGGAGCTTGCTGCGCCGCACGGCATCCGGGCGATCGTACTCGCCGTGTGCACCGTGCTCGCGGTCATCCTCGGAGCCGTCTTCCGGATGCAGGCACCGCTGCTCATCGGTGCCGTCACGACGCTACTGCACGCCTTCATCACCTTCTGGGCGGTCGCCGTGCTCGTGTGGACGAGCGTCCCGTGGTGGATGTGGACGGCGCTTGCCGGCATCGTGCTCGTCGTCTTCGCAGCCACCTACGAGGCGCAGATCCGCAACGCGAAACGGATGGCGACGGCGTTCTCGAAGCTTCGCTAGTGGCCCGATCTAGCCAGCTAGTGCTGGCATCCGGGGCACCAGTACAGCTTGCGGGCCTGCATCTCCTCGAGCGCGACCGGGGTACCACAGCTGCGGCACGGCTCCCCCGCGCGGCCGTACACCCAGTGCCGGTCTTCACGATTGCGGAGCGCAGCAATCCTGCGGGCGCCGCGGAGACCGTCGATCGTCATCATCTGTCCGACTTCGACGCCGATCTTCAAGAGCTTGCACCAGTCAGTCCAGAGCGCTTCGGCTTCGTCACGCGTGAGCGAGTTGCCAGGTCGATGCGGGTCAAGCCCCGCTCGGTAGAGGATCTCCGCGCGGTACACATTGCCAATGCCGGCGACCACCGATTGGTCCATGAGGAGGATCCCGATCGGCGTCTTCTTCGCCAGCACGCGTGAGACGAAGCGTTCCCGAGCCTTCGCGCCGCGATCAACGAGGGGATCCGGGCCGAGCTTGTCGAGTTGACGTTCGAGCTGTGCTTCGTCGATCACTTCGCAGGCGGTCGGCCCGCGGAGATCTGCACAACTGGACTCGGTGAGGAGACGCACACGGACCGCTCCGACCGGCTCCGGCGGCCAGGCAGCCAGCTCACCCTCGGCCTCATGCTCCGCCATACGGAGGCGCGTCCGCCGCGGTGCCCCGATTGAGGCAAGTGATGTCTCGCCGCGCGAGTCCTCAACCTGGATGCTGCCGCTCGGGCGAGAATACTCCCCCGTCTGTCCAAGCGTCGTCGACACCTCGCCCGAGAAGTCCCACGCCCCGTAAATGCCGAGATGCACGCGCAGCCACAGGCCATGCTCGAAGCGCGAGAACATCTGCTTCCCAACGGCAAAGGTCTCTTCGAGGAGGTGCCCGTCAAGGAGCGCAGCACCGTCCGCGAAGCGGCCCTGCGGGCTGGAGACCGCGATCCGGTGCCCGTCGAAATTGGCGTTGAACTGGCGCGCGATGCGGTGGACGGAATGCCCTTCGGGCACTAGTTCGCCGCCGCCTCGTCGCTCTCGAGCACGGCAGGCGTTGCGCCTTCAGTCGGCTCGAGCACTTCCTTGCCGCTGATGAGGCCAATCTGCTCAAACTCGGCAAGCTGCGAGATGCGGCGCACGTGACGTTCTTCGCCCGGGAACGGCTCAGCGATGAAGACGTCGATGAACTCGAGTGCTTCCTCGAGCGTGTGCTGGCGCGCACCGATCGAGCACACATTCGCGTTGTTGTGTTCGCGGGCGAGCTTTGCGGTGGCAACGCTCCACACGAGTGCTGCACGCACGCCCTCGACCTTATTGGCCGCAATCTGCTCGCCGTTGCCCGAGCCGCCGAAGACGACACCGAGCGAAAACGCGCCCTCGCGCCAGTCGTTCGCGACGGCCTGTGCGGCGTTGATGCAGAACGACGGGTAGTCGTCGAGTGCGTCGTATTCGACCGGTCCGTGGTCGATGACCTCGTGGCCCTGCGTGGCGAGGTGCTCCTGGAGTGCCTTCGAGAATTCGAGGCCTGCGTGGTCGGTGGCGATATGGATACGCATTAGTTGAACTCCGGTCCGCGGGTGCGTGAACGCTTCAGCTCGAAGAAACCGTCGTATTCGGCGGCCATGACGATGCCGTCGAAGAGGCGGAGAGCCTGCTCGCCCTTCGGTGCGGGCGAGATGACGGGGCCAAAGAAGGCGACGCCGTTGACGGCGATGATTGGAGTACCGACGTCCTGGCCAACGCGGCCGATGCCGTCGCGGTGCGAGGTTTCAAGCGCCTCATCGAATTCGCCAGCTTCGGCGCGAGCGAGGAACGATGCGTCGACGCCTGCGGCTTCAAACGCCTCGCCCACGAGGGCGTCGTCGCTGCGGCCCTCGTGGTGGATGCGTTCACCGAGTGCGTCGTAGAGCGCCTTCACGTGCTCGTTGCCAGCTTCCTGCTTGAGGCCCGCGAGCGCCTTCGTGAGGACGAAGGTGCGCTGGTGGGCAGCACCGTGGCCCGAGAGGTAATCGGCATCCGCGTGCTGGGCGCTGTTGAGGAGCCAGAGGCTCATCGGGGTCCACTGCACGTCCAGCTCGGGACGCTGGCGGGCAACGTCCTCCATCCAGCGGGAGGTTATCCATGCCCACGGGCATGCCGGGTCAAACCAGAACTCAACCGTCGTCGTAGCCATACCGCAAGCCTAGATGCTGGAGCAAGCGTCGTGCGCTGGGCGTTCGCTCACGACATGACCCCAACGCTCGTGCGTCCTTCCCGCGCTTCGAGCACGCCGTCCTGCATCCGGTACACCGTGTCAAAGAGTGGCAGGTGTGCCTGTTCGTGCGTCACGACGAGGGTGGCAGTGCCAAGCTCGTGTGTAAGGCTCGTGAGCAGTTCCATGATGTGGTTGCTGCGGGTGACGTCGAGCGCCGATGTCGGCTCGTCTACAAGGAGGGTTCCGGGACGGTGGATGATCGCGCGGGCAATGTTCGCGCGCTGCTGTTGACCGCCGGAGAGCTGGGCGGGTCGACGCTTCGCGAGATCGCTGATGCCGACGAGTTCGAGCGTCTCGTCGATCCGTGCGTTCTGTTCTGCCGTCGACAGGCGCGCAAGATCGCCTGCGCCTAGCCGCACCATGAGTTCGAGCTGCTCGCGGACCGTGAGCGCGCCGAGGAGCTTCGGCGTCTGGAACACGATGCCGAGGTGTTCGAGACGGGCGGCAGCGGCGGCTCGTTCTGGAAGGGCGGTGATGTCGCGGCCGTCAAGGAGCACGGTGCCGCGAGCGGGGCGGACGAGACGCGAGGCCACCGCGAGCGCGGTCGACTTGCCGGAGCCGCTCGGCCCGGTGAGACCTGCGATCTCGCCGTCGGTGACGGTGAGGCTCACATCGCGGAGGATGTCGCGGATGCTGTCGCCGTCTTGGACGCGGTAGGTGATCTGGTGAAGTTCCAACATGATGAGTCCTTGGAGGTTGTTGCGGGTTAAGCGTTCTGGAGCGCGGTGAGCGGGTCGGCGTTCGTGACTTGGTGAAGCGACACGAGCGCACCGAGGAGACCGGCAATGAACATGCCGAGCGAGGGAAGGCCGAGCGTCCACCAGCTCACGAGGAACGGGACGCTGCCGGATGCGGCCGAACCAAGGGCGAAGACCGCGATGCCACCGACGATGACCCCTGCCGCGAGGACGAGCGCCGCCTGCGCGAGGGCGTCGCGAGCAACCCACGCGGTGGGCGCACCGAGGGCCTTGAGGACCGCGATGTCGCCGCGGCGCTGCATGGTCCAGACGAGGAAGAAGACTCCGACGACGAGGACCGAAGCGCCCATGAGCATGAGGACCATGAGGCCGAGCGAGCCGAGTTCTGACTTGAACGATTCGATGGCGAGGAGGGCAGGCAGGATCGGCGTGGTGGTCGTACCGGCGTGGGTGTCGAGTGCGGCGGTGTCGAATCCTGCCGGGAGCGCATCCTGATCGATCAGGAGAACGTTCGCGAAGGCGTGGGGCTGGCGGGCGCCATCGAGCACGCTGTGGAGGGTGTCGAGGGTCATGTACGCGACAGGCATGTGGGCGTGGTCGGTGCGCGACACGATGCTCGAGACCGTGAGCTCAGCGCCGAAGGCGGCGATCTGTTCGCCCTGAGCAACGCCGAGCTTGTCGGCAGTCTCCGCGTCGAGCGCGATGGCGCCCGCGGGCAGCTCACCCGCGGTGGGGAGCGCAACATCCGCGCCGAAGATCGTGACCGGGGCGCTGTCGGAGCCAGTCGCGCCGTGCTCAAGCGGCACCTGCGCGAGACCGAGGGCTGTCACAGCCCCGGGAGCGGCGGCTTCCCACTGCTGAGCGACCGCTTCGTCGATGGCGGAATCGGCGAAGCTCTCACGTTGCCCGTCGGGCATGGCGAAGACGACGTGTTCAGCGTTGCTCGCGAGCAGCGCCGAGACGTTCTTTTCGCCGAGGCCAGCGGCGAGGCCGCTCACGAACCCGACGAGGAGGGTCATGAGCGCAACGACGCCCGCGATGAGGGCAAAGCGTCCTGCGGCGGCGCGGATTTCGCGAAGTGCAACAAACACGGTGGTCCTTCCTGGCCCGGGACGTCCCCGAGCACATCTCCACTCTCGGTGGGAGAAGAAGGACGCAGTAGATGCAAAGGAGCAGACTTCAGTTCGTCCAAAAGGATGAAGTGACGCCCGCGTGCCGCTCTACGATCGAGGTATGACAAGGACTGCGGCATCCCCCGTCGGCCGCAGTGTGCTCGCCGGTTCGGTTGGGCTTGCGCTCCTCCTGCTCGCCCTGCCGCTGCGCGACGCATTCGAACATCGTCCCGATGTCTTCACGCTCATCGTGGGACTTGTCGCGGTGGAGGCAGTGCTCCTGCTCACGGCCTTGCATCCCGCATTCGTGGTGCGCTCAAGCCTGGACCGCCCCGCGCAGTTGCTCAATGTCCGCAATACGCTCTGGCTCGCGCTCATCTGCGTGCCGTGGTCGTGGCTCATCGTGTTGACCCCGGACGCCAGTTATCTCGGCCTCGCCCTCTACTTCCTCGCCCTCTGGCTCCTGCCGCCGGTGACCGGATCTGTCGCCGCGATCGTGCTGGCGGCGCTCACCGCGACCGGTCAGGGTGTCCACCACGGCTGGTCCTCGGGCGCCGTGCTCGGCCCGCTCGCCGGTGCCGCAATCCTCATCGTCGTCATGATCGGCTTCCGCGCGCTCATGGCGGAGTCGGCGGCGCGCGCCGCGCTCATCGCCGAGCTGCGGGCGACGCAGTCGCGCCTTGCCGAGACCGAACGCGAGGCGGGAGTCCTTGCTGAGCGTGCCCGCCTTGGCCGCGAATTGCATGACACCGTGGCACAGCATCTCTCGAGCATTCAGCTCCTCATTCACGCGGCGGAAGCGCACGGTGCTGGCCGCGATGCCGCGAGCGCGGGTGCGCTCGTCCAAGCCCGTGAAGCAGCGGCGGCTGCGCTCGCAGACACCCGCGCCTTCATCAAGGATCTTGCGCCCACTCCTCTGCAGGAAGCGTCCTTTGAGGCTGTCCTCGAGCGTCTCGCCCGCGATGCTGGCGCTGAGTTCGAGTGCACGGGCACCGTCACGAAACTGCCTGTACCTGTTGAGGCCGCGCTCGTACGCATCACGCAAGAGGCCCTCCAGAACACAGCAAAGTACGCGGGCGATGCACCACGTCGAGTCGCCGTCGAATGCGAAGACGACCAGGTCGTTGTCGAGATTGCCGACGAGGGGCCTGGCTTCGTGCTTGAAGAGGCAGGGCCCGCACCAGATGGCAGCTCGGGCTACGGCATCCCGGGCATGCGCGCCCGTGCCGCCGCGCTTGGCGGGTATCTCGCCGTGGTGACTGCCCCCGGCGAGGGCACGCTCGTGCGCGCATCCATCCCCATTCCCCTCGCTCACGCTGAGGAGCCCACCACATGATTCGTGTCCTCATCGCCGACGACCACCCGATTGTTCGTCAGGGCCTTCGCGCCGTCATCGCCACCGACCCCGAGATCACTGTCGTGGATGAGGCTGCCAGCGTGGACGAAGCGATCGCCCGCCTGGACTCGCACGACGCCAAGGGTGAACCGGTGGATGTCGTCACGATGGACCTTCGCTTTGGGCCGTCGGATGGCGGTGTCATCGGTACGAAGCGCATCCGCGCCCGCCAGCCAGCGCCCGCCGTACTCGTCATCACGAACTATGAGGATGACGCTGACATCGTCGGGGCCATCGAGGCCGGCGCGAGCGGTTACCTCTTGAAGGACGCTCCGCCCGCAGAGCTCCTCGAAGCGATCCACCTCGCCGCCGCGGGACGCA
This sequence comes from [Zimmermannella] alba NBRC 15616, assembly GCF_001570905.1. Lineage (GTDB taxonomy): Bacteria > Actinomycetota > Actinomycetes > Actinomycetales > Microbacteriaceae > Pseudoclavibacter > Pseudoclavibacter albus. The sequence continues at coordinate 7,994 of NZ_BCSO01000006.1, read as the reverse complement.
CTGTGCTCGCGCCGCGCGTCTCCATGCGGCTCGTCGAGCACCTGCGCGCACCGAGCGTGCAGCTCACGGCCCGCGAACGGGATGTCCTCGAACTCATCGCCGAGGGCCTCTCGAATCAGGACATCGGCGAGCGGCTACATCTGAGCCAAACCACCGTGAAGAGCCATCTCGCCCGCCTCTACGGCAAGCTTGACGTCCCCAGCCGGACCGCGGCTGTTGCACGCGCGAGGTCGCTGGGCCTGCTTCCGTAGGGGCTCCACAATCACTGGCGTCCACCCCACACTGCCCGGCTAGGATGCGGCATATCCGCAGCGTCCCGCTGCGCCGGGACTTCCCCGCTCTCGTCTGAAAGGTTGCTCATGCCAGGAAAGAACCTCAGCCGTGTCGAAGCGCAGCAGCGCCGCAGCGTCGTCGACAACGCCCGCTACGACGTCTCGCTCGACTTGACGACCGCCGAAGATACGTTCCGCGTCGTCTCAACGATCAGCTTCGACGGTGTTGAGGGTGAGAGCACCTTCATCGACGCCATCACGAAGACCGTGCACCGGATCGAGTTCAACGGTGAATCACTCGACCCCGCCACGCACGCTGATGGCATCCGAATTCAGCTTCCCTCGCTCGCGAAGCACAACACGCTCGTCGTCGAGGCCGACATGATCTACATGAACACGGGTGAGGGCCTGCACCGCTTCGTCGACCCGGTCGATGGTGAGGTGTACCTCTACTCGCAGTTCGAGGTGCCGGATGCTCGCCGAATGTTCCCTGTGTTCGAGCAGCCCGACCTCAAGGCCGAGTTCCAGTTCTCGGTCGTCGCGCCGAACCACTGGCAGGTCGTCTCGAACCAGACGACCCCCGAACCCGAGGTCGTGGATGACGCCCGCTCGCGCTGGACGTTCGCTCCCACCCGACGCATCTCGAGTTACATCACGGCTCTCGTTGCTGGCCCGTACGTCGTCCACCGCGACGAGCTCACCTCGAGCGACGGCCGCACCATTCCGCTCGGCGTGTTCTGCCGTTCTTCGCTTGAGGAGTTCATCGACCCCGACTACATCTTCGACATCACCAAGCGGGGTTTCGAGTTCTTCGAGAACGCGTTCAAGGTGCCCTACCCCTTCGAGAAGTACGACCAGCTCTTCGTCCCCGAATACAACATGGGCGCGATGGAGAACGCCGGCTGCGTCACCTTCACCGAGACGTACGTGTTCCGCTCCAAGGTGTCGGACGCCGTCAAGGAGCGCCGCGTCGTCACGATCCTCCACGAGCTCGCCCACATGTGGTTCGGTGACCTCGTCACGATGAAGTGGTGGAACGACCTGTGGCTCAACGAGTCCTTCGCCGAGTTCATCTCGACACTCGCCACCGCTGAGGCCACCGAGTGGACCGAAGCTTGGACGACCTTCGCTTCAATGGAGAAGGCCTGGGCGTACCGCGAGGACCAGCTGCCGGGCACGCACCCGATCGTCGCCGACATCCCCGACCTGCAGGCTGTTGAAGTGAACTTCGATGGCATCACCTACGCCAAGGGCGGTTCGGTCCTCAAGCAGCTCTTCTTCTGGGTTGGCCGCGAGAAGTTCCTCTCGGGTGTGAGCAACTACTTCCACAAGCACGCGTGGAGCAACACCGAGCTTGAGGACCTCCTCAGCGAGCTCGAGGCGGCGAGCGGCCGCGACCTGCGCGACTGGTCGGCGAAGTGGCTCGAGACCGCGGGCGTGAACACACTCCGCCCGGTCGTCGAGGTGGACGAGCAGGGAAACTACACCTCGGTCGTCATCGAGCAGAGCGCACACCCCGACTACCCGACGATCCGCCCGCACCGCCTCGCCGTTGGCCTGTACGACGAGGTGGACGGCAAGCTCACGCGCGTTGAGCGTCTCGAGCTGGACGTTGACGGCGAGCGCACCGAGGTGATGGAGCTCGTTGGGAAGAAGCAGCCCGCGCTCCTGCTCCTGAACGACGACGACCTCAGCTACGCCAAGATCCGCCTCGACGAGCACTCGCTCGAGACCGCCATCAACCGTCTCGCGGAGCTCGACTCCCCGATGGCCCGTGCCCTCGTGTTCGGCTCGGTGTGGGATGCCACTCGCGACGCCGAGATGCGCCCGCGCGACTTCATCAAGCTCGTGCTCGGTGCTGCCGGTGCAGAGTCGGAGTCGACGACCCGTCGCACGATCCTCGGCCAGCTCGAGACGGTTGCGCGCATGTACGTCGACCCGAGCGTGCGTGCCGAGTTCCTCGCCGAGGCCGGCGACGGCGTACTGGAGCTTGCCCGCACCGCGGCGCCCGGCTCGGACGCCCAATTCGGCTTCGTGAAGGCCTTCGCGAGCCTCGCTCACACGCCCGCACAGCTCGACACGGTGGAGGCGCTCTTTGAGGGCCGCGAGGTGTTCGTCGGTCTCGACATCGACACCGACCTCGGTTGGGAGCTGCTCATCGCACTCGTTGCTGGTGGCCGCCGCGGCGCGGATGACGTTGAAGCTCGTCTCGAGGAAGACCGCACGGCCGACGGTACCCGCTCAGCAGCGCACGCGCTTGCCGCGCTTCCGACAGCAGAGGGCAAGGAAGCTGCCTGGCAGCGTGCCGTGGTCACCCCGGGTGCCACGAATGATGTCGTACGCGCGACGGCACTCGGCTTTGCACGCGCAGACGCCGAGCTCATCGCGCCGTTCGTGTCGCGCTACTTCGACGCGCTCGACACAGTGTGGGCAGAGCGTTCCTTCCACATGGCATCGTTCATCATCGAGGGCTTCTTCCCGGCAGAGCTCGCCAATGAAGAAGTCCGCGACGCCGCTACTGCATGGCTTGATTCGCACGAGGATGCCTCGCCCGCCCTTCGCCGCATGGTCCTCGAGGGCCGCGCTGGCGTTGAGCGTGCCCTCGCTGCGCAGGCCCGCGACCGCCAGGACCAGGAGTAACTCGCACTGAGCTGCACCGCCACGGGGCCGGATTTCGAGCAGATGTCCGGCCCCGTGTGGCACACTCGGCTGCTTCGACATTCCTCAGGAGGACGCCCCATGAATCCGTTGATCACGTGGACCGAGGTCCAGGATGCGATTTCCCCGTTCGAGACCCTGTTCTGGCTCGTCGGGTACATCGTGGGCGGCGTGATCCTGCACTGGATCCTGAGCCGCGTCATCCGCCGCTCGGTCGAAGAGATCGTCTCGGGCGTGAAGCGTCGCCGCGGCACCACCGACACGCAGGCGATTGCCATGCGTTCGCCACTCAGCGCCGTCCGTACCGTGCAGCGTACGCGCACGATCGGCTCGGTGCTGCAGAACGTCGTCACGGTCGTCCTCTCGATCATCGTGATCGTGCTCTGCGTGAACCGCATCGACCCGAACCTGCTCGCCTCGCTCTCGCTGCTCTCGGCAGCGATCGGTGCGGGTCTCGGTTTCGGTGCCCAGCGCATCATCGGTGACGTCCTGAACGGCCTCTTCATGGTGCTGGAAGACCAGCTCGGCGTCGGCGATGAAGTGGATGTCGAGCACGCAACGGGCATCGTCGAGAAGGTCGGCGTGCGCATCACGCAGGTTCGCGACGTCCACGGCACGCTCTGGTTCGTCCGCAACGGTGAGATCGCCCGCGTCGGTTCGAACTCGCAGGGGTGGAACCGCGCCATCATCGACCTCGCAATCCCCTACGACGTCGACGTCGAGCACGCCAAGCAGGTCATGCTGCGCGGTGCCGCAGCCCTCGCGAACGAGCCGGAATGGATGGAAAAGTTCATTGAGGAACCGAACGTCTGGGGTATGGAGACCCTCTCGGCCGAAGCTGTCGTGGTTCGCCTTGTGGCGAAGACCCGCGCCGGCATGCGCTGGGAGGTTGAGCGTGCGCTGCGCCAGCACATCCAGGCAGAGTTCAAGCGCGAGGGCATCAAGCTCCCCGCGCTCAATACGATCGTCTTCGACGGCCCGAACGGTCTTGATGTGCAGCCGTGCAATGGCACCGGCATTGATCGCATCAACCAGACTCCCCCGACCCGTTAGGACAACTCATGGCCCAGGTGCACCTTCGCCGCGGCGAAGACGGCGACACAGCCTTGCCGACGCTGTATGACGAGGTTGGCGGCGAACCGTTCTTCCAGGAGCTCGTCGAGCGCTTCTACGCGCGCGTCCGCGAGGATGAGGTGCTCTGGCCGATGTATCCGGCGGACGATCTTGACGGCGCCATCCATCGCCTCGCCGCCTTCCTCGCTCAGTTCTTTGGCGGGCCGAGCAGCTACTCGGCTGAGCGCGGACATCCGCGCCTCCGGATGCGCCATGCGCCCTTCCACGTGAATCCTGAAGCCCGTGATCACTGGCTTGAGCACATGACGCGCGCGGTTGAAGAGATGGGGCCGGCCCCGATCCACCGCGAGGCCATGCTCGATTACTTCGACCGGGCATCACGCGCGCTCATCAACACCTTCGAGCCAACGCCGCCCGTTGGAGAGCGTGGCCCGAAGGGTGACACCGATCTCGGCATCCTCGCCTAGACGGCTGCGCGGGCTGGCTCAGCGGTTGCTCGTCTAGACGACGCCCTGCGCGATCATCGCTTCAACCACCTTCGAGAATCCGGCGATGTTCGCGCCCAGGGTGTAATCGCCGGGGGCACCAAACTCCTCCGCTGTGTCTCGGCACCGCTGGTGTACCTGGCGCATGATGTCCTCAAGCCGGGACTCTGTGTGTTCGAAGCTCCACGAGTCGCGGCTCGCGTTCTGTTGCATCTCCAGTGCGCTCGTCGCGACGCCGCCAGAGTTTGCTGCTTTGGCGGGTCCGAACAGCATGCCCGGCGTCTCACGGTAGATCTCAATGGCAGCGGCGGTGTTGGGCATGTTCGCCCCTTCCGCAACGCACAAGCAGCCGTTGCGGATGAGCCGTTTCGCGTGTGGAGCATCGATCTCGTTTTGCGTCGCACAGGGCAGCGCCACATCAACCGGGATGTCCCACACGGAGGTAGCGTCTTCACGGAACTCTGCCTGCCCCGGAACCTCGTCGAGGTATTCGTGGATTCGGCCACGGCGCTCGAGTTTGATCCGCTTGAGCGCCTCGAGTTTGATCCCGTCAGGGTCGTAGATGACGCCGGACGAATCGGAAGCGGTGACGACCTTGGCACCGAGCTGCTGCGCTTTCTCGATGGCATAGATGGCGACGTTTCCGGCGCCGGAAACGGCAACTGATGCGCCATCGAGTGCGCGTCCCTTCGTGGCCAGTAGCTCTCGCACGAAGAACACGAGCCCGTAGCCGGTGGCTTCGGTGCGTGCTTGCGATCCGCCCCAGTGCGTGTGCTTGCCGGTGAGGACACCGGCTTCAAAGCGATTCGTGAGGCGTTTGTACTGACCGAAGAGGAAGCCAATCTCACGTGCTCCAACACCGATGTCGCCGGCCGGGACATCCGTGTGTTCACCAATGTGGCGGTGGAGTTCTGTCATGAACGACTGACAAAAGACCATCACTTCACGTTCAGACTTGCCACGCGGGTCAAAGTCTGCACCGCCTTTGCCCCCACCAAGTGGAAGCCCCGTGAGCGAATTCTTGAAGATCTGCTCAAAGCCAAGAAACTTCACAATGCCGAGATTCACTGAGGGGTGAAACCGAAGGCCGCCTTTGTACGGCCCGAGGGCGGAATTGAACTCCACACGGAACCCGCGATTAATGTGCACACGTCCGCTGTCATCAATCCACGGAACACGGAAGATAATTTGGCGTTCCGGTTCGCAGAGGCGACGAATGATGTCGAGGTCGAAATATTCCGGATGCCGTTCCAGCACCGGCCCCAAGCAATCGAGCACTTCAGCAACGGCTTGGTGAAACTCGGGCTCGCCCGCATTTCGGGCGAAGATGTCCGCCTTGATCGTCTCGAGAGTCATGCGCGTTCCTTCCTTGCAACGGCATCATTGGCGTCGGTCAGGGGCCGGGAGCAGGTCCCGGTGCAGCAATCCGCCCCCGTCGGCGTGGGCTGACGGGGGCGGACAGGCTATCGGCTCTGAACTGTGTCAGGCCTGAAGGCTACGCCGCGGGGCGCTCCTTGACGCGGACGAGCACGTGGCCGCGGAGCGTCGAGAGACGCTTCCAGCCGCGCTGCTCGGCAACCTGAACGCGGCCAGCTTCGCTGCCTTCGGGGGCGAGGAAGCCGAGCGCGAAGGCACCGAATGCGACACCGGCCGGGAGGCCGTGCGGAATCGGGCGCATCCAGGTGGCGGTGCGGGCTTCAGCAAGCTTCTGCTGGTCTTCGTTACCAGCCTGCTTGAGCTCGTCGAGCGCCTTGCCGACCTGCTGGATGCCCGAGCGGGCGACCTTGTTGAGCGACGGCTCATCGAGCTCGCCAATCGCCTGCCAGCCCTCGCGGCTCGGGAGGACGCCGGCCCAGGCGTCGTTGCGACGCTCGACCGGAAGCTCAACTTCCTGGCCCGGTGCTTCGTGGGCGAAGCGGTCGAGGAAGCCGCGGATCGGCATGACCGCGTCAAAGACACCGTCGCGAAGGTCGCTCTCGTCGGCACCGACGATCTCGCCCTTCATGACGCGGAGGCCGAGGACGATCGGCTCGGCGTCGAGCAGGCCCTGGGGGCGAAGCACGGGGGTCCACACGGCGATGAAGCCGGGCTCAGCGACGATACGCACCGAGCCGTCCTCGATACGTGCCGCGCGGCGGAGGTAGGTCATCAGGTCACGGCCACCGGCCGGGTCTGCAAATCGAATAGTTGCGCTCATGGCCCATAAGGTAGTCGTCGTGACACCGACAAACCAGGCGCCCGAGGAAACCGCAGGTGAACGACACGCCGCATCTCACACTTCGGATGGATTGCGGGAACATCACCGCTCCCATATTTGGGATCCCGTGAGTGTCAAAGCACCGGCACCGTTGAGCCTGGAGGAGCTCGAGCAGCTACCGCCGCTCGAGGCGTTCCTGCGCACCCTGAACCTCATTGACACTGGCGCCTGCACCAATGAAGACATCTTCACGGGGCCGAGCCAGTGGATGCCGCACGGTCGAGTCTTCGGCGGGCAGGTGGCGGCGCAGTCGATTGTCGCCGCGGCACGCACGGTGCCCGAAGATCGCGTCATCCATTCGATGCATGGCTATTTCATTCGCCCTGGTGACATCCACTCACCCATTACGTTGAGCGTGGCTCGTCTTCACGATGGAGGAAGCTTTACGACGCGACGGGTACAGGCCTACCAGTATGGCAAGACCATCTGGTCGATGATTTGCTCCTTCCAGCTGGAACAAGACGGATTCGCGCATTGTGAAGCGATGCCGGAAGGGCTGCCGGCTCCCGAGGATCTTCCCGCCGAGGCTGGAGAGATCGAAGCGGCCGGCGAGCAGCTGGCGAACTATTGGATGCATCGTCGACCGTTCATCACGAGGCACGTGGATCAGCCGATCTACACCACGCCGGCAGCGGAAGCGACGGCCCAGCAGGCGCTCTGGGTGAAGGCCGTCGACACCATGCCCGATGATCCGGTGCTCCACCAGGCTGCCATCGCATACTTCGCCGACTACACGATTCTCGAACCCGTGCTCCGCCGTCACGGAATTACCTGGACGGATCCGCGCCTGAGGCTCGCGAGCCTCGACCACGGCGTCCACTGGCACCGTCCTGCGCGTGTCGATAACTGGCTCTTGTACGTGCAGAACTCAACCGCTGCACAGGGTGGACGCGGCCTCACGCTCGGGCGCATCTACACGCGCGACGGTGAGCTCGTCGCAAGCATCACGCAAGAGGGCATGGTGCGTTTGAAAGACCTCAGCGCCGAGTAGAGCTCCAGCAACAGCCAAGGAGAACTGCCACTACAACTGACCCACCTGGGCTGGGCTGGGCTGGGCTGGGCTGGGCTGGGCTGGGCTGGGACGTGATTCTCGGGGGCGAAGCCCACGAGTATCGCGGCTCGGCCCAGCCCTTTCCGCAACCCGTAAAAGAGCCCGACCCTCCGCCCATGCTCCCCCAGCTACGCCGCCCATCCAAGGCGATAACAAAAGGGGCCATCCGGGAACAGCCCGACCACACAACAAAAAAA
>NZ_BCSO01000005.1 GCF_001570905.1 [Zimmermannella] alba NBRC 15616 | reverse complement strand
TCGGGTTCCAGAGGGTCGTGATCGCGATAGCCGGAATGGTGAGTCCAATGGAGGCGATCGCCGAACCGTACGCGAGGTTCAGGCTGATCTGCATTTCGCCGCGTCGCGCGGCCTTGACCGCGGCAAGCGTCTCGGGAGCAAGGACAAGCAGCGCGATGATGGCACCGACAAATGACTCCGGCAGACCAGCCAACTCCACGGATGCTTCGATCGCGGGCGTTGCCACTTTGGAGAGCCCCACCACGGACGCAAGCGCGACAAGGAGGAGGAGCAACGACACGACCGTTTCCGTGCCGCTTGGCGGTTCGGCGGCTTCATCTGTCTCGAGCGGTGCGCCCTTCTCATCAACAGGCAGGAAGAAGTTGCGGTGACGCACGGTCTGGGTTGTCACAAAGAGCGCGTACAACGTGAGCGATGCGACCGCAGCAAAGCCCAACTGCAGGCCGGTGAACTGCGGACCGGGGGCGCTCGTCGTCAGGCTCGGAAGCACCATCGTGAGGACGGCCAGCACGAGCACCGTGGCGAGCGCGGCAACGGCCCCATCTGCATTGAAGCGGGCGATACCGCCCGGTTTGTGCTGCGTGGCGACAAAGAGCGCAAGGCCAACAATGAGGTTGCAGGTAATCATGGCGGCAGCAAAAACAGTGTCTCGCGCGAGCGTTTCGGTGCCCGGTTTTCCACCCGACATGAGCGTCACGATGAGGCCGACTTCAATAACGGTCACCGCGACGGCCAAGATGAGCGACCCAAACGGCTCGCCCACCTTATGTGCGACCACTTCAGCGTGATGCACGGAAGCCATCACTGACGCACTCAGCATGAGGAGCGCAATCGTGAGCGTGACCGGGTCCTTGAGGCCAAGGACGAGCGCGAGGCCGAGCAGGAGGATCGCTCCGAGCGGTACGAACGTGGTCCAACGTGTCAAAGTTCGTACCAAAGCTCGCTTCCAGGCCTCATCTTCCGCGTCGTGTCATCATCCGTATTCGTGGGAATAGTGTCCCTTCCGTGTAAACACGCAGGGGTCTTTGCATATTCCCTCAACGCTCAATTCTCTTTCGGGAAGTCGCGCGTATGGTGGCCCATGCCCGCGCTGCGGACCACCGCCGGGCCTATTTGACTCGGCACCTCTGAGTACCAGGAGTAGCCACCATGCGCACTGTTCGTCGAATCTCGCTCGGCGGCCACGCGGCGATTGAATTCATCGCCCGCATTCCCCACCGCACCGCCATGGTGTGGGAGGCCGCACTCACTCCGGAAGGACTTTCGTCCTGGATCGGTGAGACCGTTGACTACGAGCCTCACGAAGGCGGCGACGTAACTCTCACCGCAAGTGACGGCAAGGTCACGAAGGGTGTCATCACGGACTACGCGCCCGGCAAGCGAATTGCGTTCACGACGCCGAACGACGAAGTACGCATCCTTATGACCCCCATTGATGGGACGACCGACTTTGTCCTCATCAATGCCTTCGCCAACGAGAACGAAGCCGCCCGCAGCGCCGCCACCTGGCACGAGCGTGTCGCCCGCCTGGCAAAACAGCTCGATGCCGCAGAACTGCAGCGTTCGTGGCAGGATCTCTACGCCCATTATGTGAGCGAAGGATTCGAGCACGGAGCAACCCCCTCAGGAAACTAGTGAAGCTCACTAACCCCCTCACGCGACCGCTCACGGTCGCAGCTCAACGCAAGGCCAAGGCGCGCCGCGGTGGACAGTCCACCGCGGCGCTCACCCTTGCAGCCCTCGGCGTCGTCTTTGGCGACATCGGTACGAGTCCGCTGTACTCGTTGCAGACGGTGTTCTCTGCCGAGCACAATACCGTCCAGCCCACACCCGAGCATGTCTACGGCATCATCTCGCTCGTGTTCTGGTCGATCACGATGATCGTGACGGTGAAGTACGTCACCTTCGTGATTCGAGCCGACAACGACGGCGAGGGTGGCATCCTCTCGCTCACCGCTATGGTCCGCCGACAGTTCACGACTCGTCCGCGAGCGTCCAAGCTTGCCGCTGCGGCCGGTCTCATCGGCGCGAGCCTGTTCTTCGGCGACAGCGTCATCACGCCCGCTATCTCGGTGCTCTCCGCGGTGGAAGGTATTGAAGTCGCCTACCCTGACTTCCCACACATCATCGTCCCGATCGCGCTCACGATTCTCATCGTGCTCTTTGCCTCGCAGAAGTACGGCACGAGCGTCGTTGGCCGCGCCTTCGGCCCGATCATGTTCTGCTGGTTCGGTGTGCTTGCCGCGCTCGGCCTGCCGCACATCCTCGAGAACCCGGGGATCCTCGTGGCGCTCTCCCCCTACCATTCGTGGAAGTTCATCTTCGCTGAGCCGTTCATCGCGTTTATCGCCATGGGCGCGGTCGTGCTTTCGGTGACGGGTGCTGAAGCGCTCTACGCGGATGTCGGCCACTTCGGTCGCCGCCCGATCCAGCTCGCGTGGCTCTGCTACATCTGGCCTGCCCTCACCATTTGCTACCTCGGCCAGGGCGCCATGGTGCTCGCGCACCCGGAAACCATCTCGAACCCGTTTTTCAACATGGGCCCCTCCTGGACGGTGCTGCCGCTCGTCATCCTTGCGACGATGGCCACCGTCATTGCTTCGCAGGCGGTGATTTCTGGTGCCTACTCGGTGGCGCGCCAGGCAATGCGTCTTGGCTACCTACCGTCGCTCGATGTGAAGCAGACCTCGCGTCACGAGGCCGGCCAGATCACGATCCCGGTCGTCACGGGTGTGCTCTTCGTGTGCGTCGCCGCGATCGTCCTCATCTTCCAGAACTCCGTCGCACTCGCGAGTGCCTACGGTCTCGCCGTCACGACGACGCTCGCCCTCGAGACGCTCCTGTTCTGCGTCTTTGCACGCAAGATCTGGATGTGGCCGTGGCCGCTCGTCATCGGCTTCGGCGGTGTCATCCTGAGCTTTGAGGCCACGTACTTCATCGCAAACCTCGCCAAGATCTTCATCGGTGGTTGGCTCCCGCTCGCCATTGGTGGCGTCATGCTCTTCATCATGACGACCTGGCAGGCAGGACGTCGTGAGGTGACGCGTCGCCGCGAAATCATTGAGGGCACGCTCTCCGACTTCCTCGAGGCGCTCACGCAGGAGGGCCGCGAGCCAATCCGCTGCCCTGGCACGATCGTGTTCCCGCACGCGAGTGACCGCAGCGTCCCGCTCGCGCTCCGTCAGAACTTGTCGCTCAATAAGGTGCTTCACGAGCAGGTCATCCTCGTGCAGGTGAGGACGATTCACGTGCCGCACGTGGACGAAGAAGAGTGCGTGACAATCCGCCACTTCCCCACGGCCCCTCCCGGCATCATCGGCGTGACGCTCCGCTTCGGGTTCTTTCAGACGCGGGACGTGCCGATGGCGCTGCAGCGTGCCTCAGAGCGTCTCAACATGCCGGAGCTGGATGTAAGCCGCGCCCACTACCTGCTCTCGCACCTCGACATTGAGGCGATCCGCACACCTGGCATCCGCGGCTTCCGGCGCGCGCTCTTCGTGCTGCTCACCCGGACCGCTTCGTCGCCGTCGAAGCACTTCCGCCTCCCGAGCGAGCGGACGATTGAGCTCGGCTCACGCATCCAGGTGTAGTCCGGCCCTTGAGATGATGCCCGTTGTGTGCCTCGTCTCGAGACGGAAACGACGTGTGCCTGCCGCATCCTCTGCGGCAGGCACACGTCGTTCAGGTGCTGGCTGAACTAACCAAGGATCACCTCGAGTGGCCCGCGCCCGAAGAACAGCACGAAGCCCGCCGCGACAACCCACATCAGCCAGTTGACCTGCTTCGCGCGGCCAGCGGCCGCGTGGATGAGGACCCACGCGATGAAGCCGATACCGATGCCGTTTGCAATCGAGTACGTGAGCGGCATGGCCGCGATCGTGAGGAATGCCGGGAGCGCCGTCGCAAAGTCACCCCAGTCGATGTCGGAAACCTGGGCCATCATCATGGCCCCGACCACGACAAGGGCTGCCGCGCCCACCTCGAGCGGCACGACGAGCGCAAGGGGCGTGAAGAAGATGGCGAGGAGGAAGAGCACACCGGTCACGACCGAAGCGAGGCCCGTGCGTGCGCCCTCTCCGATGCCTGCCGCCGAGTCAACGAAGACGGTGTTGGAGGACGAACTCGTAGCGCCACCAACAACGGCGCCAAGACCCTCCATGATGAACGCCTGGCGCATGCGCGGGAATGTGCTGTCGTCGTTCGCGAGACCCGCGTTCTTCGCAAGGCCCGTCATCGCGCCCATCGCGTCGAAAAAGTTCATGAACACGAGCGTGAGGAGCAGCATGCTCGCCCCGAGCGGGCCGAGTCGAATGAAAGCGCCGAAAGGGTCGATCGCGCCCACGAGCGAGAAGTCAGGCAGGGCGACGATCGTTTCGGGCAGGGCTGGCACGGTGAGGTGCCATCCGTCCGGGTTCTCGATGCTCGGGCCAAGGTGAAGCACACCTTCGGCGATGAGTGCAATGACGGTGCCGACGGCGATGCCGATGAGGATGGCGCCTGGGACACGTCGCGCTACGAGTACACCGATGACGATGAGGGTGACGACGAAGACGAGGGTCGGCACGGTCGCGATCGAACCGCCGATGCCAAGCTGCACCGGCGGACCACCCTCGGTTCGCGTCACGAATCCGGAATCGACAAGGCCGATGAACGCAATAAACAAGCCAATACCCACGGTGATCGCCGATTTCAGCGCAGCCGGGATGGCATGGAAGATTGCCGTTCGGGCACCCGTCGCCCCCAGGATGACGATGATGACACCGTTGATCGCAACAAGCCCCATCGCCTCCGGCCAGGTGACCTCGCGCACCATCGACACGGCGAGGAAGGAGTTCACGCCAAGGCCTGAGGCGAGCGCGAAGGGCAGGTTTGCAACGAGACCAAAGGCGATCGTGAGGACTCCTGCGGCGAGCGCCGTCGCGGAGGCGACCTGCAGCTGGTCGAGCGTGTGTCCCGTGACATCCGCGCTCGAGTCGCCACCGATGATGAGCGGGTTCAGGACGAGAATGTAGGAGATCGTCACGAAGGTGACGAGGCCACCGCGGATCTCGCGGCCCCAATCACTCCCCCGTGCTCGGAGTGCGAAGAACCGCTCGCTCCAGGTGGATGTCGTGGTCGTGTCTGTCTCGATCTCGCTCACGGAGAAATCGTACCGGCGATAGTCAACGCGCCGCGCGAGCTCTAGACCTCGAGCTCGACGCCCTCCCAGTGCATGGTGTGCTGATGGGTCACGAGGCGGGGACCTTCGGAGGTGTCGACGTAGCAGGAGACCATGTCGGCGATGTAGCGGTCGTCGCCGCGCAGCCCGGTGAAGCGGTAGACGAGTGCCGCGGCATCGCTGTTGATACGAACGAGCTGCTCGTTCTCGAAGTCGACGCGGTCCCAACCGGGCGACGCGTCCATAGCCATGGCGCAGTTCTCCCGATCGAGCACAAATCCCGGGACTACAACGCGTGCATGCGGCGCGAGGATCTCCCGATAGGGGTCCCCGTTCGTTGCGTGAGCGAGCTGGCGTTCAAGTTCCAGGAGCGTGGTGAGATCAAGAGCCATGCCGACAGCCTAATTTCCCTCGCCGGTGAGCTCGGCGAAGCGCTGCACCGTCGGGGGCCAAACGACCGCCCAGGTAAAGAGGAACGTTAGCGCGAACGTCGAAAAGAGCACGCGCATGACGTCGCTCGAATTCATCGCGAGAATGGCTGCCGCAGCCGTCGCACCTGCGGCAGCCGTTGCTGCCTCGGCAACGACGATCGGCCAGATGCCCGACTTTGAGACACGGCGAAGGCCGCCGTTCACGGTGCGGCCAATGCCGAGCGCAAGGAATCCTGCGCTCAGGATTGCCATGAGGAAGATCGCCCAGCCGACGATGCCCATGAGCGCGCCACTCGCAAGCCACGCCAGCTGTCCCTCCGGCGTGAACACAAAGAAGAGGACGCCAGCGACGACACCCACGCAGCCGAGCGTGAGGAACCACCGGAGCGCGAGCGCCTTGAGCGGGGGCCGAAGCTCTGACCAGAGCACTTGGTTGGCGTCATCGCGGTCACGCGATCGGCGGGAAGACGAGGCGGCAGAGCGGCGGGGAACAATCACACCGTGAGTGTACGAGGCCAAAGCAGCAACGACGAAGGCCCCCGCCGGAGCGGAGACCTTCGTCGTTGCGTCGTCGGGGTTAGACGCGCGGGGTGTTGTTGGTGTCCGTGCCACCGCGCTTCTTCGTGAGGAAGCCCCACACGAGGAGCACGAGGATGGCGCCGAGGGTCGAGAACACCCACATGAGCGGGTTCCAGAGTCCCCAGGCGTTGTCGCCGGGGAAGATGAGACCCGCAATGAGGCCACCGACGATCGCGCCGATGATGCCGAAGACGAGCGTCGAGAGGCAGCCGCCGCCCTGCTTGCCAGGGAGGATGAGCTTCGCGAGAGCACCCGCGAGGATGCCGACGATGATCCAGGAAAGCCAGCCGAGGCCGCTGAAGGCCTGGTCGCCGGCAGCGAGCGTCGTGGTCGTTGCGAGTTCAAGCAAGGTTGTTTCCTTACGTTCGGGGACTCAGCAGCGTGATGCCGCAGGTTTCGCAGCAGGGATCTGCGAACACATTCGAGGCTAAGGGGGCGATCAGGGCAGAGCCTGAGCGTTTCTAGAAGGAAATGACTGATCCGAGATGGCATAGTTACCTTCTCGATTTGGCAGACGCCTCAGCGTTCCCCCTCGAGCACGTGGCGAAGCTCCTCGAGCATGCCCTCGGCGCGAGGCCCGCACACGCGCAGCGTCACGACGTCGCCGTACCGGATTCCCAGCGCCACAATGCGGATCGCGCGGCGAAGCTCACACTCGTTGAGCGTCGCCTCGCAGCCGCTTCGCTCAGCGATTGCCGCAAGTTCGGCGGCCACGCGCAGGTGGATTCCGGCAGGATCGCCAATTCTCACGGCGCGCTCAGCATTTTCTCGCGGCGGCAACTCGGAAAACATGCCGAAACTCTAGCGGCCCGGGAGTGTCACAGGCCGATCCGGGCGTCACACAGTCACGAAGCTGAGACGGTACGCGCTCACAGTCGAGTGACATCACCGAACTGGTTACGCTATGCCGGTTCAGCCTGAACCCACGGGATGCTCCCCGCGTCCCGTCCTGCTTGAAAGGCACGCATGTTGGGAACGATTTTCCTCTCTGAGCTGGTCGGTATGGCCCTACTCATCATTCTTGGTTGCGGTGTTGTCGCCAACGTCGCTCTGAGCGGCACGAAGGGCCACAACGGCGGCTTCCTCATGGTCAACATCGGCTGGGGCCTCGCCGTCTTCGTCGGTGTCCTCACTTCGGCTGCGTCGGGCGGCCACATCAACCCGGCCGTCACGCTCGGTCTCGCCGTCGACGGCGCCATGAAGGGTGAAGCGATCGACTTCGCGGACATGGGCGTCCGCTTCGCCGCCCAAATGATCGGCGCAATCATCGGTGCGATCATCGTCTGGGCGTCGTACAAGACCCACTTTGACGACGAACCGGAGGCCGCCAACAAACTCGGCGTCTTCGCCACGGGCCCGCAGACGCGCTCGTTCGGCTGGAACGTCGTCACCGAGGCTGTCGCTACCTTCGTCCTCGTCCTGTCCGTCATTTCCTTCAAGAACTTCGGCGCGATGACGGCCCCGAACCCGGCTGGCGGCGAGCTCACCTCGCTCGGCAACCTCGCACCGCTTGCCGTTGCCCTCGTCGTGGTCGCGATTGGTGCCTCGCTCGGTGGCCCAACCGGCTACGCCATCAACCCGGCTCGTGACCTCGGCCCGCGCATCGCGCACGCCATCCTCCCCATTCGCGGCAAGGGTGCCAGCGACTGGGCCTACTCGTGGGTGCCTGTGGTTGGCCCGATGATCGGTGGTCTCGTCGCCGGTCTCGTCGGTGCCGCGATCCTCCCCGGCATCACCCTCTAAACGAGCACACGCGACACACATGCGGGGCCAGTTCCACTCGGAGCTGGCCCCGCTACTGTTATCAAATCCTGCACGGCATCGTTGCCGCGCTACCAAGCCGGCTTCCCGGCGCAACTGACGAAGGAGTCGAGACGTGGAGAAGTACGTCATCGCAATCGATCAGGGCACCACTTCCACGCGTGCCATCGTGTTCGACAAGCAGGGTTCGATCATCTCGACCGGTCAGCTCGAGCATGAGCAGTTCTTTCCCCACGCAGGCTGGGTCGAACACGATCCGATGGAGATCTGGGGCAACACCCGTGAGGTGATTGGCCAAGCCCTCTCCCGCGCGAACATTACGCGTCACCAGATCGAAGCGGTCGGCATCACCAACCAGCGCGAGACGACGGTCGTGTGGAACAAGCACACCGGAAAGCCTGTTTACAACGCCATCGTCTGGCAGGACACCCGCACGCAGTCGATCGTGGACCGCCTCGCCGAAGTCGGCGGCGTGGAGCGCTTCCGTGACCGCGTCGGGCTTCCCATCAACACCTACTTCGCTGGCACGAAGATCGTCTGGATCCTCGAAAACGTCGAAGGCGCTCGCGAACAGGCCGAAGCTGGTGACCTCCTCTTTGGCACGACCGACACCTGGGTGCTCTGGAATCTCACGGGCGGCGTCAACGGTGGCGTGCACGCCACGGACGTGACGAACGCATCCCGCACCCTCTTCATGGACCTCAAGACCCTCGACTGGGACGACGAGATTCTCGAGGCCTTCGGTATCCCCCGCTCAATGCTGCCTGAGATCAAGTCCTCCTCTGAGGTGTACGGCACGGTGGAAGGACACTCGCTGCTGCGTGAGGTGCCGGTCGCGGGCATCCTCGGTGACCAGCAGGCCGCGACCTTCGGCCAGGCCGCGTTCGAGAAGGGTGCCGCGAAGAACACCTACGGCACCGGGTCCTTCCTCATTTACAACACGGGTGAGGACATCGTCATGAGCGAGAACGGTCTCCTCACAACGGTCTGCTACCAGATCGGCGACAGCAAGCCCGTCTACGCCCTCGAGGGATCGATCGCAGTGACCGGTTCGCTCGTACAGTGGCTGCGCGACAACCTCTCCATGTTCTCGAGCGCGCCCGAGGTCGAGGAGCTCGCGCTCAAGGTGGACGACAACGGCGGCTGCTACATCGTGCCGGCGTTCTCTGGCCTGTATGCCCCGTACTGGCGCCCTGACGCGCGCGGCGCCATCGTTGGCCTCACGCGCTTCGTGAACAAGCACCACATCGCACGTGCTGCGCTTGAATCGACGGCGTACCAGACCCGCGACGTGCTCGAAGCATCCGACGCTGACTCTGGCCTGCCCCTCACCGAGCTGCGTGTCGACGGCGGCATGACCGCAAACGACACCCTCATGCAGTTCCAGGCCGACATTCTCGGTGTGGATGTCGTCCGCCCGAAGGTGACCGAAACCACGGCCCTCGGTGCCGCCTACGCAGCGGGTCTCGCAGTCGGCTATTGGAAGAACCTCGACGAGGTTCGTCAAAACTGGCAGGAAGATCAGCGCTGGTCACCCTCGCTCGATGACGAGGAACGTGGACGTCTCTACCGCAACTGGAAGAAGGCTGTCTCGAAGACCCTCGACTGGGTCGACGATGACGTGAAGTAACCACCCGACGACAGTGGGGGTCGAGGACATGGACCTCGACCCCCACTCCTTTAGACGGATGCGACGTCGCCGGCGCCTGCCTGGGTTGCAGCGACCCAGCGATCAAGCTGCTCGATCGCCTTGCCACTCGAAATGATCTCCCGGGCCGTCTCGATGCGCTCGGTCAAGCGGTGTCGAAGCGGACGCTCTGCGAGCTCCGGATGCTTGGCGAGGTCGTACGCGACCATACCGGCGGCCGAGTTGAGCAGGACGATGTCCCGGACTGCCTCCTTGCCGCCTCCAGCCAGGACCTCGCGGGCAATCGCAGCATTCTCTTCCGGCGTTCCACCGAGCAGTTCGGACATCTCGTACGTGCCGAGTCCAACGTCGCGGGGGTGCAGATCGTGTTCGGTGACGGCGCCGTTCGAGACTTCCCAGACGGACGAATAGCCGGTCACCGTGAGCTCGTCGAGGCCGTCGTCGCCACGGAATACAAGCGCCGTCGCACCTCGCGTGCGGAACACACCCGTGATGACCGGGATCGCAGACTCCTTCGCGACACCCACGGCGCTCGCCTCGGGGCGAGCAGGGTTCGTGAGTGGCCCGAGGAAGTTGAACACCGTCGAGATCCCTAGATCCTTCCGGACCGGTGCCGCGTGGCGGAATCCAGGGTGGAAGAGGGACGCGTACAAGAATGTGAGACCCGTCTCATTGAGGATGCGCTCGACCTCCGCCGGCTCGGAGGTGTGGCGTGCCCCAAGTGCGGTCAGCACGTCCGAGGAACCGGAGCGGGCGCTCGCCGCACGGCCGCCGTGCTTCATCACCGGGATACCGGATGCGGCACACACCATGGCCGACATGGTCGACACGTTGACAGTCCCCACCATGTCGCCGCCGGTGCCCACGATGTCGAGACCCCAAGGGCTCAGATTGACCGGTTCAGCCGCGTCGAGGATGGCATCGCGGAACCCAATGACCTCCTCAACCGTCTCGCCCTTGGCACGCAGCGCAATGAGGAACGCAGCCAAACGCGCCTCAGACACTTCGCCGGACATGATGAGCTTCATTGCCCACGTCGCCTCAGACACAGTGAGATCGCGCCCCGCGAGCAGCGTTTCGAGCAGGTGACTCCAAGTGCGTTCAGCCGTCATAGGCCCAGCGTAAAGCGCAACATTCCGGGAAATCACCACGTGAAGACATCTGACGAACGTGGCACGCGGAGGGGGTTGGTCCCGGGAAGCTGTGAAATCGGTCATAATAGACGGGTGACTGCTGCAACCCCTTCTCCTGCCGTGCACTCTGTCCACCGGCCAAACACGACTGCCATTGGCGTCATCGTGTGGCTCGGCTCTGAGGTCATGTTCTTCGCGGGTCTGTTCGCGATCTACTTCACCCTCCGAGCCATGGCCCCTGAACAGTTCACCGCAGGCCACGACACGCTCAACATCCCGTTCGCGACGATCAACACGCTCATCCTCGTGTCGTCGTCCTTCACGTGCCAGTTCGGCGTCTTCGCCGCTGAGCGCGGACAGGCCCGCGCGACGGGCAAGTCCATCACCAAGTGGGGCGTTGTCGAGTGGTTCTACCTCACCTTCATCCTTGGCGCGATCTTCATCGGCGGCCAGGTGTGGGAGTACGCCACGCTCGTGTCTGAGGGCTACGTCCTCAACCTCAACGCGTTCACGAGCTCGTTCTACATGACGACCGGCTTCCACGGTCTGCACGTCACGGGTGGTCTCATCGCCTTCCTCATGGTGATCGGCCGCATCTACGCTGTGCGTCGCATGAGCCACACCGAGGCCACCAACGCCATCGTTGTGTCGTACTACTGGCACTTCGTTGACGTCGTGTGGGTAGGCCTCTTCTTCGTCATCTACCTCCTCCCGTTCATCTCCTAGTCCGACCAAGGAGCCATTGCATGTTCAAGAAGCCCCGTCAGACTCGGAAGTCAGCAGCCGCACGCCGTCGCAGCCCGCTGGCGACAACCGTCCTGCTCGGCCTTGCCCTGCTCGTCACTGGTGGGTCGTACGCAGCCCTCGACTCCGCCACTTCGGCGCAGGCTGAGACCGATCTCTCCTCGCCGCAGATGATCTCCGAGGGCGAGACGCTCTTCAACTCAAACTGCGCCACCTGCCACGGCATTGACGCAGTCGGCACCGAGGCTGGCCCGAGCCTCGTCGGTGTCGGTGCAGCATCGGTTGACTTCCAGGTTGGCACCGGCCGCATGCCGATGCAGTCCAACGCCGCCCAGGCCCCCTCGAAGCCGACCCAGTTCTCGGACGAGCAGACCAAGCAGCTCGCTGCATACGTCGCCTCGCTCGCACCTGGCCCGGCTATCCCCGACGCCAAGTACCTCGACGCGAAGGGCGACGCTGCACGCGGTGCCGAGATCTTCCGTATCAACTGCGCCATGTGCCACAACGTTGCCGGCGCCGGTGGTGCACTCACGGAAGGCAAGTTCGCTCCTGAGCTCCAGACCGTTGAGCCGGTGCACATCTACGAAGCGATGATTACGGGCCCGCAGAACATGCCGGTCTTCAACGACGCCAACCTCTCCCCCGAGGACAAGCGCGACATCATCACCGCTCTCCAGTACCAGACCCATGTCTCGGGTGGTGTGGCTGGTCAGCCTCTCGGCTCGCTCGGCCCGGTTTCTGAAGGTCTCTTCATCTGGATCTTCGGTATCGGCGCCAGCGTTGCAACCGCTGTCTGGTTGACCACGCGCCCGAACTAACTGGCGACTCCTGCGCGCCAGCGACACACCACACCTCCTCGAAATAACCCAGAAAGGGAACCCCATGGCTGAAGACGAACAGGGCGCGGTTGTGCGTACCGCCCATTCGTCGGCACGCACGGTAAGCCCGGGCTCCGCGATCGTCACCGACGACGCCTTCGAAAACCCGGGACTTCCTGAGCACCGCGACCGCGTCACCGACAAGGACCCCACGAAGGAGAAGGCGGCCGAGCGCGTCATCGTCACGCTCTTCGTGGTCTCGCTGCTTGCCAGCGTGTTTGCCATCGCCGCGTACTTCATCTGGCCGATCAACCGCGAGGACATCACCTCCGTCCGCTGGACGACGATGTTCCTCGGCCTCGGCATCGCCCTCGCGATGCTCGCGATCGGTCTGGGTACCGTCGCATGGGCGAAGTACCTCATGAAGGACCACGAGATGGTCGAGATGCGCCACGACGTCGCGGGCTCCCCCGCAACGCGTCGCCGCGCGGTTGAGATCTTCGCTCAGGCGAATGAGGAGTCGGGCTTCGGCCGTCGCACCCTGCTTCGCAACACCCTCATCGGTGCACTCGTTGCCCTCCCGCTGCCGGGCATCGTGCTCCTGCGCGACCTCTACAACGGCAACAACGAAAACCCAGTGAAGCTGCTCAAGCAGACCATGTGGGACAAGGGTGTTCGTCTCGTGCACGACCCGAGCGGTGCTCCGATTAAGGCATCGGACGTCACCATCGGTTCGGCGTTCCACGTCATCCCGGACGGCCTCGTCGACCTCGAGCACGGCATGCTCGAAGAGAAGGCCAAGGCTGTTGTCCTCCTCATGCGTCTTCCCCAGGAAGACCTCAAGGAGCGCCCGGAGCGCGCTAGCTGGTCGTATGACGGCATCGTCGCGTACTCGAAGGTCTGCACGCACGTGGGCTGCCCCGTCGCACTCTACGAACGCGAGACCCACCACCTCCTGTGCCCCTGCCACCAGTCGCAGTTCGACGTCACCGAACACTGCAAGGTGATCTTCGGACCTGCTGGCCGCCCGCTGCCGCAGCTGCCGATCACCGTCGACGACGAGGGCTACCTCGTTGCGCAGAGTGACTTCACTGAGCCTGTCGGCCCGACCTTCTGGGAGCGTCCGAATGCCTAGCACTGCGACTTCGACCACGATCGCGGCTCCGGTCCGCGAAGGCGGCTTCATCGCCTCGGCCGCTGGCTACCTCGACGACCGCACGAGTCTCTCGGGTGCCGTCAAGGAGTTCGGCCGCAAGATCTTCCCCGACCACTGGTCGTTCATGCTCGGTGAGGTGGCGCTCTACAGCTTCGTCGCCATCCTGCTCTCGGGCACCTTCCTCACCTTCTTCTTCGACCCGTCGATGGCGCACACCGTCTACGAGGGCTCGTACATCCCGCTCAAGGGCGTCCCGATGTCGGTGGCGATGCAGTCCACGCTCGACATCTCCTTCGACGTCCGCGGTGGCCTGCTCATGCGCCAGGTACACCACTGGGCTGCACTGCTCTTCGTCGCGTCGATCGGCATGCACATGCTCCGCGTGTTCTTCACCGGTGCATTCCGCAAGCCGCGTGAGCTCAACTGGGTGATCGGTTTCGTCCTCTTCATCCTCGCCATGGGTGAAGGCTTCACCGGCTACTCGCTCCCCGACGACCTCCTCTCGGGTAACGGTCTTCGCATCATCGACGGCATGATCAAGGGCATCCCGCTCATCGGTACCTGGATCTCGTTCCTCCTCTTCGGTGGCGAGTTCCCGGGCACCGAGATCGTCGGACGCCTCTACTCGCTCCACATCATGATCCTCCCCGCGCTCGTGATCCTCTTCATCGCGCTCCACATGGTCCTCATGGTGATTCACAAGCACACGCAGTGGCCTGGCCCCGGCCGTACGCAGCAGAACGTCGTCGGCAACCCCGTTCTCCCGGTGTTCGCGGCGAAGGCTGTCGGCTTCATGTTCCTCATCCTCGGCATCATCTTCTTCATCGCGTCGATGTTCGCCATCAACCCGATCTGGAACTACGGCCCCTACGACCCCTCGCCGGTTTCGGCAGGTACGCAGCCTGACTGGTACATCGGCTTCGCCGACGGTGCTCTTCGTCTCGTGCCCCCGGGCCTCGAGTGGCACTTCCCCGGCGTGACGCTCACCTGGGCGATCCTGCTGCCGCTGCTCGTCCTCGTGCTCTTCATCGTCGCCGTCATGTTCTACCCCTTCTGGGAGGCATGGGTGACGGGTGACCAGCGCGAGCACCACCTGCTCGACCGTCCGCGCAACGCTCCGACCCGCACTGGTATCGGTGTGGCCGGCATGATCTTCTACGCAACCCTCTGGGCTGCGGCGAGCTCGGACCTCATCTCCACCCACTTCGGGATGGCGATGGAGCACGTGATCCACTTCCTCCAGCTCAACCTCATCCTCGGCCCGATCATCGGCTTCTGGATCACGAAGCGCATCTGCATTGCGCTCACCAAGAAGGACCGCACGCTCGCGCTGCACGGTATTGAGTCGGGTCGCGTCATCCGCCTCCCGCACGGTGAGTTCCAGGAAGTCCACGTTCCGCTCACCGAGGAAGAACGCTGGCACCTCGTGTCGTACAACGACTACGCGCCGATCGTCCTCCGCCCGAATGCTGAAGGCAAGATCACTGGCCGCATGCGTCGTCGTGCCGCACTCTCGCGCTGGTTCTTCGAGGACCGCATCGAGCCCGTCACGACGACGGAGCTCGCGAAGGCTGAGGAGCACGGCCACCACTAAGCGGCCGCTCCAGCACAAGGGCGGGGACCGAAACGCTCGTTTCGGTCCCCGCCCTTCTCGTTGCGTCACATCTGCTCTGTACGTTCCCCCGTGATGGCGTGATCCAGCAAGAAATGCTCCCAAGTCGCTGATTCAACCAGCACGTTGTCATAGATGTAGCCAGCCTCTTTGAGCTGTCCCACAGGCCGTCGACCTTCCATGACCTCAGCAAGCAGCCGGAAGTAGTCAAACCGCTCTACCCCTGGAGTGAGCACGATATTCGCCTCAGCACCGCACGGCCCTGCCGCAAATGCGTGATGCACGCCAGGCGGGACGAGCACCACATCACCCGCGCGCACTTCTTTGATGCACTCCCCTTCCAAGAAGAACATGCTGCCGCTCTGAAGAAAGAACGCTTCAAACGAATAGGCATGTACGTGCGGAGAGGCGCCTGGTTCATCGCTGGCCAGAAAAACGCGTTGCAGTGTAGCTGTGCCCCCCAGTCTGCGACGCATCTGCGATGAGTTGCATTCGCACCCCGCTCTTATCTGTGCCAAGCGTTTCGTGCTTCGTCAGGATCATCATTCCCCATTTCGTTCGCTAACGAACAACATAGTACGCGAACGAACTAGTTTGGCTTAAACTGAGATCATGGATTCAGACCCCTCGAAGGACCTCCGCCAACGACTCGAGCAGTGGAGCGAAACTGCCCACCAAGATGTCGATGCCATGGAGTTCTTCATCCTGCTGGCTCGTTTCACGCAGCGTGCGCACCAGAGCTTGACGCACGTGCATCAACGCCACGGCCTTGTCGAAGGGGACTTTGATGTGATGGCGACTCTCGCGCGACAGGACCAGGGCATGTCCCCAACGACTCTGTCTCGCGAACTTCTTGTGTCCAAGTCGGGCCTGACCGGGCGGCTGAAGCGCCTGGAGCAGAAGGGATACGTGAGTCGTTCACTTCACCAGCTGGACGGACGCGGGTTCATCATTAGGCTGACAGCCGAGGGCGCACGCGTCCTTCATGAGGCTTTCCCCCACCACATCCGAACTGAACATGAACTGCTCTCGCCCCTCTCTTCTGAGCAACAGCAACGTCTTCTCGATCTGTTCCGGGCGTTGACGAGTGATGAGCTGTCTTAGCCCTAGCGCGGCAACTTGGCGAAGGTCCGTTCCAGGTCGCGCTCTGCCCGCTGTGAAATGGATGCCGTCACCAGCGGCGTGAGCTCGAGCTTCTCCCCCGCTGCACGCGGCAGGCGCTTCCACGTCGCGAGCGGACGAAGTCGATCAATCGCGAGCCCGCGAAAGACGCCGTTGTTACCGGGCACCACCTGACGATGTTCCTCCGGAGTGAGGAGGTATCCGCGGTCCTTGTAGCCGAGGACAATCTCGTCAAAGCCCGGCAGGAGGAAGCTGCGCTCGGCGGCTCGCAGGACGTCGTCTGCAGCGTCCATCACCTCCGGTGAAACCCATGCCCGCTCCCCCTCGATCTCGAGCTCCACGAGTTCCTCAACTGCCGCCGGAAGGGCACTCCGAATCTCGGCAAGGCCAAGCTTTGTCCACCAAGCAAAGTCTCGGAGTGTCGCCGGGCCATGCGAGATGAGATATCGGCGGAGCCACTCAGTGATCGCTGCGCTTCGGTCTCCGCCGAAACGATCCGCGATCGTGTTGCCGCTTGGCAGCCAACTCTCCTGCGCAATGACGCGCTGCTCACGCTGCTCGGCATCCCACGGACCGTAGGCAAGCAGCCCCTCGATCATGAGGTTCACGAGGAAGTGGTACACCTTCGGCCCAGTGGCATCGAGTCCAGCTGCTCGCCACGCCTCCGCGAGCTCAGCACGCGTGAGCCCTGGCCGCGGGCCTCCCTGCATTGATGCAGCGATGCCTTCAAGCGCGATGTCGCCGGCACGAGCGATCTCCTCGGCACTTGTCCCGAGCTGGCTCCGGCGACGTTCGAGCTCACGCGCAAAGCTCGGTCGCAGCAACTCCCCCATCCACGGCAGATCGGTTGCGGAGAGCGCGAACACAGTGGTCCGCATCGGGTAGCCACGCACGATGACGCCGCGATTCATGGCATCCACGACATCCGCCTTCGAACTGCCCGGGACACGCAGTGCGATGGAGGTCATCACGCCGCGAAGATCCTGCCCCTGCATGCAAGCAAGTCGACGCACGGCATCGTGCACACTCACCGCCTGCGGTGCGACGAGGCCCGTCGCGATGAGGCGACGCCGCAGGAGTTCTCGATCAGTGTCCATAGCGCTCACCCTATCGCCATTCGATGACGTTCCTTACAGCGTGGTGCACAGCGCAGACACGAACGTGGGTCCCTCCAAAACTTGGAGGGGCCCACGTCATGCTGTTTGCTTAGTGCTGGAAGGTACCGCGGTAGTACTCGAACACCCAGCCGACGATGCCGATGAGCAGCAGCGGCGCGGCGAAGAACACGATCCACCAGCCGACAGCGACACCGATGAGCACAACACCGATGACTGCTGCGAGCGCGATGGGCCACCAGCTCCACGGCGAGAAGAAGCCGAGCTCGTAGTCAGCGTCAGCGATCTCCGCGTCGAGGCGGTCTTCCGGAAGCAGGTTCTTCTTGAACGGCTTGTTCTCAACGCCGAGGTAGAAGCCTACGAAGGCGGTGAACACAGCCATGAGGAAGAGGGTCACAACACCGACCCATTCAATGCCGGTCTCGTAGTTGGCCGTCCACGCGGTGTACGCGACACCGACGATGATGTAGAACACCACGAGGGTGTAGAGCATCTTCTGGAGGAAGGACATAGGAGTTTATGCCACCTTTCCGGTCGTCTGCTCGAGCACCGGAGCGTCAGGAGCATCCTTGAGCGGACCCTGTCCAACCGGGAGGGCTGCCTCCGGATGGTTGAGGTCGAAGGCCGGACGCTCCGAACGGATGCGCGGGATCGAGGTGAAGTTGTGGCGCGGCGGCGGGCAACTAGTTGCCCACTCGAGCGAGGAACCGTAGCCCCACGGGTCGTTGACCGTGACCTTCGGCGCGTTGAGCGCCGTGATGAGCACGTTGAGGAGGAACGGAATCATCGACACGGCGAGCACAGCTGCACCGATCGTCGAGAGCTGGTTCATCCAGGCGTAGTCATCCTCAGGCTGGTACGTGGCGTAACGGCGGGGCATGCCCATGACGCCGAGCCAGTGCTGGATGAGGAAGGTCATGTGGAAGCCGATGAAGAGGATCCAGAAGTGGATCTTGCCAAGACGCTCGTTGAGCATCTTGCCGGTGAACTTCGGCCACCAGAAGTAGAAACCTGCGAACATCGCGAACACGACCGTACCGAAGAGCACGTAGTGGAAGTGGGCGATGACGAAGTACGTGTCCGAGATGTGGAAGTCAAGCATCGGCGACGCGAGGATGACACCGGTGAGACCACCGAAGACGAAGCTCACGAGGAAGCCGAGTGCGAAGAGCATCGGGGTTTCGAAGGTGATCGAACCGCGCCACATCGTGCCGACCCAGTTGAAGATCTTCACACCGGTCGGAACGGCGATGAGCATCGTCATGAGGGCGAAGAACGGCAGGAGCACCGAACCAGTCACGAACATGTGGTGTGCCCACACCGAAGCCGAGAGGGCTGCAATCGAGATCGTGGCGAGTACGAGCGTCTTGTACCCGAAGACCGGCTTGCGGCTGAAGGTCGGGAAGATTTCCGACACGACACCGAAGAACGGCAAGGCGAGAACGTACACCTCGGGGTGGCCGAAGAACCAGAACAGGTGCTGGTAGAGGATGGCACCGCCAGCCTCAACGTCATAGATGTGCGTGAGGAAGACGCGGTCCATGAGGAGACCGAACCATGCTGCGGCGAGCACCGGGAAGCAGAAGAGCACGAGGATCGAGGTGATGAGTGCGTTCCAGGTGAAGACCGGCATACGCCACATGGTCATACCCGGGGCACGCATCGTGATGATCGTCGTGATGAAGTTCACGGCACCGAAGATGGTCGCAAAACCGGTGGCGGCAAGACCAGCAACCCAGAGGTTGCCACCGATGCCCGGCGAGTAGGTCTGCGTTGCGAGCGGCACGTACGCAGTCCAGCCGAAGGAGGCGGCACCGTTCGGGGTGAGGAAGCCACCGACTGCGATGAGCGAGCCGAAGGTGTAGAGCCAGAAGGCGAAGGCGTTCAGTCGCGGGAAGGCGACGTCAGCGGTACCAATCTGGAGCGGAACGAGCACGTTGGCAAAGCCCGAGAACATCGGGGTTGCGAACATGAGGAGCATGATCGTGCCGTGCATCGTGAAGAGCTGGTTGTACTGCTCCTTGGTGGCCACGATCTCGAGACCCGGTGCGAACAGCTGCGCGCGGATAATGAGCGCGAAGATGCCGCCGATGCAGAACCACGTGAACCCGGAGATCAGGTACATGTAGCCGATCGTCTTGTGGTCGGTTGAGGTGAGCCAGTTCACAATCACGTTGCCCTTACGAGCAACCGTGCGGCTCGGAACGTTGTTGCCCTCCGAGAGTCCGTGCGTCTCGGGGCCGTTCACGGTGGAAGTCACTGTTCTTCGCCTGCCTTAGTGCTGTTCTTCCGGCCCGAACGAGGGAACGTCCGTGCCTTCCAGGTGGGTGTTTCGGTTGTATTCGTCGCCGTGTGCGCCTTCCTGTCCAGCGTCACGCAGGGACTGGATGTAGGCGTTGTATTCCTCCTGCGAGACGACGTGGACCTCGAAGAGCATCATCGAGTGGTACTCACCGCAGAGCTCGGCGCACTTGCCCATGTAGACGCCCTCGCGCTCGGCAACGATCGACATCGTGTTCGTCTTGCCGGGGATCGTGTCTTCCTTGTAGAGGAAGTCGACCACCCAGAAGGAGTGCGCGACGTCGCGCGACTTGAGGTCGATCTGTGCGTTCGCGCCAACCGGGAGGTAGAGCTTGGGGAGCTTGTCAGTGTCAATCTCGCCGTTGGTTGCGCCAGCTGCGGGAACGGCCTGAACGCCTTCGTAGTAGACGCCGCCGTCGTACTCGCTGCCCTCAACGGGGAGGTAGTTGAAGTCCCAAGCCCACTGCTTGCCGTAGACCTCGATGTGGACGTCAACTTCGTCCTGCGCGAAGTTGTGCTCCACCTTGGCCTGCTCACGGGCGGTGAAGGCGAAGAAGCCACCAACGAGGATAACCGGGATCACGGTGAAGAGGATCTCGATCGGCATGTGATAGCGCAGCTGGTGCGGGAGGCCCTTTTCGCCGCGGCGACGGCGGTAGGCGATGCTCGCCCAGAGGATGAGCACCCACACGAGGAAACCGATGCCCATGAGGACGATCCAGGAGTTCGTCCAGAAGGTGGCAATCGTGTCGCTGTGGTTCGTCACGCCGGGACCACCGTTGTTGGGGTCTCCGGGCATAAAGCCGTTGAGCTGCTGGTTGGTGCAGCCAGCGAGGGCGAGCAGCAACGCCGCCGAAACGGGCGCCACTGCCCACTTGAACCGAGGGTTTTGTCGCACGACGAACCTTTCGAACACATGCACAGGGATACCTGACAGTGTAGTGGGAATGTGTGGGCTGTCGTGCCGACACCACCGCCAAGACGCCAAGATCCCCGTCATTCCGGGGAACAACGGGGATCTTGGGTGGCGCGTCCGGGGCAAATTTGGCCCCTATATCGACACTGCAGAATGTGATTTGTTGGTTTTTGCGACTGCTGCGCGTCAGTGGAACGAGTCTCCGCAGGCGCAGGATCCGGTCGCGCTCGGGTTGTCGATCGTGAAGCCCTGCTTCTGGATCGTGTCCTCGAAGTCGATCGTGGCACCGTCGAGGTACGGCACGCTCATCGGGTCCACGATGACCTCGACACCGTCGAAGTCCATCTTGGCGTCGCCGTCGAGCTCGCGCTCGTCGAAGTACAGCTGGTAGATGAGTCCACTGCATCCACCCGGCTGCACTGCAATGCGCAGACGCAGGTCGTCGCGACCTTCCTGAGCAAGCAGACTCTTCACCTTGTCGGCGGCGTTCTGGGTGATACGCACCGTGTGCGTCGCCTCGGTGAGGGCGATGCCGTCGAGAGCGGTTGTGGTCATGATTCTCCTGAAAGTGTGATGGCGCACCAAGGGCAGTTGTCGATGACAACGTCACCCGAGCATGCAGTATTCCCGATGACTTAGCGTGCCGCTTCCCCGCGTTGATAGCGAGCAAGGAAGAGCGCCTCCGCGAGGATGGCACGGCGGAGCACACCAAGGTGCTGCGACTCGTTCGGGCTGTGCGCCATCGTCTGCGGGTCTTCGATACCCGTCACGAGGATCTCCGCGTCTGGGAATTCACGTACGAAGTCCGCGATGAACGGGATTGAACCACCGATACCGGTCTTAGCCGGCTCCGTCTCCCACGCGTCACGCATCGAGGCGAGCATGAGCTGGGCCGCCGGGCCGTCGACGTCCACGAGGAAGGCGTTGCCCTTGTCGAGGTTCGAGACCTCAACGTGTGCGCCGAAGGGAGCGTGCTCGCGTACGTGACGCTCAAGCGCCTCAGCTGCAGCATCAACGTCCTGGCCGGGGGCAATACGGCAGGAGACGTGGACCTTGATCTCGGAGCTCAGCGTGTTCGAGGCGTTCGCCACGGTGGGTGCGTCGATTCCGGTCACCGTGATGGACGGCTGGTACCAGAGGCGAGCATCCACGGGGCCGCTGCTGATGAGCCGGACACCATCGAGCAGCTCAGCTTCCTTGCGGAACTCGTCTTCGCTGCGGGCTTCGACCTCGGCGTTGTGCGTAATGAGGCCTTCGACTGCGACCGAACCGTCTTCGCTCCAGAAGCTGTTGAGCAGTCGGATCATCGCGAGCATGGCATCCGGCACGGCGCCACCGAACATGCCCGAGTGCCAGGCGTGCTCGAGGGTACGAACCGTGATGTCGAAGGTGATGTTGCCGCGAAGCGCGACGGTGAGGCCGGGCGTCTCGGTGTCGGGGTTGTCGGAGTCGGCGACGATGATCGCGTCGGCGCGGAGCTCGTCAGCGTGGGCGGCAAGGAACGGCGCGAAGCTGCGCGAACCGTTTTCTTCTTCACCCTCGATGAACACGTTGATGCCGAGACCGAAGTCTTCACCGAGCACATCGCGGAGGGCTTCGAGGGCAGCAATGTGCGAGAGCACGCCTGCCTTGTCGTCGCTCGAGCCGCGCCCGTAGAGGCGGTCACCGATGATCGTCGGCTCGTACGGCGGGGTGTTCCAGCTCTCCGGGTTGCCTTCCGGCTGCACGTCGTGGTGAGCGTAGAGGGTCACCGTCGGGAAACCCTCGCGTGCCGGGCGGTGGGCCACAAGGCCAGGCTGGCCGAGGCGGCCCTCAGCGTCTTCGTGCTGGTGAATCTCGACCTTCGGGAACAGTCCGGTGTCCTCGAGCAGCTGCTTCACGTGTTCAGCGCTCGCCCGCACGTGTGCGGGGTCGAAGGCATCCCACGACACCGAGGGAATGCGCACGAGGTCCGAAAGCCGGGCAATGGTGGCAGGCATGCCGAGCTCGACGCGGTCGCGAAGCGCGCGCTCGAGGTCGTCGGCGGGAAGGTTTTGTTCGGTCATGACTTAAGCTTAGAGTTCCCGTTTTTTAGAAGAGGCATTCATGTCAAGCACCTCCAAGAAGGCTCGTGTCGAGGCACAGCCGGTGGACGACGCCACGACCACCGCGAAGGCGAAGAAGGGCCCGACCCCACGCCGCCGCGAACGCGAGCAACAGAACCTGCGCCCGATCGTTCCGGCCGACCGGAAGCAGGCCAAGCGCGAGCAGCGGGAGCAGGCACGCAAGCTTCAGGAGGAACAGCGCGACGGTATGGCGCGTGGCGATGACAAGTACCTTCGCCCGCAAGATCGCGGCCCGCAGAAGCGCTTCACGCGCGATGTGGTGGACGCTCGTTTCAATGTCGGCGAGGCGCTCCTGCCAGCGATGTTCCTGGTCGTCATCGTGCAGATGTTTGTTGACCCGACGAAGGCGTTCATCCTTTACGGCTTCATGGCGGTGTACGCGATTGCCTGGTCGATTGACTCGCTGATCGTCGCACGCTCGATCAAGCGCCGCATCGCCGAAGTGCTTGGGGGCAAGGACCGCGTCGAGTCAGGGATTGCCCGCACGGTGTTCGGTCGTTCCTCGCAGCTTCGCTTTGCTCGCATGCCGAAGCCTCGCGTGAAGCGCGGCGCAAAGCTCGAGTACACCGAGCACTATCGCTAGGGTCTCCTCCCCACTACAGGCCGAGCGCCAGTTTGATCGCGAGGCCAAGCATCACGGCTCCCACAACGAGATCGACGACTCTCCACGTGGAGGGCTTGTCGAGCACCTTGGCGAGCAGGCGCGCGCCGTAGCCGAGGCACGTGAACCAGATGACGCTGCCGAGCACGGCGCCTCCCGCGAAGATCCACCGATCGCTCGGCCCGTGCTGATTCGCGAGGCTGCCGAGGAGCACCACGGTGTCAAGGTAGACGTGCGGGTTGAGGAAGGTAATCGCAAGGGCGGTCAAGACAACCGAGCCGCGTGAGGCTGGGGCCTCTGGTTCGAGCTTGCCGGGCCGAGCTGCGCTTCGGAACGAACCGATCGCGAACCAGATGAGGTAGAGCACGCCCGCCCAGCGAAGCACCTCAAGCAGCCACGGCACCGCCTCAACGATGACCCCAATGCCAGCCGTACCGGCGGTGATGAGGAGCACATCTCCGAGGATGCAGACGAGGACGACTTCGACCAGGTGCTCGCGACGAATCCCCTGCCGGAGCAAGAAGGCGTTCTGTGCGCCAATCGCGACGATGAGGGCAAGGCCGGTCACTGTGCCGGAGAGCATGAGCGGGATCATGTGTTTGAGGCTAAGAGGATGCCATTCATTAGCCTAATGCGTGTCTTTTCATCTGCATTAGCATTACTTCATGAACCTCGAGCAGCTGCGTGCCCTGCGATCCGTCATCGATGAAGAATCCTTTGAGGGGGCTGCGTATGAACTCGGCGTGAGCCCCTCAGCGATCAGCCAGCGCATCAAGGCGCTCGAGGGCAGCGTCGGGCAGGTCCTCGTTCGCCGCGGCACACCATGTACACCGACCTCGGCCGGAGAGGTTCTCCTCACGATGGCACGCCAAGTCGAGTGGCTCGAGGCTGAGGCCCTAGCCTCACTCACTGGTGCCCAGCATCCGGCACAACGCGTCGCGACCCCGCTGGCAGTGAACGCTGACTCCCTAGCCACGTGGTTCCGCGAGGTGTTCCCCATAGCTGCGGAGTGGAACGACCTCACCCTCGAGCTCACCATCGCAGACGAGAGCGTGAGCACCGAACTGCTCCGACGAGGCGAGGTCCTCGGCGCAGTGACCTCCACTCCTACCCCCGTGCACGGCTGCACGGTAACGGGGCTTGGCCTCATGCGCTTCCTGCCCGTTGCCTCCCCCGCATTCCTGGAACGCCATCCACTCACGGATGGCCGCGGGTGGGCCGAGGCGCCAGTCCTGCGGTTCAACGCGGACGACGCCATCCAGTTGCGATTCCTTGCACGACGCGGCATCGACTTCCCCACGCCCACCCACCAGGTGCCCTCAAGCGAAGGCTTCTTCGACGCCGTCACGCGCGGGCTCGGCTGGGGACTCGTGCCGGAACCGCAATTGCGCGCAGCACAGGGTCACGAACTCGTCGTCCTCAATGACGACTTCGAGGACGTCCCCCTGTACTGGCAGCGCTGGTCGCTGCGCTCCGAGCGCCTCGATCGGATCACCGAGGCGCTCGTCGCGACAGCTGCAGCACACCTTAGGCCGCTTGACGATCCTTCAGAAGCTTCTCGAGACCGCGGTTGATCTTGCGAGCCCAGAGCGGACCCGAGTAAAGGAACTCGGTGTAGCCCTGCACGAGGGTGGCACCAGCGTCGAGGCGCTCGAGCACATCTTCTGCCGTGCGCACACCACCAACTGAGATAAGCGTCATCGACTCGGGGACGTGGGCGCGCAGGAGCTTCAGCACCTCAAGCGCACGCGAGGCAAGCGGGGCACCCGAGAGGCCGCCAGCGCCGTAGGCCTCGACGACGCGGGCCGAGGTCGTGAGACCCTCGCGCGAGATGGTCGTGTTCGTTGCGATGATGCCGTCAAGTTCGAGGCGAACGGCGAGGTCGGCAATGCCGAGAATCTCCTCGTCGCTGAGGTCCGGCGAGATCTTCACAAGGAGTGGCACGCGGCCGGCCGCGACCTTCGTTTCCGTCAGGATGGGCTCGAGCGACTCAATCGCCTGGAGCTTGCGAAGGCCCGGGGTGTTTGGCGACGAGACGTTCACGACGAAGTACTCCGCGACCTCGCGCAGGGTCGAGGCGGCCGACACGTAGTCGTTGACGGCTTCTTCGGCGGGCGTGTTCTTGTTCTTGCCGAGGTTCACACCGATGATGATGCGGCCCGACTGGCAGCGGCGAAGCTTGTTCGCCATGGCGCGGGCACCCTCGTTGTTGAAGCCCATCCGGTTGATGAGGCCCTTGTCCAGGATGAGGCGGTACAAGCGCGGCCTCGGGTTGCCGGGCTGCGCCTTCGGCGTGACCGTGCCGACCTCGACGTGGCCGAAGCCGAGTGCTTCGAGGCCATCGACGTAGCTGCCGTGCTTGTCGAAGCCTGCGGCAAGACCGAAGGGCGAGGGGAATTCGAGGCCCAGGGCGCGCGTGCGGAGGCTCTCGTCCGCGAAGGTCATGCGGCGGACGACCGAGGTGAGGATCGGGCGACCGAGGATCTTGATGACGAACCCAGCCAGCGCGTGTGCGTGTTCCGGATCAAGTTTGGACAGGACATAGCGGAACAGCAGCGGGTACACGGTTACTCCTCAGGTTGAGCGTCAGTTTCAAGCACTCGAGCTTGACGCATTGCCGCAATCGCGGACTCAAAGTCGTCGAGAGATGCAAAGTCTTCGTAGACACTGGCAAAGCGAAGGTAGGCGACGTCGTCGAGCTTGCGCAGGTGCGGAAGGATCGCAAGCCCCACGTCTCGTGCGGTCACCTGGCTATTTCCACCCGCGCGAATCGACTCCTCAACCTGCTGCGCAAGCACTGCGAGATCGGAGTCCGTGACCGGACGACCCTGGCAGGCCTTTCGGACACCGGCCACGACCTTGTCACGCGAAAAGAGCTCCGCGACGCCGTTGCGCTTGATCACCGTGAGGCTCGCGGTCTCGGTCGTCGAGAAGCGTCGTCCACACTCCGGGCATTGGCGACGGCGACGAATCGAGGCGCCGTCGTCGCTCGTGCGGGAGTCGACCACGCGCGAATCGGTGTGGCGGCAGAACGGACAGTGCATTAGCTCGTCGCCTCTCGGGCGAGGGCCGCGTCGCCGTGGGCGGGAAGGTCCTCGGCGTTCGCAAGGGCCACAATCTTCGGCGTCACCTCAGCGAGCGCATCCCGGTTGTAGCGGATGACCTGCTGGGCGCGCAGGAAGGTGTAAGCGCCAAGACCTGAGGCACCGCGGGCAGCCTGGCCACCGGTCGGAAGGACGTGGTTCGATCCGGCGAGGTAGTCGCCAAGGCTCACGGGCGCGTATGGGCCCATGAAGATCGCACCGGCAGCGGTGATGTTCGTGAGCACCGCTTCGTCGTCACGCGTCTGGATTTCGAGGTGCTCCGGGCCGTAGGCGTTCGACACACGCGCGGCCGTCTCGAGGTCATCCACGAGCACGATTGCCGACTGCTGCGAGGTGAGCGCCGTCGTCGCGCGCTCCCGATGAGGTGTTGCGGAACACTTCGCTTCAAGTTCTGCGTTCACGCGCTCGGCGAAGGCCGCGTCATCCGTCACGAGCACCGAGGCGGCGAGTTCGTCGTGCTCGGCCTGCGAGAGGAGGTCGCTCGCGACCATGGCGGGCGCTGCCGAGCCGTCGGCGATGATGAGGATCTCGGTGGGGCCAGCCTCAGCGTCGATACCGGCAACCGAGCTCACAGCACGCTTCGCCGCGGCCACGTACACATTGCCCGGGCCGGTAATGACGTTGACCGACTCAAGCTCGATGGCAGGGACACCGTAGGCGAGTGCACCGATCGCACCTGCACCACCCATGGCGTACACCTCGGTGATGCCAAGCAGCGCGCAGGCGGCGAGGATCGTCGGGTGTACACGGTGGCCCTGGTCTCGCTGCGGCGGCGACACGAGCGCGATCGACGCGACGCCAGCTTCCTGCGCGGCCACCGCGTTCATGACAACGCTCGAGGGGTAGACGGCCTTGCCGCCCGGGACGTAGAGGCCCACTCGGTCGACCGGCTGCCAGCGCTGGGTAATCTCGGCACCCGGCGCAAGCGTCGTGACGCGCTCCGGCGGCACCTGGGCGCGCGATCCTTCACGAACGCGGCGAATCATCTCTTCGAGTGCGGCACGCACGTCAGCGTCGAGCTGCTCGAGGGCATCCTGGATCTCGTCAGCAGGCACGCGGATGGAGGCGGCGCGACCGCCGTCAAAGCGTTCGGCCTGCTCGTTGAGTGCTTCGACACCCTGAGCGCGGACGGCGTCGATGAGTTCAACTGCTGCAGCATGCGCGGCCGAAATATCGAGTTCTGGCCGGGGCAGCGCCGTCGCCAGCTCCTGGGCGGTCAGCGTTCGAGAGCGAAGATCAATGGTGCGCAGCATTCGTTTATGGTACCGGGGCTTACTGAGGGCACTCTTGTGCCCAGGCACCACGGCAAGCTGCTTGGATTACTCGAAGCAGCCCGGCCCGAGCAGTGCCTTGAGCTCGCCGTACAGGCCCGCAGAGAGTTTCACTCGGTGCGGGAGCTCGAAGTGTCGAACGGTGTCCTGCCCAATGAGGTTGAGCTTGACGTCCGAGACACCATCGTGACGGCGCAGCATCCGGTCAAGCTCACCGACGAGCGACTCGGTCGCCCGCTGCTCGAGGAGATTCAGGATGAGCGGACGCGAGTCCTCCCCCATCGAGAGCTTCGGCACCGTGAGCCCCTGCGCGTGCACGTTCATGCCGTCGTCGCGCATCGAGACGCGGCCACGCACCGCAACGATCGTGTCAGCCACGAGCTGCGTTTGGTACTCCTGGTAGGTCTTCCCCATGAACATGACGGTCATCTCGCCGACAAAGTCTTCGACGGTGATGATGCCGTAGGGGTTACCGGAGGTCTTCGCCACGCGGTGCTGGACGCCCGTAACTAGGCCCGCGATCGTGACCTGCTCGCCGTCCTTCACCGTCTCGGATTCGAGCAGTTCCAGGATGTTCGTCGAGGCGAGCTTAGCGATTTCACCTTCGAGCCCGGCGAGCGGGTGGTCCGAGACGTAGAGGCCCAGCATGTCGCGTTCGAAGGCGAGCTTGTCGCGACGGTTGAACTCGGGCCGGTCCGGCACACTCGCCTGCTCGTCGATGAAGTCGTCGAGGCCAGCGAAGAGGTCAACCATGCCGTGGGCCTCATTGCGCTTCGTCGAGGAAGCCTCGTCGATCGCCTGCTCGTGGATTTCCATGAGCGCACGGCGGGTGTGGCCGAGCGAATCGAAGGCCCCCGCCTTGATGAGCGATTCGATCGTGCGACGGTTCGTCACCGCGAGCGGCACCTTCGCGAGGAAGTCGTGGAAGTGGTCGAAGGCACCCTTCTCTTCGCGGGCCTCCTTAATGAGCTCCACGACGTGCGCGCCAACGTTGCGAACCGCCCCCATGCCGAAGCGAATGTCCTTGCCGACTGCCGTGAAGTCAACCGAGGAGGCGTTCACATCCGGCGGGAGCACCTTGATACCCATGCGGCGGCACTCGTTGAGGTAGAGACCGAGCTTGTCCTTCGAGTCACCCACTGAGGTGAGGAGGGCCGCCATGTACTCGGCCGGGTAGTGCGCCTTGAGGTACGCCGTCCAATACGAGACGACACCGTACGCAGCGGAGTGCGCCTTGTTGAAGGCGTAGTCCGAGAAGGGCAGCAGGATGTCCCAGAGCGTCTTGATCGCGGCATCCGAGAAGCCGTTGTCACGCATACCCTTCGAGAAGCCCTCAAACTGGCGGTCCAGTTCAGCCTTCTTCTTCTTACCCATCGCGCGACGCAGAATGTCTGCTTGGCCGAGGCTGTAGCCTGCGACCTTCTGCGCGATCGACATCACCTGCTCCTGGTAGATGATGAGGCCGTAGGTGCCTTCGAGGATCTCGCGGAGCGGCTCTTCGAGCTCAGGGTGGATGGGCACGATCGCCTGCTGGCCGTTCTTGCGCAGCGCGTAGTTCGTGTGCGAGTTCGCGCCCATCGGGCCGGGGCGGTAAAGCGCGAGAACAGCCGAAATGTCCTCGAAGTTGTCGGGCTTCATGAGGCGCAAGAGGCCTCGCATTGGGCCACCATCGAGCTGGAAGACACCGAGCGTGTCTCCTCGCGCCAAGAGCTCATAGGAGGCTCGGTCGTCGAGGTCGAGGTCTTCGAGCACGAGCTTCTCGTTGCGATTGTGCTCGATGTTCCAGAGGGCGTCAGAAATGATGGTGAGGTTGCGCAGCCCCAGGAAGTCCATCTTGATGAGGCCGAGCGATTCACAGGCCGGATAGTCGAACTGCGTGACGATCTGGCCGTCCTGCTCGCGCTTCATGATCGGGATGATGTCGATGAGCGGTTCGCTTGACATGATCACACCGGCCGCGTGCACACCCCACTGACGCTTGAGGTTCTCGATACCCGAGGCGGTTTCGAAGACCTTTTTGGCATCCGGGTTCGTTTCGATGAGCGTTCGCAACTCACCCGCTTCGCCGTAACGCTTGTGCTCGGGGTCGAACACACCCGAGAGCGGGATGTCCTTGCCCATCACCGCAGGCGGCATCGCCTTCGTGAGCTGCTCACCCGTCGAGAAGGGGTAGCCGAGCACGCGAGAGGCGTCCTTGAGCGCCTGCTTCGCCTTGATCGTGCCGTAGGTCACGATCTGCGCGACGCGCTCCGAACCGTACTTTTCGGTGACGTAGTGGATGACTTCACCGCGACGGCGATCGTCAAAGTCGACATCGAAGTCGGGCATCGAAACGCGGTCCGGGTTGAGGAATCGCTCGAAGATGAGGCCGTGCTTGAGCGGGTCAAGGTCGGTGATGCGCATCGCGTACGCGGCCATCGAACCAGCACCCGAACCACGGCCCGGACCGACGCGAATGCCATTGTCCTTCGCCCAGTTGATGAAGTCGGCAACCACGAGGAAGTATCCCGGGAAGCCCATCTGCGTGATGACCTGGATTTCGTAGTCAGCCTGCTTGCGCACCTCATCCGGGATACCGTCCGGATAGCGGTAGTGGAGGCCTCGGTCGACTTCCTTCACGAACCACGTCGCCTCGGTCTCCCCCTCCGGGACCGGGTAGCGCGGCATGTAGTTCGCGTCTTCGTCGAACTCGGCCTGACAGCGCTCTGCGATGAGGAGCGTGTTGTCACAGGCGTCCGGATGGTCACGGAAGATGTGCCGCATTTCCTGCGCGGACTTCAAGTAGTAGCCCGAGCCGTCGAACTTGAAGCGGTTCGGGTCGTCCATCGTGGAACCCGACTGCACGCACAGGAGCGCCGCGTGAGATTCAGCATCGTGCGCGTGCGTGTAGTGAAGGTCGTTCGTGGCAACGAGCGGAATGCTGAGCTCTTTCGAGAGCTTCAACAGGTCACCCATGACCCGGCGTTCGATGTCGATGCCGTGGTCCATGATTTCGCAGAAGTAGTTGTCTGCGCCAAAGATGTCGCGGTAATCGGACGCGGCCTTCCGTGCTTCCTCGTACTGGCCCAGGCGTAGTCGCGTCTGGATCTCGCCCGAGGGACATCCCGTCGTCGCGATGAGCCCCTTCGAGTACTCCTGCAGGAGCTCACGGTCCATGCGGGGCTTGAAGTAGTAGCCCTCAATGGATGCGCGACTCGAGAGGCGGAAGAGGTTGTGCATGCCCTCGGTTGTTTCCGAGAGCAGCGTGATGTGCGTGTAGGCACCCGAACCGGACACGTCATCGCCGCCGCCTGAGCCCCACTTCACACGGGTGCGGTCGCCGCGGTGCGTGCCCGGCGTGAGGTACGCCTCGGTACCGATGATCGGCTTGATGCCGCGCTGCTTGGCTTGCTTCGCGAACTCGTACGCACCGAAGACGTTGCCGTGGTCGGTGCAGGCGATCGCCGGCATCCCTTGCTCCACGACCGCGTCCATGAGCTCGTTGATGCGG
The DNA here is from genome assembly GCF_001570905.1 of [Zimmermannella] alba NBRC 15616. Lineage (GTDB taxonomy): Bacteria > Actinomycetota > Actinomycetes > Actinomycetales > Microbacteriaceae > Pseudoclavibacter > Pseudoclavibacter albus. The sequence continues at coordinate 87,280 of NZ_BCSO01000005.1, read as the reverse complement.
GCCGCGCCGTCGAGCATCGAGAACTCGCTGTGAACGTGCAGATGAACGAAAGAATCCGGCTGCGACACTTCACACTCCTCGACGTCACGAAGCTCTCAGTCTACGCGCTCCGGGGGTCTGCCGAGCTAGATGAGCCCCTCCCGGAGGAGCTCGAGTGAGTGGGCCAGATCGCTCGGGTATTCGGTGCGGAACACAACGTGTTCGCCGCTGCCGGGATGCGTGAATCCGAGCTCCACCGCGTGCAGCCACTGGCGGGTGAGGTCGAGCTTCGCGGCGAGCTGCGGGTCGCCGCCGTAGAGCGGGTCGCCGATGCAGGGGTGCCGCTGCGCCGCCATGTGGACGCGAATCTGGTGCGTGCGGCCCGTCTCGAGGTGCACTTCGAGGAGCGCGCCACGGCGGAACGCTTCGATCGTCTCGTAGTGAGTGACGCTCGGCTTGCCGTCGCTCGTGACGGCAAACTTCCATGAGGAACCGGGGTGGCGGCCAATCGGGGCGTCGATCGTGCCGGCGAGCGGGTCGGGGTGACCCTGCACGGCCGCGTGGTACACCTTGTCGACCGTGCGCTCCTTGAAGGCGCGCTTCAAGTGTGTGTAGGCGCGCTCGCTCTTCGCGACGACCATGAGGCCGCTCGTGCCAGCGTCGAGGCGATGCACGATGCCCTGGCGTTCCGGCTGCCCGGACGTCGAGATGCGGAATCCCGCCGCGGCCAAGGCGCCGAGCACGGTCGGACCGTCCCAGCCGAGCGAGGGGTGCGCGGCGACGCCGACTGGCTTGTCGATGACGACAAAGTCGGCTTCATCGTGGATGATCGTGAGGTCCGGCACCTCAATCGGCACGATCTCTGCCGTGCGGGGTGAAGCCCATTCCACTTCGAGCATGCTTCCCGCGCGCAGGCGGTCGCTCTTGCCCACCGGCTGCCCGTCGAGGCGAATCCCGCCCGCTGCCGCCGCGTCGGCGACCACCGTGCGGCTCAAGCCGAGCAGCTTCGCGACACCCGCATCCACGCGGGCTCCGTCGAGACCGTCCGGTACCGGCAGCATTCGTGATTCGCTCATGAGTCCTTCTCGTTCAACACCGACGGCGACGCGTCTCTAGCAGCATCGGGATGTCCAGCCGTGCGTGCCGCATCGGCCGCATCGCGCTGCTTCTTCGAGCGGCCACGTTGTCCATCCAAGCCGACGTCCAGCAGCGACAGGATGACGACACTGCACATGCCGACCACAATGCCGCAGTCTGCCACGTTGTAGATCGCGGGCATCATCCACGGCGTATGGATGAAGTCGATGACGTGTCCGACGCCGAAACCCGGTTCGCGCATGAGGCGGTCGGTGAGATTCCCGAGCACTCCCCCGAGCACGAGACCAAACACGATCGCCCACGCACGCGAGCGGATGCGCTTCGCGAGCACGACAATCGCCACGACCACGAGCAGCGCAATCGCCGTGAAGATCCACGTGGAGCCCGACGCCATCGAAAACGCCGCACCCGGGTTCCGCACAAACGTCCAGTACAGGACGCCATCAATGACCGGCGTTGAGGTGCCTTCGACCAGATGGCCGAGCACCCACACCTTCGAGAGTTGATCCGCACCGTACAGCGCAAGAGCGACCACCGGGATGAGCGCGAGCGTGGCTGCGCTCCCCCGAGGTCGCTCTTGGGGTGGCGTCGGATCACTCATGGAGTGTTCCGACACGGGCCTTACTTCGCAGGCTTTGCCTCGGCCTCGCCCGACTGACGGGTGAGGTCGTTGAGCTGGCCCTCAATATAGTTGCGGAGCTTGATGCGGTAGTCACGCTCGAAGACGCGGAGCTCTTCGATGCGGCCCTCGAGCTGCTGCTTCTGCTCGTCGAGACGCGTGAGGGTCTCCTTCTCCTTGGCCTGAGCCTCGGCGAGGATGTCCTTGGCGCGAGCCTCTGCGTCTGCGGTCGTCTTCGTGGCCTGCGCCTCGGAGTCCTGCTTGAGCTTGGTCGCGGCGGCCTGAGCCTCGGCGATGAGCGACTCGCGTTTCTTGTTACCTTCGGCGACGTGCTCGTCGTGGAGGCGCTGAGCGAGGGCGAGCAGGCCGCTCGAGCTCTGCGTCTCGTCGACACCCTGAGCAGCGGTGGCAACGCCTGCACCAGCGGCAGCACCGGCAACGCCTGCACCAGCGGCGGCGACGGGCGTTGCAGCAGCGTTCTTCTTGGCCTCTTCGGCCTGAGCCTTGGCGTCCACGGCCTCCTTGCGTGCGGCTTCGAGCTGCTTGCGGAGGTCTTCGTTCTCACCCTCGAGGCGCTTGATGGCCTCGGTGTCTTCCGGACGTGCTTCAACAGCCGCAGCAGGAGCCTCGGCAACAGGAGCAGGAACTTCAGCCGGGGCTGCACCGCCCTGGCGGAGCTGCTCGTTCTCAGCGAGAAGACGGCGGAGCTCGACCACCACCTCATCGAGGAAATCGTCAACCTCGTCCTGGTCGTAACCCTCGCGGAACTTCGTCTGCTGGAAACGCTTGTTCACGACGTCTTCGGGGGTAAGTGCCATGAGCGTGCCACCTCGAAACTTTCTCTGTCGAACAGATTTGCACCGGCAAGAATACCGGCAGGATCCATGGGGAATCCTGTCCGCACCGTTCGAAGAGAACCGGCGCACCTTTCACATTACGACACGTGAAGTGCGTTCGTCACATCTGAACGATGCAATACTTCAGAGAAAACTAACGGATGAACATGACGAGTGTGCCGAGAAAACTCAGGGCAACCATCACGACGATCCACGCAAGATCCAGCGAAACATCACCAACACGAAGCGGCGGAATCACCTTTCGAACGAGCTTCAAGGGCGGATCCGTGATCGTGTAGATCGCCTCGCAGAGAACGAGCAGCACTCCCTTGGGTTTCCATGAGCGGGCAAAGACGAGGATCCAATCCAGGATGAGCCGCCCCCACATCATGGCGGAGAAGACGGTAATCGCGAGGCGCAGCACAATGCGCACAACATCAAGCATGGGAATCCCTTTCACAGCACGCGGGGGCGGTATCGCGAGTGGATACCGCCCCCGGCGCTCGACGTCTTCTTAGGCGAAGAACGAACCGTCCTTGGCATTGTCTTCGCTGCGCGTGTCACCGTGCACGTTGACGTGCTCCGGCGAGAGCAGGAACACGCGGCTCGTCACACGCTCGATCTTGCCGTAGAGGCCCTGTGTGAGGCCCGAGGCGAAGTCGATGAGGCGGCGAGCGTCGGCGTCCTCTGCCTGCGAGAGGTTCATGATGACCGGGATGCCATTACGGAAATTCTCGGCAATGAGCTGCGCGTCCTGGTTGTAGGCCTTCGGGTGGACCGTGAGGATCTCGTTCATGTCTCCTGCCGAGGGGGTCGGGACGGCCTTCGGGCCGCGAGCAATAGGGGTGACGGGAGCGGGGCGGCTTGACTCGGCGTGCTCGTCAACGCGGACAGGCTGCGGAGCGCTCACGTGCTGACGCTGCGGCTCCGTCTCGCGCTCCTGCACTGCGTCGTCGTACTGCTCGTCTTCTTCCGCGAAGCCGAAGTACGCCATCGCGTTTCGCATGAGATTTGCCATTCGTAGACCTTCCGTTCGCCTACCTTCACGCTACGTTGCGAGCGGTCGTTTCCCGGTGATTGCCGTGCCGATTCGGAGGTGTGTCGCACCACGTTCGATCGCAGCCTGAAAATCTCCTGACATTCCCATCGAACGCTCACTCGCGCCTGGGAAGCGTGTTTCGAGGCGCTCCGATGCCCGCACGACGCGGTCGAAGGCTCGCTCGGGGGATTCGTCGAGCGGCGCGATGGCCATGACACCGCGGAGGGTGAGAATGGGCGACTCGTTGATCGCCTCGGCAAGCTGCAGCAGTTCATCCTCGCTCGTGCCACCGCGACCGTCGTCGCTCGTGAGGTTGAGCTGCGCGAAGGCACCGATGGGATTCTCGCGCTCGTCGGCGAGCGGCGCGAGCGCATCGACGAGGGCAATGCGATCGATCGAGTGGATGACGTCCACGTAGCGAGCAATCTGGCGTGCCTTCTTGCTCTGGATCTGCCCGATGAAGTGCCAGGTCACACCGTCGAGCGCCTCGAGCTCAGCGACCTTGTCACGAGCTTCGGGATGCCGACTCTCGCCGAAATTGCGCTCGCCGAGTTCGTGGAGGTCACGAATGAGCGAGGCCGGGTGGAACTTCGTGACGACAATGAGTTCCGGCTCGTTCATTCGACCGGCTGCGCGCGTTGCCTCGCGGATGTCGTTGCGGATACGGGCGAGGCGCCCGGACAGCGAATCAACTTCGCTGCGACCGGACGCCTCGTCGTGGTACGTGGTACCCATGCCTTACTTCAGGAAGTCCGGGATGTCGTACGGATCGTCCGAGACGTCATCGATGGGTTCTGCCGGCTGGTTCGGACGGATGGTGGGTGCTTCCGCGGTCGACCACGCGGGAGCCTGTTGCGGAGCCTGGGCCTCCTGCGGAGCCACCTCACTGCGTGCCGGCACCGGCGGGGCCTGGAACACACCGTTCTGGCTGTACCCAATGGCGCCGGTCTGCTGCGGCTCGACCTTTGCCTCGTTCGAGACGGCGGGTGCAGCCTCACCCTTGGGCTGTGCCTCGGGCATCGGGATGGCGTGGCCGGGCTTCGCCGCCTGGGCCGGAGCTTCGACTGCCTTCGGCTCGCCACCTTCGAAGCCCGCGGCGATCACCGTGACACGAACCTCGTCGCCGAGGGAGTCGTCGATGACGGCACCGAAGATGATGTTCGCTTCCTGGTGGACCGCTTCCTGCACGAGCTTTGCAGCGTCGTTGATCTCGAAGATGCCGAGGTTCGAGCCACCCTGGATGGAGAGGAGCACACCGTGGGCACCTTCGATGGATGCTTCGAGCAGTGGTGAGGCGACGGCGAGCTCGGCGGCCTTGATCGCGCGGTCGGCTCCCCTTGAGGCACCGATACCCATGAGTGCGGAGCCTGCGCCCTGCATGACCGACTTCACGTCGGCGAAGTCGAGGTTGATGAGGCCCGGGGTCGTGATGAGGTCGGTGATGCCCTGGACACCGGCGAGGAGCACCTGGTCGGCGGTCGAGAACGCTTCGATCATCGAGATGCCACGGTCGGAGATCTCGAGGAGGCGGTCGTTCGGCACGACGATGAGCGTGTCGACTTCTTCCTTGAGGGTCTGGACGCCCTGCTCGGCCTGCTGCATGCGACGGCGGCCTTCGAAGGAGAAGGGCTTCGTGACAACACCGATGGTGAGCGCGCCGATCGACTTTGCGATGCGGGCCACGACGGGGGCACCACCAGTACCGGTGCCGCCACCTTCACCTGCGGTCACGAAGACCATGTCAGCGCCAGCGAGGGCCTGTTCGATCTCTTCGGCGTGGTCTTCCGCTGCGCGGCGGCCAACCTCCGGGTCGGCACCGGCACCGAGGCCGCGGGTGAGTTCGCGTCCGACATCGAGCTTCACGTCGGCGTCACTCATGATGAGCGCCTGAGCGTCCGTGTTAATGGCGATGAATTCGACGCCACGAAGACCGAGCTCGATCATGCGATTGACGGCGTTGACGCCACCACCACCGATACCGACGACCTTGATGACGGCGAGGTAGTTGTTCGTGTTTGACACGGTATCCGGCCCCTCGTTGTCGCTGTTGCCCTAGAACCTTCAACCTCACCTTGAAGGTGAGAGATTGCCGGTTCGTGGGCTGATTAGGCCTTACGTTATGAGGCCTCGATCACCGTTTCCGCAAAAGCCAAGGTGTGTCGCAAGGTTCACGGCGAAGCCGCCTCAAGCTCAGCTTGAAGGTGAAGGCCTGGGATGGCGTTACGGAGCTGGTGGCGCAGGAGGCGCGGGCTGTGCAGGCGATGCTGCAGGGTCGGGTGCAGGCGAGGGCGGGTTCGTCGCACCCGGCTGTTCGACGGGGCTCGTGCGCGTCACAGGTGCATCCGGGCTCGTCACGTCATAGCTCACGATCTCGGGTCCGGTGAGCTGGCGAAGCATCGCAAAGACTTCTGCTTTGCGTGCAGAATGCTCGGCGCTCCCCCATACGACCGTGTCGCCGTCGCGAAGCTTCAGGGTGACGCCATCGAGGGAACGTGCTTGCACGCTCTCAACCTGCGCTCGAAGGTCATCCGGCAGGGCACCTGTCACCGCGGCGGCGGCTTGGAAGCTTGGCGAGCTGGGCGTGTTGTCCTCGAGCTCAAATCGCGGAACGTCCTGAGGTGCCGTCGGCACCTGCTCGAGGGTCACGCCAGCGCCATCCACGATCGCGTAGCCAGCCGGCACGTTCACAGCGCCAAGGCGTTCACGCTCGGTGATTTCGACGACGAGGGTCGAGGGTGGTTCGAGCCGGAAATCATAGCTTTGCACCTCGACCATTCCGTCCAGCCGCTCGCCAATGTCGGCGTTCGTCACGAGCGCGAGGGGCTTGTCACCGAGGTCAGCGAGCGCGGCCTGCACGGATTCGACGGGAAGCCGCTGCGTCCCTTCAACCCGGACCTCGCGCACCGAAAGGAACGGCGAGAACACCCCGACCGCAACGAAGGCGATGAGAGCGGCGAGGATGCTGAGAGCAGCAATGAGCTGGCGGCGACGACGTCGGCGATGGCGCGCAAACCGCGCGGAACCATCAATGACGGTTCCGTCGGCTGCGCGCTCACGCCGCGTCACAGGCTTCACGCCGTGGCTGCAGCTTTCGCTTCAAGGGAGGCAAGCACCTGCGGGATGATCCGGTACACGTCACCGCAGCCAAAGGTGATGATGAAGTCGCCAGGCTTCGCGATCTCGGCAACCGTGTCGGCGGCATCCTGCCAGTCCGGTCGGTAGTGCACCTTGCTCGGGTCGGCAAAGGCGCGCGACACCAGTTCACCCGTGACACCTTCGACCGGGTCTTCACGGGCACCGCACACATCAAGCACAACAGTCTCGTCGGCGAGTCGCTCGTAGGCCTTCGCGAAGACGTGGCTCATGGCCTGCGTGCGGCTGTAGAGGTGTGGCTGGTGGAGGGCGATGAGGCGCCCTCCACCGACAACCGTGCGTGCGGCGGCGAGCGCTGCTTCCACCTCGGTCGGGTGGTGGGCGTAGTCGTCGTAGACGCGGACGCCCGCGACTTCACCGTGGAGTTCAAAGCGGCGCTTCGTACCACCAAAGGCCTTGAGCGCTTCGAGCGCTGCCGCCGGGTCGTGGCCGAGAACGCTGAGCACGGCAACAACACCGGCTGCGTTGATGGCGTTGTGGTGACCGGCGACCGCGAGTTCGCCCTCATAGTCAGTGCCCTGCCAGCGGATGGTGAACGTCGTGCGTCCACCGGTCGACACGATGTCGCTCACGCGCACATCCGCGTCGTCCGCTTCACCGAATGTGATGACGCGTTCGTGCGAGAGGCGGCCGGTGACTTCGACGGCGAGCGGGTCGTCGCTGGAGATCACGACAGCTTCCGAGGCACGGTCGGCGAAGTTCACGAAGGCCTGTTGGAACGCGGCCTCGGTGCCGTAGTGGTCGAGGTGGTCGTTGTCGATGTTCGTGATGAGCGCAATCGCGGTGTCATAGAAGAGGAACGAGCCATCCGATTCGTCTGCTTCGACGACGAACTCAGTGCCCTTGCCAATGTGCTGGCTCGTGCCGAGTGCCTGGATGACGCCGCCGTTCACAAAGCTCGGCCCAGCACCGAGACCGTCCAGCGCGGTCACGAGCATGCCCGTCGAGGTGGTCTTGCCGTGGGCGCCCGCCACGGCGACAAGGCGTGAATTACGGGTGAGCCACACGAGGGCCTGCGAACGGTGGAGCACTGTGAGGCCGCGTTCCCTTGCGAGGACGAGCTCGGGGTTGTCCGGCCAAAGAGCGCTCGTGACGACGACCGTGTCGGCGTCGCCGAGGTTTGCCGCGTCGTGACCGATTTCGACGCGTGCGCCTCGTGCACGGAGGGCGCTCGTGTTGTCGTTCTCCGAGCGGTCAGAACCGGACACCTCAAGACCGCGGTCCATCATCATACCGGCGATGCCGCTCATGCCGGAGCCGCCGATACCGATGAAGTGCACCTTTCCCAGGACGTCGGGAATCTGGGCTGTGGGATCAGGCGAAATCATGTTGCTCCTTCAACGGTGTGTCCGGTTGGCACACGCAGCTAACAGGGTACGACCGTGTCCGCTGTGCGCCCCGAGATCCTGCGCGCGTCGCCTGGAGTGTTACGCCGTCGCGCGGGACGCGTCGCGGGCGGCCAGGATGAGCTCGGCAACGCGCTTCGCGCCGTCTCGAACACCGTGGGTCTTGGCACGCTCCGCCATGGCAGCGAGTCGCTCCGAATCTTCGAGGAGCGGGAGAAGTTCGGCGCGGCCCCACTCAGGCGTGAATTCGCCGTCACGCACGACCATGGCCGCATCGGCTGCCACGAAGCTCGCAATGTTCACGGCCTGCTCGCCGTTGCCGACGGGATACGGAATGAAGAGCGTCGGGAGCCCCACAGCCATAAGCTCAGAGGCCGTCGAGGCACCAGCGCGCGAGACAACGAAGTCGGCGGCGGCGAACGCGAGATCCATCCGGTCGCAGTATTCGAGGACGTGGTAGCCGGGAATCTTCGGGTCATCGAAGGGCGAGAGACGGCCGACGACGTGGACGAGCTGCCAACCCTTGGCGACGAGATCCGGCCCGAGCGCGCGGATCGTGTCGTTGAGACGCTTCGCTCCCTGGGATCCGCCAGTGACCAGCAGCGTCGGCTTCCCCGCATCGAGACCGAACGCCGCAATCGCTTCAGCACGGGATGCTTCCCGGTCAAGTCGTTCGATCTCGCGGCGCATAGGCATCCCCGTCACCTCGGCGTTGCCGAGCTTCGTGTTCGGGAACGTGACGGCGACGTGCTGCGCCCAGCGGGCACCGAGGCGATTCGCCAGGCCAGGCTTTGCGTTCGCTTCGTGGATGATGAGCGGGACACGGCTCTTCGCAGCCAGGTAGGCGGGAGCGGCGGCGAAGCCACCAAACCCGGCCACCACGTCCACGTCTCGCTTCCCCATGAGCGCGCGCAGCTGCTTGACGGTCGCGCGAAGGCGGGGCAGGAAGGTGACGGCCTGCGCGTTCGGGCGACGCGGGAACGGAAGCTTCGGGATGATCGCGAGTTCGTAGCCGCGTTCTGGCACGAGTCGGTACTCGAGGCCCTCCCGCGTGCCGACGACGAGGATCTCGGTGTCGGCATCGAGTTCACGAAGCGCGTCAGCCACGGCCAAGAGCGGGTTCACATGTCCGGCGGTGCCGCCACCGGCGAGCAGAATCGTCATCGTGTACGGGTCCTTTCCGGGCTGGTACGCGTCGGCTGCTCTTTCGCGAGGGAGAGCACGATGCCGGCGGCAAGCATGGTGGTGATGAGGGCGGATCCGCCCGAAGAGACGAACGGCAGGGGCACACCGAGCACCGGCAGCAGTCCCAGCACGACGGCGATATTGACGAAGGCTTGGAAGGCGATCCAGACGAGGAAGGCGCCCACCGCGGTGCGTGTGAAGGTGGTGCGTGAATGGCCGATGACCTTGACGAGCACGACGATGAGGCCGACGAAGAGCGCGATGACACCCAGACAGCCGAGCATGCCGACCTCTTCACCGATGATGGCGAAGATGAAGTCGTTGTCGGCTTCTGGCAGCCACGACCACTTGGCGCGGGAGTTGCCGAGCCCCTGCCCGAAGATGCCGCCCGCGGCAAGCGCGTACAGGCCGTGCGAGGTCTGCCAGCAGAGGTCCTCGTAGTCGCACTGTCCCGTGAAGAAGCTCGTCATGCGAGCGACACGAATCGACGAGGTGCTCGCGAGGGCGAGAGCACCGGCAACTGCGGCACCGACCGCGATCCCAATGTGGCGGAGCGGCACACCGCCGAACCACATGCCGCCAAGGACGAGCGCCCCGATGACCATCGTGGTGCCGAGGTCCTTACCGATGATGATCGGCCCGATAATGACACCGAGCCAGATGACGAGCTTCGGTGCGTAGTTCATCAAGCGGTCGAGCTTGCCGCGGTGGTCGTCAAAGAACTTCGCAATCCAGATGATGAGCGCTGTCTTGGTCGCTTCCGCCGGCTGGAAGGTGAAGCCGCCGATGCTCAGCCAGGCTCGGTTCTCCCCCACCGAGTATCCGAGGGGTGTGAACACGAGAAGTTCAAGCAGCAGAGCGAGCAGGATGGCCGGGGTCGCAAGCTTCCGCCAGATCGCGGCAGGTTGCCGCATCGCGATGACGAGGAAGGGCAAGCCGATCATCGCGGTGATGAGCTGCTTAATGAACTTGCCCGAGAAGTTCTCCCCCGCCGCGAACTGTTCCACGGCGGAGCTCGAGAGCACCATGACGAGGCCGAAAACGACGAGCGCGAGCACAAACGAAAGCAACTGCACCGTTGTCGGGTCGAGGACCCGCTCGTGCGAACCAAGCCGAACGCGAACCGCGCCGCCGGAGCTCGGGGACGTTGGTGCGACGCGTTCGAGCTTGACGCCGCGAACCTTAGCGCTCGTCGGTGCTGTCGTTGCCGTCCTCGGTTGACGCTTCGACATGCGGCGCCTCCCCGAGGTTGTGCACGGCCTCGGCGAAGTGTTCGCCGCGGTCGCTGTAGCTCTTAAACTGGTCCATCGATGCTGCTGCCGGGGCGAGGAGAACGGTATCCCCTGCCTGGGCCAGGCGCGCTGCGTGGGCGACGGCCTGAAGCATGACCGCTTCAGTTTCGTCGACCTGGATCTCAACGAGCGGCACCTCGGACGCGTGTTGCTCGAACGCGGCGAGCACCTCGCGTCGGTCACGGCCAATCACGATGGCTGCGCGGAGGCGCTTCGCATGGTCGCGCACGAGCGGGGCAATGTCGACACCCTTGAGTAGGCCCCCGACAATCCACACGACGTGCTCGCGAGCACCGAGCGACGCCGCGGCGGCGTGCGGGTTTGTGGCTTTGGAGTCGTCGATCCATTCCACGCCGTTGAGCTCTCGCACGAACTGGTTGCGGTGCGGGTCGACCTGGAAGGTGTCGATCGCGCGGGCAACAGCCTCGGGCGAGACACCAATCGCGCGGACGAGCGCTGCCGCCGCGAGCACGTCAAAGACGAGGTGCGGTGCGAGCATTCGGCGAGTACCAAGCTGCTCGATCGTGCCGATCTCGAGGGCTGAGGTACGGCGGGATTCGAGGAACGCACGGTCGACGAGCACACCGTCCACGACACCGAAGTCGCTCGGGCTCGGGACGCCAAGGCCGACACCAATGGCACGGCACCCCTCTTCAACATCCGCATCTTCGACGAGTCGACGCGTTGCTTCATCAGCCAGGTTGTAGACGCAGGCAGTCTTTGTGCGTTCGTAGACGCGACCCTTCGCGCGGCGGTACGCCTCCGCATTGCCGTGCCAGTCGAGGTGGTCGTCCGCGATGTTCGTGACGACAGCAGCGTCGGGCGCCATAGTGTGCGTTGAGTGGAGCTGGTAGCTCGAGCATTCGACGACGAGGACGTCGAAGCCTTCCGGGTCGCGAATGGCGTCAAGGATGGGCACGCCAATGTTGCCGCAGGGGGCGGCGCGAAGGCCATCCGCGAGGGCCATGTAGGCCGCAAGCTGCGTGGTCGTCGTCTTGCCGTTCGTGCCGGTCACCGCGAGCCACTTTGGGGCCGTGCCGGTCTTGTCGCGCAGGCGCCATGCGAGCTCGAGGTCACCCCAGACGGGAATCCCCTGCTCAACGGCCCAGGCGTAGATCGGGTGGTGGGGTGCGAAGCCGGGCGACGCAATGACGAGCTCCGGCGCGAACTTACGGAGCTCCTGGGGCACCTCGGGTAGGCCCGGTTCAATGAGATAGCGGACACCGAGTACGTCCAGGATGCGCTCTCGATCCTCGTCGTGGGCACCCGCGAGCACGAGGAGCTCCGCACGGAGTTCGGCGAGTGTGTCGGCGACAGAAAAGCCGGTCATGCCGAGGCCGAGGACGGCGACACGCAGGCCGCTCCAGTCGTCGTGCCAGCTCGTCAGAGCGTCGGTTCGGGCGCTCACAGGCTGGCCGTCCACTCGGCGTAGAAGAGGCCGACACCGAGACCCGCGCAAATGCCGGCAATGATCCAGAAGCGAACCACGATCGTGGTCTCCGCCCATCCCTTGAGCTCGAAGTGGTGGTGAATCGGGCTCATGAGGAAAATGCGCTTCCCCTTGGTGATCTTGAAGTAGGCGCGCTGAACGATGACCGAACCGGTCGTCATGACGAAGAGACCACCGATGAGGACGAGGAGGAGCTCCGTGCGGGTCAGGATCGCGAAAGCTGCGAGCGCGCCGCCGAGGGCGAGCGAACCCGTATCGCCCATGAAGATCTGTGCGGGCGAAGTATTCCACCAGAGGAAGCCGATGAGTGAGCCGCAAATCGCGGCCGCCACGATTGCGAGGTCAAGCGGCGCGTGCGTCACGTAGCAGGCTGCCTGCTGGGCGTCGGCGACGCGTTCGGTGTTGCACATCTGATTGAACTGCCAGTACCCGATGACGCCGTAGGAGCCGATCGAGATGATCGAGGCACCCGTGGCGAGGCCGTCGAGACCGTCCGTCACGTTGACCGCGTTCGATGTGGAGGTCGTGATGAGGGCTACCCAGGCGATGACGAGGATCGTCCCGACGAGCGGGCCAGCGAGCTGGATGAAGTCGATCGGCAGGTCGCGAATGAACGAGACACTCGATGAGACGGCAGGAACGCCGAGCGTGCTGTGGAACTGCAGACCAACGAACGCAAAGATCGCGGCCACAATGACCTGACCGAGCACCTTCCACCAGCCTTCAAGGCCGAGCGACTGCTGCTTGTGCACCTTGAGGTAGTCGTCGAGAAAGCCGACGAGACCGAGTCCCACCATCATGCCGAGCGTGAGCAGGCCGGAGGCCGTGGGGCGATCAGAGGTGATGAGAATCGCCACGAAGTATGCGAGCACCGATCCGATGACGAAGACGATGCCGCCCATGGTGGCGGTGCCGCGCTTGGAGAAGTGTCCCTGTGGACCGTCCGAGCGGATGAACTGTCCCCACTGCAGCTTGTGGAAGGCACGAATAAACAGCGGCGTCATGAACAGCGTGAAGATGAGCCCCACACTCGCCGCAAGAATGATTGAGATCACGCGTAGTGCTCCGCAAGTCGGTCGCCGAGGTGGCGAAGGCCAGCTGAGTTGGACGACTTCACGAGGACGAGGTCACCCTCGCCAAGGTACTTCGTGAGGAATTCGAACGCTTCGTCCTGGTCCTCAACGAACACCGACTCGCCATCCCACGACCCCTGGGCGATGGCGCCGAGGTGGAGGGCGCGAGCTTCACGACCCACGACAACGATCTGGGAGATGTTCAGACGAACGGCGAGGAGGCCGAGGCGGTCGTGCTCTTCGACGCTGTACTCGCCAAGTTCTGACATGGCGCCGAGGACAGCGACGGTGCGCTGTTCGGGGGCTGCGATCTGCGCGAGCGTGCGCAGCGCTGCCGCCATCGAGTCGGGCGATGCGTTGTAGGCGTCGTTGATGATCGTGAGCGGCGTGCGCGTGAGCACTTCCATGCGCCAGCGTTCGGCACGGGTCACGCGTTCGAGTGCGTCGCGGATCTCAGTGGCCGGGACACCCTGCGTGTGCGAGGCAGCTGCCGCAGCAAGGGCGTTCACCACGTGGTGCTCACCGATGACGGCAAACTGCACGCGAACCGGCTCCTGGCCGGGCAGATGCATCGTGAAGCTCGTCCCGTCGATCGAGGTTTCCACATCGCTCGCGCGGACATCGGCATCGTCGCCACGACCGAACCAGAGGATCTGAGCCTTTGTCTTGTCTGCCATGGACGCGACGCGGGCGTCGTCCCGGTTGAGGACCGCCCAGTCTTCGGGCCCGAGGTCTTCGACCATTTCGGTCTTCGAACGGAGCGTCGTCTCGATCCCACCGAATTCACCAGCGTGAGCAAGGCCGACGGTGAGGACGATACCCACATCGGGCTTTGCCATCTTGATGAGGCGACGGATCTCGCCAGGTGCGCTCGCACCCATTTCCGCGATGAGAGTGTCCGTGTTCTCGGTGGCGCGGCAGAAGGTAATCGGAGCACCAACTTCGTTGTTGAAGGAGGCGATCGGCGCGACGGTCTCGCCACGTGCCGAGAAGATCTCGCGGAGCAGGTTTTTCGTGGTCGTCTTGCCGTTCGAGCCGGTCACGGCAATCTCGGTGAGCTTCCCGAGAGCCTTCACACGTGTGATGACTTCTCGGGCGAGGTCGCCGAGCGCGACGACCGAGTTCTCGACGACGATCTGGGAGACAGAAAGCTCAAGCTCACGTTCGACGATGCAGAGCACAGCGCCCGCCTGGACGGCCTTCGGCGCATACAGGTGACCATCGGTGACCTCGCCGGGCTTGGCGACGAAAATGTCGCCGGGCGTGATTTCACGCGAGTCGGTGTCGACATACCCGTTGACGATCGTCTCGGCGGTATCGCTCCCGCCGAGGACAAGACGTCCCGAGACGGCCGTGGCGATCTCGGTCAGTGAGAGATCAATCATGCGTCCCAACCTGCCTCTCGCAGTGCCTGACGTGCTTCTTCACGCGCGCTGTACCCGATCTTCTTACCGCCCACTTCGGAGGCCGTTTCGTGGCCGGGGCCAGCGATGAGGATCGTGTCGCCCTCGCGCGCCATGTTGACGGCTTCGCGAATGCCAAGTCGTGCATCCGCGATTTCCCGAATGTCCTTGTGCGGAGCTGCCGCGCGGGCGGCCTCGAGAAGGGTCGCGCGGATCGACGCCGGGTCTTCCATGCGTGGGTTGTAGTCGGTGATGATGACAACGTCGGCGAGTTCGGCCGCGATGCGTCCCATGGCAGGGCGCTTCATCTTGTCGCGGTCGCCGTCGGCGCCGAAGATCATAATGAGCTTGCCTTCGGTGAACTCACGCAGCGCACCAAGGGTCTGCTCGAAAGCGTCCGGCGTGTGGCCGTAGTCGAGCACGAAGCGCGGTCCGCGCTCCCCCGAGATGAGTTCGGTGCGGCCAGGAACGTACGCCTTAATGAGTCCGTCACGCTCAAGCACGTGCGCGATTTCGCCGAGGTCGTAGCCCGACTCAACGAGCATTGCGATGGCAAGACCCGCGTTAGCTGCCGAGAACCAGCCCGGGAGCGGCACTTCCGTGGTGATGCTTCGCCCGTCGGGGGCGATGAGGGTGAAGCGGGTGTTCATACCCTCGCGCTTGCCGAGCTCTACCTTCCAGTCGGCGTCGATCTCGGGTCGCGAACTGATCGTCGTGAGCGGGATGCGCGATTCTTCGACGACGCGCTTGCCCCACTCCGAGTCGAGGGAGACGACACCGCGACGCGCGCGCTCCGGGGTGAAGAGCTCGAGCTTCGCCTTGAAGTACTCCTCAAAGTCGGCATAGTCGTCGAGGTGGTCGTGCGAGAGGTTGAGGAAGCCAACAACGTCAAACAGGATGCCGTCGATGCGGTGACGGGTCACGGCCTGCGCCGACACTTCAATGGATGCGGCGTGCACGCCCACTTCGCGCATACGGGCGATGAGTGCGTGGAGTTCGCTGGCTTCCGGGGTGGTGAGCGCGGCCTCAATGCGCTCCTCGCCGATGCGGCGCTCGACGGTCGTCGTGAGGCCGGTGACAACGCTGAGCTGACCGAGGATGGCGTCGAGGATGTAGGCGACGGACGTCTTGCCATTCGTGCCCGTCACGCCGTAGAGCTTCGGCTCATCCGGGTCGGTGCGGTACACCCAACCCGACACTTCCCCGAGTGCGAGGCGGGGGTCCTCCACGATGAGGACCGGCACGTCGACGCCTTCCTCACGCACGAGTTCCGCGCCAGCGGCGTCGGTGAGGATGGCCACTGCACCCTGTTCAACAGCGTCGCTCGCGAACGTCGCGCCGTGGACGCGCGCGCCGGGGATTCCGACGTAGAGGTCGCCGGCATCGACGTCCCGGGACGAGACCGAGACGCCGGTGACTTCGACGCGCTCGAGATCGAGCTCGTCGTCGTCGAGGCCAAACGCAGCCGCGAGTTCAGAGAGCGAACGCGGCACGGGGTGAAGGGGGCGAATACTAGCGGCGGGCATGTCTTCCTGAAGTGACCGAGTCACTGTTGTTCAACGGGAATATCGGGCCAGGGCTCTGGCGATGGTGGAACGCTCCGCATCTGAAGCGCGTGAGCCATAACGTCGTGCCAAGTTGGCGCCATAAGGATGCTTCCCCCCATCGTAGCCGGAGGCATCATCGTGACCTGGACAACGAACTGCGGGTCGTCGATTGGCGCAATACCCGCCATCGAGAGGATGTATTTGTTGGCGACGTAGCTACCGTCCTCGCCAACGTACTGGGCGGTACCGGTCTTCACGCCCACGCGGTAGCCCGGGATCGCGACCTGGTTGCCCATGCCGTGTTGGGCGGTGGCTTCAAGCGTCTGCAGCACCTTGTTGGCGGCATCTGCGGAGAGCACCTGACGCGGCGCGTCATCCTCCTGCCCCGGGAGCGGGTGGATGACGCCGTCTTCGTCACGACATCCCTCGGCCAGCTTCACCGGTTGCCGCACGCCACCATTCGCAAACATCTGGTAGATGCTCGCCATCTGCGGGCCGGTGACGGTGAGCGCCTGACCGAACATGGTCGCGTAGTTCGACTGTGGATCCCAGGATTCGTATGGGTGGAGGGTGCCTGATTCCTCGCCGAGGAATCCAGCCTCAGTGGGCTGCCCAAGGCCGGCCTGCTGCAAGTAGTTGTAGCGGTCGGCAGCACTCAGCCGTTGCCCCAGCAGGGAGATGCCAACGTTCGATGAGAACGCAATGATGCCAGCGGTCGTGTAGTGACGCGGCTCATGCGGGCTCTCATCGCCGAATTCGGCACCGTCGGGGCTCGTGAAACGGTCAGGGGTCTCGACTACCTCATCCACGGACGTCAGACCTCGATCAAACAGCATCCCCACAGTGAGCGGTTTCATCGTGGACCCAGGCTCGAACGGCGCGGTGAAGGCACGCGATCCGCGCATGTCTTCCGGAGTCATGGACGGAGAGTTGGGGTCGACGCTCGGGTACTCGGCGACCGCGAGGAGCTTCCCGGTCTTCGCCTCCATCACCGTGACGTGTCCGTACGCGGACCCGAGGCGCGTCACTTCGGATGCGAGCACTTGCTGCGCGTACCACTGCAGTTCCGAGTCGATCGTGAGCATCAGGTCACCACCAGGCTTCGCCTCGGTGATGACAACTTCGGTGCCTGGAATGGCGACACCGTCGCCGCTTCGCTCGACGCTCGTCTCGCCGTCGACACCCGCGAGGCAACTGTCCATGCCGAGCTCGAGACCCGCGAGCGGGCTGCCGTCGGAGCCGATAAAGCCGAGGAGGTTGCCCGCAATGGCGCCGTTCGGGTAGCTGCGGGCGGGATGCTGTTCAAAATAGAGCCACGGGATCTTGAGCGCCTTGACCTTTTCGTACACCTCCAGCGTCACCATGCGCGTGAGGTAGGCAAAGTTGCTGTTCGGATTCTGCGCGAGCGCGTCCGAGAGTGCCTGACGAAGGTCGTTCGGCTGCTGTCCGGTTGCCGCGGCGATCTCTTCGATGGCTTGGTCGAAGCTCACCGTGACGGTCTCGCCCTGCTCGTTCTTTCGTTCGAACTCAGTGGCGTTACGCGGAGAGGCCGTGATGTCGAATCGATCGATCGAGTCGGCGAGCACGGTGCCGTCGCTCGCGATGATTTCACCTCGTGCCCCCCACACCGTGTGACTCGATCCGCGGCGTCCCTCGGCCTCTTCGTTGTATGTATTGGCGTTGACGATTTGTACGTCGATAAGACGGACCACGAAGAGGCTCACGACGAGGAAGACCACGGCGAGCACGGCCGCAGCGCGGAGGCGCTCAGAGCGTCGGGCCATCGACGCTCCTTTCCCTGGGATGAGTGCTACCGAGTGGTCGGCGAGGCGAGTTCAGACACCGAGGGTACGGGAGCAGCTGCAGCACCCTGCGACGAAACTCCGTTGACGAGCGGAGCAGCCGGCACAACGTTCGGGTTCGCGGCGTTCGGCTGCGTGGGGTTGAGGGCCTGGTTGCCTACGAGCTGCGGGTTCGCCTTCGCACGGTTCGGGCCGCCGACAACCGTGACCTGGCCGGTGCTCTCGTTGATGGAGTGCATCTCGCTTGCCTGTGCGAGGCCGAGGGCTCCCGCCTGCGCGGTGAGGTTTTGCGGCGACTCAACGGTAGCGAGCTGCTCTTCCAGCGCCGTTTCGGTGCGCTGGAGGTGCACCTGCTGCGCCTCGAGCTCATCAGTCTCGTAGGCCCCCTGCGAGAGGGCAATCGTGAGGGAGAGCTGGGCGACGAGCACAGCACCGATCACGCCACCGACAGTGAGCATCCACCGGGGCAGCCCGCGACGTGCGGGCGTCGGCATGAGCGACAGTCGCGGCGGGCGGGCCAGGTCACGGACTGGCACGAGGACGTTCTTCGTCAGGCGTGCGGTGGCGCTCATGCGTGTCTCCGGATTCGTTCGGCTGCTCGCAGTCGGACAGGGATGGCTCGGGGGTTGCGTTCGGCTTCCTCGTCGCTCGCGCGCTCCGCGCCACGAACGAGAAGGGCAAATTCGGGCTGGTGTTCGGGGAGTTCCATCGGCAGCTCGCGCGGGGCGCTCGAGGTGGAGCGGCGCTGCAGCTCGCGCTTCACGAAGCGGTCTTCAAGGGACTGGTACGACTCGATGACGATGCGGCCACCATTCGCGAGACGATCGAGCGCCTGCGGGATGGCCGATTCGAGTGCCTCCAGTTCACCGTTGACGGCAATTCGGAGGGCCTGGAAGACGCGCTTGGCCGGGTGGCCAGCGTCGCGCCTTGCCGCTGGGGTGGCCTGCTGAAGGATCTCGACGAGCTGCCCGGTCGTCGTGATCGGAGCCAGGTCGCGTGCCTTACAGATGTGCGAGGCGTAGCGCGGGGCGAGCTTTTCGTCGCCGTAGCGGTAGAAGAGATCGCGGAGCTCAGCTTCACACAGGCGCGCGATGAGCTCGGCAGCGGTCTCGCCACCCGACTGGTCCATGCGCATGTCAAGTGGAGCGTTGCGGGCGTAGGAGAAGCCGCGCTCTGCTTCGTCGAGCTGCAGCGAGGAGACGCCGAGGTCGAAGAGTGCGCCGTGGATTTCGTCGATGCCGAGTTCGTCGAGCCGTTCGTCGAGCTCGTCGTAAACAGCGTGGATGAGGTTGACGCGGTCGCCGAAACGTTCGAGGCGGCGAGCGGCGAGGGAAATCGCGTCTCGGTCGCGGTCGAAGGCGACGAGCTTCGCGTTGGGGCACGCCTCAAGCACGGCCTCCGAGTGACCGCCCATGCCGAGCGTGCCGTCGACGAAGACGCTGCCGGCCTCACTGAGCGCCGGGGCGAGGAGTTCGACACAGCGGTCCCGGAGGACCGGAGCGTGGAGTTCAGCAGGGTTCTTGTCGAGGAGCATGATCGTCCCGCGTTCGTCCCTGTGTTCTGATTCCCATCCGCTTCCGAGGCCGGGGAAGTGACTTCGGGGTGCTGCGCTCCGGGGGAAGTCGGTTCGCAACAGCGGCTGGGCATCACAGCACAGGGCTAGAACAGTCCCGGGATCACCTCCTCGGCGGTTTCAGAGAATGCAGCTTCGTTGTCGTTCACGTACTGCTCCCAGGCAGCCGCGCTCCAGATCTCAGCGCGAGAGCCAGCGCCAATGACGGCGAGTTCTCGGTTGAGGCCTGCGTACTTGCGCAGCTGCGCGGGAATTGTCACGCGCATTTGCTTGTCGGGGGTTTCTGCGTGGGCACCGGAGAGCAGGAGGCGCAGATAGTCACGGGCTTGCTTGCTCGTGACCGGCGCCTGCCGGATCCGGTTGTGGAGCTCTTCAAACTCCGCGTTCGAAAAGACGTAGATGCAGCGGTCCTGGCCGCGCGTGAGCACGACCCCTTCGCCGAGTTCCTCACGGAACTTGGCCGGAAGGATCAGGCGCCCCTTGTCGTCGAGTTTGGGCGTGTACGTGCCAAGCAGCATGCGCACCCTCCCAACAGCATCGCCAACCTCCTCGAACAACCTCCACTTTACTCCCTTTCTCCCCACCAGTTCTAGGTTTTGCGCCTTTTTCGAGCTATTTTTCCTGTGAAACCCCGCAATTTATTGGGAAGTAGCGGGGTGGAGGAAGGTGGAGGTATTTTCCACCATTTAGGCCCGATTTCGCCCCGTCGCGGGCACCCTGGGGCACGATGGCGGGGCGCGGAGGCGGCAGGATTTCCTCCACCGATGCCCCACCCGGGGAGGAATGTGGAGGACGACACCTCACAACAGATCACGGCCAGGTGGGTCAACCGTGGACACCCACCAGCACGCGAAAACGGGCGGTGGCCCTGGGGTCATCCCAGGGCCACCGCCCGTTCACCTCAACCGCACCTGCGGGAGGTCACATCACTTACATGCCGCTGCGGCGACGATCCCATCGCTCGTCGAGCTGGTCCATGAAGCTCTGACCGCCAAAGCCGCCGCGGGTACTGCGGCCCGAGGCCGACGCGCCAGTATTGGCCGGGCCGGAGCTTCGCGAACCCTGGTTCGAGACGCGCTCCTCCCCCGTCTTCGGCTTTCCAGCGCTCACAGATGCCACCCCCAACACCATGAGAGCGAAACCAATCACACCAATGATGGGTTGCTGCAACGCAACACCGAGCAGGATGACAGCGATGCCAGCCGCGACGGCGAGGCACATGATGACGAGGCTTCGAGTCGAGATGGAGGGTGCAGCGGCAGGCTCAGTCGAGACGACATCGGCGTCGTTCGCGTAGAGCTGGCGCTCCATCTCATCGAGCAGGCGCTGCTCGTGCTCAGAAAGTGCCATGATGTCCTCGCGCTCTAGGTAATCGAACGACCCGGGACGCACGTGTCCACGGATACCTTCTCTCCATTCTAGGCAAGCGGATCGCGGCTAGGCTAGGCGCGTGGCTCAGGACGTATCTCTCCCGAAACTGCTCGACGCGAAACTCCAGTCGCTCGTTGACGCACAGTCACGCGAATTTGCGCCGCTCGGCCCGGACGCGCAATCCCTCACGACGCATGCTGCGAGCTTCCTGAGCGGTGGCAAGCGACTTCGTGCGGAGTTCCTCGCCGCTGGGTACCGAAGCGTTCACCGCTGCCCGATCTCGACTACCTTCCCCACGTGCGTGCTCGAAGCTGCCGCAGCTCTCGAACTCTTCCACGCTGCCGCACTCGCACACGATGACGTCATCGACCGCTCGGATACACGTCGTGGCGCCCCGTCAAGCCACCGTCACTTTGAAGCGCAGCACCGCGGCCTCGGCTGGGCCTCTGATGCCGAGCACTTCGGTGAGAGCGCGGCCATCATCTTTGGCGACCTCCTCCTCGTGTGGAGCGATGAGTGCTTCATCGAGGCAACGCTCGCCGCAGTCTCCCCCGAGGCCGGACGTCGCGCGCGCGAAGAGTTTCGTCGCATGCGCGCCGAGGTTGCCGCAGGTCAGTACCTCGACCTTGTCGAAGAAGTGGCCTGGCCGACGGTTCCTGTCGCGGAACTGGACACTCGCGCCCGTCGCGTCGCGACCGCGAAGTCGGCCCGCTACAGCGTGGAGTCACCGCTCGTGCTCGGTGCACTTCTCGCGGGAGCCGATGACGAGCACGTCGAACGCATCCGGGCTTTTGGCCTGCCACTCGGTCTCGCATTCCAGTTCCGCGATGACATCCTCGGAGTCACCGGTGACTCAGCAGTCACCGGGAAGCCTGCCGGTGACGATCTTCGCGAGGGCAAGCGGACTGTTCTCATCGCGCATGCGATGGAGGCGAGCGACGCCGAGGGGCGCGCATGGTTCGAGGCGCGCCTCGGACACCCTGGGCTCAGCGAAGCCGAGGTGCACGAGATGATCAACAAGCTCGAGACGCTCGGCGCATTTGAGTACGTCGAGCGTGAGATCGAACGCCTGCTCAGCGAGGCACACGAGAAGCTCGAGGCAGCCGAGCTCGACGAGCAGTCACACGAGCTGCTCATGCGCCTCGCGGAGCGCACCGCACGTCGACACGTCTAGGCGCGCACGGCAGCACCCCGCCAAGCGACGCGTGCGATGGCGCTAGAGACCGAGGAGCTGAACCGCGTGACGCACCTGCGTCTTGCGGCCGCGGCGAAGCGAGCTGACGGGCGACTCGCCAAGCGACTCGTCCTCACTAAAGAGCCATTCGAGGGCTTCCTGCTCGCCGAAGCCACCATCGAGCAGGAGGATGAGTGTCCCGCGCAGCCCTGCCAGCGGTTCGTCGTGCAAGAGAAAGTCTGCCGGGATGCAGTAGTCACGCCCACGCTTCATGCCAAGCAGCGAGTGTTCCTCCACCAGGCGGCGCACCTTGCCCTGCGGAAGGCCAAGCAGATCTGCCACCTCACGAAGCGTGAGCCAATTCAGTGAGTCGAGCACATTCGTCACCTCACCATGCTGTCAGATGTTTCGCGGCGCCGTAACCAAGTTGTTGCCTGAGTGATCCCTCATCCCCGCGTTGCGCGCACTGTCACATCAGACCCACACGCCACAATTGCCACAACAGCAACACGAGCCCCACACCGGAAGGCGCAGCGTGACTCAGGCAGCGATCTCATCTCGCAACCTTGTCGACGCGCTGACGGGCCTCCTCCGCAACGTCCGAGCATTCGCGGCCTCCCCTGCAAGTTCGAGCGCCGAGCCTGCCCCAGCGCCGACCGTGACGATCGAGCGCGAGGAGTCGCCGTCAGAGTTCGCGGCACGTCACGGCATTTCGATGGCTGACCTCGTCGTGGCCAACGGTCTCGGCTTCCGTGCTCGCCTCTCACCTGGCATGCAGATTGTCATCCCGCCCCAGCGTGAGCGCACGAATGCAACTTCCACAGGCGCCGACGTCTCCATCACAAAGCACATCGTTCGTGACGAGGACACGCTCGAATCCCTGGCTGCTCACTTCGGAGCAACACCCGAACTCGTCCTCCGAGCGAATGGTCTTGCAGACGAGTCCTTCATCGTTCCGGGGATGTCTGTGGTCATGCCGAGCACGCTCCATCCCGCTGACACCGGCGAAATTCCGCGGCACGAAGAGGCACGCGCCGCATGAACACTGTCCGAAACCCTCGGAGTTTCGCCCCGCACGCGCCGCTCTCACTCGTTAGTCTTTGCGCGTGAGTCCCGCGAACCCAGATGAGCTGATCGGCCGTATGATCGACGGCCGCTACCAGGTGCGCTCGATGATCGCCCGTGGCGGCATGGCCACCGTGTACGTTGCGACCGACCTGCGACTCGAGCGTCGCGTTGCGATCAAGATCATGCATGATCATCTCGCAGCCGACGACGCCTTCCGCGCCCGCTTCATCCAGGAAGCACGCGCCGCGGCGAAGCTTGCTCACCCGAACGTTGTCAATGTCTACGACCAGGGCGAAGATCGCGGACTCGCCTACATCGTCATGGAGTACGTACCGGGTATCACGCTGCGCGACCTCCTGCACGATCACCACCGACTCACACCAGAGCAGACGATCGACGTCATGGATGCGGTGCTCGCGGGCCTCCAGGCCGCGCACAAGATCGGCATCGTTCACCGCGATTTGAAGCCCGAAAACGTTCTCCTCGCTGATGACGGCCGCATCAAACTCTCGGACTTTGGTCTTGCTCGTGCTGCGAGCGCGAACACCGCGAGTGGCCAGGTGCTGCTTGGCACGATCGCGTACCTCTCCCCTGAGCTCGTCACGCAGGGCACTGCTGACATCCGCAGCGACATCTACTCTCTTGGCATCATGATGTACGAGATGCTCACGGGCGAGCAGCCGTACAGCGGTGACCAGCCCGTGAACATCGCGTTCCGCCACGCGAATGACGATGTGCCGGCACCGAGCCGCATCCATGAGGGCGTCCCGAGTCAGCTCGATGACCTCGTCCTCTGGGCGACCGAGCGCGATCCTGAGGCTCGCCCGGCCGATGCGGGCGCCATGCTTGTGGCGCTGCGTCAGGCAGAGCAGGAACTTGCCGCAGCCGGCGGTGTTCCGACCGCGCCGCTCGACAGCCGACTCGCGGTCGCGCCGACCGGTGTCGAGCGTGACCAACTGGTCGTCTCAAGCGACGACGGCGCCGAAGTGGGCTACGGATACACGCCGAATGATGCCGTCACCGAGCGCGACCTCGACCCCATCACGACACTCTTTGACGAGCCGGTGAACTACGCGGCTGCCGACCAGGTGCAGCCCATGTACACGGGGCAGGCCGAGCTCTCCCCGGTCGGGACGACGACGAAGCGCCGCGCGAAATGGCCGATCATCGTCTCCATCCTCTCGGTGCTGTTCTTGATCGGCGCCGTCGGCGGCTGGTGGCTCCTTCTTGGCCCTGGCTCATACAAGACCACCCCGGATGTCGTCGGGATGGATCAAGCTGCCGCCGAGCAGCAGATCCAGGCGCAAGGGTTTGTCGTGGGCAACGTCACCGAAGAGTTTTCGCTTGAGGTCGCGAAGGGCACCGTCATGAAGATGGATCCGGGCCCTGGCCAGAGCCTCGCCCCCGAGACGCCCATTTCACTCATGGTCTCGGCGGGCCCGGAGAATCTCACGGTGCCTGCACTGCAGGGACTCGCACGTGACACCGCGATCAAGACCATTACGGAGTCCCGCTTCCGCTATGACGAGGGCACTGATATCAAGGAGTTCTCCTCGCAGCCAACGGACACTGTCATCCGAGCCACGGATGAGAGCGGGCAGCAGCTTCCCACGCAGATGGCGGAGCAGTCCCCCATCCGGCTCGTGATTTCGCTCGGTCCGGTGCCGGATGTCCTCGGCAAGACGCTCGACGAAGCGACGAAGACCCTCGAGGAAGCTGGCCTCAAGGTGCAGTCCTCGGGTGAAGAGTTCTCCGACACGGTTCCCGCCGGACACATCATCTCGGCGTCGAACTCGGCGAATCCGATGAAGCCGGGCGACACCGTCAATGTCGTGGTGTCGAAGGGTCAGGACCTCGTGCAGGTTCCGAATGTTGTCGGTAAGACAACGAAGGATGCCGTGAAGGCGCTCGAGGATGCTGGCTTTGAGGTGCAGCACAATGTCCCGGCAAGCTTCATCGAGAAGACGAAGGTGACGAGCCAGAACCCGGGCGCAAACACGAAGCAGCCGCGCGGTTCGAAGATCACGCTGCAGTCGAGCCTCGAGTTCTAGCTTCAATGATCGGGTGGTTCACTCGGAGACTCGCCGCCAAGCAGGCTGATACCCGCGCTACCTGAACGAAGCAACGCGGTCAGTCACCTATTCGGCGTAGCTCGATCACGACAGTCGACACCACCGACGCACCGTACTCATGGACCAAACCACAGTCCAGCGCGTTCACAACCTCACTGGCAACTACAGCTGGCTTTCCAACCTTCGCCCCTGTACCGCGTGTCTGCGGTGAGATGCCCGGTTGACCGGGCCAGACCTTCATGTGAACGTGGTAGTGGACATTCGACGCGTCAACGATGACGCACCGATCATCTGAGGGGATTCCTACTCATGGAGTTCAGTAAGGCAAAGTCTGTCGCGTGTTCGATCGCCGCGGCTGTTTCGATGCTTGGATTTACTTCGTCGGCATCCGCCGCGTCAGCGCCTCAACCTGCCGTGAGCGCGCCCGAAGCGACAGCAGGTCGCGACATGCTCACCGAGCAGTACTCGCCAGCTTGGACTCAGTGAAGACCAGCTCGCAACGGTGATTCAAGCTTGGGAAGCGGATGGCCGTCTCGACGCGATGGATCCGGACGCTTCACCTGTTCGTTCCGAGGAACGAACGCTCGCCACCACCGGCTCGCTTGGGGTTGCAGGCTCGCCATTTCGTGGGCTGGCAATGGTTGGCAGCGATGTGCAGGTGTGACGTGCGCTGCCCCGGCCGTATCCATTTTCCGAGCGAAGGAGTTCAACGGGGCGCCGGCTGTCGTTCGGGGCACAAGCGACGTGTCCGCGGCGTGGGGGTCGTGGCAGGTGTGGACTGAGCTTCAAGTTGGGAATGACTCGTATTGGCAGGCTTCCTCGTGAGTCCGGCTATGAGTGCGGTGTCGTTGGCGACGTCTGAGTGGAGTGTGCAGTATCCCGCGCAGTGGGATGTGCTGTGGATCGTCGTGTTGGCGGTGTGGGCGATCGCGTTCATCGTCACTGCGGTGTCGATCTTCACCTCGCGTTCTGACCTCGCGGGGCGACTGGTGTGGGCGATCGCGTGTTTCGTGGTCCCGATTGTCGCGATTCCGCTTTGGTGGGGCTCCCGTCTCGGGAGGAAGGCTCCTGCGTCGAACAAGTTGCCACCCCCGGGGGAACGAGGCTGAAGATCGCCCAAGCCCACCGAAAAGAGGTCAGACTCACCTGGTGCTGCAGCTAGGCGTGCGCGCGAAGCTCCTCGGCGACGAGGAAAGCGAGCTCGAGCGACTGCATGTGGTTGAGGCGCGGATCGCAGAGCGACGCATACCGGCTCTCAAGGCCAAGCTCATCGATCTGCTCAGAACCGCCGAGGCACTCGGTGACGTCGTCACCCGTGAGCTCGACGTGAATACCGCCCGGGTGGGTGCCCACTTCACGGTGCGCTTCGAAGAAGCCCTTCACCTCGTCGACGATGTCGTCGAAGCGGCGCGTCTTGTAGCCCGTGGATGAGGTGATGCCGTTGCCGTGCATCGGGTCGGTCACCCACAGCGGCTTGACCTCTTCGTCCTTCATCGCCGCGAGCAGCGGCGGCAGGGCTGCGCGGATCTTGCCCGCACCCATCCGGGTAATGAAGGTCAGGCGACCTGGTTCACGGTCGGGGTTGAGCTTGTCAGCAAGCGCCTTGAGGTCGTCGGGCGTGGTCGTCGGGCCGAGCTTCACACCGATGGGGTTACGGATGCGCGAGCAGAAGTCGACGTGTGCCTCGTCGAGCTGACGCGTGCGCTCGCCAATCCAAATGAAGTGTGCCGAGGTGTTGTACGGCAGGCCGGTGCGTGAGTCGATGCGTGTCATCGGACGCTCGTAGTCCATGAGCAGGCCCTCGTGGCCGACGTAGAACTCAACATCGCGGAGCTCGTCAAAGTTCGCGCCGGCAGCCTCCATGAAGCGGACGGCACGATCGATTTCAGTCGCCAACTGCTCATAGCGGGCGTTTGCAGGATTGGCCGCGAAGCCCCGGTTCCACGAGTGCACCTCGCGCATGTCGGCAAAACCACCGGTCGTGAAGGCGCGCACGAGGTTAATGGTCGAGGCGGCCGTGTGGTAGCCACGGAGGATGCGAGCAGGATCCGGCTGACGGCCCCCCTCGGTGAAGGCGTAGTCGTTCACGATGTCGCCGCGGTAGGCCGGAAGGGTCACGCCCTCGCGCGTCTCCGTGTCCTTCGAGCGCGGCTTCGCGAACTGGCCTGCCATGCGCCCCATCTTGACGACGGGCACGGAGGCACCGTAGGTGAGCACGATTGACATCTGCAGCAGCGTGCGGACGCGAGCGCGGATGTTGTCTGCCGTCGCGCCAGCAAACGTTTCCGCACAGTCGCCACCCTGGAGGAGGAAGGCCTTGCCGTCCGCAGCCTGCGCAAGGCGCTGGCGCAGACGATCGACCTCACCGGCGAACACGAGCGGCGGCATCAGGGCGAGCTCGCGGTGCACCCGTTCGACCGCCTCAGCGTCGGGCCATTCCGGCTGCTGGCGAATCGGGAGCTCACGCCACCGTTCAAGACCGGCGATCGTTTCGGGGCCAGGTGTGATGGCGTCGTCACTCGTCACATTCGCTCCTTCGACGGTCGTGCTGGTTGCAACAGCTTACGCGGACAGGCGCGAGACGGTGTTCATCTTGTTGCGCACCGAGGACGCGTAGATGTCGCAGAACTCCTGATTGCTCAGCGCGTGCAGCTCCGACATGACCTCATCCGTGATGGCGCGCATGAGGAAGCGGTCGGCGTGCATGCCTGAGTAGCGGGAGAAGTCAATCGGTTCACCGATGACGATGCCGATGCGGCGAACACGCGGAATAGTCGTGCCAATCGGCATGACCTTTTCGGTATCGATCATGGCAACCGGGACGACCGGAACCTTGGCATCCATCGCCATGATCATGCGCGCAATGCCCGTGCGACCGCGGTAGAGGCGAGCGTCCGGGCTACGCGTACCCTCCGGGTAGATGCCAAGGGCCTTGCCCTCTGAGAGCACCTGCAGGCCGGTGCGCAGGCTCGCTTCGCTCGCGGCACCACCGCCACGGTCAATCGGCAGCATACCTGTGGCAAGGAAGAACTGGCGCGTGAGCCACCCCTTGATCCCCTTACCGGTGAAGTATTCCTTCTTGGCAAGGAAGGTCACGCGGCGGTCGATGACGAGGGGAAGGAACACGGAGTCAATGACGGAAAGGTGGTTGCTCGCGAGAATCACGGGCCCCTTCGCAGGGATGTGCTCAACGCCGGTCACCCACGGGCGAAAGGTGCTCTTCAAGAGCGGTCCCGCAAAGAGGTGCTTGAGCAACAAATAGAGCATGTGTCCTCCGGAGTTGAGACCGTCAGTCTATCGGGGTGAGGCCACGCTCTTGGGCGTGACGAGTGTTTTTTGCGCCGAAGGCGCGAATGAGCCGGTACCATTACCGCGGTTCTCTTACCGCACGCGCCCCGCGCGCGTCCCCATCGGGGGAGTGATCACACGAGAAACAACAAGGCTTCATACGAGGAACGAGGAATGCAATGAAGCGATCCGAGACGCCTGCGATTGAACGGCCCGAACCGACCTGGAACACGACCGAGCTGCTGGCCCGTCGCGTAGCAGCAACCCCCGACCGTCCCCTCTTTGCTGTGCCGGACAACGGCGGCTGGAAGGACATCACGGCGGGCCAATTCAATGAGGAAGTGCGTGCGCTCGCGAAGGGGTTCATCGCTCAGGGCCTCGAGCCCGGTGAACGCGTCGCGTTCATCGCTCAGACGAGCTACCAGTGGACGCTGGTCGACTTCGCGCTGTGGACGGCTGGGCTGGTCATGGTGCCGGTCTATGAAACGAGCTCTGCGGCCCAGCTGGAGTGGATGATGCAGGACTCCGGTGCCGTCGCCATCATCACGGAGCTGCCCACCCACACGGCCACTGCGGATTCGATTGCAGATGCTGTTCCGCAGCTCCGCTTCCGCGCTGAGCTCCACAATGATGCCATTGCCTCGCTCATGCAGCAGGGTGAGTCGATCGCCGACGAGGAAGTCGAGCGCCGCCGCACCCTCGCAAAGGGCGACGACATGGCCACCCTCATCTACACCTCCGGCTCGACTGGTCGCCCGAAGGGTGTCGTCCTCACGCACGCCAACTTTGTCGACCTCTCGCGCAACACCGCGCACACGCTTGAGGACCTCATCAAGGGCGATTCCTCGACGCTGCTGTTCATCACCCTCGCGCACGTGTTCGCACGCCTCATTTCGGTGCTCTGCGTCCACGGTGGTGTGAAGGTGGGCCACCAGCCGAACACGGCGAAGCTCGTCGAGTCGCTCGCGAGCTTCAAGCCGACCTTCCTCCTTGCTGTGCCCCGCGTCTTCGAGAAGGTGTACAACGCTGCCGAGCAGAAGGCCGACGCGGCTGGTACAGGAAACCTGTTCCGTCGTGCGGCTCGCGTGGGCATTGCGTACTCGCGTTCGCTCGACAAGGGCAAGACGCCCTTTGGGCTCAAGCTCCAGTACACGTTCTACAACAAGCTCGTCTTCTCGAAGATTCGGGATGCCATGGGTGGACGCGTCGTCCACGCTGTCTCGGGTTCCGCGCCGCTCGGCAACCACCTCGGTCACTTCTACCGTGCCATCGGCGTCATCATCCTCGAGGGATACGGCCTCACCGAGACGACCGCGCCGATCAGCGTCAACGTGCCGTCGCACTCGAAGGTGGGCACGGTTGGCCCGCCGCTTCCCGGCTGCTCCGTCGCCGTCGACTCGGATGGCGAGATTCTCGCGAAGGGTGTCAACATCTTCCGCGAGTACTGGAACAACCCCGAAGCCACGAGGAACGCCTTCACGGAGGACGGCTGGTTCCGTACCGGCGACCTCGGTCAGCTCGATGATGATGGCTACCTCACCGTCACGGGCCGTAAGAAGGAACTCATCGTCACCGCTGGCGGCAAGAACGTCTCGCCGGCAACACTTGAGGACCCGATCAATTCTGACCCGATCATCGGCCATTGCGTCGTCGTCGGCGACAAGAAGCCGTTCATTGCCGCGATGATGACCCTCGACCCGGCGATGCTCACGAACTGGCTCGAAAACCAGGGCGAGGACCCCACGATGTCGCTCGCTGAGGCCGCGCAGAACCCACGCGTGCTCGCCCACATCCAGCACACGATTGACCGTGCGAACACGCGCGTCTCGCGTGCGGAGTCGATCCGCAAGTTCGTCGTGCTCGACCAGGAGTTCAGCGAGGACGACGGCACGCTCACGCCAAAGCTCTCGATTCGTCGCCACGTGATTCTCGAGAAGTACGCGGGCGTCATCGACGGCATCTACAACGTTGCCCCGCCTACGCGCGGCATCTCGCTGAAGTAGCGCAGAACGCGAGTGGCCCCGAGGATGCGCCCTCGGGGCCACTCGCGTGTTTGGCGTCGCTTAGCGCAAGAACCAGTCCGTCTCACGCAGCTCACGCATGGCTTCGCGTCGGCGTGGCTTCTCGAGGCGCTCGAGGTAGACCATGCCATCGAGGTGGTCGGTTTCGTGCTGGAGGATCTGGGCCATGAGGCCCGTGCCTTCGAGCACGATCTCTTCGCCGTCGAGGTTGATGCCGCGGACTCGGCAGTACTCGTAGCGCGGCGTCTCGCACCAGAGGCCGGGCACCGAGAGGCATCCTTCGCCGATTTCGCGGAGCTCGCCGGATCGCTCTTCCACGACCGGGTTGATGACGTAGCCGATCTCGCCGTCGCAGTGCCACGAGAAGACGCGCCAGGTGGCGCCGATTTGGTTGGCGGCGACGCCTGCGCGGCCTTCCATGTGGGTGGTGTCGAGGAGGTCCTGCACGAGGGCTCGGATGCCGTCGTCGATCACCTCGACTTCGCGAGTTGCTTCGCGCAGGACCGGGTCGCCGTAGAGGCGGATTTCGCGGATGC
Organism: [Zimmermannella] alba NBRC 15616; assembly: GCF_001570905.1. Classification (GTDB taxonomy): domain Bacteria; phylum Actinomycetota; class Actinomycetes; order Actinomycetales; family Microbacteriaceae; genus Pseudoclavibacter; species Pseudoclavibacter albus. The sequence continues at coordinate 56,355 of NZ_BCSO01000005.1, read as the reverse complement.
TCACAGTTGCTCCTCGAGCTTCAAGAGGGCGTTTTCAACGATTTCTGTTGCGGCGGGATGCGGCCAGTACTGACCCCGTGCAAGGCCATGCACGCTCTGGCCGAAGCTGGCGGCCTGCACGAGCGGCTGCAGGAGGATACCCGCATCCGGGCCGATAATGTGCGCGCCGAGGAGCGTGCCGCTCCCCCGCTCGGCAACGATTTTCACGAAGTGCTCGCTGTCGGCGAGGGCCCAGCCCCAGGCTGTTGCGCCGTAGTCGCAGCGTGCTTCGACCGCATCGCGGCCGTCGTCGTGTGCCTCAGCGAGCGTGCGTCCGAAGGTCGCGATTTGCGGTGAGCTGAACACGACGAGCGGGATAGGTCCGAGCACGCCGCTCGGCGCCTCGGCTCGGCCAAGGTCATGCAGGATGCTCTGCACGGCAACACGGGCCTCGTGGTTCGCCACGTGCTTGAGCTGTGCCGTGTTCGCGCTGTCGCCGACCGCCCAGATACCGGGAACCGGCTCACCACCCCGAAGCACGCGCTGCTGCTCGTCGACGACAAGGGCACCATTCTCGCGGTGGTCGAAGCCGAGTTCCTGGGTGCCGAGCCGATCGGTATTCACGACGCGGCCTGCCGCCACGAGGACATGATCGACCGTGAGCTCGTCTCCATTCGACAGGGTGAGCGTGACGCCGTCCGCGGTCGTGACGGCGCGCGTCACCTCAGTACCGAGGTGCAGGCCCCAGCGTCGCTTCGCCGCCTCGGTAAAGCACGCGCGGACCTCGTCATCCACGCCGCGCAGCAGCTCAGAGCGGTGAATCTGCACGACCTGCGTGCCGAGCCCCGCAAACATCGCGGCAAACTCGCATGCGATCGCCCCGCCGCCGATGACGGCGAGGCGCTCAGGCTGATTGTCGAGGCGAAGGATGGTGTCGTTCGTGTGGATGCGATCACCGAGCGGAAGCGCAGCAAGCTCACGCGGACGAGATCCCGTTGCAATGACGAGCCGGTCGAAGGTGATCCGCTCCCCCGATGCGCTCTCCAGCTCGTGCTCGCTGGTGAGGCGCACATGTTCGCGTAGCAGCGAGATGTTCGGCTCGCCCGAAGCACGGTACTCCTCGCCACCCTCCGAGATCACGTCGATCCGCCCGAAGACACGGTCCCGAATTCCCTGCCAGTCATAGCGAATCTCATCACTCGTCGCATTGAGCACATGACGGGCCTCGGCGACCTCGTGCGCGATCTCTGCCGGGTGGACGAACATCTTCGTCGGGATGCAGCCGACGTTGAGGCACGTGCCACCAAAGTGCACGCCGTCGTCAACGACGAGGATCTGTTCGGACGCGAGCGCGGGCCCGGGAATGGAGTTTCCCGAGCCCGCACCGATGACCACAAGGTCAAAATGACGCATTACGCACCTTCGGGTGTAAGGACGAGGATGAGATCACCGCCCGAGACTCCGCCCGAGGTGACGGCGATGCGTTCCACCGTACCGGCATGCGGCGCCGTGATGCCCGCTTCCATCTTCATCGCCTCGATCGTGGCGACCGTGTCACCGACCTCCACACGCTGGCCAACCTCGACGCGCGCGGTGACCGAGCCGGCGAACGGTGCGGCGATGTGGGCGGGGTTGCTGTGATCGGCCTTCTCGCGGCCTTCATCTGCTGCCTCGATGCGACGGTCGCGCACCATGACCGGCCGGATGCGGCCGTTGAGGCTCGCCATGACCTGACGCATGCCCTTTTCATCCGGTGCACCGATGGCTTCGAGCTTGATGAACAGCTGCACGCCCTTCCAGATCTCGACGACGTGCTCGTCACCGGTTTCCAGACCGTACAGGTAGTCGATCGTGTCGAGCTTCGAGATGTCGCCCCACTTGGCGTCGACCGCTTCGAAGTCGGCCGTCGGCTTCGGGAAAAGCAGACGGTTGAGGGTCTGGCGACGCGTTGCCGAGTCGCTCTCGAGTGCCTGCTCGTCAGCCTCCGAAATCGGCTTGATCTCGGGCTTGACGTTGCGACCCTCGAGCACCTTCGTGCGGAAAGGCTCGGGGAAGCCGCCCGGCACCTCACCGAGCTCGCCGGCGAGGAAGCCGATGACCGAGTCGGGGATGTCGAAGTGGCGCGGGTTCGCCTCGAACTCTGCCGGGTCGGCCTCGACTGCGACAAGGTGGAGGGCGAGGTCGCCGACAACCTTCGAGGAGGGCGTCACCTTCGGGATGCGACCGAGGATGCGGTCTGCCGCCGCGTACATGTTTTCGATGTGCTCGAAGCGGTCAGCGAGACCGAGCGCGATGGCCTGCTGGCGCAGGTTCGAGAGCTGGCCGCCCGGGATTTCGTGCGTGTAAACGCGTCCGGTCGGGCTTTCGAGGCCCGACTCGAATGGCGCGTACACGCGACGGATGGCTTCCCAGTAGGGCTCCATGTCGGCGATGGCCTGGAAGTTGAGCCCTGTGTCGCGCTCGGTGTCTTCGAGCGCGGCAACCAGAGCGGATGCTGCCACCTGGCTCGTCGTGCCAGCCATCGGTGCGCTCGCCACATCGACAGCGTCGACACCCGCGGCGCTCGCAGCAAGGAGCGTCGCAAGCTGGCCGCCAGCGGTGTCGTGGGTGTGCAGGTGGACGGGCAGGTCGAAGCGCTCACGCAGTGCCGTCACGAGCTTCGTGGCGGCGGCGGGACGCAAGAGGCCTGCCATGTCCTTGATGGCGATGACGTGTGCGCCAGCCTCGACGATCTGCTCTGCGAGACGCAGGTAGTAGTCGAGGGTGAATTTGTCTTCGGCGGGGCTTGCGAGGTTGCCCGTGTAGCAGAGGGCGGCCTCAGCAATGGCCTTGTCCTGTTCGAGGACGGCCTCGATCGCCGGACGCATCTGGTTCACGTCGTTGAGGGCGTCGAAGATGCGGAAGATATCCACGCCGGTGTCGGCGGCTTCCTTCACGAAGGCGCGCGTCACGGCATCCGGGTAGGGCGTGTAACCGACCGTGTTGCGTCCGCGGAGGAGCATCTGCAGCGGCAGGTTCGGGGCCGCTTCGCGCAGCTGTGCGAGGCGCTCCCACGGGTCTTCACCGAGGAATCGGAGGGCCACGTCGTAGGTGGCGCCACCCCATGCCTCAAGCGAGAAGAGGTTGGGAGCAAGCCGTGCCATGTACGGGGCAGCAGCCACGAGGTCACGCGTGCGCACGCGGGTCGCGAGCAGCGACTGGTGCGCGTCACGGAAGGTCGTGTCGGTCACAGCGAGGGCGGTCTGCTCGCGCAGGCGCTTCGCGAAGGCGGTCGGCCCGAGTTCGAGGAGCTCGTCCCGGGTACCGCGTGGCAGCTCACGCTCGAGGACGGCGGGGTCGAGCTTCGTGGCCGGGTCGATGAGGTTCTTCGGCCGCGGACCGTTGGGCTCGTTGACGGTGACATCTGCCAGGTATTGCAGCAGCTTCGTACCGCGGTCGCGCGAGGGGCTGTACTCGAGCAGTTGTGGCCGCTCGTCGATGAAGCTCGTCGAGAGGTCGCCCTTGCGGAAGCTCTCGTCGGCGAGCACCGACTGCAGGAACGGGATGTTGGTCGCGACACCGCGGATGCGGAACTCGGCGAGGCCGCGACGGGCACGGCGCACAGCCTGCTCGAAGTCGCGTCCGCGGGCGGTCATCTTCGCGAGCATCGAGTCGAAGTACGGCGTCACCTCCGCGCCAACGGCAACCGAACCACCATCGAGGCGGATACCCGCGCCACCAGCTGAGCGGTACGTCGTGATCTTGCCGATGTCGGGGCGGAAGCCCTGCGCCGGGTCTTCGGTCGTGATGCGGCATTGCAGTGCGGCACCCCGAATGGTGAGCATGTCCTGGCTCAGGCCCATGTCGGCGAGGCGGTCACCGGCGGCAATGCGCATCTGTGCCTGGACGAGGTCCACGTCGGTGATCTCTTCGGTGACGGTGTGCTCCACCTGAATTCGAGGATTCATCTCGATGAAGACATATTCACCGGCGCGTGGGCCAGCCGTGTCGAGGAGGAATTCGACGGTACCGGCGTTGACGTATCCGATCGAACGGGCAAAGGCGACGGCGTCGCGTGTCATTGCCTCACGAATTGCCGGGTCAAGACCAGGAGCCGGAGCAATTTCCACAACCTTCTGGTGGCGCCGCTGCACGGAGCAATCACGTTCAAAGAGGTGAATCGTTTCGCCGTGGCTGTCGGCAAGAATTTGCACCTCAATGTGGCGCGGGCGAATGACGGCCTGCTCGAGGAACATCGTCGGGTCTCCGAATGCGGTCTGCGCCTCGGCCATGGCCGACTCGAGGGCAGCGCGGAGGTCTTCACGGCGCTCGACGCGACGCATACCGCGTCCGCCACCACCGGCGACGGCCTTCGCGAAGATCGGGAAGCCGATCTCGTCAGCCTGGTCGATGAGGGCGTCGATGTCGGTGGACGGCGGCGTCGATGCCAGCACGGGGACACCTGCTCGGATGGCCTGCTCCTTGGCGTGCACCTTGTTGCCGGCCGATTCGAGCACCTCGGCACGAGGGCCGATAAAGGTGATACCTTCAGCTTCGGCGGCTCGCGCAAGTTCCGGGTTTTCCGACAGGAATCCATATCCGGGATAAATCGCATCCGCGCCGGAAAGCTTTGCGACGCGAAGAATTTCCTTCACATCGAGATATGCCCGAACTGGCTGCCCCTTTGTGCCAATTTGGTAGGCCTCGTCAGCCTTCAGACGGTGCAGTGAATTGCGGTCCTCATAGGGATACACCGCAACCGTACTCGCGCCGAGTTCCACCGCCGCGCGGAATGCGCGAATTGCGATTTCACCTCGGTTCGCTACAAGAATCTTGGAGAACACGCGGTCCTTCTTTCGCGTCTTGAACGGAATAGAAACCAGCCTATGCCCGGGGCTTCCTGGCCTGAACCGGGGCCAAGAAAGTTTGTATAGATCGTGCGTCCACCCTGGCGCGGTACCCTTTGACTCGTGTTCGTGCTCTCCATCTCCTCATTGAAGGGCGGCGTCGGTAAGACGACCGTGACGCTTGGCCTCGCTTCCGCGGCGTGGGCCCGTGGTCTCCGGACCCTCGTGGTCGACCTCGACCCGCAAGCCGATGTCTCCACCGGTCTCGACGTCTCACCCGAGGGAACCGGTTCCATCGCCGATGTCCTCGAGGACCCGAGCGAGGAGAACGTGCGCGGTGCCATCGTCCGTTCCTCCTGGAGCGAAGGCGACGAGCGCATCGTAGATGTCATGCTCGGCAGCCCCGCAGCGATCAACTTCGACGGCCCTCACCCAACGGTGCGTGAGATCTGGCGTCTCGAAGAAGCGCTCGCCCTGCTTGAGCCGGAATACGATCTCGTCCTCGTCGACTGCCCGCCCTCGCTCAACGCCCTCACCCGCACGGGCTGGGCGGCATCCGACCGCGTCGCCATCGTCACCGAACCGGGTCTGTTCTCGGTGGCAGCAGCCGACCGTGCCCTCCGCGCGATTGACGAGCTGCGTCGCGCGCTCAGCCCGCGCCTGCAGCCGCTCGGCATCATCGTGAACCGTGCCCGACTCCAGTCGGTCGAGCACCAGTTCCGCGTGCGCGAGCTGCGCGACATGTTTGGCCCGCTCGTGTTGCCGCCGTTCCTTCCCGAGCGCACGGCCCTGCAGCAGGCACAGGGCGCGGCAAAGCCCGTGCACCTGTGGCCGGGCGATTCGGCCGAGGAGATGGCCGAGCACTTCGACCGTCTGCTGGACCGCGTGCAGCGAGCAGGCCGGCTCAAGCCGTAACGCCCCATACAACGAGGGCCCCGCACTGCTGCGTGCGGGGCCCTCGTTCGTGGCTGGTCGTTGTGGTGGGTTCGCTTAGCTGGCGCGACGGGCACGACGAGCGGCGAGCTCGTCCATCGGGTCGATCTGGTCGCGTTCGACACTGTCAAGCGTGGCCTCAACCTCTTCGTACACCTTGCCGACGGCGATACCGAAGACGCCCTGGCCTTGGTGGAGCAGGTCGATGACCTCGTCGGTCGAAGTGCAGAGGTAGACGCTGGCACCGTCCGACATGAGGGTCGTGCGAGCAAGATCGACGATGCCGACCTCGTGGAGCTGCTCAACCGCGGAACGAATCTGCTGCAGCGAGATGCCAGTCTCGAGCAGTCGCTTCACGAGCTTGAGGACGAGGATGTCCCGGAACGCGTACAGTCGCTGCGAGCCAGAGCCGGAGGCGTTGCGCACAGTCGGCTCGACGAGGCCCGTGCGGGCCCAGTAGTCGAGCTGGCGGTAGGTGATGCCAGCAGCGCGTGCCGCAACGGCGCCGCGGTAGCCCTGAGTCGGGTCAAGGTCTGGCAGGCCGTCGGTGAACAACGGCTCGGCGTCCATGCCGCCTTGGTGCCCGTGCTCGCTCATGCTGTCAGCCCTCTCGTCCCGTTTCTTCGGTGGTGGTTTTCACGGTAGCGCCGACCTCCCCCATCCCGAGGGAAGCAAGCCCTCGTGTGACAGGTGTGTCGCATGTGACGCACACCAACAACCCCCGAGTTTAGGCGAGAGACGGGCCTGTGGCCAGGGTGAATAACAATGCTGTTATCTGCGGCGCTCAGGCGCGTCTTCCCGAAGCGCCGAGCGGACGAGCGACTGGCGCACCTCAGCGAGGTGCCCCGCGATCTCCTGCTGCTTCGCCCGAGTTGCCGAGTCGCGACGCTTTCGGCCGGGGCCGAGCGCCTGCTCAATGAGGCCGAGCTCGTGCTGCGCCGCGGTGCGGAAGGCACGAAGGTGACGCGGCTCAATGCCATCGCGCTCGAGCGCCACAAGCGTCCGAAGCATGGAGAGGTCGTCCTGGTAGTACGGACCGGCCGCAGCGATGAGTCCGGCACTCACCGCCTGTTCCATGAGACGGGGCGTTGCTCCGGCACGAGTGACAAGACCCTTGCGGTCAAGCTCAGCGCCGGGTCCGAGGATGCTCTGCGGAGCGGGCTTGGGTTCAGCACCGGGCAGGGCCGGATTCAGGCCGCGGTCGCGTTCGTCGAGGTATTCGCCGATGACCTTGAGCGGCAGGTAGAGGTCGCGCTGCATCGAGAGGATGAGGCGCACACGGTCGACGTCAGCATCCGAGAACTTGCGGTATCCCGACGAGGAACGTGCCGGGTGCAGGAGCCCTTGATCTTCAAGGAAGCGGAGCTTGGAGGGGGTGACTTCGGGGAATTCAGCGGAGATTCGTTGCAGCACCTGCCCAATGGACAGTCTTGCTTCGGTGCTGAGCGAACGGTCCGCGGCGGCGGCGTTCGCGGGCACTCTACTCAGCCTGCCCCGGTGCGGTCGTGTCGAGCGGCGAGCTGTAGAACGTGAGGCGGAACTTGCCGACCTGCACCTCGCCACCGTTAGTGAGGACGACCTGGTCGATGCGCTCACCGTTGTAGTAGGTGCCGTTGAGCGAGCCGAGGTCGCGCATGTGGAATTCGCGTCCGTGGCGCGTGAATTCTGCGTGGCGGCGTGACACCGTAACGTCGTCGAGGAAGATTTCTGCGTTCGGGTGGCGGCCAGCAACCTGGCAGTCCGTGTCGAGCAGGAAGCGGGCACCGACGTTGGAGCCACGGCGGACGATGAGCAGAGCCGAGCCGGAGGGCAAGGCGCTGATCGATTCCATCTCCTCGCGCGAAACGCCACCGGCAATGAGTGCAGCCAGCTGAGCCGAGAAGTCGCCCGTGAACGACATCGTCGACGACTGGTTCGCCTCGCCGATGGAGTCGCCCTTCGGAGTTGCACCCGTGGGCTCGTCGGTGCCGTTCATGAATTGCTCCTTCGTGTTGCGCGGCACGCAACGGCAAGCCGTCGCATGCTGACCACTCATTGTGCCTGGAATCGCTGGGAATTGTCGAACCGGATTTTGGCTCATCTATGCTCGGTTCAGTGCACGACGATCGATACGATGGCGACCCGGTAGCAAAGATGCGCGCGGCACGAATGCCGCAAGAACCGCGGAAACTCCCGATCAAGCCAGGGCTTTGGCTCGAAGAAGCATCCACTGGATTCTATGGTCAGTTGGTCGGCGCAGACCGGCGGGACGTCGTGCTGCGCGATATCGACGGCATGAAGCGCACCTTCCCCTTTGACGGCGTGTTCTTCGATGAAGACGGCCCCGTGAAGCTCGCTCCCCCAGTGAAGGCACAGCCCCAAGCCCGAGCTCGCAGCCGTTCCGGCTCGTTCCACGTCGCGGATGCACCCGCCCGCGTGGCCCGCGAAGGCCGCATCTTCGTCGAGGGTCGCCACGACGCAGAGCTCGTGGAGCAGGTCTGGGGGCACGATCTCCGCGTCGACGGTGTCGTCGTCGAATATCTCGAGGGCGCCGACCACCTGGAAGAGGCCCTCGCTATGTTTAAACCGAACGAGCGTCGACGCGTGGGCGTCCTCCTTGATCACTTGGTCCCCGGCAGCAAGGAGCAGCGCATCGCGGATGCTGTTGTCGCGAAGCAGCCGGCCGGTTCCATCCTCATCGTCGGGCATCCGTACATCGACATTTGGGAGGGCGTGAAGCCTGCCCGAATTGGTCGCGATGCGTGGCCAGCCATCCCCAAGGGACAGTCGTGGAAGCATGGCGTGTGCCGCGAGCTTGGCTGGCCCGCCGAAGAGCAAGCGGATATCGCCCGCGCCTGGCAGCACATCCTGTCGCGGGTGCGTGACTACCGCGACCTCGAGCCCGCGCTTGTGGGCCGCGTCGAGGAACTCATCGACTTCGTGACGGCACCCTAGCCGGCTTCATGCCATCCGTTCGCGTGGGGTGCTCGGGCGAAGCTGAGAGATACCGCTTCGCATAGCCAAAGGCAGCCACTGCGTGAAGGAGCGTTCCGAGCACCAGCAGGCACAAGGCCGCGGTACGCAGCGTTTTGCTCGACACTTCTGGCGCAAAACTCACGATGTGCAGTGGCATCGCAATCATGAGAAGTGCGGTGCGAATCTTGCCAATCCACGTCACACGGCCTTCGCGGACACGGTGCATGCGCGCGAGGCCAATCCCGCCGAGCACGAGGTCGCAGCCGCCAATGACAGCGATGCACCACCACGGAAGATAACCCGCAACAGTGGCGGCGGCTCCAATGATGAGCACACCGAGACGGTCCGCGATGGGGTCCAGGATCTCCCCCACGCGACTCACCTGTTTGAGCACACGAGCGAGTGCGCCATCGATCCAGTCGGTCGCACCAAAGAGGGCCAGGGCGATCGTGGCGGCAAGCTCGGATCCCGGCCGCAGCAGCGCGAGCGTGAGCGGCACAAAGATGATGAGCCGCGCGAGCGAGACCGCGTTCGGGATCGTCCACCACCGCATCGGTGGATGCTCATGGGGACCCGGCATATCGCCATCCTAGGCGAGTCGATCGCCAGGCCTTGATGCGGGCGTACGATGCCGCTATGCGCCGTCTTCCTCCTCTCAGCGTGCTCCTCGCGACCATCGTCGTCCCAGCAATCTGGATTGGCATGCTCATTGCCATCGACGCGATCGAAGCGCCACTCAAGTTCACGGCCCCCGGCATCACGATCCCGCTCGGTCTCGGCATTGGGCGCCGCGTGTTCTTTGCCTTGAACGTCGCCGAAATGATCCTCGCCGTGACATGGTGCGTGCTGCTTCTCAAAGGACGGGCGCTGCGCCGTCTCGGGAAACCACTTGCCTGCGCCGCCGCGCTCTTGCTCATCAAAGTCCTCGTCATTCGTCCGTTGCTGTGGTCGTACACGGATGCCGTACTCGCTGGCACGTCAGCAGGTGGGTCGCCGGTGCACTTCCTCTACGTCGGCTGCGATCTCGTCCTGGGAGTTGTGCTGTGCTGGGCTGTGCGGCACGGCATTCGCTCGCTGGAGCTCGCTGTCGACGGCGGAGCCGCACCGCCCGCAGAATCGAATGTCGGTGGTACCTCGTAGCCTGATCGTGTGAAGCTCCTCCACACCTCCGATTGGCATATTGGCCGCACCTTCCACGGCTCCTCGACGCTCGACGCGGCGCGCACAGTCCTGCACGCGATCGCCGATCTTGCGCGCGAGAACAAGGTCGATGTCGTTCTTGTGCCGGGTGACGTGTGGGATTCGACGACACCGTCCGCCGAGGCCTATCGCGTGCTCCAGGAGGGGTTCCGGCTCATCCGCGCGGCCGGCGCACAGCTCATCGTCACGAGCGGCAACCACGATTCCGCGGTGCGCCTCGGCTATCAGGCAGAGTGGGCAGCTGCGGCCGGCGTCCACGTCATCACCGACCCGGCCCGCCTGAGCGAGCCAGTCATCCTGCATGATGAACACGGGCCCGTCGCGTTCTTCGGGGTGCCCTACCTTGAGCCGCTCATGATTCGTCACCTCGAAGGGGCCGACGAGGTTCGAACGCAGCGTCAGGCCCTCGAGTGGGCCCTCGAACGCATTCGTTCGACGGGTGCGCCAGGTGAGACTCGCAGCGTCGTGCTCGCGCACTGCTTTGCGGCGGGGCTGAGCGATGAGATTCGCGAGAGTGACTTTGAACGTGACATCACCGCAGGAGGGCTCGATGTCGTGCCGGTGAGCTGCTTCGAAGGAACCGACTACGTCGCTCTCGGACACATCCACACCCGCGCCACTCTTGCGCCGAGCGTTCGCTATTCGGGCTCGCCGTTGCATTACTCCTTCACGGAGGCAGGTCTCGACCGCGGTGCATGGCTCGTTGAGCTCGATGCCGAGGGGCTCCACGAGGTGACGTGGCTGACGCTCCCCGTGCCTCGCCAGCTCGCAGTCCTTCGCGGGACGCTTGGGGAGCTCCTCGGCGACGCATCATTCGCGAAGCACGAAGATTCCTGGGTGAAAGCGGTTCTCATCGATCCTCAACGCCCGCTCGATGCCATGCGCACGCTGCAACAGCGCTTCCCCCACTGCGCCGTCCTCGAATATGCGCCCGAGGGCGCTCCGGCTTCCTCGTCGCGCACTTCCCCCAAGCTCGTACGGCAGCTGCGCGACCCACTCCAGGTCACGCTCCGCTACCTCGAAGACGTTCGCGGTGCTGAGCCTTCACCCGAGGAAGTGGCAATCCTCAAGCGCGCCGTCGACGAGCTCACGGCAGAACGGAGTGCCCGATGAAGATGCTCACGCTCAGACTCGTCGCGTTCGGCCCGTTCCGCGACGAACAGACCATCGATTTCACGGCCTTCGACGATGAACGACTCTTCCTCATCGCTGGCCGTACGGGTGCCGGCAAGTCAAGCATCCTCGACGCGATCGTCTTTGCCCTGTTCAATCGTGTGCCGCGCAGTGCGAACGCGACTGACTGGAAGGGTGTGCGCAGCCACTACGCCGATGTCTCGGTACGCACCCGTGTCGAGCTGGAGTTCGCACATGATGGCGAGCGCTACCGTGTCACGAGAGAGCCTGAACATGAACGTCCGAAGAGCCGAGGCACCGGGACGACGACCGACAAGGCAACGGCCTCGCTCGAGCGCTGGGAGCAGGGTGCGTGGATCGGCCGCGCCCACGGGCCGCGCGATGTCGGGAAGGTGCTTGACGATCTCCTCCCCTTGAGTGCCGATGAATTCCTGCAGGTGGCCCTCCTCGCCCAGAACCAGTTCCAGGCATTCCTGCAAGCGAATTCCGCCACTCGACAAACGCTCCTCGCCCGTTTGTTCGATACGCGTGAATACCGCAACATTGGTGAGCGGATCGATGCCTGGCGCCGTGCAGCGCACGAGGAGCACGCTCAGGCACGGATGACCTTCGTCAACGAAGTCCATCAACTCGAGGCGTTCCTCACGGAGCTTGCCGATCTCGGCGGCGAGACAGAAGCCGTACTTGCCCGCCACGAGGCGCCAGAGGCTGAGGCCACGGGCGCACAGGCTGTGGAGGAAACCACTCCTCCGACCGCGATAGCGGAAGGAGCGGCTTCTTCGGACGCATCAGACTCAGACCAGGCGGCGGCCGAAGAGGCTGCTCTGGCGCTCGGCTTCAGCGCGTGGGAGCTTCGTGGCGAATCGGCACGCATCGCGGCCGTCGAGCGTGAGCGTCTGCACGGATGGCGTTCCGTCCACGAGCAGTTCGAGCGCGCCATAGCTGACGTGGAGTCGCGGCTCGAGAAGGCTCGGGCCGACGAGCGTGACGCGGAACGTGCCTTCGCTGCGCGAGCGTCGATCGCAGCAGCCGAGCAGACGCGTCGCGAACTGGAGAGTGAGCGCGATGCTCACGAGCAGCGGGTCGCTCAGCTTGAGCATGCCCGCGCGGCCCGCGAGGTACTCCCCTTTCGAAATGCCGTCGAGCGCGCCGAGCGCGGTCATGACGAAGCCATCCGGGCACGCGCCCGTCGCGAGCAGCGTCTCGTGGCGACCATTGACGCCGTCGCAGAGCTTGGGCCTCACAGCACACCGCTCAACGCCCTTGCGCGCGAAGCGATGGCGAAGCGCGACGGCACACTCACCGATCAACTCGCTGAGGCGTTGGAGCAGCTTCGCGATGAGTTCCGCGGCCGCCTGGAACTCATCACGCGCTGTCAGGAGCTTGAGCGAGAACGCGGCGAGCTTGAGGCCCGCGTCGCCGTGCTCGCTGAGCAGGCTGAAACGCGGGCCGTTGAACGCGCCTCGTTGCCTGGCACGGTCACCCGTCTCACCGCTGAGCGCGACGAGGCCGTCACGCTCGCGGCCCGGTCTGAAACGCTCACCGGGCAACTCGCCGCCGCCCGAGAACGTCACGATCTCGTGCTGAGTCTTCCCCAGGCCGAAGCACGTCGGCAAGAGCACGGCGAGAGCTACGCCGCAGCCACGCGTCGACTTGCCGAAGCCGAGGCCGCGCATGCACGAGCATTGGAGGACTACCTCGCCGGTACGGCACTCCGGCTCGCCGACAAGCTGCGAGACGGGGAACCATGCCCCGTCTGCGGCGCTACGGGACACCCGTCTCCCGCACAGGGAGACGCTGACGAGCGTGCCGTCACGGCCGACGACGTTGATGCTGCAGCGGCCTGTGTGGCAGAAGCCCGCACGGATGCAGATGCACATCGAGATGCGTTCAGCTCCGCCGAGCATGCTCTGACGACGCTGCGCGCACAGCTCGACGGCCTCGACGAGCACGCCAGCAGCACGGCCATCACCGCATTAGAGGAGGATCTTGCCCGAGCGTCGGAGGCACACGACCGCGTCGAGGTGCTCCGTGCCGAGATCGATCGCGCGACGGTCCGGCTGCAAGAACTGCACGAGGCCGAGGCTCGCGGCGACGCCGAACGAACCGCCCGTGAACAGGCCTTCCAGGCGACCACGGATCAGCTCGAGCAGCTCGTCCCACAGCTACCGGCGGAGGGTGACACCCACCCAGACGCAGCGCTCGCCGAGCTTGGCACGTTCCAGACAGTCGTTCGTGAATTCGACCGTGCCTGCCTTGCCGAATGCCAGGCCCAGCAGCGTCACGTCGACGACCGTCGAGCCTTCACTGCCGCACTCGAAGAGAGCCCCTTTGCCGATGCCGACGCGCTCGCGCAAGCTGTCATCTCACGTGAAGAGCTGTCCGAGCTCGATGCGCAGGTCACCCGCTTCCTCGAAGCGCAGGCTCGAGTGGCTGCCGTCATCGACGACGAACAGCTTCGTGCGCAGGCAGCATCCAGCACATTGGCCCCTGACGACGCTCGAGCACGGAGAGAAGCGCTTGGCCAAGAGTTGCAAGCTCAGCAGAGGCTCTTCACCCGGTTCACTGACCGACTCGAGCAGAGCGAACAACTGGGCGAGCGGCTCGATGCCCATATCCGCTCGTGTGCGGCTCAGGCGGCACGCGCCGAAGAGCTCACCCGACTCGCCCAAGACATTCGCGGCACGAGCGTGAGCGACCGCACAATGGGTCTCGAAAGCTACGTCCTCGCCGCCGAACTCAGCGACATCATCGAAGCGGCAAATGTGCGCCTCCACGAGATGAGTTCTGGCCGCTACGAGCTCCAGCACGATGGCGAACAGCACGGCGCCGCCCGCTTCGGCCTCGGCATCCAAGTGCTCGACGCGCACACTGGCCGAGCCCGTTCTGCAGCATCCCTCTCCGGCGGCGAAACTTTTCTCGCCTCGCTCGCTCTCGCGCTCGGACTCGCGGATGTCGTCTCAAGCCGCGCCGGTGGCGTGAGCCTCGACACCCTCTTCATCGACGAAGGCTTCGGCTCCCTCGATCAAGAGACACTCGCCACCGCCATGAACGTCCTCGACGAGCTCCGTCGCGGCGGACGGACAGTGGGTGTCATCTCCCACGTCACGACGATGCACGAAGCGATCCCAGCCCAGCTCGAAGTCGTTGCGACCCCGAGCGGCGAGAGCATCATCCGCCCGCCACGGTTCGGGACAGAACTCCTGCGCCCAGCGGCAGGTGGTGACTCCGAGAGCGGGAGCTAACTAGAGCGCCTCGAGCAGGATGCCGGAGCCCTGGCCGCCACCACCGCAAATGCCCGCGGCGCCGAGGCCGGTTCCGCCACCATCACGAAGTCGCAGCGCAAGGTGCCCCACAATGCGGGCGCCTGAGGCACCAATCGGATGGCCAATCGCGATCGCCCCGCCGTCTGGGTTCACGATCGCGGGATCCACGCCGAGGAGCGCCGTCGACTGCACCGCGACAGCGGCAAAGGCCTCATTGATCTCGACAAACTCGAGCTCGGCAAGATCACGCTCCGCCTTCGCGATCGCCATCTCAATCGCACGTGCCGGTTGCTCGTGCAGGGACACATCCGGCCCAGAAACACAACTCGTCGCAAGAATGCGGGCAATCCCAGCAATGCCCCGCTCCGATGCAGCCTCCTCGCTCATGAGCACGAGCGCCGCAGCTCCATCGGTCAACTGCGAAGCATTTCCGGCAGTAATCGTCCCGCTCTCAGCAAACGCGGGGCGCAAGCGGCCCAGCGATTCCGCGGTCGTGCCTGGACGCACCCCATCATCGACGGCCATCTCGACACGTTCCTTGCCACGCGGCACCGTCAACGGTGCGATCTCGCCCTCAAAACGGCCTTCGCGCTGTGCCTTCTCAAGCAGTTCATGCGAGCGCGCTGCCCACTCATCCTGTTCCTCGCGAGTGAGACCGATCTTCGCTGAGTGTTCCTCCGTCGATGCACCCATGGAGCGAGCCTCGAATGCATCTGTGAGCCCATCGTGCTCCATCGTGTCGACGAGCTCGACCGAACCAAACTTCGCGCCCTGGCGCAGCGCCGCAACGTGCGGGGCACGCGTCATCGACTCTTGACCGACGGCAATGACCACATCGGCTTCGCCCGCCCGAATCCGGCGGTCCGCATCTGCGATCGCCTCAAGCCCAGAAAGACACACGGCATTCACCGTGATAGCAGGCGACTCAAGCGGCACCCCAGCCGCAACCGCGGTCTGCCGCGCAGGATTCTGACCGGCCCCCGCCTGCAAAACCTGCCCGGCGACAACTAGCTCCACCTCGTCCGCACTCACGCCTGCATTCGCCAAGGCCGCCTTCGCCGCATGCGCGCCAAGCTCGTGCGCAGCATGATGAGCGAGTGACCCGCAGTACTTCGCAAACGGGGTCCGTGCATAACCGGCAATGATTGTCGCCACGAGGCTCTCCTTGTCGTTCGTCTCCGCCACACTGCGGGGATGCCCTTCGATGCTCGCACAGGCCAGGCTGAGGCTTCGATGTACGCAGGCGCGGTGCGGTGGGAGAATGTCTGTATGTCCACGCAGACGCCATCGGCGGCGACACCGTCCGAATCCCCAGTCGAACCTCGATGGCTCACGTCTGACGAGCTCGAACACTGGGAGCGATTCGTCGCCGTCCTCGAGCTTTTGCCCGCCGCGATTGACGCCCAGCTCAAGCGCGACGCCGGGCTCACGCATTTCGAGTACTACGTGCTCCACATGCTCGCGGAGTCCCCCGACGGTGCCATGCAGCTCAAGCGCCTCGCCGCCCGCACGAATTCCTCGCTCGCCCGCCTGTCTCGGGTTGTCTCCGGGCTTGAAGTGCGCCAGGCAGTGACGCGCCGACGCCACGACTGCGATGCCCGCGCGAGCGACGCGCTCATCACCGACGCTGGCCGCCAACTGCTGGTCTCGACGGCCCCGCAGCACGTCGCCTACGTGCGCAGCACGATCGTCGATGCCCTCACGCCGGAACAGTTTGCGACTCTCGGAGCCATCAGCGAGCAGCTCCTGGACCAGCTCGACCCGAAGCGCGAACGCTTCTACCGCGGCAAGGGTGACGATCGCACGCCACTGCCAGAGCTGTCCGCGCCAGCCCGCCGCGCCCTCGAAGCCGCAGGCATCACCTCGCTCGACGAACTTGCCGGCACGGCACGCTCCCGCATCGAAGCGCTCCATGGCGTTGGTCCCGCAGCACTTGAGCGCATCGACCGTGCCCTCGAAGCAACCGGTCTCGTTCCCCTCGCCTAGCACGCAGACTGTCCCCAGGAAACGCTTGGTAGCGATCGGCGCGCCGCCACCGAATGTCGCGTAGTGTGACACATGTTCTCGAGAGCAATCCCGAGAATATGAACTTGCCGCAGCGCGAACCGCGACACCTTCATGTTCTTCGTAAGCCCCTGAGATCGACTCGGCCCCGTCTGGGCAAGCTTTGCTTCGATCTCCGATTTGTCTGTCTCCGCTTCGGCGGTCTGCGTTTCCATGTCGTTCGCAACATCGGTGCAGTACCCGGCAGCAGCGCCTGACACGCGCACTGCGCCCATCAAACCGATGGGATCGCGTCACCGCACCGCACTGGTGCACCGATGGAAAGAGATCAACACATGGCTACTGGAATCGTGAAGTGGTTCAACGCTGAAAAGGGCTACGGCTTCATCACCCCGGATGACGGCTCGAAGGATGTCTTCGCACACTTCAGTGCAATCAACGCCACCGGCTACCGCTCGCTCGAAGAGAACCAGCGCGTTGAGTTCGAGACGACCCCCGGCCCGAAGGGCCCGCAGGCCGAGAGCATCACGCCCGTCGCGTAGTTCTCTCCCACAACGTTCACGCTGCGCCCGAGCATCTGCTCGGGCGCAGCGTCGTTATCTCCGCCGGTGTGCAGCTTCGCTCGCCGCTGACTATGCTCGTGCGCACGTCCCGAGGCAGAGTGAGAGGCACGATGACGCAACTCCGAGTCCCCGTGGTGGTGCTCTCTGGGTCGCTCGGGAGCGGCAAGACCACGATCCTCAATCATGTTCTCGCGAAGGGCGGCGGCCGCGTCGGCGTCATCATCAACGACTTCGGCGCAGTCGATGTGGACTCGCTCCTCGTCTCGGGCCACGTTGACGCAGCCCGCTCCATTTCCGGCGGATGCCTGTGCTGTCTTGCCGACACGAGCGGCCTCGACGATGCCCTCCAGTCGCTGAGCCGCCCAGAGCTGCAACTGGATGTCATCGTGCTCGAAGCATCGGGGCTTGCCGAGCCTCGACAGCTCGCGCGCATGGTCATGTCCTCACCCGTGCCGCGCGTTCGCTTCGGCGGGATCGTGGAAGTGCTTGATCTCGCCACCTTCTCGAACCACAAGGACGCCACGCTGCTGATCGCCCCAGACCGGCTCCGGGTCGCCTCCCTCATCGTGCTCAACAAGCTTGATCAGTGCGATGACGTGGACGAACTCACCCGCCGCATTCAAGCGCTCGGCGCCGAGGCTCCCCTGGTCACGGCATCCTTTGGCCGCATCGATCCCGCACTCCTTTACGATGCGAGCGCGCCTCGCGAAGACGCGCCCGACGAACTCCCCCTCGCAGCGCTGTTCGCAGAGGACGACGAGCACGAGCATCACCACCATGCGCAGTCCGTGAGCATCTGCGATCCGAGGCCCGCGCATCCTGCCCGTCTGTTGGACCTACTCTCGAGCCTTCCGGCTGGTGTCGTGCGCGCCAAGGGCATCACCTGGTTCAACGCGCCGGGGCATCGCCGCTTCGAGTTTGTTGCACAGGCCGTCGGCGGCTGGCGAGCCTTCGAGCAGCGGCCACGACCACGCGACCGCGAGCGCGAAACACGCCTCGTGCTCATCGGCGAGGACCTTGACGAGCAGGAGCTGCAACAGCTGCTCGAATCGTGCTTGGACGACCCCGCCACGGAGCGTCAAGAGCCCGACCTGTGGGGCGTCCTGCGCTACACGCTCGGTCGGCCCGACGATGGAACCGAGCCAGACGAGTTCCCAGCGCTGGATCATTAGGCTCAAGTCATCAACGGGCTTCATGAAGATCGGCCGTTTCTTCCTCAAGATGGACAAGATGATCGGCAAGGAGTTCGAACGTGGTCTCGAGCGTCTGCGCCGCACAGTGACCGAGCACGCTGCGTAGCCGAGCGATGGCTGCGCTCGCCGTGGGTGAGCGCAGCCATCGCTGTGTCGTGGGGACATGTGCCCTAGGCGAATGTGAGAGCGGCCGTTAGGATCACTTCGTTCGCCCTCGGATGCCATGAAAGCCCGCGGTGCGAGTTCTTGACCACGCCCCAGTGGCGACGTTGCCACGATGCGGAAAGGCCCCCATGACCCAAGACACCACTGCGCTGCACGCTCCCACTTCGACAGCCCGAGCCATCGGGAACACGCTGAAGGGTTCACTCGGCAACCTCATTGAGTGGTACGACGTCTACGCCTACTCGGTCTTCCAGACCTACTTCAAGGACCAGTTCTTTGCCCCGGAAGACGAGAACGCTGACATCTACATTTGGGCGGGTTTTGCGCTCACGTTCCTGGCGCGCCCACTTGGTGCCTGGTTCTTCGGCCGATTTGCTGACCGTCACGGTCGTAAGGCGTCGCTCACGCTCTCGGTGACGATCATGGCGATCGGCTCACTCGCCATTGCCATCCTCCCCACCCGCGTGGATATTGGCGTGTGGGCGGCCGTGCTCCTCATGTTCATTCGACTTGTGCAGGGCTTCGCCACCGGTGGCGAGTATGCCGCGAGCGCGACGTACATGTCGGAGGCGGCAACCGCGAACCGTCGCGGCTTCTTCTCGTCGTTCCAGTACGTGACGCTCGTTGGCGGTCACGTGCTCGCACAGCTCACGCTGCTGCTGCTCACGGCCTTCATGTCAAAGCCTGAGCTTGAGGCGTGGGGTTGGCGTATCCCGTTCTTCATTGGTGCGATTGGCGCGCTCATTGTGTTCTGGCTGCGGAAGACGATGGATGAGTCACTTTCGAGTGAGTACCTCGAGAAGGTTCGTACCGGTGTGATTACCCAGACCGGCACGGTGAAGGAACTCTTCCTGCACTACTGGAAGCCGCTGCTCGTGTGCTTCCTCTTCACCTTCGGCGGAACGGTCGCCTTCTATACGTATTCGGTCAATGGACCGGCGGTCATCAAGGCGACCTTCAAGGAAACGGATCCAATGATCGCGAACTGGATCAACCTGGCGAGCCTCACCTTCTTCATGCTCATTCAGCCGATCGGTGGCCTCATTTCGGACAAGATTGGCCGCAAGCCCGTCTTCCTTTTCTTCGGCGTCCTCGGCGTCGCGTGGACGTGGGTGGTCCTTACGTTCCTCCCGCAGCAGCAGAACGGCTGGATGGCATTCCTCATGATCTGCGTGAGCTATGTCATCCTCACCGGATACACCTCGATCAACGCCATCTTCAAGGCGGAGCTCTTTCCGGCGCACGTCCGCGCCCTCGCGGTTGGCCTTGGCTACGGTCTTGCGAACTCGATCTTTGGTGGCACCTCGCCGATGATCTACCAGCTCGCGAAGGCAAACGGGGCGACGGTGTGGTTCACGGTGTACGTGACGTTCTGTATTTCGGTGACGCTTGTGACGACGCTCGTCGTCATGCGGAACAAAGGGGAAACCCACCTCGATGTGGAGCAGGGACGCGCCTACGAGAGCTAGGCCCTTCTCCGCGAGTGCACCCCACCGAGTCAAGCGGTGGGGTGCACTCGCGGTTTCCGGGTTCTCGGGTTAGGCTGCCCCGAAGCGCACCAGCGCCTGCACCACAGGGTTGTCAATGGCGATGACCAGGCGGTGCAACGGACAATGACGACCGTCGCTCGAAGGGTCAACGATGACAACTTCTGCTGCAACCCCGCGTACCCTGCGCACGCCGCAAACTACCGGCCGGGCCATCGCCAATACGTTGAAGGGCTCGCTCGGCAATCTCGTCGAGTGGTACGACGTGTACACGTACTCCGTCTTCCAGGCGTACTTCAAGGCCAGCTTCTTTCCGAAGGATGACCCAAATTCCGATATTTGGGTGTGGGCTGGCTTTGCGGTCACGTTCCTCGCGAGGCCCCTCGGCGCCTGGTTCTTCGGCCGCTTTGCCGACCGTCGTGGCCGTCGTGCGGCGCTCACGCTCTCGGTGTCGGTGATGGCACTCGGCTCGCTCACGATCGCGCTCTTGCCGACGCGGGAGGCCATCGGCATGTGGGCTGCTGCCGCACTCATGCTGCTGCGCCTCATCCAGGGGTTCGCGACCGGCGGCGAGTACGCCTCCTCGGCGACGTACATGTCTGAGACGGCAACTGCTCGTCGACGCGGGTTCTTCTCGTCCTTCCAGTACGTAACACTTGTGGGTGGCCACGTGCTCGCACAGCTCACGCTCCTCGTCCTGCAGTCGTTCATGGGCAAGCAGGGCCTTGAGGATGGCGGCTGGCGCATCCCGTTCTTCATCGGTGCGGTTGCTGCGATGATCGTGCTGTGGCTGCGCAGCTCAATGGATGAGACGCTCTCGACGGGTTCGATCGAGGCAGTGAAGTCGGGTGCCGCTCGCGGAGCAGGTTCAGTCATCGAACTCGTGAAGCACTATTGGAAGCCGATGCTCGTCTGCTTCCTCTTCACCGCTGGCGGCACGATCGCGTTCTACACGTACTCGATCTCGGGCCCGGCGATCATCAAGTCAACGTTTCAGGATGCTGACCCGATGATCGCGAACTGGATCAACCTGGGCACGCTCACCTTCCTCATGCTGCTGCAGCCGATCGGTGGCCTCCTCTCCGACAGGCTCGGACGGAAGACCGTGTTCATGTTCTTCGGCATCACGGCGCTCGTGTGGACGCCGATCGTGATTGCGCTCCTGCCGCAGCAGACGGATCCGGCGATGGCAGCGTTCCTCATCTCCGTCAGCTACGTGTTCCTGACCGGGTACACCTCGATCAATGCCATTTTTAAGGCAGAGCTCTTCCCAGCCCATGTGCGTGCGCTCGGTGTTGGGCTCAGCTACGGCATCTCCAACTCGATCTTCGGCGGTACCGCCCCGATGCTCTACGAGTGGGCAAAGAAGGCGGACACCATCCCGGTGTTCACCGGGCTTGTCATGGCGGCGATTCTGGCGACGCTCATCACGACGATCCTCGTCATGCGCAATCGCGCGGCTTCCCACTTGGATGTCGAACAAGGACACGCCACGACGATCGGTGAGCGCGTCGATTTTGACCGCGAGGACATGCTCGTTCGGAGCTGAGTGTCGCAACAAATGTTCACCGTTCGCGGGGCTTCCGGGTCTACCCTCGTCGAGGTGGCTGCGATCGCAGCCGATCGGAAGGAGTTGCTATGCACGGTCTTGAGACCATGAACCGTATGGAGTCGGAGGTGCGCGGCTACGTTCGTGCCTTCCCGGTGGTGTTTGAACGCGCCCACGGATCAACCCTCGTTGACGAGGATGGCCGTGAGTACCTCGACTTCTTTGCCGGTGCTGGCGTGCTCAACTACGGGCACAACAACCCGGCCTTCATCGAGGCACTCCAGCAGTACCTCGCTGATGGCGGCATCATGCACGGTCTCGACATGGCGACCGTTGCCAAGCGCAACTTCCTCGAACTGCTCGACGAGAAGATCCTGAAGCCCCGCGGACTCAACTACAAGGTGCAGTTCACCGGGCCGACCGGCGCGAACGTCGTTGAGGCGGCGCTCAAGGTCGCCCGCCAGGCAACGGGCCGCTCGAACGTCGTCGCGTTTACGAACGGTTTCCACGGCCTCTCGATGGGTGCGCTCGCTGCGACCGCCAACGCGAAGTATCGCCGTGCCGGTGGCGCAACCCTCCCTGAGGTGACGCGTCTCCCCTACGACCGCTACCTCGGTGAGGATTTCGACACGCTCGACCTCTTCGAGAAGATGCTCGAGGACACTGGTTCGGGTCTTGATCTTCCGGCCGCTGTCATCGTCGAAACGATCCAGGGTGAGGGCGGCCTCAACGCCGCTCGCCCGGAGTGGCTCAAGCGCCTGCGTGAGATCACCGAGCGCCACGAGATCCTCCTCATCGTCGACGACATCCAAGCTGGTGTCGGCCGTTCGGGTAACTTCTTCTCCTTCGAAGAGTCGGGCATTGTGCCGGACCTCGTCACGGTGTCGAAGTCGTTGTCTGCTTCGGGCCTGCCGATGTCGATCCTGCTCATGAAGCCCGAGGTGGATGTCTGGGAGCCGGGTGCCCACACCGGTACCTTCCGCGGCAACAACCTCGCTTTCGTGACCGCTGCGAAGGCTCTTGAGCTGTACTGGTCGAACGACGACTTCGCAGCCGAGGTGCGCCGCAAGCACGACGTCCTCAAGACCCGTCTCTCGGCTCTTGCTACGGATTTCCCTGCCGCCGAGTTCGAGGTTCGCGGTCGCGGCCTCATGATGGGCGTCGCGAGCGTGAAGATGCCGGAGCTCGCAGGCCAGGTGTCGGCGGCAGCCTTCCAGCGTGGTCTCATCATCGAGACCTCGGGTGCCAAGGACGAGGTACTCAAGTTCCTGCCCTCGCTCACCATCACCGACGAAGAGCTCGAGCACGGCCTCGCGATCGTTCGCGAATGCCTCGAGGAGCTCGTGAAGTAACACCTCCACACACGAGCGTGGCGCCGCACCAAGCCTGGTGCGGCGCCACGCTCATTTCGTTGTGTGACGGGATGTCACCGTCCGTGACGGCTCGGCTCGCGACCGCACGGGAGCCCGGGTCAGGCTGGGAAAACCCCAAGGAAAGGACTTCCCCTATGACCGAGATTCGTACCTCCACAGCCGGCAGCCTTCCCCGCACGGATGCCCTGCTCGCGGCCAATGCCGGTCGCTCATTCGCCGATGATGGGTTCACCCTCGAGCGAAGCCCCGAACACGATGCCCTCACCCGTGCAGCCGTGGCTGATGTCGTGGAGCGCCAGCGCGCGCTCGGCATCACGTTTCCCGGCGATGGTGAGTTCGGCAAGGCGATGTCAAACCCGGTCGATTACGGGGCGTGGTGGGCGTATTCGTTCCAGCGTGTGAACGGCTTGACCCTCACCGAGTTTGACCCGTTCAACGGCCCGGCGGTGCGCTCTGAACCGGGCAACATTCGTCTCACGACAATGGCGGACCGCCGCGACCGCGAGCGCTTCCCGCGCGTGTACGCTGACCCGACGAGCGGGGCCGTGCACGGCAAGAAGGCGACGGGGATTCCCTCCACGACGAGCGCGCTGAGCTACCGCGGGCACGACGCCGTCGCGAACGACATCGCGAACCTCAAGGCTGCACTCAACGACAACGAGGAGGGTTTCCTCACCGCGATCGCGCCCGCATCCGCATCCCGCATCCGGAACGAGTTCTACGCGAACGACGATGAACACCTGCACGCCTGGGTGGAGGCACTCCGCCCAGAATACGAGGCGATCGTCAACGCCGGGCTCACGCTTCAGCTCGATGATCCGTACCTCGCGGAAAGCTGGGACCAGATCAACCCGGAACCCAGCGTTGCCGACTATCAGGCGTTCATTTCGAGCCGTGTTGAGGCACTCAATGAAGCGCTCAAGGGGCTTCCGAAGGAGCAGCTGCGTCTCCACCTGTGTTGGGGCTCGTGGCATGGACCTCACACAACTGACATCGAGATTCGACACATTCTGCCCGTCATTTTGAAGGCCAACGTCGGTCAGATCTCGTTCGAAGCGGGCAACGTTCGCCACGAACACGAATGGGTGCACTGGCACGAGGCGAAGCACCTTATTCCCGATGATCTCGTCCTCGTACCCGGGGTCGTCTCACACGCCACCAACGTCGTCGAGCATCCCGATCTCGTGGCGCAGCGGCTGCGTCATTTCACGGAGCTTGTCGGCAAGGATCGCGTCTTTGCTGCCACAGACTGCGGTCTCGGCGGCCGAATCCACCCGGATATCGCCTGGGCGAAACTCGAATCGCTCGGTGAGGGCGCCCAACGGGCCAACAAGTAAGGGAGCCGGATGGCCGGCGGTTGCGCTAGGCAGCCGCCGGCTTCTTCGTGCCCGAAGCGAAGGCGATCACAAGCGACACCGCGAGGGCGAGGAGCGCTGGCGCGACCCATCCGAAGCCGAGCTCGTAGCCGGGCAGAACTGCCTTGCACACCTCAACAAGCGACGAGAGGCCTGGGACGTCTGGTGCGAGCTGTGCGATGTCGAGTAGGGAGGCAAGCGCCGTCACCGTGATCGTCACGACGTACACGAGTCGCTTGCGGGCGACGACAGGACCAAGGAGCGCGAGCACGATGAGCATGATCGCAATCGGGTAGAGGAATCTCAGCACCGGCACCGCGGCGCCAATGATCATGTCGAGACCAACGTTCGCGAGAGCGCAGGAAATGACGCTAAAGACGATGACCCACGCTCGTTGTGAGAGCGCCTTCGGGAACATCTCGGCGAACATCTCCGAGCAGGCCGTCACCAGCCCAATCGCGGTCTTCAGGCAGGCGACGAGCATGATGGCGGCAGCCAGCGCCATACCGATGGCACCGTAGTAGTGGTTCGCGGTCGTCGAGAGCACCACAGCGCCGTTGACGTCGCGGCTTTCAAGTCCCGTCGCGGTGGCACCCATGTAGGCAAGCGATGAGTAGATGATCGCCATGAGCAGGGCCGCAATGAGCCCGCCCTTGGTCACCGCAGTGGCCATCCTCTTCGGGTCAGTCACGCCACGCTGGCGGACGGCTTCAAGGATGACGATGGAGAACGCGAGCGAGGCGAGCGCATCCATCGTGTTGTAGCCGTCGAGCAGGCCCTGTGCGAAGGGCTGGCTCGCGTAGTCACCGATCGGCGACTCGGAAGCTGCGCCCATGGGTGCGACGAAGGCGGCGATGAGCACCGCAGAGAGGAGGACGATGAACAGCGGCGTGAGGTACTTGCCGACGTAGTCCATGAGCTTGCCCGGGCGAAGTGCCGCTGCCGTGACAAGACCAAAGAACACGAGGCTGAAGAGGAACAGCCCCCATCCTCCGAAGCCCTCCGGCAGGAGGTTCGAGAAGCCCATCTCGTAGGAGACCGTTGCGGTACGGGGCACGGCAAAGAACGGGCCGATCGTCAGGTAGAGCGCGGCGGTGAAGAACACCGCGAAGCCCGGGCTCACTCGGGAGGCAAGCTCGTGCAGGCTTCGCGTCTCTGATCGTGCTGCAGCAATGACACCGATGATGGGCAGGCCCACCGCGGTGAGGAGGAAGCCAAGCGTCGTCCACATCGTCGCAGAACCGGACTGCACACCAAGGCTTGCCGGGAAGATGAGGTTTCCCGCGCCAAAGAAGAGTCCAAAGGTGAGCGATGCAACCAGCAGCGTCAGGCCGGAGCCTGCCTGCTTCTCTCGGGTGGTAGACGACATGACTCCTATTGTCCCGCGCATTCACGCACATAACGACATCCCGCACGTGTTCCTGTACCAAGGGGCCAGGAACATGCGCTACGCTTCGTGACATGTCACGCAACGCAATGCAGAGCTGGTGGGCCGCCTAAGGGCGGACCCCTCTTGTTGCTGACGCACACGAGCCGCCCGAAGGGGCGGCTTTTCTTGTGTCTCTTCGGGAACGACACCACCGAAAGGACACACCATGACCGAACAGCAGGCCCCCGGATTCTTCGGCAACTACGGCGGATCTTTCCTCCCGCCCCACCTTGTGGAGCCGATGCGCGAAGTTGCCATCGCCTACGAGGAAGCCCGCCAAGACTCGACGTTCCTCGAGGACTACCAGGCGCTGCTCTCGCGCTACGTCGGCCGCCCCTCGCTCCTCTACCGCGCTGACCGTCTGAGCGAGCACGTCGGTGGTGCCCGCATCTACATGAAGCGCGAGGACCTCAACCACACCGGATCGCACAAGATCAACCACTGTCTCGGCGAGGCGCTCCTCGCGAAGCGCATGGGGAAGACGAAGCTCATTGCCGAGACCGGTGCGGGCCAGCACGGTGTTGCCCTCGCCACTGCTGCGGCGCTCCTTGGCCTTGAGTGCGAGATCCACATGGGTGCGATTGACGTTGCCAAGCAGCACCCGAACGTGGTGCGCATGAACATGCTCGGCGCGAAGGTTGTCTCGGTTGAGGAAGGCGGTGCCTCGCTCAAGGAAGCTGTCGATTCTGCGTTTGCAACCTTCGCGGCATGTCCCGAGGAGTATCTCTTTGCGATCGGCTCCGTGGTCGGTCCGCACCCCTACCCGAGCATGGTGCGTGATTTCCAGAGCGTCGTCGGCCGCGAGGCCCGCGCGCAGTTCCTCGAAGCAGAGGGACGTCTTCCGGATGCGGCTGTCGCGTGCGTCGGCGGCGGTTCGAACGCGATGGGCCTGTTCAGCGGGTTCCTCGAGGACCAATCGGTGCAGCTGTACGGCGTCGAGCCGGGTGGTGAGGGCCTTGACACGGCACGCCACGCCGCCACGATGTCGCTGGGCACGCCTGGCACGCTCCACGGCATGGCGACGCGAGTGCTGCAGACTGCGGACGGCGAGCCAGCACCCGTCCACTCGATCGCATCGGGGCTTGACTACCCGGGCGTCGGCCCGCAGCACGTCTACCTCAATGAGACGGGCCGGGCACACTACGTGGCCGTGACGGACGAGCAGACGCTTGAGGCGTTCCAGACGCTCACGCGATGCGAGGGCATCCTGCCCGCGCTCGAGAGCTCGCACGCGGTCGCCTACGGCTGCTTGCTCGCGCGCGAGCTAGGGCCTGAAGCCGCCATCATCGTGAACCTGTCGGGCCGCGGTGACAAGGACGTCGACTACGTCGCCGAGGTCCTCGCCACCCGCTAGGCAGCTTCGCTACGGGCGCTGCGGCTCGTCTGCCGTGGCACCCGTCACGTTGCGACGCGCAAGCATCCGCTCAACGAGAGTCCCGATGGCCATGCCGAGTACCGACGGCAGGATCCATCCGAGGCCGAGCTCGTAGCCCGGCATGATCGCCTTGGCGACGCCCGTCACGGCATCCACGAGCGGACCGCTCGGCAGCAGCTGCACGAGGTCGAGGAGCGAGGCGATCACCGTGACGATGATCGTGACGCGGTATGAGATGGCACCCGAGGCAATCTTGTCTCCGAGGAGCGCCAGCACCACGAAGACGATCGTGAGCGGGTAGAGGAAGCGCAGCACCGGCAGGGATGCGGCAATGATCACGTCGAGGCCGACATTCGCGACGAGCACCGACACGATGAGAAAGACCGCGACCCACTGACGCTGGGTGAGGGCACGAGGGAACATTTTCGTGAAGGTTTCCGAGCCTGCCGTGATGAGACCAATGGACGTCTTCAAACAGGCGACGAGCATGATGGCGCCCGCGAGCGCCGAGCCGATCGCGCCGTAGTAGTGGTTGGAGACGAGCCTCAGAATCGTCGCACCGTTCGCGCCGGGTGCGGCGAGCGCGCTGGCCGTTGCGCCCATGTAGCCAAGCGCGAGGCAGAGGATCGCCATCGTGATCGCCGCGACGATGCCGCCGCCGGTCACCGTCGCCGCAATCTTCTTCTGCTCGGTGACGCCGCGTCGGCGGACGGCATCGATGATGACGATCGCGAAAAGCATCGCGCCGAGTGCGTCCATGGTGTTGTAACCGCCGATAATGCCGGTCACGAAGGGATGCTCGGACGCGGATGCCGTGGGCTCGGGCAGGGTCGTGGTCATGGGTACGACGACTGCCGCAATGAGCACTGCTGCGAGCAGCACAAGAAACAGCGGCGTCAGGAACTTGCCGACGTAGTCCATGATCTTGCCGGGCCGGAACGCTGCGAGGGCGACGAGCGCGAAGAACACGACGGTGAAGATTGCGAGAGCATACGGTGCTGCATCCTTCGGAACGAGTGCCCCGACTGTCATCTCGTACGACACCGTGGCGGTGCGCGGCACGGCAAAGAACGGTCCGATTGTGAGGAACAGTGCCGAGCAGAACACGAGCGAGAAGCGCCGGCTCACTCGTCCGGACAAGCCCACGATGTCGTTCGGGGCGATGCGGGCTGCAGCAATCGTGCCGAGAACGGGAAGACCAACCGCCGTCAGCAGAAAGCCGATGAGGGTGACCCACATGGCAGCGCCGGCGTCGTGACCGAGGCTCACGGGGAAGATCAGGTTTCCGGCACCGAAGAAGAGCCCGAAGATGAGCGATCCGGTGAGCAGGCTGTTCGTGAGGAACGTCTTGGGCCCTCGCTCGGAGGGGGTTGTCGACGTCGCGTCGTCGACCGCAGCAGCAGATGGCATTGGCCTATTCTCACGCGCCGCCCGTTGTGGCGCACGTTTTTTGTGCCCGCCACGCCGAAGGCATTGTTATCAAGCGGCAACCTAACGTTCAATTTGCGGCGAGGGTTTCGCAAATTCACGGTCTTCGTCGTCAGGGATGCTTGCGCGGCAGTCAGTCTGAACCCCATCTGCCCGGAACCCTGAGGAGTACGACGTGACCGATGTGAACCCTCGCCGCATGCTGCCCATGGCGGACTATGTCCGCGGTAAGCGCAGCCCGGTGACCTGCCAGCTCAAGTGCGCCAACCAGTGCCTCGGCGAGGTGTGCAATACCTCGGACAACGGCTACTTCCGTGACATCGCTGGTGCGGCGATCTCTCGTCGCGCCGCCCTCGGTCTCGGTGCTGGCGGCGTGTTTGGTGCTGTCGCGCTCAGCATGTTCGGTGGCCCGCGCCGTGTGGAGGCGGCATCGCCGCTCATGGCTCAGAGCGCCCAGACCGACCCGAACATGCCGTTCACGCGCATCGACCCGGTCCACTTCGAGACGGACGAGCTCACGGTCCCCGAGACCTTCGCGTGGGTGCCGCTCATCCGTTGGGGCGACCCGCTCTTCGCGGACAGCCCGACGTTCGACTCCATGAACCAGACCGCTCAGGCTCAGGCGAAGCAGTTCGGTTACAACTGCGACTACACGGACGTCATCCGCCTCGACGACCTCAACGCGCTCCTCGTCGTGAACCACGAGTACACGAACGAGAACATCATGTTCCCGGCTGACCAGCTCGCGAACGACCTCGACCGCGTGCGCAGCGTCGGTCGCGCAGCACACGGCTTCTCGGTCGTCGAGCTCAAGCGTCCGCGCGTTGACGCTCCGTGGGAGGTCGTCGTTGGTGGCGCGAAGAACCGCCGCTTCACGACCGACGAGACCGAGTTCGTCTTCACCGGCCCGGCTGCTGGTTCGGACCTCCTCAAGACGGTTGAGGGCGACAAGGTGCGCGGAACGCTCGGCAACTGCTCCGGTGGCACAACCCCGTGGGGTACCGTCCTCTCGGGTGAAGAGAACTTCCACAGCTACTTCCGCAGCGCTGGCACCTCGGCAACCGACAAGCGTTACGGCCTTGCCGACGCGGAGACGGTTCGCGGCTGGGAGCACCAGGACCCGCGCTTCGACGCCCGCAACGCTGGCTACGAGAACGAAATCAACCGCTTCGGTTGGATCGTCGAAATCGACCCGATGGACCCGACCTCGACCCCGCGCAAGCACACCTCGCTCGGCCGCTTCAAGCACGAGGGTGCCAACATCCGCGTCGACGAGAACAACGCAGTTGCTGCCTACTCGGGTGACGACGAGCGTTTCGACTACCTCTACAAGTTCGTTTCGGCGAACAAGTACGTCGAGGGTGACCGCGCGCACAACCTCACGCTTCTGGAGAAGGGCAGCCTCTACGTCGCGAAGTTCACGGGCAACTCGCCTGCCGCCGAGATCGACGGCTCCGGCAAGCTCCCCTCGGACGGCGCCTTCGACGGCACCGGCGAGTGGCTCCCGCTCATGGTGAACGGCAAGTCGGTTGTGGACGGGTTCTCGGACGTCGAGGTGCTTGTGTACACGCGTCTTGCCGCTGACAAGGTGGGCGCAACGAAGATGGACCGTTGCGAGGACGTCCAGCCCTCGCCGACCACGGGCAAGGTGTACGTCGCCTGCACGAACAACTCGAAGCGTGGCGCGGATGGCAAGGCCGCCGCGGACGAGGCGAACCCGCGCACTGACAACCGCGACGGCCACATCATCGAGATCACCGAGAACGGTGACCGTGCTGACGCGACGATGTTCCGCTGGAACATTCTTATCGTTGCCGGTGACGTTGCACAGGGCGACGCCACCTACTTCTCGGGCTACCCGGCCGACAAGGTCTCGCCGATTTCCTGCCCCGACAACCTCGCCTTCGACTCGCAGGGCAACCTCTGGATCTCGACCGACGGTGCTCCCGATGGCATCGGTTACAACGACGGTCTGTTCCGTGTCGGTCTTGAAGGCACCGAGCGTGGTCTCGTCGAGCAGTTCCTCTCGGTGCCGCGCGACGCGGAGACCTGTGGCCCGGTCGTCCACGACGACGAGAAGCACGTCTTCGTCGCAGTGCAGCACCCGGGTGAGGAGGGCACTTTCGAGGAGCCGCACTCCTACTTCCCCGACTACGCTGCGAACGGCGCCCGTTCGATCACGAGCGAGCCGAATGCCACGAACTTCGCTGGGCCGCGTCCGACGGTTGTTCAGGTACTCCCGGCCGTTGAGCTCCAGCCGCAGCCGACCGAGACTGCGACTGCCGCTCCGACCGCAGCCCCGACGAGCACCGAGACTGCCTCGGCTGCCCCGACCGCTTCGGCAACGCCGGCTGCTGGCGACGGCAGCCTCAGCTCGACCGGTGTTGACGCGAATGCAGGCAGCGCTCTCGCTGGTGCCGCAGCTGCCCTCGGTGCAGGTGCTGCACTGTTCCTCGCTCGCCGCGACCGCGGCCTGAAGGGCGACCTCGAGCAGGACGCGTAAGGCTCCACCGAGGCGGGTCCGGTCCAGAAGTTTCACTTCTGGACCGGACCCGCCTCGGTGTCCTCCGTTCATCGTCTGTTACCTTCCCGGCATGACGGCACATTATGAGTGGGAGCTCACCGAGGAACCTCAAGCCAGTGTCACCGCTGATGTCCTCTGGCAGATCAACTCCTTCGCAGCCAGCGGCACGCATCGCGCACATCGCTATACCGCCACATGGCAACTCGATCTTGCTGAGGATTGGGTGACCCGCTCCCTTGAGATCGTTACCACCGGCAGCGGATGGAACCGTCATCTCGCGCTGACACGCGATGACAACGGGCATTGGCACGATGACGTCGGAATGATCGGTGAGCAGCCAACGGCACTCGGAGCTCCTGGTATCGCCGATGATGTAGATCTCAGCCAGGCCCTCGATTGCGACCTCGGATTGTGCCCACTCACGAATACGATGCCGATTCGACGACTCGGCCTTCACACGCAGCCACACGCTGTGCAGCCGCTCATCATGGCGTGGGTCGAGGTACCGTCGTTGCGTGTTATTGCCTCCGACCAGTACTACGGTTCGCCGTCTGTCGATGGCCTCGTGACGTACGCCAGTGGCACTCGGCAGGTAAATGTACAGCTCAAAGTGGACCGGCAGGGCGTTGTGCTTGACTATCCCGGCCTCGCGAAGCGGACTTCGGATGCGTGAGGTCTCCGAAGCTTATGGGCGACGCAGCGACGAGTATGTTCGGGCGCTCGGTTCTCTGGACAGCACGCATGCTGAAGATCAGAAGCTTATTTCACGTTGGGGACGCCAGATCAAGGGTCCAATCATTGACGTCGGGTGCGGCCCCGGCCATTGGACCGAGTTCCTGACCGCCCAGGGTTGCAACGTTCGGGGTATTGACCCGACCGTTGAATTCATTACTTCAGCTCGGCAGCGATTCTCACAATGCCGTTTCGCTCTCGGCAGCGCTGAGTCCTTGCCAGCAAACTCAGCGATGGGAATCCTGGCTTGGTACTCCCTCATCCATCACGATCCAGTGCGCCTCGACATAGCGCTGCAGAGCTGCCATGCCGCGCTATCACCCGGCGGTAGCTTCCTCGTTGGGTTCTTTACCGCACCGGCCCACGCCCCTTTTTCACACGCTGTAACGACCGCATATTTCTGGCCTTTGAACGAGTTCGTCTCATGTATCGAGCATGTGGGATTCACTGTCTTGGAGACACATGAGCGTCACGACACGACGTCACGCCCGCACGGTGCGATCGTGGCACAACGTTCGTGACGGGCTCATTCCGTGGAAACGACAAAAGCCGCTGGTTTCCCAGCGGCTTTCTCGTCGGGCTGACAGGATTTGAACCTGCGACCCCTTGACCCCCAGTCAAGTGCGCTACCAAGCTGCGCCACAGCCCGTGGCATTCCGCACTCGCGTGCGTGCAACCAGGACAGACTACCGCATTCCAGCAGCGAGGGCGACCACAATCCCACACGGCGCGCCACCCCTACACTTATGAGGATTCGTTCTCAACTCGCGCGTCTGGAGTGTTATGCCAAAGCAGGTTCCCGTGACCGTTTTGAGTGGGTTCCTCGGTTCTGGCAAGACGACGCTCCTCCACAGTCTCGTCACGCAGTCCGCGAAGCAGGATCCGCCGGGACGTGTCGCCATCATCGTGAACGACATGTCATCCCTCGATGTGGATGGCGTCGTCGCCGAGGGCACCGAGGTCGTGAGCCCCTCGCTCGGCAACTTCGCGGCGCTCAACGACGGCTCGATCCACGAGGCCGAACTCCTCGAGCGGCTGCGTGAGGAGACCGACCGCATCCTCGAGGGCTATCGTCCTGACCACCTCATCATCGAAACCTCGGGGTCGACGAGGCCGTGGCCGCTCATCCGTTTTTTGCGGACGCATCCCAAGCTTGAGCTGCGCGGATTCCTGTCACTCATTGACAGCGCAATGCTGCGCGACGACTTCGCGCTCGGCCACGCCATCGTGCCGAGACTGCAGCAACACCTTCAGCAAGGAACGCGCGGCATCGAAAACCTCATGGCTGAGCAGCTCATGTTTGCAAACTGGATCTTGCTCACCAAGCTCGACAAAATCAGCGATGAGGACGTGCAGGAGATCGCGAAGGCCATCTCCCCCATCAACCCGTTCGCCGCGATCAGTGGCACGAGCTACGGCAACATCCGCTACGCCGATGTCATGAAGGCGCCGCCATATGATGCGCGACGCGTGGCGCAGCTCGGGCGCGAACTCGACGACGCCGATGCGCAGGCTGGTCGCGAGGACGGCATCGCCTCGCTCGTCATCGACACCCCGCGCGGGTTCCATCCGGAGCGCCTCCACACCGCCTTCACCGAGCAGCTCCCCCAAGGCCTGTACCGCAGCAAGGGATTCTTCTGGCTCCCCGCACGTGACGATCTCGTCCTGCTCTGGAATCAAGCCGCGGGAGGTGTTGGGCTCGAGGCGCTCGGATACTGGAAGGCCGGCATCCTCACGCACGACGGTTCCCGCCTGAACGATGATGAGCGACGCGTCCTCGAGGCAACGCTCGCACGGCTCGATCCCCTCGTTGGCGACCGACGGACGCAAATCACCCTCATTGGCGAACGTGACGACACCGTCGCCTTTGAGCAGGTGCTCCGAGAGTGCCTCCTCTCCGATGAGGAGCTCGTTGAATGGGCAGAGGGGCACGACTTTGCCGACCCGTGGCCCCGCAGCACCGTCACGCTCGGCACACCCGACTAGCGGGCGGCGATACCCTGGATGGCATGCTCTCGACCGCTGCCACCATGCCGCGCACACACCTCGCGCGCGACGACTGGCAGCGCGCAGTTCGCGAGCACGCCGAGCGCGCCGATGCTCTCACCGGCGAGTGGCGCAGCGTGCGTGACCGTCACGAGAAGCACGCAATCGAAGACTTCCTCTTCAGCTACTACTCGGTGAAGCCGTCGATCCTTCGCCGCTGGCACCCGGGCCCCGGAGTCGTACTGGATGGCGCTCAGGATGCTCCGCACACCGCCTGGCGCTGGTACCGCAGAGCTGGTGCTGACGCCGTCGAATTCGATGCCGCCCAGTTCATGGCCGACCGCGGCAGCACCGTCGACTTCATCGAATACCTCACGAAGCGCATCCTCAATCGCCCCGCACGATTTGGCTGCTTCGGTCTGCACGAATGGGCCATGGTGTACCACGAGGACGAACACCGGCATCCCCTCCCCCTGCGCCTTGGCGAGGCCGGAACGGATGCCGTCGTCGACGGGCACAAGATTGCGTGCAGCCACTTTGACGCGTTCCGCTTCTTCACGCCGGACGCGCGACCGCTCAACGCCATCCAGCCCTGCCGCGAATCCCAGCCTGAGCTCGACCAGGCCGGCTGCCTCCACGCAAACATGGACATCTACAAGTGGGCGACGAAGCTTGGCCCCGCGATCCCTGGAACGCTTCTCCTCGACGCCTTCGAGCTCGCCCGCGAGATTCGCTACACCGACATGCAGGCCTCGCCCTACGACGTGAGCGCCTTCGCTCTCCCAGCGATTCCCGTCGAGACCCCCGAAGGCAAGGCCACCTACGTGGAGCTGCAGCGCGACTATGCAGCCCGGGCACAAGACCTGCGCGTGCGAATGCTCAACGCCATTACGGCACTCCGGACACACGCAGCGGCCCAGGCTGCGTGAACCTGGGCCGCTGCTGTGAGGCACTCCTTAGAAGCGGAGCGACATGCAGGTGAGGCTACCCGTGATCTTCTCGAACTCCGAGGTGTTGATGAGGACAACCTCGTAGCCGGCGTCACGAATGGCCTTCTCGGTCTTCGGGAAGCCTTCCGGAACGATGACGGTGCCGTTGATCCAGAGGCTGTTCACGGCGTAGTACTCGTCGTCGTCCACGACGATCTTGTTGTAGTCGGCGAATGCCGGGTGGTTCTCATATGCCTTGGCGACGATGAGATCCTTCTTGTCCAGGTACACAACGTCGTCCTTGAGGTGAAGAATGCCTTCCACCTTCACCTTTTCACCGGTCATGCCGTGTGCTTCAAGAATCTTGATGATCTGGTCAGCAGCGGCATCGTTCGTGCGGTGCGAAATACCGATGTAGTAGTGGTCACCGACCATGAGAATGTCACCCGGGTCAACCGTGCCCGGGTCAACAACTTCTTCAATGGTGTCGTAGTGCTCAGCAAGGGCGGCACGGAGGTCCGGGAGCTTCACCTCGTCGCGGCGGGTGTCAGCACCGGGGCGGGAGATGATGGCAACGCCGTGCGGGGTGCACAGGGCGTTGTCTTCAATGAAGACGCTGTCCGGGGAGTCTTCAGCGGACTCAAGCACAGTCACCTTGAGGCCGAGCTCGCGAAGGATCTCGACGTAGCGCTCGTGCTGCTTGAGGGCGAGCTCGTAGTCCGGCTTGCCCATCTCCGGGGTCTGGCTAATGCCATCGATGAGGCTCCGTGAAGGAGTGCGTGCGATTGCGGTGGTAAACATCCGAACCTCCATGATGTGTGGCTGCTTCATACTCTGGCGAATGCAGTCGAAAGGCCAACAACGCATCCAAATGATGCGTATTCATTTTATTTCTGCGAGCCTCAGCTACTCGCCTTTTTGGAGAAAGAATGACGCCCCGGCCGTCATCGACCGGGGCGTCATAGTGGAAAACTACGCGATTTCCGAAATCTGCTTGCGGTGCGGAAGAACCGGAGGCAGCACGCCGCCGAGGAGTTCCATGATGCGCACCACCTGCATCGAGTAGCCGAACTCGTTGTCGTACCAGACGTAGAGCACGAGGTTCTTGCCGTTGGCGATCGTGGCGAGGCCGTCGACGATGCCGGCGCGGGTCGTGCCGACGAAGTCGTTCGAGACAACCTCGCTCGACTCGATGTAGTCGATCTGCTGGCGCAGGTTCGAGTTGAGGGCGATCTGACGGAGGTAGTCGTTCACCTCATCGCGCGTGGCTTCCTTCTCGAGGCGCAGGTTGAGGACCGCCATCGAGACGTCCGGGGTGGGAACGCGGATGGCGTTACCGGTGAGCTTGCCAGCGAACTCCGGGAGGGCCTTCGAGACGGCCTTGGCGGCACCAGTCTCGGTGAGGACCATGTTGAGCGTTGCGGCGCGGCCACGGCGGGCGCCCTTGTGGAAGTTGTCGATGAGGTTCTGGTCGTTCGTGAACGAGTGAACCGTCTCAACGTGGCCGTGCTCAACACCGAAGCGGTCGTTGATGGCCTTAAGGACCGGGGTGATCGCGTTCGTCGTGCAGGATGCTGCCGAGATGATGCGGTCGGTGTCCTCGATGCCCTCGTGGTTGATGCCGTGGACGATGTTCTTGAGGTCGCCCTTGCCGGGAGCCGTGAGGAGAACGCGCTTGACGCCCTTCGACTGGAGGTGCTGCGAGAGGCCCTCCTCGTCACGCCAGCGGCCGGTGTTGTCGACGACGATGGCGTCGTTGATGCCGTACTGCGTGTAGTCAACGGTGGCCGGGTCGTTCGAGTAGATGACCTGGATGAGGGTGCCGTTGGCGAGGATCGTGTTGTTTTCCTTGTCAACGGTGATGGTGCCGTTGAAGGGGCCGTGGACCGAGTCACGCTTGAGCAGGCTCGCGCGCTTCTCGAGGTCGTTCTCCGAGCCCTTGCGCACGACGACGGCGCGGAGGCGGAGTCCCTTGCCACGGCCAGCGTGCGAGATGAGGATGCGGGCGAGGAGGCGGCCGATGCGACCAAAGCCGTAGAGGACAATGTCAGCGCCCGAGGTTTCGGTGCTCGATCCGACAACTTCGCCGAGCTCGCGGCCGAGGAAGGCAGCGAGGTCGCCGCCCTCAGCGTCGAAGCGGTAGGCGAGCTGACCCACGTCGATCGAGGCGGTGCCGAGGTCCATCTCGACGAGACGCTCGAGGATGGGGAGCGTCTTCTCGAGCTCGAGCTCGGTGTCGTTGACCTGCTGTGCGTAGCGGTGCGCCTGCAGGATCTCGATCGCCGAGAGGTTGATGAGGCGCTTGCCGTGAATGGAGGTGACGACGTTGTTCTCGCGGTAGAGCTTCCCGATGAGCGGGATCATCTTTTCTGCGAGGGCAACGCGCGAGAGCCACCCGGCCTGCGCCTGAACGAACGTGTCCGTCATGGATTCATCCTTCTGTGGTGCGATCGAGCGGGTATTCCCGCAGCGACCAGCCTACCTGCCACAGCGACTGCATCGATCGCCGGCACACGCCACCCGCAAAAGATGTTTCACCTCGAGTTCGTTTGCGGCGCTGGGATGAGTTGCCGGTTGCCGAGAATCGAATGTCGGTGGTCCCCCGCACACTCAAAGCATGACCCACGCACCGGCACTCACAGTTCTGAAGCAACTCCGCTCCTTCCCGTCATGGACGGTCGATGAGCTGGCTCTCAAGGTCGGCTGCGACCGCAAGACGCTGCTCAAGCACCTCGATCTCCTTCGCAAGCTCGGCTTTGCCATCGAGCACGACAAAACGTCCGCGGCATCGGGCGGCGGCCTGGTGTCACTCCACGACAGTGATGTGTTGCCGCCGCTCACGCTCACTGACGAAGAACGCGTTGCGTGTGCCGCTGCCTTGACGATCGCTACTGCCAGCGCGACCCACCACGATGCATCATCGTTGAAGCATGCGGCACAGTCAGCGCTTCAGAAGCTACGTGCGCTCGGGCCGCTCATTGAGCGGCGTGTCTTGCCCGAGCTTGCCTCGGAGTTGCCCTTTGGCCCGTCCTCAGTCATCCCGACGGTCGAGCTTGAACAGTGCCTGCAGGGCATCCGCCGACGTCGGACCCTGCGCTTCCGCTTTACCGACAAGAACGGCTACACCTCACACCGGCACGTTGAGCCACACGCGGTCACGCCGGGCCACGGCGGCTGGCTGCTCCTCGCCTTCGACCTCGACAAACACGACTGGCGGACGTTCTCGGTGAGCGGCATGGAGCAGCTGGAGTCCGGCATGCCGTTCACGCCGCGCCCCAAGGCCACGTTCGGCGTTGGCCCGGCACCGTTCGGCGCGCCGCCCCTCTGGCTTCACCAGCTGCACGTCGTGCTTGACGCACCGCTCGAAGAGGTGCTCGTGAAGCACCCCAAGCTTGCGAGCATGCTGCAGTCAGGTTCCAACAACACGACGGTGCTCATTGCCGGTACGAACGACCCGCAGGCTGCGCTCATGACGCTCGCACGCCTCGGCATGCCGTTCCGGGTACTCGGTGGCGCCGAACTCGCTGCTGAGGGCGAAGCGCTCATCGAGCGCATCCGCGCAGCATTCCCGGCCGCAGCGGAAGGATAGACCCTCCTCGCTGCAGCGCGGCCGGGATGCTGCGGTACTCCCCTACTTGCGGCGCTGGCGCTTCTCGCGAACGCGCATGTTCACGACGATCGGCGAGCCTTCGAAGCCGTACACCTCGCGTAGGCGTCGCATGATGAAACGGCGGTAGCCCGGGTCGAGGAAGCCGGTCGTGAAGAGCACGAACGTCGGCGGCTGGGTCTGCGCCTGCGTACCGAACAGGATGCGCGGCTGCTTGCCACCACGCAGCGGGTGCGGGAACTCCGCCACGAGCTCGGCAATGAACGCGTTGAACTTGCCCGTCGGGATGCGCGTGTCCCACGAGTCAAGCGCAAGCTCGAGGGCAGGGACGAGCTTTTCAAGGTGGCGTCCGGTGCGGGCAGAAATGTTGACGCGCGGTGCCCACGCGACGTGTGCGAGATCACGCTCAACTTCGCGTTCAAGCTGCCAGCGGCGCTCGTCATCGAGCAGATCCCACTTGTTGAAGGCGAGCACGAGCGCACGACCCGACTCGAGCACGAGATCAATGATGCGCAGATCCTGCACACCGATCGGCTCCGTCACATCGAGCACGACCACCGCGACCTCGGCCTTTTCAAGGGCCGCGGTCGTACGAAGCGAAGCGTAGAAGTCGGCGCCTTGCTGCAGGTGCACGCGCTTGCGAATACCCGCCGTGTCGACAAACCGCCACACCTTGCCGCCGAGCTCAATCTGCTCGTCGATCGGGTCACGCGTCGTACCGGCGAGGTCGTTCACGACGACGCGCTCTTCACCGGCAGCCTTATTGAGGAGGCTGGACTTGCCGACGTTCGGGCGGCCAAGGATTGCGACGCGGCGCGGGCCACCAAGCTCTTCCTTCGCGACCTTCGACACCTCGGGAAGCTTCGTCATGACGAGGTCGAGAAGGTCTGCGACACCGCGTCCGTGGAGGGCCGACACCGGCATCGGCTCGCCGAGGCCAAGGCTCCAGAGCACGGCAGCGTTCGGCTCCTGCACCGCGTCATCCACCTTGTTCGCAACGAGGACGACCGGACGATCCGTCTGGCGAAGCAGACGCACCACGTGCTCATCCGTCGCCGTCGGGCCAACATTTGCATCAACAACGAAGAGCACCGCGTCGGCTAGATCGATCGCGATCTCGGCCTGCTGCGCGACCGACTTGTCGATGCCGCGCGCGTCCGGCTCCCAACCGCCCGTGTCGACGAGCGTGAAGCGACGGTTGCCCCACTCCGCCTTGTACGAGACGCGGTCGCGTGTCACCCCGGGGGTGTCCTCAACGACCGCCTCGCGGCGGCCAATGATGCGGTTCACGAGCGCGGACTTGCCAACGTTCGGGCGGCCTACCACGGCCAGCACCGGCAGAGCCGGCAGCTGCACGTAGCCATCGGCACGTTCCTCGCCAGCTTCAAGCAGCTCGAGGTCTTCGTCATCGAGTTCGTACTCGCCAAGACCAGCCCGAAGCGACTCGGCACGCTGCTCGGCAAGCTCCTCGTCAACGTTCTGCAGACGCTCAACAAAGCCCTCGTCGGGACCCAGCTCGTCGTAGTCCTGCTCGCTCATGCGTGTTCCTTAGATTGTTTCGGGCGCATCAGGGCGTGCTGCGCGGATGAGGTCAATCGTGCGTTGGACGCTTTCCTCAAAGTTCAAATGCGTGGTGTCCACCAGCGTGACGCCCTCCGCGGGGGTCAAGAAGTCGACAACCTGTCGGTCCTTGCGGTCTCGTTCAATGACCGATGCGACCACCGCCTGTGCGGCCTCGCCGCCCTTTTCCGATGACCGACGTTGGATGCGAACCGCCTCGTCAGCGGTCAACAGGAGGCGAACCGGTGCGTCCGGTGCCACCACGGTCGTCAGGTCGCGCCCCTCGGCGATGATACCTGGCGCGGCGGTGTCGTGGAGCAGCGTTCGGAAAAGTTCCGTCAGCGTCGCACGCACTTCCGGGATGCGGGCCACGGCGCTCACCTTGCTCGAGAGCTCCGTCGAGCGAATCGTCTCCGTGATGTCGTCCTCACCAAGGCGCACCCACCGCTCGTCAGGGTGGAGAGCGATCGCATACTGCTCGAGGAACTCGTCGAGCTTCGGCACGAGCTGTTCCGGCACATCCGCCGCGTCGAGGTCGATGCCCATGCGCATGGCAAAGCACGCGAGCGCACGATAAGCGGCACCAGTGTCGAGCAGTTCAAATCCGAGGCGACGGGCGGCCTCGCGGCTCACACTCGACTTACCGCTGCCGGCGGGGCCGTCGATGACGACGACGATCGGGGCGGTGCTCGCTCCAATAATCGGGCTCACTGCGCGATCCTCCATCCCTGCGCTTCAAGGGCTTCCGTCAGTGTTGCGCGAGCCTCCGGGAGCACGCTCACTTCGACCAGGCCAACCTCGGCGCCCTGGCTGTGATCCATGCGCAAGTCTTCGAGGTTGATGTTGCTGTGTTCAATGTCCGCGAAGAGCTTCGCGAGCTGGCCGGGGCGGTCCTCGACCAGCACCGTGACGGTCGCGAACTGACGGCGCCCACCGTGCTTGCCAGGGATGCGCTGCACGCCCTCGGCTCCCCGCCGCATCCGCTCTGCCACTAGCAGGCGCGAGCCATCAGCCTCAAGCTGTTCGAGCGCTGCAGCCACCTCGGAAATATCCTGCTCGAGAGCGCGCAGAATCGGCGCCACCCGAGGACCGTTCGCGGCAAGAATTTGCACCCACAGGTTGTCGTCGCTCGCCGCGATACGGGTCACGTCACGAAGTCCCTGCCCGGCAAGCGCTGCGGCATTGTGCTCGTCGTCCACGAGTCGTGCCGCAAGCAGCGAGCTCACGATCTGCGGCGCGTGCGAAATGAGCGCCACGGACTCATCGTGAGCCCGTGCATCGAGCGTGACCGTGTTGGAGCCGAGCAACTCCGCGAGCGCCCGCACCGTCTCCATGGCGCCCTCGCGCTCGCCGCCGTGCGGGGTGATGACCCAGGGGCGCCCGATGAAGAGGTCGGCGCGAGCAGAGAGCGGGCCTCCGGTTTCGCGTCCCGCCATGGGGTGCCCGCCGAGGTAGCGGCTGAGGTCGCTGCCGCGTTCCCGGAGCTGCTCAAGCGGTTGCAGCTTCACCGAGGCGACGTCAGTAACGAGCGCCTCCGGCCAGAGCTCAAGCTGCTCGGCGATCACCGCTGCGGTGACATCCGGCGGCACGCACACGACGACAAGGCTCGGGGCCGCGCTCGTCTGGGCGATCGGGATGCCGGCGCGCAGCTCGTGGGCCAGTCGCTCGTTGTTCGGCGACGCGTCTGAGAGCTGTACTTCGAAGCCTGCGCGAGTAAGGCCAAGACCAATGCTCGTCCCGAGCAGGCCCGTGCCGATCACGCGGACGGGGCCTGTGAGGGCGTGACTCATGCGTCACCTCCCTGTGTGCCCGTGACCGCGCCCTGTTCAGGGCGCTTCGCGGCACGGCGAGCGAGCGTGAGAAGCTTCCCGAGTTCGTCCTGCGTCACTTCGCGGCTCTCCCCCGCGCGCAGGCTCCCGAGGTGGAGCGGCCCGAACGAACGACGCACGAGCTCGGTGACGGGGTGCCCGACCGCATCGAACATGCGGCGAACGATGCGGTTGCGCCCGGAGTGAAGCGTCACTTCGACGAGGCTTGCGCCGTGGCCCGGCTGGTCGGCGAGGATCTTGCCCGAGTCAATCTTGATCGGGCCGTCCTCAAGCTCGATGCCTCGCAAGAGCTTCTGCAGCGTCTGCGCCGTGACGCGCCCCTTCACCTTGGCGATGTACGTCTTCTCAACGCCGTAGGAAGGGTGCGCGAGGATGTTCGCGAGTTCGCCGTCGTTGGTGAGCACGAGCAGGCCGCTCGTTTCGTAGTCGAGCCGACCAACGTTGTAGAGGCGTTCGCTCCATTCGCGTGTGAACTCGCGCAGGTCACGTCGACCGTGTTCGTCCTTCATAGTGGAGACGACACCGGTGGGCTTGTTGAGGATGACGTAGCGCATCGACTGGTCGAACTGCACGGCGGTGCCATCCACGTACACGCGGTCACACGTCGGGTCGATGCGCGAGCCAAGCTCTCGCACGATCTTCCCGTTCACTTCGACGCGGCCTTCGGTGATGTACTGCTCGCACACGCGGCGACTCGCGACGCCCGCGTTCGCGAGGGCCTTCTGGAGGCGCACGCGGCCATCGTCTTGGCCGGCGGGCATCGGGATGTCGTCGAAGTCCTCGAGGCTCCATCCGCCCGCGGGCTTGTGCTGCTGGGCAGCCCGGGCGGCGTCGCCGAGTTGACGCTCATCACGATCGCGGCCGCGCGGTTCGCTGTCGCGTCGCGTCACGCCGCGGCGTGCATCCAAGCGCGGGCGACGCTGTTCCCCTGTTGCACCGCGCGTGGGGCCTTGCTCGCGGCGACGCGATCCAGATGCACCCGCACGGTCATCGCGGCGCGGAACCGAGCCGCCGCGCGAGGAGGCGTTCCGCTTGGGCGCACGGCCCCGTGCTTGCTCGTCTCGTCCGGAACGGCCCTCGCCGTTGCGGCGGTCTCGACGCTCATATCCACGGTTCATGCCATCTCCTCCTGCCAGTCCCCGAGATCGTGGCCATCAGCCAGCAGCGGAGAAATCTTCGGGAGATCCTCCAGCGAATTGATGCCCAGCACCTCGAGGAACCGGTCGCTTGTCACGTACAGCGTCGCGCCGGTGACTCCATCTTGCCCGGCCTCTTCGAGAAGGCCACGAGCAACAAGCGTTCGCACGACAGAATCCACATTGACGGCGCGCACATTCGCCACCTGCTGGCGGGTCACCGGCTGCCGGTAGGCGATGACCGCGAGCGTCTCAAGCGCGGCCTGCGAGAGCTTTGGTGGTTGACGCGTGACGATGAAGTCTTCGAGTACCTCGTCGTACGTATCGCGCACGTACAGCCGCCAACCACCGCCGATCTCGCGCAGTTCAAAGGCGCGTTCGATGCCATCCACGCCGTCGTAGTCGGCTTGCAGTTCGGCGAGCGCGTCTCGCACCTGTGCCACGGGTGCACCGCAGGCGGTCGCGAGCGCGACGAGGCTCGTTGGTTCGTCAGCGAGAAAGAGCATCGCTTCGAGGGCACGCGTCAAGGGAATGCGGGCCGCCTCGACAGCATCCTGCTCGTCACTCGCTGCCTGTGCGTCAGTGTTCATAGTCGGCCCCCAAGCTTGCGAGTTCGTCGTCACTCCAGTGTTCCGCATCCCACGTAATGTGGAGCGGCCCGAGCGGCTGCATTTGTGAGAAGGTCACGGCAGCTCGCCGGTACAGCTCAAGCACCGCGAGGAATCGGGCAACCACGATGCCCGGTTCCCCCACGTCACGGATGAGGTCACTGAACGAGATGGGCCCGTCGTGCCCGCGCAGCCTCGACACGAGGTGGGCTGCCTGTTCGCGGATGCTTACGAGGGGCGCGTGCAGGTGATCAAGTCCCACGGTCTCGGGTGCCCGGGGTGTGAGCGCAACCGTCGCGAGCGCGGCGAAGTCGTCGAGGCTCAGCGTCCACACCAACTCGGGTGCCCGGTCGCGAAGGCGCGGCTCGACCGGCACACTGCGGCCGTATCGCTTCGACTCGTTGGCGAGCTGTGTCGCG
The DNA here is from genome assembly GCF_001570905.1 of [Zimmermannella] alba NBRC 15616. GTDB lineage: Bacteria > Actinomycetota > Actinomycetes > Actinomycetales > Microbacteriaceae > Pseudoclavibacter > Pseudoclavibacter albus. Next base: position 12,811 of record NZ_BCSO01000005.1, on the reverse strand, counting down.
AACCACGCGCTCGCTTCCTTGAAGGCGCGATATTGCAGCAGGCGTGCGAAGAGCAAGTCGCGGGCTTCAAGCACGGCGACGTCTTCGGCGTCAACGTAATCGCCCTGCGGCAAGAGGCTCACGAGCTTCATGTCGAGGAGGGTCGCTGCGACGACGATGAATTCGCTCGCGACATCGAGCTCATACTCTTCCATCGCCGTCAGGTGAGCGATGAATTCATCGGTAACTTTGCTGAGCGCCACTTCGGTGATGTCGAGTTCGTGCTTGGCGATGAGGCTCAACAGCAGGTCGAAAGGGCCCTCAAAGTTTGCGAGCTCAACGCGAAAGGCGGGAGCGTCGCTGGCGAGTTCCGTTGCGTCAGCGGCCACTGGGCTGCTGGATGACACTGCTACGCGACCGCGCCGCGCGCCACGAGTTCGCGCGCGAGCTGACGGTAGGCCTCGGCAGCGTTGTGGTTCGGCGCGAACTCGACGATGGGCACCCCGGCGACGGATGCGTCGGGGAACTTCACGGTCTTGCCGATGACGGTCTCGAACACCTTGTCTCCGAAGGCGTCATAGACGCGGTCGAGCACCTCACGCGAGTGGAGGGTGCGGCCGTCGAACATCGTGGGCAGGATGCCGTCGAGCTCAAGTGAGGGGTTCAGTCGGTCCTGCACCTTCTCGATCGTCTCGACCAGGAGTGCGACACCGCGGAGAGCGAAGAATTCGCACTCGAGCGGGATGATGACGCCGTGGCTTGCCGTGAGTGCATTCACGGTGAGCAGGCCCAGCGAAGGCTGGCAGTCGACGATGATGACGTCATATTCGTTGCGGACCTTCCGCAGCACGCTCGCGAGGATCTGCTCGCGAGCGACCTCAGTCACCAGGTGCACTTCGGCTGCCGAGAGGTCGATGTTCGCCGGGATGACGTCAAGCCCCTCCACTTCGGAGTGCTGGATGACCTCGTGCGGGTCTTTCACGGCGCCGACGAGAAGTTCGTAGATTGTCGGCTCGTCGTGGGCAGAGATGCCGAGACCTGCTGAGAGCGCACCCTGGGGGTCAAAGTCCACACACAGGACGCGGCGGCCGTACTGGGCGAGCGAAGCGCCGAGGTTGATCGTCGTCGTCGTCTTGCCGACGCCGCCCTTCTGGTTGCACATGGAGATGATGCGTGCGGGCCCGGTCCCCTCCAGCGGGGCCGGCACGGGGAAACGGTGATAGTTCGTCGTGGACACGGCCTCAGCGGTGCGGGCGTTGGGGTTCGCAGCAGGCAGTTCGGTCACGACGTCGTCCTCCCGTGGTTCGAGTTCGTCAAAGCCCGCAAGTGGTTCATCATGCTTCGGCGTCTTGGCCACGCGACGCCTCCTCACGGGTCGATGCTCGGTGCCTTTGATCGTATCGCCCGGCGCATGGTTTCCCTCCGGGACGTCCAGGAAGACAAGAAACGCTCCTTGGATCCACTTCAAGCTGTGCTTGAGGGTCAAACCATGCTTCGCGCTGATGTGTGACAACGGCCAGCACGCGACAATGAGGCTATGTCCGTCCTGTCTCGCGTCACCCGGTCATCGTTGCGCTCACCATGAGTTCGTGCTAACTCTTCGCGAGCCCCGACCCGATGGTGCACGAAATCTCATGAACTGCTCACTCCATGCCTGAAGTGGCGACGATCTTCATCGAGGGCAGCAGTATTGAGGGCGGCCTCTCCGGTCTCCGGCGATGTCTACCTCGCGGCATGCACGGTTCTCGTCTGCGCACCACTCGTGACTGCCGCCACACCCGCCGACGATTTTCGGCCGCCGATCGATGCCTACTTCACGGCGCACGATTTCCTCCACCACGATGAAACCGAGGCGCTCACCAGCGCGGGCCGCTCGGTGATTGCGTCCGGCACGCAGTACCACGTCAACGCGCAGCAGGGCATCCTCGAGGACATTGCCAATGTGCACGGCCTCATCGAGGAGCACTACGACGACAGCACGCTCATGGACGTCACGATGATCTGGCGTGACGACAAGTACCTCGCGATTCGCACGGTCGGTGGCACTGATTCCTCGCACGGCTGCACGACCGAACAGCTCACCGAACTCGCCGAGATTGCATGGGAGTATCTCGAGTGCCAGACGATCGAACAGACGCCAACCATCGTGGTCGCGTCCAACGCCCAAAAAACGGGCGCTGAGAACGACACATCACTCGAGCAGGCCCGCATCGACAAGGTTGAGCTGCCGTCGTGGGGCACGGTCAAGGCCCGCGTCCTCACTGCGCGTCTGTGAATCCGGCAGCGCGAGCGCTGCGCTTCGGTAAGGCAGCCTGCAGAGCGAGGCAATGTCAGCGTGCGTGGCTGACGCGTCGGTTTTCTCGCAAGCGGGCACAGCATGAACGTGAGTCACTTGAATATGGTGCGACGGATGGCCGTCGTCATGTGGGCGCTCGCTCTCGTCGCGAGCCTGACCGCCTGTTCGTACTTCACAGACGTGACGTCTGCAGGCGCGGAGCTGGAACTCGCAGGTGACGCCATGCCGGAAGTGGCAACCGCCTCGGCTTCAGAGTTCAACGATGAGGGCTCGATCTACCTCAAGGGCACCTTCATCCTCGTCAAGGACTGCACCCGCGACGATGCCGAACGGGTCATCAATGCCCTGGTGGACAAGGTTCGCACGCTCGAACACTTCGAGGAGCTGCACGTCGAAATCTACGTGAACGGAGAGAACGGCCTCCTTCCCTAAGAAGCCTTCAGCAGAGGACGAGCTCGCAAGGCTCCAGGCCATCGAGCTGCCAAGCTGAACGAATGTGCGCCTTCGCTACGTGAGCATCGAGAGCGCTGGCCGCGTCGTGATGTAGCAGCCGGTCAGCGCGCATCCGAGAGTGCGCGTGGGTGGCTCGTGACGTACATGTCGCGCAGGGCATCCCGTGTCACGAGCGTGTAGATCTGCGTCGTCGCCACGGAGGAGTGTCCAAGCAACTCTTGCACGACGCGCACATCCGCGCCGCCCTGCAGCATGTGGGTGGCGAAGGAATGACGGAGCGTGTGCGGCGAGATCTTGTCACTGAGTTCTGCCCGCTTTGCCGTGTTCGCGAGCACGTGCCACGCGCTTTGGCGTGAGAGACGCCCGCCTCGAACGCCAAGGAACAGCGCCGGTGTGAAGCTGCCCTTCGCCGAGAGTTCAGGCCGCGCACGCACGAGGTATTGCTCGAGCGCGGCTTTCGCGTAGCTGCCCACAGGGATGAGGCGCTGCTTGTCGCCCTTACCTCGCACACGCAGCACGTCGAGGTCGGCAACGTCGTCGACGTTGAGGTTCACAAGCTCGGAAATGCGTGCCCCGGTGGCATACAGCAGCTCGAGCAGCGCGCTGTCGCGGAGGGCGACCGTCGTCTCACCGCGGGCAGCAGCGAGGAGGCGTTCCACTTCGTCCACGGTGATCGCCTTTGGGAGGCGCGAGGGCTGCTTCGGTGCACGCAGCTCTGCCGCAACGTTCTCGGCCACTGCCTCCTCGTCCAGCAGGAAGCAATGGAAGCTGCGGACGGTCGACACCATCCGTGCAACCGACGAAGCTGCCAGTGGCTGCTCCCCCGCACGAAGCGACGCGAGAAAGTCCTGCATATCTGCGGCCGTGACGTCCGCGAGCTTCGTGCGGCCCGCATCCGCTAGCCACCGTACATAGCGGGTGAGGTCTCGCCGATAGGCAGCGACCGAATGTTCGCTCAGGCCTCGCTCGATGGCGACGTGCCGGAGGAAGCGTTCTTGCCAGCGGGCAAGTTCGCTCACGCCTGGTTGCCCCATGGTCCTGGAGGTCGAGTGGGCCACGGTTCGTCGGCGGGCTTCACGTCGCTCCAGTTCCGCGACCGCGCGGTTGCAAGACTCAGGATGCCGATGACCGCCGAGGGGTTGTGGAGCTGGCCACGCTGCACCGCATCCACCGCATCATCGAGTGACACCCACCGGCGTTCAATATCGGCCTCTTCTTCGGTGCGTGCAAAGACTTCGGGAGCCTGGGCGATGTCGCGGGCGAGATAGATGCGGATCGACTCGTTGTTTCCACCGGGCGTGGTGAAGAAGTCGATGAGCGTGTGCCAGCTGCCGGCCGTCAGATCGGCCTCTTCGGCAAGTTCACGCTGAGCAGCGGCAAGAGGCGCTTCACCGGCAGCGTCGAGCAGGCCCGCCGGAAGCTCCCAATCGCGCATGCGCACGGGGTGGCGGTACTGGCGGATGAGGAGGATCCGTTCCTCATCATCCATCGCCATCACCGCCACGGCACCCGTGTGGTCCACGAACTCGCGGGTGATCTCACCGTCGCCGTACTGGAAACGCTCGCTGACAATGTCCCACACGTAGCCCCGGTGGATGACCTTGCGGTCAAGAATCTGGGGCTCGTCGAACTCATCAGCGAGCGTTTCCGGCGTCGACATGGACCTTAGGCGTCCTCGTCCCGCGAAACCTCCGGCTCCACCTCGATGAGGCGGCTCGCGCGCTGACGCTCAAGACCAGCCGCGATGAGGCCTGCGAAGAGCGGGTGTGCGCGGTTCGGGCGCGACATGAGTTCGGGGTGTGCCTGGGTGGCGATGTAGTACGGGTGGACGTCGCGTGGAAGCTCCACGAACTCCACGAGCGTACCGTCAGGCGAGGTGCCCGAGAAGACGAGGCCTGCCGCTGCGATGCGGTCGCGGTACTGGTTGTTTACTTCGTAGCGGTGACGGTGGCGTTCAGACACATCAGTGCGACCGTAGGTCTCCGCAGCGAGCGAACCTTCAGCAAGCTTGGCCGGGTAGAGGCCGAGGCGCATCGTGCCGCCCATGTCGCCGCCGGAGATGATCTCCACCTGCTCCGCCATCGTGGCGATGACCGGCTCGGAGGTTTCCGGGTCGAACTCGGTCGAGGAAGCACCTTCGATGCCAGCGAGGTTACGGGCAGCCTCGATGACCATGCACTGCAGGCCAAGGCAGAGGCCGAGCGTCGGAATCTCGTTCTCGCGCGCGAACTTGAGTGCGCCGAGCTTGCCTTCGATGCCGCGGATACCGAAACCGCCAGGAACGCAGATCGCGTCGACGCGGCTCAGGTGCTGGGCAGCGCCTTCCTGCGTCTGGCACTCGTCCGAGGGAATCCACTCGATCTTCACGCGCGATTCATTTGCGAAACCACCGGCGCGAAGCGCCTCGGTGACCGAGAGGTAGGCGTCCGGGAGGTCGATGTACTTGCCGACGAGGCCGACCGTGACGTCGTGCTTCGGCTCGTGGACTGCCTTGAGCAGGCGCTTCCAGTCGTCCCACTGGAACTCACCGGCAGGGAGCTTGAGCTGTTCGATGATGACCTCGTCAAGGCCCTGATCGCGCAGCGCCATCGGGATGTCGTAGATCGACGGGAGGTCAACCGTGTTCACGACCGCGCGCTCGTCGACGTCGCACATGAGCGCGATCTTGCGCTTGTTGGCCTCGGTGACGGGGCGGTCCGAGCGCAGCACGAGCGCGTCCGGCTGGATACCTGCGGAGCGAAGGGCGGCGACCGAGTGCTGGGTCGGCTTCGTCTTCTGTTCACCCGATGCACCCATGAACGGGACGAGCGAGACGTGGACGAAGAAGACGTTGTCGCGGCCAAGCTCGTGGCGCAGCTGACGTGCCGCCTCAATGAACGGCTGCGATTCAATGTCGCCGATCGTGCCGCCGACCTCGGTGATGATGACGTCGGGGCGCGGCTTCTCGGATGCCTGCAGGCGCATGCGGCGCTTGATCTCGTCGGTGATGTGCGGGATGACCTGCACGGTGTCGCCGAGGAACTCGCCGCGGCGTTCACGAGCGATAACCGTCGAGTAAATCTGACCGGTGGTGACGTTGGCGGCCTGTGTGAGTTCCACGTCGAGGAAACGCTCGTAGTGGCCGATGTCCAGGTCCGTCTCGGCACCGTCGTCAGTGACGAAGACTTCACCGTGCTGGAACGGGTTCATCGTGCCCGGGTCGACGTTGAGGTACGGGTCAAGCTTCTGCATGACGACGCGAAGTCCGCGCGCCGTCAAAAGGTTGCCGAGGCTTGCTGCCGTCAGACCCTTACCGAGCGAGGAGACAACACCGCCCGTCACATAGATCTGCTTGACCGGGGGCTGGCCGGAAATGGCCTCATTGAGAATCGCGTCGCTCACGGGCTTCCACCCTACTCCTTTACGGCGGCCAAGGTGAGGAGCTCCTCGGCGTGGGCGCGCCCCGTGTCACTTTCGGCGAGTCCCGAAAGCAGTCGGGTCATTTCATCCACGCGTGCTTGGCCTGTCAACGGTGTGATGTTCGAGCTTGTCACATTGCCGTCGCTGCTCTTCGCGATCTGCAGGTGGTTGTCAGCGAAGGCAGCAACTTGGGCGAGATGCGTGACAACGATGACCTGCGTATGACGACTCAGGCGTTGCAGTCGACGGCCGATTTCGATCGCGGCCGCACCACCGACGCCGGCATCCACTTCGTCAAAGACGAGAGTCGGCACGGGGTTCGCTTCGGCAAGGACCACTTCGAGGGCGAGCATGATGCGTGAGAGTTCGCCACCGGATGCCCCCTGTCCGAGGGGCACCGGTGCTGCGCCTGGATTCGCGGCGAGCAGGAACTCGATGCGGTCGGCGCCGTGGCGCTTGATGTCTTCGGCTGGAGTGACGCGAACCTCGAGGTGTGCGTGCGGCATCGCGAGCGCCGTAAGTTCTGTCGTCACGCGATCAGCGAGCTCGCCGGCTGCTGCCGTGCGGGCGTCTGTGAGCTTGGCAGCGTGGCTGGCGAGTTCGCTGTTTGCGGCTTCGGCGCGCTGTTCGAGATCTGCGATGCGATCGTCGTCGCCGTCAAGTTCAAGGAGTCGGCGCCCTGCTTCCTCGTAGCGCGTGTGGACGTCGTCAAGCGTGGGTCCGAAGCGCGTCATGAGATCGTTGAGCTTCGCGAGCCGCTCGTTGAGCTGCTGCAACTCCCCCGGTGTATCGCTGTCGAGTTCGCTCACGTAACTTGCGATCTCTAGGGATGCGTCGTCGAGCGTCAAGCGGGCGCTCTCAACTCGTTCGGCGAGTTCACGCAGTCCGCTGTCGTTGTGGGCGGCGCGCTGCAATGCCTCGCTCGCGGTCGCCAGGAGTTCGAGCGCGGGACGCGCATCCAAGTAGGCCTCGCTGCCGCGCAGTGCTTCCAAAGCAGTCTGCACGTCGATGCGGATGTCTTCCAGGTGCGTGAGCCGGTCGATGCGGCTGCGCAGCTGCTCGTCCTCACCCGGCTGAGGCTGAACGGTTTCAACGAGGTCGATCAGCACGCGAAGGGCTTCGGCTTCGTTCTTGCGTTCGTATTCCGCTGCGCGCAGGCGTTCAGCTTCGGCGCGCGCCGCCTCACGCTCATCCCAGGATGTCGCGACGGCGTCAGCGAGTTCGAAGATGGTGTCCGGACCGAATCGGTCGAGGGCGTCCCGCTGTGCGGATTCGGAGCGCAGTCGCCATTGTTCGGCTTGGCCGTGGACTGCAACGAGTTCCTCACCGAATTCGCTGAGCATCCCGACGGGCACGCTCTTGCCGCCGAGCCATGCCTTGCTTCGCCCAGAGTCAACAAGCTGCCTCGTAATGAGCAGTTCCGCGGTGTCGTCGCTGAGCTCATCAAGCTGGCCGCCGGCGTCTTGCACGCGCGCTTCGAGATGTCCACCGCGCGGGATGCTCCAGCGCGCGTCGATCGAGGCTCGCTCGTGGCCGTGACGGATCGTGCCGCTCTTCGCCCGGCCGCCGAGGAGGAGTCCGAGCGCCGTCACCACCATCGTCTTGCCGGCACCCGTTTCACCCGTAATGGCGGTGAAGCCCGGGCCGAGCGGAAGACTTGCTCGGTCAATGACACCGAGGCCGTCAATGTCGAGGTCGAGAATCACGGCTGATCTGCCTCGCCTCGCCAGCCCGCGATGGGGAGCTTGAACTTGTCAACGAGGCGCTTCGTGAAGGGGCCTTCGTGAAGGCGTGCGAGGAGCACGGGGTGGTCGCTTCGACGGGCCGTGACTCGGGTTCCGGGCGTGATCTCGATGCTGCGGCGTCCGTCACAGCTGAGCACGGCACTCGAGCTCGTGCGGTCGAGGAGGTCCACGACGAGCGTCGAGTCCTTCCCGACGACGATCGGCCGGGCAAAGAGTGCGTGCGCGCAGATCGGCACTGCGAGGAGTGCTTCGACACCGGGCCACACGATGGGGCCACCGGCCGAGAAGGAGTATGCGGTCGAGCCGGTCGGTGTCGCGAGGATGACGCCATCGCATCCGAAGCTCTCCAGCGGCTGCCCGTCGACCGCGATGATGACTTCGACCATGCGCTGCCGGTCAGCCTTCTCAAGGGCCGCTTCGTTGAGTGCCCAGGTGGTGTGGGGTTCCTCGCCGGGGCGTTCCACGGTCACCGAGATGGCGAGGCGTTTCTCGACCTCGTAGTCGCGGTCGAGGACACGTTCAAGCAGCGTGGAGATGGATTCGCGCTCGCTCTCGGCGAGGAACCCAACGTGGCCGAGGTTCACGCCGATGATTGGCACGCGCGCTGCCCGCACGATTTCTGCGGCGCGAAGAATGGTGCCGTCACCACCGAGCACGATGCACAGCTCAAAGTCATCCAGTGGCGCGCCCTCGTCGAGGTTTTCGATGCGGGCGTCAGCGACACGGTCGGTGTGGCGTTCAAGTTCACTGCGCGTCGTGGATTCGAGTACCGGGGTGACGCCCGCGTCGAGCAGGCGATCCATCACCTGGATTGCCGCGTCGATTGCTTCTTGCCGCCGCGTGTGGCTCACGATGAGCATCTTCCGCGTGGCGGGTGTCTGCGTCACTTCGCTCGAAGTCGTCACAGCTGATGAGGTCACGACGTTCCTTTCCGCGGGCGACGTGCCCCGCCAAGAACGAGCGCTCGAAGCCGCTCGTTCCATTGTTCCGGATGACGTTCTGGAGCTTCGTGAGCTTGGCCGAATCGCGCAACAAACTCTCGGTTCCCGTGGGTGCCGAGCACAGGAGACTCCATAATGTGCTGCAAGCCGAGGCCGAGGTCGAAGGCGTTCCAGATGACCCGTTCGACCCCGTCGAGGGCGAGGAGCGGGTCGGTCACGATTCCGCCCTTGACGCCCTGACGTCCGACCTCGAATTGCGGCTTGATGAGGAGCACCCAGTCGCGATGTGCGGGGGTGCTCGCGACGAGCGCGGGCAGCACGTGCGTGAGGGAGATGAAGGACACGTCGCCCACGATGAGGTCAATCGCTTCCGCGCCGACGCTCCCCCAGCGGCTGCTCGCGGCGATGCACTCGTCGAGCCGTGCTGCGGTGAGGTACCGGGCGTTCTCGCCCTCAATGACGGCGGCACGTGGGTCGCTGCGGATGAGGGGATGCAGTTGCGCGTGGCCCACATCCAGTGCCGCGACGCCAGCGGCACCGCGTTCGAGCAGCACCTGCGTAAACCCGCCAGTGGATGCGCCAACGTCGAGGCAGTAACGCCCCTGGGCAGTGAGGTCATCCTGCGCTTCGAACATGGCGAGGAGCTTTCGGGCAGCGCGTGAGACGTAGCGTTCCGGCCCGTCAACGGTGAGTTCGTCGCTGTCTTCGACCTTGATGGAGGGACGGATGACGGGCACGCCGTTCAGTCGGACAATGCCTTCACTGATAGCGCGCTGCGCAGCGGATCGGCTTCGAGCGAGCTCCCGCTGGACGAGTGCAACGTCGAGGCGTTCGCTCACGCTGCGGGACCTTCGAGCAGCTTTGTGAGCTCGCCGTGGATCTCGCCAAGTGCGGCGGCACGCTCGGCAAGTGGGGTCTCGTCGAGTTCGGTCAGACGTGCTCGGATTTCGGTGACCGCCTGCGTCACCTCGTCGAGCTGTTCCTCTGCGTGTGCGGCGATCTCGCTCACGCGGCCAGCCAGTCCTCGTGCAGAACGTCCGGAACGCGCAAGGTGAACACCATCTTGTTTGATGCCGCCACGGCAGCCGAGGCTGCGCGCAGGAGATTGAGCCGGTGCTCGCCCTCGTGCTCAACGGTGACGGTGATGCCGTCGATTCGGACGCTCGCCTTGCCCACGCGTGCACGCCAGGCATCCGTGCCGAGCGTGTCGACGACCATCTCCGGGTACGGCTCGGCGAGCTGGCCGAGGTGCTCGATGATGTAGCGAGGACGTTGGTCGGCCGCTGCAGCAAGCACCTGCTTCGGGCGGTCAACGCCGGTGAGGACGAGCACGCCGTCGATGCCTGCGCGATGGGAACCGAGGATGTCCGTGTCGAGCCGGTCACCGATCATCAGCGTCTCGTCGGCGCTCACGCCGAAGCGTTCAAGCCCGAGCGAGAACATGTGCGACTCGGGCTTTCCGGCAACGATCGGCAGGCGTCCGATGGCGGTGTGGACGGCCGACACCAGCGTGCCGTTGCCGGGGGCAATGCCGCGAGCGACCGGGATCGTCCAGTCCTGGTTCGTCGCAATCCAGGGGATGTCGCGGCCAGCGAGCGCGAAGGAAGCTTCCGCGAGGTGCACCCAGCCCACGTCCTTGGCAAAGCCCTGCATGACCGCATCTGGCTCGTCGTCCGCGCTTCGCGTCACGCGGTAGCCGGCACCTTCAAGAACCTCGGTGATTCCCGCTCCACCAACAACGAGCACAAGCCCGCCCGGTTCAAGGTGTTCGGCGAGCAGTTTGACGGCGGCGTGCGGGCTCGTGACCACCTGGCGCTCCTCCGTGTTGCTGAGGCCGATGTCGCGCAGTTGCGCAGCCACCTGCGCCGCCGGACGGGATGCGTTGTTCGTAAGGAACGCGAGCTGCACGCCCTGTTGCTCAGCACTGCTGAGGGCGTCGACGGCTCCCGGGATGGCATGGCTCCCCCGGTAGACGACGCCGTCGAGGTCTGCGAAGACGGCACGGCGCCCCGCAAGCGGAGCTGGCCCGAGCTGCGTTGCCTTGTTACCGAAGCCAAACATCAGTTCTTGTTCGTGTCCTCGTCGTCAAAGTCGAAATCGAAGGCGAGCGTCATCTCCTGCGGCAGTTCGTCGTCGGATGACGGTGCGGGTTCCGTATCAGCAGGTGCTTCGGAGACGGTTTCAGCAGATGCCTGAACAGACGCTTCAGCCGGTGCATCAGCGTCGCTGTCCACGATCGGGGCAGCCGCTGCACCGCTGATGGCTTCACCAGCGGCTTCTGCTTCTGCTTCTGCTTCTGCGCCAGCGTCGCTGTCAGCAGAGTCCTGCTGTTCCGACTTGTCCGCCTCATCCGTGGTGAGAGAGTCGTTCTCCTGCGCCGAGTCCTCGTCGACCGGAACGTCGACGAGTCGTTCTTCGTAGGGTTCGCCGTCGAGCGTCTCAGTGACGATGGTCATCGTCTCGTGCTCGTCGTGTTCGGCTGCTTCCAGCGCAGCAGCTGCCCGCTCCGATGCGCGACGCCACCGCTTGGCTTCATCGGCGCGGCCGAGTTCCTCGAGCACTTCCGCGTAGGCGTCGAAGAGTGCCGGGCTGAAGCTAAAGGCGCGACGGTCGTCGAGCTCCGGGACCTCGAGCTCAGCAAGCGCCAGGTCGGCCTGGCCGAGATCGAGGCGAGCGCCGGACATGGCGATCGCCACGTTGACGCGCTGTGCGGCCGGCATGCTCGATCGGTCTGCAGAGCGTCCGAGTTCAAGGGCACGGTCGGCGCGGCCGAGACCACGCTCGGAGTCGATCATCAACGCAAGCTGGTCGTCCTTGCCGGAGATACGGCGGTAGGTGCGCAGCTCGCGAAGCGCGAGCGCGTAGTCGCCGGTCGTGTAGGCAGTGATGGCGAGCGTCTCGCGGCAGATCGCGATACGACCGCCCTTACGGGATGCCGAGATGGCGTGCTGGTGCGCAAGCTCGGGGTCAGAGTCGATGAGCAGCGCAACCATGGCGAGGTGCCGCGCTACGAACTCGGCGTTTTCCTTCGTCAGCGTCTTGAGTTCGACGCGTGCCGCGAACGGCAGGTCGCTTTCGGTGATGCTGTCCGGAATCTCAGGATCCTTGTGCTCGTGACGCACGAAGCGAAGCTCGCGCTCGCGCTCCCGCTGCTCCTGCTCGGTGAGTCCCGGACGCTGTTCCTCGTTGCGCGGGCCGGATGAACGTCCGCCGCGCGTACCCCGGGCGAAGTCACCTCGACCGCGCGGTGCACCTGCACGATCGCTCCGACCGCCGCGCTCACTGCGAAAGCCACCGTCGCGGCGTGCACCACGGAATTCACCGTCAGCTGCACGGCCACGGTTGTATCCGCCGCGTTCGCCGTCAAAGCGGCGTCCATTGCTGTTCTCGCTGCGACGCTTGTCAAAACTCGAGGCGCCATCACGACGCTCACCCCGGTAAGAGCGACGATCCTCGCCTCCACGGAATCCGCGCTCCTCGCGGCTCTCGCGCCAACCGCCTGCGCGGCCATCGCGTGAAGCCCCACGAGCACGGTCGTCGTTCGACCAGCTACGGCCGCGCTCACGCCGTTCACCTGACTCACGACGGGAACCGTAGCTTCGCTCACCGCGATCCTGGCGCGAGCCGTAGCCGCGCTCCGAGGAGCCGCCGCGACGACCGTTGTTGCGTAAGAAGCCGCCCCGTTGCCCGCCACGCGAACCGTAGCCACCCTGACCGGAACGAGAACGATCGCCCCGCGGACCTCCGCGTTCTTCTGACATATGTTCTCCTTCCGATCACTGTCGAGTTATCTCTACGAGAGTACTTGCTCTCGAGCCGTCGCGATACCCGAAACCCGAGTCAGGCCGCAAGGACATCAACGTGCTTCACCACCAAGGGTGGATTCTCGTGGCGCAGCCGCGAGTATCCACCCGTCGCCAGCGCCCCCCGCTCAAGCCACCAACCCCAGACCACAAAAGGGCCATCCGGGAACAGCCCGACCACACAACAAAAAAAAA